>NZ_CP090640.1:1272082-2544164 GCF_029633825.1 Burkholderia contaminans | reverse complement strand
AGCGGTGCGAGCGCCTGCGCGCGGTCGCGTTCGCCGAGCGTGTCGTGATAGAAGCCCGGCAGCACGATGCGCTCCTTGCGCGCGGCGCCGAGGCGTTCGAAGAAGCGGTCCTGCGGGCCGCGATGCACGACCCAGTCGGCGCCCGAGATCAGCAGCTGCGTCGGCACGGTGATCGCGGCCGCGTCGGCGACGATCCGCTGCGCGGTGTCTTGCAGGTCCAGCAACATGTTGACCGCGATCGGCCGCGTGATCAGCGGATCGGACGCATAGCTCGCGATCCGCTCGGGATCGTGCGTGAGGAATTTCGGCTTCACGTAGCTGTTCACGTAGAACAGCCCGCGCAGCTTGTGCATCAGCCGCAGGCCCGGCCGCGCGAACGGCACGTAGAGCTTGATGTGGAACGCCGGCGACGCGACGACGAGCGCGCGGATCGGCGGCGCATAATCGTGCGCCCAGGTGGCTGCGAGCACCGCGCCGACGCTCTGTCCGACCACCGCCATGTCCTCGATCGCGATGCCGTGCGTGTCGCGGATATGTTCGACGAAGGTCTGCAGGTCGCGCACCGACGCGGCCGCGCTCGGGCTGTAGCCGCGTGCGCCGGGCGAGCGGCCGTGGCCGCGCGCATCCCACGCGAAAAATGCGAAATCGGGCAGGTCGAGTTCGTCGACCAGGTGCGCGACGCGCGCCGAGTGTTCGTGTCCGCGGTGCAGCAACACGATGGCGCCGCGGCAGCGCGGGCCGGTGGCGGGCCAGTGACGATAGAACAGCGTTTCGCCGTCGTGCGTGATGAAGTCGGCCTCGCGGGCCGTGCGTGCGCTCATGCGTTTCTCTCTCGTTTCGTTATTCGAATCTTGGTGCGCCGCCCTCCGGCGCCCGGTACCGCAACTGCCCTGACGACTTTTTCAACCGCCCTTTTCCGCGATGCCGGCCTGCACGCGCCGCACGACGGTCACGATCGACAGCACGATCAGCAGCCGCCACAACCATGCGGCAACGCCGCCGACCGGGAAACCGAGCCCGATCCACAGCGCAAACGCGCCGAGCGCGAGCGCACGGTCGCTCTTGCCGAACGGGCCGTCGTAGCGGCGGCTCACGCCGACCAGCGGGCCGATCAGCCCCGCGCATTCGACGATCACCGCCGTCAGCGCGAACAGCCAGACATCCGCCGGAGCGAACGCCGGAACCGCGAGAAACGGCAGCACCAGCGCGACATCGGACACGACGTCGCCGAGTTCGTTCAGGTAGGCGCCAAGCGTGCTCTTCTGCCCGTGCTCGCGCGCGAGCATCCCGTCGATCGCGTTGAGCGCCATCCGCGCGAACAGCCACAGCGGGATCAGCAGGAACAGCGCGCGGGCAAACACGCCGAGGCCGGCGAGCGCGCCGACGACGATCGAGCCGCCGGCCGCGAACAGCGTGACCTGGTTGGCCGTCACGCCGCGCTCGGCGAGCGAGTTCGCGAACGGGCGCAGACGGTTCTGGAATTTGGGTTTGAGTGCGTAGAGGCTCATCGTTTTATTTGTGCGGCACAGTCGGATACATTTTCCGCCGCCATGCCCCGGGCGGCGAAACGGCCTTGGACGGCCTTCCATGGACGGCCCTAATCGTCGCCGAGCGGCCCCGATGCGTCAAGCACGCGCCCGGCCCGCACGCGCGGCGCCAATCTGGCGTTTTTGACGGAAACTCGCGATAATCCGCTGGCCCGAGCGCGGCGAGATCTATTCGAACTGCAAACGGGCACTCGTGCAACAGCCGATTATCACGCAGCCGACCGGCGCATTCGCCGCGACGCAACAGCGGGTGACGGCGAATCGTCCGATTATCGCGGACCTGCGACAGGCAGCCACGAATTTGAAAAAATTTAAACAAGGGCCGTCCGGCGCGCATCCTGCCGCGCCGGCATTCCGGGGTCCCGCCCGCCGCTCACGAGCAGCGGGCCATGCAGGCAGGCAGGAGGCGCAGCGCCGATGAACATCCTCAACGTCTGGCAGCGCGATTTCCTGCTGTCCATCGTGCGGCTCGTCGCCGGCGCGTATCCGGTCTGGCATCAGGCGCCGCCGTCCCCGACGCAGAAGATCTACTTCTCGAACCACACGAGCCACATCGACACGCTCGCGATCCTCGCCGCGCTGCCGCGCAACGTGCGCACGGTCGTGCGGCCGGTCGCCGCGCGCGACTACTGGGACAGCAGCGACATGAAGCGCCACATCGCGCAGAAGCTGCTGAACGTCGTGCTGATCGATCGCCACCGCGAATCCGGCGGCGACCCGCTCGACCCCGTGCGCGATGCGCTCAAGCAGGGCCATTCGATCATCATCTTCCCGGAAGGCACGCGCGGCGCCGAGATCCTGCCGCAGCCGTTCAAGAGCGGGCTGTTCCACCTCGCGACCGAGTTCCCGGATGTGGCGCTCGCGCCCGTCTATCTCGAGAACCTGCAGCGGATCATGCCGAAGGGCGCGATCTGGCCGGTGCCGCTGATCTGCAAGGTGCACTTCGGCGCGAACGAACAGCGCGGCGCCGACGAGGACAAGCCGACGTTCCTCGCCCGCATGCGCGACGCGGTCGTCGCGCTCGCGCCGCCGCAGCGGCCGGCCGGCTGAACGCGGCGCCCTCTTCTTCCCTTTCCGGATATCAACCATGCGAACCATTTTCTGGGAACTGGTCGCGGGCGTCACGGGCGTGCTCGTCGTCGCGACCGTGATCGGCGCGATCCTCGGCGCACGCAGCGGCGGCACGAGCGCGACCATCGTCAACCTGAACCAGCGCATCCGCGCATGGTGGGCGATGATCGCGATCATGGCCATCGCGATCGGCCTCGGCAACAACATCACGTATCTCGTTTTCGCGGTGCTGTCCTACCTGACGCTGCGCGAATTCATCACGCTCACCCCCACCACGCCGAGCGACCATACGACGCTCTTCATCGCGTTCTTCATCGCGATTCCCGTGCAATACCTGCTGCTCGGGATCAACTGGTACGGGATGTATTCGATCTTCGTGCCCGTACACCTGTTCTTCGCGATGTCGCTCGTGTCGGCGCTCACGCAGGACACGCGCGAATTCCTGAGCCGCAACGCGAAGATCAACTGGGCGCTGATGGTATGCGTGTACGGGTTGAGCCATGCGCCGGCCGTGCTGATCCTCGACATTCCGCACTACGCGGGGCAGAACGCGCTGCTGCTGTTCTTCTTCCTGTTCGTCGTGCAGATCAGCGACGTGCTGCAGTACGTGGTCGGCAAGCTGTTCGGCAAGCGCAAGATCGCGCCGCAGCTGTCGCCGTCGAAGACGATCGAGGGTTTCGTCGGCGGCGGTCTGCTCGCCACGCTGTGCGGCGCATCGCTGTATCGCGTGACGCCGTTCAGCTTCGGGTCGGCGTTCGGCATCTCGCTCGCGATCGTGATCGCGGGCTTCGTCGGCGGCCTCGTGCTGTCGGCCGTCAAGCGCTCGCTCGGCACCAAGGACTGGGGCTCGATGATCGCGGGCCACGGCGGGATGCTCGATCGCGTCGACTCGATCTGCTTCGCCGCGCCGGTGTTCTTCCACCTCGTGCGATATCTGTACGTGTGATGCGCGGGCGGCGCAACGCCGCCCGTTCCTGCGCGCGAAGGATCAGTACCCTTCGCGCAATGCCTTCGGCACGACGTAGCGGCCACGCGCCGCGTCGAACTTCACCGTATGGCGCGCGCGGATCGCCCTGTCGCCGCGCGTGCCCGTTTCCGTGACCGTCAACGGATAGACGTCGCCGGCGCCGGTCGTGTCGGGCGCGATCTCGAAGCGACGTTCCTCGCAGCGGGCCCGCGCGTTCGCACATTCGGTCGACTCGGCGTTGTCGAGCGCCTCGTCGATGCGCGCCGCCGCCAGCACCAGCGCATTGCCGACCGGCAGCCAGATCGCGCGGAAGCGTTGAGAATAGCCTTGCCGCGTGTCGCTTTCGCCGATGACGAAACCGAAAAGGTGCGGCCCGAGCCGCTCGATGCGCACGGTGCCCGGCTCGCCGCGCCCGCCCGACGCGATCTCCGTTTTCTTCATGACCGGCTCGAGCGTCTTGCCGTCCGCCGCCGGTTTCAGCACGTACAGGTCGATCGTGCCAGTCGTCGCATCCGAATCCATGCCAGGCATCCCGTTCTGCACCGCCGCCTCGGTCTCGCCGCACATCGCGAGCAGGGTGCGCGGGCCGTCGGCCGTTGCCACACGCAGCGAACCGCAAGGCGCGTAGACAACGTCGTCCCCATCCGCCTGCCAGCCCTTGCGGTCCGCGCGCCAGTTGCCGTAAGTGTCGTGGATGAACGCGCGCAGCACAGGGTCGGCGACAGCCGGTTGGATCGCGTGCGCCGCAGCCGGCAACACGAACGCAGGCACCGTGCACGCGACGGACAGCACCAGGCGTCGCACCAGGGGATGAACGGATGAAATCATGTCTGTGTCGATAGCGATAAAAAGCGATGCCCGGGCAAACGACCAGCGGTATCCACGCATCAACGCGGTTGCGCGACCGGCTCGGGATCGAACGCCGCCAGCCCCGGCCACGGCGCCTGCCCCCACGCACCGTCACCCGGTGCGAGCCAGCGTTGCAGCGTCGCATCGTCGAACGCCTTGCCAAACGGATCGGCGCGAAATCCGGCCACCCACTGCTTGCGGCCCGCGACGTAGGCGTGGCCGAAATCCGCCCAACTGTCGAAACAGTCCTGGGCGCGCTGCGCGTTGAGCAACAACACGCGCCAGGCTGTGTCCCGTTCGGCCCAGCCCATCAGCATCGCCACGCGCGCGAGGAACGCCATCCGCGCACAGGCGAACGCAAGCGCCGCGCGCGGGTCGTCGGTCGGCTGCAGCGCATGCAGGTCGGCGCGAAACCACTGCGTCTCGAGCACACGCGCCAGATGTGCGCGCGCATCGTCGTCCGTCGCGTCGGTGCGCAACTCCATCTGGTGCAGCATCTGGGCACGCAGGAACTTGCGCGACGTATCGTTCAGGTGGCTCGTGTCCGCGTCGTCGAAACCCGAGAATCCCGTCGCGTCCACGTACGGATGCGCGAGCAGCAGCGCCCAGTGCTTGCGGGCCGGCAACGCCGAATAGCGCCCACCGCGCTGGCGAAAGTAGCGCACGATACGCCACAGCACGAACAGGGCAATGATCACCTTGAATGTCATGGTCTTCGCCCCGTCATTGCGCGACACCGACGCCACGCGGCGCGACGTAACCGGGCCAGTGCACGTCCTCGGTTGCGAAGGCTGCCGGCACGGCGTCCTTGAATGCGGACGGCACCGCCGGCCCCAGCGTCGCGCGCACCGCGTAACGCACCGAACCGGCACGCGGCGGCCGCGCCTGCAGCAGTTCAGGCTGCCGCGCGGCGACCAGCCACTCGACGGTCGGCGTCGGCTCGGCGAGCCGCCCGAACAATTGCGGATGGCGCGCGACGAGGCGCGCTTGCGACGCGGCATCCGTCACGTCCTCGATCCGGCACCACCCCGACGGCGTATGGACGACACCGAGCGCGATGCAGTCGGGCGGCGTGCGATCCGTCGTCCCCAGCGCATTGAGGCAGGCCAGCACGTCGTCGACGTAGCGCTCGACCGGCGGCCGGTTCTGCTTGCCCTTGACCTGATCGACGTCGAGGCCACCGTCCGCCCGCACCTCGACGCTGATCGTGATGTGCGGCTGGCCGCCCGCATCCCGGAAGCTCAGCAACCGCAGCCGGCGCGCTTCGATCGCTTCCGCATAGCGCCCGCCGTAGCCGCCCGCCAGCGCTTGCCGGTCCGCGAACTGGCCGAGGCAATGGCGCATCACGTAGCTCTCGAACGCCATTTCGGCGCGCAGCAGCGGGCTGTCGGGCAGGAATTCGACAAAGCGCCCGTTCGCGGTTTCGCACCACGTGCGCAGCGCATCGGGCTGGCTCTCGCGCCAGCCGCGCGCGATCCGGGACGCCATCTCCGCATGCTCGCGTTCCCACATCGCGAGCGCCTGGGGGCAGTTGACACGGTCGAGCTTGCCTTCGAGCCCGGTTCCCTTGCGCGACTCGAGAAACTCGACGAGCGTGGTTTCGAGTGCGAGGAGACGCGGATCGGACGGGTCGACCCAGACGACGGGTGCCTGCCGGCCGGCGTCGGCTTCGCCGATCGTCTTCGCGCCGGGCCCGAAGCGCCGTACGACCCACGCCGGCGGTGCGGCCTGGCCGAGCGCCTGCCGCGCATCGTCGAGCGAGCCGATCGTGCGCGCGGGCTCGAAGTTCGCGACGACATGCCGGTAGAAATGGTTGAGCAGCCACGCGCGCACCGCGTCGGCGTCGCCCCGCGCGGTGCTGCGCGCGGCAATCGCCGCTTTCAGCGCATCGGCGTTCAGCGCGTTGCGTGGCGCGTAGCCGGCCCGCCGATCGGCGGCCGTCATTGCCAGAACTTCCACCAGCGCTTGTTCGGCGCGGCGGTCGCTGAATCCGGCGAGGCCGGCGCATCGGCCTCCCGTATCCGTCGCTCGATCACGTCTTCCATCAGGTCGAGCGGTTCGGCGGCGTGCCGGTTTCCGGCGAGCACGCGCTCGTAGAAATACTTCACATCGGACCGGCGGCCCAGTTCGTATGCCGCGTCGGCGGCCCGGAGCAGCACGTCCAGATCGCGCGACGCATCGGCCTGCCCGCGCGCGGCGTCGTACAGCGCCAACGCCTGGTCCGGATGCGACGCCGCCATGTGGGATGCGAACACCAAGCGGGCAATCAGCGCCTCGTCGGGCAGGCTGCCGTCGACCTGGTCGTGTTCCCGTTGCCAGCCGACGAGGCGTTCAAGCCAGATCGGCAGTTCGTTGCAACGATCGAGGCGATACAGCGCGCGCACGACGTCGCGCACGTACCAGTTCGGGTCATGCCGGCTGAAACCGTATTCGGCTGCGTAATGCCAGAGCTGCTCGGCGGCCTCGACCATCTCGTCGTCCTTGCCCTGGCAGGCGAGCACATAGCGGACACCGGAGTAATGCTCGGCAAACGAGCTCGCCGCAATCCCGTTGCGATGCAGGACCAGCGCCTCGTCGTAGCGATCCTCGTCGCGGTAGAGAATCGCGAGGTTGTTGCAGAGCATCGAATACAGGTGCGCACACGCGTCGTACGGGTGCCCTTTGCCGGTCTCGAAGTAGCGCTCCATGCACGCGCGGCCCTGCTCGTAGGCGGCGATCCGCAGGCGCTGAAGGTCGGCACGCACCGGCGCCTGTTCCGCGGCCGGCAGCGCATCGATCGCCTCCTCGGCCAGGTCCTCGACCTGGACCGAGAATACGTAGCTCCACAAGCCGCTGCGCAGCGACGGCGGCAGCGGCAGTTTGAGCGCGGCGGCGACGCCCAGCGCGCCAATGCGCGCCAGGGTCAGCATGATCGCAGTGCGGTTGTCGTGCATCTCGCCTTCCTGCGCGGCGGCGAGCAGGCGCGCGGCCTGGGTCGTCGCGTCGATGCGGCCGGTTTCGCCGTCGTAGACCGCCGCGAGCCGCGCGATCCACGGATGGCCGGGCGCGCGACGCAGCGCGACCTCGCGCGCGGCGTCGGCCACCGCGTAACGCAACGCATCGCCGTCGAGCGAGCCGAACGAGGCAAAGATCTCGCCGTGCGTCGGCGAACGTGCGGCCAGCGCGTCGGGCCGTTCCGCGCCGAGTTCGACGAGCCGCTCGAGCGTCGGCGCGAAACCCGCCGCGCGCATTGCGCACAGCGGCCACCAGACCGACGTGTCGGTCGGCTCGGCGAGGCGTGCATGGACGATCCGCCCCACCCGGTCGAGCATGCTGCTTTCGAGCTGGTACACGTGGAAGAACGCACGGCGCCCCGCGTCGTCGAAGCGGCCGGCCTCGAGCAGCCACGGCAGCTCGTATTCGATGAAATCGTCCCCGCCGTCCGACTCGAGGCTGTAACGCGCCATCTCGCAACGCGCGAGCGCACCGTCGAGATCGCCTTGCGCGTATGCCGCTCGCGCAGCAAGCCGCGCGAGCCTCACCTCGGCCTCGCGGCGCGGCGGCAGTGCCCAGTCGGCGATGCGCGACTCGACGGCCTGGCGAATCGTGTCGAACTGCAGCGGCGCAATCTCGATCATCGCGTGGCCGATCCGCAGCCAGTCATCGGCATCGATGTCCCGGTCCGCGCTCTGCCGACGCGACGGCCGCCACCGCGGCCTCGGCCGCCGCCCGCGCGTCGTCGTCCCGGCCGAGCCGCCGCAGCGCCCACGCACGCAGGCATTGCCGGTTCGCCTCGTCCCACGCGCGAAACGCGGCCCGGTCGGCAAGCGCGCCATTCAATGCATGCCGCAGTTCGATCGCGTCGAGCGCGTGCTCCGCGTGATCGTATTCGAGCGTATCGAGAATGCGGGCGCGGACGAAGCGATCGGCATCGAGCGTCGGAGACGTGCGCACGACGTCGTGCATCTCGCCGATCGCGTGCGTGACGGCGTCGTTCTCGCCCAGGTGCCGGGCGACCTGCAGCCGGTACAGCGCGAGCTGCATGCGGATATCGGGCCGCGCGTCGGGTGGCGCCGCGTCATGCACGGCCGCGCCGTCGTCGTCGAGCACGGCGCGCGCCGCAGCCGGATCGCCGGCGTGCATCCAGAGTGTGTGCAGGCGTGCGATCGCGTCGAGCGAATCGGCACGCAACGGCTGGGCCCGCAGTCTTGCCGCAAGGTCGCTCTCGCGGCTCGAGTCGCTTTCTTCGAGGTCGGCTTCGAGCCGATTCATCAACGTGTCGAGCGGCTGGCCCGTCAAAGGCATCGTGGTCATATCGTTATCGATCTTGGAATTGGTATGGGCACTGGGAGTCGACGTCTGCTCCCTCTCGGAATCGCGATAGCTTATCAGGAGACGGGGGCGGTGCGCGGCCTCGCCATCCGCGTCGTCCGGCGTTACGATCTCGTACTTCATTCCCGGATCCGGTCGATGCGTACGGCGCGACGGCACGATGCGCCCCGACCGGTCCCGCCCGCCCCGGAACACGCATGAACCTCACGTTGCAGGATGTCGCATGGCACCGCTCGGTCGGGCGGCTCATCGAGTCGCTCGACCAGCCGGGCTTCTGGCTGGCGCTGATCCGGCTGATCGAGGAATACGTCGCGGTCGACAGCTGGGTCGCGCTCACGTTCGGCGACGGCCGCCCGCACGTGTTCGCCGAATGCCCGTACGAAGGCGGCGGCCCCGACCCGCTGTTCCGCGACTACGTGCAGGGGCTGTACCAGCTCGACCCGTTCTACATCGCGAACCGCGACGCGCCGAAGAGCGGCCTGTTCCGGCTGTCCGACGTCGCGCCCGAATGCTTCCGCGATACCGAGTACTACACGCTCTATTTCACGCACAACGTCGTCGAGGACGAGGTGCAGTTCAACGTCGTGCTCGACGATGCACGCACGCTGTGCCTGTCGCTCGGCAGCAAGCGGCGCTTCAGCCCCGAGCAGGTGGCGCTGCTCGACCTGATCCGGCCGTGGGTGGCCGGGCTGATGCGGCAGCGGCTCGCGTTCGAGCCGGCGTCCATCGAAGCCGCGGTACCGCCGCGAGCCGGCACCCGTGCGCAGGACGGCTTCGAGCGCGCCATGGCGCGGCTCGGCACGCCGCTCACCGCGCGCGAACTCGACGTGATCCGGCTGATCCTGAGCGGCCGCTCGAACAAGGAAGTCGCAATCAAGCTGGCGATATCGGCCGAAACGGTCAAGGTCCATCGCCGCAACATCTACGGGAAGCTCGCCATCAACTCGCAATCGGAGCTGTTCTCGCTGTTCCTGAACGCGCAGACCGGCACCTGACGCGCATTTCGCGACGCGCATGTCGATGCCCGCCGGCACCGGCGGCGCCACAGATCAATACCCCTGAAGGGTTAACGCGCCGGCGGGATGGGAAATCCGCCGCTTCGGCGCATACTGGGGCCTCCTTACCACCCTTCCGGCGCCACCGGCGACGGGCCCCTGCTACCGACATCGCCATGAAACTGAAGCTCGACATCGTCCAGCTCGCCGGTCGCGACGGCGACACGCACTACAACCTGCAACGCACGCTCGACGCGATCGCAACCTGCGCACCGGGCACCGACATCGTGATGTTTCCGGAAGCGCAGCTCACCGGCTTCCTCGATCCGTCGAATCTTGCGGAATGCGCCGAGCCGCTCGACGGCCCGAGCGTCGGCGCGGTCATTGCAGCCGCGCGCGCACGCGATGTGGCAGTCGTGGTCGGGCTGATCGAGAACGACGGCGGCCGCTTCTACAACACGACCGTATTCGTCACGCCGGACGGCATCGCGCTGCGCTATCGCAAGACGCATCTGTGGGTGAGCGAGCGCGGCGTCGTGCTGCCCGGCGACCGTTTCGCGACGATCGAATGGCGCGGCGTGCGGATCGGCCTGCTGATCTGCTACGACAACGAATTTCCCGAAACCGGCCGCGCGCTCGCCGCGCTCGGCGCGGAGCTGATCCTCATCACCGACGGCAACATGGAGCCTTACCGCCCAGTCCACCGCACGTCGGCCACGGCGCGGGCAATGGAGAACCAGGTGTTCGCGGTGGTCGCCAACCGCGTCGGCGGCAGCTCGCACGACGTCGTGTTCGCGGGCGGCAGCCTCGCGGCCGATCCGTTCGGCAACCTAATCTTCGAGGCCGGCAATGCCGAATCGCGTCATGCGGTCGAGCTCGATTTCGACCAGCTCGCCGCGTCGCGCGCGGTCTACGACTATCGCCGGGATCAGCGCCTGCACGTCGCCGGCGAACGCATCGAGCACGCCAACGGCCTGCGCGAACTGCTGATTCCGTAAGCGCGTGCCCGCCTGCGGCGGCGACCTCCGTCACGCCGGGTCGGGCACCTCAATCGCCAGCAGCGCCGAACTGACGGATTTGCCGTGCGCGTCGAGCGCGAGCGAGCGCGTGACACCGCCGCCGAGCGCATCGCGCAACACGAAATTGAATGCGCCGAGCGCCGGCAATTCGTAACGCACGACGTCGCCGTGCACGATGCCCGCGAGCCACGCCTTCACCGCGTCGGCATCGAGATGCGTGCGCAAATGCTCGTAATGACGCGGATCGTGGCAGATGACCGACACGTTCAGCGTATTGCCCTTGTCGCCGGTGCGCGCATGCGCGAGTTCACGCAGTTGCATCAGGCCTCCACGAATGAAAACGACGGCGTCACGGCCGCGCGCGGCAGCAGCACCGACTGCACTGCGATGACCTCGCGCGTCGACTTGAACGCGCCGCCGCCGCCGGCCGGCCCGTTCGTATAGAGCGTCTCGACTTCGTTGCCGATACGCGCCGCTTCGGCGGCGCTCGCCGCACGGCCGGCCACCCGCACGCGCACCTCGGCCGGCTCCCCGCGCGCGGCCGGCGTCGCATCGCCATACAGCGAATCGACACCGATCAGGTCGAAGCGCAACTCGGTCGCGGCGACGCCGGTCATTGCCAGCCGCTCGCGAACGATCTCGCGCGCAAGACGCGCACGTTCGAGCGCGCCCGGGCCGCCGTACGAAATCTGCCCTTCGCCGATCCAGCCGTCGACGTAAGCCACCGATACCTTCAGCGTGTCGGGCCGCGCGGTGCCGCGCCCGCCCGTCACGCGCACGCGATCGATCGCCTCCTCGGCCACGTTGACCTGCGTGAAATCCGCGACGACATCGGGCTGCAGATACCGCGCCGGGTCGTGAATCTCGTAGAGCAGCTGTTCCTTGCAGGTCGCCGCGCTCACGCGGCCGCCCGCGTGCGGCACCTTGGTGATCACGACCGAGCCGTCGGCCGCGACTTCGCCGATCGGAAACCCGAGCCGCGCGAGGTTCGGCACGTCCTTGTAGCCGGGATCGGCGAAATAGCCGCCCGTCACCTGCCCCGCGCACTCGAGCAGGTGGCCGACGACCGTCGCGGCGCCAAGCGTGTCCCAGTCGTCCATCCGCCAGCCGAACGCGTGGATCAGCGGCGCGGCGAACAGCGACGGATCGGCGACGCGCCCGGTCAGCACGACGTCCGCGCCGGCCGCGAGCGCATCGACGATCGGCGCGGCGCCGAGGTACGCGTTCGCGGACACGATGCGGTCGCGATACGCGGCGACGTCGTCGCCCGATTCCTCGAAGCGGAATGCGCCGCGCAGCACCACGTCGAGCACGTCGTCGCCTTCGACCGCCGCGACCTTCAGCTTCGCGAAGCCGAGCGATTGCGCGATCCGTGCGGTGCGCCGCGCAGCCGCACGCGGATTCGCCGCGCCCATGTTCGACACGATGCGCACGCCCTTGGGTGCCGCGACCGGCAGCACCGCGTGCATCCGCGCATCGAGCAGCGGGTCGTAGCCGAGCGCGGGATCCTTGCGCCGCGCCTGCTGCGCGATCGCGATCGTGCGCTCGGCCAGGCATTCGAAGACGAGATAGTCGAGCTGCCCGTGTTCGGCCAGTTCGACCGCGGGCTCGATCCGGTCGCCCGAGTAGCCGGCGCCCGCGCCGATGCGCACGCGCCGTTCAGGTTGCTTTGCTGTCATGTCCGTACCGTCGTCCGGCGGATGTCACCGCCGGGAAAGATCAAAAGACGCCCAGCACGACGCACGCGATCGTCATCACGATCGAGGCGCCGAACAGCAGCGGGAACGTGAACTTCTGGTGCTCGGCCAGCTCGATGCCGCACAGGCCGACGACGAGGAACGTCGCGGGTGTCAGTGGGCTGACCGGGAACCCCGTGGTCATCTGCCCGAGCAACGCGGCCTGCCCGACCTGCACGGCCGGCACGCCGAGCTGGCCGGCCACTTCCGCGATCACGGGCAGCACGCCGAAGTAGAACGAATCGGGATCGAACAGCATGCTGAGCGGCATCGACGCGACGCCGAGCGCCACCGGAATGTGGCCTGCCATCGACGGCGGCACGAAGCCGACCGCCGCCTGCGCCATCGCCTTCAGCATCCCGCTGCCCTGCATGATCCCGGTGAATACGCCGGCCGCGAGCAGGATGCCGGCCATCATCAGCGCGGCGCGCGCGTGCGCGTCGATGCGCTTCCTCTGCATGTCGACGTCCGGGTAGTTCACCATCAGCGCGATGCACAGCCCGACCATGAACATGATCGCGGGCGGGATCTTCTCGCCCATCACGACCATCGTGCCGAGCACGACGAGCGTCAGCACGAGGTTGAACCAGAACAGGTGCGGCCGGCGCAGCGCCTGCTCGTCGGGCGTCAGCTCGCGCTTGGGCAGCGGGATCGACGCATCGTCGCGCGACAGGCCGAGCCGCTTCTCCTCGCGCCGCCCGAGCCAGTACGCGACGCCGAACACGAACACGAGCCCGATCGCCTGCACCGGAATCAGCGGATTGAACAGCGCGGACACCGGCAGGTGCAGCGACGCCGACGCGCGGATCATCGGCCCCGTCCACGGCAGGAAGTTGATGCCCGCGGCCATCGACACCGCGGCGGCCAGCACGCGCCGGTCCATCTTCAGCCGGTCGTACAGCGGCAACACGGCCGGAATCGTCACGAGGAAGCAGACGGCGCCCGAACCGTCGAGGTGGATCAGCAGCGCGAGCAGCGTCGTGCCCATCACGATGCGCGTCGGCCGCGTGCCGACCGCGCGCAGGATGCGGTCGATGATCGGGTCGAGCGTGCCGGCGTCGGTGATCGTCCCGAAATAGAGGATCGCGAACACGAACATCCCGACGACGGGTGCGAGCCCCTTCAGCCCGTCGATGACGAACTTGCTGGTGTGCAGCCCGAAACCGCCGATCAGCGACGCGGCGATCGGCACGATGATCAGCGCGACGAGCGGCGACATCCGCTTCGACAGAATCGCGGCCAGCAGCACGACGATCGTGCCAAGCCCGAGTAACGGCAGCATCCGTGTCTCCTACCTTGTCTTTTGTTGGAGACGAGCGTAAGGTCGGCGCAGCGATAGCACAATTGAAATGATTTGATCGCAGCAATCACGAACCGTTATGGATCTGAATCTCCGCGACATTCGCGCGTTCGTCACCGTCGCGCAGGCCGGCAACTTCACGCGCGCGGCCGCACGCCTGCACCTGTCGCAGCCGGCGCTGACCGTGCAGATTCGCCGGCTCGAGGAGATCGTCGGCGCGCGCCTCTTTGACCGCAACAGCCGCAGCGTCGCGCTCACGCAGACCGGGCGCGAGCTGCTGCCGCTGCTCCAGCGCTCGCTCGACGACATGGAGCGCGTGCTGCGCGATGCGCGTGCGCTCGGCGACGGCGCGAGCGGCACGGTGCGGCTCGCGTGCCTGCCGACCTTCGCGTCCAGCGTGCTGCCCGAGCTGATCCAGTCGTTTCGGCGCGAGGTGCCGCGCGCGGGCTTCGAGATCCGCGACGGCGTCGCGAGCCTCGTCACCGCGCTCGTGCGCAACGAGGAAGCCGATCTCGGCTTGACCGGTGGCGACACCTTCGATGCGTCGCTGGAGGTGCTGTATGCGGGCGCCGACCGGCTCGTCGCCGTGTGCCCGAAGGATCATCCGCTCGCGCGCAAGCGCCGCTTGACCACTGCGGACGTCGCAGCCGTGCCGCTCGTGCTCACCGCACGGGGCACGAGCGTGCGAAGCGTCGTCGATGCCGCGCTGGACGCGGCCGGCTGCACGCCCGACATCGCATGCGAGCCGACCTACATGATGACGGCCGTCGCGATGGTGCGCGGCGGGCTCGGCGTGACGATCCTGCCGGCAACCGCGCGCGAGGTGCGCGCCGAGCCCGAACTGGTCGCGAAGCCGATCGACGACCCGGCGTTCGTGCGGCCGATCGCACTCATCACGAAACGCGGCCGTACGCTGCCGCGCGTCGCGCAGGCATTCGCCGAAGCGATGCTGACGGAACTGAACAAGCGCGCGTGAACTGCGCGCCCGGATCGGCGGAACCGGGCGGCCGCCCGACGCTTACTTCGTGTCCGGATCGACGTGCAGCGATTCGCCGATCGCATAGAAATTGCCGCCCGCGATGTAGTGCAGGCTGCGCAGCGCCGGATCGGCCGATTCGAAATACCAGTGTCCGTCGCGGAACACACGCGTGTCGGACCACGCCGCGACCACCTCGCCGATGAACAGGTCATACGCCTGCTGGTTGTGCGGCTCCGGAATCAGCCTGCACGCCAGCCAGCCCGAACAGCCGGCGACGAACGGCAGGTCGTGGCCTTCGACGTCGAACAGCGTGACACCCGCTTCGCGCAGCTTGTCGGGGCGCTCCGCGAGACTGCGGCTGCCGACCGCATGCGTGAGCTGCAACTGCGCGGCCGTCGGCACCTGGATCACGAACGTGCCGCTGCGCTCGACGAGCTCGCGCGTCTTCGCGGTCTTGTCGAGCACGACCGTCAGCTTCGGCGGCAGGAAGTCCAGCGCGCACGCCCAGGCGGCGGCCATCACGTTGTCGACGCCGTCATGGCGGGCCGACACGAGCACGGTCGGGCCGTGGTTGAGGAGACGGTAGGCCTTCTTCAGCTCCACCGGAGCGATGTGACTGTCCATACGGGTTCCTTGGAGAACGGCTCGCACGAACGGATGTCGTGCGGCGCGGTGCCGGCCGGCGCGTAGCCGCGCAACCGGGCCGAAGGCCGCATTCTCGCACCCAATGTCGATCGGCGCAGACGGCGCCGCCGGTCACTTCGCGAACAACTGGCCGATATCGCGAAACGCCTTGAACTCGAGCGCATTGCCGCACGGGTCGAACAGGAACATCGTCGCCTGTTCGCCGACCTGCCCCTGGAACCGCACATACGGCTCGATCACGAAGGTCACGCCGAACGACTTCAGCCGTTCGGCCAGCGCTTCCCAGCTCGGCCAGTCGAGCACGACCCCGAAATGCGGCACCGGCACGTCGTGACCGTCCACCGCGTTCGTATGCGCGCCTTCCTGCGACGCGGTCTTAGGATGTTCGTGAATCACGAGCTGATGCCCGTAGAAGTCGAAGTCGACCCACTGCGCGCTCGAGCGCCCTTCTGCCAGCCCGAACACACGGCCGTAGAAATCGCGCGCGGCCGGCAGGTCGTAGACGGGAATCGCCAGGTGAAACGGGGAAAGACTCATGATGGCCTCGTGATGGAACGCTCGCGTGGCGCGAGGACGGCACCATGGTAGTCAAGGTCGAGCAGAAATTAAATCAATATATAGTTGCGTCATTCACAAACGAAATCGATGAATGATCCGCGAACTGAAAACCCTCGTCGCCGTCGCCCGGGAAGGCACGTTCGCCGCGGCCGGCAATCGTATCGGGCTCACGCAGGCGGCCGTCAGCGCGCAGATGCAGCGCCTCGAAGCCGAGCTCGGCTTCGCGCTGTTCGACCGGCAAGGCCGGTCGGCGCGGCTCAACGAGATGGGGCATCACGTGCTCGACCAGGCGCAGGCGCTGATCGGCCTGTACGAGAACCTGAGCTCGACGTCGCCCGGCTCGCCGGCCGCCGTGCGCGTGACGATCGGCGCGATCGCATCGGTACAGAGCGCGCTGCTGCCGGCCGCGCTCGCCGATTTCCATCGCCGGCATCCCGCGTGCCGCACGCGCGTGATACCGGGGCTGTCGATCGAACTGGTCAACCGGGTCGATGCGGGCGAGATCGACATGGCCGCGATCATCCGGCCGCCGTTCTCGCTGCAGAGCGACCTGCACTGGACGACCCTCGTGCAGGAACCGTTCCGGCTGATCGTGCCGCGCAGCGTGAAGGGCAAGGACTGGGCCGGGCTGCTCGCGCGCGAGCCGTTCGTGCGCTACGACCGCGCGTCGTTCGGCGGCCGCCAGGTCGACCGCTTTCTGAGGAAGATGCATATCGCGGTGCGCGACACCTGCGAACTCGACGAGCTCGACGCGATCGTCAAGCTGATCGAAAACGGCGTCGGCATCGCGATCGTCCCGCAGACCGCCGTGTATCGCCGCTGGCCGGCCGGCGTGCGCGCGATCGACCTCGGGCATCACACGTTCCACCGCGACATCGGGCTCGTGCATCGCGCGCGGCGCACGATGTCGGAGCCGGCGCAAATGCTCGCGCAACTGATCGAGGCGGCGGCGCGGCAGTCGGCGTAGCGCCGACGGTGAAGATCAGCGCCGCCCGGCCGCCCAGTCGACGGCCGCGTCGAACAGCGCGACCCCGGCCGGCGACAGGTTCACGAACGTGTCGTTGTCGAGAAAGAACATCACGCGGCGCGCCGGTGCGAGCGCTTCGTAGTCCATCGTCGCGCCCTTCTCGTACGCGAAGATCGCGGCCTTGTCGGGCTGGCCGTACACGGTCGCGATCGTGATCGCGCCGAGCCCCGGCTTGCCCCAGCTCATCGGCGCCTGCTTGCCGTACACGTTCGTCGTGCCGGCCGGCAGCCCGGCCGAGATCGGGTGCGGCGCATTGACGAGCCACAGGTAGCGCTCCTTGCCCGTTTCGCCGAAGTCGACGTCGTGACGCTTGCCCGTCATCGCGAGATCGTCGAGCAGGTCGTTCTCCCAGGTCACGAGCGGCTTGTCGAGCGCGCGCCAGCCGGGCCGCACGTTCTTCGACGACACCGTCGACGAGATCACGACGAGATCGGCGTCGCGCGCCGCATCGGGCGTCGACGATTCGTCGATCAGGCGCACCGCGTAGCCGCGTTCGCCGAGATGCTGGACGATGCGTTCGTCGACCTTCAGGTTCGGGCCGCGCAACTGCACGAGCATCGCGACGCGCGTGACGGCCTGCGGCGCATCGGCCGCCAACGCGGGGGCGGCCACCCCTGCGCCGAGGCCCAGGCCCGCGCCGATCGCGAGCACCGAGCCCGCGATCGCGCGCAATGCGCGGCGCCGCGCACCGGCGGCCACGGCGCGCACGGCGCCGGTCTTCATGTTCCGGTTCATCTGGATCTTCTCCGAAGCCGCGCGCCGCCGTGACGGCCGCGCGGCGATTGCATGGTCAGAATTGCAGCGTGGTGAGCAGCGACACCTGTCGCGCATCGCCGATCGCGACGAAGTAACGGTTCGCGCTCGACGGGTAATAGGTGCGATTGAAGAGGTTCTTCACGTTGAGCTGGAACGACAGCTTCTGCTTGCCGATCCGCGTGTCGTACGTGGCGAACGCATCGGCGAGCACATACGACGGCAGCGTGAAGCTGTTCGCCGAATCGCCGGGCCGCGCGCCGACGTAGCGCATGTCCGCGCCGATGCGCAGGTCGTCGCCGCCTGCCACCGTGCCGAAGTCGTAGACGGCCGCGAGCGACGCGGTGTGACGCGCGACGTTCCACAGCTGGTTGCCCGCGTACAGCGGGTCCTCGGTCGTCTTCGCGTCGATGTACGCGTAGCTCGCGATCACGTTCATGCGCTCGCCGATCTTGCCCGACACGTCGAGCTCGATCCCGCGCGAGCGCGCCTTGCCCGACGTGCGCCAGTCGGTCAGCTTGGTCGCGTCGTTGTACTGCGACACGAGCACGTTCTTCTTGTCGATGTTGAAGAGCGCGAGCGTGCCCGTCATCCCGCCCGGCAGGTCGAGCTTGCCGCCCACTTCCCATGCGGTCGCTTCCTCGGGCGGCGTCGCGCCGTCGATGATGTAGCCCGTCATCGGCGCGATCGACGACGAAGGCTTCAGCGATTGCGAATAGCTGCCGTACAGCGAGAACGTGTCGGTCCACTTGTAGACGACACCCGCGCGCGGCAGCCACTTCGAGCCACTGAGATCGGTGTTCGCGACGAACGGCCGGCCGCGCCCCGCGACCTGGTTGTACGTGATGTAGCGCAACCCGCCCGACACGATCCACTTGTCGGTCAGGTGGATCGTGTCTTGCACGAACGCGGACGCATCGTGCAGCGTGTCGGTCTGGTCGCTGTCGCTCGCCGACACCGTGCTCGACGGCGGCAGCAGCCCGTAGACGGGATCGAGATAGCTGAACTGCGTCTTCACGGCCTGCCGCAGCATGTCCTTGCGGTAGATGCGGCGGTATTCGGTATCGAAGCCGACCTGCACGTCGTGCTGCATCCCGCCCAGCATCAGCTTGCCGTTCACGTAGCCGATCCCGTAGCTGTCGGTGCTGAGCGAGCCGTGCGTCGCGTCGTTGCTGCGCGTCATCGTGCCCTTCACCGGATCGACGCCGGTCGTGCGCAACTGGTTCGCGTCGTAGGTCTCGCGGTTGTAGCTGTAGCCGAAATGTGCGCTCCAGTCCGCGTTGAACTGGTGATCGACGCTCAGCTGCGCGAGGTGCGATTCGCCGTCCATGTTGTTGAACGGCTCGTCGATGCGCCGCCGCGCGGGAATGTCGAGCGGCGCGTTGGTGCGCGGGTCGAGCGCGGTGCCGCGATCGAACGGCGTATGGAATTTGCGGTACTGGTACGACACCGCGACCTGCGTATCGCGGCCATACCACGCGAGCGACGGCGCGACGAAGGTCTGCCGGTATTCGCCGAAGTTGCGCCAGTACTGCTCGTTCGACTGATCGACGATCAGCCGGTACGCGAGCCGCGAATCACCGACCGGCCCGGTCGAATCGAAGGTCGCGCTGCCGCCGTTCTTGCCGTGCCCGAACGTCGACGCGCCGAGCGAGATCGCGTTGTAGCGCTTGAGCTGCGGCTGTTTAGTGACGACGTTGACCACGCCGCCCGGGTCCATCAGCCCGTACAGCAGCGACGTCGGCCCCTTCAGCACCTCGACGCTGTCGACCGCCGCGTTGAACGCGCGCCCCTGCACGAGCGGCATCCCGTTCTGCATGATCGAGCCGTCGCGGTTGCCGCCGAAGCCGCGCTTCATGATCGTGTCCTGCGTGCCCGCGAGCGTGTTGCCCTGCGTGATGCCGCTGACGTTGCCGAGCGCGTCGTCGAGATTGCGCGGGCGCTGGTCGCGCAGTACCTGCGCGGGCACGATGTTGACGGCCTGCGCGGTATCGAGCAACGGGATCTCGGAACGCAGCACGCCCGCTTCCTTCGGCGCGCGATAGCTCTCGGCGCGCAGCGCGCTGGTGCGCACATCGATCGCGGGCAACTCGGCGCCCGCCGCAACGCCGGCCGCCGTGGGCCGCGCGACTGAACCGTCCGCGCGCTTCAGCGTGTAACCGCCAGCCGGCTGGCGCAACGCGACGAGCCCCGTGCCGGCGAGCAGGCGGTCGAGCGCGCCGTCGACGTCGAAGCGCCCCTGCACGCCGCCGCTCGTCAGGCCGGCCGTCAATTCGGCGGGAAACGCGAGCAGGATGCCTGCATCGCGACCGAACCGGTTCAGCGCCGCTTCGAGCGGCCCGGCCGGAATGTCGAACGCACGACGCGCCGCGCGCTGCGCGGCCGGCGCCGCATCGGTGTCGGTGTCGGCCAGCGCGGGCAGCGGCAGCAGCGCCGACATCAGGACCGCGCCGGCCAGCCGGCGCGCGAGGCGCCCCTTCGCGGCAGGTGCGGCGGATGCAGCCGGGCGCGACGCGCGCGGCAGATGTCGGGCGGGCGCCGGACGGCGCCGATACGTGAGACGGATGGAAACCATGATCGGGAGGTCGGTGGACGATGGGCCAGTGCTGCTTTCATTACCCATGTCACGTGAACATCGAGAAACAGCTCAGGTCGGCAGAATTTTTTTAAATACGCTCACGAACGGGCCGGCACGACCGTCGCCCAGTAGCGCGTCAGGTAGTGAACGTCGATCGGCAACGTCGCCTTCAGCGTGTCGAGCACGCGCGCGGGATCGTCGAGCGGATAGGTGCCCGACACGCGCAGGTCGGCCACGGCCGCGTCGCAGCGCAGGCTGCCGCGGCGATAGCGGTCGAGCTCGGCGACGAGGTCGGCCAGCCGCATCCGCGACGCGACGAGCATGCCGCCCGTCCACGCGGACGCATACGCATCGAGCGGCGCCGGCGCGTCGATCGCGTCGCGCGTGAAATCCGCGCCCTCTCCGGCCGCGATCACGCGCGCGTCGGCCGTCGCATCGTCGGGCTGCACGCGCACGGCACCGGCGAACACCTCGACGCGGGTCGCGCCGTCGCGCTGCCGCACCGCGAAGCGCGTGCCGAGCGGCCGCAGTTCACCCTGTGCCGTCGCGACGACCAGCGGCCGCGCGGGCACGCGATCGTCGTGGCCGCTCGTCACCATGATCGTGCCGCGCAACAGGCGCAGGCCGCGCGTCGCATCGTCGAAGCGCACGTCGAGCGCCGTGTCGGTATCGAGCACGACCACCGTGCGATCCGCGAGCGTCACCGTGCGCCGCTCGCCGACCGCCGTGCGCAGGTCCGCCGGCCAGATCGCGGCGCGCCGCGCGGGTTCGGCCATCCATGCGGCACCGCCCGCGCACAGCAGCACGGCCAAAGTCTTCACGGCCGCGCGGCGGCGGCCCGCACGCGGCGGCAGCAGCGCCGCCTGCGTGGCCTGCGGGTCGAGCCCGGCCGCGAGCCCGCCGAACCTGCGCTGCATCGCTTCGATATGGCGCCATGCCGCGTCGTGCGCCGGATCCTCGGCGCGCCAGCGCGCGAGCGCGGCGTCGAACGCTTCGTCGGTGCGGCCGGCCTGCCGGTCGACCCACCATTCCACCGCGCGCCGCGCCACCTGCGGCGGCACCGCCGGCGCTCCCGGGGCAGCCATCGGTCAGGCCGCCATCGCGAAGAAGCACTGCGTGCCGGCCTTCACGAGATAGCGCTTCACCGTCGCCAGCGACACGCCGAGTTCGCGCGCGATCTCGGCCTGCGTGAGCCCGTCGAGCTGCGCGAGCAGGAACGCCCGCTTCGCGGCGAGCGGCAGGCCGTCGAGCAACCGGTCGATTTCGAGCAGCGTCTCGAGCACGACGGCCCGCTCCTCCGGCGACGGCGCATGCGCTTCGGGGCGCAGCGCGAGTGCATCGAGATACGCGCGCTCGATCTGCTCGCGCCGCCAGTGGTTGCTCAGCACGCGCTGCGCGACCGTCGTCAGGAACGCGCGCGGCTCGTGGGCACCGATCGGCTCGTCACGCGCAAGCAGGCGCATGAACGTGTCATGCGCGAGATCGGCCGCGCGGTGCGCGCAACCGAGCTTCCGGCTCAACCAGCCGCGCAGCCACGCGTGGTGGCCGGTATAAAGGGCGTCGATTTCTCGATGGAGAGACAGCTTGTCAGCAGACATGGCCGGGTTCCGGAGTGCGCAGGCGTCAACGATTTTGTAAATGAGAATGATTATTATATACAAAACCAGGTCGGCGACCGGCGTTTCGGTGCGCGATGGTGGCTGGCGTGCGCCGGCGGGCAGCGTGGCGCTGTCGGTCGCGCCGGCGTGGCACCCGCACGGCGTTCCCTACATGCAGCGCCAGCGATGAGGCACCGGTCACCCGCCGCGAGGCCGTCGCCGGACGCGCGCGCCGCGTAATTAACACATTCATTACACCCCGGCCAATTCGATCCATTAAATAGTTATTTGACGGATCGATAACAATTTCCCGGCCGCCTCAATTCCGCCCTGGATTGCGCGAAATTATCGCGGGATATGCAAGCCGCAAATGGCGAAATCGCGAAATGCCAATCGATTGATACGCAATTTTCAACAATTCAAATCCCCCGATCGCGGCAATCGGAGGACATCCCTGTCTGCGTCAGGCCACAAAAGAGAATTTCATTTTTGCCGTTTTAATCGGGCTCGGTAGTCTCCTGCCATTCCGGATCACGAACACAAGCCAATGCGCAAGGAGATGACATGAAACGCACGACCCTCTCGCTGATTTCCGTCGCGTCATTCGCGGCGATACCCGCCGCGCATGCGCAGTCGAGCGTCACGCTGTATGGCGTGATCGACACGTCGATCACCTACGTGAACCATGCACAGGGCAAGGACAACGCGTGGATGCTCGGCAACAGCAGCGCGGGCAACCTGGCCGGCAGCCGCTGGGGCGTGAAAGGCACCGAGGATCTCGGCGGCGGGCTGAAGGCGCTGTTCCAGCTCGAGAACGGCTTCGACCCGAGCAACGGCCGGATGGGCCAGGGCGGCCGCATGTTCGGCCGGCAGGCGTTCGTCGGCCTGACGAGCGACCGCTACGGCACGCTCACGTTCGGCCGCCAGTACGATCCGCTCGTCGATCTCGTGCAGGGCATCACCGCCGACAACTATCTCGGCAGCGTGTTCGCGACGGCGGGCGACGTCGACAACTACGACAACAGCTTCCGCGTCGACAACGCGGTGAAGTACACGTCGGCCGTCTATTCGGGCCTGCAGTTCTCGGCGATGTACTCGTTCGGCGGCATCGCCGGCAGCACCGGCGCCGCGAATTCGTATTCGGCCGCCGTGTCGTACAACAACGGCCCGTTCAGCGTCGCGGGCGGCTACTTCCACACGACCAACAGCCCCGCGTCGAACACGCAGCGCAGCGGCTGGACCAGCTCGTCGGACGGCACGTTCGACGGCCCGGTCAACAGCGGCTATGCGAGCGCG
This sequence comes from Burkholderia contaminans, assembly GCF_029633825.1. Lineage (NCBI taxonomy): Bacteria > Pseudomonadati > Pseudomonadota > Betaproteobacteria > Burkholderiales > Burkholderiaceae > Burkholderia > Burkholderia contaminans. The sequence goes on along the minus strand of NZ_CP090640.1, from coordinate 2,520,935 downwards.
CATTCGATCGGCATCGCGCGCGTCGCGGGCCAGTACGTCGCCGGCCCGTTCACGGTCGGCCTCGGCTACAGCAACGCGCAGTACCGCCGCGATGGCAGCTCGGTGTTCGGCTCGAACGAGCACTACAACACGGGGCAAGGCTTCGTGAACTACCAGGCGACCAATGCGCTGCTGGTCGGCGTCGGCTACAGCTACACGCGCTCGGGCGGCGACACGTCGGCCACTTATCACCAGGTATCGGCCGGCGCGGACTACAACCTGTCGAAGCGCACCGACGTTTACGTGAGCGCCGCGTACCAGCACGCAAGCGGCCAGACCGGCGACGGCAACGGCGGCTCGATGGCCGCGCAGGCGTCGATCGGTTCGTACGGCTATGCGGGCACGAGCTCGCAGACGATGGTCAACCTCGGCCTGCGTCACCGCTTCTGATACAACACGGCCGGCTGCGCGCCGCGCGGCCGGTGGAATCCGCTTTCACCGAAACGGCGGCTTCGGCTGCCGATGCTTTCGAACGGCCTTTTCTTCACCTTTTTCAACCCGCCTGCCGCCCGATTTCCGTCCGGTTTGATTCAGCACCGATTTCCCCATGCGAATGACGCAGCGCGTCATTATTCCGGCGCCGCCACTACCCCGGCATTCGCGCGAAAATCCGGCCATTTTTACCGATAATGCGTCGCCGAACCCCGTGATCGGACGCGATAAAAATGCGTAGCGAACGCATGGGGAAATGCAAAGGAAAGTTTGACGCGCGCCATTTGCCTGCCCGCTATGGCACACTTCGCGTCTGCGTAATTTCCTTGCATCGGGCGGACGGATTCCGCCCCATCCTGCCATGCCGCGTCATACAACCCGTTCGATCAGCCGAGCTACGCTGAAAATCGCCGCGACGATTGCGATGTCGTACGCGCTGCACGGTGTTGCGCGGGCCGATTGCCTCGACGACGCGGCCGCATTCCAGCACGTGAGCGTAAGCCTGATGCGCGGCATCGCGCAGGTCGAATCGGGCATGAATCCGCGCGCCGTCAACACCAACACGAACGGCACGGTCGACATCGGCCTGATGCAGATCAACAGCACCTGGCTGCCGACGCTCGCGCGCGAAGGCATCACGCGGGAAAGCCTGTTCGATGCCTGCACGAACGCGTATGTCGGCGCGTGGATCCTGTCGCAGAACATTCGCCAGCTCGGCGCCAACTGGAACGCGATCGGCGCGTACAACTCCGCATCGCCCGACAAGCGCCTCGCGTATGCGCGCAAGGTCTATGATGCAATCCGGACCATGCCGGATTCGCCGGATACTCCCATGCCCATCCTTCCACCGTCCTTTACGCCGCCGCAACAGGCCGAGGCGTACAACCCGTTCGCCAGCCTGAGCGTGTCCGCCCCGCAGCAGGTCACGCGTCCGCGCACGATTTCGTCGGCCCCGCCGCCGCCTCCGCCGCAGGGCGGCCCCGCCGGCCCGGCCGGCTCGTACAACTTCGGATGGACGGTCACCGGCGCGGACCAGGCAAAGCCGACCCAGGTCTTCGACGACGGCGCACGGATCTACGTGCAGTTCAGCGACATGAAGCACGTGCCGGCGATCTTCACCGAGACGTCGTCCGGGCGCGTGCTGATGTCGTGGGAGCTGCAGTTTCCGTATGCCGTCCTGACGCGCCCCGCGCAAACGTTAATCTTCCAGCTCGGGCCGTTCGAGGCGCGCGCGCAGCGTAGCGCGGGCAATGGCGCCGGCATGACGGCGCAGGCCGGGACGGGGGGCGCGGCTCCGGCCGCCGGATCGAAAAAGCCGGCGAACACGGCGACGAATGCAGCCGCCAATCCGACGGCAACGACCGCGACAGCGGCAAAACGCACGGCGTCGGCCGATGCGCTGTGGTACGTGAATACGCCGTCGACGTCGGGAACCACGGCGGCCTCGCCGTCGACCGCGAACATTCCGGCCACGCTGCCGACCGCGATCACGTCGAACACGCCGCCGCCCGCGCCGGCCCAGGTGCCGGCTGCAGCCGCTCAGCCTTCGCGCGCGAGCGCGGATGCGCTGTGGTACATCTCGAAGTAGCGCACCGCCGATCGCACGCGTCGCGTGGCGATCATTGCGCCACGGTCGGCGGCAGCTTGGGCGCGTTCATGTCGTCCACCCATTGCAGCTCGGCCGTGCCGTTCATCCTGAAATACACGCGCAGATAGCGCGACGTCGACGATTCCGGCTGCGGAATCGTCACGTCGATCGTCTTGTGCTCCGCCGCGACGCCGCGCTCGATCTCGTCCAGCGGTTGCGCGAACACCCACGCGAGCTTCGCCGCTTGCCCCGGCGTCACCTGGCAGCCGCAGGCGAACCCGCCCCCACCGCCGAAGGCCTCGCCTGCCTCCCGTGCAGAAGGATTGCCGAAGCATCCGGACCGGTGTTCGTTGTCGAGCCAGAACTCGTGAAGCTTGCGGGTGTACTCGTTATAGCCGGTGATGCAAACGGTGCGACGCGCCGACGACGCTGCGTCGTCATGTCGTCCGCATCCGGCCAGCACGCCGAGCACGACCAGCGCCGCCCGTGTCAGCGCGCGGGCACCTGCCCTGGACGGCGTCGAGCTCCGTGCAGACTCGTCAATGCCGGGCGCCGCACACATGCCGACGACATTCACGCGCGTACCCGCACGCACGCCGCCACCGGCCACACCGCTCACCCGCGCCGCACCCAGATCACCTTGCCGTCGCGAATGCCGAGATTGCGACGTTCCTGCCGGTAATCCATGGTGCCCGGCAATGACTTGCCGTCGCGCTCGAGCACGCGCCACAGGCAGCCGTCCAGTTGCGCCGCCGCATCGGCCTCGGTCTTGCCGACCAGCGCGTCATCCGGCCCCGCGTCTGCCTTGCAGGCCTGCGACGTGCGTGCCGGCTCGCCATTCATCACCATGCCGCCCGCGGTCGCGTTCTTCGTTTTCATGTCCGTGCACCCCGCAAACGTTGCGCCCGCAACCAGTGCCATCATCATCGCGATCGTCTTCTTCATCGGATTCTCCCTGTTGCGCCCCGTGGAACCTGTGCGGGGTTCCCGCCGACCGGGCGTTGCATGCATGTTCGGTCCGCGCACCCGGGCCACGCGATTCTGCGTGCCCCCGGCCGCGGGTTCGGCCTGCCGCCGAAGCCGCCTGCATGTTACCGCACGCCGCGCGGCGCGAAGGCACCTGCAGGCCGGCTGCGCCACACGATGCGTGCCGCGACGACTCGCTCAGAACTTGTAGGTCGCGCCCGCGATGGCGTAGTAGTTGCTGCGCGACTGGACGATCGGGCTGTCGCCGTAGCGACCGAGCAGCCGCGTCACGCCACCGGTCGCGAGCACCGACCAGTGCTGCGACAGCGTCCAGTTCCACGCGACCGCCATCGACGCGCTGTCGATCCCGCCGCTCGTCGAATACGGCCGGAACCGGCTCGTCATCGACTGCGCATCGGTCACGCCGTAGAACGTCTGCGTGTAGCGCCCCGAGCCCGCATGCACGGTGCCCGTCACGATGATCTCGTGCTGCGCGGTCTTGAACACCGGCACCGCGAGATCCATGTGCCCCGACACGCCGCGCGACGTGTGCGTCACGGGTGAGTCGATCGTGACGCTCAGTTCCGCCGCGTTGAACAGCGTCACGCCCGCGCGCACGCCCACCAGCACCGAGCCCGGAACCCGGCCCATGCCCTTCAGGTAGTCGGAGCCCGGCATGTCGAAGCGGTTCTCGTCGGCTCGACCCGCGTCGTAGCTCACGGCCGCCGACACGAACGCGCCGTGCGGCAGGTCCAGCCGGTAGCCCGCGCCCTGGGTACTGTCGATGAAGAAGCCATTGCCGAACTTCGCAGCGAAACCCGGTGCGGCGACGCCGCGATACTGGTTGCTGCCCGGGTAGCGCGGCGCGAAACCGCCACCGAGCGACAGCGAATACTGGTTTTCCGCGTGGGCGGCGGCGGCGAGGGTCAGGCCGGCGAGCGGCATGCAATAGCGGTAGCGGCGGAGTATTGGGCGCACAATATTGAGATAAGAGTGACGGAGCCCGCAGTCTAGGTGCCGCCCTGCGCCGCAACTGTCCTGAATATTCGGGGAATCTGTGCCCAATTGTGTTCGATTGTTCGAGATTGTCGCCCCGCTCCCCCGGCCTTCGGTGCACCGGATAGAATTCGCGTGCCGCGCCACGCACCGGCTTGCCAGGGCGTGAGTTCGCGCGTGCGCCCCGAGGAGACCATGAACGAAGACCCACTCAAATACCGTGTACTGCTGATCGAAGACGACGACCGCCTGGCCCAGCTCGTCCGCGAGTACCTCGACGGCTATGAATTCGCGGTGACGGTCGTGCGACGCGGCGACCTCGCCGTCGCCGCGGTGCGCGAGCACCAGCCGGCCCTCGTGATACTCGACCTGATGCTGCCGAACCTCGACGGCATGGAAGTCTGCCGGCGCATCCGTGCGTTCACCAACGTCCCCGTGCTGATCCTGACCGCGCGCCTGGACGTCTACGACCAGGTCGCGGGCCTGGAGACAGGCGCCGACGACTACGTGACGAAGCCGATCGAACCGCGCGTGCTGGTCGCCCGCGCCCGCGCGCTGCTGCGCCGTGCGCAGCGGGCCGCCGCGGAAGCGCCGGTGGCCGCGCCCGAAGCGCTCGTGTTCGGCGAACTGGCGATCTCGCCGCCGAACCGCACCGTCACGTGGCGCGGCGAGCCGGTCGACCTGAAGACAGCCGAATTCAACCTGCTGCTGATCCTCGCCCGCGCGGCCGGCACCGTGCTGAGCCGCGACGATATCCTGAAGCAGCTGCGCGGGATCGAGTTCGACGGTCTCGACCGCTCGGTCGATTCCGGCATCTCGAAGCTGCGCCGCCGCTTCGAGGATGCGTCGTCGGAGCCGCACAAGATCAAGACGATCTGGGGCCGCGGCTACCTGTTCAGCCCTTCCGCGTGGGACGAATAAATGCTCCGCCCGTTGATTCGGCTTTACCTCGTCGTGATCCTGTTCGTCGCTTCGTCGATCATCTTCGTCCAGCTGTCGTTCGACCGGATTTTTTACGATCGCAGCGCGCAGGCGGAGCGGGAATCGTTGACGACCTACGCGTTCGTGCTCAACGATTACCTCGAACGCCACCCGGGCGAGCAGCGCAAGTTCGCGCTGCGCGAGCTCGCGAAACACGGCAACGAACGATTCGACTTCATGCCGATGGCCACCGCCCGCGCGCAATTGAGCGGCGAGCCGCTGCGCGATCTCGACGCCGGCCGGATCGCGATCAGCTACGACCGCAAGGATTACTACATGCCGCTCGCGGATGGTTCGGTGCTGCATGCGCGGCCGATCGAAATATTCAGCCTCGACATCAAGATCTATGCATACATGCTGCTCGCGCTCAGCGCGCTGTTCGCGGTGGTGCTGTGGGTTCACTATCACTGGCGCGACCTGCGCAGGCTGCAGGAAGCCGCACGCGCATTCGGCGCCGGTACGCTGTCGACGCGCGTGAAGCTGTCCGGCAAGTCGAACATCTACGAACTGTCGCAACAGTTCAACGACATGGCCGAGCGCATCGAGGCATCGATCAAGCAGCAGCGCGAAATGATGCACGGCATCTCGCACGAGCTGAAGACGCCGCTCGCACGGCTCGAATTCGGGCTCGCGCTGCTCGCGGAAGCTGACGAAACGGGACGGATGCGCGAACGCCGCGATGCGCTGCGGCGCGACGTGCGCGAACTCGACGAGCTCGTCACCGAGCTGCTCACGATCGGCCGGCTCGAACAGGGCGCGAGCCAGCTCGCGCCGATGGAAGTCGTCGTCGATGCGCTGCTCGACAGCGTCGCCGGCAACGTCGCGAACGACGTCGCCGATCGCGGCGTCACGCTCGACGTGTCGGCGCTCGGCGCGCCCGCGACCCACGTATGCGACCCGAAGCTGGTCGCCCGCGCATTGCTGAACCTGATCCGCAACGGCGCGCGCTACGCATCGCGCACGGTGCTGCTCGCCGCCGAGCGCAACGCGTCGGGCGCGCTCGTGCTGAGCGTCGACGACGATGGCCCCGGCATTCCGGCCGCCGAACGCGCCCGCGTGTTCGAGCCGTTTCAGCGGCTCGACTCCAGCCGCGATCGGCAGACCGGCGGCTTCGGGCTCGGGCTCGCGATCGTGCGGCGCGTCGCGCAGGTGCATGGCGGCGACGTGCGGCTCGAGGATTCACCGCTCGGCGGCGCACGCTTCGTGATCACGCTGCCCGCGCTGTCGCTGCCGGACAACCTGTTCGACTTGCCGGATGCCCTCACGCACGCCGGCGCGTTCGGCGGCAGCACCGGCATGGCCATCCCGCGGCAATGAGGCGCGCGGCGGGAGGCGCCCCGGCCGCCCTCGCCTGACCTGCGCGCCGCTCAGCGGCGGCGCAGCAGTGCAACGAAGAACAGGCTGCCGAACATCGCGGTCACGATGCCGATCGGCAGATCCTCCGGCGCCGCGAGCGTGCGGGCGGCCACATCGGCCCAGACGAGCAGGATCGCACCGGTCAACGCGGCCACCGGCAGCAGCCGGCCATGCTCGGCACCGACGACGCGGCGGCACAGATGCGGCGTCACGAGCCCGACGAAGCCGATCGCCCCGCTCACCGCCACCATCGCGCCCGTCGCGAACGACGCGACGACGAACACCTCGCGCCGCATCCGCGCGCTCGGCACGCCGAGCGCGGCCGCGGCAACATCGCCCGACATCAGCGCATTCAGTTCGCGCCGGCGCGCGTACAACGCGCCGCCGGCGAACGCCGCGCAGATGGCCGGCACCGGCAGCAGATCCCAGCGCGCGAGCCCGACGCCGCCGAGCATCCAGAACAGCACCGACGACGCGGCGCGCTGGTCGCCCAGATACAGCAGCAGGTTGCCGAACGCGGCCATCATGAACGACACCGAGACGCCCGCGAGCAACAACCGGTCCGACTCGAGCCGGCCGCGCCGGTAAGCGAGCGCGATGACGCACGCGGTCGCCGCGAGTGCGCCCGCAAACGCGGCAGCCGACAGCGTGAACGGGCCGAATGCCGCGCCGGCCATCACCGTGACCGCGACAGCGCCGAGCATCGCGCCCGCGCTCACGCCGAGCAGGTGCGGATCGGCGGGCGGTTCGCGGTCGCTGCCTGCAGCGCAACGCCGACCGCCGCCAGCGTCGCGCCGACGATCGCGGCCAGCAGCGCGCGCGGCATCCGGATCAACCAGACGATGCTGTCGTCGCCCGCCCCCGCCGCAAATGCGCCGGCGTCGCCGAACGCCGACACGATGTGCACGGCGACGATCCGCACCGCAGCCGGCATCGCGATCGGCGCCGGCCCGAACGCGGCCGACGCGACGATCGACACGATCAACAGCAGCGCCAGCGCCGGCAGCACCACGCGCATGGCGGGCCGCGATGCACGCACGTGCACGCTCATCGCGCCGGCCCGGCGAACGCGGCCGGATACAGCGCGCGGGCGAGCGTCTCGACGGCCGCGACGTTCTCGGGGCCCGGCGTCGCCGCATCGTACGGAATCACGATGAAGCGCCGGTCGCGAATCGCGGCCACGCGCGCGAGCGACGGCTGGCTCAGCAGGAACTGCTGCTTCTGCGCGGCCGTCACGGCCGAATAGTCGACGATCACGATCACCTGCGGATCGCGCGCGACCACGCTTTCCCAGCTCACCTGCGTCCAGCTGCGCGGCAGGTCGGCCATCACGTTGCGCGCCCCGGCCGCCGCCAGCAGCGCGGTCGGCATCGCGAGCCCGCCGGCCGTCATCGGTTTGTCGGTGCCGCTGTCGTAGACGAACACGCGCAGCGGCTCCGGATGCCCGATCGCACGTGACACCGCCGCGAGACGCGTGCGCATCGCCGCGACGACCTGCGCGGCGCGCGCGTCGACGCCGAAGATCCGGCCGAGATTGTTCAGGTCGCGGAACACGTCGTCGAACGACGCGGCCGCCTGCTTCATCACGTGCGAGCACGATTCGGTCAGCTCGTACGACCGGATGCCGAACGGCGCGAGCGTCGCGGGCGTCACCGGGCCGCCGACATGCATACCGTAGTTCCAGCCCGCGAGATAGAAGTCCGCGCGCGCGGCCGCCAGCACCTCGAGCGACGGATACTGGCTCGCCAGCTCGGGCACGCCGCGCAGCGCATCGCGCACGCGCGCAGTGCCCGTCTTCCAGCCGCCGATCCCGGTGTAGCCGACGAGCCGGTTCTTCAGGCCGAGCACGAGCATCATTTCGGTCAGGTTCACGTCGTTGCTCACGGCACGCGTCGGCGCGCGCTCGAACGTCACGTCGCGATCGCAGCTGCGCACGGTGACGGGATAGGCTCCCGCCTGGGCGGCCGCGCAGCCGAGCACCGTCGCGGCAACCAGCCGGCGGAAAACGGGCGATAAGACGGGCGATAAAGCAGAAGACACAGCGGAGAACAAGACAGGAATCGGCATGACGGTCATTCCGGATGAAGCGGCGTGATGCGCGGGCGGCCCGTGACGGGATGGCGATCGACGAGCGCGACGACACCGAACACGTCGCGCAGCAGCGCTTCGGTCAGCACGTCGGCCGGCGTGCCCGAGGCAACGACCCTGCCGTGCGCGAGCACGTGGAGCCGGTCGCAATACGCGGCCGCGAGATTGAGATCGTGAATCGTGGCGAGCGTCGCGATGCCGAGGCGCCGCACGCGCGCGAGCAGTTCGAGCTGATGGCGCAGGTCGAGATGGTTGGTCGGTTCGTCGAGCAGCAGCAGTTCGGGCTGCTGAGCGAGTGCGCGGGCCAGCAGCGCGCGCTGCTTCTCGCCGCCCGACAGCGACGCGAAGCGTTGCGCACGGCGCTCGACGAGGCCGACGTCGTGCAGCGCGGATTCGACGATCCGGCGATCGTCCGCCGTCTCCGCATCGAACGGCCGCTGGTGCGGCGTGCGCCCCATGCCGACCAGTTCGTCGACCGTCAGCCCGAAATCGTCCGGCGTCTCCTGCTGCAGCACCGCGATGCGCTGCGCGACCGCGCGCGGCCGCATGCGCCACACGTCCTGCGCATCGAGCGCGACGCGGCCGGCATCGGGCCGCGCGTAACGGAACACGCAGCGCAGCAGGCTCGTCTTGCCGCTGCCGTTCGGGCCGACCAGCCCGACGAACTCGCCTTCGGCCACGCTCAGCGTCACCGAATCGAGCACGGTGATCGCCCCGCCGGGAGACCAGCTCACGCGTTCGATGTCGAGCATGTGCTTCACGGGAGGCTCGCCGCGCCGCATCAGAAGCGCATCGTCGCGACGAGCTCCGCCGAGCGCGACGGGCCGAGCAGCCATTGCTCGCCGCCGTTCGACGTCGTCACCGCATACGCTCGGTTTGCGAGGTTGCGCAAGGTCAGCGCCAGCTCGGTGCGCGACGTGGGCTGCCAGCGCAGCGATGCGTCGAACACCGTGTACGACGGCACCTGCACGCGGTTCGCGTCGTCGCCATAGGTCCCGCCGACGTAGCGCACGCCCGCGTTCGCCTGCCAGCGCTCGGCAAACGCCCAGCCGAGCCACAGGTTCGCCGTCTGCTGCGGCACGTTGGCCGGCGCATTGCCGGCGCGCGACACCGTCGCGCTGCCGACCTTCTGGTTGAACGCGTCATAGCGCGCGCGCAGCAGCGCGACGTTCGCATCGACTGTCCAGCCGTGCGGCAGCCGCGCGCCGCCCGTCAGCTCGATGCCGCGCGACGATTGCCGGCCGACCTGCTGGCGCAGCGCGGGATTGAACGGGTCGGTGCTCAGCAGGTTGCGCTTCGTGATGTCGTACACGGCGAACGTCCAGTATGCATGGCCGTCGAGCAGCGTCTGCTTGACGCCGGCTTCCCACTGTTCGCCGGTCGCGAGCCGGTAGTTCGCCTGCGACGCGGACAGCGTCACGAGCGAGCCGAGGCCCTCCGCGCCCGTCGTGTACTGCGCATACGCGCTGAGCGTCGGCGCGACCTCGAACACGAAGCCCGTGCGCCAGCCGACGTTCGCGAAGCGCTTGTCGAAGCCGGCGCCGGTTGCCGCCTGCTCGCGGCTGAACGCGATATGGTCGTAGCGCAGGCCGCTCACCCACGCGAGCCGCGGCAGCACTTCGAGCCGGTTCTCGGCGAACACAGCGGCCTGCCGCGCCCGCGTGCTGAACTGCGGCACCGTCGGGTCGGGGCTTGTGAACACGCCGGGATCGAAGCCGTGCGCGGGCACCGTCGATTCGCCGCCGTACGGCGAATTGTTGGTCCCGCTGAACGTGATCTGGCTGAATTCCGTGCCGACGACGAAGCGGTTCGCGCGGCCGAACAGCGTACCGTCGAAGCGCGCGCTCAGCCGATCGCCGATCTGCCGCTGATGGTGGCCGATGTCGAGATAGTCGCTTCGGGTGACGAGGCCCGTCGCGGCATCGAGCGCATACGATTCGGCATTGCGCCACTGGCGATTCGACGTCAGGTAGTAGAGCTGATTGTCGATCGTCACGCCGGCCGCCGGCCGGTAGCTGGCCGACAGGCGCGTCCACTGGTCGTAATAGGAAATCGACGCATCGCCGACGTTGTAGTTGACCTTGCGCAGCGACGGATCGAGCACGCCGTTCGGCGCCGGCACGCCGTAGTAGGTCGCCGGCATCTGGCGGCCATAGTCGAAGTCGAGCGTCAGCGTGAGCTTCGGGCTCACGTCGAACTTCAGCGCGCCGCCGACGGCCGTCGTGTGCGTATCGGCCCGCTCGGCGAGACCGTTCGCGCGTGCGTCGCTCGCATGGAAGCGATACGACAGCCGCGGGCCAAGCGCGCCCGTCGTATCGAACGCGGCGCGCTTCGCGCCGTCGGGGCCGACACCAACCTGCAGTGTCGTTTCTCTCGTGCGCTGCGGCCGCTTCGGCACCACGTTCACGACGCCACCGATCGCCCCTTCACCGTACAGCACCGACGCCGGACCGCGCAGCACCTCGATGCGCTCGACCGACCACGTATCGAACGGGAACGTGATCGTGTCGGCAGCCGGCATCAGCCGCACGCCGTCGAGCAGCGTCATCACCGATTCCTGCCCGCGGAAACCGCGCACGCTCGACGCGGTGCCACCCGTGCCGGGCGCCATCGCACTCGAGAACCCCGCGGTGCGCGTCACCGCATCGAGCACCGTGCGATCGCCGCGCGCGTCGATCGTGTCGGCCGTGACCGTCTCGACGCTCGCGGGCATGTCGAGGCTCGCGAGCCCGAGCCGCGAGCCCGTTTCGAGCGGTTGCGTCAGCGGGTCGGCCGGTGCGGATCGCGTGCTGACGTTGATCGCCGGCAGCGCATGCCGCTCGTCCGGTGCGGGTGCGCCCGCTTCGGCAGCCAACGCGCCGGAGGTCGCCATCGCGCAGCCCAGCAGGGTCGTACAGCCGCGTGCCGCGCGAACGCGCCAGGCGTCGGTGTTCCGGCGCGATGCGGCGGGGGCCGCTCCCCGCGCGCCGGGGTGTGTCTGGTCTTTGTCACGTCGTATCGATCTTCGGATGGAGGCGTCGCACGCGGCCGTGCCCGGCCGCCAGGCGCCGCCGGTGGCGCAAACGTCAGATGATACAATATATCATCTTGATTCGTCAGGATTTTGTCAGGTTGTCCCGGCCGGGTGCGCGGCCGTGGCCGCACGTCGCGCCTGCAAGGGGAAACAGAACTGCCTCCACGGCTTGTCGCCCTGCGGCCGGTTGTGCACCGCGAACGCGTGCTGGTATTTCACGACCGCGACCGACGCCGGCGCCCACATATCGCGCAGCTGCGGCCGATCGCGACCGCTTGCCCGCGAAAGCAGTCCGCCCCGGCCTTGGCGCCGGCCTCCAATCAACGGCCGACTTCCTTCCATTTGCGCGCGAGCCCGAGGCGTTCGAAACGCTCGATCAGGAACTCGGTGAACACGCGGATCTTCGCCGGCTGGTGACGACGGCTCTGGTACGCGATATTGACGGTGAGCGCCGGCAGTTGCCAGTCGGTGAGCACCGGCACCAGCTTCCCCGCAACGATGTCGTCGTGAACGATGTAGAGCGGCTGGATCAGGATGCCGAGCCCGGCAAGCGCCGCCGCGCGGATTACCTGCCCTTCGTTCGCATCGAGCACGCTCTTGATCGTGACCGACTGCTTCTTCGCGCCGTGGCGGAAATGCAGCACGTACGGATCGTTCGCGAGGTTATAGACCAGCATCCGGTGGTCGCATAGTGCATCGGGCGTCACCGGCGCGCCGTGCTTCGCCAGGTACCCGGGCGACGCGGCCAGCACGCGCCGCGTCTCGGCAAGCTTGCGCACGGTGATGCCCGAATCCGCCTCATGCTCGCGCGTGCGGATCGCCACGTCGATGCCGGCCTCGATGAAATCCGGATAGCGGTTCGCCGCGACGATCTGCACGTTCAGGTTCGGGTAGCGCCGGTGAAACTCCGGCAACGCGGGCGCGATATACATCGACGCGAACGATACCGACGCGGTCACACGCAGCGTGCCGGCCGGATTGACGCTCGCTTCGTTGACCGCCGCATCGGCCTCCGACAGTTCCATCAGGATTGCCACGCAACGCCGGTGGTATTCATGCCCGGCGTCGGTCAGCCACAAGCGCCGCGTGGTGCGCTCGACGAGCCGCGCCCCCAGCCGCTCCTCCAGCGCGTTCAGGCAGCGGCTCGCCGCCGCACTCGACATCCCGAGCCGCTCGGCGGCCTTCGACAGGCTGCCCAGCTCGGCCACCTGCACGAAAAATTCGATCTGCGTCCACTTGTCCATGCGCTCGATTCTTCCACCTGGCGGAGAACAAAACTCCCGCAAACCCTCTTTTTTACGATCCAGGGAGGAATTAATGTTACGTCAACGCGCTATCCAACGACATCAGGAGACACCCCCTATGCGCAATCTCGACGAAGACACCATCACACAGGCCGTGATCGCGTCGCTGGGCGGCTGTCGCGACGAGCGGTTGCACACGGTGATGACCAGCCTCGTCCAGCATCTGCATTCCTTTGCACGGGAGACGAAGCTCACCGAGGCCGAATGGCAAACCGCGATCGGCTTCCTGACGGCGGTGGGTCACATCACCGACGACAAGCGCCAGGAGTTCATCCTGCTGTCCGACGTGCTCGGGCTGTCGACCCTCGTCACCGCGCAGAATCACGCGAAGCCGGCCGGCTGCACGGAGGCGACCGTATTCGGTCCGTTCTACGTCGAAGGCAGCCGCGACTTCGGGATGTTCGACGACATCGCGAACGGCGCCTGCGGCGAGCCCTGCTTCGTGTCGGGCCATGTGCGCGGCATCGACGGCCGGCCGATCGCGCACGCGTCGCTGGAAGTCTGGCAAGCCGACGAGGACGGGCACTACGACGTGCAGCTTCCGGCCGACGACGGCTCGGTCACGCACCGCGCGCGCGGCCGGCTGCGCACTGATGCCGACGGCCGTTACGCATTCCGCTCGATCCTCGCCGAGCCGTATCCGATTCCGCACGACGGCCCCGTCGGCGCGATGCTCGACGCGCTCGGCCGTCATCCTTGGCGCCCCGCGCACCTGCACTTCATGATCGAGGCGCGCGGCTACGAAACGCTGATCACGCACGTGTTCCGCGACGGCGACCGCTATCTCGACTCCGATGCGGTGTTCGGCGTACGGTCGACGCTCGTCGCCGACTGGGTGCGGCACGCGCCCGGCATCGCGCCGGACGGCTCGCGCATGGACACGCCGTTCTACACCCTCGAATACGACTTCGTGCTCAACCCCGCGGAGCGCGCCGTGTGATCCGCCACGTCGTGAGGTGGAATGTTGCGGGCGCAACTGAATCCGAACGCGTGCTGGCACAACTCGGGCGCCAAGCGCGCGGCGCCCGCCGCCCCGCAATCGCCCCGCTCAGCCGCCGAGCTTGAACGCCGGCAACTGCTGCGCGAGCCGCGCGCCCATTTCGGCGCCGAGCGCCTGCAGCGCATTGAACGGCCGGATCATGACCTCGAATTCGACGATCCGCCCTTCGTCGTCGAAGCGGATCATGTCGATCCCCTTCAGCGCCTTGTCGCCGATGGTCGCGCTGAACTCCAGCACCACGCTCTTGCCGTCGTCGGTGACGAACTGCCGGTAGTAGGTGAAATCCTGGAGAATCGTGACTACCGTGCGCAGCGCCAGCAATAGCGCGGGCGCCGGCCCATAGGGCTTGAACGCCATCGGCGAACGGAACACGGCGTCCGGATGGACGATCGACTCCAGCGCGCCAAAATCCTTGCGCTCGATCATTGCATGCCACTTGTCGAGCGATTGCGCGACAGCGGGTTGAAGATGCAGCGGTGCGTTCGTCATCGAAGGCTCCAGTATCGTCGGGCGGAAAAGAAACGAATCAGTTTCAAAGGGTGGCGGCCAGCGTCGTGCCCTGGTGAATCGCGCGCTTCGCATCGAGCTCGGCCGCTTCGTACGCGCCGCCGATCACGTGCACCTTGCGCCCGGCGGCCTCCAGTTGCTCCGCCAGTTCGCGCTGCGGCTCCTGCCCCGCGCAGATCACGACGTTGTCCACCGGCAGCGTCTGCTCGACACCGTCGATCGTCACGTGGAAGCCCTCGTCGTCGATGCGCCGGTAGCTCACCGCCGACGACATCCCGACGCCGCGCGCCTTCAGCGCCGTGCGGTGGATCCATCCGGTGGTCTTGCCGAGGCCGTCGCCGACCTTCGACGCCTTGCGCTGCAGCAGATGGATTTGCCGCGCCGCCGGCTCGGGCCGCGCATGGCGCAAGCCGCCTGCGTTCGCATACGACGGGTCGACACCCCACTCGGCGAAGAAGCGGTCCGCGTCGACGTGCTCGGCGCCTTCGCGATGCACGAGATATTCCGCGACGTCGAAGCCGATCCCGCCGGCGCCGACGATCGCAACATTGCGGCCGACCGCCTTGCCGTCGCGCAGCACGTCGAGATAGCCGAGCGCCTTGACATGGCCGACACCGTCGATCGGCGGCGTGCGCGGCACGATGCCCGTCGCGATCACCACTTCGTCGAATTCGCGTTGCAGCAGCATCTCGGCGGTCGCACGCGTGTTGAGATGGAGCGTCACGCCGCGCAGTTCGATCTGCCGGCGGAAATAGCGCAGCGTCTCGTTGAACTCTTCCTTGCCGGGCACCTTCCTGGCGATATTGAACTGGCCGCCGATCTCCGCGCCGGCTTCGTACAGCGTCACCGCATGACCGCGCTCGGCCGCGGTGACCGCGAAGCCGAGGCCTGCCGGCCCGGCGCCGACCACGGCGATCCGCTTGCGCAGCTGGGCGGGGCGAATCACGAGCTCGGTTTCATGGCATGCACGCGGATTCACGAGGCACGACGTGATCCTGCCGCTGAACGTATGGTCGAGGCAGGCCTGGTTGCAGCCGATGCACGTGTTGATTTCGTCCGCGCGCCCTTCCCGCGCCTTGCGGACGAACTCGGCATCGGCGAGGAACGGCCGCGCCATCGACACCATGTCGCAGTAGCCGTCGGCCAGCAGTTGCTCCGCGACTTCCGGCGTGTTGATCCGGTTGGTCGCGACGAGCGGGATGCCGACCTTGCCCATCAACTGCCGCGTGACCCAGGCGTACGCGGCGCGCGGCACCTTCGTCGCGATGGTCGGAATGCGCGCCTCGTGCCAGCCGATGCCCGTATTGATGATCGTTGCACCGGCCGCTTCGATCGCCTGCGCGAGCCGGATCACTTCGTCGAGCGTCGAGCCGCCTTCGACGAGATCGAGCATCGACAGCCGGTAGATGACGATGAAGTTCGTGCCGACCCGCTCGCGCACGCGCCGCACGATCTCGACCGGGAAGCGGATGCGGTTCTCGTAGGCGCCACCCCATGCGTCGTCGCGATGGTTGGTACGCGCGGCGATGAATTCGTTGATCAGATAGCCTTCGGACCCCATGATCTCGACGCCGTCGTAGCCCGCGTGCTGCGCGAGCGCCGCACATCGGACGAAATCGGCGATCGTCTCGTCGACTTCATCGCTGCTCAGCGCATGCGGCGTGAACGGGTTGATCGGCGCCTTCAGCGCGCTCGGCGCGGCGAGTGCCGGATGATACGCGTAGCGCCCGAAATGCAGGATCTGCAGCGCGATCTTGCCGCCCTCCGCGTGCACCGCGCGCGTCACGACACGATGACGCTCGGCTTCCGCTTCGGTCGTCAGCATCGCGCCGCCGGGCGCCGGACGGCCCCGCTCGTTCGGCGCGAATCCGCCCGTGACGATCAGGCCGGCCTCGCCGCGCGCACGCTCCGCATAGAACGCCGCCATCCGCTCGAAGCCG
This sequence comes from Burkholderia contaminans, assembly GCF_029633825.1. NCBI lineage: Bacteria > Pseudomonadati > Pseudomonadota > Betaproteobacteria > Burkholderiales > Burkholderiaceae > Burkholderia > Burkholderia contaminans. The sequence goes on along the minus strand of NZ_CP090640.1, from coordinate 2,504,725 downwards.
TTCGGCGCTTCCTCGAGGCCCACGTGCATCGACCCCATCAGCACTCGGTTCCTGAGCGACGTGAAGCCGAGCTCGAGCGGGGTCGTCAGATGCGGATAACGCGACGTCATGAGGTGTCTCCGTTTTTATGCAACAAGTTGCACAGATAGTAGTCGACCACTTTCGTTTATGCAACCCGTTGCACAAACGCGTCCCTCATCTTGTACTGCGGCCCCGATATGGCAAGATGCGGTTCATTCCGCGGCCTCCTCCGATCCGACATGTCCCTGCCCCACGCACTCCTCACCGCTCTCGCCGAACGCCCGGGTTCAGGCTCCGAACTCGCCGACCGCTTCGATCGCTCGATCGGCTATTTCTGGCAGGCGACGCACCAGCAGATCTACCGCGAGCTGGGGCGTCTCGAGGAAACGGGCTGGGTCGAATCGCTGCCGGCCGAATCGGGGCGCGGCCGCAAGCGCGCGTACCGGATCCTGCCGGCCGGCAAGAAGGAGTTGCGGCGCTGGATCGCCGAACAGGAAGACCCGACGCCGCTGCGCGAGGCGTTGATGGTGCGCCTGCGTGCGGAAGCGGTGCTCGGCCCGGCCGGCCTCGAGGACGAAATCAGGCGGCGCATCGCGTTGCACCAGGAGAAGCTCGACCTGTATCTGCAGATCGAGGCACGCGATTTTTCGGAAGACGGGGATTCGCGCACGAAGCGCCTGCAGCATCTGGTCCTGCAGGCCGGCATCGCGAACGAGCGGTTCTGGGTCGAGTTCTCACAGCATGCGCTCGACGTGCTGCGCTTGCCGAAAGACTGAACGACTGAATGACTGACGGAGGACATGACGATGACGCAGAAAACCGTGCTCTGCTACGGCGATTCGAACACGCACGGCACACGCCCGATGACGCGCGCCGGCGTACTGGAACGGTTCACACGCGAAGAACGCTGGACCGGCGTACTGGCGCATACGCTCGGCGCGAGCTGGCGGGTCATCGAAGAAGGGTTGCCCGCGCGCACGACCGTGCATGACGATCCGATCGAAGGCCGGCACAAGAACGGCTTGTCGTATCTGCGCGCGTGCCTCGAAAGTCACTTGCCCATCAATGTCGTCGTGCTGATGCTCGGGACCAACGATCTGAAGACACGCTTCTCGGTCACTCCCGCCGACATCGCGACGTCGGCCGGCGTGCTGCTTGCCGAGATCGCTGCGTGCGGCGCCGGTCCGTCCGGTACGTCACCGAAGCTCGTGCTGATGGCGCCTGCGCCGATCGTCGAAGTCGGCTTCCTCGGCGAGATCTTCGCGGGCGGCGCAGCGAAGTCGCGGCAGCTCGCGAAGCGGTACGAACAGGTGGCAAGCGATGCCGGTGCGCACTTTCTCGATGCCGGCGCGATCATCGAGGTGAGCCCGGTGGACGGCGTTCACTTCGCGGCCGATCAGCATCGGGCGCTCGGGCAGCGCGTTGCGGCCCTTCTGCAGCAAATCGCCTAACCCGCACGAGCGCTGAACCGCAACCGCGCGGCGCGTGCCCAAACGCGACACGCCACGCGCGGGGAAACCGGTCACGCGTCCGGCAGGATCACCACCTTGCCCTTCACCTGCCGGTTGGCCATCCTCGCGATCGCATCGGCCGCGTCGGCCAGCGACACACGCTCGGTGATTGCGGGTCGTATCTTGCCGGCCGCGAACCATTCGGCAAGCACGCGCATGTTCGCGACATGCTGCTTCGGATCGCGGCGCACCGCGTCGCCCCAGAACACGCCCAGAATGTCGCGCTCCTTGAGCAGCGCCAGGTTCAGCGCGAGCTTCGGGATCTCGCCGGCCGCGAAGCCGACCACGAGGAACCGGCCGCGCCACGCGGTCGCGCGCAACGCCGCTTCGCTGTAGGCGCCCCCGACCGGATCGTAGACGACGTCCGCACCGCGCCCGCCGGTCAACTCGTCCACGCGGCGGCGCAGGTCTTCGGTCGCATAGTCGATCGTCTCGTCGGCGCCCGCATCGCGGCACAGCGCCAGCTTGTCCGCACTCGACGCCGCCGCGATCACGCGCGCGCCGAGCGCCTTCGCGATCTCGATCGCGGCGAGGCCAACGCCGCCCGCCGCGCCCAGTACGAGCAACGTCTCGCCTTCTTGCAGCCGCGCGCGCTGCTGCAACGCGTGCAGCGACGTGCCGTACGCAAGCACGAGCGCCGCGCCCTGCTCGAACGTCATGCCCGGCGGCAGCGCGGCAATCTGGTGCACATCGGCCACGCACTGCTGCGCGAACCCGCCGTGCCCGGTGAACGCAACCACCGAATCACCCGGCCGCCACGCGGTCACGCCCTCGCCCACCGCGTCGATCACGCCGGCAAATTCCGCGCCCGGCGAAAACGGCAACGACGGTTTCACCTGGTACAAGCCCTGGACGATCAGCGCGTCGGGGAAATTGAGCGATGCGGCCTTCACCTGAACCCGGACCTGGCCCGCGCCCGGTTCGGGGATCGCCACGTCCTCGATGCGCAAGCTGTCGATCGGGCCGAATGCGGTACACAACAGGGCTTTCATGTTCGTCTCTCTCCTTGTGCGGCGTCGCCGCGCATCGAGTCATCCCGCGGGGCACGCCCGCACGGCCGGTTCACGGCGAATACACAACAGCCGACGGATCCGGCATCCGCGACATCGTCTGCATTCCGGAATATCGGTGAAGCGACGATCAGAACCACGCGTCGCGCATGTCGAGCGTCGTCGTGTCGACGCTCGCGAGCAGATCGAGTTGCGCATCCACTTTCGGCAATTCCCAGTTGAAGAAATAGCGGGCCGCCGCACGCTTGCCGTCGTCGAAATCGTCGGCGTGCCCGTGCGCGGCAAGCGTCACGTCGAGCCACAGCCACGCAACGACGAGATGGCCGAACGCTTCCAGATAGACGCTCGCGTTCGCGAGCCGCGCCTGCGGATCGCCGATTGCGCCGAGTTGCCGCGTGACCTCGACGAGCCGCGCCCAGCGCTTTGCCAGCGCGTCGGCCTGTTCGCGCAGGCCGGCATCGAGCGTTCGCGCACGTTCGACCGTCGCGCCGATCCGCGCATCGAGTGCGTGCAGCAACGCGCCATCGTCCTGTGCGACCTTGCGGCCCAGCAGGTCGAGCGCCTGGATTCCATGCGTGCCTTCGTGGATCGGGTTGAGACGATTGTCGCGATAGAGCCGCTCCACCGCGTAATCGCGCGTGTAGCCATAGCCGCCGTGCACCTGGATCGCGAGGTCGTTCGCAGCGAGACACCACTGCGACGGCCAGCTTTTCGCGATCGGCGTCAGGATGTCGAGCAGGCGCGTCGCTTGGGCGCGTACGTCCGCATCGTCGTGCGCGCGTGCTTCATCGACCAGCTTCGAGCAATACAGGATCAGCGCGAGACCGCCTTCGACATAGGCCTTCTGCGCGAGCAACATGCGCCGCACGTCCGGATGTTCGACGATCGACGCCTGCGGCGCGGCGGCATCCTTGCCCGCCGGCCCGAGCGGGCGCCCTTGCGGCCGGTTGCGCGCATAGTCGAGCGCGTGCAGATAACCCGTGTAGCCGAGCGCCACCGCGCCCGCGCCGACCCCGATGCGCGCTTCGTTCATCATGTGGAACATGTATGCGAGGCCATGGTTCGGCTGGCCGACCAGATAGCCGATCGCGCCTGCGCGCCCTTCCGGGCGGTAGCGCGTGCCTTCGCCGAAGTTCAGCAGGCAGTTGGTGGTGCCGCGGTAGCCCATCTTGTGGTTCAGCCCGGCCAGCACCACATCGTTGTGCTCGCCCAGGGCCGCGCCGTCGGCGCCCGGCAGGTACTTGGGCACGACGAACAGCGAGATGCCGCGCGTGCCGGGCAGCAGCCGGCCATGTTCGTCCGGAATCTTCGCGAGCACGAGGTGGACGATGTTCTCCGTGAGCTCGTGTTCACCGCCCGAGATCCACATCTTGTTGCCGGTCAGCCGGTAGCGCGGGCCGAGCGGCGAGTCGCCTTCGAAATCCGCACGCGTCGCGATGTCGGACAGCGACGACCCGGCTTGCGGCTCGGACAGGCACATGGTGCCGAAGTAGCGCCCTTCGAGCTCCGGGCGCGCGAACGCGTCGATCTGCGCGGCGCTGCCGTGCGCGACGAGCAGGTTCGCGTTGGCGGCGGTCAGGAACGGATAGGCGGACGTTGCGATGTTCGCGGCCTGGAAGAACAGGAACGATGCGGCTTCGACCAGCTTCGGCAAGCGCATGCCGCCGAGCGCTTCGTCATGGCCCGCGGCGATCAGCCCGGCGTCCGCAAAGGCGCGCACGGCCGGTGCGACGTCCGGGATCAGCGTCACGCGCTCGCCGTCGAACTGCGGTTCCTCGCGATCGCCACGCGCCGCATGCGGCGCGAACAGGTCTTCGGCAATCCGCTCGCTGGTGTCGAGCACCGCATCGAACGTCTCGCGACCGTGCTCGGCGTAACGCGGCAGCGCGACGAGCGCTTCCGCGTCGAGCCAGTCATACAGCAGGAACGCGAGATCGCGTCGCGACATCAACAAACTCATCGTGCTGCCTCCCGGGGCCGGCTTCGTCAGCCGAATGAAGGGTTGCCTGACTGAAAGTGCTGGCAGGAATTTAGCACGATCGTTCTAAAACGACAACGACGGATCCGCTAGTCCGCGTAACCGGGATTGCGCCGATCGAGCCGGCGCAGCAAGCCGGGCCAGACGAGCGCCCCGGCGCCCATCCCGCGCGTCACCGCGGCGATCTGCTGCTTGATGCCGTCGAGAATCGGTTGCGCGATCGGCAGCAGCGCCGAGCCGCCTGCCTGCGCACGGACCTGGATCATGCAGGCCGCTTCGAAGAAATACATCGCGACGAACGCGTCTGCCGGCGTCGCACCGACGGTCAACAGGCCGTGATTGCGCAGCATCAGGTTCGTGTGGGCGCCGAGGTCGTGCACGAGGCGCGCCCTCTCGGCCTCGTTGAGCGCAATGCCCTCGTAGTCGTGATAGCCGAGCGACGCCAGCACGCCGAGCGACTGCTGCGACAGCGGCAGCAAGCCGCCTTCCTGCGCCGACACGGCGACGCCATTGATCGAATGCGTATGCATCACGCACAGTGCGTCGTCGCGAGCCGCGTGCACCGCGCTGTGGATGGTGAAGCCGGCAGGGTTGATCTCGTAAGGTGATTCGGACACCTTGCGTCCGTCGAGATCGACCTTCACCAGCGACGACGCCGTGATCTCGTCGAACATCATGCCGTACGGGTTGATCAGGAAGTGATGCTCCGGGCCGGGCACGCGCGCGGAAATATGGGTGAACACGAGATCGTCCCAGCCGAACAGCGCGGTGAGGCGGTAAGCCGCCGCCAGATTGACTCGCGCGTCCCATTCGGTGGGGGAAACCGCCTGCTTCACACTGACATCGGATGAGGCCACGTCCACACTCCTTGTTCAAGGATGGTTGCGTATCGGGCCGCACGAAGCGGCCCGGCCCGGAGATTGTGTCACCCTGCCCGGGGCTTCGCGAGCTGATCGGCAACCGGCAGGCTGCGGATGCGCGTGCCGGTCGCCGCGAAGATCGCATTGGTCAGCGCCGGCGCAACGGGCGGCAGGCCCGGCTCGCCCACACCGCCGAGCGGCGTCGCAAAATCGTCCGGCGCGACGAGATGCACGCGGATTTCGCGCGGCGCCTCGTTCATCCGCAGCACCTGGAAGCCGTTGAAGTTGCTCTGCTCCGGATGGCCGTCCTTGAACGTGATCTCGCCGTGCAGCGCGATGCCGAGCCCCATCACCACCGCGCCCTCGAGCTGCGAGCGTACACGCTCCGGATTGACCTGCGGCCCGCAGTCGATCGCGATGTCGACACGCGGCACCGTGATCTTGCCGTCGGCATCGACCTGCACCTCGCACACCGCCGCCGTGTACGACACGAAGCTGCGATGCGCGGCAATTCCGAGCCCGTGGCCCTTCGGCAGCTTGCGCCCCCAGCCTGCTCCGCGCGCGACCGTCTCGACCACACGCCGCAGCCGGCCGGTATCGATCGGATACAGCGCCGGATCCTCGCCGTAATTCGCGTTCTTCACCGTGATGTGCGGCTCGAAACGCCGCGCGGGCCCGATCAGTTCGAGCAGGAAATCCTTCGGGTCGCGACCGGCCGCGTGTGCCAGCTCCGACACGAAGCTCTGGATGCCGAACGCATGCGGGATGTTGTAGACCGAGCGGAACCAGCCGATCCGCGTGTGCGCTTGCGCGGCCGGATTCTCGATCCGCACGTTCGGAATCGCGAACGGCAGGTCCGCGATGCCCTGCGCGAGCTCGCCCGGCTGCTCATGCACGATACCGGCCCTGAACGTCGACTGGATCGACGGCGCGACCGTGCGATGCTGCCACGCGACCACCTTCCCCGATGCATCGATCCCGCCGTCGAACGCCTCGAGCGACACTGCGTGGAAATAGTCATGCGCGATGTCATCCTCGCGCGTGAACGTCAGCTTGACGGGCGCGCCCGCTGCCTTCGACAGCAGCGCCGCCTCCACCACGTAGTCGGGCTTCGACTTCCTGCCAAAACCGCCGCCGAGCAGCGTCACGTTGACCGTCACGCGTTCCGTCGGCAACCCGAGCGCCTTCGCGACCTCGTCGCGCGTGGTCTGCGGCGCCTGCGTGCAGGTCCACACTTCGCAGCGGCCGTCGGCCACGCGTGCAACGGCCGCGGGCGGCTCCATCGTCGCGTGCGCGAGATGCGGGATGTAGTACGTCGCGCGCACACGCTTCGCGGCACCGGCCAGCGCTGCCGCTGCATCGCCGTCGTTGCGGATCACGTCGCCCGGTTGCGCGACAGCCGCTTCGAGCGTCTCGCGATACGCGGCGGAATCGTAGTTCGCGTTGGGCCCGCGCTTCCAGTCGACCTTCAGTTGCGCGCGTGCCTGGATCGCCGTCCACGTATCGCGCGCGACGACGGCCACGCCGCCGAGCGGCTGGAAACCGGACGGCAGCGGTGTCGGCGCAAGCTGCACGACCTTGACGACACCCGGCAGCTTCTCCGCCGCCGATGCATCGAACGATGCGACCGTGTCACCGTAGGCAGGCGGTCGCGCGACGACCGCATACAGCATCCCGTCGAGCCGCGTGTCGATCCCGTAGTGCGCACTGCCGCCGACGATGTCGCGCCCGTCGATCAGCGCCGTTTCGCCCTTGCCGATATAGCGGAATTCCGCCGGCGCCTTCAGCGCCACCGTGGCCGGATCCGGCGTCGGCAACGCGGCTGCCTTCGCGGCCAGTTCGCCGAAGCCGAGCTTGCGCCCGCTCTTCGTGTCGACGACCTCGTGCACCGTCGCCTTGACCTGACGCGCATCGACGCCCCACGCCGCGGCAGCCGCCTGTTCGAGCATCGTGCGCGCGGCCGCACCCGCGCGGCGCAGCGCGGCGAAGCTCTGGCGCAGGCTGCGCGATCCGTCGGTGTTCTGGTTGCCGTAGCGCGGCTCGTCGCCCACGGCCTGCGCGACCTTCACGCGCGCCCAGTCGGCGCCCAGTTCGTCCGCCACCACGAGCGCGACGCTCGTGCGCACCCCCTGCCCCATCTCGGACCGGATGCAGGTCACGGTGACCGTGCCGTCCGGCGCGATCGCGACGAACAGGTGCGGATCGTCGCGCAACCCGTGCGGCATCCCGGCGCCGCCGAATTGAGGATTCGCGCTGACGGGCGGCTGCACCGGCACGGCCGCGTGAACCAGCGACGGCACGCCGAACGCGAGCAGCAGCCCGCCGGAGGCGAAGCCGAGCAGCAGCGCGCGACGGCTTTCGTTATGGACGGAGAGTTCGGGCGCGCTCATGCGGCACCTCCGCGGCGTACAGCCAGGCGGATCGCCGCACGAATGCGCGTGTAGGTGCCGCAGCGGCAGATGTTGCCCGACATCGCATCGTCGATGTCGGCGTCGGTCGGATGGGGATTCGTCTTCAGCAGCGATGCGGCCTGCATGATCTGCCCGGACTGGCAGTAGCCGCACTGCGCGACGTTCAGTTCCTGCCAGGCCTGCTGCAGCGGATGATCGAGGTTCGTCGACAGTCCCTCGATCGTCGTCACGCGCTTGCCGGAAGCGGCCGCGACCGGGGTGATGCACGACCGGATCGCAACGCCGTCGACGTGCACGGTGCATGCGCCGCACAGCGCCATGCCGCAGCCGAACTTGGTGCCGGTATGGCCGAGGACGTCGCGCAGATACCAGAGCAACGGCATGTCGGGATTGCCGTCGAAGTGCTGCTCGCTACCGTTGACGGTCAGCGTGATCATCGTTCACCTCCTGGTCGAGGCGCCCGCATCGCACCACGGGTGCCGGGTGGGGATTCGAACGGCGGCGGGTGCGCACTGCTGCGCCGGCCCGATGCCGTCTTGTGGACTGCTCCGCCGGCAGGACCGGCGGTCAATGCATTGTTGTCGGTGCAGCTGGCCAAGGATGGCTATCGGGCATGCGATCCGGATTGATAGCGGGCCGCACCAGCCCGGATTCTGCCCCATGCAAACCGTCACTCAGGCAACGCGATCATGGCGGGACTGCCAGAAATGGCGGCTCGGCGCTGTCCTGGCTTCCCTCGAACCCTATCGGTGTAGCGATACGAGCCGGCACCGTCGGGCACGATGAGATACACGGTGTCTCCCCCTGCGATCGGATTGGCAACATCGTGACTGGCCATCGCCCTGCCCGTATCCAATCCGATGTTTCCGCCCTTGTCCTTGCCGAGCTGACGCACCTTTGCCTCGGCCACTTCGCCCACCGCTATCGCTGAGTTGTCCAGCGCACGTCAGCTCTGCAGTCCCGTGCAGAAATCTCTATCGAATTCCGGCCCGGAGTGCGCGACCAACTATGAGCGCGGCGTTACAACGCAGGCAACACTGGTCGTTTGTTCGGAAGGCATAGAAATACATGCGAATGCTCCGCCGTGGTTGAATGCTGAAACCGGCTGCCCTATGGATGCGTCGGCATCGCCCCTCAAAAGGCCTAGAGACGCGAGAAAGTCCATATTCGCTTTTTTATCCGAGCCCGGATTCAGGATGTTATTGACCATGCCCACGGCACCGACAAAGTGCATAAGATTAACGGGATCGGACCGGTCTCCTACCACGCCAATTCTTGTAATCTTGTTAGCACTATTGACGTAAAGGTGAATTCCAATCTGGCTCTCAAAATGCCCATTCGCCAAATCAAGCTTCTTCAGTTCCGCTATCCCTCGTTGAAAACGTTCATCATTAAGCGTTACTTCGATTCCATCCTTTGTCTTGCTCATTCTCCGGATCGTGTCATCCCCGCCGGCCATTGCCAGCTCGTCATACTGCTTTCGGAACGTTTCTGGTTCAAAGTCGACCCAAACGTCTGCTGACTGCGGCTGCACGCTAACAGCCGAAACCGCTGGCGCATTAGGGCTGGATACTGGCGATACCGTAGGCGATTGGTCCGATTCACTGCAGGCGGTCAGAACAATCGCAGCCGAACATACCAAAATCAACGCTTTCATGATTCCCCGTAATGTGGTTTCGAATTATCTGTTCACATTCTGACTCAATTGCGAAACACACTGCAACTTCCAATTCAAGTCCGGGAGAAATGATGGCGGACGGCAATGCAGCATTGATCGCGTTCATCAGCGTACTCGCTGGTGGCGACGCTGGTGCCGCTGAAGATAACGGATCTCGACACCGAGCGAGTGGCTATTTGGCTTGAAGCCGAAGCAGAAAAGCGACCAACGAGCGCTGAGCAGAGTTACCGAAAGCTGCACGCATTCATTCGGGAGTGTGATGACACGCTGGCACCCCCGCTCCCTCGAGAGATACGCTCCCTATAACGGTGAATGAACGCATAAGCACTGCCGGGTCATCGATGCCAAGTTTAAGGAATGCGGTCTTCAGAGCGCTATGATGCTCATCCACAAGCGCCTTCTCCATGCCACTAACCCAAGCTAGGCCGCCAACATCCCACTGCGTGCGCATCATCGATTCGACGCTGCCATTTTGGAAAAGCTGCATGTGCGAGTACAACTCGTTTGCCGCTGTCGAGATGGTCACGGACTCAGTAAAGGAAGAACTCGAAGAGTCAACGCCGGTGGCAGACGCCGCAATGGTCACACACGCCAAAGACCAAGTGACGGCGCATTCCTGGCAACTCTAGTGAAGCGCCTTCATCCTCGGTGGACTTCTACTTTGGCGCCGGTGAGAAACTGGCTCGTCAAACGGGCAGCGTTGCGAATTTTCACCGATTGACCAAATCCTGGTTACGCCATGGTTACATGGACGACAGATTGATGGCTGACGCAGCGAGAAAGCGAATGTAAGTGCTTGATTCGACTGGCCCGCCCTACACGATTCGAACGTGTGACCTACGGCTTAGAAGGCCGTTGCTCTATCCAACTGAGCTAAGGGCGGTCGGGGAGAAAAGACACGGCTGGCGCGGGCCGCATTTGACACCGGGCATCGAGCAACGACAAAACCACGCACCTCGAAGCCCCGAAACAAAACGGGCCCGGCATGAAGCCGAGCCCGAAATTATACCCGATCATCGCGTCAGATCACGCGAAGTGAGCCATCCCAACCTCAAACCGGCTGCGGATGCAGCATGAACCAGCCGAGACAGAACACACCGGCGATCACGCAATACACGCCGAACGAAGCCAGCCGGCCACGCCCTTCGAAGTAGCGCATCAGGAACCGCACGCTCAGGTACGCGGCGATCGCCGTCAGCACGCCGCCGAGCAGCGCATCGGCGAGCTGGTCGCGCGCATGGAACAGCTTCGGCAGTTCGAGCACACCCGCCGCGAAAATGATCGGCGTACCGAGCAGGAACGAGAATTCCGCAGCCTTCTCCGCCGTCAGCCCTGCAGCATTGCCGGCGATCATCGTCAGCCCGCTGCGCGAGAAGCCCGGAATCAGCGCGCCGATCTGCGCGAGACCCACGAAGAACGCCTGCTTGAACGTCATCTTCTCCGGTGCCTGATGCGCGCGGCTGCGCTGGATGCGATCGCCGAGCCACAGCAGCACGCCGTTCACGATCAGCGCGACCGCGACGATCCGCAGGTCGTGGAACACGCGTTCGATGCGCTTCTCGAGGAGCAGGCCCACGATGCCGGTCGGGATCGTGCCGATGATGAGCGCCCACATCAGGTGCCCGTCGTCGTTCTTGCGGCCGCCGAGTTGCGCGAAGAAACCGCTGATCAGCGCGATCCAGCGCGCGCGGAAATACCACAGCAGCGCCAGCGCGGTGCCGAGGTGCAGCGCGACGAGAAACGGCAGCAGTTGCGGTGCGTGCTTGTCGATGTGCATGCCGAACAGCGCCGGCACGAGCAGCGTATGGCCGAGGCTGCTGACGGGGAAGAGTTCGGTGACGCCCTGCAGGACGCTCAGGAATACCAGAAACCAGAGACTCACGCGTCGGTCCTTTTAGTGAAGTTTGAGCGGAAAGAGAAGCGGACGACGCGATGCGCGTCCGAAAAACGCGCCCCGATTATGCCGAGCCCGGATTACTGCGCCAAGGCATTTGGCTGGATATTGCGGCAATGCACACAAACGCTTGCATCTTGTAAGCAGTCAGAAAGCAAAAGGCCCGCCATTTGCATGGCGGGCCTTTCGATTTCGGCAGGAATTGCCGTCAGCGGCCGAGCTGATAGAAAAATAATACCGTGCTGCCGGTGAACATGCCGAACAGTGCGATACCCATTGCCATTGCCAGATCCATGGCCCCCTCCACGAAGTGTCATGACCCGGCAACATCACCGGTTTAGAGCCATTATCCCGACCGTCGACAGTCTTAAAAACTCGCGATTTCCCGAGAAGGGTTTTCCCCGAGCCTCCATGGCCCGATAATGGAGCGCGCCGTTCCCGTCCACCCGCCCAACCCGATTCGCCATGCCGACCTTCCAGCAACACGACATTCACGAACTTCATGCCGGCCCGTCGCTCGTACGGGTCGCTCCGCAATTCGGCGGCCGCCTGCTGTCATGGGATGTCGACGGTGAACCGGTAATCTTCTGGCCGGACACGGCCGACTGGAGCAATCTCGCGCGCGTGCGCGGCGGCAACCCGCTGCTGTTCCCGTTCCTCGGCCGTCATCGCGTCGATGGCGAACTCGGCCGCTGGCGCGACGCCACCGGCGTGGTGCGCGACCTGCCGATGCACGGCTTCGCGCGCGACCTGCCGTTCGCCGCGCGGCCGTCGGCCGATGGCGCCGCGCTGTCGATGACGCTCGACGCGACCGACGCGCTGCGCGCAAGTTACCCGTTCGACTTCCGGTTCGAGGCGACCTACCGGCTGGCCGACTCGCACACGCTCGAAGTCGCGCTGACGACGACCAATCGCGGCGACACGCCGCTGCCCTACTACGCCGGCCACCACTTCTATTTCGCGCTGCCGCACGGCGAACGCGCCGAAACCACGCTTGAGCTGCCGCCCACGCATCGTTGCGCGCAGCAGGCCGACGGCTCGATCAGCACGCCGGAACCGGGCGAAGCCCGATATCGCCTCGACAACCCGGATATCGTCGACCGCTTCCACTGCCTCGACGGCGTACCGGCCACGCCGGTGCGCATCGTGATGCCGGGCCGCCGCCGCACGATCGAGATCGCGCTCGACGTGCCGGGTTCGATCCCGTGGTACGCGGTGACGACCTGGACCGAGAAGCCGGATTCGGACTTCTATTGCGTCGAGCCGTGGCTCGGTCTGCCGGATGCGATCCACAACGGCCTCGGGCTGCGCATGCTGGCGCCCGGTGCGACCGAAACGGCCACGCTGCGGATTCGCGTCCTCCCGCTCGCCGGCTGATACGCAGGCTCGATACGCAGGCCGAGGCGCCGTCAGGCAGCGCGCCGCAGCGTCGATAACGGCCCAAACTGCGGTACGCGGGTCGAACCCGTTAAAATCGGACGTTTTGTGTTGCCTGCCGCGTCACGAGCGGCAGGGTTTTGCGAGGTTCAATGTTCGGAACAACAACGAAGCGACTCTTCGCAGCCGCCTGCGCCGCCCTGCTCGTCGCGTGCGGCTCCGCGCCTGTCGGCCCCGGGTTCTATCGCGTCGAGCGTGGCGATACGCTCTACAAGATCGCGCGCGACAACCGCACGTCGGTATCGAACATCGTGCGCTGGAACCAGATGACGAACCCCGATGCGATCGAAGTCGGCCAGGTGCTGCGCGTCGCGCCGCCGCCCGGCACGACCACCGCATCGACGCCGTCGACCACCGGCACCGGCAGTGCCGGCCGGGCCCGCCCCGCGCCTTCCGCACCGGTCGAGTCGGCCGTCAAGCCGGCCTCGAGCATCGCGCTGATCTGGCCGGCAGCCGGCAATGTGGTCCGCACGTTCGACGGCTCGAAATCGAAGGGCATCGACATCGCGAACTCGCCGGGCACGCCGGTGGTCGCGGCGGCGCCGGGTGTGGTGGTCTATGCGGGTAACGGGCTGCGCGGCTACGGCAACCTGATCATCCTCAAGCACAACGCCGACTACCTGACCGCCTACGCGCACAACCGCGCGCTGCTGGTGAAGGAAGGCCAGTCGGTCACGCAAGGGCAATCGATCGCCGAGATGGGCAACAGCGACAGCGATCGGGTCGCGCTGCATTTCGAGTTGCGCTACGGCGGCCGATCGATCGACCCGTCACGCTACCTGCCGGCGCGCTGAGCACCCGACAGACGACACGCGATGCCGGCACGCATCGCGTGTCGTCGCGGTGAAAACCGGGAAAGGTGATGTCAGCGCTTGCGCAGACGTCCGGTGAACCGGCCGGACAACGGATCGACGTGACGGGCAAACGCCACCAGTACGCCGATTCCGATCAGGCTGAACCCCGCAGCTATCAGAAGCAAATCCATGGTCACACACTGATTTTTTCGTGATCTTATGCGTCATTGTGGAATCGTGCACCGAGCCGTGGCTATTGGACGAGTACGAAGATTCCCTACCCTCGGACATCATTGTGGATTCGTCTGCGTGAAATCCTGATGTAAGCCGTTCGCGCGACGCCACGTTCGCCCCAGGAGACATCTCGATGCTACCCGCCGCCGACCGTTACGACGACCTGCTCTCCCGCTTCGCGTGGGACGTCCCGGCGCGCTACAACATCGGCGTGGACGTCTGCGACAAATGGGCCGACGGCAGCGGACGCCTCGCGCTGATCCACGAAACGGCGCAAGGCGACGTTTTCCGGATCACGTTCGACGACCTGAGGAATGCTTCTAACCGGCTCGCGAACAGCTTCGTGCGCGCCGGCCTTCGGCGCGGCGACCGCATCGGCATCTTTCTCGCGCAGGGCCCCGAAACGGCCGTCGCGCATCTCGCCGCGTACAAACTCGGCGCGATCGCGGTGCCGCTCTTCACGTTGTTCGGCGTCGATGCGCTCGAATACCGGCTCGCGAACAGCGAGGCGGCTGCGCTCGTCACCGACGCAGCTGGCTACGCGAAAATCGCACCGCTGCGCGCCCGGTTGCCGGCACTGCATACCGTCTACTGCATCGGCGACGATGCGCCCGATCAGCCGGGCGTGCTGCGCTACGACGCGGCGCTCGCCGCCGAAACACCCGACTTCGTGCCGGCCGATACGGCCGCCGACGATCCGGCGGTCATCATCTATACGTCCGGCACGACGGGCAAACCGAAAGGCGCGTTGCACGCGCATCGCGTGCTGCTGGGCCACCTGCCGGGCGTCGAGATGTCGCAGCAGTGCTTCCCGCGCGACGCGCGCCTGTTCTGGACACCCGCCGACTGGGCATGGATCGGCGGCCTGCTCGACGTGCTGCTGCCGTCATGGCATCACGGCGTGCCCGTACTCGCCCGCCGCTTCGAGAAATTCGACGGCGACGCGGCGTTCGCGCTGATGGCACGGCACGGCGTGACCCATGCGTTCCTGCCGCCCACCGCGCTGAAGCTGATGCGCACCGTCCCGGCACCGCGCGAACGCTACGCGCTGTCGCTGAAGTCCGTCGCGAGCGGCGGGGAATCGCTCGGCACCGAGCTGACGGCCTGGGGGCGCGATGCGCTCGGCGTGACGATCAACGAGTTCTACGGGCAAACCGAGTGCAACATGGTGCTGTCGTCGTGCGCGGCGCTGTTCGATGCGCAGCCCGGCGCCATCGGCAGGGCCGTGCCCGGCCATGCGGTCGCGATCGTCGACGCGGACGGCACGCCGCTGCCGCCCGGCGTCGAAGGGCGTATCGCAGTGCGCCGCCCCGACCCGGTGATGTTCCTCGAATACTGGCGCAACGCCGACGCGACGCGCGACAAGTTCGCCGGCGACTACCTGCTGACCGGCGACACGGGCACGATCGACGCCGACGGCTTCGTGCGCTTCGTCGGCCGCGACGACGACGTGATCACGAGCGCCGGCTACCGGATCGGCCCGGGCCCGATCGAGGACTGCCTGCTCACGCATCCGGCGGTGCGGATGGCCGCCGTCGTCGGCGTGCCCGACGCGACGCGCACCGAGATCGTCAAGGCGTTCGTCGTGCTGAATCCCGGCCACACCGGCGACGATGCGCTCGTGCAGGCGCTGCAGGCACATGTGCGCACGCGCGTCGCCGCGCACGAGTATCCGCGCGCGATCGCGTTCGTCGACAGCCTGCCGATGACCGCGACCGGCAAGATCGTGCGCCGCGCGCTGCGCGACGCGTAGGCCGGTGGCCCCCGTGCCGCCGGCCTTGCCGGATGGTTTATAGTGGCGCCACTACGCAGTCTTTCCTAGAAAACGATGTCCTCTGATCACCACTCCGACGCGGGCGCGTCACACAGCCCGCTCTACGCCAAACTCCTCGGCGAAACCGCCAAGATCGACTGGTGCGATCTCGAACGCTTCTTCGCGCAGGGCAAGTTGCTGTCCGTGGCGCGCGACCTCGATCTCGTCAGCGTCGCGGAAGCCGTTGCCGACGACGATGCCGAGCAGGTCACGCGCTGGCTGTCGGCGGGCCTCGTCGCACGCATGCCGGCCGAAACCGCTGCCGATTACGCGACGCGCAACCCGGAGCTGTGGGCGGTCGTCGTCTCGCCCTGGGTCTGCGTGCAGGAACGCGCCTGACGCGTCCGCCATGTCCGAAACCGCGTTACCGCACGGGGCCGGCACGGCTGCCGTCACGCACCGGCGTGTCCTCGCGCTCGCGTTCCCGATCGTCCTCGCAAACCTGACCCAGCCGATCCTCGGTGCCGTCGACACGGCCGTCGCGGGCCACCTCGACGGCACGCAGTACCTGGGCGGCGTCGCGCTCGGCGGGCTGTTCTTCAATTTCGTGTTCTGGGGATTCGGTTTCCTGCGGATGGGGACGACCGGCCTCGTCGCGCAGGCGCACGGCGCGGGCGACGCCGCCGGGATCCGCCTGAACCTGCTGCGCGCGTTGATCGTCGCGTTCGCACTCGGCGCAGCGGTGCTGGTGCTGCAGGTGCCGCTGCTGTCCTTTGCGCTGTCCGCGCTGGGCGGCAGCGACGCCGTCCGCACCACGGCGCTTGCCTACAGCCATGCGCGAATCTGGAGCGCACCGTTCGCGCTCGCGAACTACGTCGTGCTCGGCTACCTGCTCGGCATGCAGCGCGTGCGGCTCGCGCTCGTCGCGCAGGTATTCATCAATGCGGTGAACATCGGCGCCGTGCTGCTCTACGTGTATGGCTTCGGCTGGGGCATCGCCGGCATCGGCGCCGCGACGGCCACCGCGGACACATGCGGTTTCGCGCTCGGCGCATGGATGCTGTGGCGGCTGCGGCCGCGCGGCCTTGCGCCGATCGCGGTACATGCACTCGCCGACCGCGTCGCGCTCAAGCGGCTGATCGTCCTCAATCGCGACATCTTCCTGCGTACGCTGTGCCTGCTCGGCGCATTCGGCTGGTTCGCGCACCTCGGTGCAAAACAGGGCGATGCGACGCTCGCGGCAAACGCGCTGCTGCTGAATTTCCAGACGTTCATGGCGTACGGCCTCGACGGCTTCGCGCATGCGGCCGAAGCGCTCGTCGGCGCGGCCGCTGGCGCGCGCGACCGCAGCGCGTTCCGGCAGGCCGTGCGGGTCACGCTGTTCTGGTCGGCGCTCGGCGCGCTGCTGTTCGCACTCGTTTACTGGGCCGCCGGCGGCTGGATCGTCGCGCGCCTGACCGACCAGGCCGAGATCCGTGAAATGGCGTTGCGCTACCTGCCGTGGGCCGCGCTTTCGCCGATCGTGTCGGTCTGGGGCTTCCTGCTCGACGGCGTCTTCATCGGCGCCACGCAGACGCAATCGCTGATGCGCGCAATGGTCGCGTCGTTCTCGATCTTCGTCGTGGCCACGCTCGCCGCGGTCGGCACGTTCGGCAATCACGGCCTCTGGTTCGCGCTGCTGCTGTTCATGGCCGCACGCGGCGCGACGCTGGCGCGCTACCTGCCGGCGCTGTTGCGGCACATCGGCGCCGACGCGCCCGCGGCCCGCGCCTGACGGCAGGCCGACCCAGCCGTTATTGCGCGGGTTTCGGCGGCGGCGCGTCGAGCATCGACGGCGGCGTCATGTCGGTCGGCACGCCGTGATAGTCGGCCGGATCTTCCGGCGGATGGCCGCGACGGGCCTGATGCGGATCGCTGGTACAGCCGGCGAGAAAAGATGCGGCCAGCACGGCCAGCATGAAACGGGTCATCGGGTATGGCTCCGGAAATCGGCGCGCCCATCGCGCGCCGGGACCGCGCCGAGTCTAGCGGAAATCCTGCTTCGGAGTCGCGCCACGCATGTCCTACTATGTACGCATGGCGCTGTGCCGTGGAAAGGAGGCTGCCATGTCGTCTGAAGAAATTGCCGGCCTGATCGGGCTGTTCGTCGGTCTGATGGTGCTCGTCGCCCTGTCGTTCTTCGAGTCGCGCGAATACAAGCGCAACCATGAAGGCGAAGGGATGATCCACCACTGGATGGCCGAACACCACCTGCTCGACTGGCGGCGCAAGCACTAAGCGCGCCCCTGCCGTCCGGCCCTTCCCCGGGCCGTTCTCGAACGTGCCGTCGCGCGGCACGCCGGTGATCGCGTATCGCCGAAATTAACGGGGTCCGATTCACACACGTTGATCAGATGACGAACGCCGTCGCGCGGCTCGTGCCACGCGACGGCGCTCGCTTGCGCGCGCCCGGACGGGCGCGACGCGATTCAGACGGCTCAGCCCAGGAAGTGGCGGGCGTAGCGCGCGTTGATGTCGGACAGGCGGAACAGCGTCAGGAAATCCGCGCAGTTGAAGTCGGGATCCCAGGCCGGCGCACCGCAGATCTTCGCGCCGAGGCGCAGGTAACCCTTGATCAGCGGCGGCGGCGCCACGACGGTGCCCGTCTGCAGTTCGTCGACCGGCAGAGCCGTGTGCGGGAACGCGCGATATTCCGGCGCCGTCAGCGAGCCGGCCGACAGCGACTGGTACAGGTTCGCCGCGTAATGGCCGCCGTCGGCCATCGACACGCTCGCGCAGCCGAGCATCGTCTCGTAGCCGTTCTGCATCATGTACGCGCCAAGGCCGCCCCACAGCGCCATGATGACGGCGCCGCTGCGATAGTCGCTGTGCACGCACGAGCGGCCGACCTCGACCATCTTGCCGCGCAGGTGCGTGAGGCGCGACAGATCGAATTCGCCTTCGGCATACAGGCGGCCGACACGCGCCGCCTGGTGCGGCGGCAGCACGCGATACGTGCCGACGACCTTCAGGGTGTCGAGATCGCGAACCAGCAGGTGGTCGCAGTACGCGTCGAACGGATCGACGTCGAGACCGGAGGGGCCGCTGACCTGCGCGCCCATCTCTTCGGCGAACACGCTGTATCGCAGGCGCTGGGCTTCGCGCAATTCGTCTTCGGTACGCGCCCACGCGGCGCGCAGGCGATACTCCGATGTGACGGTTTCACTGGCGCGCGGCAGGTGGCGCCGCGACGTGTCGAGGGGCAGCGAGGCAAAAGGGAGCGTAGGCGTCGGCAGTTCTCGCATTAGGCTTTCCTGGTCGTAAGGAATAGGACGACATGCCCGCCAATGTAGTAATCGGCCGTGACCGTTATGTGGCACGACCGTGTCCTTTCAATGACGTGTCGCCGAATTGACTTTAGCAGAAAGCTTGCGAAACCGTACGACGAATCCCTTCAAAGCCCTTCAGACGGGCCTCACAGCAGGTCGGGCGTCAATACCGCGCGCAGTACGGCCTGCCGGCTGCCGTCACGCGTGCGGCTCGCGAGCCACACGATTCCGCCCTTCTTGACGCTCCAGCTGTCGTCGCCGCCGGCGATCAATTGCGCGGCAACGCTGCCAAGCGTCGGCTGGTGCCCGACGACCACGACCGTCGGTGCAATGCCTTCCGGCCAGCCGGTCGCCGCCAGCACGTCGTCGACGCTGCCGCCCGGCGCGAGCACGTCGACCGTCCGGTACTGGTCGGTCAGCGCCTCGACCGTCTGCACGGTGCGTGCCGCCGGGCTCGCGAGGATCACGGCGTTCGTCTCGAGCCGCCCACGCAGCCATTTGGCCATCGCCTGCGCGTCCTTGCGGCCCCGCACGGTCAACTGGCGCGCGAGATCGCTCGTTGCGTAGTCTTCGGCTTCGGCGTGGCGCCACAGGATCAGGTTCATCATGATGTTCTCCTTGCTTCGGCGAGCGGCCCGCGCCCTTGCGTCCGGGCCCGCCGATGACCGGGCGAATTGTCGCAAATTGCTGACGTTTGCCGCCGCGGCATTTACCCGCATATAGGGATTGACCGGATCAGACCTTCAACGATACAATCTTTGGCTCGTCGGAGCGTAGCGCAGCCTGGTAGCGCATCTGATTTGGGATCAGAGGGTCGTAGGTTCGAATCCTATCGCTCCGACCAAGGAATCAAGGGGTTACGGTTAATACCGTAGCCCCTTTTCCGTTTCCGGGCCCTTCAAGCGTCAACCGGGATTCCTTCCCGGTTCGCAACACCTCGATTCATTGTAGGGATCAATTGCGGCATCGACGCTACAACGATCCACGCACCCCTCGGCGGCCCTGTTTCGAAAGTCGGCGCAAGGCAAATGGCTCATGGCCATTCGCTTTCAATGCAGGAAAGGCTGACAGGGAAGGATCGAGCGCCCGCCTGGCCGGCCCGTCGAATTACCGACGGCGTACGGGCCAACGAGTCACCCGCGGCCCGCATACGGCACTTGCCGGAACACGCGATAATGCGCGTGGACAACCCGCCCTCGCGCATGAAAAACAACATTCTGAAGACCGCCCTCTGCGCATCGCTGCTCGCGTTCGCGACTGCCGGCACCGCGTCGGCCAAGGCGCTCGACGATGCACTCGACTGCCACTCGACCGGCCACAAATTCGTCGCGCCGCTGCTCGCCGCCGGCGACATCCAGTCGGAGCCGATGCACGTCGAATCGAACTCGGTCAATGCATTCCGCACGAGCCACGCGCTGACGGCGTACGGCTTCGGCGTCTATGTCGTACTCGGATACCAGGCGAACGACCCGATCTTCCGCCCGGGCGACGGCACGCCGATCGGCGACTGGGCCTATGGCGTCGTGGTGCGGGGCACGAAGAGCGCGGTGGAGGAAGCCGTGCGCAAGGCCGGCAGCGACGCGACCGTCAAGCAGGCGTTTCCGTTCCTGACCGCGATCGTCTGCTCGTCGGACTGAGCGCCCGTCAGGACGATCATGCGGCCATCCTGAGGGGTATCGAGCCGACCCCTCTGCCCAGCCCCTCCGAGCCCCGCCATCGACCTCTTACGCGCCGGTATACACCACGCGATACGGGATTCCGACCTTCTCCCACTCGGCTGCCTCCTGGCTGAGGCTGTAGTCGGTCAGCGGGTTCTGCTCGACCCACGCGCTCGGCAGGCGCACTTCATACCCACCCTTCTTCATCTGCGACACGGAAATATCCGGCAGCCCCGCATCGGTCCGGCGCCGGCACAGCAGCGCCGCGAGCCGCAGGCAGAACAGCAGCGGCCACTCGACCTCGCGCGCCTGCGACAGCTTGCCGAGCTTGCCCGCGTGACCGAGCACGAGCGCGGCGAGGCGCGCCTGGTCGGTGCGCGAAAAACCCGGCATGTCCGCGTTGCTCGCGATATAGGCCGAATGCTTGTGATACGCGCTGTGCGAAATCGACAGACCGATCTCGTGCAACGCGGCCGCCCAGCCGAGGAACATCCGGCCTTCCTCGCGCGCCTCTTCGTCGGCTTCCTCGAGTTCGTCGTAGAAACGCGCCGCCAGCGCGCCGATCCGTTCGGCCTGCGCGCGATCGACGCCGTAGCGGCGCGTGAAGCCCTCGACGGTCACAGCACGCATGTCCTCGTGCTGCGTCCGGCCGAGCAGGTCGTACAGCACACCGAGGCGCAGCGCGCCGTCGGTCGTATCGACGTAGTCGACACCGAGCTCCTCGAACACCGCGAGCATGATCGCGAGGCCGCCTGCGAGCACCGGCACGCGATCGGGCTTCAGTGCGATCAGCTTCAGCCGGTTGACGTTCTCCGACTTGATCAGCGCGCGCTTCAACCGCTCGAGGCCGCCGCGCGAAATACCGTGCGTGATGCCCGGATCATTGAAGCCGTTTGCCTCGACGAGTTCCGCGAGCGCACGCGCGGTGCCCGACGAGCCGATCGCCTGGTCCCAGCCGGCCTTCTTGTACTCGCTCGAAATGATCTGGATCTCGCGCTTGGCCGCGAGCTCGGCCTGCCGCATCGTGTATTCGTCGACGTTGCCGGCCGGGAAGAACGTACGGCTGTGGCTCACGCAGCCGATATAGAGGCTCTCCATCACGATCGGCGTGTAGTGCGAGCCGATGATGAATTCGGTGGAGCCGCCGCCGATGTCGACGACGAGCCGCTTGCCCGCGCTCGCCGGCACCGAGTGCGCGGCGCCCGCATAGATCAGCCGCGCTTCTTCGCGGCCCGCAATCACTTCGATCGGGAAACCGAGCGCCGCTTCGGCCTCGCCGAGAAATTCGCCCGCGTTCTTCGCGACGCGCAGCGTGTTGGTCGCCACCGCGCGCACGTGATCGGGATGGAAATCGCGCAGGCGCTCACCGAACCGCTTGAGCGCTTCCCAGCCACGCTCCTGTGACGCGCGATCGAGCATCTTGTCGCTCGACAGGCCCGCGGCCAGCCGGACGGGCTCGCGCAGCGCGTCGACGGGATAGATCTGGCTGCCCGCCGGCGTTTCCTCGACACGACCGACGATCAGCCGGAAGCTGTTCGAGCCGAGATCCACGGCAGCCAGCAAGTGGGGGGTTGTAACCATCAGAAGGGGCTCCGTGCGCGTTCGCCCGCGGCGGCCGGTGCGACAACCGTAGGCGGTCAATCAAAGGCGACATTTTAAGCGTGGAACGCTTGCCATTGCCACGCTTCACGGGCATACAACCTGCTCGATTGCATATAGCCGAAACATTTATGAGACGAAACGGTTACGGCGTAGAATTTCCCGATATAAATACATGATTGTCATCAGCACGTCATCGTACCGTGAGAGTTTCCGAGCGTCCTTTCGAATCATCGCCCGAATCACCCCCTACTCTGCCGATGTCCGTCCGTTACCCGCTTCTCAATCGTGAACTCGGCATCCTCGGTTTCAACGAGCGCGTGCTGGCCCAGGCAGCCGATCCTCAAGTCCCGTTGCTCGAGCGTCTCCGCTTCATCTGCATCACCAGCAGCAACCTCGACGAATTCTTCGAAGTCCGGATGGCGGGCCTGCAGGAGCAGATCCGCGACAACCCCGGCGCACTGACGCCCGACGGCATGTCGTTACAACATGCTTACGACCTCGTCGTCGAACGCGCGCAGCGGCTCGTGCATCGACAGTACACGATGCTGCACGAAACCGTGCTGCCCGCGCTCGAACAGGAAGGCATCTACTTCCATGCGAGCGACACGTGGAACGACGAGCAGCTCGAATGGGCGCGGAATTACTTCCTCGACGAGTTGCTGCCGGTGCTCACGCCGATCGGCCTCGATCCCGCCCACCCGTTCCCGCGCGTGCTGAACAAGAGCCTGAACTTCGTCGTCGAGCTCGAAGGCCGCGACGCATTCGGCCGCCAGGCCGTGATGGGCATCGTGCAGGCGCCGCGTGCACTGCCGCGCGTCGTGCGCATGCCGCACGCGCTGTCGGGCTTCGAGCACGGCTTCGTGCTGTTGAGCTCGTTCATGCAGCGCTTCGTCGGCGAACTCTTCCCGCAGCTGAGCGTGAAGAGCTGCAACCAGTTCCGCATCACGCGCAACAGCGAGCTGTTCGTCGACGAGGACGAAATCACGAACCTGCGCGTCGCGCTGCAGGGCGAGCTGCCCGCGCGCCACCTCGGCAATGCAGTGCGCCTCGAGGTATCGGCCGACACGCCGCCGCATATCGTGCGCCGCCTGCTCGTGGAAAGCGAACTGAGCGAGAAGGACTGCTATCGCGTGTCCGGATCGGTGAACCTCGTGCGGCTGATGCAGATTCCCGATCTCGTCGACCGTCCCGACCTGAAGTTCGCGCCGTTCACCGCGTCGACCCCGTCCGCGATCACGAACGCGCCGACGATGTTCGACGCGATCGACAACGGCGACATCCTGCTGCACCACCCGTACGAGAGCTTCCAGCCGGTGCTCGAACTGCTGCAGCAAGCCGCGAGGGATCCGAGCGTCGTCGCGATCAAGCAGACGATCTACCGCACCGGCACCGATTCGCCGCTGATGGACGCGCTGATGGAAGCCGCGCGCAACGGCAAGGAAGTGACCGTCGTCGTCGAGCTGCTCGCGCGCTTCGACGAGGAAACCAACATCAACTGGGCGTCGCAGCTCGAAGCGGTCGGCGCGCATGTCGTGTACGGCGTGGTGGGCCACAAGTGCCACGCGAAGATGATGCTGATCGTGCGGCGCGTCGTGCAGGCCGGCAAGGCGTCGCTGCGCCGCTACGTGCACCTCGGCACCGGCAACTACCACCCGCGCACGGCACGCCTCTACACCGACTTCGGGCTGATGACGGCCGACCAGAAGATCTGCGAGGACGTTCATCACGTGTTCCAGCAACTGACCGGCATCGGCGGCGAACTCACGCTGCACGAGCTGTGGCAGTCGCCGTTCACGCTGCATCCGCGCATCATCGACTCGATCCGCGCAGAGATCGACAATGCACGCGCCGGCAAGCGCGCACGCGTCGTCGCGAAGATGAACGCGCTGCTGGAGCCGACGGTGATCGCGGCGCTGTACGAAGCGTCGCAGGCCGGCGTCAAGGTCGACCTGATCGTGCGCGGTGTCTGCGCGCTGAAGCCCGGCGTGCCGGGGCTGTCGGAAAACATCACAGTGCGCTCGATCGTCGGCCGCTTCCTCGAGCACCACCGGATCTACTATTTCCACGCGAACGGCACCGAGGACGTCTATCTGTCGAGCGCAGACTGGATGGACCGCAACCTGTTCCGCCGCGTCGAAGTCGCGTTCCCGATCCGCGATCGCAAGCTGAAGCGGCGCGTGATCGCAGAAGGCCTGTCGGTGTGCCTCGGCGACAACCAGTCGGCGTGGCAGATGCAAAGCGACGGCCACTACCGCCGGCGCCGCGCCGGCAAGACGATCCGCAACGCGCAACTCGGGTTGCTCGCGAAGTTCTGCTCCTGAACCGGCCGCGCGGCGCAAGTCGCGCGCCGCGTCGCTCCAAATAAAAAACGCAGCCGGCTGGCTGCGTTTTTTTTCGACCCCGGCATGCCGCCGCTTGCCGAACGAGCGACGGATGCCGTTACGCGATCATGCCTCGTAAGCGGCCGGCCGGATCGCGATGATGCGCGAGCCCGGGAAGCGCGCGGTGAACGTGCTGCCACGCCCTTCCTCGCTCTGCACGTACAGGTGCGCGTCGTGACGCTGCAGCACGTGCTTGACGATCGCAAGGCCGAGCCCCGTGCCGCCGGTGTCGCGCGAACGGCTGCGGTCGACGCGGTAGAAGCGCTCGGTGAGCCGCGGCAGGTCGGCGGCCGGAATCCCGAAGCCGCTGTCCGTGACGGAAAACACGCCCTGCGCGCCCTCACGCCGCCAGGTCACGACGATCTTGCCGCCTTCCGGCGTATAGCGGATCGCGTTCGTGACGAGATTCGCGAACGCGCTGAACAGCTCCGTCTGCGCGCCGGTGACGCCGAGCGTCTCGTCGATCGAGAACGCGATGTCGTGATGCCCGTTCGACAGCGTCTGCGCGTCTTCCTTCAGATGGTCGAACACGGCACGCATGTCGATCGCGCGATCGAGCGGCGGCTTGCTCTCGCCCTCCAGCTTCGCGAGCACCAGCAGGTCGGTCACGATGTGCCGCATCCGCGAGGCCTGCTGCTCCATCATCTCGAGATAGCGCGCGCGGTCTTCCTCGTTCAGCGGCAGCTCGCGCATCGTCTCGAGGAACCCCGACAGCACGGTGAGCGGCGTCTTCAATTCGTGCGACACGTTCGCGACGAAGTCGCGCCGCATCGCATCGGTCCGCTCGAGCTCGGTGATGTCCTGCGTCAGCAGCAGCTTGCGATTCTCGCCGTACGGAAACACCTGCACTTCCAGCACGTTCTGCCGCGAATCGCCCATGCCGCGCATCACGAGCGTCTCTTCGTAATGCTGCGCATTCAGGTAGCGGACGAACTCGGGATGGCGAACCAGGTTGGTGATGTGCTGGCGCAGGTCGCGCTTCGCGTCGAGGCCGAAATGGACCTCGGCGATCGCGTTGCACCACTCGATCTGGTCGTGGTCGTCGAGCATCGCGACACCGTTCGGCGACGCCTGGATCGCCTGGATGAAGCGCGAATGCTGCTGCTCGACCTGACGCACCTGTGCGTGCCACTGCTTCGCGAGCTTGTGCAGGCGATAGTAGATCTCACCCCAGATGCCCGGCGCGCTCGGCACCTCGCCATAGACCGGTGCATCGAGCAAACGCCACAGACGCTGCGTATGAAAGGTACTGAAAAAGCCCTGCGCGACCAGCATCACGACCACGAACACGAGGCCCGCGGTCGGGCCGGCGAAGACGCCGACCAATACGCCGATCAGCACGAGCAGCACGAGCGACACCAGAAAGCGCGCCCAGATGATGTTCATGATTCAGCGCCCGAAAGAATGAACGGCATGCCGTGGCACACGGCATGCGTGGATACGTTACGCGTGCTTGGCGAGCCGGTAGCCGCTGCCGCGCACGGTCTCGATCATCGCATCGCAGCCGGCCGGTTTCAAGGCCGCACGCAATCGTTTGATGTGCACGTCGACGGTACGCTCCTCGACGAATACATGATCGCCCCACACCTGGTCGAGCAGTTGCGTGCGGCTGTGCACGCGTTCCGGATGCGTCATGAAGAAATGCAGCAGGCGGAACTCGGTCGGACCGAGATCGAGCTTGATCTCGCTGCCTTCCGCATGCGCGGCGACGCGATGCGTGGCCGGGTCGAGGCGCAGCCCGTTGATCGACACGACGTCCTCGGTCAGCTGCGGCGCGCGACGGCGCAGCACGGCCTTGATCCGCGCCATCAGTTCCTTCGGCGAGAACGGCTTCGTCACGTAGTCGTCCGCGCCGATTTCGAGGCCGAGCACCTTGTCCTGCTCGTCACCGCGGGCAGTCAGCATGATGATCGGGATGTGCTTGGTCCGTTCGTTGTTGCGCAGGTCGCGCGCGAACGCGATACCGGACTTGCCCGGCAGCATCCAGTCGAGCAGTACGAGATCGGGCAGCACGTCGCTGATCAGGTTCTGCGCCTGTTCGGCGTTGTACGCCCGAATCGGGCAGTGACCGGCGTGCTGGAGATTCACCGAGATCAGTTCGGAAATCGCGGGCTCATCTTCAACGACGAGAATGTTGCTGGGCATCGGCACCTCTGTTCTTCCTTACGGAGTCGATTAACTGTTGGCTTCGCGATCGAGCGTGTCGCGCGGCTGGTGCCGCACGTCGGTGCCCTTCACGATGTAGATGATGAATTCGGCGATGTTCTTCGCGTGGTCGCCGATCCGCTCGATCGCCTTCGCGATGAACAGGTACTCGAGGCCGACCGAGATCGTGCGCGGATCTTCCTGCATGTACGACACGAGCTTGCGCACGAACGCGCGGAATTCCTGGTCGATTTCCTTGTCGTCCTTGACGATCTGCGCGGCGGCCACCGTATCGAGACGCGCAAACGCGTCGAGCGCGCGGCGCAGGATCGTCACGGCCATCTCGCCCGACACCTTGATCTCGGCGATGTTGACCGTGCGCGCAGCGGGCTCGTCGACCAGGCGGCGTACGCGCTTCGCGATCTTCTCGGCCTCGTCGCCGGCGCGCTCGAGGTTCGTAATCGTTTTCGAAATCGACATCAAAAGGCGCAGGTCACGCGCGGCAGGCTGTCTCCGCGCGATGATGTTGCCGCACTCCTGGTCGATGTCGACTTCCATCGCGTTCAGCGTTTCCTCGGCCGTGATGACCTTCTCGGCCGCATCGCGATCGAATTCGTTCAGCGCGTGCATCGCGCCGACGATCTGCGACTCGACGAGCCCGCCCATTTCCAGCACTTTCGACGACACCGCGTTGAGATCGGCGTCGAACTGGCTCGACAGATGTTTATCCGACATGGCTGTTGTTCTCCGTCATCAGCCGAAGCGGCCGGTGATGTAGTCTTCCGTTTCCTTGCGCACCGGCTTGATGAAGATCTTTTCGGTCTCGCCGAATTCGATCAGCTCGCCCAGGTACATGTAGGCCGTGAAATCCGAGCAGCGTGCGGCCTGCTGCATGTTGTGCGTGACGATCACGACCGTGTAGTCGCTCTTCAGCTCCGCGATCAGCTCTTCGATGCGGCCCGTCGAGATCGGGTCGAGCGCCGAGCACGGTTCGTCGAGCAGCAACACTTCCGGACGGATCGCGATGCCGCGCGCGATGCACAGACGCTGCTGCTGGCCGCCCGACAGGCCGTAGCCGCTCTGGTTCAGCTTGTCCTTCACTTCGTTCCACAGCGCGGCCTTCGTGAGCGCCCACTCGACGCGATCGTCCATTTCCGAGCGCGTAAGCTTCTCGAACATCTTCACGCCGAATGCGATGTTGTCGTAGATCGACATCGGGAACGGGGTCGGCTTCTGGAACACCATGCCGATCCGCGCGCGCAGCAGCGAGATGTCGCGCTTCGTCGTCAGCAGGTTCTCGCCGTCCATCAGGATTTCGCCTTCGGCGCGCTGCTCCGGATAGAGCGCGAACATCTTGTTGAACGTGCGCAGCAGCGTCGACTTGCCGCAGCCCGACGGGCCGATGAACGCCGTCACCTTCCCTTCGGGAATGCTCAGGTTGATGTTCTTCAGCGCATGGAACTTGTTGTAGAAGAAGTTGAGGTTGTTGACCTCGATCTTCGCGTTCAGCGGCTCGAGCGGACGGCCGTGCGCCGCTTCTTGCGTGCCGGCCGGCGCTGCAGTGCGTTCGACCGGATTCAGGTGGCTTTCTGCCATATTCATCGGATTGCTCCGCCGTTACTTTTTCGAGAAGATCGAGCGCGCCAGGATGTTGAGTCCGAGCACCCCGAGCGTAATCAGGAACACGCCCGCCCATGCGAGCGACTGCCATTCCGCGAACGGGCTCATCGCGAACTTGTAGATCGTGACGGGCAGGTTCGCCATCGGCTGACTCATGTCCCACGAGAAGAACTGGTTCGACAGCGCGGTGAACAGCAGCGGCGCCGTTTCGCCGGCGATCCGCGCGACGGCGAGCAGCACGCCCGTGATGATCCCGCCGACCGACGCGCGCAGCGTGATCTTCAGCACCATGCGCCACTTCGGCGTGCCGAGCGCGAAGGCCGCTTCACGCAGTGCGTTCGGCACGAGCTTCAGCATGTTCTCGGTCGTGCGGATCACGATCGGAATCTGCAGCAGCGCGAGTGCGATCACGCCGGCCCAGCCCGAGAAGCGCCCCGACTTCGCAACGACGATCGCGTACACGAACAGGCCGATCACGATCGACGGCGCGGACAGCAGGATGTCGTTGATGAAGCGGATCGTGCTCGCCAGCAGGTTCTTCTGGCCGTATTCGGCGAGATAGACGCCCGCGAGGATGCCGATCGGCGTGCCGACCAGCGTGCCGAAGCCGCACAGCAGCAGGCTGCCGACGATCGCGTTCGCGAGACCGCCGCCTTCCGTGTTCGGCGCCGGCGTCGATTCGGTGAACAGTTGCAGCGACAGGCCGCCGACGCCGAGGTGCACCGTCGTGTAGAGAATCCACACGAGCCACAGCAGGCCGAATGCCATCGCGGCGAGCGACGCGGTGAGCGCGATCGCGTTGATGGCCTTGCGCTTGCGCTGCAGGCGGTTGCGCATCGCGTCGAGCGCGGCGCCGCTCGGCCCCGGGAAATTCATGATGGGCTCGCTCATTTCTTGCCCTCTCCCTTCTCGAGACGAAGCAGCAGCAGTTTGGAGATGGACAGCACGATGAACGTGATCACGAACAGGATCAGGCCCAGTTCCATCAGCGCGGACGTATGCAGGCCCGGTTGCGCTTCCGCGAATTCGTTCGCCAGCGCCGACGTGATGCTGTTGCCCGGTGCGAACAGCGACACGCTGTCGAGCAGGTTCGTGTTGCCGATCACGAAGGTCACGGCCATCGTCTCGCCGAGCGCGCGGCCGAGGCCGAGCATCACGCCGCCGATCACGCCCGTCTTCGTGTAGGGCAGCACGACCTTCCACATCACTTCCCAGGTCGTGCAGCCGATGCCGTACGCCGATTCCTTCAGCAGCACGGGCGTGACTTCGAACACGTCACGCATCACCGATGCGATGTACGGGATGATCATGATCGCGAGGATCACGCCGGCCGCGAGGATGCCGATCCCGATCGGTGCGCCGGACGTCAGCGGGCCAATGACCCACACGTCCTTGAACAGGCGGCCGATCGGCTTCTGGAAGTACTCCGCGAAGATCGGGGCAAACACGAGCAGGCCCCACATGCCGTACACGATCGACGGAATCGCGGCGAGCAGCTCGATTGCGATGCCGAGCGGGCGGCGCAGCCACACGGGCGACAGCTCGGTGAGGAACAGCGCGATGCCAAAGCTGACCGGCACGGCGATGACGAGCGCGATGACCGACGTCACGATCGTGCCGTAGATCGGCACGAGCGCGCCGTAGATGTCCGAGTTGGGATCCCACTCGGATTGCCACAGGAAGCCGAGGCCGAACTTCTGGATGGTCGGCAGCGACGCGATGATCAGGGAAACGATGATCCCGCCGAGCAGCAGCAGGGTCACGATGGCGGCAAGCCGTGCAAGACCGCCGAATACGACATCCCCGAGGCGGCTCGGCGCGCGTTGCTGCGCAACGTCGGCGGACCGTGAGGACGTATAGGAAATATCAGACATGGGTGCCTGCTTTTGATTGCCGGGCGCCGTAACGCCCGGCTTTACCGCACGCACTGCCCGACCGGCACGGCCGGGCAGCGAACCGCTGCAATGCTTACTCCGCGGCGACCGGCTTGCCCGAAGCGTCCGTCACCTTGATCTTCCACTGCTTGCGGATTTCCGCTTCGACTGCCGGCGGCAGCGAGATGTAGTCGAGGCTGTCAGCAGCCTTCTCGCCGTTCTTGAACGCCCAGCTGAAGAACTTCAGCGTTTCCACGCCCTGCTCCGGCTTGTCCTGCTTCGCGTGCAGCAGCACGAACGTCGCGCCGACGACCGGCCATGCTTCCTTGCCCGGCTGGTTCGTCAGGATCTGGTAGAACGACTTCGACCAGTTCGCGCCGGCCGCAGCGGCCTTGAACGTTTCCGTCTTCGGCTCGACCACCGTGCCCGTCGAGTTCTTCAGGGCCGTGTAGACCATGTTGTTCTTCTTCGCGTACGCCCATTCGACGTAGCCGACCGCGCCCGGCAGGCGCTGCACGAAGGCTGCGACGCCGTCGTTGCCCTTGCCGCCCGTGCCCGTCGGCCAGTTGACCGTCGTGCCTTCGCCGACCTTCGACTTCCACTCGTCGTTGACCTTCGACAGGTAGTTCGTCCAGATGAAGCTCGTGCCCGAGCCGTCAGCGCGGCGAACCACGGCGATGTCCGTGTCCGGCAGCTTGACCTTCGGGTTCAGCGCGGCGATCGCCGGGTCGTTCCACTTCTTGATCTTGCCGAGGTAGATGTCGCCGAGCACCGGGCCCGACAGCGTCAGCTCACCCGGCTTCACGCCCGGCACGTTGATGACCGGCACCACGCCGCCGACCACCGTCGGGAACTGGAACAGGCCTTCCTTCGCGAGCTCGTCATCCTTCAGCGGAGCGTCCGAACCGGCAAAGTCGACCGTCTTCGCGACGATCTGCTTCAGGCCGCCCGACGAGCCGATACCTTGGTAGTTGACCTTCGCGCCGCCGGTCTGCTGGTAGTCAGCAGCCCATTTCGTATAGATCGGCATCGCGAACGTGCTGCCTGCGCCCGTGATGTCGGCAGCGTGGGCGGCGACGGCGAAAAGCGCGCCAGCCAGGCCGGCAATCGCGGTTTGCATCAATTTCATGAGACCTCCAGTGTGTGAGCGGATGACTACGGCACCGCGAAGGTTAGGGGCTCCTCATGACGGTAATGTGACAATCGATGAAACTGGCGTGACAGTAACATGACTGGTTGAAAGGGAGTATCGGGTGCGGCGCGTGCGGCGCGCGGACGCTGCCGGAACCGCGATGGCGGCAAGAATTGCCTGCCTGGAAGGAACGGGAGACTTCCCGTTTTAAATCGGTGCGAGCGGATCGTAGCGCTGTATCCGCGCCACGGAAAGCCTCGTTTGTGGCTGCACCGTTATCAGGGTCTGACGATTTTCCGACCCGGGATTGCGCTGGCGACGCGCCCTTCCTTATAGGTATCGCAAACCTTTGCGTCTGACGAAATCACGGCGCCCCGAAGGTGCCGTGTGCGGGTTCACCGGAACAC
Source organism: Burkholderia contaminans (assembly GCF_029633825.1). Lineage (NCBI taxonomy): Bacteria > Pseudomonadati > Pseudomonadota > Betaproteobacteria > Burkholderiales > Burkholderiaceae > Burkholderia > Burkholderia contaminans. The sequence goes on along the minus strand of NZ_CP090640.1, from coordinate 2,473,017 downwards.
CGGCGCGCAGGTGCTTGACCTGACGCGCCGGGCCCAGCGTCAGGTCGTGGCCGCGCGCACAGCGTCGGCGATCGTCTCCGCATGGCGGACCGCGTCGGCGGCCTGCTGTGCTTCGACCATCACGCGCAGCACGGGCTCCGTGCCCGATGCGCGGATCAGCACGCGGCCGCTGCCGGCGAGCGCGGCCTCGGCTGCGTCGATCGCGGCGCGAATCGACGTGCTGCCCTTCCAGTCGGCGCCCGGCTTCATCCGCACGTTGATCAGCTTCTGCGGGAACAGCGTGACGCCGTCGAGCATCTGCGCGAGGGTCTTGCCGCTGCGCTTCAACGCGGCCAGCACGAGCAGCGCCGACACGATGCCGTCGCCGGTCGAGTGGCGGTCGAGCGACAGGATGTGGCCCGAGCCTTCCGCGCCGAGCTGCCAGCCGTGCTCGCGCAACTGCTCGAGCACGTAGCGATCGCCGACCGCCGCGCGGACGAACTTCACGCCCTCGCGCTGCAGCGCGACTTCGACCGCGAGGTTCGTCATCAGCGTGCCGACCGCGCCTTCGACGTTGCCGTCGGTCGCGATCCGGTCCTTCACGAGCACGTAGAGCAGCTCGTCGCCGTTGTACAGGCGACCGGTCGCGTCGACCACTTGCAGGCGGTCCGCATCGCCGTCGAGCGCAATGCCGAGATCGGCGTGGTTCGCACGCACCGCGCGCACCAGCGCGTCCGGCGCGGTCGCACCGACACCGTCGTTGATGTTGAAGCCGTTCGGCGCGACACCGATCGGGATCACGTCCGCGCCGAGTTCGTGGAACACGTGCGGCGCGATCTGGTACGCGGCGCCGTGCGCGCAATCGATCACGAGCTTCAGCCCGCGCAGGTTGAACGCGGCCGGGAACGTGCTCTTGCAGAACTCGATGTAGCGGCCGGCTGCGTCGTCAAGGCGGCGCGCCTTGCCGAGGCCGTCGGACGACGCGCAATCGAGCGGCTTGTCGAGCCACGCTTCGATCGCGGCTTCGGTGTCGTCCGGCAGCTTGTTGCCGTCGGCGGAAAAAAACTTGATCCCGTTGTCGTGATACGGGTTGTGCGATGCGCTGATCACGACGCCCGCCGACAGGCGCAGCGCGCGCGTCAGGTACGCGACGCCCGGCGTCGGCATCGGGCCGGCCAGCATCACGTCGACGCCCGCCGCCGAGAATCCGGCCTCGAGCGCGGCTTCGAGCATGTAGCCCGACACGCGCGTGTCCTTGCCGATCAGCACGGTCGGACGCGAACCTGCCGCGACATCGGCCGAGCCTGCCAGTACCTTGCCGGCCGCATAGCCGAGACGCAACACGAAATCCGGCGTGATGGGTGCCTCGCCCACCGTGCCGCGAATGCCGTCCGTGCCGAAATATCGACGTCCCATGGTGATTCTTCCTCCTTCGTCTTCTGACTTATCGTTGCCGCGCGGCTTCGCGCACGGCATTCCAGATTTTCAGCGCGTCGACCGTCGCCGCGACGTCATGCACGCGCACGATCGCCGCCCCGCGCTCGACCGCGCACACTGCGGCCGCCACGCTCGCCGCGACGCGCTCCATCGGCGGCTTGCCGCCGATCACCGCGCCGAGCATCGACTTGCGCGACATGCCCGCGAGGATCGGATACGCGAGGCCGTCGGGCCGCACGGGTGCCGTGTCGGGCAACGCGGCCAGCAGCGCATAGTTGTCGTCGACAACCGCCTTGCCGAATCCGAAACCGGGATCGACGCAGATCCGCTCCGGCGCAACCCCCGCATCGCGCAACGCCTGCGCGCGCTCGGCGAGAAAATCGCGCACGTCGGTCACGACGTCGCCGTAATCGGGTTCGCCGACCTGCATCGTCTGTGGCTCACCAAGCATGTGCATCGCACACAATCCGCAGTTGCCGTCGCGCACCGCGTCGATCGCGCCCGGCTGGCGGAACCCCCAGATGTCATTGATCAGGTCGGCGCCTGCGGCCAGCGCCGCACGCATCACGGCCGGCTTGTAGGTATCGATCGACAGCGGCACGTTCAGCGGCCGCAGCGCTTCGACGAGCGGAATCACGCGCGCGAGCTCCTCGTCGAGCGGCACGGGCGGCGCGCCGGGGCGCGTCGATTCGCCGCCGATATCGAGAAGGTCGACGCCTTCGGCAATCATCCGCTCGGCCTGGCGCAGCGCATCGTCACGCGCGAGGAAGCGGCCGCCATCGGAGAACGAATCAGGCGTGGCGTTGAGAATGCCCATCACGAGCGGGCGTTCGAACGTCAGTTCGAAGCGGCCGCACTGGAGTGGCGCGGGAATGAATGGGGAAACAGCGGAATCGGACACGAGCAACTGGTGTGAATGAATGCAAAACGGGCCGGTGTGAAGCCACACCAGCCCGTGAACGGCGCTAAAGCGCTAGAGCGGGATTATGCCGCCGGCGAAGCAGGCGCCGGCGCGTTGGCAGGCTTCACCTCGGCGCTGCTGCCACCACCCGACGAATCGCCGCCGACAGCCGGCGAGCTCTTCGGGGAGCGCGGCGGACGCCCTTCCATGATGTCGTTGATCTGATCGGCATCGATCGTCTCCCACTCCATCAGCGCGGCGGTCATCGCTTCGACCTTGTCGCGATTCTCTTCGAGCAGGCGGCGCGCAAGGCCGTACTGTTCGTCGAGCACGCGGCGGATTTCCGAATCGACCTTCTGCTGCGTCGCTTCCGAGATCGTGCGCGTAAAGCCGCGGCCGAACGGCGATGCATCGTTCTCGTCGTCGACGTAGACCATCGGCCCGAGCGCGTCGGTCATGCCGAAACGGGCCACCATCGCACGTGCCGTCTGCGTTGCCTTGTTGAAGTCGTCCGATGCACCGGTGCTGACGAGGTTCATGAACAGCTCTTCCGCCACCCGGCCACCGAACAGGATCGCAAGGCGGTCCATCAGGTAGTCCTTCGAGTACGTTTCGTTGTCATGCTCCGGCAGCTGCCACGTGACACCCAGTGCGCGACCGCGCGGGATGATCGTGACCTTGTGCACCGGGTCGGCCTTCGGCAGCAGCTTCGCGATCACCGCGTGGCCCGACTCGTGATAAGCGGTCGCACGCTTCGCTTCTTCGCGAATCACGGCCGACTTGCGCTCCGGACCCATGAAGATCTTGTCCTTCGCGTCTTCGAAATCCTGCATCTCGACGATGCGCTTGCCGCGACGTGCGGCGAACAGCGCCGCCTCGTTCACGAGGTTCGCGAGATCGGCGCCCGAGAAGCCCGGCGTGCCGCGTGCGATGACTGCCGCATCGACGTCGTTCGCGATCGGTACCTTGCGCAGGTGCACGCGCATGATCTGTTCGCGGCCGCGGATGTCCGGCAGGCCGACGTAGACCTGGCGGTCGAAACGGCCCGGACGCAGCAGCGCCTTGTCGAGCACGTCCGAACGGTTGGTTGCGGCGATCACGATCACGCCCGAGTTCGCCTCGAAGCCGTCCATCTCGACGAGCATCTGGTTCAGCGTCTGTTCGCGTTCGTCGTTGCCGCCGCCCATGCCGGCGCCGCGATGACGGCCGACCGCGTCGATTTCGTCGATGAACACGATACACGGTGCGTGCTTCTTCGCCTGCTCGAACATGTCGCGCACACGAGCCGCGCCGACACCGACGAACATTTCGACGAAGTCCGAACCGGAGATGCTGAAGAACGGCACCTTCGCTTCACCCGCGATCGCGCGGGCCAGCAGCGTCTTGCCGGTACCCGGGGGGCCGACGAGCAGCACGCCGCGCGGAATGCGACCGCCCAGCTTCTGGAATTTCTGCGGATCGCGCAGGAAGTCGACGAGCTCGGACACTTCTTCCTTCGCTTCGTCGCAGCCCGCGACGTCGGAGAAGTTGACCGCGTTGTTGTTCTCGTCGATCAGCCGCGCGCGCGATTTCCCGAACGAGAATGCGCCGCCTTTGCCGCCCCCCTGCATCTGCCTCATCATGTAGAACCAGAACACGATGATCAGGATCGTCGGCCCGAGGTAGTACAGCGCGGACATCAGCGCATTCGGCTCGTCGTCGGCCTTGCCACTGACCTGCACGCCGTACTTCATCAGATCGCCAACCATCCAGATGTCGCCGGGCGACACGATCTGGTATTTCTGGCCATCAGCCGGAGTGACGGTGAGGTTGCGCCCCTGAACGATGACGTTCTTGACCTTGCCGTTCTTGGCGTCGTCCATGAACTGCGAATAGGACACGCCTTCCTGGACGCGGGGCTTGTCGAACTGCTTGAACACCGTAAACAGCACCAGTGCGATCACCAGCCACACCGCTGCCTTCGAAAACATATTGTTGTTCAAAGCACCACTCCTTCACTCGTAGACGAGCGCCTACATTTTCCTTGCGGCGCCCCTCGGTCATTCTAATCCAGTCCGACCACCCTCGCCATAAGCATTGACAACCGTCGCGATAGCGCTTCGCTTGTCTGGCAAGGGCCGGAGCCCGTTTGCGGCACCTCGTTGCGCATCAGCGCGGACGTTTCAGATGCCGACCCAAAATGAACGTTTCAGACGATTTGTCGCGGGACGCCTTCGGCTTGCGCGGCGCGACGGTCTTAAACTGCTGTTTGAATTTCTCGACGATCTGGCTGTAGCCGCTGCCGTGAAAGCATTTCACGAGCAGCGCACCGTCCGGCTTCAGATGATTCTGCGCGAATTCGAGCGCCAGATCGCAGAGATGCTCGATGCGCGCCGCGTCTGCCGAGGCCACGCCAGAGAGGTTGGGGGCCATGTCGGAAATAACAAGGTCGACCTCGCGCCCTTCGAGCACTTCTTCGAGCTGGTGAAGGACTTCGTCCTCGCGGAAGTCGCCCTGCAGGAAGTGGACGTCGGCGATCGGCTCCATCGGCAGGATGTCGAGCGCCACGATCGTGCCGTCGATACCGCCTTCGCGCTCCGCGTCACGCTTCTTGCCCTGCGCGAGCTTGTTGCGGGCATACTGGCTCCAGCTGCCCGGCGTCGCGCCGAGGTCGACGATCACCTGGCCCGGACGGATCAGCTTGTCCTGCTCGTCGATTTCCTTCAGCTTGTACGCGGCGCGCGCGCGATAGCCCTCCCGCTGCGCCATTTTGACGTAGGGATCGTTGATGTGGTCGTGCAGCCAGTGCTGGTTGAAGCGGTTTTTTGCCATTCGAGAGAGAGATTGCTGCCCATTGCTTCGTGAAGCCGCGCTTTTAGCGGATAATACGCGTCTTCTTCGCGCGGCTGCGGCCCCTTTTCAGGCCCAAGCCGCGATTTTACGTGGTTTCGGCGCACGGCTGACGCGGTAACTTCCCGCGATCGCTATTCAGTCAGCGCGCCCTTATTTAGATTTCGACATTTCCATGCCCGCCCTTTCGCTTTCTCCCGCCGAGCGCTCCGCGCTGCGCTCCCAGGCCCATGCGCTCAAGCCCGTCGTGCTGATCGGGGCCGAAGGGCTGACCGACGCCGTGCTGAAGGAAATCAAGGTGCACCTCGACGCGCACCAGCTGATCAAGATCCGCGTGTTCGGCGACGAGCGCGACGAGCGCATCGCGATCTACGACGAGATCTGCGACCGCCTGAGCGCGGCGCCGATCCAGCACATCGGCAAGCTGCTGGTGATCTGGAAGCCCGAAGCCGCCGCAGCGGCCCCGTCCCGCGGCCGTCGTGCCGGCACCGTGCCCAGCGCGGCCGAAGCCGTCGACGACAAGAAAGGCCGTGCTCCGCGCACCGTCAAGGTCGTCAAGGTGTCGCCGAACGCGAGCCCCGTACGTCGCCCGCGGCCGGTCAAGGTCACGGTGCGCGGCAACGAACGCGTGACGGCCGGCGGTAACGTGAAGCGCGCCAAGAAGCGCCAGGCCAGCACGAAGCGTCCGTTCCAGGACAAGTAAGCATCGTGGCGGCACGGCTACGCCGTACCGCCGCCCTGCCCGCGGGCCCGGCATCGACCGGGCCTGCGCAGCATTCGCGTCAGGCGTCGCGCGCCGGCAGACGCCAGATCAGCATCAGCCCCAGCACGCTCTCGACGAGGTAGAACACGCTCGAGACGCCGTGCAGCATCCCGAAGCGGCTCGCGTAAGGCGAGTTCGCGATATCGGTGCCCGCGTCCATCGCGGCCATCCGCAGCGCATTCATGAACGGCTGCAGCGCGAAATACCCGACCAGCACGCACACGACCATCGCGGCGACGATCCAGCGCACGCGGCGATAATCGCTGCTGCCGCGCCGCACCTGCTGGTTCGACAACGCGAGCAGCAGCACGCCGCACACGACTCCGAGGATCGCCTCGATACGGAACAGCTTGGCGGCGACCGAACCGGCCGTCATCCGCTCCAGCGTCTTGAACAGCACGGGCGCGACCGCATACCCGATCGTCAGCAGGCTGCCGACCCACACGGCCGACAGCAGACGGAACACGCGATGCGGCATCACGTCGCCCCGCTTCAGATGTAGCTGACCGAGATGATTTCGTACTCGCGCACGCCGCTCGGCGCCTGCACGGCCGCGACGTCGCCTTCGGACTTGCCGATCAGTGCGCGCGCGATCGGCGAGCTGACCGAGATCAGGCCGTGGTCGATATCGGCTTCGTCGTCACCGACGATCTGGTACCTGACGGTGTCGCCCGACTCGAGATCCTCGAGTTCGACGGTCGATGCGAAAACCACGCGGCCTTCGGCATCGAGCACGGTGGGATCGATGACCTGCGCGGCCGACAGCTTCGATTCGAGTTCCGCGATACGACCCTCGATGAAGCCCTGCTTTTCCTTCGCGGCATCGTATTCGGCGTTTTCGGACAGGTCGCCCTGTGCGCGGGCCTCCGCGATCGCGTTGATCACGGCCGGCCGCTCGACGGACTTGAGGCGCTGCAATTCATCGCGCAGGAGTTCCGCGCCACGCTTTGTCAACGGAATGGTGCTCATAAACGGCTCAATCGCTAAAAACGGCTATAAAAAAAATCACCGCGATTAAGCGCGCTTCCGATGCACTGGAAACACCGCCTAATCGCGGCACGTGTTGCTTCGACAGGTAACTGACTGCTTAGTTTAGGCGAGCGTGAAGACCTTGTAAATCATAGACTTCCAGATCCTTCAGGTAGCGCAAGCCTTCCACCGCCGCGCGCGCGCCCGACATCGTCGTGTAGTACGTGACCTTGTGCGCCTGCGCGCTCATGCGGATCGAACGCGAATCGGCGATCGCCTGGCGCGTCTCGTCGACCGTCGTGAACACGAGGGCGATTTCGCCGTTCTTGATCATGTCGACGATGTGCGGACGGCCGTCCTTCACCTTGTTCACGACCTTCACCGGCACGCCGGCCGCTTCGATCGCGGCGGCCGTGCCCTTGGTCGCAACGATCGGGTAGCCGAGGTCGTGCAGCATGCGCGCGACTTCGACGGCCTTGGGTTTATCCGCGTCCATCACGGTCAGCAGCACCGTGCCCGACTCCGGCAGGCGCGAACCGGCCGCGAGCTGCGACTTGAACAGCGCTTCGCCGAACGTCTGGCCGACACCCATCACTTCGCCGGTCGAACGCATTTCAGGCCCGAGGACCGGATCGACGGTCGGGAACTTGACGAACGGGAACACCGCTTCCTTCACGCTGAAGTACGGCGGCTCGACTTCCTTCGTCACGCCCTGCTGCGCGAGCTTCTGGCCGACCATCGCACGCGCCGCGATCTTCGCGAGCGGCAGGCTGGTCGCCTTCGACACGTACGGCACCGTGCGCGAGGCGCGCGGGTTCACTTCCAGCACGTAGATGATGTCCTGCTTCGAACCGTCCGCCTGCGGCACCTGCTGGATCGCGAACTGCACGTTCATCAGGCCGACCACGTTCAGCGCCTTCGCCATCGCGCCCGTCTGGCGCTTCAGCTCGGCCACGGTTTCCTTCGACAGCGAGTACGGCGGCAGCGAGCATGCCGAGTCGCCCGAGTGGACGCCCGCCTGTTCGATGTGCTCCATCACGCCGCCGATGAACACGGCTTCGCCGTCGCAGATGCAGTCGACGTCGCACTCGATCGCGTCGTTCAGGAAGCGGTCGAGCAGCACCGGCGAATCGTTCGACACCTTCACGGCCTCGCGCATGTAGCGCTCGAGGTCGCGCGGCTCGTGGACGATTTCCATCGCGCGGCCACCCAGCACGTACGACGGGCGCACGACCAGCGGGTAGCCGATTTCGGCCGCCAGCGCGAGCGCTTCGTCTTCGGCACGCGCGGTGCGGTTCGGCGGCTGGCGCAGGCCGAGGTCCTGCAGCAGCTTCTGGAAGCGCTCGCGGTCTTCGGCCGCGTCGATCATGTCCGGCGACGTGCCGACGATCGGCACACCGTGCGCCTCGAGGTCGAGCGCGAGCTTCAGCGGCGTCTGGCCGCCGTACTGGACGATCACGCCGACCGGCTTTTCCTTGTCGACGATCTCGAGCACGTCTTCCAGCGTCAGCGGCTCGAAGTACAGGCGGTCGGACGTGTCATAGTCGGTCGACACCGTTTCCGGGTTGCAGTTGACCATGATCGTTTCGTAACCGTCCTCGCGCATCGCGAGGGCCGCGTGCACGCAGCAGTAGTCGAACTCGATACCCTGGCCGATCCGGTTCGGGCCGCCGCCCAGCACCATGATCTTCTTGTTGGTGGTCGGCTGCGCCTCGCACTCTTCCTCGTAGGTCGAGTACATGTACGCGGTTTTCGTCGCGAACTCGGCCGCGCAGGTGTCGACGCGCTTGTAGACCGGGCGCACGTTGAGTTCGACGCGGCGCTTGCGGACGTCTTCCGGGCTCGCGCCGAGCAGCTTCGCGAGGCGGCGGTCGGAGAAGCCGCTCTGCTTCAGGTAGCGCAGCTCGTCGAACGTGAGCGACGCGAGCGTGCGGCCGCCGAGCGCCTTTTCCTTCAGGATGATCTGCTCGATCTGCTCGAGGAACCACGGGTCGATCGCGGTTTCCGCGTAGATTTCCTGGGCCGTCATGCCGATCCGGAACGCGTCGCCGACGTACCAGATGCGGTCCGGGCCCGGCTCGTGGATCTCGATCGCGATCTCGTCGCGGTCGGTCGACTTCTCGTCGAGACCGTCGACGCCCACTTCGAGGCCGCGCAGCGCCTTCTGGAACGATTCCTGGAACGTGCGGCCGATCGCCATCACTTCACCGACCGACTTCATCTGCGTCGTCAGGCGCGAATCGGCTTCGCGGAATTTCTCGAATGCGAAGCGCGGGATCTTCGTGACGACGTAGTCGATCGTCGGCTCGAACGACGCCGGCGTCTGGCCGCCGGTGATTTCGTTCTTCAGCTCGTCGAGCGTGTAGCCGACCGCCAGCTTCGCCGCGACCTTCGCAATCGGGAAGCCCGTTGCCTTCGATGCGAGCGCCGACGAACGCGACACGCGCGGGTTCATTTCGATGACGACCATGCGGCCGTCCTTCGGGTTGATCGAGAACTGCACGTTCGAGCCGCCCGTGTCGACGCCGATCTCGCGCAGCACCGCGAGCGACGCGTTACGCAGGATCTGGTATTCCTTGTCGGTGAGCGTCTGCGCCGGCGCGACCGTGATCGAGTCGCCGGTGTGCACGCCCATCGGGTCGAGGTTCTCGATCGAACAGACGATGATGCAGTTGTCGGCGCGGTCGCGCACGACTTCCATCTCGTATTCCTTCCAGCCGAGCAGCGATTCTTCGATCAGCAGCTCGCGCGTGGGCGAGAGATCCAGGCCGCGCTTGCAGATCTCTTCGAACTCTTCGCGGTTGTAGGCGATGCCGCCGCCCGAGCCGCCGAGCGTGAACGACGGACGGATCACGACCGGGTAGCCGCTGCCGCCGGTGAGCGCCATGATCTCGGCGTGCACCTGGGTCGCTTCTTCCATCGAGTGCGCGATGCCCGACTTCGCGGAACCGAGACCGATCTTGGTCATCGCTTCCTTGAACTTCTGGCGGTCTTCGGCCTTGTCGATCGCTTCCGGCGACGCGCCGATCAGCTCGACGCCGAACTTCTCGAGCACGCCGTGGTGGTGCAGGTCGAGCGCGCAGTTCAGCGCGGTCTGGCCGCCCATCGTCGGCAGGATCGCGTCCGGGCGCTCCTTCTCGATGATGCGCGCGACGACTTCCCACGTGATCGGCTCGATGTAGGTCACGTCGGCCGTGTTCGGGTCGGTCATGATCGTCGCCGGGTTGCTGTTGACGAGAACGACCTTGTAGCCCTCCTCACGCAACGCCTTGCAAGCCTGCGCGCCCGAATAGTCGAACTCGCACGCCTGGCCGATGATGATCGGGCCGGCGCCGATGATGAGGATGCTTTTGATGTCTGTGCGTTTTGGCATGGCTTGTGAATTCAATAAGTAATCGTTGTCGTGGGTCGGCCGGCTGCGCTCAGCTCATCGTGGCGAGCGCGAGCTTCACCGAGAATCCGATGAACAGGCCGCCCACGCTGCTCGCCGCGCCTGCTGCAAGCTTGCGGCGGCGGCGGAAGTGCTCGGCAAGCCGCGCACCCGCGAAGATCAGCGTGCTCAGGTACAGGAAGCTCGCGCATTGCGCGATCGCCCCGAGCACGACGAACGACAGCGCGGGATGCGGGAATGCCGGGTCGACGAACTGGATGAAGAACGAGATGAAGAACAGGATCGCCTTCGGATTCAGCAGGCTCACGATCAGCGCCTTGCGGAACGGCCGTTCGCCGTCCACCGCGGGCGCTGCCTCGACCGGCTCGTCGCCGCGCGCGCGCAGCTTCTGCCACGCGCTGCGCAGCATGCCGGTGCCGATGTAGAGCAGATACGCGGCGCCGCCGTACTTGACGACGGAGAACAGCAGCGGGTTCGCCTTCAGCAGCGACGCAACACCGGCGGCGGACAGCACCATCAGCACCGTGTCGCCGACGAACACGCCGCACGCCGCGCGATAGCCGGCCTTCACGCCGCGCTGCGCCGCGAGCGACAGCACGTACATCGAGTTCGGCCCCGGCAGCAGGATGATGAAGATCACGCCGAACACGTAGGTCCAGATATCCGTGATGCCGAGTGCGTGGCCGAACATGATGCGAATCTCCCGTTCTTCGGTTGCGTCGTTGACGTCAGGCGTTGCGCCGCTTCGCCGCGTCCATCAGCGCGGTGAAACGGTCGAACAGGTAGCCGATGTCGTGCGGGCCGGGCGACGCTTCCGGGTGGCCCTGGAAGCAGAATGCCGGCTTGTCGGTCAGCTCGAAGCCCTGCAGCGTGCCGTCGAACAGCGACACGTGCGTCACGCGCGCGTTGGCCGGCAGCGAATCCGCATCGACCGCGAAGCCGTGGTTCTGCGACGTGATCACCACGCGACCGTCGCCGAGATCCTTCACCGGGTGGTTCGCGCCGTGGTGGCCCGTCTTCATCTTCAGCGTCTTCGCGCCGACCGCGAGGCCCATGATCTGGTGACCCAGGCAGATGCCGAAGGTCGGCACGCCGCGCTCGATGAACTGCTTCGTGGCCGCGATCGCGTAGTCGCACGGTTCCGGATCGCCGGGGCCGTTCGACAGGAACACGCCGTCCGGATTCAGCGCGAGCGCATCTTCCGCGCTCGCCTGCGCCGGCAGCACCGTCACGTGGCAGCCGCGCTCCGCGAGCATGCGCAGGATGTTGTACTTGACGCCGAAATCGTACGCGACGACGCGGTACTTCGGCGCTTCCTGCATGCCGTAGCCGCCTTCGAGGCGCCATTCGGTCTGCTTCCACTCGAACGGCTTCGTGGTCGACACGACCTTCGCGAGATCCATGCCGGCGAGACCCGGGAACGAGCGCGCGAGCTCGATTGCCTTCGCTTCGTCGTCCGAGCCCGTCAGGATGCAGCCGTTCTGCGCGCCCTTGTCGCGCAGGATGCGGGTCAGCTTGCGGGTGTCGATGCCGGCGATCGCGACGACGCCTTCGTCGCGCAGGTAGTCGCCGAGCGTGCGGTCCATGCGGAAGTTCGACGCGAGCGAGGGCAGATCACGGATGATCAGGCCGGCGGCATGGACTTTCGTGGCTTCGACGTCTTCGGCGTTGACGCCGACGTTGCCGATATGCGGATAGGTGAGCGTGACGATCTGGCGCGAGTAGCTCGGGTCAGTCAGGATTTCCTGATAGCCGGTGATCGCGGTATTGAACACGACTTCGCCGATCGTGTGGCCTTCGGCCCCGATCGAATAACCACGAAAGACCGTGCCGTCGGCGAGTGCAAGCAAGGCGGGAGTAAAAGACGGCAACACGGGAGGCTCCTTGGGGAACACCCTGCTGCCGACCTGCTTACCCTGCCGCGCAAGCGCCGCGCTGCGTGGGCGCGCGCGGTCGCTTGCTGGACGCGGCCTGCGTTGTCGAGACGCGAACCCGGCGCGTGGCGCACGAGGCTTCGCGGCATCGCCCGGCAGGCGGCGTGCGGCGGATGAACGGGATGAATGAGGTAGGCGCTAGGGTGCGAGGTTGATCAGCACAAACTTTCAAATTATAGCCTGAAAATGGCCCTATCTTCAATTGATATGGCCGTCCGATCGTCCGCGCGCCGCGTCCGGCACCGCGCTGCGGCCCCGTTTACGCGGCCGCCCTACCCGCCAGCGTACCGCCGGATCAGTGCGCTTGACCAGTGCCGCGCGCGGGCCAGACGTACCAGACCGCGCTCGCGAGCTGCAGCGCGAGCAGCACGCCCCAGGCGGTGAAGTGCGCGGCGGCCGGATAGCGGCCGTCGACCGCCGGCCAGTGCGACAGCACCGCGCCGACACCGATCTGGAACGCAAAGATCAGCAGGAAGATCACGAGCGTGAGCGTCGTGTTCGCGCGGCCGATCAGGTGAGCGGGAAAATGCCCGGCCATCACCGCGTAGGTCAGGATGCCGACGCCGCCGAACATCCCGTAGGCGGCCCACAGCACGGCCGGCGGCACCGGCACGCGCGCGACGATCGCGGCCTGCGTTGCGACGAACAGCGCCATGCCGACGCCGCAGAATGCGTACACCGATACGCCGCGCCGCTCGAGCACGCGCGCCGCGGCGCCGAAGCCGACACAGCCGGCCATCATCGCGAAGCCGAGCACCGATACGAGGCGCGCGGCATGCGGCGCATCGAACCCCGCGACATCGCGCAGGTACGGCCCGACCCACAGCGACTGCATCGCATAGAACACGCCCTGCGTGACGACGGAGAACGACGAGATCTTCCAGAACGCACGGCTGCTCAGGATGTGCCACGTCCCCTTGAACTGGCTGACGAGCCCACCCTGGTGGCGCACCTGCTTCGCTTCCGGTGCGCCCAGCCCGATCGACGCGGCGACGATCACCGTCAGCACCGCGAGGCCGAAACAGATCGCGCGCCAGCTCGTCCAGCCGAGCAGCCAGGTCAGCGGCGAGCCGACCATCACGCCGCCGAGGCCGCCCACGGCCATCACGAGGCCGTTGACGAGCGGCAGCCGGCCAACCGGGAAATGCTGCGCGAGCGCCTTGAACGCTGCACCGAGACACACCGAGACGCCAACACCGATCAGCAGCCGGCCGACCATCATCGTGCCGAGGGTGTGCGCGGTGCCGAACACGGCCGCCCCGGCGGCCGCGAACAGCAGCATGCCGGCCGTCACGCGGCGCGGGCCGAAGTGGTCGAGCATCACGCCGGCGGGGATCTGCGCGCCCGCGAAGCCGAGGAAATAGAGGCTGGTGAGCAGGCCGAGATCGGCGGCCGACAACCCGAGCTCGTGCGTGACGAACGGCGCGAAGCCGAGATTGACGCCGCGAAACACATACGACACGAAATACCCGACCGAAAACAGCGCGAGCACCCTCACCTGCACCGACGACATCACTTCCCCTTGTCATATGAAGACATTCGAAGCAGCGCCCCCGCGCCGCGCACAAACAAAAACGCCGTCACCTCGGTGACGGCGTTTCCCTGCATTTCGTCGGATGATAGCGCAATCGCGCGAACCGGGCCGGCCGCACGACGCGATCGCGACTGCGTTACTTCTTCTTGCCCTTGTGCGCGGCGGCCTTGGCCGGTGCCGCTTTCGCCGATTTGGCCGCCGGCTTCGCCGCGCCGCGCTTCGCACCGTGCGACTTGCCGCCCACCGCCAGGCTCGCGCGCTCGATGTGCGCGCCGCCGGCCGACGTCGCGATCCGCTCCGGACCGGGTTCCGCCGGTACCGAACGGCCGACCGGCACGTGCAGCACGAGCGCCTGGCCCGGCATCGCCAGATCGCGGTGCGTGCGGTTCCACGCCTTGAGCTGGCCGACCGACACGCCGTAGCGGCCGGCGATCGCCGCCATCGACTGCTTGCGGCGCACGCGGATCAGCATCTTGCGCGTGTCGGGTACGTCGGGTTCCATCGCGAGCGCGCCGTTTTCGGCGACGTCCGCGCTGATGTCCTCGTCGTCGTCATCGCCGCGCGGCACGACAATCGTCGAGCCCGGCTTCAGGCGCATGCCGGCCGGAATCTTGTTGATCGACATCAGCGTATCGGCGTCCACGCCGATCTTCTCGGCGATCGCGGCCGGCCGCGCCCGTTCGCTGACCGTATAGGTGGTCCACGACGAAAGCTGGCCGTTGTACGCCTTCAGGTTCTTCTCGAACGCCGACGCGTTGTCGAACGGCAGCAGGATCTGCGGCTCGGTCGCGCCGAGGATCACCGGCTTCGAGAACGACGGGTTCAGCGAGCGGAATTCGTCGAGCGACAGGTTCGCGAGCTTCGCGGCCACCGCCACGTCGATGTCGCGCGACGTCGTGACCGTCACGAAATACGGGTGGTTCGGGATGTCCGGCAGCGCCAGGCCGTACTGCTGCGGATTCGCGATGATGTTCTTCACCGCCTGCAGCTTCGGCACGTAGTTGCGCGTCTCGTTCGGCATCCGCAGGCTCAGGTAGTCCGTCGGCAGGCCGGCCGCCTGGTTGCGCGCGATCGCGCGCTGCACGTTGCCCTCGCCCCAGTTGTACGCGGCCAGCGCGAGATACCAGTCGCCGAACATGTCATGCAGGCGCGACAGGTAGTCGAGCGCGGCGCTCGTCGACGCGAGCACGTCGCGGCGCTCGTCCTGCCACATGTTGCGCTTCAGGTTGTACGTGCGGCCCGTGCCGGGCATGAACTGCCACATGCCGGCCGCCTTCGCGACCGACAGCGCCTGCGGGTTGTATGCGGACTCGATGAACGGCAGCAGCGCGAGCTCGGTCGGCATGTGACGC
Source organism: Burkholderia contaminans (assembly GCF_029633825.1). Taxonomy (NCBI): domain Bacteria; kingdom Pseudomonadati; phylum Pseudomonadota; class Betaproteobacteria; order Burkholderiales; family Burkholderiaceae; genus Burkholderia; species Burkholderia contaminans. The sequence goes on along the minus strand of NZ_CP090640.1, from coordinate 2,457,928 downwards.
GCCTCGAGTTCCTCGACGATGTGGTACAGGTACTTCTGCGAGCGCTCGGTCATGCGCTGCACGTAGTCCGGGCGCTGCGTGTACCACGTGGTCTGCATGTCGACGAGGTCGGTCTGCAGGTCGGGCATCTGGAAACCGCGGCGGATGCGACCCCAGAGATCGGAGTCCGCACTGGTCAGGTCGCCGACGGATTGCTTGTCGACGTCGACAGTTTCTTTGGCGGTGGCTGATTTACGGAGGTAGGTGGACGTCGCCTGAGAATCGGCGGCGTTGTTGGCGACAGGGGCCTGGCTCGCACAAGCGGCGAGCAGCAGAACCACCATCGCACTCAATATAAGTCGCATGAAAATCTCTGCTTCCGACGGCTGGAAATTGCAGGCGATACTACGGAAGTGCGTGCTTCACGTCAATAAAAACACCGAAAACTCAGCGAAATCCTACATTTGGAGCAATTTTTACAGACACCGCTTGAGCTTTGGAGTCCTCCGGAAATCGTCATCGGAACCGGTTTTTCCATTCGCGCATCAGCGTGAACGCCGTCAGGCGATCCGGCACCGTTTCGTGCAGTTCGGCCTCGAGCGTCGCGCGGATCGCATCGCTGTCCGCACGCATGAACGGGTTAACGGCACGCTCATGCGCGATCGTAGTGGGCAGTGTCGGCACGCCGCGCGCGCGCAGCGCCTGCGCGTCGTCGCGCCACGTGGCGAGCGCCGCATTGCCGGGTTCGCACGCGAGCGCGAAGCGGATGTTCGACAGCGTGTATTCGTGTGCGCAATGCACGTGGGTGTCGCCCGGCAACGCCGCGAGCGCGTCGAGCGACGCGAGCATCTGCGCGGGCGTGCCCTCGAACAGGCGCCCGCAACCGCACGAGAACAGCGTATCGCCGCAGAACACGTGCGGCGCCGCGTTGCCCGGCCCGGCCGCCTGGAAATAGGCGATGTGGCCGCGCGTATGGCCGGGCACGTCGAGCACGTCGAACGTGGCGGCGGGCGCCTCGAGCGTCACGCGCGCGCCGCCCGAAAGCGGCTGCGTAACCACGCCGATCGCCTCGGCCGCGGGGCCGTAAACAGCGAGCGGAGCATCGTCCGGTTGGCTATCGCGCAGTGCCGCGACACCGCCGACGTGGTCGGCGTGATGGTGCGTGAGTAAAATAGCGGTCAACCGCCAGCCTCGTTCGGCTAGAACCCGGCGTACCGGCGCGGCTTCACCCGGATCGACGGCGATCGCATCGCGGCCGTCCGAGACGAGCCAGATATAGTTGTCATCGAATGCCGGAACCGGCACGTATTCCAGCTCGTTCATGGGCGCGCAATCATCGTTATGTCTGACCGTCAAATTATAGACTGGCCCGCCTGGACCGACTCACCGCCCGGCCGCTACGTGCTGGGCTGGGAACAGGCGCAGCTCGACCGGATCGTGTCCGACGTCTTCGGGTTCCACGCGCTGCAGCTCGGCCTGCCCCAGCTCGACGCGCTGCGCGAGAACCGCATGCCGTATCGCGGCCTCGTGCTCGATCCGGCGAGCGGCGCGAGCGCGCCTTACCAGTATCCGTGGGCGCGCGAAGCGCATGCGCCCGAGCACGCGCCCGACGGCCGCAGCACGACCTGGTGCGACCTGCTCGACCTGCCGTTCGAGTCGCAGAGCGTCGACCTGATCGTGATGCCGCACACGCTCGAATTCACGTCCGACCCGCACCGCCTGCTGCGCGAGGCCGAGCGCGTGCTGATGCCGGAAGGCCAGTTGGTGATCACGGGCTTCAATTCGCTCAGCCTGTGGGGCATGCGGCAATCGTTCGGGCGCATGGCGAACCATCCGTTCGTGCCGGCCACGCGCGACCAGATCGCATTCATCCGCCTCAAGGACTGGATCAAGCTGCTCGGCTTCGACCTCGAACGCGGCCGCTTCGGCTGCTACCGGCCGCCGCTCGTCACCGACAAGTGGCTGGCCCGCTATGGCTTCATGGAAGCCGCCGGCGACCGCTGGTGGCCGATCTTCGGCGCCGTCTACATGGTGACGGCCGTCAAGCGCGTGCGCGGCATGCGCCTCGTCGGCCAGATCCGGATGAAGAAGCCCGTGCTCGCACCGGGCCTGACGCCGGCGGCCTCCCCGACCACTCATCAAGAACATTCATGACTACCGATACGATCGACATCTATACCGACGGCGCCTGCAAGGGCAACCCCGGCCCCGGCGGCTGGGGCGCACTGATGCGCTACGGCGACAAGGAGAAGGAGCTGTTCGGCGGCGAGCCCAACACGACCAACAACCGCATGGAGCTGATGGGCGTGATCGCCGCGCTCGAAGCGCTGAAGCGGCCGTGCCAGGTGATCGTGCATACCGACTCGCAATACGTGCAGAAAGGCATCAGCGAGTGGATCCACGGCTGGAAGAAGAAAGGCTGGGTCACCGCGGCGAAGACGCCCGTGAAGAACGCCGACCTGTGGAAGCGGCTCGACGCGCTCGTCGCGCAGCATGAGGTCGAGTGGCGCTGGGTCAAGGGTCACGCGGGCCATCCCGAAAACGAGCGCGCGGACGCACTCGCGAATCGCGGCGTCGAATCGCTCACGGCCTGAACGCGGGCCGCTCCCCTGTTTCCTACGTATTTCCCGACATGCGCCAGATCATTCTCGATACCGAAACCACCGGCCTGAACGCCCGCACGGGCGACCGCCTCATCGAAATCGGCTGCGTCGAGCTGCTGAACCGTCGGCTCACCGGCAACAACCTGCACTTCTACGTGAACCCCGAGCGCGACAGCGATCCGGGCGCACTGGCGGTGCACGGGCTCACGACCGAATTCCTCAGCGACAAGCCGAAATTCGCGGAAGTCGCCCACCAGATCCTCGACTTCGTGAAGGACGCCGAGCTGATCATCCACAACGCGCCGTTCGACCTTGGCTTCCTCGACGCGGAATTCGCGCGGCTCGGCCTGCCGCCGTTCACCGAGCACTGCGGCGGCGTGATCGACACGCTGGTGCAGGCCAAGCAGATGTTCCCGGGCAAGCGCAACTCGCTCGACGCGCTGTGCGACCGCTTCGGCATCAGCAACGCGCACCGTACGCTCCACGGCGCACTGCTCGACTCGGAGCTGCTCGCCGAGGTGTATCTCGCGATGACGCGCGGCCAGGACAGCCTCGTGATCGACATGCTCGACGACGTGGGCGCCGACGGCGGTGCGGGCAACGGCCAGCGCGTGTCGCTCGCCGCGCTCGACCTGCCCGTGGTGGCCGCGAGCGACGACGAACTCGCCGCCCACCAGGCGCAGCTCGACGAGCTCGACAAGTCGGTCAAGGGCACCTGCGTATGGCGCACGTCCGCCGACGCCGCCGCCGAAGCGGCTTGAAGCAGGCGGCCGGCGGCACGCGCCGCAGCCGCGCTCACGCGCGCGGCTGCAGCGCGATGACCGCCATTCCGCCGAGCGCGAGCACCGCCCCGGCCACGTCCCAGCGGGTCAGCGCGACACCGTCGACCACCCGCAGCCAGGCCAGCGCCACCGCGATATACACGCCGCCGTACGCCGCATAGGTGCGCCCCGCCGCGCTCGGGTGGAGCGTCAGCAGCCACGCGAACAACGCGAGCGACAGCGCGGCCGGCACCAGCAACCACGCCGGCCGCCCCTCCTTCAGCACGAGCCACGGCAGATAGCAGCCGACGATTTCGGCCAGCGCGGTGGCGGCGAACAGCGCCGCGATCCTCATCAGTTCGGTCATCCGGTTCCTCGTGAATTCGGCCACCGTCACCCGGGGCCGCACGGCCCCGCCGTGCGCCGCCGATCATACCCGAGCCGCCCCCGCCGGATGCCCCGCCAGCCGGGCGTTTCCCGGCAATTTGCACGATCATCAGTCATCGTGCTATCATGTCGCCTGTTTCAACATTCAATCTCTGTCTATTCGATTTCGAGAGAAGTCCGTCCGCGCGTTGCGGGTCGGCGCTTCGACCGAAATTGCACACACAGGAAAGCCCGCCCGACAGGCCCGCTTTTCTCGTTTCGCTGCCCCTCCGGGGCGCTTGCCGGAACGCTGGACACCGTCCGCACCGGCATCTGCCGCCTGCATCACGCGGCCCATTCTTCATGAGCGCACTGTCGCGACGGCCCATCGGGCCCGCGTCGAAGCAGCCCCTTACGGCCCATTACCGCCTGTCATGCAGTAAGTGCTTAAAGGTCTGCCCCGACGCGTCGCACTCGACACCGCGCTCGCCGGCAAACCGTGTCGGACGGCCCGCCCGTTCGGCGCAGTCAAAGGAGTGCATGACCTTGACCGCAACACACGTCAGCCCGACCGCTGCTTCTTCCACCGCTTCGTCGTCCGGCGAAGCCCCGCTCGTCGCTGACGACATCACCGTCGTCGACCAGAGCCTCCTCAAGCGCGCCGTCAGCGCCATGGCCATCGGCAATGCGATGGAATGGTTCGACTTCGGCGTCTACAGCTACATCGCCGTCACGCTCGGCAAGGTGTTCTTCCCGTCCAGCAGCCCGTCCGCGCAGCTGCTCGCAACCTTCGGCACGTTCGCCGCTGCCTTCCTCGTGCGCCCGCTCGGCGGCATGGTGTTCGGCCCGCTCGGCGACCGCATCGGCCGCCAGCGCGTGCTCGCCGCCACGATGATCATGATGGCAGTCGGCACCTTCGCGATCGGCCTGATCCCCAGCTACGCGTCGATCGGCATCATGGCGCCCGTGCTGCTGCTCGTCGCCCGCCTCGTGCAGGGCTTCTCGACCGGCGGCGAATACGGGGGCGCCGCCACCTTCATCGCCGAATTCTCGACCGACAAGCGGCGCGGCTTCATGGGCAGCTTCCTCGAGTTCGGCACGCTGATCGGTTACGTGATGGGCGCGGGCGTCGTCGCGCTGCTCACCGCATCGCTGTCGCAGGAAGCGCTGCTGTCGTGGGGCTGGCGCGTGCCGTTCCTGATCGCCGGCCCGCTCGGCCTGATCGGTCTCTACATCCGGATGAAGCTCGAGGAAACGCCCGCGTTCAAGCGCCAGGCCGAAGAGCGTGAAGCGCAGGACAAGGCCGTGCCGAAGACGCGCTTCCGCGAAACGCTGATGCGCAACTGGCGTGCCCTGCTGCTGTGCGTCGGGCTCGTGCTGATCTTCAACGTGACCGACTACATGGTGCTGTCATACCTGCCGAGCTTCATGTCGTCGACGCTGCATTTCGACGAATCGCACAGCCTCGTGCTCGTGCTGATCGTGATGGTGCTGATGATGCCGCTGACGCTCGCCGCCGGCCGCCTGTCGGACAAGATCGGCCGCAAGCCCGTGATGCTCGCCGGCTGCGTCGGCCTGCTCGTGCTGTCGATCCCGTCGATGATGCTGATCCATGCGGGCACCACCGTGTCGGTGTTCAGCGGCCTCCTTATCCTCGGCGTGCTGCTGTCGTGCTTTACCGGCGTGATGCCGTCGGCGCTGCCGGCGCTGTTCCCGACCGAGATCCGCTACGGCGCGCTGGCGATCGGCTTCAACGTGTCGGTGTCGCTGTTCGGCGGCACGACGCCGCTCGTGACCGCCTGGCTGGTCGACGTCACGCACAACCTGATGATGCCCGCGTACTACATGATGGGCGCCGCCGTGATCGGCATCGTGTCGGTCATCGCGCTCGCCGAAACCGCGCGCCAGCCGCTCAAGGGCTCGCCGCCGGCCGTCGCGTCGCGCCGCGAAGCCCATCAGCTCGTGCGCCAGATGCGCGAGGGCGACGAATCGGATATCTACAGTGTCGCGTCGCCGGCACGCGCCTGAGCGTCACCCATGAAAAAGCCCCGGCCGAAGCCGGGGCCTGATCGAACCCGATCCGCCCGACCGGCTTGCGCCGGCCGGGCTTTTTTTCATCCATTCGACGCCTGCGCGCTCATGCCTGCGCTTCGCATTGACGGCAGAAAATCAGCGCCCGCGAGCGCGACACGGCGGCCTGCGCACCGCGCGCCGCGACGATCAGCCCGACCTGACCGAGATTGAAATCGCGCTCGACCATCAACTGCGTCAGCGCGGCCAGCGGCAACACGAGGGACGGGTGGTACAGGCTCGATTCGATCAGGGCTTTCATCTGCGGCTCCATCAGGCAAGGCGTCATTCGATGGAGTGGATTCTAGGGATCGGCCGCGTCCCGATAAACCGCGCGAATGCGAAGTCACTTGTCAGTTGCCGAGAACAATCGACAGCGGCTTGCCCGACAAGGCCGAGCGGGCGACGGGCAGCGGCACGGGGCCCCGCCGCACGTCGCCGCGACGCCCTGGGGCCTGTTCACGCTAATAGCGGGCCCTAGACGAGCGGTGTTTCGACGAACGCCGGCAGCGTTTCCGCCCGCGCCGAATGCGCGGCCAGTGCCGGATAACGGGCCGGATCGATCCGCGCGAGCACCGGGTAGTCGGCCGCCATGAACTGCGTGAAGCGCCATGCGACCGCGACCGTCACGTCGGACTGCAGCAGGCGCGCGCCGCCGAACCAGCCGTTCGCGCCCGCGACGAGCGGCTCCAGCGCGCCGTACGCGCCCTCGATCTGGCTCAGCACGCGCTCCAGCCACGGCGCATGCTGCTTGTCGGCCGGACGCAGCGCCTGCTCGTAGATTACCTGCACGGTCTTCTCGGCGGCCGCCAGCGCGAAACCGACCGGCACGAGCGCGCGCAGCCGTGCATCGGCGGTATCGGGCAGCAAGCGCCGCTCGGGCGCAACCAGGTGATCGAGATAGTCGACGATCAGTGACGAATCGAGCAGCGTCGCGCCGTCGCCGGTCACGAGCGTCGGCGCCTTGACGACCGGGTTGGTCACCCTGAACTGCTCGAAATGACGGAACACCGAGAGCGACTCGTGTTCGAACGGAAGGTCGAGCAGCTTCGCCGAAATGGCGACCCGACGCACGAACGGGGAATCCAGCATGCCGATCAGCTTCATCGCGAACGCTCCGCTTGATGGGGATGGGAGCGACGACTGTAGCAGCACCGCTCGGCGTCGCCTAGGGCCCGTTCCCGCCGGCAACGGGCGGGTGCCGGCCCCGCAAATGCGTTTGCCGCAATGACGGAACGTGCTCGGCCGGCCTTCGCGCCCGTGCGCCTGATGCACCTGATGCACATCAACCGACCTCGCGCGGGACTCACGATGTCCGGCCACAGTGACCATAATGCAAGTTCCCCCCCTTCCGCCCCAAGGTTCGCCATGTGGTACGCCCTCGTCGAGCAGCAGCGGGAATGGATGCGTGCCTGGCGCGCGGCGACGCGGCACGCGTTCGACGCATGGCCCGCGGCCACGCTGCCGCACGCAGCGTCGTCGTGCTACGACGACCTGTTCGAGCCGCTGCTCGGGCCGCCGGACGGGCCCCCGCATTTCGACATCGGATGGCCCGCGCTCGGCGAGCGCGTCGTCGCGCGCACGCCGTTCTGCGACCTGCGGCGCTTCACGCGCGCGGATGCGCCGCGCACGGTGCTGCTGTGCGCGCCGCTTGCCGGGCACGCGGCCGTGATGATGCGGGAAACCGTCGAGACGCTGCTCGCGGACGGCGATGTGTGCGTGACCGACTGGCGCAATGCACGCGACGTGCCGCTCGCGGCGGGCCGTTTCGGGCTCGACGAGTACGTCGCGACGCTCGATGGCTTCGTCGACGGGCTCGCGCACGACGACCGGCCGCTGCATGTCGTCGCCGTGTGCCAGGCGACCGTGCCGGTGCTCGGCGCGCTCGCGCTCAGGGCGGCGCGCGGTCTCCCGTCGCCCGCGAGCCTCACGCTGATCGGCGGCCCGCTCGACGCGCGCCGGAATCCGAGCGCGCTCGGCACCGCCGCTGCCGCCCATTCGCTCGGCTGGTGCCGCCGCCACCTGATCGACGTCGTGCCACCCGGCTTCGCGGGGCACGGCCGCCACGTGTTTCCCACCTATCTGCAGCAGGGCGAGATCGCGCTCGTCTACCCGCAGCGCTTCCTGTCGCTGATCGAAGGATACGCGCTGGCCGCGTCGCGCTTCGACATGACCGGACTCGCCTGCGCGCGGCGCGCGCTGCTCGAATACACGGCGCTGCTCGACATGCCGGCCGAGTATTTCCTCGATACGGTCGACATCGTGTTCCAGCGCATGAGCCTTGCGCTCGGCACGTGGGACGTGGGCGGCCAGCGCGTCGAGCCGGCGGCTTTGCGCGGCATCGTCCTGCTGACCGTCGAAGGCGCATGCGACAAGGTCACGGGCGCCGGCCAGACGCACGCGGCGCTCGACCTGTGCAGCGGCCTCGCCGACGACGAGCGCTTTCGCATCGACATCGACGATTGCGATCACTACGGGCTGTTTACAGGGGCGCGCTGGCACGGGGATGTCCATCCGATGCTGCAGCGCGTGTTCGCTTGGGCCGAAGCCCGCAGCCCTCGCCCGCGCCGCATCCGGCGGACGTGACGCCGAATCAGCGCCGCGCCGCGTCGAGCAACGCGCGCACCTCGTCGTCACTCGTCTGCTCGAAGCGCGCGTAGAATTGGCTGATCCCGAAGAACGGCTGCGGCAGCGTCACCGTGACGAACGCGTCTGCCAGATCGTCGAACACATGCCGCGCGCCCGCCGGCGCGACCGGTGCAGCCGCGATGATCCGCGCCGGGTGCCGCTCGCGCAACGCCTGCAGCGCGACACGCATCGACGCGCCGGTCGCGACGCCGTCGTCGACGACGATCGCAATGCGCCCTTCGACCGGCAGCGGCGGCGCGGCACCGCGATACAGCGCTTCACGTCGATGCAGTTCGGCCGTCTCGCGCGCGATCACGTCGGCGAGCTGCGCGTCGGACACCTTCATCGAACGCAGCACCGAACGCTGCAGATGAATCGCCCCGCCCGTCGCGATCGCGCCCATCGCGAGCTCGGGATCGTACGGCACGCCGAGCTTGCGCACGACCAGCACGTCGAGCGGGGCATGCAGCGCGCAAGCGACCGGATAGGCGACGGGCACACCGCCGCGCGGCAATGCGAGCACGACGACATCGTCCCGCCCCGCGTATTCGCGCAATGCACCGGCCAGCTGGCGGCCGGCATCGGCGCGATCGGCAAAACACTCGAACACGATCGGCTCCCTGCCGTTGCGCCGGATGCGCGAAACCCGCGTCGGCGCCTGTCAACGAGCATGGTTCATCGGCCGCGCCGATGCAAGCAGGGTCATACCGGCGCGCGTGGCGCCGAGGGAAAGGGTCAGAGGCCGGCGGCCTGCCGGTACAGCCGCCAGAACGACTGTGCATAGGATTGCGCGAGCTCGGGCGCACGCTGGAACACGTTCACCGTTTCCGCATGTGCGGCCGCCCCTTCGGACAGCGTGGTCAGCGCGACGCTGTCGTCGACGATCACGAAGCGCGGCGCAGGATCGCCGTGCCGCGAATCGATCGCCACGTCGATACCGGAAGATTTCAGATAGCCCGCACCGCTGTATCTGCCCGCGCGCGGCGAACGCAAGAGCACGACACGCACCTCGACCCCGCGCGCGCGGGCCGCGCACAGCGCGCTCGCGACCGCCGGCGGCACGTGCGTGTAGCCGGCCAGCAGCACTCGGCGCTGTGCCTGCCCGATCAGGTCGACGGTCGCGTCGGCCGCCGCATTGTCATACGAAAAGTATGTGCCGACCGATGCGGCATCGGACGGAATCTGGCTGGCGTGGGCGCTCGCCGCGCAACAAAGCGCAGCGAGAAGGAAGGCGGCTGGTCTCATGGCGGGCGCCATTGTAGCGACGCCAATTCGCGTGGCAAGCACCGACTGCGATGCTGCTGCGCCGGCGCAACACACAGCGCAAAACCGGGGCCCGGCGAACGGGTTACAGCGCGTTTTTCACGCGGTCGATCAGCCCGCGGCGACGCGCGCGAGCCAGCTCTCGATGCCGTCGACGGAACGGAAATCCGCGAGACTGCGCGCCGGCAGCGCCGGATAGGCGCCGCCCGCCATCTCGGCCAGCGCGCGGCCGGGACCGAGCTCGAGGAACGCGGTCGCACCGGCCTCCACGCAGGCGGCAAGACAGGCCGCCCACTCGACCGGCTCCGCGATCTGCCGCGCAAGCTTGTCGAGGCCGGCGTCGACGTCCAGTACCGATGCGCCGTCGATCCCCGAAACGAGCCGCGTGCCGGGCAACGGCCGCCGCACGTCGGCCACGGCGAGCGACGCGCGAAACTCCGGCACGGCCGCGGCGAGCCGGCGCGTGTGCGACGCGATCCGCACGCAGACGGGCGCGACACGCAGCGCGCCGGCGCGCGACGCGTCGTCGGCCACCGCGTCGACATCGGCCTGCCGGCCCGCGACCACGAACGCGTCGCCGGGGTTCGCGATCGCGATCGCCGCGTCGCGGCCTTCGCACAACCGCGCGAGTCGGGCGCGCGTCAGGCCGCGGACGAACACCATCCGCTCGTCGCCGCCGCTCGCGGCATCCATCGCGCGCGCACGTGCATCGGCCGGTCGAGCGCGGCGTGGGGCTCGATCATCCCGGCGACGCTCCACGACGCGACTTCGCCGACGCTGTAGCCTGCGACGCAGCGCCGGCGCGGCCACAGCGCGTCGAGCAGCGCGGCGGCGGCGAGCGCCTGGACCGTGCAGAGAATCTGCGCAGCACGGTTCTCGCGCAGCGCATCCGGCCCGGCCTGCCGGACCCACGCGCGCGGATCGTCGCCGAGGAGCCGGCCGGCGTGCGCGAACAGTGCGTCGGCCTGCGGCGCGGTGCCGGTCAGGTCGAACATGTCGGCGCGCTGCGCACCCTGCCCCGAACAGAGGATGGCCAGCGTCATCGCACGCCCTCGTCAACGTCGAGCGCATCGACGAAGACGCTCATCGCGAGCAGGTCGGCCGCGCCGCCCGGGCTCAGTCGCCGCGCCACGAACGCACGATGCGCGGCGGCCGCGCGCAGCCGCCAGTCGCGCGCACGCACGCCGCCACGCGCCACGAACGCGCGTGCGGTCGCCCGCGCGAAGTCGAGGCCGGCCCGCCGCCCCGGTGCAGCAGGTTCGTATCGTCGAGCGCGGCGATCAGCTCGAAGCACGCTTCGACGCGCGCGGCTTCCCGGTCGCCAGGCAGGTCGCGCTGCGCGCGGCGCAGCGCGGGCAGCCCGACCGCATAGACGGTCGCGAACCCGTCGGCCGCCTCGCGACGCGCACCGCCGACGCCGTAGCGGCGGCTCGCGCGTTCGCCGTGGCTGTCGGGCAAGCGTGGGCCGCCGAGGATATCGGCACCCCAGCGGCGAGAGACGAACGCACCGAGCGTCATCCCCGTCGGCATGGCTCCCGGCATCGCGCGCCGACCGGCAGCCGCACACAGCAGCCCGAGCCCGAAGATTGCGCCGCGATGCGTATTGACGCCGCCGGTCGCGGCGAGCATCGCGTGCTCGGCGCGCAGGCCGATCTTGCGCAGCACGGCCATGTCCGCATCGCGTGCGCCCGCATCGGCCAACTCGGCGAAATACGGCCGCAGCACGGCAGCGCTGCGGGCGAACGTCGCGGCATCCATATCGGTATGACTGCCGGTGTCGACGTGACTGACGAGCCCCGGCTTCGGATAGGTTTCGATTTCGAGCACGAGGCTGCGCTCGGCCAGTTCAGCGATGCGCTCGGCGTCGGACGGCGCCGGTACGCGGCAGGCAGCCCATGCGCTCATCGCGCACCTCCGATGAACGCGTCGGCCGGCATCAATTCAACGGTGATCGCGGTCTTGACAGCGACTTCAGGCTGCCGCGCGTGCAGCTCGCGCCAGTTGACGCCCGCGCCATCGTCGCGCAGCAGTTCGCCATCGATGCGCATCGGCGCGCGCGCGTCGATCGCCGCGAGGCCGTCGAGCAGCGGCGCGAGCGATGCGGGATGCGGCAGCGGGAACACGATGTCGAGATCGGACGATGCCCCCAGGTAGGGCTCGCCCGTCAGCGCCTGCCATGCAAGGCTGCCGAACACGCGACCCTGCACGCCGTAACGCGCGCCGAGCGCATCGAGCTCGCGCAACGCCGTGCGCCATGCGTCGGGCGCGGCGGCAAGCACGTCGGACAACGCCGGCAGCGGGCCGACCGTCGCGAGCGCGTCAGCGGCCGCGTTCAGCGCGATGCGCCGCTTGCCCGCGGAAGGCGGCAGCGGCAGGCCGAGCGGCACGCGGCCGGCATCGGCCTCGTCGGGCGACGCGCGGCGCACGATCAGCGGCCAGCCGCGTTCGGCCCACGCGCGCACGAGCGGATCGGCCGCGAGCGCGGCGTCGCGCGCGAATGCCGCGCCCCACCCCGCCGCCGTCAGCGTGACGAGCGTGTGGCGGCGCAGCGGCAGCTCAGCGTGCGGCACGCGCGAGTGCCTCGACGCGCCGGGCGACATCGGCGGCAACCGGCCGGCCGCGTGACGCACGCGGGTCGACGCGGTCGGCCGGCTTGCCGAGCCATTCACCGACCTGCGCGTCGAGCGCACGGGCCGGATCGAGCACGGCGTCGACGGCGCCCATCTTCACGAGATTGTCGAGCCCCGGCGCGAACACCGGCGTCGAGCGCGACATCTCCTTCAGTACGTCGATCGGCAACTTGGTCACGCGCGACATCGACGGCAGGTCCATCACCTCCGGCTCCGCGCCCGGCACCGCGAGCAGCGTGCGGGTCGCGAGCGCGGTCGCGATGAACGCGCCCGCGGCCGTGTGGCCATACAGCACGCCGATCGTCCGGTGCCCGGCGAGATCCGCGTGCATCAGGCATTTCGCGAGATGCGACAGCCCTTCGTTCAGGCCGAGCAGTTCATCGCGCTTGCTCATCCGCTGGCTGTCGCTGTCGACCAGCACGAGGATCGGCGTGTCGCCGCCGCGCTCGATCGTGTCGAGCACGTGCGCCGCGAGCGTCAGCGCCTCGTCGATGCCGAACGGCAACCGGTCGGCGACGCCGATCACGTCGACACGCGTGCCGGCCAGTTCCGCGTGGCCGGTCAGCAGGCCGCCGTGACGGGCGATCGAATGGCCTGGCGGGAACAGCGAATTCAGCACTTCATCGAGCGTCATGCGAGCTCTCCTGCAATTGGTCGGCGAGCGTGACGAACGCATCGTCGGGCATCCCCGGGATCGCTTCCGGTGCGCTGGCACCGAGCGAGCACCACACGTCGAGCGCATCCTTGCACGCGCCGAACCGTTCGACGCGCGCTTCGAGGCGGGCCTGCTCCGCGCGCAGCATCGCCGCATCGAACTTCGGCGCACGGCCGATCAGCTCGAGCGCCGCCGCACGGAATGCGTCGGGCGTATCGGCTACGTAGCGCTCCGCGCCGCCGATCAGCCGCCGGTGCTTGCCGCCCATCGTGCGCCAGATCAGCGCGCGGTCCTTCGCATCGAATTCCTCGACGCCGCGATTGGTCTCGATCACTTCGGGGCCCGACACGCTGATGCGGCCCTGCTCCGATACCGCGAGCGCCGAGCAGCACGCGGCGAGCAACCCGCCGCCGCCGTAGCAGCCCGCGCGCCCGCCGATCAGCCCGATCACCGGCACGCCGGCCGTGCGCGCTTCGACGAGCGCGCGCATGATCTCGGCGATCGCGAGTTCGCCCGCGTTCGCTTCCTGCAGCCGCACGCCCCCCGTATCGAACAGGATCAGCACCGGCTTGCCGACTTCACGCGCGGCGCGCAGCAGCCCGGTGAGCTTCGCGCCGTGCACTTCGCCGAACGCGCCGCCCATGAAACGGCCTTCCTGCGCGGCGACGAACACCGGCTGGCCGTCGAGCCGGCCGTGGCCGACCACCATCCCGTCGTCGAACTGCTGCGGCAGGTCGAACAGCGGCAGGTGGGGGCTCGTCACGCGCTCGGCCGGGCCGAGGAATTCGCTGAAACTGCCCGCGTCCAGCAGCCCGTCGATGCGCTGCCGTGCAGATGCTTCGTACCAGCTCGCGGCATTCGCGACGAACGCGGGGGCGTCGTGATCGTGCTTCACGTCGTTCATGCTGCCTCTCCCTCGATCGCCCGCACCGCCTGCGCGAGCCGCAGCGACACCATGTCGGGCCGCGCGCCGCCGTCGTTGATCGACAGCTTCAGGCCGCCCGGCGTGCGCCGCTCGACGAAATCCGCGACGACGGCCTGCCATACCGCGCCGAACCCGACCGCCGCCGTGCGGATGTCGATCTCGCATTCGTTGCCCGGCAGCACGCGCTCGACGAGCACTTCGAGATTGCCGGATGCCACCACGCCGACGAGCGCCGCGGCCTGCTCGCCCTTCGCGCGCTCGCGCGCGGTGAAGCGATAGTTCAACTGTTCCATGCCGTTGTCCTTACCAGTTGCGGAACCGGGCCGGCGGCGCATACAGGCCGCCCGACCAGTGCACGAGATCCTTGATCGAACGCGCGGCGAGCCAGCGGCGATCGGCGTCGAGCGGATCGATGCCGAGATCCTCCGGGCGACGGATCACGCCGCGCTCGCGCAGCCGTTCGACCATCTTCCGGTCGCGGCCGCGGCCGATCTCCGTATAGCCGGCGACACCGCGGATCGCATGCTCGCGTTCGTCCTTGTCGCGGCACATCAGCAGGTTCGCGATCCCTTCCTCGGTGACGATGTGCGTGACGTCGTCGCCGTAGACCATGATCGGCGCGAGGTCGAGCTGCAGCTTGTCGGCGAGCTTCAGCGCGTCGAGCTTCTCGACGAACATCGGCACGTTCTTGTCGCCGAACGTCTCGCCGATCTGCACGACGAGCTTGCGGCCGCGCCTGAGCGCCGCCGGCGTGTCAGGGTCGGCTTCCGCGCCGGCCTTCAGCCACGGCTCGCTCGGATGGCGCCGGCCGCGCGCGTCGCTGCCCATGTTCGGCGCGCCGCCGAAACCGGCGATGCGCTCGGCCGTGACCGTCGACGAATGGCCGGACAGGTCGATCTGCAGCGTCGAGCCGATGAACATGTCGCACGCATAGAGGCCGGCCGTCTGGCAGAACGCGCGGTTCGAGCGCAGCGACCCGTCGGGGCCCGTGAACCAGATGTCGGAGCGCGCGCGGATGTAGTCGTCCATCCCGACTTCCGAGCCGAAGCAGTGGATCTGCTCGACCCAGCCCGACTCGATCGCGGGGATCAGCGTCGGGTGCGGATTGAGCGCCCAGTGCGAGCAGACCTTGCCCTTCAGCCCGAGCTTCTCGCCGTAGGTCGGCAGCAGCAGCTCGATCGCGGCCGTGTTGAAGCCGATCCCGTGGTTCAGGCGCTTGATGCCGTACGGCTCGTAGATGCCCTTGATCGCGAGCATCGCGGTAAGAATCTGCGTTTCGGTGATCGCGGCCGGATCGCGCGTGAACAGCGGCTCGACGTAGAACGGCCGGCCGGCCTCGACGACGAAATGCACGCGGTCGCCCGGGATGTCGACGCGCGGCACCTTGTCGACGATCCGGTCGACCTGCGCGATCACGATGCCGTCCTTGAACGCGGTGGCCTCGACGACGGTCGGCGTGTCTTCGGTGTTCGGGCCGGTGTACAGGTTGCCGTCGGCGTCGGCGCTGACGGCCGCGATCAGCGCGACCTGCGGCGTGAGGTCGATGAAGTAGCGTGCGAACAGCTCGAGATAGGTGTGCACCGCGCCGAGCGCGATCTTGCCGCCGAACAGCAGCTTCGCGATGCGCTGCGACTGCGGGCCCGAATACGCGAAGTCGAGACGCTTCGCGATGCCGCGCTCGAACACGTCGAGATGCTCGGGCAGCACGACGCCCGACTGCACCATGTGCAGGTCGTGGATCTTCGCGCTGTCGACGTCGGCGAGCGCGGTGGCGAGCAGGTCGGCCTGCTTCTGGTTGTCGCCTTCGAGGCACACGCGATCGCCGGGCCGCAGTACCGCTTCGAGCAACGCGACGGTGTCGCGCGCATCGACCCGCTTGCCCTGCGCGTAAGCCGCGCCGGCCGCGAGGCGTGCATCGCGCGCCTGCCGCGCGTGATTCCATCCGGTCATGAACAGTTCTCCGCTTCGATGGTTCAGCGGCATTCTAAGCCTGGCGCCGCCGCCGATTGATGATGTTGACGAATGCGACTCAGAGGACGCCGCGATGGATACGGCCCGCATGCGGGCCGCGTCGCATCGCCCTACGCACCGACCAGCGCGCGCGTCGTGAAGAACAGCAGCGAGGGCCCGAGCAGGCAGCCGACGCCGGTATGGAACGTCGCGACCAGCGCGCCGTACGGCACGAGCCGGCGGTCGGTCGCCGCGAGCCCCGCGCTCACGCCGCTGACCGTGCCGGCCAGGCCGCCGAAGATCATCGCGGAGCGCGGCGTCTTCAAGCCCATGAAGTTGGCCGCGACCGGCGTGCCGACCATCACGATGATCGCCTTGACGAGCCCCGTTGCGATGCTGAGCGCGATCACGTCGGAGCTTGCGCCGATCGCCGCGCCCGTCACGGGGCCGACGATGTAGGTGACCGCGCCCGCGCCGATCGTCGTCATGCTGACCGCGTCGGTATAGCCGAATGCGCGCGCGATGCACGCGCCGACGATGAACGGCAGCACGGTGCCGAGCAGCAGCGACACGACGCCGATCAGCCCGGCCTTGCGCGCCTCGGCGGGCTGCACTTCGAACGCGGTCGCGACGATCGCGAAATCGCGCAGCATCGCGCCGCCCATCAGGCCGATGCCGGCGAACAGCTTGACGTCCGCCAGCCCCTTCTCGCCGCCGGTGAATGCGCCGCCGACATAGGCCAGCACGAGACCGATCACGATCGCAATCGCCGAGCCGTGCACGCGGCCGAACGTGAGCTTGCGCGACGCGATCGACGACAGCCACATGATCAGGCCGACCAGCGCGAACGACGCGACGAGCCCGTTGTGGGCGACGGTTTTTTCGAGCATCTGCAGCATGGCGGCCTCCGTTACTGTTCTTCGAACTGCGGCACGCCCGCGAAGGCCGTGTCGTCGCGCCCGGTGCGCACCAGTACCGCGATGCAGCATGCGCAGATCGCGACCGCGGCGACTGCGGCCAGCAGCGCAACCGGGCCGCCCTTCAGCGCGGCGACGACGTTCTGGTTCGCGGCCATCGCGACCACGACGGGGATGTACATCGCGCCCCAGAAACCGACGCCGGCCTCGGTCTCCTTCGGCAGCCAGCCTCGGCGGTGCAGCCACAGGCGCAGGCAGATCAGCAGCAGCATCGCGATGCCGACGCCGCCGACGTTGGTCTTCACGCCGATCGCACTGCCGAGCAGGTCGCCGAGAAACAGTCCGGCCAGGTGGCAGAACGCCAGCAGCGCGGTTCCGTAGATGATCATGAGTCGTCTCCAGTCTCTTCGTGACGGGCGCATTGCCGCCAGCAGGAGCCGAACCTTGCCCGCCGATCCCGTGCCGGGCGTGTCTCCTGCGGCGGTGCGCCGCGGCCCGGCGGCTCGTCGTGCGAGCGCGTTCTCGGGGGTCGATGGGATGATGCGGTTACGGGCCGGACGCCGGATGCCGTAGACTGAATGAAGCAGCCGCCGGCACGACGCGGGTTACGCGTCCGGTGCGCCCCGTTGCGGGCCGCACCGGGGCGTGATCCGATACTAGCGCCGCAATATCCGGCCATTTATGAAGTTGTCGAAACCGATTCAGTGGATTTAGCAATGCGTCCGTTACCGCCCGAGCTGCTGCGCAGCTTCGTCGCCGTCGCCCAGTCCGGCAGCTTCACCGCCGCGTCCGAGCGCGTGAGCCTGTCGCAGTCGACCGTCAGCCAGCACATCCGCCGCCTCGAGGAGCTGCTCGACCGGCCGCTGTTCGAGCGCGACACGCGCAACGTGCACCTGTCGCAGCACGGCGACGCGCTGTTCCGCTACGCGGTGCGCATTCTCGAACTGATGGACGAGGCCGTCACGTCGGTATGCGGGCCGCCGCTGTCGGGCAAGGTGCGGCTCGCGATGTCGGAGGATTTCGCGTCCGCGCACCTGACGGCCGCGCTCGCCAGCTTCGTGCAGCGCAATCCGGAAGTCGAGCTCGCGATTTCGACCGGGCTATCGGGCGACCTGTTCGACGCGCTCGACGAGGGGCGGCACGATCTCGTGTTCGCGAAGCGCGTCGCCGGCAGCCGGCGCGGCCGCGTGATCCGCAGCGAACCGCTGTACTGGTGCACCGGCCCCGATTCGCGGATCACCGGCCACGAGGCCGTGCTGCCGCTCGCGATGCATCCGGAGCCGAGCGTGTCGCGCCGCCGTGTGCTCGAATCGCTCGAGGCGGTCGGCCGCCCTTACCGGATCGCCGTCGTGAGCAGCAGCATCGCGGTGCTGCGCGCGGCCGCGAGCGCGGGGCTCGGCGTCAGCGCATTCGCCGGCTACGTGATTCCGGCCGGGCTCGCGCGGCTCGACGCCGGGTTGCCCGAACTCGGCGAACTCGAATACGTGATCGACCGGCCGGCGGCTGCGTCGCGTTCGACGCTCGCACTCGAAGCCACGCTGATCGCGGCGGCGTCGGAGTTGTAACCGTAGCGGGTGCGCCGTACGCAAGAGCACCCACACCCGCACCTGACAGCTTTGCCCGGAACGCGTCATCGTCCGCGCAGCACCCGCTCGCGACAATGGGATCCATCGGAACGCACGGCCAGCCGCCGCGCGCATCCGGTGTCCCGTCCCTTGATCGGAGCACGCCATGAAAGTCTTGCGATTCGCCGTCGCGACCGCCGCCGCCGCGCTGCTGTCCCCCGCCTTTGCCCAGACGTCCGACGCCGCGGCGCCCGCGCAGGGGCTGACCCGCGCGGAAGTCATTGCACAACTCAAGCAGGCCTATCTCGACGGCGAACTGCCGACGAACGACGGCAACTACCCGCCGAACGCCGCGACCCGCGCGCGCAACCGCGAACTGGTGCAGGCCGCGAGCCCGGCGTGGCTCGCGCAGACGCCGCAGGCACCGCAAACCGCCGCGCAGCAGTAGCCGGCCGCAGCCCGTACGCGACGCCGCCGCGCAATCACGGCAGGAAGCTGCGGCGCCGCGCGTCGATCAGCTCGACGAGCAGGCGGTCACGTTCGGCCGCCAGTTCCTGCATCGAATGCTCGCCCTGGATCGCGCGCAATGCGTCGTTCAGCTTGCGATCGACTTCCGGGTCGAATGAAGGCGTGCCGAGATCGTCCCACCAGCTCGTGATCGGCCCCGACAGGTGTTCGAGAAAGTGCGCGATCCCGCCCGCGCCGCCGCCGAGGTGATAGGTCAGGCACTGCCCCATCAACCCCCAGCGCAGGCCGGGCCCCCATGCGACAGCCTTGTCCGCATCGGCGACGCTCACGACACCTTCGCCGACGAGGTGATACACCTCGCGGAACAGCGCGGCCGCGAGCCGGTTCGCGACATGGCCGGTCATCTCCTTGTTGAGGACGATCGTCTGCTTGCCGAGCGCATCGTAGAAATCCTTCACGCGTGAGATCACGTCCTGGCTGGTGGCATCGCCGCCGACCAGCTCGACGAGCGGAATCAGGTGCGGCGGATTGAACGGATGCGCGATCAGGCAACGCTCCGGGTGCTTGTCGCACGCGGTCTGGATGTCCGACATCTTCAGGCCCGACGAACTCGATGCGATCGGCACGTGCGCAGGCAGCACGTCGTCCATCCGCCGGTACAACTCGCGCTTCAGGTCGAGCCGCTCCGGGCCGTTCTCCTGCACGAAGTCGACGCCGTCGAGCGCGCGCACGAGATCGGCGTCGAACGACAGCCGCGCGGAAAGTTCGGCCGCCCGGTCGCCGAGAAACGCGGCGAGTGCGTCGCGCAACCGCGCGTCGGCTTGCGGCGCCGGATCGGTCGCGACGACTTCAAAGCCTTGCGTCAGATAGAAGGCGGCCCAGCTTGCGCCGATCACGCCGGCGCCGACGATCGCGATGCGTCGAATGTCCATGATTGTCCCGTGTCGTTGGTCTGCAAAAACATCGCGGCGATTGTCGCATCGAATCGCGCGGGCCTGCATTGACGCAGATTGCGGATTCCCTCTTGAAATGCGCCTCGGCTGCCACTAATTACGCGTCGTCGGGCAGTGCAACATGCAACGCACTGCCCCCGTTTCGACCCAGTGGAGCTTCCACGACGCGCCCGCCGCAGGCGTCGCGCCGTCACGTCTCCCGCGTTCCCTGTTCAGGAGGACCAACATGAGCGGTATCCATTTCGGCAGCGACCTGTTCGACGAATTCGCCCGCGTGCAGCGGCAAATGGCCAACCTGCTCGGCGATCGTCCGGCCGGCATTCGCGCGGTACGGCCCGGCGCCTTTCCCGCACTCAACGTCGGCGCCACCGACGGCGCCATCGAGATCGTCGCGTTCGCCCCCGGCATGGCCGCGGCCGACTTCGACGTGTCGATCGACAAGGACCTGCTGACGATCAGCGGCGAGCGCAAGCCTGCGCCGCGCGGCGAAGGCGACGATCTGCGCACCTATGCGCAGGAACGCTTCCACGGCGCATTCCGCCGTGTCGTCGAGCTGCCGCGGGACGCGGATCCCGACCAGGTCAGCGCCCGCTACGAAAACGGCTGCCTGCTGATTCGCGTCGGCCGGCGCGAGGCATCGAAGCCGCGTGCGATCACCGTTCAATAATATTCAGGATACCGACATGAATACGAACCCGACCCTGGCCGAGCGTCAGACGAACACCGTCCACCCCGCTGCCGCCGAAGCGGCCCGCCGTCCGGCGATCACGCCGGCTGTCGACATCGTCGAGAATCATCTCGGCGTCACGCTGCGGGCCGACCTGCCCGGCGTGCCGCGCGAGAATCTCGACGTGAAGGTGCACGACAACACGCTGACGATCGAAGCCGACACGCATATCGACACGCCGGCCGACCTGCGCGTGCGACATGCCGAAATCCGCGCGACGCGCTATGCGCGCAGCTTCGTGCTGAGCCCGGATCTCGACACGTCGAGGATCGACGCGAACCTGCGCGACGGTGTGCTGACGCTGACGATTCCGCGCCGCGAGGAAACCCGGCCGCGCCGTATCGACGTGACGGCCGGCAACGCGTAAGTTCCCGGGCGGGCGACCCTCCCGCACGCATGAAAAAGCCCCGCCGGGTACGCGCCCGGCGGGGCTTTTCTGCGACATGCGGCGCAATCAGTCGAAGTCGAACAGGTCGAACACGGATTTCTTGCGACGCTGGCCGTCGTGCTTGTAGCGATCGTCGTGCGAGCGGCCATCGTATCGGTCACGGCTGTCATGCGAGCGAGCGTCGCGCCCCCACCCGCCGTCGCGGCCGCGCGGTGCTTGCGCATCGTGCCGCACGGGCGGCTCGTCGCGACGCGCTGGCGCATCGCCGGTTTCGCGCGCGATCAGCTTGTCGAGCTCACCACGATCGAGCCACACGCCGCGGCAGGTCGGACAGTAGTCGATCTCGATCGACTGGCGCTCGGCCATCAACAGGTCGGGCGTCTTGCAGACAGGGCATTTCATCGCGCTTCTCCTTTCCGTGCGAATTTCGTCTGGATTCCGGATGAGTCCGGATGACGCGCGTGACGCCGGCCGCCGCAGCGGCAGCCGAGTCACGCGCGGTGGCTCAGTGGCCTTCCGTCGGTGCCGAGCGCTTCGCCTTCGCGCGCCGCGCCAGCATGTTCATGCCTTCGACGAAAGCCGAGAACGCCATTGCCGCGTAGATGTAACCCTTCGGCACGTGCGAACCGAAACCTTCGGCAATCAGCGTCATGCCGATCACGACCAGGAACGACAGCGCGAGCATCACGATGGTCGGGTTGCGGTCGATGAAACGTGCGAGCGGCTGTGCAGCGAACAGCATCACGGCGACGGCGACGATCACCGCGACGAACATGATCGGCACGTGCTCGGTCATGCCGATCGCGGTCACGATGCTGTCGATCGAGAACACGATGTCGAGCATCACGATCTGGCCGATCGCGGCCCACATCGTCAGGCCGACCGCACCGCCGGCACCGCCCGCGCCCTCACCGTCGCGCGACACGTGGTGATGGATCTCGGTGGTCGCCTTCCACACGAGGAACAGGCCGCCCGACAGCAGGATCAGGTCGCGCCACGAGAACGCATGGCCGAACAGCGTGAACACCGGTTCGGTGAGGCTCGCGATCCACGCGACGCTGCCGAGCAGCGCGAGGCGCATCACCAGCGCGAGCGCGATGCCGAGGCGCTGCGTGCGGGCGCGCTGCGCGTCGGGCAGCTTGTTGCTGAGGATCGAGATGAAGATCAGGTTGTCGATGCCGAGCACGACTTCCATCACGACGAGCGTCAGGAGCGCCGCCCAGACGGCGGGGTCAACGGCAAGCGTCAGCAGGTAGTCCATGAAATGGGCCGATACGAAAGTGGAAAGCCAGATCATAGGCCGCCCCGAACTTCGAAAAAATCAGAGAGAATCTGATTTTTGGTTCGGTTTTTCCGAAATCACGATCCGATGCTGAATTTTCGCCACCTGTACTATTTCTGGGTCGTCGTGAAGGAAGGCGGCTTCGCGCGCGCGGCCGCGCGGCTCGACATGGCCGTGCAGACCATCAGCGCGCAGGTACGCGAGCTCGAAAAAGCGCTCGGGCACCAGTTGCTGCGCCCGGCCGGGCGCGGCGTCACGATGACCGACGCCGGCCAGGCCGCGTTTGCGCGCGCGGAGGCGATCTTCGAGATGGGGCGGCTGATTCCCGACGAAGTACGCGCGGCGGCCAGCCAGCCGACCGTGCGGCTCGCGGTCGGCCTCGCGGACGGCATTTCCAAGCTCGCCGCGCACGCAATCCTCGCACCCGTGCTGGATACCCCCACGTTGCGGCTGCTGTGCCACGAAGGCGAGCACGATGCGCTGCTCGCGGAGCTGGCGCTGCATCATCTCGATCTGGTGCTGGCCGGCCAAGGCGCGCCGTCCGGTTCGAACCTGCGCGTGACGAGCGAGCGGCTCGTCGCGTCGCCGGTCGACTGGTATGGCCCCGCATCGCTCGTCACGCCGGCCGCGCGGCAGCACTTTCCGCTGTGCCTGGCCGACCTGCCCGTGCTGTTGCCGACCGCGCATTCGGCGCTGCGCGCGCGCCTCGACCGGTGGCTGGAGGGTGAACGGATCGTGCCGCGCGTGGCGGGGGAATTCGAGGACAGCGCACTGATGGCCGTGTTCGCGGCGCGCGGCCTCGGCGTGTTCCCGCTGAGCGAACTCGGCGCAAACGATGCGTCGCTGCTGCGCGGGTTGCGGCGGCTCGGGCGGGCGGGCGACGTGACCGAGGAGATCCACGCGATCCGCTCGCGACGCGGCGAACACCATCCGCTGACGTCGCAATTGCTGGCCGCCGCACGCCGCGCACCGGCCGACTGAAGCGAGCGCGACATCAAACGAAACTATAATGGCGCCCCGGCCTTACGAGATTGCCGCGCGCTTCATCCAGGCACCGCCGTTGCGCGAGCTCTCGCCAAGCCTTCTGAAAGACGCCATGCACAACCGATTTCGCCTGTTTTCCGTTTCGTGCGCGCTCGCGGCCGCGACCGTGCTGGCGGCGTGCTCGTCGCCGCCCAAGCCGATCTACCAGCAGGAACAGTTCGACGCGACCAGCAGCCCGTACGCGCATACGTTCCACTCGAAATCCGACGCAGCCTGCGAGGCCGCGCGGCGCGCGCTGCTGAGCCAGGGCTATGTGGTGTCGTCGTCGCGCAGCGATGCGGTCGACGGCAGCAAGAATTTCCAGCCTAACAACGACATGCACGTCGTGATCGAGTTTCATGTCGTGTGCGCGGACGCGAACGCGGACGGCTCGTCGAGCATCGCGTACGTGAATGCGGTGCAGGATCGCTACACGCTGAAGAAGTCGAATACGTCGGCCAGCGTGGGCTTGAGCGTGTTCGGCTCGCTGTCGCTGCCGATCGGGTCGAGCGATGACGCACTCGTCAAGACCGCCAGCGAGACGATTCCCGCCGGCGTGTTCTATGAGCGCTTCTTCAATCTCGTCGAGCATTTCCTGAAGATCGACCCGGCCCGCCGCGACCGTGCGACCGTCAAGGCCGCCGAGAAGGAGCCCGTCACGCCGCTGCCCGAACCCGCGCCGACGCCGCAGGGCGAGCCGATGAAGATGACGACCCCGGTCGTGCCGACGCCGCCCGCGGCGCCAGTGCCGCTTTCGTTGCCGGCGGTCGCGCCCGAGTCGGGGCAAACGCGGTGCCGGCCGCCGCGTCGGCCGTGGTCGCGCCGGCGGCGATGCGGGCTGCCGCGCCGGTGGCAGCGTCGGGTTCGGGGTCGGTATCGGCTTCGGGTGCGGCGCCTGCGGCAGCCGCGTCGTCGACGCCCGCACCGGCATCCACGCCGGCTTCAGCCCCCGTGCCGGCTTCCGCCTCCGGCCCGGCATCGTCACCTGCCGCGGCAGCATCGACGCCTGTGGTATCGGCACCGGCGGCTGCAACACCGGCACCGGTCGCGCCTGCGCCCGCACCCACCGCTTCGGTCCCCGTATCGGCATCGGCATCGATTCCGGCAAGTGCATCGCCTGCGCCCGCTGCCGCCAATCCCGTCGCATCGTCCGCACCGTCCGGCGCGAGCGCACCGGCCGCACACTGACCGGCCGTCCGTATCGTCGCGCGCGGCCGCATCCGGCGCCGCGCGACGATACGCATCCTTCCCTTTCATTCATCACGGAAATGCTGCGCCGCCGGCGGCCTACCCGCCGGGTCGCTGAATTGCTTCGATGCTTCGCGACGGACACACACGATCGATGTCGACGTTCGCCGGGATCGACGGTCGCCGTCACGCCACCGCAGGCGATCACGGTGACATCCGTCGTCGACCGCCATCCGGCCATCCCACGACAAACCGGCCAGCGCCGGCCGCCCCGCCTACCGCAACGTCGCGCGCAGCGTCTGCATCTGCTCGACGGTCGCCGTCACGCCGCCGCAGACGATCACGGCGACATCCTTCGCCGACGCGAGCACGGGCACCGGCCGCTCGAGCACGGCCAGCGCGGCACCGCACGCGGGCTCGACGACGATCCGGTGCTCGTCGAGGAATCGCAGTGACGCAGCCACCGCATCGGCATCGGACACGACAACCGGGTGAATCTCGTGTCGTGCGGCCCATTCGACCGCCGCGTCGCACGGACGCTTCGCGCCGAGCGACGTCGCGATGCTCGTGATCGCCGGCAATTCGACCACCTGCCCCTGCGCGAGCGAGCGCGCATAGCAGTCGGCGCCTTCCGTTTCGGCCGTGACCACCGGCACGTCGTGCCAGCCGTTGCGCGCCAGCCCTTCGAGCACGCCGCACAGCAACCCGCCTCCGCCAACCGCGAGCACGATCGCGTCGGGCTTCGGGCCGGCCGCCGCCATCTCGTCGATCATCGTCGCGTGGCCCTGCCACAGCATGCGATCGTCGAACGGATGCACGAACGCATCGTGCTCGCCGAGCGCCGACTGCGCGAACGCGTTCGCCTCGGCCCAGCTCGCACCGTGCACGACGAGCTCGGCGCCCTCGACGCGGATCAGCTCGCGCGCACGGGCCGATGCGCTCTCCGGTACCACGACGAGCACCGGCACACCGAGTTCGCGGCCGCAATACGCGACCGCGATGCCCGCGTTGCCGCCCGACGACGACACGAAGCGCCGCGCGCCGGCCGCATGCCGCGCTTCGCAGACTGCGCCGATGCCGCGCAACTTGAACGAGCCCGACGGCTGCAGCGCATCGAGCTTCAGCCGGACGGTCCTGCCGAACCGGCGGGATGCGATTTGCGAGCGGATATAAGGGGTCGGGATATGAATCGGCATGGGGCAGGACCAATGGGAACGGAGAGAACGCACGCGACGTGCAACGGCGAGCGGCAGTGACGGTCATCGTACGGCACGCCACCCATGCTTTCCAATACCATCGAATGGCGTTTGCTATGCTCCACAGGTATATCGATGAACCTGAATGGATGCCGCATGCGCCAGATCGAATTTCGTCACCTGCGCTACTTCGTGGCCGTCGCGCAAGCCGGCAGCGTAATGGCCGGCGCCCGCGCGGCCGGCATCGTCCAGCCCGCGCTCTCGCGACAGATCCGCGAACTCGAGGACGCGATCGGCACGCCGCTGCTGGTGCGCCGCGCAACGGGCGTCACGCTCACGGCGGCCGGCGCCAGTTTCCTGCAGGACGCGACCGGCCTGCTCGCGACGCTGCAGGACAGCCGTGAGCGCGCACTGCGCAGCGCGGCCGGGCAGCTGGGCGAACTGCGGCTCGGTGCGTTGCCGAACTGCCTGCCGCTGCCCGTCGTCGGAACCGTCCTCAAGGCGTTTCGCGACGCATGCCCGGACGTGAAGCTGTCGATCGCGCCGATGCTGTCGGCCGAGCAGGCGAACGCGCTGATGCGCGGCCAGCTCGACGGCGGGATCATGGCGTGGCGCCGGGACGAGGCGCCGCACCTGTCGGGCGTGCGGCTGCTCAGCGACCGCTTCGTGCTCGCGATGCCCGCGCCGCCGGGCGGGCGCTTCACCGCGCCGCGCACGCTGGCCGACGTCGCGAACGAGCCGTTCGTCTGGTTCGACGCGCAGCGCTCCGCCGCGCACCACCGGTTCCTGATGGCGCAGTGCCAGCAGGCCGGCTTCACGCCGCGCATCGCGCAGGTCGGCAGCGACATTCCGACATTGATCGGCCTCGTTGCGGCCGGGATGGGCTGTGCATTCGTGCCGGAAAGCGCGTCGCCGACCTGCCCGCACACGGTCCGGCTCATCGCGCTCGACGAACTCGCGAGCCGCTTCGACATCGAGTTCGTGTTCGACGGTGCGGCCGTGCCACCGTCGCCCGTCGTCGCGCGGTTTCTCGAGGCCGTGCGCGATGCGACCGGCGACGCGGGCCGAGCGGGCTGAACATGCGGCAGATGCGGCGACCTCGCCCGGCACTCGAGCGCCCCGATTCGCGGTGCCGAATGCCGGCGGAATCCCCTTTCATCCAACCGTCGCTTCGGCTGTCGAAACACGCTAAACAACCGCATCATTTTTGCGCAAATTCTTTCAAAATGATAACGCGCGACGCCATCGCACCGGTGTTTTTAAATTGGCACCAAAAACAGCCGTTTAACGTCGATTCGAATCGTCATGGCTCGAAATATACTGCGCGCGCATCCAACCCTCGTGCCAAAGAGAGGATGCATTTCCGCCCCGGTCACGGTCCCCCTGTGATCGGGGCTTTTTTTGCCCGCGATCCTTGTGGGCAAAGAGTTTGCGGTGATGATGCGAGATTCGCCAGGCGTGATGCCAGCCGCCTGAACGGCCCGTCCGATCTGCGCGGCCACCCGTCGCCGGGCAGTCTGTGGACGGCTTCCGGTTCATCCGGCGGGAGCGACCGTCAGTCCGCGTCGGAGCGTCGATGGATCGCGATCGCCGGGCCTGAAGCCGCCCGCCGATCTTTACGAAAATCTTTCACAAGAACATCGCTTTCACCCGCTCCGCCACCGGCTCCAAGCGCCCGCTGCATTGTTGACATGAAATCAAGATAATTTCGTCCGCACATGGCTTTTTCCGCAAAAGTCATGCAGGCACACTTCGTCCTGTCCTCAACGGCCCCGTGCCGGTCGTTATCCCTCGACTACAGGAGCCCATCGCGTGAACTCCACGACTTCCTCTCCTTCCCGCCCCGGCGGCAGCGCCGCACTGCCGCTGCTGGCACTGGCCGCCGGTGCGTTCGGCATCGGCACGACCGAGTTTTCGCCGATGGGCCTGCTGCCCGTGATCGCCGACGGCGTGCACGTGTCGATTCCGCAGGCCGGCATGCTGATCAGCGCGTATGCGATCGGCGTGATGATCGGCGCGCCGCTGATGACGCTGCTGCTCGCGCGCTGGTCGCGCCGTTCGGCACTGATCGCGCTGATGTCGATCTTCACGATCGGCAACCTGCTGTCGGCGTTCGCGCCGGACTACACGACGCTGCTGCTCGCCCGCCTCGTGACGAGCCTCAACCACGGCGCCTTCTTCGGACTGGGCTCGGTGGTCGCGGCCAACCTCGTGCCGCGCGAAAAGCAGGCCAGCGCGGTCGCGACGATGTTCATGGGTCTCACGATCGCGAACGTCGGCGGCGTGCCGGCCGCGACCTGGCTCGGCCAGATCATCGGCTGGCGCATGTCGTTCGCGGCGACCGCGGGCCTCGGCCTGGTTGCGATCGCCGGGCTGTTCGCCGCGCTGCCGAAGGGCGAAGCCGGCACGATGCCCGACCTGCGTGCGGAACTCTCGGTACTGACGCGCCCCGTCGTGCTCGGCGCGCTCGGGACGACCGTGCTCGGCGCCGGCGCGATGTTTACGCTCTATACGTATGTCGCGCCGACGCTCGAACACGTGACCGGTGCGACACCCGGCTTCGTGACCGCGATGCTGGTGCTGATCGGCGTCGGCTTCTCGATCGGCAACATCGCGGGCGGGCGCCTCGCCGACCGCTCGCTCGACGGCACGCTGATCGGTTTCCTGCTGTTGCTGATCGCCACGATGGCCGCGTTCCCGGTGCTCGCCCGCACGCATGCCGGCGCCGCCGTCACGCTGCTCGTGTGGGGTATCGCCACGTTCGCGGTCGTGCCGCCGCTGCAGATGCGCGTGATGCGGGCGGCCCATGAAGCGCCGGGCCTCGCGTCGGCCGTCAACATCGGCGCGTTCAACCTCGGCAACGCGCTCGGCGCGGCCGCCGGCGGCGCGGCGCTGTCGGCGGGCTTCGGTTATGCGGCCGTGCCGCTCGTCGGCGGGCTGATTGCCGCGGCCGGGCTCGCACTGGTCTTCCTGCAGATCGCGCAGCAGCGCCGCGCACCGGCCGCCGCGAATTCGTAATCGCGACACGTCGCGCACCGGCATGCATGCCGGACCGCCAATCCGTACCGACGCATGGTCACGGCCGCTCAATGCGGCCGTTTTCGCTTTCCACGGTCCATTCCGATCCAGCGCGCATCAATCGGAAAATATCCTGAATCTTCTCCAATCTTTCAGCCCCCCCGATTCAATACATTTGCAGAGTGGAATACGACTCAATTCATTCGCATGACTCACTTTCATTTCTTCTTCACCGCATCCAGCACATTACTTACCCCATTCACCACCGACCGGCTCGCCCCCCCAATCGGCCCGCCAAACAGTCTCGAACCCCGCATGAATTACCCGCTTTTGCTGCGAAGCAAGGTAATGATATATGCGAATCCCACACGAAAAATCGAAAAACGAAATACTCCCGACCTTTATTCAATCAATAGCCCCATTAAATGTAACAAAATGAAACAGAGTGAATTTAAAGATTGAAAGAATTGCCGATTCGTATCAGGATTTGCGAAAAAGCAGCACGATCAAGCGCGGCATAAATCCAACGAAAAATCGATCGATGAGGGATCAGTGTGAAAGTCGCCATCGCTTCCATGACATTGTCGCTCGCGCTGTCAATCGGCCTGTCGACACCCGCCGCCGACGCAGCCACCTATTCGAACGGCACCGCGACCGCCACCTTCACCGTCACGCTGACGCTGCAGCCGAACTGCACGATCGCCGCGAACCCGCTCGCGTTCGGCACCAACGGGGTGCTGGCCACCGCGATCAACCAGCAGACGACCGTCAGTGTCACCTGCACCAATACGACGCCGTACAACGTCGGCCTCGACGCCGGCACGGTCACCGGTTCGACCGTCGCGAGCCGCCTGATGGCCGGCACGGCGACCGGCAACACGACGACGACCGTCGACTTCCAGCTCTACCAGGACGCCGGGCGCACGACGATCTGGGGCAACACGCAAGGCACGAACACCGTGGCCGGCACCGGCACGGGCGCGGCACAGTCAATTACCGTCTACGGCCAGGTGCCCGCGCAGGCGACGCCGAAACCGGACACCTATCAGACGACCGTCACCGCAACCGTCTACTTCTGACCGGCGCCGCATCGCATGACTGCATTCCGTCGAACGCTCGTCGCGCTGCTGTGCGCGGCCGGCGCCGCGCACGCCGCGTCGCTGCAGATTTCCCCCGTCACGATCGAGTTCGGCGCCGACGACACGGCCAGCGGGATCACCCTGCGCAATCCGGGCGAACGCCCGGTGTACGGACAGGTGCGCGTGTTCCTCTGGAACCAGGCCGATGGCCAGGACACGCTGACGCCCACGCAGGATCTGCTGGCCAGCCCGCCGCTGATCGAGGTCGGCACCCAGTCCGAGCAACTGATTCGCGTGGTGCGCGCGTCGCGCGTGCCATCCGGCACCGAGCAGGCCTACCGGCTGCTGATCGACGAATTGCCGCCGCCGGGCGAAACACCGGCCAACGGCGTGTCGATCCGGCTGCGCTATTCGATTCCGGTGTTCGTCGAGCCTGCCGCCGACGGCGCGCCGCAGCTCGACTGGGCGCTGCTGCGCAACAACGGCGGCTGGGTGCTGCGGGTGCGCAACGGCGGCACGCGGCGCGCGCAACTGGCGTCCGTCGAACTCGTGACCGGCGACGGTCACACGTACCCGCTCACGCGCGGCCTGCTCGGCTATGCACTCGCGGGCCGCACGGGCCAGTGGAGCGTGCCGCTGCCGGCCGGCGTCACGCTCGGCGGCAAGGTCACGGTG
The DNA here is from genome assembly GCF_029633825.1 of Burkholderia contaminans. Lineage (NCBI taxonomy): Bacteria > Pseudomonadati > Pseudomonadota > Betaproteobacteria > Burkholderiales > Burkholderiaceae > Burkholderia > Burkholderia contaminans. The sequence goes on along the minus strand of NZ_CP090640.1, from coordinate 2,427,619 downwards.
CGGGCAGCCGTCAATTCGCAGCCGGCCAGCGCGGTCGTCGCGGTGGAGCCGCCGGGCTGAGTCCGCCGGTGCGCCGCCCGGCCCCTCCCCTTCGCCACACACCGGCTCGGTCCCGGCCGACGGACGCGGTGCGCCGCGACGCTCCCCGCGCACCGCGGTCGCGGCCGTCGTGGCCGGCGGCCTGTTCGCGTTCGGCTGCGCGCATGCGGACGAACCCTCGGCGCTCGTGATGACCGACAGCACACACGACGTGATCCTCGAAGTCAGCGTCAACGGTGAGAACACGACGCTGCTCGCGCACTTCCGCGAACGCGACGGCCACCTGTCGGCGAGCGGCGCAGACCTGCATACGATCGGCGTCGCGACCGACCGGCTCGGCATCGCCGATGCGGCGACGGTCGACCTCGACACGATTCCCGGCCTGCGCTACCGCTACGACGCGGCACGCCAGAGCGTCGAACTGCAGATGCCCGATACGCTGCGCCGCCCCTACGCGATCGACAGCCGCGCATTGCCGCCCACGCAGGCGGCCAGCGCGTCGCGCGGGCTCGCGATCAACTACGACGCGTACGCGCAGACGCTCGGCGACCGGCAGTACTCGCTCTACACCGACGTGCGCTACTTCGATCCGGGCGGCGTGTTCGACACCACGGGCGTCGCGACCTTCTATGACGGCCGCCGGCGTTACACGCGCTTCGATACGTCGTGGAGCCGCTCGGACCCGGCGCGGCCGAGCACGACGCAGATCGGCGACACGATCTCGGGGTCGCTCGCGTGGACGCGCTCGGTGCGCCTCGGCGGCTTCCAGTGGCGCAGCAATTTCGCGCTGCGCCCCGATCTCGTGACGTTCCCGATCCCGTCGCTCGCCGGCTCCGCAGCCGTGCCGTCGGCCGTCGACCTGTACATCAACAACGTGCGCCAGTACACCGGCAACGTGCCGAGCGGCCCGTTCATCATTCACGACGTGCCGGGCATCACGGGCGCCGGCCAGGCCACCGTCATCACGCGCGACGCGCTCGGGCGCACCGTCGCGACGTCCGTGCCGCTCTACGTCGATACGCGGATGCTGTCCGCCGGGCTGTCGAGCTATTCGTTCGAGGCCGGCTTCCTGCGGCGCAATTACGGGCTGCAGTCGTTCGACTACGACGCGCGGCCGGCCGTCAGCGGCTCGCTGCGGCGCGGGATCAGCAACGCGCTGACCGTCGAAGGGCATGCGGAAGCAACCGGCGGCGTGGTGAACGCGGGCGTCGGCGGGCTGCTGCGCCTCGGCTACGCGGGCGTCGTGAGCGGTGCGGTCGCGGGCAGCGCCGGGCGCTTTCCGGGCACGCAGGTGAGCGCCGGCTACCAGTTGATCGAACCGCGCTTCTCGATCAACGCGCAGACGATCCGCGCGTTCGGCCGCTACGGCGATCTCGCCTCGCGCGACGGCGCCACCGTGCCGGCGGCAACCGACCAGGCGACGCTCGCGCTGCCCTTCATCCACCGCCAGACACTGTCGCTCAGCTACATCGGCTTCCGGATGCCGCAAGGCCCGAGCGCGCGGATCGGCACCGTGTCGTACACGCTGGGCCTCGGCGATCTCGCGTCGCTGACCGTGAGCGCGTACCGCGATTTCGCGCAGCAGGGCGCGAGCGGCGCGTTCATGTCGCTGAACGTCGGGCTCGGTCGCAACACGTCGATCAACACGACCGTCGGGCGCCAGCGCGGCCAGTCGAACTACACCGTCGACGCGAGCCGCCCGCCCGACTACGACGGCGGCTGGGGCTGGGGCGTACAGGCCGGCGGCACGGGCGCGGTGCCGTACCGGCAGGCGCAAGTCCGCTATCTCGGTCATGCGGGCGAAGTCATCGCGGCTACGCAGAACATCGATCGCCGGACCGGCGCGTCGCTCGACGTCAGCGGCGCGCTCGTGTTCATGGACAGCAGCCTCCTGTTGTCGCGCCGCATCACCGACGGCTTCGCGCTCGTGTCGACCGACGGCGTCGCGGGCATCCCGGTGCTGCACGAAAACCGCGTGATCGGCACGACCGATCGTGCCGGGCACCTGCTTGTGCCCGACCTGAATGCGTACCAGAACAACCGGATCGCGATCGATGCGATGAAGCTGCCCGCCGATGCGCGGATCGCCCGCACGTCGATGACGGTCGTGCCGCAGGCGCAATCGGGCGTATTCACGCATTTCGGCGTGTCACGCTATCGCGCGGCATCGGTGATCCTGCATGACGATACCGGCCGCGCGCTGCCGGCCGGAGCGCGCGTGCATCACGCCGAAAGCGGCGCGGATACGATCGTCGGCTACGACGGGCTCACGTTCATCGACGGATTGAAGGACGACAACCACCTCGCGATCGACTACGGCACGCAGCACTGTGTCGCGGCATTCGCGTTCACCGCGCCCGGCAACGGCACGCTGCCGACCATCGGGCCCGTCACTTGCCGGACGACACCGTGAAGATCGCGCTGCTGGTCCTCGTCGCCTTCATCGCGTGGTGCGGCTCGCCCCGTCACGCACAGGCCGAAAGCTGCACGGCGACCGCATCGAACGTGAGCTTCGGCTCGGTCAGCCCGATCTCGAACGCGCCGGTCGCCGCGACCGGCACGGTCAGCGTCACCTGCACGTGGTCGACCGTCTCGCTGACGCCAAACGTGCTCGTGTGCCTGAACCTCGGCGGCACGAGCCCGCGCAGCCTCGTCAACGGCAGCAACGCGATGCAATACGACCTCTATCTGGACGGCGGGCATTCGGTCGCGTGGGGCTCGGTGTATTCCGGCACGACACCGGCATCCGTCACGCTGGTCAAGCCCGCGCTCGGCACGAGCGCGTCCGCGACGGTCACCGTGTACGGACAGATCACCGGGAACCAGCCGACCGTTCCGACGACCGGCAACAGCACCACCATTTACTCGCAGACGTTCGGCGGCAACACGACATCGATCAACACCGGGTTCTACCTGCTCGGTGCGCCGACCTGCGCGACGCTGACGACATCGAACGGCACCTTCCCGTTCAGCGCGACGGCGAACGTCGTCAACAACTGCAACATCAGCGCGACCAATGTGAGCTTCGGCACCGCGAGCCTGCTGTCGGGCTCGCTCACGGCGAGCGGTTCGATCACCGCGCAGTGCACCAACGGCGACGCATGGCAGATCGCGCTGAACGGCGGCAGCAGCGGCAGCGTGACGGCGCGCCAGATGCAGCGCAGCGGCGGCGGCGGCGCGATCGGCTACGGGCTTTACACGGACGCCGCGCGCTCGATCGCGTGGGGCGACGGCACGGGCGGCAGTTCGACGGTCACGGGTGTCGGCACGGGCACGTCGCAGGTCGTGACCGTGTACGGCGCGGTGCCGGCGCAAACCACGCCCGCGCCCGGCAACTACAGCGACACGATCACCGCGACGATCAGCTTCTAGCGTTCAGCAGTACCAGCGGGCACGAGCGCACGCGCCGCGCCGCCCGCTCAAAACATGACGGTCCATGCGGACGGCGCGCCCGCCCCGCGCGACGCCGACCGTGCATCGGGCAGCGGCGCGTGGCTGAGCATGAACGGCGTGCCGTGCGCGCAACTGACACTCGGGATGCCGGCATCGGCAGCGCCCTGCAGCGCGCCGGTGCCGATCGTGCAGGTTTCCGGAATGGTGAGACTGACGCGCAGCGGAATCGAGGGCTCCGTCGCGTTCGCGACGGACCCTACGCCGGGCGCGGCCAGCGCGATCGCGATCGAGATCGCACCGCGTCTGATTGGGTCGGCTGTCATCGTGCGGCTCTCCTTCGTGCATCCATTCAGCATATGCGCGAATTATCGGCGGGCGGGCGGAAAACCTGAACCCGCACGCACGTGGCCGTGCCCCGCCGCGCCGGTCAGCGCGCGGCGGCGAACCCGCCGAAAAACGCACGCGCATTCGCATCGAGGCTGTCGAGGTGATAGCCGCCTTCCTGCACGATCACCGTCGGCAGCCCGAGTGCGCCGATCGCGCCGCCGAGCCGCCCGAAGCCGTCGGTCGTGACGGCCACCTGCGATTGCGGATCGTCCTTGTAGATATCGAAGCCGAGCGCGAGCACGAGCGCATCGGGCTGGAACCGCGCCAGCGCGCGCAGCGCGTCGTCGAGGCGCGCGAAGAACGCCGACTCCGGCGCGCCGTGCGGCATCGGCAGGTTGAGGTTGAAACCGTCGCCGGCCCCGGTGCCCGTCTCTTCCTCATAGCCCGCGACGACCGGGTAGAAGTTGGTCGGGTCGCCGTGGATCGACACGTAAAGCACGTCGTCGCGGCCGTAGAAGATCTCCTGCACGCCCTGCCCGTGATGCATGTCGGTGTCGAGGATCGCGACCCGGCGATGGCGGCCGAGCAGCGACTGCGCGGCGATCGCCGCATTGTTCAGGTAGCAGAAGCCGCCGGCCCCGTCGCGGCGTGCGTGATGGCCGGGCGGCCGGCACAGCGCGTAGGCCTCGCGTGCGCCGTCGTTGACGTCGGCCGCGGCCGCCAGCGCGCCCTGCGCGGACCAGTACGCAGCGCGCCACGTGTTCGCACCGACCGGACAACTGCCGTCGGCGAGGTAGCGCGCGGCTTTCGCGAGCACGCCGCGCAGCGGGTTCGGGTCGCGCACGAACACGTTCGACATCACTTCGTCGCCCCAGTCGTCTGGCATCTGCTTCCAGTCGCGATGCGCTTCCTCCAGGAAGCGCAGGTAGTTCATGTCGTGCACGGCCGCGATCGGCGCGGTGCCGCGGTCGGCCGGCTCGCGCACGTCGAAGTCGAGCGACCGGACGGCGGCGACGAGCCGCGCCGCGCGCTCGGGCACTTCCTGCGGCTCACGCATCTGGCCGCGCGACAGGTAGCTGCGCGGATGGTGCAGCAGCTGTTCGGGATGGAAATAGGTTTTCATCGTTCGCCCTCGTCGGTGTTTCGATTTGCCGGCTTGCCGGTTCGCCGCGTCATGCGTCCTGCGTGGCGGCCGCCACCGCAACGCCCGATGCAACACCCGCACGCGCGAGCACCGCATGAAGCAGCACGTTCGTGCCGCGCGTCACGTCATCCGGCAGCGCATCCTCGGCCTCGTTGTGCGACAGGCCGTCGACGCACGGGATGAACACCATCGCGGTCGGCACGCGACGCGCAAGCAGGATCGCGTCGTGCCCGGCGCCGCTGACGATCCGCTCGTTCGTATAGCCGAACGCGGCGGCCGCCTGCGCGACCTGTTCGACGCAGTCGCGATCGAACGGCGTCGCCGGGCTGCGCCAGCACGTTTGCATCGCCACCTGCACGCCGCGCGCAGTGGCGACACGTGTGCACGCATCGCGCAACTCGCGCTCCATCGCGTCGACTTGCGCATCGTCGTGATGGCGAAGGTCGACCGTGAACGTCACCTCGCCGGCAATGGTGTTGCGCGACGCATTGCGAATGCCGACCTGACCGATCGTCGCGAGCCCGCGCGGTGCATGACCGGCGACGATCCGTTCGAGTTCGAGCGCCATCTGCGCGCTTGCGAAATACGCGTCCTTGCGATACGGCATCGGCGTCGTGCCCGCATGCGCGGCCACGCCCGTCACCGTCACGTCGAGCCAGCGGATCGCCTGCCCGCCCGTGACGACGCCGATCGTCGTGCCGTTCGCCTCGAGCACGGGGCCCTGTTCGATATGCGCTTCGAAATACGCATCGACCGCGCCGCCTGTCGCACGCGTGCCGCGATAGCCGCAGGCGTCCAGCGCCGCGCCGAGCGTGATACCGTCGGCGTCCTGCTTCGCGAGCGCTTCGTCGAGCGGCAATGCGCCCGTGAAGACGGCCGAGCCGAGCATGGCCGGCGCGAAGCGCGCGCCCTCCTCGTTGGTCCAGGACACGATTTCCAGCGGCTTGTCGGTCGCGATGCCTGCGTCGTTCAGCGTGCGCACGAGTTCGAGCGCGGCGAGCACGCCATAGACGCCATCGAAGCGGCCGCCTTCGGGCTGCGTGTCGAGATGGCTGCCGATCAGCACGGGAGCTGCCTGCGCATCGGTGCCGTCGCGCCGCGCGAACAGGTTGCCGACGGCGTCGACGCTCACCGTCATCCCCGCGTCGCGGCACCACTGCGCAAACAGGTCACGCCCGCGACGATCGTCGTCGGTGAGCGCGAGGCGCCGCACGCCGCCGCGCGGCGTCGCGCCGACGCGCGCCATGTCCTCCAGGCTCTGCCACAAACGGGCGCCGTCGATTTCCAGCAGGTCTTTCATGTGCACTCCGGATGAATTCGTTCGTTGAGGTTCACTGCGAGCCGAGCGCTTCGGCGGCGGCCGGCCGTGCCGCGCGGCGCGCGTCGAGTGCGACGATGCACAGCAGCGAGATGCCGGCGAGACACGTGTAGAACACCGCGAGCGGCCACCACTGGCCCGCGAAGCGATGCGCGAGCCACGTGCCGACGAGCGGCGTCAGGCCGCCCGCGATCGCGCCGCAGATCTGGTAGGCGAGCGAGATCGCCGAATAGCGCACGTGCGCGGGAAACACATCGCTCACGAAACCCGCGATCACCGAATAGAAGCCCGCCATGCAGACCACCGCGAGCGCGATGCCCGCGATCAGCGACGCGGACGTGCCGCCCTGCACGAGCATGAACATCGGATACGGCGACAGCATCGCGAGCAGCGCCGCGAGCTTCAGGAAGCGTGCGCCGCCGATGCGCTCGGCGATCCACGCGGCGATCGGTTGCGCGATGAACTGGATGATCGCGACCGCGAACAGGCTGTCGAGGATCAGCGAGCGCGAGACGCCGACGTACTGCGTCGTGTACGCGATCATGAACGTGTTCGTGAAATAGACGCCCGCGATACCGATCGTGTTCGCGCCGATGCAGAGCGCCACGAGCCCCGACGCGGAGCGGAACACTTCCGCGACCGGCAGCTTCACCGTGCGGTTGGTTTCCTTCACGCGCGCGAATTCCGGCGATTCGTTCACGCCGAGCCGGATCAGGATGCCGACCACGAGCAGCACCGAACTCGCGAGGAACGGCAGGCGCCAGCCCCATGCGAGGAAGTCGGCCTTGTCCATCGACGTGACCGCGCGAAACGCGATCAGCGACAGGATCAGCCCGGCCGGGCTGCCGAGCTGCGCGAACGACGCGAAGAACGTGCGGCGCCCCTGCGGCGCATGCTCGCCCGCCATCAGCACCGCGCCGCCCCATTCGCCGCCGACCGCGATCCCCTGCACGACGCGCAATGCGACGAGCAGCACCGGCGCGAGCATGCCGACCTTCGAATAATCGGGCAGCAGCCCGACGCAGACGGTCGCGACGCCCATCATCATCAGCGTCGTCATCAGCGCCTTCTTGCGGCCGATGCGGTCTCCAAGATGGCCGAAGATCACGCCGCCGAGCGGCCGCGCGAAGAAGCCGACCGCGAACGTCGCGAACGACGCCATCGTGCTGACGAAGCGGTCATGCGACGGGAAATAGAGTTCGCCGAATACGAGCGCGGCGGCGGTCGCGTAGATGTAGAAGTCGTACCACTCGATCATCGTGCCGATGAACGCGGCCGTCGCGGCGCGCCCCGGCTGACGGGCGGAAGGAAGGGACTGGGTCATGCGGGCTCCTGACGCGCGCCGCGGCAGGCGGCGCGCAATGTCGTGTGACGGCCGTCTGTCGCGGCGTTGCGCCGCACGCTGCGGCACCCCTCCTTTATCGGCGACCGCAAATCATTAGTCAAATTTCAAGTTATTATTCGCTGTATAAATTCAACTAATGTCATTGACGATGCCCCGCCCGGAGACCCGATGCGCCCCGACCTCGCCCCGTTCCTGAACGACCGACTCGACTGGAACCTGCTGCGCACGTATCTGGTGATCATCCAGGAGCGCAGCGTGAGCCGCGCGGCCGCGCGCCTGCACGTGACGCAGCCGGCCGTGAGCCAGGCATTGCGGCGGCTCGAGGACACGCTCGAGCGCAAGCTGATCGAACGGCGCGGCACGCACTTCGCGCCGACGCCGGCCGGCGAAGCCGTCTACCGGATCGCGAGCGACATCTACGGCGGCATCTCGCGCCTCGAAACCGAAATCGACGACAGCACCGCCGACCTGACCGGTTCGATCCGGCTGCTGACGGTGAGCCGCATCGAGTCGCCCGTCTATGACGAATTCCTCGCGGACTTCCATCGCGCGTATCCGCGCATCGACCTGCAGATCGAGGTGATGCGCTCGTCGGACATCCTGTCTTCGCTGCTGCAGAAGACGGCCACGGCGGGGCTCGGCCTGTGCCGCACGCCGCACGACAAGCTGGAGATGCGCTGCTTCCTGCGCCAGCGCTATGCGATCTACTGTGGCCGCCATCACAGGCTCTTCGGGCAGACGCAACTGCGGATGGACGATCTGCTCGCCGAGAATTTCGTGTCGTTCACGAGCGACCAGATCGGCGACAGCCTGTCGCCGCTCACCGTGTTTCGCGACCAGAAGGGCTTCACGGGGCGCATCGTCGCGTCGTCGCCGAGCCTCGAGGAAGTGCGGCGGCTGATCTTCGCCGGCTACGGGATCGGCTGCCTGCCCGAGCACATCGTGCGCGACGACATCGCGCAGCAGCGGCTGTGGCGGCTGCCGCCCGACGACGGGCTCGTCGACGTCGACGTGTTCCTGCTGTGGCATCGCGATCGCAAGATGAACGCGGCCGAGCACGCGTTTCTCGACGCAATGGAGCGCTGCATGCAGCGCCATTCGCTCGCCGAGCGGCTGGGGAAATAACGGCGCGATGCGCCCCCCGCGGCAAGCGCCGGGCGCACACGGCCCGGCGCGCCGGCTGCATCAGAACCGATGCACGACGCCGAGCTGCACGCCGCGTGCATTCGCCCCCGGGTACGCGAGCGGCAGCCCCGGGTTCGCCGCACCGGCGAGCGTATAGCCGGCCTGCTTGCGGTTGCGCAGGTAGGACAGCGCTCCGTAGAAGCTCGTGCGCTTCGACAGGTCGTACTCGTACATCAGCCCGAGCTGGTCCGCATGGTTGCCCTGCGACGACTGGTCGTGCAGATACGCGTAGCCGAGCGCCACGTAGTTCGCCGGATTGAACTGGTATTTGACCGACAGCCCGTACACGCGCGAGTCGATGCCGAGATCGGCCCACTTCACCGCGGAGAAGCCGCCGTACACGGTGGCCTTGCCGATCGCGTACGACGCGCCGGCCATGATCGTGCGATCGGTGGTGGTCGCCGTCGCGTTCTTCAGCCACTGGCCCGCGACGAACGCGCCGAACGGCCCGTGTTCGTAAGTCAGGTCGAACTGCTGGCTGGAGCCTGCCGAGCGCACGCCGCCCGCATCGCCGAACCCGAAGTACAGCCCGCCCTGGAAGCCCGCGATCTCCGGGCTCTGGTACGACAGCGTGTTGCTGGTGCGGAACGCGAACACGGTCAGGTTGTCCATGCCGGACGCCTGCGTGACGCCGCCGAACGCATCCTGGCCGCCCTGGTCGTTGAACAGCGGAGAATTCTGGCGGCCCGCGCGCACCTTGCCCCACTGCCCCGCGATACCGACCCACGCCTGCCGATTGAACAGGCGGCCGGAACTCGCGAGCGAACCGTCGTTCGGGTTGAAGCCGTTCTCCAGCGCGAACTCGATCTTCTGCCCGCCGCCGATGTCCTCGCCGCCTTTCAGTCCGAACCGGCTGCCCCACTGGCCGCCCGAATTGATCGCCGCCGTGTAGCCGTTGCCCGTATTCACGTATTGCGCGAATTCGTCGATCACGCCGTACAGCGTGACGCCGTCCTGCGCGAACGCGGCGCCCGGTCCGGCGATGCACGCCACTGCGAACGTCATGCGAAGACCGGCGTGCGCCGTCCGCGCCCGGGAGTCGCTTCCGCGGGCTGTCTTTTGTTTAGTCATACTATTCAATGGTCAGAGAATGAAACGACACCGGGCACGGCAGTCGTGCCACACCGGCATCGCGGGAAAGGAAGCGTGGGGGAAGCGCCGGGCGCAGGCAGCGCCCGGCTCGCGCAACGGTCAGGACCGCAGGCGGCCGGCCCGATGCGCGTGACGTGTCGTCAGTGGTGAACTTCGCCGCGTTCGAGCGGCAGGATCAGGCGTTCGGGAATGCTGCGGCGCGACGCACGCGCGCCGATGTAGTACAGCACCGCCGGCACGACCAGGCCGAGAATCCACGAGATGTCGGTGCCGCCGAGCGCATCGACGAGCGGCCCCGTGTAGATGTGCGTCGACATGAACGGCAGTTGCACGAGGATGCCGACCACGTAGATCGTGATGGCCATCATGTTCCAGCGGCCATAGCGTCCGTCCGGATCGGACAGCGCCGGCACGTCGTAGCGCGAACGCGTGAAGCAGTAGTAGTCGACCAGGTTGATCGCGCTCCATGGCGTGAAGAACGCAAGCAGGAACAGGATGAACGCGGTGAACTCCTTCAGGAACGAATGGCGGCCCGCGAGCGCGATGAGCGTGGATACGCAGATCATCCCGAAGATGTACACGAGGCGGCTCTTCGACGACACCGCACCCTTGCCGCGAAAGCCGCTGACGATCGTCGCCATCGACATGAAGCTGCCGTATGCGTTCAATGCCGTCACCGTCACCTTGCCGAACGCGATGCTGAAGTACAGCAGCGCGGCCACGGCGCCCGTCGAGCCGAGGCCGACGATATACGACACTTCATGGTGCGCGAACTGGCTGCCGGCCAGTGCCGCCGCGAACACGCCGAACACCATCGCCGCCTGCGCGCCGATCACCGAGCCGAGCCCGACCGCGACGAACGTCGCGACCGACGACGTCGAGCGCGGCAGGTAGCGCGAATAGTCGGCGACGTACGGGCCGAACGCGATCTGCCACGACGCGGACAGCGACATCGACAGCAGGAAGCTGGCGAGCGAGAAATGCTTGTTCGCGAGCAGCGCGCCGATGTCGTGGTTCGCGAACAGCTGCGAGAACATGTAGACGAACGCGGCGATGCCGACCACGCTCGCGATCCGGCCGACGGCGTGGATCGCGCGATAGCCGAATACCGTCAGCACGACGATCACGGCCGCGAACAGCAGGATGCCGGCCGCGTCGTCGACGTTCAGCAACTGCGCGACGGCCTGCCCGGCCAGCACCGAACCGCTGGCGGAAAAGCCGATGTACATCAGGCACACGAGCACGATCGGGATCATCGCGCCATACACGCCGAACTGCACGCGGCTCGAGATCATCTGCGGCAGCCCGAGCTGCGGCCCCTGCGCGCCGTGCAGCGCCATCACGGCGCCGCCGATGAACTGGCCGAGCAGCAGCGCGACCAGCGACCAGAACACGTCGCCGCCGAGCACGACCGCGAGTGCGCCCGTGACGATCGCCGTGATCTGCATGTTCGCCGACAGCCACAGCGTGAACTGGCTCAGCAAGCCGCCGTGGCGCTCGGCGTCGGGAATGAAGTCGATCGAACGGACTTCGATCAGGCCGCCGGCTTTTCCACTGGGATTCGTTGACACGGGGAAATCTCCAAAATACTCAGGATCACAAATGGTTTGAACGTGGCAGGAAGCTGCGAGCCGCCCTTTCGGCTCTTTGAATGCGGGGCGCCGTGGATCGCCGGCATGCGCCACGCACGCACGGTCTGCACGCTGGCGCGCAAGCGGCACGACGTGTGCCGACATTGCCAGCGGATGATCTTGTATATACAACTTGTGAGGTATCCGTGATTACCCGGTATCGACCGATTTTCGAATTCGTTCGAATAATCGGCGCACGCTCGGGCAATTTCGCCGCAAGCCAGGCGTTGGAAAAATGAAAGGTCAGGTACCGGCCGGCGGCGCCTGGTCAGGTTCGGCCGTCATGTCGTCGGCGGGAAACGGGTTCAGCATGCGCCGTGCGGCTTCGATGTCGCGCGTATGCAGCCATTCGTCGTAGTCGTCGCTGCGCAGGATCACGACGCCGCGCTTCTCGTCGCCGGGCCGATGCATTCGCGCGAACAGCGGATGACCGTCGGCATTCACCGTGAGCATCGTCATGCCGATGCATACGCGCCCGTCGCTGTCTTCGTAGCGGCGCCAGATACCGGCGACGCAGTACGGCTGCCAGCCGTCGATGCCGATCCGGTGCCACACGTTGCGGCCGGTCTCGTAGCACGGCTCGCAGATCCAGCGCACCGGGATCAGGCAGCGCTGGCCGTTGCGCCAGGCATTCGCGTAGAGCCGCGACGCGCCGACCGTTTCCGCACGCGCATTCACCGTGTCGAGCTTCTTTTTCTTCCGGCCGTTCTCGTCGAGCCGCTCGGGCTGCATGAATTTAGGCCAGAAGCCGAACACGGCCGCGACGACCTCCAGGCCGTCGCCAGCGGCGCGCGCGATCGGTGCCGCGTAGTCGGGATACACGTCGGGTGCCCAGGGGTCGCGACGGTACAGATCGCCGATGCCGATCTTCAGTTCGCTGATGCCCGGGTCTTCGTCGGGGGCGCGGTAGTGGGTGCACACGGCTCTGCGGACGTTGGACGCAATGTTTCCATCGTAGGACAGTACAGGCGCCGCGAGCACGCTATCGCTGGGTATGACGAAACAGTTTTACGAACCGATGATGCGCCGCGCGTTACCCGACGCGTGCCGTCACGCGCGTGGTTAGGCGTTCACGGCGGCGCTCGCCGAACAGTTCGGCGAGCGCGACGGTTTCGCCGGTCAGTGACCGGCGCGCGCCGCCCATGTTGCGTCAGACGAGCCGGTCCGACGCGATGACCTGCACGCCCGGCCGCGCGTCGATTGCCGCGTCGAGCATCGCGCGGGCGATCCGCGACGCGGGATTCACGCGCCACTTCGCCGGCAAAACAGGCTGGGCCACGTTCAACACGAACACGAGCAGCCGCTCGCCGAACCTGAACTCGTCGCGGCTGCCGCCGATCAGGCCGGGGCGCACGCAAGTGAGTGACGCGAACCCGACACCGGCGAGCGCCTGCTCGACCTCGCCCTTCACGCGGTTGTAGAAGATGCGCGACGCCGGATCCGCACCGAGTGCGGAATTCAGCACGTAAGCCGGTGTGCCGTAGCGGTGCGCCAGCCGCGCGACCGCGAGCGGATAGTCGTGGTCGACGCGCCGGAATGCCGCCTGCGAGCCTGCAGCCCGCATCGTGGTGCCGAGCGTGCAGATCACGGCATCGGCGTGCCACCAGTCGGCCGTGTCGGGCAAATGATCGAAATCGACCTCGAGCGCACGCATCTTCGGATGCGGCGACAGCGGCCGGCGCGCGAGAACGATCACCTGGTCGACCCGCGCATCCGCGAGCGCGATTTCGAGGACGTGGCGCCCGACGAGTCCGGTCGCGCCGACGAGCAGCAATTTCATGTCCGGTTTTTCCATGTGGAGCCGGCGTCGGGGGCAAGGAACGACCCGCTTTCCGGCTTCCTGCATGATCGCCGGCCGACTCGGCGACGACAACCTCCCAACATCTCGAAAAATTACAGGATGCGCCTGCTTCGCCGGGGTGCACGCCACGAACCGGCCGCCGCCTGTCTCGACACGCCCGGCGCGACACTTGTCCGGCGCCTGTACACCTGCGAGAACGACGACATGCCGCCGAATCCCGGGTTCCGCGCGATTTCCTCGATCGACAACCGCCGTTGCGCGATCAGCGCCTGCGCGCGGATCTTGCGCACCGCGCCCGACATGTCCCTGACGCATGCGCCGTCGTCCTGCAACCGGCCGAGCCGGCACGGCAAACGAAAAGCCGCCGATGCGCACGCTGCTCATCGGCGGCTTCGTGTCACGCGCGAGACGCGTCAGACGTGCAATGCGTGCCCGAGCGCGCGCAGCGCGGCTTCCTGCAGCGCTTCGCCGAGCGTCGGGTGCGCGTGAATCGTGCCGCCGATGTCCTCCAGCCGTGCGCCCATCTCCAGCGACTGCGAGAACGCGGCAGCCAGTTCCGACACGCCGCGCCCGACCGCCTGCCAGCCGACGATCAGGTGGTTGTCGCGCCGCGCGACCACGCGCACGAAGCCGTCGGTCGCCTGCAGCGTCATCGCGCGCCCGTTCGCCGCGAACGGGAACGCCGCGTGTACGCAATCGACATCGGCCGCCCGCGCGTCGTCCGGCGACCAGCCGGCCGTGACGATCTCCGGATCGGTGAAGCACACGGCCGGGATCGACGCGGGCACGAACTTGCGGCGCTTGCCGGCGATCAGCTCGGCCACCATCTCGCCCTGCGCCATCGCACGATGCGCAAGCATCGGCTCGCCGGCGACGTCGCCGATCGCCCAGACGTTGCGCATCGAGGTCCGACATTCGTCGTCGATCCACAGCGCGCGGCCGTTGCGATCGAGCGGCAGCGACTCGAGCCCGAAACCGTCGACCCGCGGCCGGCGGCCCACCGCGACCAGCACGCGATCGGCCGGCAGCGTCTGCTCCGCGCCGTCGGCGGCCTGTACGCGCACCGCGCCGTGTTCCGCGAGCCCGAGCACCTTGTGGCCGAGCAGCAGCCGCACGCCCAGCCGCGCAAGCGAATCGGCAACCGGCCGCGCGAGTTCGGCGTCGTACGCGGGCAGTACGCGCTCCGCCGCTTCGACGACGCTCACGTCGACGCCGAGCTTGCGATAGACGATCCCGAGTTCGAGCCCGATATACCCGGCCCCGACGACGACCAGCCGCTTCGGCAACGTCGCGGGCGACAGCGCCTCGGTGGACGACACGACGTGTCCGCCGAACGGCATCGACGGCAGCGCGACCGGCTCGGAACCGGTCGCGAGCAACAGATGCTCGCAGCTGATTCGCGCCGCGTGGCCGCCGGCGACGACGTCGACGGTCTTGCCGTCGACCACGTGCGCGTCGCCGTGCAGCACGCGCACGCCGTTCTTCTTGAGCAGCGCGCCGACGCCGCGCGTCAGCCGGTCGACGATGCCGTCCTTCCAGGCGACGCTTTTCGCGATGTCGATCTCGGGCGTGCGCACGCGGATGCCGATCGCGCCTTCGCCCGCGTGGCCGCACGCCTGTTCGAATGCGTCGGCCACATGAATCAGCGCCTTCGACGGAATGCAGCCGATGTTCAGGCACGTGCCGCCGAGCCGGTCGCGCTCGACGAGCACGGTCGGAATGCCGAGCTGGCCGGCGCGAATCGCGGCGACGTAGCCCCCCGGGCCGCCGCCGATGATGAGCAGTGTGGTGTGTTCGTTCTTCATCGTGCTCACTCCACGAACAGCAGGGCCGGGCGTTCGAGCACCGCGCGCACGGCCTGGATGAACTCGGCCGCGTCCGCGCCGTCGACGACGCGATGGTCGAACGACGACGAGAGATTCATCATCTTGCGCGCGACGACCGCGCCGTCGCGGATCATCGGCCGCTCGACGATCCGGTTCACGCCGACGATGCCGACCTCGGGATGATTGATGACCGGCGTCGACACGATGCCGCCGAGCGCACCGAGGCTCGAAATCGTGATCGTCGAACCGCTCAGGTCGTCGCGCTGCGCACGGTTCGCGCGCACGGCGTCGGCAAGCCGCGCGATTTCGGCGGAGATCGACCACACGTCGCGCGCTTCGGCATGACGCAGCACCGGCACCGTCAGCCCGCCGTCCGTCTGCGTCGCGACGCCCATGTGCACCGCGCCGTAGCGCGTGACCACGCCGGCTTCGTCGTCGAAGCGCGCGTTGATCTGCGGGAAGTCGCGCAGCGCGAGCACCATCGCGCGGATCAGCAGCGGCAGCGGCGTGAGCTTGCCGCGCGTATCGCCGTAACGGCGGTTCAGTTCGGTGCGCAGCGATTCGAGCTCGGTCACGTCGATTTCCTCGACGTAGCTGAAGTGCGGAATGCGGCGCTTCGCTTCCTGCATCTTGCGCGCGATCGCGCGCCGCAGGCCGATCACCGGTACGTCGGTTTCGTCGTTGCGTTCGTCGTAGCCGCGCGCCTGCGACGCATGGCTCGTCCCGCTGCCCGTACGCGCATACGCATCGAGATCCGCGTGCAGGATCCGCCCCGCTTCGCCGGTGCCGCGCACATAGCGCAGCTCGATACCCATGTCCCACGCGCGCTGGCGCACGGCCGGCGACGCGAGCGGCCGTTCACCCGGCGCGAGCGCCGCCCGCGGCGGTTCCGCTTTCTCCGCGTGATCGGCAGGCTTCGCACGACGCGGCTCCGAGGGTGCGTGCTTCGCCGCCGGCTTGGCGGACGATTCCGCCGGCGCGTCGGTAACCGCCTGCGACGGCGCCGACGCGACCGGTGCGGTTGCTACCTTTGATTCCCGCACCGGTGCGCCGGCCTTCAGGTTGCCGTCGCCTTCGACCTCGAGGCGGATCAGCTCGCTGCCGACCGCCATCATCTCGCCGATCCGGCCGCCGAGCTCGATCACCTTGCCCGTCACCGGCGACGGAATCTCGACCGCCGCCTTGTCGGTCATCACGTCGGCGAGCGGCTGGTCTTCCTTGATCGTCTGCCCGACTTCCACGTGCCAGGCCACCAGCTCGACCTCGGCAATCCCTTCGCCGATATCCGGCATCTTGATGACATGAATCCCCATCTCACGCCTCCATCACGCGTCGCAACGCTTCACCGACCCGGGCCGGGCCCGGAAAATACGCCCACTCCTGCGCATGCGGGTACGGCGTGTCCCAGCCCGTCGTGCGCTCGACCGGCGCTTCGAGGTGGTAGAAGCAGTGTTCCTGGACCAGCGACACCAGTTCCGCACCGAAGCCGCAGGTGCGCGTCGCCTCGTGCACCACGACGCAGCGCCCGGTCTTGCGCACCGACGCGACGATCGTGTCGAGGTCGAGCGGCCACAGCGTGCGCAGGTCGATCACCTCCGCATCGATGCCCGTCTCCTCGGCCGCGGCGAGCGACACGTGCACCGTCGTGCCGTAGGTCAGCACCGTCACGTCGTTGCCGGGCCGCACCACGGCGGCCGTATCGAGCGGCACCGTGTAGTAGCCCTCGGGCACCGCGCTTGCCGGATGCTTGAGCCACGACGTGACCGGCCGGTCGTGATGGCCGTCGAACGGCCCGTTGTACAGCCGCTTCGGTTCGAGGAAGATCACCGGATCGTCGTTCTCGATCGATGCGATCAACAGCCCCTTCGCGTCATACGGATTCGACGGCATCACCGTGCGCAGCCCGCACACCTGCGTGAACATCGCTTCGGGGCTCTGGCTGTGCGTCTGCCCGCCGTAGATCCCGCCGCCGCAGGGCATGCGGATCGTCATCGGCGCGGTGAACTGGCCGGCCGAGCGATAGCGCAGCCGCGCGCCTTCCGACACGATCTGGTCGGACGCCGGGTAGAAATAATCGGCGAACTGGATCTCGCACACCGGGCGCAGCCCGTATGCACCCATCCCCACCGCCGCGCCGACGATCCCGCTTTCGGAGATCGGTGCATCGAACACGCGCGACTTGCCGTATTTGTTCTGCAGTCCTTCGGTACAGCGGAACACGCCGCCGAAATAGCCGACGTCCTGCCCGAACACCACCACGTCGCTGTCGCGCCCGAGCATCACGTCCATCGCCGAGCGCAGCGCCTGGATCATCGTCATCGGCTGCGTTGCCGTGCCTGTCTCTTGTTGCGCCATGATCACGCTCCCAGTTCCTGGCGCTGACGGCGCAGGTGCGCGGGCAGCTCCTTGTACACGTCGTCGAACATCGAGGCCGGCGACGGAATCCGGTCGTCGGCCAGCGTCCCGTACTTTTCCGCCTCCTTCTGCGCGGCGATCACCTCGGCCTCGAGCTCGGCCGTCAGCGCTTCATGCGCGCTGTCCGACCAGATGCCCTTGACGATCAGGTGGCGCTTGAAGCGCTCGACCGGATCGCCGAGCGGGAAATGGGACCAGTCGTCGCTCGGCCGGTACTTGGTCGGATCGTCCGACGTCGAATGCGCGCCCGCACGGTAGGTCACCCATTCGATCAGCGTCGGGCCGAGATTGCGGCGCGCGCGTTCGGCCGCCCAGCTCGACGCCGCATAGATCGCGAGGAAGTCGTTGCCGTCGACGCGCAGCGACGCGATCCCGCAGCCGACGCCGCGGCCGGCGAAGGTCGTGCCCTCGCCGCCCGCGATCGCCTGGAACGTCGAGATCGCCCACTGGTTGTTGACGACGTTCAGCACGACCGGCGCGCGATACACGTGCGCGAACGTGAGTGCGGTATGGAAGTCGGATTCGGCCGTCGCGCCGTCACCGATCCACGCGGACGCGATCTTCGTGTCGCCCTTGATCGCCGACGCCATCGCCCAGCCGACCGCCTGGATGAACTGCGTCGCTAGGTTGCCGGAGATCGAGAAGAAGCCGGCTTCGCGGTCCGAGTACATCACGGGGAGCTGGCGGCCTTTCAGCGGATCGCCTTCGTTCGACATCAGCTGGCAGATCATCCGTTCGAGCGGGACGTCGCGCGCGATCAGGATGCTCTGCTGCCGGTAGGTCGGGAAGCACATGTCGCCGTCGCGCAGCGCCATCGCATGCGCGGTGCCGATCGCCTCTTCGCCGAGGCTCAACATGTAGAAGGAGATTTTCTTCTGACGCTGCGCGATCATCATGCGCGCGTCGAAAATGCGGGTCTTGAGCATCGCGCGCAGGCCGGCGATCAGCCGCGCATCGTCGAGATCCGGGGCCCATGGGCCGACGGCCTTGCCGCTGTCGTCGAGCACGCGCACGAGGCTGCGGGCGAGATCGGCGGTGTCCGCCGCGGCAACGTCGATCGGCGGGCGGCGAACGGCGCCGGCCGGCGATAGATGCAGATAGGAAAAGTCCGTCTTGCAGCCCGGGCGCCCGGTGGGCTCCGGCACATGCAGACGCAATGGCTCTGACAGGCTCATCGTGTCGTCTCCACGCTCGATTGTGTCTCACGCTGTTTGGGAACGCGCAGGCCGGTTGCCGGCCTGCGCGCGAGCTGGCGTGCGGATAGGCACGTCAACCTTGGAAATCTATGCCTTGCGGCGGCGGGCGTCGATGCCCAAGCCGCTCGTTCGTCGTGAGCAGATTTGCCATGGGGAATCGCTTTGGCGCGTCGGGGCGACCGGTGGCCGGCGCAGCGTGGGTTTGCTGCGGTGCAGGGTCGCTGGGTCGCCTGGCCGGCGGCGATCGGGCATCGGCGCACGCACGGGTCGGCGCGCGGCGGCCGTGCGAAGGTGCGACGTAAAAGACCCCGCGAAATCATCGATCTCGGCGGGGTCTTTCGGGGCGGGCGCGGCCGGGCCCGGTGGCCCGGTGGCCCGGTGGCCCGGCTTGCCGGCCTACTCCGGCGCGCGACCGGTCAAGCGTCCGGGCGGAAGATGTCGAAGCGGCTGTCGGGCTTCACGTGCACGTAGGCGGACGGGCCGCCCGCACGAAGAATGATGCCGGCGCCGAACGTATCGAAGATGCCGTCCTTCAGCAGGTCATGGCGGATATGGACCGCGACGACCTCGCCCAGCACCAGCGTGGCCGGCGTCTCGACGCCATGATGATCGCGCAGCCGGATCACGTCGGTCACCTTGCATTCGAAGTTCACGCCGCTTTCCGCGACGCGCGGCACGTTGACGACACGCGACGGCACCGCGGTCAGGCCGCCGAGTTCGAATTCGTTGACCTCGTACGGCACGGCGGCGCAGGTCTGGTTCATCCGCTCGGCGAGATCGCGCGTCGCGAGGTTCCACACGAACTCGCCGGTCTCCTGCACGTTGCGCAGGCTGTCCTTCGCGCCGGTGCTCGAAAAACCGATGATCGGCGGACGATAGTTGAACGCATTGAAGAAACTGTACGGCGCGAGATTGAGCGTGCCGTCGCTGCCGCGGGAAGCAATCCAGCCGATCGGGCGCGGGCCGATGATCGCGTTCAGCGGATCGTGCGGCAGGCCGTGGCCTTGCGAGGGTTCGTAATAGTGGTGGGTCGAGTCGGTCATGACGGGTGGTGTGGCGCAAGCGATGGCGGAATCGGCCGGCGCGCTGCGTTCGCCGGTGGCGGCGAGCGCGTGCGGCGCGACGTGCGTGTCAGTATCACATGGCGCCGTTTTCGCCGCAGCGAAGCAGCACGGACGATGAAGGCTTCACGTGTCGCACCAACAAAAAACCCGCGAGAAATGAAGCGCTCGCGGGTTTTTCACACCTTCGCCAAATCGAATCGCGTCGACGCATTCGATGGTGCCGGGGACCGGACTCGAACCGGCAAGCCAGTTAAGGCGGCGGATTTTCGTCACACTGCTTCTTTCAAAGCCGGCGTCGCGTGTGCGAACCGTTCGTGCGCTGGACTATGCCTTCGCCATCGCGCATGGGCGTGCCTGCTGCCCGTGCGCCTTAGGCGCCCCCCGTCTAGTCTCTACACCTTCCTCGCGGATGCCGCGAGGCTTGGCTCGGCGTTGCCTCGATGCGCGCATCAGGGGTTTCGCCGAATTTGAAGGGTTCTGCACCGATCGTTTCCGGTCGGGCACTCAATCGTTTAAGTCCGCTATGTTTACCAATTTCATCACCCCGGCAAGAGGGCGGACCGGATTCTACCACTGCCCGGCCGGATCTTCCGCATTTGACCCTGTCACCCCGCAATCGCCGACACCCGACTTCACCGTCGCCGTCCCGGCAGCCCATGCCTCCTGCCGCGTTGCGTCCGCCATCGAGTCTCAATCGCATGACGCTCGCTGGATGCCAGCCAAATCGATGCCGCCATTCGGCACTCGCCATTTCAGTCGCATCACGAATATATTTGATTTTGCTTGATATCGACTTACGAATTTCGCTCATTCCCTCGCGCCATTTTCATTGAATATTCGCCGGTCCGCACGATTCGAACGACACCCTTAATCCCGGCTTAAGCTTCGCCGTGCTAGCGCCGGCAATCCTTTCGCGCAATCGCGGAGGGTGCGCGACATTTGTCACCGAAAAGAAACATGTGCGGCATAGCCTCACCCGCGTTGCCCGTAACAGACGGTAATAAGCACATTCAATCCATCCTGCAGCATCAATTCAGTTAGGAAACCATAATGTTAAGAAAGCCCCTGTTAATCGCCATGTCGGCATCGGTCTTTCTTGCCGCCTGCGGCGGCGACGACACAACGTCCACCCCCGGCATCGCACCGACCAATACCGCGGCCGTGCCGAACACCGCCACCGCGTCCGGCTATACGTTGTCCGTGTTCGCCAAAGCACCGACGTCCACGGACAAGCCCGATTCGATCGTCCAGTTCAACAACACGGTCTTCATCGGCTACCAGAAGGCAGGTGACGTAAAGGACGGCTCGGTGCCCAGCCTGACCAACGACATCGTCCAATACGACCTGAGCGGCAACGTGCTCAAGACGTACACGGTGCCGGGCCACGTCGACGGCCTGATGGCCCGCGCCGATACGAACACGCTATGGGCGATGGCCAATGAGGACGGCAATCCCGAACTGACGATCGTCGACCTCAAGGCCGGCACGCAGAAGACCTACACGGCGACCGTCAATCCGACCGCACACGGCGGCGGCTACGACGACATGCAGTTGCTCAACGGGAACGTGTACGTGAGCGCGTCGAACCCGACGACGCCCGGCGCCGCCGCACCGACCGTCGGACAACTCACGCTGAACGCGAACGGCACGACGTTCGACGTCGCACCGGTGCTCGCCGGTAATGCACAGGCCACCGACGTGACCCCGTCCGTTGGCGGATCGCCGAATCCCACCTTCAACCAGCAGGTGACACTGAGCCTGACGGACCCCGATTCCGAAGCGATCGATTCCGCCGGCGATCTCGTGCTCGACAGCCAGGCCGACGGCAAGCTGGTGTTCATCCACAATCCGGGCGCGAGCCAGACCGTCAGCGTGCTGACGCTCACCCTTTTCAGCGACAAGGACGGCCCCGTCTATCCGGTCGACGATACGCGCTGGGTGCCGGCTCCGGGCCCGCAAGGCAAGACCTTCATGCTGTTCACCGATGCCAGCAACACGACCTACCGCGTCGATGCGCCGTTCTCGCAAGGCGACGCCTACAGCGCCGGCCAAGGCCAGGTGATGAAACTGGACCCGAAGTCCGGCCACCTGACGCCCGTCGCGACGAGCGTCGGCAATCCGTCCGCCCTTCAGGACCCGCACGGCATGCTGTTCGTCGCGCTGTAACGCCAGCCCGCCCCGCGGCAGCGCCGCGTGATCGCCGCGGACCAGCGGCGAGACGCGGCGTGCGCATCCCGCCCGCAAGCGGGTGCACGCCCGGCCGCCTCGCACCCGACGACGGACATCGCGCACCGCGCCCGCGTTCGCCGATACAATCCACGGCGGCGCCGCGCGGCCGATCCTTCACATGAATCCACCCTGCCCGGCGCGCCAACCGTCTGACGTTTGTATCGTACTTTCCGCGAAACAACGTCGCGTGCGTCATCGCGAAGTCACAAACGTTTTCGATAATTCCCCGGCCGAAAACGTTTACATCGCATGACTTCATGACCTCGACCATCAAGGACGTCGCTGCTCTCGCGGGCTTCTCGATCGCCACCGTTTCACGTGCGATCAACGCACCGCATACCGTCAGCCCCGCCACGTTGCAGACGATCCGCACCGCGATCGACACGCTGCAGTTCCGCCCGAGTCCGCTCGGCCGGCAACTGCGCGGCGAGCGCACGCGGCTCGTCGGCGTCGTCCTGCCGACGCTCTCGAACCCCGTGTTCGCCGACTGCCTGCAGGGCATCGACGAGCTCGCGACCGCAGCCGGCTTCAAGCTGATCCTGATGACGACCGAATACGATGCCGCGCGCGAGCGTCATGCGATCGAGACGCTGCGCGAGCAGCGCGTCGAAGGGCTGATCCTCACCGTCGCCGACGCGGACACGCACCCGCTGCTCGACATGCTCGACCGCGACGGCCCGCACTACGTGCTGATGCACAACGACACGCAGCGCCGCCCGTCGGTGTCGGTCGACAACCGCCGCGCCGCGTATGACGGCGTGCGGCTGCTGACCGCGCACGGTCATCGCCGCGTGCTGATGCTGGCCGGCTCGCTCGCGGCGTCGGATCGCGCGCGCCAGCGCCATCTCGGCTATGCGCAGGCACTCGAGGAAAGCGGCGTCGCCGCACTGCCGCCCGTCGAAGTCGACTTCAACGCGCCCGAGCTGCCCGACGCCGTGCTTGCGCATCTCACCGCGCACGCGACGCGTCCGACCGCCCTCTTCTGCAGCAACGACCTGCTCGCGATGGTCGTGATGCGCGGGCTGCGCCGCGCAGGCTTCTCGGTGCCGGACGACCTGTCGGTGCTCGGTTTCGACGGGATCGCGATCGGCGAGTTGCTCGCACCGCCGCTCGCGAGCGTCGCGACGCCGAACCGCGACATCGGTCGCCATGCGTGGCAGCGTCTCGTCGAATGTATCGGCGGCGTCGCCATCGAACGCACGTCACTGATCCTGCCGCACGTGGTGCGCGACGGCGCGACGATCGCGCCGCCGGCCACCGACCTGCAATTGCGCAAGGCCTGAACGCGCGCACCGCATACCCCGCACACCGCCACGCCACCCCAGCGCCTCACCCTCGCCCGGAGACCTACCGTGTCCTTTCGCCTGACCTCGCTGCTGCGCGCGCTTGCCGCTCCCGTAGCCCTTGCCGCGCTCATCGCCGGCGCACCCGCCGCTCACGCCGACGAAACGGCGATCTGCTACAACTGCCCGCCCGAATGGGCCGACTGGGCCGCGCAGATCGCGGCGATCAAGCAGAAGACCGGCATCCGCGTGCCGTTCGACAACAAGAACTCGGGCCAGTCGATCGCGCAGCTGATCGCCGAGCAGAAAAGCCCGGTGGCCGACGTCGTCTATCTCGGCGTGTCGTCGGCGTTCCAGGCGAAGGACAAGGGCGTGATCGCGCCGTACAAGCCGGCGCACTGGAACGACATCCCCGCGAACCTGAAGGACCCGCAAGGCTACTGGTTCGCGATCCACTCGGGCACGCTCGGCTTCTTCGTCAACAAGGACGCGCTCGACGGCAAGCCGGTGCCGCGCTCGTGGGCCGATCTGCTGAAGCCGGAATACAAGGGCATGGTCGGCTATCTCGATCCGTCGAGTGCGTTCGTCGGCTATGCGGGCGCGGTCGCCGTGAACCAGGCGCTCGGCGGCAGCCTCGACAACTTCAAGCCGGCGCTCGACTGGTTCAGGAAGCTGAAGGCCAATGCGCCGATCGTACCGAAGCAAACCGCCTATGCGCGCGTGCTGTCCGGCGAGATTCCGATCCTGCTCGACTACGACTTCGACGCGTATCGCGCGAAGTACAAGGACAGCGCGAACGTCGAGTTCGTGATTCCGAAGGAAGGCACGATCGCGGTGCCGTACGTGATGAGTCTCGTGAAGGGCGCACCGCACGACGCGAACGGCAAGAAGGTGCTCGACTTCGTGTTGTCCGACGAAGGCCAGAAGCTGTGGGCCAATGCGTACCTGCGCCCGGTGCGCGCACAAGCGCTCGGGGCCGACATCGCATCGAAGTTCCTGCCGGCGAGCGAGTACGCCCGCGCGAAACCGGTCGACTTCGGCAAGATGGCGGCCGGTCAGCAGGCATTCGGCCAGCAATACCTGCAGGTCATGCAGTAAGCGGCCGGACATCATCGATGCTTGACCTGACTTTCCCGCTGCGCTGGCGCGTCGCGCTCGTCGCGCCGGCGCTTGCGGTGTTCGCCGCGTTCTGGCTGCTGCCGATGGCGGCACTCGTGCAGGTGTCCGCCGACGGCGCGTTCTTCTCGCACTACGCGGCCCTGCTCGGCAATGCGCGCTACATGAAGAGCCTCGGCGAGACCGTCGCGCTGTCCGCGGGCGTCACGCTCGCGACGCTCGTGCTGTCGACGATCTCGGGCCTGCTGCTCGCACGCCGCGAATTCGCGGGCAAGCGCGTGCTGCTCGCGCTGCTCACGTTCCCGCTCGCGTTCCCGGGCGTCGTGGTCGGGTTCATGGTGATCATGCTCGCGGGCCGGCAGGGGCTGATCGGCATGCTGTCCGCGAAGCTCACCGGCGACAAGTGGGTATTCGCGTACTCGGTCGCCGGGCTGTTCGTCGGCTACCTGTACTTCTCGATTCCGCGCGTGATCGTTACCGTGATCGCGGCGGCGTCGAAGCTCGACGCGTCGCTCGAGGAAGCCGCACGCTCGCTCGGCGCGTCGCCGTGGCGCATCTTCGTTGACATCGTGCTGCCCGCGCTCGCGCCGGGCCTGATCGCGGCCGGCGCGATCTGCTTCGCGACCGCGATGGGCGCGTTCGGCACCGCGTTCACGCTCGCCACCGACCTGAACGTGCTGCCGATGACGATCTATACCGAGTTCACGCTGAACGCGAACATCGCGACGGCGGCCGGCCTGTCGATCGTGCTCGGCATCGTCACCTGGGCCGTGCTCGCGCTCGCGCGCCGCTTCACCGGCCACACCGCCGCCGCCGCGGCCTGAGGATTCCTGCATGCAATCGCTTTCCGGCTCTTCCGCGCCATCGCCGGCCCCCGCTCCCGCACAGGCGAACGGCGTCGCCCGCCGCGCGCCGCGCGTCACCGGCGCGCGCGCGATCGCCGCGCTGCAATGGGGCGTCACGCTGCTGCTGTGCGCGTTCCTGATCGTGCCCGTCGTGATGTCAGTGCTCGCGGGTCTCACCGTCAACTACTTCCGCGGCCTGTCGAGCGGCCTCACGCTGCGCTGGCTCGAGCAGGTGTGGCAGCAGTATCACGGCTCGGTCGCGCTGTCGCTCTACGTCGCATTCGCGACGCTCGCGATCGTGCTCGTCGTCGGCGTGCCGGCCGGCTATGCGCTCGCGCGCAGCAAGAGCCGCGTCGCGCGCGCGATCGAGGAGGCGCTGGTGCTGCCGGTCGCGCTGCCCGGCCTCGCGTCGGCGCTCGCGCTGCTGGTCGTGTACGGCGGCTTCACCGCGTTCCGGATGAGCCTGTGGTTCATCGTCGTCGGCCACGTCGTGTTCACGCTGCCGTTCATGGTCCGTGCGGTCGCGGCCGTCGCGGCCGGCGCCGACCTGCGCACGCTCGAGGAAGGCGCGGCGAGCCTCGGTGCGTCGTTCGTCACGCGCTTCGTCACGATCGTGCTGCCGAACCTGCGCCCCGGCATCGTCGCGGGTGCGCTCGCCGTGCTCACGCTGTCGATCGGCGAATTCAACCTCACGTGGATGCTGCATACGCCCGACACCAAGACGCTGCCGGTCGGGCTCGCCGATACGTATGCGTCGCTGCGCCTAGAAGTGGGCAGCGCGTACACGATCCTGTTCCTGCTGATGACACTGCCGCTGCTCGTCGCGATGCAGTGGCTCGGCGTCGATCCGTCCGGCACGCGGGCACTCAAGAAGCGCCCGCGCTGAATTTCTCGCAGACATGAAACTCGATTCCACTCCCATCACCCTGACCCGCTGCGCGAAGACGTTCCGCGGCACGCGCGTGCTCGAACCGCTCGACCTGTCGATCGGCGCGGGCGAAACGCTCGTGCTGCTCGGGCCGTCGGGCTGCGGCAAGACCACGACGCTGCGCCTGATCGCGGGCCTCGACACGCCGGACGCCGGCGGCACGATCGCGTTCGGCAACGACGACGTCACCGCGCTGCCGATCGAGCGCCGGCAGGTCGGCATGGTGTTCCAGAACTACGCGCTGTTTCCGAACCTGACGGTGCGCGGCAATGTCGGCTACGGGCTGAAGATCCGCAAGACCGAGCCGCGCGCGCTGCGCGAGCGTGTCGACGAGCTGCTCGCGATGATGCGGCTCGACGCGCACGCGGACAAACCGATCGACCAGCTGTCGGGCGGCCAGCGCCAGCGCGTCGCACTGGCCCGCGCCCTGGCGGTGCGGCCGCGCGTGCTGCTGCTCGACGAGCCGCTGACCGCGCTCGACGCGAAGCTGCGCGACACGCTGCGTCGCGAGATGAATACGCTGCTGCGCGAACTAGGTGTGACGACGGTCTACGTGACGCACGACCAGGCCGAGGCGATGGAGCTCGGCGACCGGATCGTCGTGATGGGCGCAGGCCGCATCGAGCAGATCGGCACGCCGCGCGACATCTACTACCATCCGGCGAATCGCACGGTCGCGCAGTTCATCGGCACGCTGAACCGGCTCGCCGGGCAATGGCGCGACGGCACGCTGGTGACCACGGGCGGCGCGATCGCGACGCCGCACGCCGCCGACGAGTGGTTCTTTCGCCCCGAGGATGCACAACTCGCCGATCCCGCGCATGCGCCGCTGCGCGGTGCCGTGAGTGCGTGCGCGTTCCTCGGCGAGCGCACGCGGCTCACGATCGAGCACGCGGCACCCGATGCGCTCGTGATCGACGTGCCGGGCCGCATCGCGCTTGCACGCGGCACGGCGGTCGGCCTCACGGTCGCGCCGGAAGGCCTGATCGCGCTCGGCGCCTGATCCGTCATTCCGGCATC
This sequence comes from Burkholderia contaminans, assembly GCF_029633825.1. Classification (NCBI taxonomy): domain Bacteria; kingdom Pseudomonadati; phylum Pseudomonadota; class Betaproteobacteria; order Burkholderiales; family Burkholderiaceae; genus Burkholderia; species Burkholderia contaminans. The sequence goes on along the minus strand of NZ_CP090640.1, from coordinate 2,400,422 downwards.
ATTCATGCAGCACCCCACCGCGGCGCACGACGCCGCGACAACAACCATACGATTCCGAGGAACGACGATGCTGCTTGCTCAAATCAGCGATCTCCACATCAAGCGCCCGGGACAGCTCGCGTACCGGCGCGTCGACACCGCGGCCGCGCTCACGCGTTGCATCGAGAGACTGAACGCGCTCGTGCCGCGCCCCAACGCCGTGCTCGTCACCGGCGACCTGACCGATTTCGGCCACGACGAGGAGTACGACAACCTGCACGGGCTGCTCGCCGCGCTCGAGATTCCGTACTACCTGATGATCGGCAATCACGACGACCGCGCCGGGCTGCGCCGCGCGTTCGCCGATCGCGCCGAGCTGCAGGCGGGCGAATTCGTGCAGTACGCGCTCGACATCGGCGCGGTGCGCGTGCTCGCGCTCGATTCGCAGGTGCCGGGCGCCAGCTACGGCGACCTGTGTGACGCACGGCTCGCCTGGCTCGCCGCGCAGCTCGACGCCGCGCGCGACCGGCCCGTGATCGTCGCGCTGCATCACCCGCCGTTCGCGTCGGGAATCGGCCACATGGACAAGCTGCGCCTCGCGCCCGCCGCTTCCGCGAAACTCGACGCGCTGCTGCGCGGCCACCCGAACGTCGAGCGCGTGCTGTGCGGCCACGTGCATCGCACGACGTTCACGCGCTTCGGCGGCACGCTCGCAGTTGCGGTGCCTTCGCCCGCGCATCAGGTCGCATTCGACCTGCGAACCGATGCGCCCTCCGCGTTCCGGCTCGAACCGCCGGCCTTCGCGGTCCATCACTATGTGCCCGATGCGGGGATGACGTCGCATCACGTGTATGTCGACGAAGGCGCCGGGCCTTATCCGTTCTATGAACCGACGGGTGAGCTGGTCGACTGACGGGTCGACGCACGCGCGATGACGGGCAGCGGCCGGCCGGATACACCGGTTCGGCCGGTTTGGCCGATTTGCCGCCGTCCGGCAGGATTCACGTCGCTCCGGTATGATCGGCAGCCTCGACGGCGCCCCGCCCGCCTGCGCACCCGACGCGTGCGCCGCGCGCTGCGCCGCCCCACTTCCGTTCGCGCAGCCATGTCCACCGCCTCCACCGACCGCCCGACCGACGCCGCCTCGCCCCACTATTCGCGCAGCCTGCTGTTGCTGCTCGCGACGATCGCGGGGGTGTCCGTCGCGAACATCTACTACAACCAGCCGCTGCTCGACAGCTTCCGCTCGGCATTTCCCGACGGCGCGTCGTGGATCGGCGCAGTGCCGACCGCGACGCAGCTCGGCTATGCGGCCGGCATGTTCCTGCTCGCGCCGCTCGGCGACCGCTTCGACCGCCGCGGGCTGATCCTGATGCAGATCGCCGGCCTGTCGATCGCGCTGATCGTCGCAGCTACCGCGCCGTCGCTGGCCGTGCTCGCCGTCGCGAGCCTCGCGATCGGCGTGCTCGCGACCATCGCGCAACAGGCCGTGCCGTTCGCCGCCGAGATCGCGCCGCCCGCCGAACGCGGGCATGCGGTCGGCACCGTAATGAGCGGCCTGCTGCTCGGCATCCTGCTCGCGCGAACGGCTGCCGGCTTCGTCGCCGAGTATTTCGGCTGGCGCGCGGTGTTCGCCGCGTCGGTCGCGGCGCTCGTCGCGCTCGCCGCCGTGATCGTGCTGCGGCTGCCGCGCAGCTCGCCGACGTCGACGCTGTCGTACGGCAAGCTGCTCGGCTCGATGTGGCATCTGGCGGTTGAATTGCGCGGGCTGCGCGAGGCGTCGCTGACGGGCGCCGCGCTGTTCGCGGCATTCAGCGCGTTCTGGCCCGTGCTGACGCTGCTGCTCGCCGGCGCGCCGTTCCATCTCGGCCCGCAGGCCGCCGGCCTGTTCGGGATCGTCGGCGCGGCGGGAGCGCTCGCGGCACCGTACGCGGGCCGCTTCGCGGACAAGCGCGGCCCGCGCGCGATCATCTCGCTCGCGATCGCGCTGCTCGCGCTGTCGTTCGTGATCTTCGCGCTGTCGGGTTCGAGCCTCGTCGGGCTCGTGATCGGCGTGATCGTGCTGGACGTCGGCGTGCAGGCCGCGCAGATCTCGAACCAGTCGCGCATCTATGCGCTGAAGCCCGAGGCGCGCAGCCGCGTCAACACGGTGTACATGGTGTGCTATTTCATCGGCGGCGCACTCGGCTCGTCGGCCGGCGTCGCGGCATGGCACGCGTTCGGCTGGATCGGCATGTGCACGACCGGGCTGGTGTTCACCGCGCTTGGGGGCTGGTCCCACCATCGCGGAGGCCGGCGCGGCTGAGCGCGACCGGCCACGGCCGCGTCACGCGTCGGCGCGGGGTGCGGCCGGTTCGGCGGCGCGCGGCGGCGCAAATGCCGGTTCCGGTTCGGTAATGGGCGGCGGCACGAACGCCTGCTCCGGCTCGGCGCTGGGTGGCGTAGCAAACGCCGGTGCCGGGTCGACGACCGCGGCAGGATCCATCACGGCGCTCGGCGTCGGCACGGCCAGTTGAACGGCCGAAGGCGCCAGGATCGGTGCCGCATCCGGCACCGCGATCGGTTCGGGCGCCGATGCAGCCTCCACCGTAGACGCGGCTGCCGCGGCCGCCGAACTGGCAGCTGCCGCGCGCGCCGCGGGCCGGCGCGCCGGATCGAACACGAACGACAGCCCGACGCTGCCGAGGATCGCGACGGTCGCGACCACGGTGGCCATCGTCACCGGCTCGCCAAGCAGCAGCGCACCGAGCGCGACCGCGACGATCGGGTTCACGTACATGCAGCTGCTCGCGATGATCGGGCTCGTGTGGCGGATCAGGTAGCCGTACGCGACGTACGCGGCCATCGTGCAGAACACCATCAGGTACAGGAACGCGAACACCGGCCCCACCATCAGGTGTTCGACGCGTTCGCCGACCAGCCACGCGACGAGCGTCGAGATCATGCCGCCGAGACCGATCTGCAGCGACGTCGACAGAAACAGGTCGGACGGCAGCTTGAGCCGCGTCGCGAGATGCGCGCCGCCGGCCCAGAACAGGGCGCCGGCCAGCACGCAGATCGTGCCGAGCGCCGAACTCTGCGCGGCCGCGCCGCCGGAGTTCAGCACGACGATACCGACCATCCCGAGCGCGACGGCCGACCACTCGCCTTTCGTGACCGGCCGCCCGGCCACCGCCGCGATCACGGTCGCGAACAGCGGCACCGTCGCCACCATCACCGCGGCCGAGCCGCTGCTGACCAGACTGATCCCGAGCGCGATCGTGCCGGACGACAGCGCGACGAGCATCGTGCCGACGATCCCTGCATTGCGGATTTCGAGCAGCGTCGGCCATTCGGGCTTGCGCCGCAGCGCGAAGATGAACAGGCCGATCCCGCCGAGCAGGTTGCGCAGCCCCGACAGCAGCAGCGGCGGGAACGACTGCAGCGCGAAATGCAGGCCGCTGTAGGTCGAACCCCAGACGAAATAGATGAAGACGAGCGCCAGCGCGACGCGACCGCCGCGACTTTGCGGCAGGCGGATCCGGAACGAGAAGCGGGCGAAGAAATCGAGGAGACGGTCGAGCGGCGTCATTGCGCAGCCTGCCCGCACATCACGCCGAGTGCTCCGCTGAAAGACGCCGGCGATGCCGGCAAACGGCCCTGGCGGGACCGGGAAGGCAGAGCGAACGTGCGGAACGACATGGCAGTGCGAACGGCGACGAAAGAGAACCGGCAAGCGGCGGCAGAGGGACAAAAAAACGCGCGCAACCGTTTCGGCTGCGCACGCTCGGCATTATGGCATCAAGGATTCGAAAGCATCGTCGGACCTGTCTGAAAGGAACCCGAATGATGTTTCCGCGCGACATTTCCCGGCCGGCGGGCGGGTGAAATCGGGGGCCGGATACGCGACACGCATGCGTTGCCGGGATGTCGATCCGACCCGCCATCCACGCCCTCCGTCGCAACCGGGTCAGCCATCGGCCGAACGGCCAGTCCTGCACGCCGGCCAGCGCTTCCCCCTTATCGTGACGGTCGGCTCACGCACCTCATGCGCCGGACGACCTTCCTTCGACACCCGCACTATCTATACAAAATTTTGTATAATCCAGCCATTCTCCCGCCGAAACCTGTTGTTTTCGTCGGCAGCGCGCTCGCGGATCTTCGCGGCTTTCCGCTGCCTGCGCGACGCGAAGCCGGCCACCAGATCGACCAGGTACAACGCGGGTTCGCGCCCGACGACTGGAAGCCGATGCGTACCGTCGGTGTCGGCGTGCGGGAAATTCGCCTGCGCGATGCGAGCGGCGCGTTCCGGATCATTTACGTCGCGACATTCGCCGACGCCGTCTACGTGCTGCACTGCTTCCGGAAGCAAGCGGCGCGCACGACCCGGGCCGATATCGAACTGGCCGCCCGGCGCTATCGCGCGCTGACGATGGAGAGGAAACGATGACCAACGACCGTTATTCAAGCGTCTGGGACGCACTCGAGGGCCAGCCGGCCGAAGCCGAGAACATGAAGCTGCGATCCGGGCTGATGATCGCGCTCAAGCAGCGCATCGCGCAGCTCGAGCTCAGTCAGGCCCAGGCCGCGAAACAGCTGGGCGTCACGCAGCCGCGCGTCTCCGACCTGATGCGCGGCAAGATCAACCTGTTCGGGCTCGACGCCCTCGTGAACATGGCGGCGGCCGTCGGCCTGCGCGTCGACCTCCAGGTGCGCGAATCCGCGTGACGCATCACGTGCGATGCCGCGATGCCCGATGCATCGCGGCACGCGCATGCGCCGCCACCGCCCGCCACGCACCGCACCGCTCACGATCCGCCGAACCAGTTGTACCCCTGGTCGACCCAGTAGCCGCCCGGAAACGTATCGGTCACGAAGATCTCCATGATGTGTTTCGGATTCTTGTAGCCGAGCTTGGTCGGCATCCGCAGCTTCATCGGGAAGCCGAACTCCGGCGGCAACCGCTGGCCGTCGTAGTCGAACGCGAGCAGCGTCTGCGGATGCAGCGCGGTCGGCATGTCGATGCTCTCGTAGTAATCGTCGGCGCACTTGAAGCCGACGTACTTCGCCCGCGTATCGGCGCCGGCGCGGGCGAGAAACGCACCGAACGGCGTACCGCCCCAGCGGCCGATCGCGCTCCACCCTTCCACGCAGATATGCCGCGTGATCTGTTCCGCGTGCGGCAGCGCATACAGTTCGTCGAGCGTCCACACGCGCTTGCCCGTCACGCGGCCGGACAGCACGAGCCGGTACGTCGACGCATCGACGTGCGGCACGTCGTCGATCCCGTAGTACGCGTTGAACGGGAACGGTCGCGTAATGTCGGCTTCGGTGTAGGTCGGCGCGAGCCGCTCGCCGCTGAACAGCCAGGCCTGCACGCGGTCGTTCATGCGCGACACCGTTTCGAGGAACGTGTTGACCGACGCGTCGTCCTTCAGCGTGCAGCCGGTCAGCATCGTCAAGCCGCCGAGCGTCAGCACGCGCCGGTTGAACAGCCGCCGCGACGGCATCTCGAGCTCGCGGCGCACGTCGAGTTCGAGCGACTTCCGGTCGAGCGTCCAGCGCGAACCGTCGCGCTTGTTTTCGGATTCCGACATGATGATTTCCTTCACCCGAGGTTGACGGGTCAGCGTCCGCGCAGCATCGCGAGCAGCGAGCGCGGCACCAGCAGCGCCATCGCGACGTGAACGACGACGAATGCGACGAGCAGCGACATCGCCCAGAAGTGCACGACACGCGCGTTGTCGTAGCCGCCGAACAATTCGCGCAGCAGCGGGAATTGCACGGATTTCCAGATCGTGAGCCCGGAGAGCACCAGCACGACGAGATCGACGATCGCGGTCAGGTAGGCGGCACGCTGTACCGCGTTGTAGACGCTCAGGTCGGCGTGCGACAGCCGCCCGCCCAGCGCGGCACGGACATCGCGCCAGATCGACGCCGGCGTGACGGGCAGCATCTTGCGCGCGAGGCGCCCCGTCGCAATCGACATCGTCAGATAGAACAGCCCGTTGAAGACGAGCAGCCACATCGCCGCGAAATGCCATTGCAGCGCGCCGCCGAGCCAGCCGCCGATCGTGATCCCGTGCGGGAACGTGAACGGCGGATAGATCGGCGACGCGTCGTAGATGCGCCAGCCGGACAGCACCATCAGGATCGCCGCGAGCGCGTTGAGCCAGTGGCTCGCGCGCACCCACAGCGGATGGATCGGGCGCGCGGGCGGCGTGGCGGCCGCGCGGCCGGTGGCGGGAACGGTTTGCATGATGAAGACTCCCGGTATGAGTCGACGGGACGGGACGCGATGCGGGCGGCCGTCGTGCGACGCACGCGCCGGCCGCGCCGCGTCCGCCTTTCGTCAGTTCGACGGCGCCATCTTGTCGCCCGACGGCTTGCCCATCTCGTCGTGCGACATCGCGTCCTTCTTCATCGCGTCTTTCTTCATCGCATGCTTCTTCATGCCGTCCTTCTTCATCGCGTCATGGCCCATTGCATCCTTGGCCATCGCGTCGTGACCCATCGCGTCCTTCGACATCGACGAACCCGGCTGCGACATCGCATCGTTCTGTGCATGGGCGCCCGTGGCGATCGTGGCGAAAGCGGCGACGCAAGCGGCAATCAGTACTTTTTTCATGACATCTCTCCAAAACAACATGGGTTTAAGGAGCCGAATAGACGGACGACGTCGCGGGAAATGACAGCCGCTGCGAAATTTTTTTTGAAGTTGCGCGAAAGCGCGTCATGCTGCACCGCTTCGCCGTGGCCGGCCATGCCGGGAGGCCATGCGGCGGCGACGCGCGCTGCCATTTCGACGGGCCACCGTACCGCCCGTCATGCTGCGGCCGCACCGGGACAGCCGATCCTCTGCCGGTTGAAACCGCCGCCAAGCCAGTGTATCGTGTGCCCTGCTAACGCGGGGGTCCTGCAATGCGCCCGGTCAAACAACCGGCATTGCGGGTGAGAAATACCCTTTGAACCTGATCTGGATAATGCCAGCGCAGGGAAGCGTACGGAATTCGCCGCCATCCTTCTGACGAAATCCGCCGCCTCACCAAGCCTCGTCTCCTGCTTAGCTCGAGCCCCACATACGTCAAGGGCTCCGGGCAAGCGCCGAAGCGCCTGTCCGGCGCTCACACAGGAGATTGCATGAACGCCAATCCGAAGTTTCTGTCCGCCGACGCTCATGTCGATGCCGCGGCCGTCGCCCCGCTGCCCAATTCGCGAAAGGTCTATGTAACCGGCTCGCAGCCCGACATCCGCGTGCCGATGCGTGAAATCACGCAGGCCGACACGCCGACCGGCTTCGGCGGCGAGAAGAATCCGCCGATCTACGTGTACGACACGTCGGGCCCCTACACCGATCCGGACGCGAAGATCGACATCCGCGCGGGCCTGGCCCCGCTGCGCCAAGGCTGGATCGTGGCACGCGGCGACACCGAAGTGCTCGGCGGCCTGTCGAGCCAGTACGGCCTCGAGCGCGCGGCCGACCCGGCCACCGCCGACCTGCGGTTCCCGGGCCTGCACCGCAATCCGCGCCGTGCCCGGGCCGGCAAGAACGTCACGCAGATGCACTATGCGCGCCAGGGGATCATCACGCCGGAAATGGAATACATCGCGATCCGCGAGAACCAGCGCCGCGCCGAGTACCTCGAGAGCCTGAAGGCGAGCGGCCCGAACGGCGCGAAGCTCGCCGCGATGATGGGCCGCCAGCACCCGGGCCAGGCGTTCGGCGCAGCGGCATTCGGCGCGAACGCGCCGGCCGAGATCACGCCGGAATTCGTGCGCTCGGAAGTGGCGTGCGGCCGCGCGATCATCCCCGCGAACATCAATCACCCGGAATCCGAGCCGATGATCATCGGCCGCAACTTCCTCGTGAAGATCAACGCGAACATCGGCAACTCGGCCGTCACATCGTCGATCGGCGAGGAAGTCGACAAGATGACGTGGGCGATCCGCTGGGGCGGCGACACGGTGATGGACCTGTCGACCGGCAAGCACATCCATGAAACGCGCGAGTGGATCATCCGCAACAGCCCGGTGCCGATCGGCACGGTGCCGATCTACCAGGCGCTGGAAAAGGTCAACGGCAAGGCCGAAGACCTCACGTGGGAAATCTTCCGCGACACGCTGATCGAACAGGCCGAGCAAGGCGTCGACTACTTCACGATCCACGCGGGCGTGCGCCTGCAATACGTGCCGCTCACCGCGAACCGGATGACGGGCATCGTGTCGCGCGGCGGCTCGATCATGGCGAAGTGGTGCCTCGCGCACCACAAGGAAAGCTTCCTGTACGAACACTTCGAAGAGATCTGCGAGATCATGAAGGCATACGACGTGAGCTTCTCGCTCGGCGACGGCCTGCGCCCCGGCTCGATCTACGACGCGAACGACGAAGCGCAGCTCGGCGAGCTGAAGACGCTCGGCGAGCTCACGCAGATCGCATGGAAGCACGACGTGCAGGTGATGATCGAAGGCCCCGGCCACGTGCCGATGCAGCTGATCAAGGAGAACATGGATCTCCAGCTCGACTGGTGCAAGGAAGCGCCGTTCTACACGCTCGGGCCGCTGACCACCGACATCGCACCGGGCTACGACCACATCACGTCCGGCATCGGCGCCGCGATGATCGGCTGGTTCGGCACCGCGATGCTCTGCTACGTGACGCCGAAGGAGCACCTGGGCCTGCCGAACAAGGACGACGTGAAGGAAGGCATCATCACGTACAAGCTCGCCGCGCACGCCGCCGATCTCGCGAAGGGCCACCCGGGCGCGCAGGTGCGCGACAACGCGCTGTCGAAGGCGCGCTTCGAGTTCCGCTGGGAAGACCAGTTCAACATCGGCCTCGATCCGGACAAGGCACGCGAATTCCACGACGAAACGCTGCCGAAGGATTCCGCGAAAGTCGCGCACTTCTGCTCGATGTGCGGCCCGCACTTCTGCTCGATGAAGATCACGCAGGACGTGCGCGAGTTCGCGGCGCAGCAGGGCGTGTCGGAAACCGAAGCGCTGAAGAAAGGGATGGAAGTGAAGGCGGTCGAGTTCGTCAAGACCGGCGCCGAAATCTATCATCGTCAGTAAGCGAACGCGCGGTCCGGCGAGGGCTGCCGCACCGCCTCGCCAGGCACGAAGCCCGCTTTCGAGCGGGCTTTTTTGCGCATGTCGCGTGCCTGCCGCCGCACCGGAAAACCACCCGAAACAATTCATTACGAAACCGCGCGAGCCTTAACAAGTGCTTACAGCAGCGTCGGAGGACGGCGCGTAGATTGGGTTCATGCGCGGCCGCCGGCCGGTCGCGCGTCCTCTGTTCACAACCGCAAGGACAACGATCATGAATTCGATACGGCGTATTGGGATATGCACGCTGCTCGTCGCGACCGTGGCCAGCCTCTCGGCCTGTGACTCGATGTCGAGACGCCAGCGCGACACGGCAATCGGTGCGGGCGTCGGCGGCGTCGCCGGCGCGGCAATCGGCGGCAGTGCGCTGTCGACGCTGGGCGGCGCAGCGGCGGGCGGCATCATCGGTAACCAGGTCGGCAAGTAAGCGGCGCAACGCGCCGCGACGGTCAGCCAGACGGCGTTTCCGCGATGCGGAAGCGCCGTTTTCGCATGCGGCGCCGCAACGTGACGGGCAGCCTGCCGCGGAAATGATCCGTTACCGTTTTGCACACCGTGTCATCGGCGCGCGGCCTAAGCTTAAGCATCTGCCGATTGCCGGCTCCGCCGGAGAGACATCATGAACAGGACCCTCGTCGCTGCGGCGCTCGCCTGCGTGACGCTCGCCGGCTGCTACTACCCGTACGGCTATTATCCCGGCGGTTATTACACGGCGGCTCCGGTGCAGCCGGCTCCCGTCTACGTCGATCCGGGCCCGGCCTATTACTATCCGGCACCGGCCTATGCACCTGCGTGGGGCGGCTATTGGGGACCGGCGGTTTCGCTCAACTTCGGCTTCGGCGGACGCGGCGGCTGGCGCCATCACTGATCGGGCAAGACCGCCGGCGGGCGGCCGCCCCACGCCGCCCACCGGCGACATTCCCGTTTCTTGTCATTTCATCGAAACGTGAAACGACGGCACGGTAACGCGGTGTAAGATTCTCCGCATCCCGTCCCTGCCCTTCACGATCGATGTCACCCAAGAACGCCCTGCTGCTGACCGTGCTCGCTGCCCTGTGGGGTGCGTCGTTCCTGTTCATCCGGATCGGCGTCGTCGATCTCGGCGTCGCGCCGCTGATGGCGTTGCGGGTGGGCATCGGCGCGCTGTTTCTCGGCGGCTTCGCGCTCACGCGCTTCAAACCCGCCGATCTCGGCGCCCGGCTGCGCCGTCATGCGTGGCCGCTGTTCGTCGTCGGCGCGCTGAACTCGGGCATCCCGTTCTGCCTGTTCGCATTCGCCGAACTGACGCTGTCGGCCGGCGTGACGTCGGTGATCAACGCGACGACACCGCTCTGGGGCGCGCTCGTGGCCTACCTGTGGCTGAAGGACAAGCTGTCGCTGCCGCGCGCGCTCGGCCTCGTGATCGGCTTTGCCGGCGTACTCACGCTCGTGTGGAACCAGATCGCGAATGCGCACGGCGAGGCGGGCGCCGCCGCGACCGCGCTCGCCGCCGCGGCAGCCCTCGGCGCGACGCTGCTGTACGGCATCGCGGCCAACTACACGAAGCGCAAGTTGACCGGCGTCGATCCGCTCGTCAACGCGACCGGCAGCATGATCGGCTCGACCGTCCTGCTGCTGCCGTTCGCGATCGCCACCTGGCCGGCCGCGCCGGTCAGCGCGCACGCGTGGGCCTCGGTGCTCGCCCTGGGCGTCGCCTGCACGGGCATCGCATATTTCATCTTCTTCCACCTGATCGCACACATCGGCCCCGCGCGAGCGATTACCGTGACGTTCGTGATCCCCGTGTTCGGTCTGCTGTGGGGCGCGCTGTTCCTCGGCGAACACGTGTCGGCCGTGATGATCGAAGGCTGCGCGATCGTGCTCGTCGGCACCGCGCTCGCGACCGGCGTGATCAAGCGGATTCCGGGGATCCGGCCGCGCAGCGGCGAAGCGACCTGACGATACATTCGGGTGCACGCGCCGCCGTTCGTTCCGGCCGTCATGCCTGACGACCGGGCGCCGATCGTTCATCGCCGCGCCGCGGATGGTGCCGCAGCGCGGCCGGCATTCCGCTGACGGCGACCGTCGCTCGCCATGTGCCGGCTGTCGGGATTTCCCGCCTCGCCGCGCGCCTGCCATGCTGACGGATTGTCATGTGCGGCGGCGACGCCCGACGCTACGCGGCGATCTTGCGCGGCGCGCATGCGGGCAGCGCCGGCCGCAGTCGCATTCCCGCGTGCGTCTGGAGTTTCCCTGATACGCGAGCGGCCGCATTCCCGTTACACTCCAGACACTTACCCGCAGAAGGCGGTCTCGATGCCCCACGTCCTTTCGCGTCCGCCGGCGCGTGCGACTGCTTCGGCGTGGCGGCGCGCTGCCGTTGCGCCGCTCATTCCCGGGCATCGTTGACATGAAGCCCGCCCGCGACCTCTCGCTCGACTCCCTGCTCGAACGCCTCACGCCGACACCCGGCGGCTGGGTCGCCACCTATCGCACCACGACATTGCGCAGCGTGTTCCAGCCCGTGCTGTCGATCACGCACAAGCGGGTCGTCGGTTACGAGGCGCTGCTGCGCGTCGTCGATTCGAACGGCGCAATGATCTCGCCCGCCGCGCTGTTCGACAGGACGCGCGCCGACGCCGACGCGCTGCTGCTCGACCGGCTCGCGCGCTGCCTGCATACGGCCAACTTCGTCGCGCAGGGTATCGGCGACGGCTGGCTTTTCCTGAACGTCACGCCGCGCGTGCTCGACTCGGGCCTCGTGCAGCGCGAATTCGTCGAGGCGCTGTGCCGGCATTTCTCGCTGCCGCCGAACCGCATCGTGCTGGAAGTCGTCGAACAGCCTGCACGCGACGAAGCCGCGCTCGCGCGCACGATCGACATGATCCAGCATCGCGACTTCCTGATCGCGATCGACGACTTCGGCACGGGATTCTCGAACTTCGACCGCGTGTGGCGCACGCGACCCGACATCGTCAAGCTCGATCGCTCGCTCGTCGTACGCTCGACCGGTTCGGCCGAGGACCGCCGCATCATGCATCACCTCGTGTCGATGCTGCATCAGGCCGGTGCGATGGTGCTCGCCGAGGGTGTCGAGAGCGACGACTCGCTGCAGGCGCTGATGGAAGCCGACATCGATTTCGTGCAGGGTTTCCAGTTCGGCCAGCCCGATGCATCGATCGCGCATGCCAGCGCGGCAGCGCCCGCGATGCTCGACGCCGCGTGGCGGCGCTTCATCGCACGCCGGCACACGCCGGTCGCCGCCGAGCAGCCCGGCTTCGACGCGATCGAGCGGCTCGTGCTGTCCGGCGCGGCGGCGTTTTCCGCGAGCGGCAACCTGCAGGACGCCGCGCAACGCGTGTTCGCGGTACCGGCCGCGCGCCGCGTGTTCGTCACCGACGAAACCGGCGAGCAGTTCCTGCCGTCGATCGGCGCGCGCACCGACGACGGCCAGGCGGGCGTCACCCGCCTTTCACCGCTCTTCCCCGAAACCCACAGCAACTGGTCGCGGCGCCCATATTTCCAGCGCGCGATCGCCGCGCCCGGACGCGTCGCGCTGATGGGCCCGCACTTCTCGCTGACGGAAGGCCGCGACTGCTATACGGCCGCCGTCGCGATCCACGCGCTGAGCCGGCTGGTCGTGTTCTGCGTCGACTTCGTGCTCGACAGCGCCGGGACCGTGATGCGCTAGCCGGCACGACGGCGGACGACCGGCTACCGCACCCGTCGTTCGTCCGCTCATCCGTTCGTCAGTCGATCACCTTCCCTCTCCCCGACTTCACCACGCTGCGGCGCGACTTGTGCTCGAGCCGCCGCTCCTTCGACGCACGCGTCGGCCGCGTGGCGACCCGCGCGCGCGGCGTGAACGCAACGCCGCTGATCAACGCATCGAGTCGCGCCAGCGCGGCTTCGCGGTTCTTCTCCTGGGTGCGATATTCCTGCGACTTGATCACGACGATGCCGTCGCGCGTGATGCGCTGGTCGGACAGCGCGAGGAGCCGCTCCTTGATGACGGGCGGCAACGACGACGCGCGGATATCGAAGCGCAGGTGGATCGCGCTCGACACCTTGTTCACGTTCTGCCCGCCCGCGCCCTGCGCGCGCACGGCCGTCCATTCGACTTCGGCCGGATCGAGCGTATAGCGGATCATCATCGCGAAGCCTCCGTGCGACGCCGTGCAAGCGCCTCGTCGACGCGTGCCGCGAGCCCCGAATCGCGCTGCGTACGCGTCGCGACCGCCTGCGCCAGCACGCGCCGCGGCCCGATCACCTGCACGCGCGTGCGGGCACGCGTGACGGCCGTATAGACGAGTTCGCGCGTGAGCACGCGGCCGAACGACGCCGGCAGCACGAGCGCGGCTTCGTCGAATTCCGAGCCCTGCGATTTGTGGACGGTCAGCGCGAACGCGGTTTCGTGCGGTGGCAGCGCGGCCGGCGACACCGCGCGCGCGGTGCCGTCCGCACGCCTGAACCACACGCGCAGCACGCCTTGCGCGTCGGGCAGCGCGATGCCGATATCGCCGTTGAACAGCCCGAGCGCATAGTCGTTGCGCGTCACCATGATCGGCCGCCCCGTGAACCAGTGCGCGCCGACCGCCAGCGGCACCCGCGCCGCGTGGCGCACGTGCGCGGCCACGAGCGCATTGACGTGCTCCGCGCCGCGCAAGCCGCTGCGGGTTGCGCACAGGATCCGGAACCGGTTGAGCGCGTCGAACAGCGGCAGCGGATCGGGCACCGGCGCGGCCAGCGTGTCGCGCAACGCGTCGAGGTAAGCACCGAAGCGGCGCGCGAGCCGCTCGACCGTCGACGACGCGAGCGACTCGCCCGCATCGTCGTGGAATGACGCGGCGGCCGAATCGTCGGCGGGCAGCGCGTCGAGCGCGGCCTGCACGTCGCCGCTGCGGATCGCGAGCGACAGCCGCCCGATCGGCGAATCGAGACCGAAGCGGTAATTGCGCTCGAGCCAGACCACGCAGTCGGCGAGCGGTGCGGGTGCGGGCGCGGCGGGCGTGGCTGGCGCGGCGGCCGGTTCGCCGGGCAGTAGCGACGTGACCGATGCAAGCGCCGCGTCGCCCGCGTCGAACGGCGGCAGCTCGACGGCGTCGAGCCACGCAAGTTCGTCGACCTCGATCCACGCGGGGGCCTCGCCTGCCGCGCCGGCCTCGCCCGGCTCACCGGTTTCGGTCGGCACCGGACCTGCGACCGGCGGCGGCGCGACGCTGGTCGGCGAAACTTCGTCCTCCTGCGGTTCGTCGTCGAAGAGCGATGCCTGTCGCTCATCGACTTTCCGGCGCGACGCAGGTTTGGGCGTAGCGGCCGCGGCCGGCGCCGGCGCCCGGGCCACGGCGCTCGCCGGATGCGCGACGTGAATCGCTGCGGTCGCGGCTTCGTCCTGCACCGGCAACGCCGCGACGAATGCCGCCTCGTCGATGCCGAGCGCCTGCGCGATGCGCGTGCGCGCCGCGGCGGTAAACGCCGGCCGCGCGCTCAACTCTGCAAACACGGCGCCCGCCTCGACCGCGGCCAGTTGGTCCTTGTCGCCGAGCAGCACGAGCCGCGCACCCGGCGCGAGCGCATCGAGCAGATGCGCGGCGAGCGCAACGTCGATCATCGACGCCTCGTCGACGACGATCAGGTCGTACGGCAGCGGATTGTCTCGGTGATGCCGGAAGCCGGCCGCCCCGCCGCCGCCCAGCAGCCGGTGCAGCGTGAACGACGTCTCCGGCAGGCGCGCCGCGAGTTCGGGCGGCAGGTCGCCGGCCCGTGCGTGCAGTGCTTCCTGCATCCGCTGCGCGGCCTTGCCGGTCGGCGCGGCCAGCGCGACGCGCAGCCCCGGATGCGCGTCGAGCAGACAGGCCAGCACGCCGACGACGGTCGTCGTCTTGCCCGTGCCCGGGCCACCGCTGACGATCGTCACGCGGCCCGTCAGCGCGACGATCGCCGCGACGCGCTGCCAGTCGACTTCGCCGGTTGCCGGCCCGAAGTAACGCGCGAGGCTGTCGCGCAACCGGTCGGGCGCGAGACCTTCGTCCGGCGCGGCCACACCGGCCTGCGCGACGAGCGCATCGGCAAGCCGCCGTTCGTAGTCGAAATAGCGCGACAGGTACAGGTGGTCGTGGCGGTCGACGATCAGCGGCCGCTCGTCGCCGCGTGCGAGCGTGCGGAATGCGACCACGCCGCTCGCGGCGAGCGCCGAGCGGACTTCGTCGAGCGGTGCTTCGTAGCGCTGCGCGAGCGCGCCGAGCGCGACGCATACGTGGCCGCCCGCGGTCGCGCGACTCGTCGCGAACGCGGCGCGCGCCGCCCACCGCGCGGCCGCGGCCGGCGCACCGGCGCGACGAGCCAGATCGCCGATGCGGCGCGCGAACCCTTCCGCGAGTGCAATGCCGAAATCGGCGGGTTCGGGCAGCCGCGCGACGAGGCCGCCGGTAAATTCGAGCGTGTCGTCCTGCACGTTCATGTTCATGCGCGGCCCCCTTCCATCATCCGGTCGAGTGCGTCGACGAGCGCGCGCTCGGGCCGCCGCGCATGCACGCCGGCCGGTTCGCCGCCGCTGCGCCAGCCGGGGCGCACGCCACGCACGAACAGGTACAGGTAGCCCGCGACATGCGTGTCGTAGTCGTAGTTGGGCAGCCGCCCGCGCAGGTAGCGATGCAGTGCGACCGTATAGAGCAGCGCCTGCAGGTGATACGCGTGATCGGCCATCGCGACGTCGAGCGCGCGCGGGCCATAGGCGTCCGGCGTCGTGCCGAGATGGTTCGACTTCCAGTCGACGATCCAGAAGCGGCCGTCGTGTTCGACGATCATGTCGATGAAACCCTTGATGAAACCGGCGAGCATGCCCGCCTCCAGTGCAACGTCCGGATAGCCGTGCGCGACCAGCAGCCGGCGCAGCGCCATCAGGTCGAGCGCGGGCGCCGGGAACAGGAAACCCATTTCGTCGAGCCGCTTCGCGGGATCGAGATCGGCGAGCCGCATGCCCGGCACGAGCTCGGTATGCACGACATCGTCGACCAGTTGCACCATCATTGCCGGCAGGCGCGCGGCCAGCTCGGGCACGGCCTCGACCGGCCGGTCGTGCAGCGCGCCGAGCGCGGCCCTGGGCCACGACTCGGGCTCGGTGAAGCGGCTGAGCTCGAACAGGCGGTGCAGGCACTCGCCGGCCGCCGCGCCGCGCGGGAACACGAGGATATCGTCGTCCGGCGGCTCGGGCGCGACCGTATCGGCCAATAGCCATTCGCCATCCGGCACCACCGCGGCAAGCGCATCGTGATCGGGCCGCAGCTCGTCATCCGGCACGGCCGCGACGCCCGCCTCCTCGCGCGCCATCGACGCGGTCAGCGAACTGAAGCTGGCCATCCGCCACGCATCGCGCAGCACGCGCGTCGCATGGCGCGCCGCGAGGGTCTGCGATGCGTCGTGCCCGGCCGCGAGACGCTCGGGGCGCGCGGGCGCCGGCAGCGGCGCGACGCTCACGGGGCCACCCGCGAGCGCCTGCCACGCTGCATCGAGCACCGCTTCGTCGGGCGGCTCGTCGAGCCATGCATCGAACGACTGGCCCGCGCCTGCGACGAGCCAGTTGAGCACGCTGCGTCGTGATTCACGCGTCGAGCGCGACGACAGGTACGGCCCGGCGACGACGTAGCAGCGATAGACCGCGCGCGTGAGCGCCACGTAGACGAGCCGCGCGCGTTCCGCCGCCTGCTCGCGCAGCGCCTGCCGCGCCGCATGCTCGGCTGCCTCGTCGTCGCACCCGTAATGCAGCACCGCGTCGCCCGCGTCGTCGTGATACTCGCGCGCATCGGGCAACGCGGACGCGGGCGGCTCGCGCAACCCGCCGTCGTTCAGGAACGGACAGAACACGATCGCGTATTCGAGGCCTTTCGACTTGTGCACGGTGACGATCTGCACGAGGTTGCGATCGGATTCGAGCCGCAGCTGCGCTTCCTCGCCGCCGCCGTCGAGCCGTTGCGCGGCGAGCCAGCGCAGCGTCGGCGCGATGCCCGGCTGCGCGGACGCGCGAGCCTGCGTCAGTTCGGCCAGATGGTTGATGTCGGTCACGCGGCGTTCGCCGTCCGCGCCGGCCATCAGGCGCTCGGCAATCCTCAGTTCACGGGTGAACGTGCGCCACATCACCGCGAAGCCGCGTTCGCGCCACAACAGCCGATAGCGCGAGAAGCGCTCGACCCAGCTCATCGCGTCGGCGCTGTCCGCCGCCGATGCTTGCCGTTGCGGGTCGCCGTCGCCCTGCTCCATCCGCCACAGCGCGCCGGCGTCGAGCCCGAACCAGTCGGATGCGAGCGCCGCGCGCAAGCGCCGCAGGTCGCCCGGTGCATCGATCGCCGCCAGCACGCGTTCGAGCTGCTCGGCGTCGCCGGTCGAGAACACCGAGGCCTGCGCCAGTTCGACGCTGCCGATGCCCCACGTGGCCAGCACGCGCTTCACGAGACTGCCCTGCCGGTGCGTCTGCACGAGCACCGCGATGTCACCCGGCGACAGCGGCGACTCGCCGAGCCGCACGCGCCCTTCGCGCGCGCCGCGCATCAGCCGTGCGATCTCGGCGGCACAGGCCTGCGCGGCCTGGGCCTGCGCATCACGCTTGAGCAACGTGCCTTCGCCTCCCGGCAACGCCCATACCCGGAAGTCGCCTGCCGGGCCCGGATCGGTTGCGTCGACGAACGGCGCGCGCACGCGCGTGCCCGCGCGCACCGCGTAATAGTCGAGCCCGTCGAGCACGAACGCGCGCGGATTCGACATGAAGAAGCGGTTGCACGCATCGACGATCGCGGGCGTCGAACGCTGGTTGACCGCGAGCGTGTAGCACGCGCTCGCCCGTGCGCGCGCGGCAAGATAGGTATGCAGATCGGCCGCGCGGAAGCTGTAGATCGCCTGCTTCGGATCGCCGACCAGAAACAGCGGGCCGCCCGGTGCGAAGATCCGGTCGAAGATCGCGAACTGCAGCGGGTCGGTATCCTGGAACTCGTCGATCAACGCGGCCGGATAGCGCGCGCGCAGCGTCTCGGCAAGCCACGGATGCGCATGCAACGCGTGGTACAGGTTCGCGAGCAGATCGTCGAACGAGACGACGCGCCGCGTGCGCTTGCGCTCGGCCAGCTCGCCCGGCGCCATGTCGAGCCATTCGGCGATCAGCGCGAGCCAGCGTGCGCGCTGCGCGGCCTCGGCCGCCGCCACGGCCGCTTCGAGCGCGTCGGCCACGTCGAAGAATGCATGCTCGGGCGTCGCGCCGCCTTTTTTCGTCGCCTTCACGAGCGCGGTGCGCGTGAGCTTCAGCGCGGCCTTCGGCAGCGCAGCCGTCGCGTCGCCCTGCGCGAAATGCGCGGCCCACGCGGCCAGTGCATCGGCCACGGCTTCGGGCTTGTGCGAACGCTGATTGAGCGCGGGCTGCGCGGCGCGCAGCAACGCATCGATCGCTTCGCGCTCGTCCGCCCACATCCGCCCGGCCTCGGCAAAGCACTCGGCCGCCGCCGCCTCGGCCGATTCGTCCGGCTCGGTCACGCCGTCCCAGCGCAGCGCGGCGAGCGGCTTCTTCAGCCGCCGCGCGAGCTGCGCATCGAGCGCGGCCGGGCCGGCGCCCGATTCGACGAGCCAGGTCGCGAAGCCCGGCCAGCGCGCGGCCGCCGGTTCGACCCGTGTGCGCCAGAAATCCGCTGCGAGCTCGAAGCGCAGCGACGCATCGTCGGCCTCCATGTCGAACGCGAACGGCATCGCCGCCGCGAACGGCGCTTCCTGCAGCGCGCGCTGGCAGAACGCGTGGATCGTATGGATCGCGGCCTGGTCGAATGCGCGCAGCGCGCGCCGGATCCGCTTCGCGGCCGTTTCGGGATCGAGCGCACCGTCTTCGCCGAGCGTGGTTTCGAGCAGACGCTCGATGAACGGATCACCACCGTCGTCACCCGTGTCGAGCGCATGCGCGAGCTGCGCGAGCCGGCCGCGAATCCGCTCGTGCAGCTCGGCGGTCGCCGCTTTCGTGAAGGTCACGACGAGGATTTCGTCCGCGCCGAGATCCTTTTCCAGCAGCAGGCGCACATACAGCGCGCAGATGTTCCAGGTCTTGCCGGTGCCGGCCGACGCCTCGATCTGGTTGACGCCGTCGAGCGGGCACGCGAACACGTCGAGTTCGAGCGCCTGCTGCGGCTGCGACACGGCGCTCATGCGACCTCCTTCAGATGCTCGACGAGCGGATCGAACACGAGGTGCGCGAGCGTGCCGAACGGCTCGTCGAGCGATGCATGCGCACCGCGCCACGCGATCGCGATGGCAGGATCGTCGGCTTCGCTCACGACCCGTTCGTTGATCCAGACGCTGGCGGCCTTCGCCTCGCCGTCGGACACCCTCGCCCACGCGCTGCGCGGGAAAAACCGCAGCGGCATGCGCCGCCCCGCGCGAAATAGCGCGGCCAGCGGCGCGAGCTGCTCGAGCGGCGCCGCGACGGGCGTCAGCTCGAATGCGCCGCCGCTGCCGAACCACAGCGTGCGGCGCGGGCCGCCGGGCTCCACCGCGCAGTAGACGAGATGGGCGAGCCACGCGGACAAGTAGTCGCGCGCACTCGGCCGTGCATAGCGATAGATGATCTGCCCGGCCGGCGTAAGCCGGTTCAGCGTGCCGTGCAGGTCGAGCGGCGCGCTCACCGCGTCGGCCGACAACCGCGCGTCGTCGGCGCCGAACAGCGCTTGTTCAGTGTCCGGCCAGGCCGGCACGACGGTGAGCGTGAACGGCCGCCGCTCCATGCCGTCGGCCAGCGCGCGGCGCACGTTCGACGCCAGCTGCGTCATCGAACCGAGCGCCTGGTCGCGCCATACGGCGCCTGTCGCACCGCCCGGCAGTTCGGGGCTCGCGTCCGCAATGCGTAGCGCGTGATCGTGCACGCCGCCCTCGTCCGACTCGATCAGTAACGGCAGCACGCGCTCGGCGAGCGCATCGCTGCCGGCGAAGTCGAGCGCGAACGGCTCGGTGTCGAGCAGCTCGGCCTGCGCGTCGGCGAGCACGATGCCGAGCCGCGCGCGCAGCAGCGCACGTGCGGGATGGCGCCAGAAGCGTTCGAATTCGCTGAATGCGACCGGCTCGACCGGTTCGGCCGGCAGCGGCTGCGCGAAGAACGGCAGCTCGCGCGGCCCGTCGCGCGACGCCTCGGCGGCCAGCAGCGACGCGAGCGTCGCACGCTCGGCGTCGAAGGAAACGAGTTCGCTGCCGGGCTGGAAATACGCGGCCGCGAACGGTTGCAGCGGATGCTCGACGACGAATGCGCGCCGCGCGGCATCGACCGCGTCCGGCGCCGCGTCGGGCCCTGCCGTGACGAGCGCGAGATGGTCGAGCAGCTCGTCGACGAGTGCCGCGGGCGGCAACGGCGCGTTGTCGCGAATGCTGCGGCCCGTGTAGGCGATCATCAACCGGTCGCGCGCGGCGAGCAGCAGGTCGAGAAAGAGGTTGCGCTCGTCGTCGCGGCGCTGGCGGTCGCCGAGCTTCGGCAATACGGCCATCAGATCGAATTCGTCCGCGCGCGCGAGGCTCGGCAGCACGCCATCGTCCATCCCGAGCAGGCAGACGACGCGATACGGCAGGCCGCGCAGGCTCGTCAGCGACGAGAACGTGACACCGCCCCACGGCACGCCGCCGCGCGCCGGGTCGTCGAGCGCGGCGGCCAACCCCGCCCGGACGACGGCCGCCGGCAACGCTTCATCGGGCGCGCCCTCCGTCATCGCGGCCAGCATCGCGTCGAGCGCGTCGCGCACGCCCGCGAGCGCGTCCGCGTACGCAGCGCCCGAATCGAAGAAACGTGCGAGCGTATCGGCGAACAGTTCGCTCCAGCCTTGCGGCGTATGCGATTCGGCCAGCCGCCGCGCGAAGCCGTCGAGATCGTCGGTGAAGCGCGCGAGCCGGCCGAGCAGTTCGGCCTCGCTGCCGGTGGCCGCCTCGATCGGCAGCCACGCGCCGACCGGCGCCGCGCCCTCCGGCATCGCGTAACCGAGAAAGAGCCGCGCGAGCGCATCGGAGAACGTATGGCGCGGCGACGGCACCGCCGCGTCGTCGCTCGCGCGCGGCGACAGCCCGCGCCGCGCGCCGGCGGCCGCGAGCCGGTCTGCACCGTCTCCAGCGCCGCCGCATCGATGCCGTAGCGCGCCGCCACCGCGTCGACGCGCAACCATTCGACCAGTTCCGGCGCGCCGACCTGCCGCTCCGGCAACGCGAGCCAGTCGAGCAGCACGCGCGCGACCGGGTTCGCCTGCGACGGCGGCAGGCCGGTGATCCGGTAAGGCACACGCGAGCCGCCGGCGCCGGCCGTGCCGAACACCGCGTCGATCAGCGGCCCGGCCGCGGCGAGATCGGCCACGGCGACGAGCACGTCGGACGGCTGCAGGCTCGCGTCGGCATCGAACCATGCGAGCAGCCGGTCGTGCAGCACCTCGAGCTGGCGCGCGAGGCTGTGGCACACGTGCACTTCGATCCCGCGCTCGGCCGGCGTGTCGCCGGTTTCCGCCTCCGGCCGCAGTTCGAGGATCGCGTTCTGCACGCGCGCGAGCCACGTCGGCGCGGGATTCTCGACGAAACGCGACGCGTCGCCCGACGCGGCGCTTTCGGTCAGTTCGTGCAGCATGTGCAGCTGCGCCTGGGTCTGCCTGCCCCATTCGGCGAGCAGCGGATGGCCGACTTCCTGGTAGTCGAGCCGCCCGGCCGCATCGAGCGCCTCGGCATGCGCGGCGGTCACGATGTCGAACCAGAATTCGCGGCACGGGTTCAGCGCATAGACGCGCACGTCGATCCAGCGCGACAGCTCGCGCAGCAACGCGACGTGCAGCGGCGGCATCGTCGGCAGCGCGAACACGCTGACCGATTCCGGCCAATCCGCACGCGCGATGGTTTCGGGATCGAGATGGCGCGCCTCGACGAGGAAACGGTGCGCCGGCGGCGTGCCGCTGTCGCTCAGCTCCGCGAGCAGCGCGCGCCACAGCGCGGCCTGCCAGCGCTCGTCGTCGCGCGCGGCGTCGCTGACCCCGCGCGGCGCGCCGTCGCCCGCGAGCACGGACTCGCCGGCCTGCCATGCGGCCAGCCATTCGGGGCGATAGGTCAGGTAATGATCGAGCACGGCCGCCACGCGGTGTGCCAGCTCGTAGCGCATCGCATCGTCGGACGCGGACAGGTAGGCGGCCAGCCGCGGCGATGCGAGCCACGGCGCCCCGTCGTTCGCCTGTGCAAACAGCCGGTAGCAGCGCCACACGAGGCGGTCGGGTGCGAACGGCGAACGCTTGGGGACCTCCATCACGTGGCCGATCTGCGCCCACAGCCATTGCGCGAGATAGGTGAACTCGACGTTCGCACACACGCCGTTGCGCGCGGCGATGTCGAGCTCGAGACGGCGGCGCAGCGCCGCACTCGGCACGATGACCTGTTGCGGCGCCCACGGGCCATTGCGGGCCGGGAACGCGGCCAGATCCTCGAGCAGCGCATCGGCCAGCGTTTCGTGACGGTTCGAATAGAAGAGATGGAGCATGAAGCGGGCGTCGGAACCTCGCGCCGGCCGGGCCGGGCGAACAGGATCACCAAGGATAGCAAATGGGCCGCCGTCGCGGACCTCGTCCGGATAGCCAGGTTTTACGGATCGCGAAATACGATAGACTCGTCGCCAGTCAAGATGCCGCCCCCGGGCGTCTTCGTCTGCCATTCAGCCCATCGATGCGCTATTCGGTCGAAATCAGAAAGTTTTTCTACAGCCAGTACTTTTTCGGCGGCCTGCGGATCGCGGTCGGCGTTTCGCTGCCGGCCGTGCTGTGCCTGATCGTGTTTCACAACCGGGAGCTCGGCTTCACGATCTCGACGGGCGCGCTCGGTGCCTGCGTCGTCGACATGCCGGGCCCGCTCAAGTACAAGCACAACGAAATGCTCGCGTGCAGCGTGATCGGTTTTCTGGCAGCGCTCGCCACCGGCCTCGCGACGCCGAACATCTTCGTGCTGTGGCTCACCATCGTGCCGCTCACCTTCGTGCTGTCGCTGATCGTCGTCTACGGCAACCGCTGGCCGCAGATCAGCTTCGCGACGCTGTTCATGATGGTGATGACGCTCGAGGAGAAGTTTACGCCGCTGCAGGCG
Organism: Burkholderia contaminans; assembly: GCF_029633825.1. NCBI lineage: Bacteria > Pseudomonadati > Pseudomonadota > Betaproteobacteria > Burkholderiales > Burkholderiaceae > Burkholderia > Burkholderia contaminans. The sequence goes on along the minus strand of NZ_CP090640.1, from coordinate 2,377,274 downwards.
TTCATCAACGCCGGCTGGATCCTCGCGGGCGGCCTCTGGTACACGTACTGGGCCACGCTCGTGTCGCAATGGCAGGCGCGCCGGATCGAGCAGCAGGCGCTTGCCGAGAGCCTGTTCGCGTGCGCCGACTACCTGCTCGCGCGCGCGCAGTTCTACGATCTCGATGCCGATCTCGACGAGTGCTACCGCAATCTCGTCGCCAAGCAGATCACCGCGGTCGAAACGCAGGAAACCGCGCGCGACATCGTGCTGCGCAACCTGCCGAAGCTGCGGCGCGGCAAGCTCGACCCCGGCCGCACGACGATGTACAACCTGTTCATCAACAGCGTCGACCTGCACGAGCTGTTCGTCGGCGCCCATACCGACTACCCGCTGGTGCGCAATACGTTCGGCGGCTCCGATCTGATCATTTTCTACCGCGACCTGATCCGCAAGGCGGCCGCCGATCTCGAGGAGATCGGCCTCGCGGTGCTCGAGAACCGCGCACCGCATTCGCGGATCAGCGTGAAGGCCGAGCTGCGCGCGATCGAGTACGAGATCGAGCTGATGCGCAAGAAGAACTTCCCGGCCACCAACGCGGAAGCGTACGCGGCCGTGCTGGCCACGTTCCGGCGCATCTGGAGCGCGACGCGCCTGATCGACCGGATGCGCCGCAACCTGTCGGGCCACGCCGATCCGCAGCAAACCGAACTGAAGATCGACAAGGCGCTCACGCGCTTCCTGCAGCGCCGCCGGATGTCGCCGCTCCTGATCTTCTCGAACCTGAACATGCGCTCGCCGAGCTTCCGCCACGCGCTGCGCGTGACGATCGCGGTGGCGGTCGGGTTCTGGCTCGGCCGGCTGCTGCCGCTCACGAACGCGTACTGGATCGTGATGACCACCATCATCATCCTGAAGCCCGGCTACTCGCTCACCAAGCAGCGCAACGCGGCGCGTATCGTCGGGACGCTGATCGGCTGCGCGGCGAGCGTCGCGCTGATCTACACGGTCAAGGATACGCACCTGCTGATCGCGATCATGTTCGGGTCGATGGTGATGAGCTACAGCCTGCTGCTGTTCAACTACGCGGCGAGCGTCGTGTTCACGTCGTCGTACGTGCTGCTGATGTTCCACCTGCTCGCGCCGGGCAGCATGCGGATCATCGGCGAGCGCGCGATCGACACGGTGGTCGGCTGCATGATCGCGATCGCCGCGAGCCGGCTGTTCCCGTACTGGGAATACCGGCTGATGGGCAAGCAGGTCGCCGACATGCTCACCGCCACCCGCAAGTATTTCGAGGCGGTGTGGCGCGCCGGGCGCGGCATGTCGCCGCCGCCGGTGCCGGCCGCCGACGGCGCGGCCGTCGTGCCGGTCGTCGCCGCGGCCATCGAAACCCCGGCCACGGCCCTCGACGACGACTACCGCTACCGCCTCGCGCGCAAGGACGTACACATCGCGTTCGCGAATCTCGGGCAAGCGTTCCAGCGGATGATGATCGAGCCGAAGGCGCACCAGCGCTTCGTGCCCGAACTGAACGACCTGCTCGTGCAGACGCACGTGCTCGGCGCGCAGATCACGGCCGCCGCGCCGCTGATCCGTGCGGCCTGCGCGGCCGACGGCAGCATCCTCCACGACGACGCGCTGCATCGCGGCCTCGCCGCTGTGCTCGACAATCTCGAGAAGGCCGAAGCAGGCGAGCCGCCGCCCGCCGACCAGCTCGACGCGTCGAAGCAGATCACGCGCGACCTCGACGCGATGGTCGTGTCCGCGGAGAAATCCGATGCGGTGGGTGCCGAGCTCACGCACGACCTGAAGGTACTCGCGCACCAGTGCAAGCAGATGCTGGCTTCGTCGCTGCTGATCCGCAAGGATGCGAGCGTGATCCGCCTGCCCGCCTGAGCGCGGCTCTACCCCGCCGGTGGCCGGCCCGCGCGTGCCGCGGATCGGCCCCGGCGCTCCCCGATTCAACGATCCCCGAAGCATGACCTGCCCGTTCCATGCGGCCTGCGCCCTCGAAGCGCGACCGCCCAGCCCCCTGTTGTGCCCGTCGCGCCAGTCAGGGAATACCCGATTCCGGTCACCCGGCCCGGCTTGTTATCATTCGTTCACATTTAAGTTGTATAGACAACTTGAGTCAATCGGATCGGCCCCGCTCGCGCGGTCCGTCGCATAACGATATCGGAGACACGATGAAAAACTTGCAGCGCCACCTGAGCGCGCGGCACATACGCTTCCTCGCGCTGGGGTCGGCGATCGGCACGGGCCTGTTCTACGGTTCGGCGTCCGCGATCCAGCTCGCGGGCCCGGCCGTGATCCTGGCGTACATCCTGGGCGGCGCGGCCGTCTACATGGTGATGCGCGCGCTCGGCGAGATGGCCGTGCGCGACCCCGTCGCAGGCTCGTTCGGCCACTATGCGACCGAGAACCTCGGCCCGTTCGCCGGATTCGTCACCGGCTGGACCTACACGCTCGAAATGGTGATCGTCGCGATCGCCGACATCACCGCGTTCGGCATCTACATGGGTTTCTGGTTTCCGGATGTCCCGCAATGGATCTGGGTGCTCGGCGTGGTCGCGATCATCTGCGGGCTGAACCTGTGCCACGTGAAGGTGTTCGGCGAGCTCGAGTTCTGGCTGTCGATCATCAAGGTCGGCGCGATCATTGCGATGATCGGCGGCGGCGTCGCGATCCTGCTGACCGGCATGCACTTCGGCCACTCGGCCGACGTGCCGACGTTCGCGAACCTGTGGAACCATGGCGGCTTCCTGCCGAACGGCGTCGGCGGGCTGATCGCATCGCTGTCGGTCGTGATCTTCGCGTACGGCGGGATCGAGGTGATCGGCATGAGCGCCGGCGAGGCGAAGGATCCGGAGCGCGTGATTCCGCGCGCGATCAATGCGGTGCCCGCGCGCATCCTGCTGTTCTACGTGCTGACGATGGTCGTGCTGATGTCGATCAGCCCGTGGACGGGTGTCGGCAACGACGGCAGCCCGTTCGTGCAGATCTTCTCGGCGCTCGGCGTGAAGTCGGCGGCAACGATCCTCAACCTGGTCGTGATCAGCGCGGCGATCTCCGCGATCAACAGCGACATCTTCGGCGCGGGCCGGATGATGTTCGGGATGGCGCGCCAAGGCCAGGCGCCGGCCGTGCTGATGACGACGTCGCGGCACGGTGTGCCGTGGGTCACGGTGCTCGTGATGGCGGTCGCGCTGCTCGTCGGCGTGCTGCTCAACTACCTGATGCCGAAGGACGTGTTCCTGATGGTCGCGGCGATCGCGACGTTCGCCACCGTGTGGGTGTGGCTGATGATCCTGCTGTCGCAGGTCGCGATGCGCCGCCGGCTGTCGAGCGCCGAAGTCGCGGCGCTGAAGTTCAAGGTGCCGTTGTGGCCGGTCGCGCCGGCGCTGACGATCGCGTTCATGGGCTTCGTGATCGTGATGCTCGGCTGGTTCGAGGACACGCGCGTCGCGCTGTATGTCGGCGCGGCCTGGCTCGCGCTGCTCGCGGCCGTGTTCTACGCACGGATCCGCCCGAAGTTCGCGCCTGCGTCACGTTGACGCACGACTGACTGCATACGCGGCGCGCCGGTTCCGGCGCCCGCTTCTCTCCCGGCTCAGCGCGGCATCCAGCGCGCCAACCGCCGGGAATTCATCCCCTTCGCATGCCCGCTGCGTGCGCGGCCCGCCGGGCCGCGCATCGGCACGTCAGTGCGACGCCGCGCTCGCGGCCTCGGCCGGATGGGCCTCGTCGTACGCGTGCTTCTGCGAAATCGCGTTGTACAGGATCGTCCCGATCACGAGCAGCACGGCCACGACGATCAGGATGCTCACGTTGCGGACAGGGTTCTTCTTGCGCTGATCGTTCATGGTCGGGGCGACTCCGTCAAATTCATCGAAGCGGGCATTCTACGCGCTTGCGCGCCCGCTGCGACGCGCCTTTGCCGGTCCCCATCCTTCGTCGCCTCCCGCCCGCCGCAAGCTTTCATTTGATAATCATTCCCATTTCGATCTAGAATCACGAGTCTTTCATTTTGTAATGTTCCGGGTCGCTCGGGCGGCAGGCGTGCCCCGGAACGCTCCCATCGTCCACCTGCCCCTTCCGGAGTCTTCATGTCGAATCCGCGCACCCGCCTGCTGCCGCTTGCCGGCGCCCTCGCCCTTGCCGCCGCCGCATTCGCGCCGCTGGCCCACGCGGCCGAGGAAGTGAGCCTGTACACCACCCGCGAACCGAAGCTGATCCAGCCGCTCATCGACGCGTTCACGAAGCAGAGCGGCGTCAAGGTCAACACGGTGTTCGTGAAGGACGGCCTGCTCGAGCGCGTGAAGGCGGAAGGCGCGCAGTCGCCGGCCGACGTGCTGATGACGGTCGACGTCGGCAACCTGCTCGATCTCGTCGACGGCGGGCTCACGCAGCCGGTGCGCTCGAAGGCGCTCGACGACGCGATTCCCGTGAACCTGCGCGGCGCGAACGGCGACTGGTACGCGCTGTCGCTGCGCGACCGCGTGCTGTACGTCGAGAAGGACCTGAAGGTCGATGCGTTCCGCTACGAGGATCTCGCCGATCCGAAATGGAAGGGCAAGGTCTGCATCCGCTCGGGCCAGCACCCGTACAACACGGCGCTCGTCGCGGCGATGATCGCGCACGATGGCGAAGCGGCAACCGAGAAGTGGCTGCGCGGCGTGAAGGCGAACCTCGCGCGCAAGGCGACGGGCGGCGACCGCGACGTCGCGCGCGACATCCTCGGCGGCATCTGCGACGTCGGCCTCGCGAACGCGTACTACGTCGGTCACATGAAGAACGCGGAGGCCGGCAGCGACGCGCGCAAATGGGGCGACGCGATCAAGGTCGTGCGGCCGACGTTCGCGAACGCGAAGAGCGGCGGCACGCACGTGAACATCAGCGGCGCGACGGTCGCGAAGCACGCGCCGCACAAGGCCAACGCGGTGAAACTGCTCGAATACCTCGTGTCGCCGGAAGCGCAGGCGCTGTATGCGCAGGCGAACTACGAATACCCGGTGCGCGCGAACGTGAAGCTCGACCCGGTGATCGCCAGCTTCGGCATGCTGACGATCGACCCGCTGCCGCTGGCGGACATCGCGAAGCATCGCAAGCAGGCGAGCCAGCTGGTCGACAAGGTCGGTTTTGACAACTGACGCGACCCTCGCCGGCGCGCGCCGGCCGCGCGTGCTGCCGCGCGCGGGCAGTCTGTGGCTGCTCGCGGCGCTGGCGATCGCCGCGGCGGTCGCGGCGCCGCTCGCGGTGCTCGTGGCCGCCGCGTTCGACGCCGATCTCGCGCACTGGCGCCATCTCGCCGAATTCGTGCTGCCGCAGGCGCTCGTCAATACGCTGCTGCTGCTCGCGGGCGTCGGCGCGATCGTGTCGATCGTCGGCACGGGCTGCGCGTGGCTCGTCACCGCGTACGACTTTCCCGGGCGCCGGATGCTGACGTGGGCGCTGCTGCTGCCGCTCGCGGTCCCCACCTATATCGTCGCGTTCGCCTATCTCGACCTGCTGCACCCGATCGGCCCCGTGCAGGGCGCGGTCCGCTGGCTGCTCGGCTTCGACAGCCCGCGCCAGTTCCGCCTGCCCGACCTGCGCTCGCTGCCCGGCGCGATCTTCGTGCTCGGCTTCGTGCTGTATCCGTATGTTTACCTGAGCACGCGCGCGATGTTCGTCACGCAGTCCGCAAGCCTGCTCGAAGCCGCCCGCACGCTCGGCGCGGGACGCGTCGCCACGTTCTGGCGCGTCGTCGTGCCGCTCGCGCGGCCCGCGATCGCGGTGGGCATGAGCCTCGCGCTGCTCGAAACGCTGAACGATATCGGCGCGTCGGAATTCCTCGGCGTGCAAACGCTGACCGTGTCCGTCTACACGACGTGGATCACGCGCTCCGATCTCGCGGGCGCCGCGCAAATCGCACTCGCGATGCTCGCGATCGTCGTCGGCATGATCGTGCTCGAACGCTACGGGCGGCGGCGCCAGCGCTACGCGCATGGCCGGCGCATGCGGCCGATCGCGCCGCGCCGACTGACGGGCACGGCCGCATTCGGCGCCGCCGTGCTCGGCTGGCTGCCCGTGCTGCTCGGCTTCGGCGCACCGGCCGCGTACCTCGCGGTCGAGACGGCCAAGCGGCTGCATCTGGTCGGCGGCGTATCCGCACAACTGATGACGGGGCTCGCGAACACGCTGACGATCGCCACCGCCGCCACCCTCGCGACGCTCGCGTGCGGACTCGTCGTCGCATGGGCCGCGCGCGCGCAACGCGACAGCGCTCGCGCGGGGCCGGCCCGCGTATGCGCGAGAATCGCGAGCCTCGGCTATGCGGTGCCCGGCACCGTGCTCGCGATCGGCCTGCTGATCCCGTTCGCGGCGGCCGACCGGCTGTTCGGCGCGGCGCTCGGCCGCGACGGGCTGCTGCTGATGGGTTCGACCGCCGCGCTCGTGATCGCCTATACCGTGCGCTTTCTCGCGATCCCGGCCGGCAGCATCGAGGCCGGCCTCGCGCGCATTCCGCCGTCGCTGGAACAGGCGGCCCGCTCGCTCGGCGAAACGGCCGGCGGCACGCTGCGCCGCGTGCACCTGCCGCTGCTGCGGCCCGCGCTCACGACGAGCGCGCTGCTGGTGTTCGTCGACGCGATGAAGGAATTGCCGGCGACGCTGTTGCTGCGCCCGCTGAACTTCGACACGCTCGCGACCTGGCTGTATGCGGAAGCCGCGCGCGGCACCTACGAGGAAGGCGCGGTCGCCGCGCTCGCGATCGTGCTGGCCGGGCTCGTGCCCGTGATCCTGCTCGCCCGCACCCGCCACAAGATCGGAGCCTGACACCGTGAACCTGCTCGAACTCGATGACCTCTGCCTCGCCTACGACACGCCGCACGGCCGCCGCACCGTGGTCGACGGGCTGAGCCTCGCGCTGCCGCGCGGCGACATCGGCTGCCTGCTCGGCGCATCCGGCTGCGGCAAGACCACCGTGCTGCGCGCGATCGCCGGCTTCGAGCCGGTGCGGATGGGGCGCATCGTGCTGGACGGCGTGCCCGTCGCGGCGCCGTCGCTCGACGTGCCGCCCGAGCGGCGGCGCATCGGCATGATGTTCCAGGACTACGCGCTGTTCCCGCACCTGAGCGCGGCGGACAACGTCGCGTTCGGCCTGCGGCGCATGCCGAAGGCCGAACGGCGCCTGCGTGTCGCGGAGATGCTCGAACTCGTCGGCCTCGCCGATTCCGGCGGCGCGTATCCGCACGAGCTGTCGGGCGGCCAGCAGCAGCGCGTCGCACTCGCGCGTGCGCTCGCGCCGTCGCCGGAGCTACTGCTGCTCGACGAGCCGTTCTCGAATCTCGACGTCGATACCCGCGAGCGGCTCGCGTTCGAGCTGCGCGACATCCTGAAACGCACGGGCCACACCGCGATCCTCGTCACGCACAACCAGGCCGAAGCGTTCGCGATCGCCGACCGGATCGGCGTGATGAAGGACGGCCAGCTCGCGCAATGGGATACGCCGTACGCGCTGCATCACCATCCGGCCAGCCCGTTCGTCGCGGATTTCGTGCGCCGCGACGCGCTGGCCGACGAACGCGCACGCGCACTGGCGCGCGGCCGCTGAACTCGCGGGCGCGATGCGCGCGCCCGTGTCGTTTCATCGCCGCGTTTCGTTGCTGCGTTTCATCGCGCGTCAGGCCGGCTCGGCAAGGTCGCGCACGGGCAGCGCGGTCGAATACTTGATCTGCTCCATTGCGAACGACGAACTGACGTCGAACAGCGGCACCGCACGAATCAACTGTTTGTAGACGCGGTCGTAATCGTCGATGCCGGCCACCACGACGCGCAGCAGGTAATCGGTCTCGCCGCTCATCCGGTAGACCTCGACCACTTCCGGCATGTCGCGCACGGCCTGCGTGAAACGCTGCGCCCATTCCTCCGTGTGCTGGTTGGTGCGGATCGCGACGAACACGGTCGTGCCGACCCCGAGCTTGCGCGGATCGCACAGCGCAACCTGCGCGCGAATCGCGCCGGTTTCCTTGAGCCGCTGCACGCGCTTCCAGCACGGCGTCTGCGACAGGTTCACGCGCTGCGCCAGTTCCGCGATCGGCAGCGTGGCATCCGCCTGCAACAGCTCCAGCAGCTTGCGATCGATGGCGTCCATTTCTCCAGTCCCTCGTAGATAGAAATTTATTCTATTCATCCTGCACAACGGGGAACAATATGGAAACGGCTTTGCCGCGTCGACCGGTATAAATACCGATCCGGTACGCGCGCGGAGCGAGCGAATGCTCCGCCACGCCGCATGCGCCAAATGAAACAGGCGATCCCGCCCGTGAAGGTGGAATCGCCTGGCGTTACTGCACGGTGCGGCCAGCCGGGCGCTCACGCGCCACTGGCCAGCGTCAGCGCACCGCTCAATACGCGACCGTCGCGATCTCGCGCACGAAGCCGTCTTGCTCGAGCGCGTCGACGAACGCGATCGCGTAGTCTTCCGCCGAGATCTTGCTGTTGCCTTGTGCGTCCACGATCAGCTTGCCGACGCCCGTGCGGAACGTACCCGTGCGCTCGCCCGGGGCGATCAGCGCGGCCGGCGCGAAAAACGTCCAGTCGAGATCGCCAACCGTCTTCAGGTAGTCGAACGCGTCGCGGTGCGCGAGCGCGACCGCCTTGTATGCTTCCGGGAAACCTTCGCTGTCGACGAGCTGCTTGCCCGGCGCAACTTCGAGCGAACCGGCGCCGCCCACCACGACGAGCCGCTTCAGCCCCGCCTGGCGCGTGCCGGCGACCAGCGCCTTCGCAGCTGCGACGACCTTCGCCGCATCGTCCTGCTTCGGACCGTACGCGCTCGCGACGACATCATGGCCCGGCAGTGCGGCCGCAATGCTGGCCGCGTCGAACAGGTCGGCCGCCTTCGCGGTAATGCCGTCGGCGGCTGCACCCGGATTGCGCGACAGTGCCGTCACGCGATGGCCGCGTCGTGCAGCTTCCGCGGCGATGCGCGAGCCGATCGTGCCGGTGGCGCCGAACAGCGCGATATTCAAGGTACGTTGCGTCATATCGATTCTCCAGTAAGAAAAATATGTAACGTAGTTAATTACATATAAGACCGAAAAAAACGGGGCAAAGCCCCCGTCACGCCGGTCGCCGCGCCTCTCGCGCCGTCCGGCTTCCTGCCCTGCCGCCTTTCACCCGCCGGCGCGTGCCGCCTGCTGCGTGCGCTGCTCCAGATCCAGCACGTCGGCCGTGACGTCGGCCAGCGTGCGCGTAGCCAGCGATGCTTCCATCGCCCGCTGTGCGTCGCCGATGTAGCCGATCAGCGCGCCCTGGATGTGCCGCCCGACGAGACACGCGGGATTCGGCGCCTCACGGTGCAGCGCGAACAGTTGCGCATCGTCGACCGCGCGATACACGTCGAGCAGCGTGATCGCGCCAGGCTCACGCGCCAGCAGCGCACCGCCGCCCGCGCCCAGTTGCGACGTGGTCAGCCCTGCGGCCGCCAGCATCGACAGCAAGCGGCGGATCAGCGCCGGATTCGTGTTCACGCTGCCCGCGATGATGTCGGACGACAGCGGCACGCCTTCCTGCATCGACAGCAAGGCAAGCACGTGGACGGCAAACGCGAACCGGCTGCTGGTATTCATTCCTGACTCACTTGACGACGCCGGCCCATCCCGCAGCCGGCGACATATGTAACTATCATAATTACATTTAACGGATCTTGCAAGCCCGTGTCACTCGCCGCTCGCGGGCTTCGCGCCCGGCGCGTTCTGCTGGCTCCACTGCTGGAGCTTCTTGCCGGCTTCGGCGATCTTCGCGCCGGCTTCGGAAGCCGCATGCGCGACGACCGCGGAGGCGGCCGCGTCGATCTGTGCCTGCGCGGCGGATGCGAGACCGCTCGCGGACAGCGGCGGCACGGCCGACGCCGCGGACGCGATGCCGGCCTTCGCGGCGTTGAGCTGCTGGTTGACGGTGCTCGCCACCTGGTCGATTGCCTTGGCCGCATTGTTCGCGGCATCGGCGGCCGCGCTCGCGGCCGTATCGGGTTGGGTGGCCGGCGCACCGGACTTCTCGCAGCCCGCGAGCAACAGCAGCGCACCGGCGGCCACGGCCGCCAGTACGGACCCGGGCACGCGACGCGCCCGCGAAGTCTTCATGTTCATCAGCAATCTCCGGCCGCGCGCCGCGCGGCCTCGTGGTTGGACCGATGTCGATGATACCGCCTGCGGCACTGGGCCAATCGCGCGCCGTGATTAAAAATGGCTTTCAATTTCGGACTCGTCTGATTTAATCGCACACGCGAGAACATTAAAGTGGGCACGCTTCAATCCGCTTTGGACGTGCCCCTTTTTCTCATGGATTTCCTCGTCGACTGGTTCATCGCCCTGGCCGCCGTGCTCGCCGCCACCCTGTTCCTGTGCCTGCGCCCGCCGTCGGCGCGCCGCCCGGCCGAATCCGGGCGCCCGCGCCGCGTCGCGTGCGCGCGCCTGCTCACGCAGGCCGTGATCGGCTTCTGGACGGCCGCGCTGATCGTCGCGGAAGGCATCCTCGGCTCCACCGCCGACGGCCAGTCGCTGGCGGGCTTCGCGGCACTCGCGTTTGCCGCGCTCGGGCTGACGACCGTCGCCGCCTACTGGTCGGCGTGCGCGCTGCGGCTGCGCCGGCCGCCGCTGCTGTTCCCGCGCCACTGACGCGCCGCAACGGTGCGCGGCAATGCCCCACCGCGCACCAGTTCTGCACGCGTCGCACCACACGCGTGCACCCGGCATCCCGTCACGTCCGCACCGGCCGCGCCCCCTTCCCGTGCACGATTCACCGGATTGCCGCACCACACCGTGCTGAAGCACCAACTCCACGCAGTCGTTCACCAAGTTGGCTCGATACTTGCGTTCCTTGCCCGTTTTTTGCGCAAGGAAGCCACGGCATGGTTGGTCTGAAATCCGGCATCGACACACTGTTCCTGTTGATCGGCGCCGTCATGGTGCTCGCGATGCACGCGGGCTTTGCATTTCTCGAACTTGGCACGGTCCGCAAGAAGAACCAGGTCAACGCGCTCGTGAAGATCCTGGTCGACTTCTCGGTGTCGACGCTCGCGTATTTCTTCATCGGCTACACGATCGCGTACGGCGTCGAGTTCTTCGACGACATCGGCACGCTGTCGCAGCACAGCGGCTACGCGCTCGTGCGCTTCTTCTTCCTGCTGACCTTCGCGGCGGCGATTCCCGCGATCGTGTCCGGCGGCATCGCCGAGCGTGCGAAGTTCAATCCGCAGCTCGTCGCGACGCTGATCATCGTCGGCTTCATCTATCCGTTCTTCGAAGGGATCGCCTGGAACGAGCGCTTCGGCGTGCAGGCCTGGCTCACGCACGCGTTCGGTGCGCCGTTCCATGATTTCGCGGGCTCCGTCGTCGTGCACGCGTTCGGCGGCTGGGTCGCGCTGCCCGCCGTGCTGCTGCTCGGCGCGCGCCATGGCCGCTATGCGAAGGACGGCCGGATCGCCGCGCACCCGCCGTCGAACATCCCGTTCCTCGCGCTCGGCGCGTGGGTGCTCGCGGTAGGCTGGTTCGGCTTCAACGTGATGAGCGCGCAGACGCTCGACAAGATCAGCGGCCTCGTCGCCGTGAACTCGCTGATGGCGATGGTCGGCGGCACGCTCGCCGCGTGGATGGCCGGCCGCAACGACCCGGGCTTCACGTACAACGGGCCGCTCGCGGGCCTCGTCGCCGTGTGCGCCGGCTCCGACGTGATGCACCCGATCGGCGCGCTCGTCACGGGCGCCGCGGCCGGCGCGCTGTTCGTCGCGATGTTCACCTGCGTGCAGAACAAGTGGCGCATCGACGACGTGCTCGGCGTGTGGCCGCTGCACGGCATGTGCGGCGCGCTCGGCGGCCTCGCGGCCGGCGTGTTCGGCCTGCCCGCGCTCGGCGGCCTCGGCGGCGTGTCGTTCCTGTCGCAGCTCGTCGGCACGCTCGGCGGCATCGCGATCGCGACCGCGGGCGGCACGCTCGTCTACGGCGCGCTGAAAGCGACCGTCGGGCTGCGCCTCGACCGCGAAGCCGAGTTCGACGGCGCGGACCTGTCGATCCACCGCATCTCGGCAACGCCCGAACGCGATTGAGCACCTGACGAACGCCCGACGCATCATTACGTTTTCAATTCAAAAAACTTTCATCGAGCATCCTTACACTTCCGTCCAGTTTTCAATAAGCCTTCGCAAAGCTTGCCGACCGCCTGCTCCGCGAAGGCCATTCTTCCAACAACCGAAACTGGACTCCACATGCCCGCGTTGCCCAACACTTCCCGTCGTCAGGCCCTGAAGATCCTCGCCGGCGCGCCGATGCTTCCGCTTTCCGGCCTCGCGCTGCCGGCCCTGCTGACGGGTTGCGGCGGCGACGACAATCCGGCGTCGACGCCGGCCCCGGTCGCCGCCGCGTACACGTCGGCGACGTTCTCGGCGATGGCCGCCCCCTCGCTCGACAACGCGGCCGCGATGGCCACGACGACGGTCGGCTCGACGCTGTCGGTGTCGTTCTCGGACGGCTCGGCACGCAACTTCAAGCTGGCCTACCGGCCGTTCTTCGTGACCGGCGACCTGATGCCGGACGGCAAGGGCGGCACGACGCTCGCGGGCGGCTACTACGACATCAACAACCAGCCGATCATCGATCGCTCGGTGGCCGGCAAGGAGCGCCAGTTCTATTCCGACTGCCCGGACGGCAGCTCGCTGCTGACGCTGAAGAACGCGAACGTGCCCGGCGTGAAGGGCAACACGGTGTTCGCCGTCGTGCAGTTCGAATACACGACGCGCGACCAGGCCAGCGCATCGCAGTACGGCCAGTTGCCGTCGCCGATCGCGGTGCTGACGCTCGACCAGGATCCGGCCAACGGCGCGCTGAAGGTCGTGAAGTACCACAACGTCGACACGTCGAAGGCGCACGGGCTGTGGATCACGTGCGGCGCGAGCCTGTCGCCGTGGGGCACGCACCTGTCGAGCGAGGAATACGAGCCGGACGCGACGAAGGCCGCGACCGACGCGCAGTTCAAGGCGTTCAGCAAGAACACGTTCGGCGACGAGACGAAGGCGAACCCCTACCACTACGGCCACCTGCCCGAGATCACCGTGAATCCGGACGGCACGGGCACCGTGAAGAAGCACTACTGCCTCGGCCGCATCTCGCACGAGCTGATCCAGGTGATGCCGGACCAGCGCACCGTGATGATGGGTGACGACGCCACCAACGGCGGCCTGTTCATGTTCGTCGCCGACAAGGCGGCCGACCTGTCCGCCGGCACGCTGTACGTCGCGAAGTGGACGCAGACGTCGTCCGCCGGCGCAGGCGCCGCGACGCTCACGTGGATCAGGATCGGCCACGCAACCAGCGGCGAGATCGAAGCGCTCGCGAACACGCTGAAGGCGTCGGACATCATGGACCTCGCGACCACCGACCCGAACGATGCGAGCTACACGAAGATCCACTTCGGCGGCAAGTTCAACTGGATGCGCGTGAAGCCGGGGATGGAAAAGGCAGCCGCGTTCCTGGAGACGCACCGCTACGCGGCGCTGCTCGGCGGCAGCATGGGCTTCACGAAGCTCGAAGGCACGACCGTGAACGCGAAGGACAAGATCGTCTACACGGCGATGTCGCGGATCGAGACGTCGATGGTCAAGGGCAACGCGGTATCGCGCGACGTCGCGGTCGACAAGAAGATCGCCGCGGGCGCCGTCTATGCGCTGAACCTGAAGGGCAGCCAGCGCGACACGACGGGCGGCACGATCGACAGCGAGTGGGTGCCGGTCGACATGAGCGCGCCGGCCGCGCTCGTCGGCGAGGATCTCGCCGCGGCCGACGGGCTCGGCAACCTTGCGAACCCGGACAAGATCGCGAACCCGGACAACCTGAAGTTCTCCGAAAAGCTGCGCACGCTGTTCATCGGCGAAGACTCGGGCATGCACGTGAACAACTTCCTGTGGGCGTACAACGTCGACACGAAGGCGCTGGTACGCGTGCTGTCTTGCCCGGCCGGCGCCGAATCGACGGGCCTGCACGCGGTCGACGAGATCAACGGCTGGACCTACATCATGAGCAACTTCCAGCACGCGGGCGACTGGGAATCGCCGCTGCACGACAAGGTCAAGCCGACGCTCGACCCGCTCGTGCGCGCGAACTTCAAGGACCGCTTCGGCGCCAGCGTCGGTTACCTGACGGCCGAGCAGACCAGCATCAAGCTCGCGAAGGCCTGACCCGGTCACGCGAGGCGGGTCCGCCACCGCTGGTGGGCCCCTTTCTTCATCACGTTCATTCGTCGGCGCTCCACGCCGTTTGATGCGCGATGCCCGTTGCGGGCGTCGCGCTTTTTTTTGTGCGGCCGGCGCGTCAATGCCGGCCGGCCAGGCCCTGCCCCGGCAGCGCGCCCCCCGGAAAACCGGACAGGCTCGGCGCACTGGCCGGCATCGCCGGGGCAATCGCCGGCGCGTCGGCAGCCGGTGCGGACAGCCCGGGCGCGAGGTACAGGAACTTCCATTGCCGATAGGTCTCGGCCCCTTCGAAATCCATGTACCGATCCGGAAATCCCGCGCGCTTGATCGTCGCGCCGTCCGAGCTGCTGAACACGCCGTAGAAGCGGTCGCCCCGCCACAGGAAGGACCAGTCGTTCTTGCCGCTGACCGGATCCGGATACGCACGGCGCAGGTGGTGCATGGGCTTCGCGAAGCGGGTGTCCTCCAGCAGATCGTCGACCGTCTGCGGGTACGCGCGCGCGAGCCGGTAGTAGCTGACGATGGCCTTGCGGTACTGGTCGCCGACGAACAGCAGTTGCCGCTCCTGCTCGCGGCGCCGCTGCAGCGACCAGACGTCCAGCGCGCCGGCCAGTGCGATCGACATCAGCATCAGCGCGATCAGCAACGCAAGCAGCACGAGCCCGCGCTGCCGCCGGCGGCAGCGGCCATGCGGCGCGCGCGCGACGCGGCGCCCGGCCCGCTTCATTTCGCCGCCCCAGCCGGAGCCCCGGCCGCAGCTGTCGCCGCACCGCCCGGCAGCACGCCCTGCGCGCCGCTCGCGGGCCCGACGTCGTACACGCCGGGCTTGTTCTCGTCCGGCGATGCCAGCGTCGCCCATTTGTCGTCGCCGTTGACCGGATCGACCGGCACCGCCCGCAAATAGTGCTTCGCGACCAGCTCGTCAAGCGTCTCGGGATACTGCCCGTTGTCGCCGTAATACTGGTCGATCGCATTGCGCATCACCGCAAGGTTCTGCAGCCTCACCTGCTCCTTGCCATGCTCGATGCTGTGCATGTAGCGCGGCACGGCCAACGTCAGAAGCAGTCCGATGAGCGCCATCACGACCACGATTTCGATCAGCGTGAAGCCGCGGATCCTGCGGATGCGAGCGAGTTTCATGATGGACGGTCACCACTGTTTGTACGGAATGCCGTTGATGCCGATACGCGCCGATTTCGACGTCACGTCGAACACGTCCTTGCCGGGCTCCATGCCCCCCGGAGGCCCATCGGCCGCGGGCTCCGGCGGCGTGCCGTACGCACGCACGTCCCAGGTGTCCTCGTCCGGCGTATCGGGGTCTCCGGTGAAGAACGGATCGCGCGGCACGCGGCGCAGGAACATCACCAGGCCGCCCTTCGGGTCGCGGGCGTTTTTCACGCCCGTCACGAGCACGGTCAGCGACGGCGGATAGCCGGACGATTCGGCCTCCTTGTCAATCTTCCCCGCGTCGCTCGCCTCCTTGTACGCATCGAGCGCGGTGCGGATCTCGCGCAACGCGGCGCTCAACGCCTGCTCCTTCTGCCGCTGCACGAGCAATTCGGAGAACGGCATGATTGCGAGCGCGAGGATCGCCACGAGCGCGAGCGTGATGACCATCTCGATCAACGTGAAGCCGCGCTGGCCGGTGCGGCTGCCGCGGCCGACGCAAGTCGCTGCATTGCGCGCGGCCACGGCTCACTTCCCGACCGGGCGAAGCGGGTTTTCGCTCGGAATGTCGCCCGCCGGCATCTGCAGCGTCGGGGGCGGGGCCGCCGGTGCGGCGGCGGGTGCATTGGCGGCCGCGGCAGACTGCTCGGCCGGCGCGGGCGACGCAACCGGCGTCACGGTAGTGCCCGGCGCGGGCGCGACTTCATTGCCCGTGGGCGGCTCCGCCGCGGCTGCCCCGCCGACCCCGCCGGCAGGTGCAGGCAACGCCGTTTGCGGCCTCGAGAACCGCCCGCCGTAAGGTTCGGGGGGCGGCGTCGTACGCGGTGCGGCCGGCATCTGACCGAACGCGCCGCTCTCGGGCGACGGCTGCGCGCGGATCGCGGCAGCCTCCAGGGGCGTCGGCGCCCTGCCGCCCGACGTCCCGCCCCCCACGCTGCCCGGAACGACCTTCGCCGTCGGCGCGGCGGTTACCTCGGCGTTCTG
Organism: Burkholderia contaminans; assembly: GCF_029633825.1. Classification (NCBI taxonomy): domain Bacteria; kingdom Pseudomonadati; phylum Pseudomonadota; class Betaproteobacteria; order Burkholderiales; family Burkholderiaceae; genus Burkholderia; species Burkholderia contaminans. The sequence continues at coordinate 2,360,914 of NZ_CP090640.1, read as the reverse complement.
CGCCTCCGCGTTCAGCGCAACCGGATCGAGTCGCAGCTGGTCGGCGTGCACGTTGACGTCGGTGCCCGACCATACTTCCTGGGTGTCCGCATCCGCCGCCACCTGCGGCCGGACGATATGCGGCGTGATCTGCAGCACGATCTCGGTCTTCTTGTGATCGCCGCCGTGATCGGAGAACAGGCGGCCGAGCACCGGCAACTGCCCGAGCCCCGGCACCTTGTTCGCGTTGCGGCGATCCTCGTCCGAAATCAGGCCGCCCATGATCTGCGTTTCGCCGTCCCGCAGCCGCAGGCTGGTCGCCGCACTGCGCGTACCGATCTGGTAGGCGAGCGAACTCAGCCCCTGCGAGTTGCCGCTCGAGATCGTGTTGGTGATGTTGCTGACCTCGAGATTCAGCTTGATGCCGACGTCACCGTCGCGATAGACCTGCGGCTCGACCTCGAGCTTGATGCCCACGTCGAGGTACTGGATCATCTGCGTAAACGACGGACCGCTGGTGCTCGGCGTGCTCGAGCTCGAAATCACCGGGACCTTGTCGCCGATCATGATGCGCGCCTTCTCCTTGTTGCGCGCGCGGATGCGCGGACTCGCGAGCAGGTTCGCGTCGGTATCGGTCAGCTTGAAGTCCGCGGTGGCCGACAGGCTGCTGACGTTCAGCGCATTGATCGGCAGATGGTGCAGCACGCCCCAGGTGTCGGCCGAGCTCGGCGTCGACACCGTAAAGGAGCTGGGCCAGTTGATGCCCAACTGCGACATCCGGTCATGCGACACCTCCAATACCTCGACCTCGAGCATGACTTCCGGCTCCGGCAAGTCCTGGGCGGCGATCATCTCCTCGGCGACCTTGATCATGTCGGGCGTGCCGCGGATCGTCACCGTGTTCGCGCGCTCGTCGATCACGGCTTCCTTCACCTTCAACAGACTCTTCAGCAGCGACTGCACCTGCTTCGCGTCGACGTTCGACAACTGGAACGTCCGCACCTTGAGCTCCTGGTACTCGAGTTCCTTGGCCGGCGTCGCCGGGTAGATGAACAGCGTGTTCGCGTTCATCTGCTTCTTGTCGAGCTGGTTCTGCAGCAGGATCATGTCGACCGTGTCCTGCAGCGACGCGTTCTGCACGAAGATCGTCGTCTTCAGGTCGGCGCGCACGTCGCGATCGAAAATGACGTTCAGCCCGGATGTCCGCGACAAGGCCTCGAACACCATCCGCACGTTCGCGTCGCGGAACTGCAGCGATACCGGCGTGCGCATGATCGACGACGCCGCGAGCTTGTCGTCGCGCTCCGCGTGTTGCTGGCGGCGCTTCTCGCTGAGCTCCGCCTGCATGCGTGCCGCCATCGCATTGGCCGGATCCTCGACCAGCACGCGATGCACGCGCTCGGCCGCCTGCGCGTACGAACCGCGCTTCATCATGCGGTCCGCTTCCTGCAGAATCGCGAGATGCTTGCGGTCCTGGTCGATCATCGTGCCGATCCGGCGCGCGCGCTCGCTGGTCGGATCGAGTTGCATCGCCATGTAGACGGAGCGTGCCGCGTCGTCGAACTCGTTCTTCTGGCGAAACGCGTCCGCGTTGTCGAGCAGATCGTCGACGGCCTCCTTGCGGTCGTGCATTGCGTCGATCTTCACCTGTGCGTTGGTCGGATCGTCGTGAAGGTTCGGCACGTGCGCACATCCGCCGCACGCGAGCAGCGCCACGGCGATCGCCAGCGCGCGTTTCGTCGCGCAGCGGCCGGCCGGCGGCGCCGATCGCGCAGCGGCCCGGGGGGCGGAGCAAAGACATGTCGACCGGCCGTCGTCCCCATCGCGGCGCGCATCCCGTGTACGTATGGTTTTCATTTACTTTCCTTCCACTGGAATGAGCACCGTCTGGACCTGGTTCAGCGGCAGATAGGTAAGCACCACGTTCGACCCGGACACCGACTCGACCCGATACTGGCCGCCGATCACGTCACCCGGCGAAACGATCAGCAACTGATCTCCGTTGCCGAGAAACACCTGCGGCTTCGCCGACCTGGCATCCTGCTGGCCGAGATAGACGAACGGCACCGGCGGCGCGGTCGGCGGCGCCGGACGCGTTTCGGGCGGCGGCGGCACGACGGGAGGCGGCGGCAGCCACGACGACGCCGTGAACGGATCGTGTGCGGCTTCGACGGACACGGGCGCACGCAACGCGGCGAGCTGCTCGCGCGGGGTCGGCGCCGCTGCATGCGGCGCGGGCGCAGGCGCAGGCGCTGCGGCATGAGGGGCCGGCGCGACGTGCGCACGAACCGGCGCGGACGCCGCACGCACACCGTCGTGACGAACCACGATGCTTGCGGCAGCCGGCGCCGGCTGCTGCATCGCCGCCACCAGCACGCGATATCCGGTACCGGCGACGACGAGGCAAGCCAGCGCGAGCGCGAGCCGATGGCGCGAAGCGGGCTTCATGGCGGCGGAGATCATGGCTGGGCGCTCCGGTAGACGAGCTCGAAACGCACCCGCGCATCGAGAATGCTGCTGCCCACTGCCGGACGCTCGACGTGGATCTCCTGCAGCGCCGCGTTCGGCACGTTGTTCAGCACCGAGGCGAGAAAATGCCGGATCGCGCCGTACTGGTCCTTCACGGGCAGCAGCACCTGGTAGCGCGCGAAGCGCCCGCCCGACTCGGTCGTCATCTGGTACTCGGCCGACCCGAGTGTCAGATGGCTGTCGCGCGCCTGCTCGAAGATCGACGCGATGTCTTCCGCGCTTTGCGAAGAAGCCGGAAAGAGCGCGGGCAGCGCGTCGAGCGTGGTCGCGTCCGCCGCCGTGCCGCGCACGTCGACGAGACGATGGCCCGGTGCGGCGCGCACCACGCCGGCCGGCGCAAGCATCGCGCGCGTGTCGGACTCGACACCCGCGATCGCCGCGTACGTGATGGCGGCGGCGCCGAGCATCAGCACCCCGGCGAGCCCCGGCAGGCCGAAGGCGCGTCGCCACTCGAAGCGAAGCGTGAGCAGGCGGTCCGCGAAACGATCGGCTTTCATGATTTCCTCCAGACGGCCGTGATCTGGAAACGCACCGGTTTGCCCGCCACGTTCTCCTCGACGAGATGACCGTTGAGCGTCGCCTCGCGCAGCACGACGCTCGTCTGCAAGTACTTCAGGTACGCGATCATCGCGTCCGGATCCTTCGCTTCGGCCGTGATGCGAATCTGGCCTTGCGCCGGGTTCTGGTCGATGCCGATCAGTGCGACGTCATGGCCCGGATAGTCCTCGACGATCGAGAAGAGCGTCTGCCACGGCACGGTCAGCTCGCGCAGCACGGCCTGGCTCTGCTTTTCCGCAAGCCGGGCGGCCGCGGCCGGCGGCGGCTTCGCGACGTGTTGCTGCGCGAGCATGCGATGCTGGACGACCGTCAGGCTCTCCCTGACGCGGTCGTTTTCCGCGTACGTGTGCCAGAGCCGGACGGCGCACGCGCTCCACAGCAACGCGGCGACACCGAGGAGGATCATTCCGCCGGCGCCGATGCGCGCGCGGCGCCGGCAAAAATCGATGTCGAGCGTGCGGATCATGGCGCGTACTCCAGCAACCGGCGCGCGGGCGAACCGTCGTGCGCCGCGCGGCCCGGCAGCGCGACCGCGGCGAAACGCGCGTCGAACGGCGCAACGTCGATGTCGGCGCCGGACAGATAGACCTTGCAGGCGTCGGGCTTCAGGCCCGTGCGCATCGCCGAACGCTCGAACAGCTGCTCGGCGAGCTCGGCGAGTCGCGACGCGTCGCCGGACTCGCCCGGAAAGAGGCGCTGCGTGTCGTACGCGGCCCACTCGCCGCGCTCGATCATGACCGCTTGCAGCAGCGTCTCGTCGACGACGAGCAGCATCGCATCGCCGTCCGGCTTCACCGCGAACCGGTTGAGCGTCTCCGGAAGGGCCGCGCGCAGGCAGCGGATCGGCACGTCGCCGGATGCACCGGCACCGAGGATGCCGTCGTACAGCGTGCGCGGCAGCGCGCTGGCAAAGAGCACACGGCCACCGCGCCGCACGTCGAAGCGCGCAACCAGCGACTCCGCGGCGACGCCGTACGTGTCGGAGAAATGCGCGAGTGCGATTTCCTCCAGCTCGCGTGCGTGCAGCGCGCGGAAGTCTCCGCGCAGGATCGCATGGCAACACCAGAAATCGTCGAGCACGACATGCGCGCCGCCGCGCACCGGCGCGCGCTTCGCGCCGGCATCGGCATCGGCATCGTGCGTCGCGGCCAGCGCGGCGCGCAGCGCATCGAGCATCCCCGTCTCGCTGCCGAACTGCTCATCGGGAATGGCGACGCTGAGCGGATCGGCGGCGAACCCGCGCCGGTCCGGCCGCCACGGTGCGCGCGTGCGGATGCCGACGGCGATCTCGCGCGTCCCGACACCGACGGCAAGACGATCATTCGACCATGGTGACACGATTGATCTCCTCGAGCGTCGTTTCGCCGCGCCTGACCAGGTCGAGCGCCGACGCGCGCAACGTCGTCATCCCGTAGCGCAGCGCCGCGGCCTTGATGTGCCCGAGCGGCGCGCGCTCGGACAACAGTTGCCGCAGTTCGTCGTTCATGCGCAGCGCCTCCGCGATCGCCCGCCGGCCGCGATAGCCGCTGCCGCGGCACATCGCGCACCCGGTGCCGCGTCGAAACAGGTAGCTGCCGGCCGTATCCGGGTCGATGCCCGAACGGGCGAGCGCATCCGCGTCCACCGTGTCCTCGTCGAGACAGTCCGTGCAGCACTGGCGCAGCAGCCGCTGCGCGATGACGCCGTTCAGCGCCGATACGAAGCTGTACGGATCGACCTCCATGTTCGTGAAGCGGCCGATCACGTCGAACACGTTGTTCGCGTGCACGGTGGTAAATACCTGGTGGCCGGTCAGCGCCGCCTGCACCGCGATCTGTGCGGTTTCGGGATCGCGGATCTCGCCGACCATGATCTTGTCCGGGTCGTGCCGCAGGATCGAACGCAAGCCGCGCGCGAACGTCAGGCCCTTCGCCTCGTTGACCGGAATCTGCAGGATCTCGCCCAGCTGGTACTCGACCGGATCCTCGATCGTCACGATCTTCTCGAGCCCGTTGTTGATTTCGGTGAGGATCGCGTAAAGCGTCGTGGTCTTGCCGCTGCCGGTCGGCCCCGTGACGAGCAGCATGCCGTACGGCATCGACGCGACCGAGCGCATGAAGCGCGTGTCGGCCGGCTGGAACCCGAGCGCCTCGAGCGTCAGGCCGCCCGACGCCTGGGAGAGCTGATAGCGGTCGAGAATCCGCAACACGGCATCCTCGCCGAACTGATTCGGCATGATCGACACGCGGAAATCGATTTCGCGTCCCGCGTACATCGCCTTGAAGCGCCCGTCCTGCGGGATGCGGCGCTCCGCGATGTCGAGTTCGGAAATCACCTTCACGCGCGACAGCACCTGATCCGCGACGTCGCGCCCCTCCACGCGCCCCACCACCGTGAGCACGCCGTCGACGCGGCACTTGATCATCAAGCCGGCCGCCCTGCATTCGAGGTGGATATCGCTCGCCAGCATCTTGAGCGCATCGTAGATCGTCGAATTGAGCAGGCGCACCACCGGGCTGTCGTCGCTGCTGATGCCCTGCAGCGTCAACGCGAGCGACGCCGGATCGGGCGCGCACTGGATCGGGTCGTCGAACGCGAGCGAATCCATCGCGCGGATGTCCTTCTCGCGCACCGCAAGATAAGCACTCAGGTCGCCCGCGCTCGCGAGCGCCCATCGGTACGGCAGCGTCGGATGCGCGCGCATCCGGTGTTCGACCCAGCCGCGCGTGCGGGCATCGAGCGGATCGGCGACCGCGAACAGCAGCGCGCCGCTGTCGGGATCGCGCAGGCACACGCAGAGACGCGCCATCGCCTCGACGAACGGCACGAGCTCGAAATCCGGCTCCAGGCGGTTCAGCTCGCGTATGCCGATCGGCTTCATCCTGAACTGCATGGCGAGCCGCTCGCGGATTTCGTCCGCGCCGAGCGCCGTGTGCGCCGTCAACGCCTCGAGCGCGCGAATGCCGGACCCGTGGCGCTCGCCGAGCGTGCGAAGCAGGTCGCGCAGGTCGCGCCGGCCGGCATCCGCGTCGGGATCGGGATCGACGGGAGAAGTGACGGTGTCCATGCGAGTCTCCGGGGCGGCCTACTGAATGCTCGACGCGATCTCGAAGATCGGCATGTACATCAACACGACGATGCCGCCGATCACCACGCCGATCACGATCATCATCGCGGGTTCGATCAGTCGCGAGATCAGGTCGATCGTGCGCGAAACCTGCGCTTCCTGGAATGCGGCGATCCGGTCGAGGACGGGCCCGAGCGCGCCGGTCTTTTCGGCCACCGTCAGCAGGCGATAGCCGATCGCGTCCGCGAGGCCGGCCTGCTGGAACGCATCGGACATCTTCGCGCCGTTGCGGATCTGCTGAAGCGCGGCTGCGAGCGCGGCCTGATCGGCACGGCCCACCAGGCCGCGCGCGAGGTCGAACGCGCGAATCGCGGGAATCCCGCCGTCGACCAGCATCGCGGTCGTGCGATAGAACTGCGACTGGCGGAACACGCGGAAGTGTTGCCCGATGCCGGGCAGCGCCAGCAGGCGATCGGCGAGCCAGATCCGCAGGGCCGGCCGCCGCAGCGCGATGCCGGCGGCGACCGCCAGCACGGCCAGGCCGACGGCCAGCCCGGTGCCGTGCGCATGCACCATGCCGCCCCACGCCATCAGCAGCCGGGACATCAGCGGCAGTTCGCGCCCGCTGTGTTCGAGGAGCGTGGCGAACCGTGGCACCACGAAGCCGAGCAGGAACAGCACGACGGCCGCGCCGACGAACAGCAGCACCGTCGGGTAGATCGCCGCCGACACGACGCGTGCGCGCAGTTCCCGCAGCGTCGCGCTGTTGACCGAATAGCGCGTGAGGCTGTCGGCCAGTCCGCCGGTCTGCTCGCTCGCCTTCACGCACGCCACCAGCACCGGCGGAAAGATCGGGCTCGCGTGCTCGAGCGCCATCGACAGCGCCTGCCCTTCCTCGAGATGCCGCAGCAGGTCGTGATACACCTGTACGGACGCTTCGCGCCGGGTGCTGCCGCCGAGCGTGCGCAATGCGTCGACGAGGCCGACACCCGCATCGAGCAGCGCCGCCAGCTCACGCGCGAACATGTCGACGTCGAAGCGCGCACGCGGCATTCCGAACCGGTTCGCGCCGCGCCGCTGCCGCGCGGCGTCCGCGCTGACCGACACGACGCGCAGGCCGCGCGCGCGAGCGAGCGATGCGGCGTTCGACGGCGAATCGCTGTCGATCCGCAGCGTCTGCACCGAACCGCTCGTATCGAATACCCGCAGCACGAATTTCACGTCGACTCTCCTTGCGGCGGCTCACGCCACGCACAATGACCGCGCCCCTACCACGACGAGATCGTCACGTTCTCGCCGGTACCGCCCCCGCGTCCGTCCTTGCCGAGCGAATACAGGTCGTAGTCGCCGTGTTCGCCCGGTGAACGATACTGATAGGGCCGATCCCACGGATCCACCGGGACGGCCTTCTGCAGATACGGGCCGCTCCACCGCGATGCGCTTTGCGGCTTGTTCACGAGCGCATCGAGCCCTTCCTCGGTGGTCGGATACGAACCGACGTCGAGCCGGTATTGATCCAGTGCCTGGCCGAGCGACACGATCTGCGCGCGCGCGACCTTCACGTTCGACTTGCCGACCTGTTCGAAATACCGTGGCGCGACGAGCCCCGCCAGCAACCCGATGATGACCATCACGACAAGCAGTTCGAGCAACGTGAAGCCGCGGCTCGCGCATGCGCGGCACACGCTTCGTTCGTCGCGCGGCCGCCGGCCCGGCGCGCCGGCCGGTATCGAGGACGATTCATGGCTCACGGCTTTCCTCCCTGTATCAACCCGCGGCGTCGGCGCCGCGGATGCCGTTGATTGCATTCTTGTTCACGCGGGTACGCGCCAGAAGTAGGGAGTGCCGTCCATCCCCATGGGTAGATCCCCCCCAGTTGGGCGATGCGCCAATGGAGGGAATTCACACACGGTCGTCGTCGTTCAGCGCGAGCACGCCGATGTCGATCGCGAAATGAACCAGGCCGGTCAGGTTGGCGATGCCGAGCTTGCGCATCAGATTGGCGCGGTGCTTGTCCACGGTTTTCGGACTGACCTTGAGGCACTCGCCGACCTGCCGGCTCGTGTGCCCCTCGACGACGAGGCGCAACACCGTGCGCTCGCGATTGGTCAGCGCGCTCCACAAGCGCGCCTTGTGCGCGTTCGCGTCGCGCACCCCATGCAGGCCGGCGCGGGCGCGATAGGCGTCGAGGCTGACCACGCACTTGCCCTGCATCACGAAGCGCATCTCGCGCACCAGGTCGGCGAACGGCGAGTCCTTGAGCACGTAGCCGTCCGCACCCGCGGCGAACGCGTCGTTCACGTCGTCTTCGCTGTGATGAACCGTGAGGACGATGATCCGCGCATGCGGCACGTTGCGCTTGATCGTCGCGATGGCCTCGAAGCCGCTGCCGCCCGGCATCGACAGATCCATCAGGACCAGGTCGGGCCGGGTCTTCTCCGCGAGATGACAAGCCTCGACCCCACCGCTCGCCGCGCCGACGATGCAGTAGTCGGCCAGCTCGGACACCAGATGACTCAGGCCGACTCGCAACAGATGCTGATCCTCGACGATCAGCACACGATGCTTATTGTCCAATTTCGACGCTCCCTCGCAGAAACGTGGCACCCACGGCCCACTGTCGGCGGGAACGGGCACTAGTTGGACGCGACGACGTCGCGGTAGGCCGCGAGCAATTCGGTGGGCGTCGCGAAACCGTCGATCCGCAGCCACGGCTGGCCCGGCGTGGCCCGCACGAACGTCACCGGCGTGTGGTTCATCTTGTCGCCGCGATACACGTTGAACGCGCGCTGCGCGGCCACGCTCGCATCGACGGTCCCGGTGTAGTGCTGCCATTCGGGACCGGCGCCGAAGCGCGCCGCGTAGCTCCTGAGCCGCTCGGGTGTGTCCGCCTCCGGATCGATCGAGATCGACATGATGTGGACCTTGTCGCGATCGGCGCCGAGTTCGCCCTGCAATTGCTCGAGCGTCTGGCTGATCATCGGGCAGATGGTCGTGCAGCTGGTGTAGATGAACGTCAGGATCACCGGCCGGCCGTCGTCGAGCTCCCTGGCCAGCGAGACGGTCCGACCGTCGTCGCGCACGAGCTGAACCGTCGGCACCGCATACCGGACCATCGTGTGCACGGTGCCCGGCATCACCGCGTGATGCATGTGCATGCCGGCGGCGCCCGTCGCGCCCTCGGTCATGCCGGCCTTGTCGACCGCGTTGCCGGCAGGCGCGGCCGGTGCAGGCTGCGCGGGGGCGTCGGCCGGGGGCGCCATCGCGGGTCCCGCGGCGGGCTCCGCGGCGGGGTCACTCGCCGGCTCCATCGCGTGCTCCATCGGGTGCGCCATCGGGGGCTCCGACACGGGCGTCGCCGCGCCGGCGGCGGCATTTCCGTCGGTGCCGTCCGCTGCGTTTCCGGCAGCGTGTTCGACACCGTTCTGCATGTCCTTGTCCATCGAATTGTCGACGGCTTCCGGTGCCGCGTTTTCCGTGGCGCTCCCGTTCGCCGCCGCGCTTTCGACCGCCGCTGCGCCGCCGTCCTCCATCGCGCCGCCATCGGACGCGCACCATGCGGGCGCTGCGGCGAGGGCGACGCCCGCGACCACGAATGCGCCCATCGTCGATCTGGCGATCCTGTTCATACCGGCCTCCATGACACGAGCGAGGCAGCGGACAATTCCGTGCCTCGCTCATGCAGTGTCATGAATTTGCCGCAGAGCGTCATGGGATGACGCCCCCCAAAGGCCGGTAGGACATGCCCGCCCGGCACGATCCCGAGATGCGCGCGGCAGGCGTTTCCCCATGACGAACGCGCGCAATCCCCATGTTGCGGCCCGCATCGGTCACGTCCTAGAATGGTCGAAACCTTACGTTTTCCTGAAGACGCGCCTCGGGAGCCACCATGACTGAACGCCAGCCGGAAGGGCCAAGGATCAGGCTGCTCGATCTGATCGACGCAATGCGCAAGCTGCGCCGTGCGCTTCGTCACGACGATCGCCGCCGCGCCATCGTCACCGACGCACGGGGCGCAGCGCTCGCCATTCTCGCCGATGACGGCGCCTTCGTATCGGTCAATCGCAGCACCGCCGCGCTGTTCGGATACAAGAGCGCCGAACTCGTTGGACGGCCGCTGCGCGACCTGGCACCCGACGACACCCAAGTCGCGCTGGCGGACGAACTCTCCGCGAGCGCCGCGCTCGAGCATCATTCGTTCACGGCGATGCTCGGCGGGCGAAGCGGCCATCCCGCGCAATTCGTCATACATCGGCAGGCACTGCCCGGCACCCGGATGTGGCTGACGCTGTTCGAGGAATCGCCGATGCCCGAGCCCGCACGACGCGGCGACGCGGCCAACGATGCGGGCGTGCATGCGTGCCACACGTATCTGCTGATGGGCCAGCAGAAGGAGCGGCATCGGCTCGCCGCGGAATTGCACGACGGGCTCGGCCAGGCGCTGACGCTCGTCAAGCTGATGAATGAGGACGCGCTCATGCGGCTTCGTCGCGGCGAGATCGCCGACGCGACGGCACTGCTCGACGTCGCCGTGCTGCGGATTCGCGAAACGATCGGCGAAGTGCGCCAGATCTGCGGCGAACTGAAGCCGCCGATGCTCGACAGGCTCGGCCTGCCGGCCGCGCTCGCGTCGCTGTGCCGCCGGATCGAGCGTGACGCGAGCCAGCTGTCGGTCGAGTTCAATTGCGACGTCGACGACGACGAGATTCCCGAGCATCTGAAAGCGGACATGTTCCGGGTCGCGCAGGAGGCGCTGCACAACGTCGTCAAGCATGCGCAGGCCACCGAAATCATGCTCGGCCTGCAACACGATGCCGGTGGGCTGCTGCTGACGATCGACGACAACGGCGTCGGCTACGAGCGCCATCCGCTCGCGACGGACGACGCACGCGCGGCGGGTCTCGGGCTGATCGGCATGCAGCACCGCATCGAGTCGCACGGCGGCACGTTCGGGATCCAGTCGTCCGCCACGACGGGCACGCGCGTCTGCGCAACCTGGCCGCTCTGATACCGGCAACGCTCAGCGCTTCGCGCCGCCGGCGGGATAGTCGTCCAGCCGCGCGACGGCGTCGGGCACCTGCACGCCGTCGACGGCCGGCCTGGCCGGCACGTCGGCCACATCCGTTTCCGCGCATTTCGCCGCGAGCGTGGTCAACAGCCCCATGTTCATCGCGACGAGCACCAGTTCCGTCAGGTTCGCGAGATGGAGCTTGTGCATCATGCTCGCCCGGTACTTCTCGATCGTCTTCGGGCTCAGGCTCAGGTACTGACCGACCTGCCGGTTCGTGCGCCCTTCCGCGATCAGCTTCAGCACGCTGCGTTCGCGCGCGGTCAGGATGTCCCACGCCTTCTTGGGCGCGGGCGTTTCGCGGCCGGTCACGAACGAGTCGACCATGTAGCCGTACACATCCGCGCTCAGGTGCCGCTTTCCCTGCATGACCATGCGCATCGCGAGCAGCAATTCGTCGAACGAAACGTCCTTGAGCACGTAGCCTTCGACGCCTGCACGCAGCGCCTCGCGCACGTACTCCTCGTTCTGATGCACGGTGAGCACGACGATGCGGATCGTCGGCGCACGCCGCTTGATCGTCGCACTCGCATCGATACCGTTCATCCCCCGCATCGACAGGTCCATCAGGATCAGGTCCGGAGCGAGCGTCATGGCCAGGTGGCACGCTTCCTTGCCGTCGCGCGCTTCGCCGACGACTTCGTAGTCGCCTTGCGCGGAAAGCATCGACCGTAGCCCGTTTCGCAGCAGATCGTGATCCTCTGCGATCATCACGCGACATTTTGTATTCACGGCTTCCCCCAAGTTTTCCGCGCTTGCACCACGTCGGATCTCGACGCCTCGTTTGCACGGTGCCGGACATGTTCTTGTTGCCTTGTCCGGTCTGGCAACCTGTCTCGCGAACGACGGGTCGCACCCGTGTTCAGTGCAAGGATCGGGCCAGCGCGCCGCGCGCGAGCGTCCGCGACGGACACGCACTCGCCGAAACGTGGCGCACTGGCGGGAATGTTTCAGGGCTGAATCGAATTGACTGCGTGCGTCCCATCAGTAGGACTACGGATGGCGGGACTCCCCGATCGTTTACCGCACGCAGGAAACAAATCATTCTGCAACGGCGCGGGCAGTGAGCAGAAACCAACTGTTCCGCGTAAGAATCGTCAACTTCGCCCGTCGACCGGGTATTACCGGCGATTTCTTTTGTAACAGTTTTGCATCGCCGCGCAGGGTGCCGCTTGCGGTATCGAAGTGTAGGAGGTCGCCCCATTGCCGATCCGATGTACCCGCAACGACAATGCAGATGCAGGAGGCCAGAAAGATGCACAGCCGCCCTTCATCCGTATTGGGAACAGCGCTCGTTGCCGCATGCGCGGGATTCGGCTCGGTGTGGTCGTGCACCGCGCACGCGCAGATCTTCGGCACGGTGGCGAGCAATGGCACCATCGTCCTGACCAACGAGCCCGGCACGGCCAATCTGAAAGTGATCGTCGCCGCCGAAAGGCCGAGCGCACCGGAAGCGAAGCGCGCCGCGCCGAAATCGGCGATCGCGTCGTCATTGGCGGACGTCATCGCCGAGGCAAGCCGGTCGTTCAACATTCCGCCCGAGCTCCTTCGCGCGGTGATCGACGTCGAATCGGGATACAACCCGAAGGCCGTCTCGGACAAAGGCGCGCTCGGGCTCATGCAATTGATGCCGGAAACGGCGCGGCGCTTCGCCGGCGTCGACATGTTCGATCCGCGCGACAACGTGCTGACCGGCGCGCGGTATCTGCGCTTCCTGCTCGACCTGTTCAAGGAGAACGTCGAGCTCACGCTCGCTGCCTACAATGCCGGGGAGAATGCCGTGATTCGGGCAGGTTATCGCATTCCGTCGATGCCGCAGACGCGCGAGTACGTGCCTCGCGTCCTGGCGCGCTACAAACGGCTGCTCGCCGCGAGTTGAAACGCCGGCGCCGGCCGGCGCGACACCGGCCGACGGGGCAAGCGGCGATCACGGAAACGCCGGGATGGTCGGATCTTCGCCCTGCAGATGCGCATCCGTGTGATGAAGCTTGATCGCGTCTTCGATCTCGTGAACGCGGTCGGTCGGAACGTCGATCATCATCAGCAATTCACCGTGCTCGATGCCGTCCTCGAAGCGCTTCAGGCGCGTGCTCGGCACGTCGACGCCGATCATCGTCGCCACCCATGCGCCGAAGGCCGCGCCGAACAGCGTGATCGCCACGACGACGCCGCCGCCGATGTGCAAACCATCGGGCGGGAACACCATCAGGAGCAGCCCGAGCAGCATGCCGGTCCCGAAGCCGACGGCGGTGCCGCGCGCGAGCGACGGCAGCAGGTCGCTGCGCTGCGCGAGCGTCGCCTCCGGCAACCCGTCGCGCATCACGGCGTGATTCGCGAGGCAATGGATATGTCGCCACTCGATTCGCATCGACAGCAACTCGCCGACGATCGACTGCGCGCATTGCGTCGTCGGCAACAGGAAATAGACGCGTCTCATGGCTCCTCCTACGTCACCGCGCAATGCGGCGATACGCCCTTGAAACATTCTGGTTCGGCGCGCATCCGGCTTGTAGTGGTAATGCTCGCCAAAGTGCATGGGTAGAACACGGTAGGCGCCGCCGTGCGCGCGTCAGAGCCGCCCGTAGCTGTGCAGCCCGGACAGGAACATGTTGACGCCGAGGAACGCAAAGGTCGTCACGAGCAGGCCCGTGAGCGCCCACCATGCGGCCACCGTACCGCGCAGGCCCTTCATCAGGCGCATGTGCAGCCACGCCGCGTAGTTCAACCACACGATCAGCGCCCAGGTTTCCTTCGGGTCCCAGCTCCAGTAGCCGCCCCATGCTTCGGCGGCCCACAGCGCGCCGAGGATCGTCGCGATCGTGAAGAACGCGAAACCGACCGCGATCGACTTGACCATCACGTCGTGGAGCACGTCGAGCGTCGGCAGGCGATCCGCGAGCACGCCGCGCTCCTTCATCAGGTACGCAACCGACACCATCGCCGACAGCGCGAAGCTGCCGTAGCCGATGAAGTTCGCCGGCACGTGGATCTTCATCCACCAGCTTTGCAGCGCCGGTACGAGCGGCTGGATCTGCTGCGCGTCGCGCGCGACCGAGTACCACATCAGGAAGCCGACGGCCGCGCTGATCACCAGCAGCACGAACGCGCCGAGCGCGCGCGTGCCGTAGTGGCCTTCGTAATACAGATACAGCAGCGCGGTGATCAGGCTGAACAGGACGAACACCTCATACAGGTTCGACACCGGAATGTGCCCGACGTCCGCCCCGATCAGGTAGGACTCGTACCAGCGCACCATCAGGCCGGTGAAGCCCATCAGCACGGCGACCCACGTGAGCTTCTGTCCGATCGCGGAACCCGACGCCGAGCGCGCGAGCAAGCCGATCCAGTAGAAGATCGTCGCGAGCACGAACAGCGCGCTCATCCACAGGATCGCGGACTGGCTCGACAGGAAGTACTTGAGGAAGAACGCCGAATCGGCGCGCGCGAGATCGCCCTGGTAGATCCGGATCGACAGCAGCGCCAGCACGGCGATCGATGCCATCATCAGCCGCGCGGGCTTCCAGCGCCAGCCGAGCGCGATGAGCGCCGGCACGGTGCCGATCATCACCGCCTTGTCGTAGTCATCCATGCGCGCGTGGTAGTGCACGAGCGCATGGCCCGCGCCCACCACGAGCGCCAGGGCGAACAGCCAGTCGACGACCGACAGGCGCGCGAGGAACGAACGATCGTCGCCCGGCTCGCGCGAGCGAACCGCGGCCGGCGCACGAAGTCGCCGATGCAGCGACGCGGCGACGGACGCCATGCTGCCGCGCGGGGTTTGAATGGCCTTCATGTGCTTCACCGGAATGGAACTGCCAGTTTTAAAAGAAGGTGCCCCGCCCCGGGGAAGACGAGACACCCAAATGGTCGCCGCCGGCGCCGTTCGTCTGTCCGCTGCGCGGCACCCGCCGCATGCGACGCCGATTCAGCGGCGCGTGTTCATTGCTCGGCCGCCGGGCTCGCCGGTGCGCCGGCTTCCAGCGGAAACGCCTCGACGTATGCCGCGACGGCGCGCATGTCCTGCTCGCTCATGTTCGCGCACACCGACTTCATGACAGCGCCGCGCGGCCGCGTGTCGGTTTCCCGGAAAACCCTCAGTTGCTTCAGCACGTAGTCCGCGTGCTGGCCGGCGAGCCGCGGGAACCGGCTCATGCCCTCGCCATGCTGGCCATGACACCCGACACAGGCCGACACGCCCTTGTCGGGCAGCCCCGACACGAAGATCGCCTTGCCCGCATCGAGCAGCGCGTGATCGTCGGACGCGCCGAGGACCGGCGGCTGGCCCGAAAAATAGTCGGCGATCTCGTCGATCTGCGCATCGGTCAGATGCGTGAATCCCCACATGTAGCGCTTCGCATTCGGATCGGCGCGCGCGTGATGCTTGAAGTCGGTCAACTGATCGACGAGATATTCCTTGCGCTGTCCGGCGAGTTTCGGAAACATCGGCGACACCGACACGCCGGTCGCGCCGTGGCAGTTCGAGCACACCTGCAGCGCGATGGTCCTGCCCGAGACGGCCGGATTGTCGACTTCCCGCGACCGCTCCAGGTCATGACAACCCGATGCCGCCAGCACCAGCGCAAGCCAAGCGAAATGGGTCACCTTGTTCATGTCAGCGCTCTCCCTGCCGTAATGTCCGCTGCCCCGCCCGATGTCAGAACGAAGCGAGCCATAGATAGATGAACAACGTATCGTTGTCCCTCGCATTGCGTCCGTTGCCGTCGTAGTTGGTCGTCGCGCCGAGGTACTTGGTGAAATGCGTGTACTGGATGCCGACGCGCACGTGTTGATCCGGCATCCAGAATATTTCCGGCGTCCAGCCCTGCGTATTCGGATGGAAGTTCGCACTCGCCGCATAGGCAGTACTGTCCGCGGTGCCCGTCGTGTTGAAGAACGACAGGCTGACGCCGTACTTGGCCTGGTAGACGTACGACGCCTTGAGCCGCAGCGAATTCAGGTTCGCGGACGTGTTGTCGCTCACGATGAAATTGTTCGGATCGTGAATGTTCTCCCGCACGTAGCGCGCCTGCGCGGTGATCGTGTGCGGCTCGAGCAAGTATTCGTATTGCGCGTCGAGACCATAGTCGCGAAAACGCGTGACGCCGGTTCCGAAAATCGGGAAATTGTTCGCGTCGTTCGGGTAGATGTCGACGCTGAAGCCGAATGCGCCGACCATCACGCTATGCGGGCCCCAATCGTGGGTCAGCGCGATGCGCGCATACGGGTTGTAGCCGCGCAGATAGATCTGCGGGTGATTCGGATTCCCTTCGTTGTTCCCGTGGCTCAGGAACGACCAGATGCCGTCCGCGGTGCTGTAGGTGGTCAGCTCCGCGTACAGCAGGCTGTTCCAGTACAAGTAGGCGCCGGTGCCGACCGCCTGAGTCGCGAGCGACCCGCTTTCGAGCACGGGCAGGTTCGGGATCTTCGCCACCGGGCTGATGGTCGAGGAAATGTACGGGTAACCCCATGCCGGCGCGGTGTTGAATACGTCCTGCACGGTCGGGTTGTTGTGCACCGTCAAGCCGACGATCAGGTCGTTCGCCGACGACATGATCCGGTCGACGAAGCGGAAGTCGGTATTGTCGGACGTCCAGTGGCCTTTCCATCGCCCGTCCCCGTCCTGATGATCGTGGGCGATGTAGGTGAACTGCGCGAAGCCGCCGAGATGGTCGGTGATCTTCCCGGCGAGGAACACGCTCGCGAAGTCGAAGATCGGCAGGCCGTCCTTGGGGTTGATCGGCGCGCCGCTGGAATCGCTGTTGTAGCGCGTCTTGCTCAGGTCGCCGATCGCCATCGCGGCAAGCGGAATCGTGCGTTCGCCGAACGTGTAGCCGTTCAGCTTGAACTCGCGCCCGTACGGCGTGAGTTCCGGAAACTGTCCGCCGGCATGGCACGCGACGCAGCTCTGCCCGGTCTGGCGCGCGAAGATCGGCAACGCGTGCGCGACGGGCAATTGCAGCAACGCGAGCACCGCGAGCGCGGCCAGCCAGCCGCGACGCGCCCGGCGATGTCGAACATCATGGCCGGCCAGGAACGTAGTCATGACGGTTTCCCTCCCCGCATCGTATGCCGCGATGCTCCGGCGCGACATCGCCATGTCGCACGATGTCTCCAGTGTGCGATGCGCGCATCGAAACCGACATGGGGCGACTCCCTCCATACGCAGCCTGTTTCCTACTCCATCCGAAGGCGCGCGACTGCTCAGGGAACGATCCAGTCTCCGTCGGCGGAGATCTTCGTGCGGTCCGGCCCGGCGAACCGGACGATATAGCCGCCCTTCGACGCGAAGCGCTGCCCGGTCGCGAGCGTCAGGCGCGGGTAGTAGCCGGTCAGGATGCGGCGTTCGAGCATGTCCTGGATGCGCTCGACGAGATACTCGCGCACGAACGCGTCGACGACGTGGCTCAGCGTCTCGGCGAGCAGGCCGCACGCGAGATAGGTATCCGCCTGCACCTGCGGCGCGACCATCGGAATCTTCCGGATCGTGAACCAGCCGAACGCGTAGTCGACGCGCACGCGCCGCCCCTCCGGCAAGTCGAACGGATAGGCAACGCGCGTGACGGCGCGCCAGCTCGTCGGCAGCGGCGTGCTGTCGAGCCCGCCGAGCAGCCCCGACATGAACACGGTGTCCACCGCCGGCGGCACATGCTCGAGCGCCGCGAGATCGGGCGGCCTCAGCCACAGCACGAGCACATCGTCGCGCGGCATCCCGCGCAACGCGCGCGCGACGCCGTCGTGCGGTGCAAGCGCATGATTCGACACCGCGATGCCGCGCGCCTTCAGCGCGGCGGCGAGCGCCTGTGCGCCGCGCTCGCCGTTGTCGCCCGCGCGATAGACTTGCCTGACCGTCTTCACCGGCCGCGCGCCGACTTCGTCCAGCACGCGCTTCGCGATCAGGTCCGACTCGAGCAGCACGCCGCGCGAGAAGTACACCGAGTAGAAATCGTGCTCGGCTTCGACCGGCACCTCGACGTTCGGAAAGAGGCAGGGCACGGCCTGCGCCTCGCAGAAGTCGTGAACGGGCGCCCAGTTCCTGCCGCCGAGCCCCGACACCACGGCCAGCACCGGCTGCCGGGCGAGAAACTGCGTCAACTGCGCGCGCCACGTGTCCGGCGGACCGTTCAGTTCCCACACGTGCAGTTCCCAGCGGCGATTGACCATGAACATCATTTTTCGCGTGGAACGCAGCGGCGGCGTCGTGCCGAACGGAAACGCGTTCTTGTCCGCGAAGTAGTGCTGCAGGACGTCGAGCATGCCCGCCCGCTTCACCGGGTCCGCGTCCGGCGTGACGATCGTCGCGAAATGCAGCACCGTGTCGGTCACGCCCGACGGCGTGCGGCGATCGAGACGCTTCAGATAGCCGGTCAGCGCGGCCATGTCGGCGTCGCCGAGCGCGTATTGCGGCATCAGTCTGCCGAGCGGCCTGCCCTCCGGATCGATTCCGTCACGCACGGCGCGCGCGAGCCGTTCTTCCGTGTACGGCTCGCGATCGGCGCGCATGCCGGGAACGTACGGGATATCGAGATCCTCGGCGGTCTGCGCGCGCGGATGCACCAGGTAGCGCCACGTGATCGGCGGAATGATGTTGTTGCCCTCCTTCGAGCCCAGCCCGCTGCGCCGATGGCAATTGATGCAGGCAGCAGCGGCGCCTTGCAGGCGCACGCCGTCCTGATGCACGGCTTCGAGCGGCGCACCGGAACCGAGGATGCCACGCTGGAAGATGGCTTCTCCCGCGTCCGCGGGCACGACGGGTGCCGCCGGCTCGCCGCCGATCGCGTGGCCCGCGCTTGCGCACAAAGCGGCCAGCACCAGCCACCGCGCCAGCCGCCCGCGCGAGGCCGGCGGCCACGCCGCCGCGAGGGCGCGCGCTCGCCCCGGATGCCGTTCATGGCCGTGCCGTCGGCCGGGCTACGCCCGGCGGGGCCGCCGACACGCGCGCATCGATCGACGCCGCACGGCGTCCGCCCGGCGACACGGGCCGGCCGAAGAGCGCATCGTCGAGCGGCGGATTCAGCGACACCTTGTCGATGATCAGCGTGTCCTTGGTCGGCGAGGCTGCCGTTCCGCTCTCGATCCTGAGCGGGATTTGCAGGCCGTCGATGAGCTTGAAGTTGCCGTAGTTCACCTCCACCGTGAGCGGGCCGCTCGGCCCGCGCACCTGGCGGTCGGCCTTCACGTCCAGGAAACTCCGCCCGTCGATCCACACATGCCGTACCGCGCCGGACGGCAACTTCACCGCCAGGCGGTACGCATCGTGCCCGCCGATCGGGTCGACGCCCTCCAGCGTCACGCCGATGCCCTTCGCATCGTGGTCGAACAGCGGGCCGTCGATCACCTGCTCGTCGCGCGCGGACATCAGCTCGCCCGGCGTATACGGCCGCACGCCGGCGCTGCCGCTCGCGGCCTGTTTCCAGCCTTCGCGGCCATCGAACACGCGCACGGCCTTCTGGTTGAGCACGGTGATCTCGAAGCGCGTCTTGTTCGGGCGCTTCATCGCCAGGATGAACGGCATGCTGCGCACCGGCGCGTTCGGGCTGTCCACATGGCCCGACCAGACCATCGTCTGGACCTTGCGCCACGCGTCGAGCCCGCCTCTCGCCGCGATGTTCTTCTCGACGATCTGGTCCACGCCGAGGCCCTGCCCCGGCAATTGCTCGCACCCGCACAAGGCCGCCATCGCGCAGCCGGCGAGCACCCACGATCCGATCCGTCCCATGGCCGTCACCTCGTCCGGGTCTCGGCCGGGTGACTCGGCGCCTTCGCGAAGGTGAGCGGCGGCTTGCCGAACATCGCGTCGTCGGCCGGCTCGTTGAGCGCGACATGCTCGATCGTGATCCGGTGCGCGCCCTTGACGCCGCTCACGACGGTCTCGAGCGTGTGCGGCATGACGAGGCCGTTCTCCTTCCTGTAGTCGCGATAGAACACGGCGACGCTGTGCGTCTTGCCGTCCAGCACGCGCGGCTCGCCGTCGATCTTCAGTTCGAGAAAGCTCGACGCGTCGACCCACAGGCGGCGCGTCGCGCCCTCCTTCGACGTCAGCTTCAGCACATACGCGCGATGCCCTTCCACCTGCTCCGTGCCGAGCGCCTGGATCGTGGTGCCCTTGGCCGCGTAATCGATCAGCGGCCCGTCGAGCTCGGCCGATGACGCGGCGGACTTGAGTTGCGCCGGCGTATACGGCTCGACGTCGTTGCGGCCGAGGTACGGCCGGACCAGCCAGCCCTGCGCGCCGTCGTACACCTGCAGCGCCGTTTGCTGCTCGAACTGGATCTCGAGCCGGCTCTTGCGCGGACGCTTCAACGTCAGCGTGAACGGCAGCCTGACGTTCTTCGTGCCGCCCGCATCGAGCTGCCCCGTCATCCTGATCGACGACACCGCCCGCCACGCCTGCAGCCCGCCGTTGGCCGCCGCATTGCGCTCGGCGATCTGCGCCGCGTCCATGTGCGACGCCGACGCCTCCTGCGCATTCCCCGCCGCCGAGGCCGCGGATGCGACCTGGCTGCAAGTCAACAAGCCGGCGGCACACGCCGCCGAAATCGACTTGAAAAGAAACCGGTTCATGACTGCTCTCCCCGCATGCAGGCCGCCCGTTGCCGATGCGCGACGACATGCGCATGTATGTGATTTACTCGACCACCAGCCCGTCGATGTGCAGCGAATCGATCAGGATGCTGACCCGTTCGCCGCGCTTGATCGGCCCTCCCTTGTTGGAAAACACCATCCAGTATTCGCGTCCGGTCTCGAGCTGACCGGTCTGCCGCAGCGCGCCGATCTGGTCCATCACCGGAATCACGAGCATCGCGTGGCTCGTTTCGCCGTACAGGTAGACGGTCGCTTTCGTGTCGCCGAGCAGCCGCGCCTTGTCGGGATCGGTCACGCGGTAGCTGAAACGGATCAGGTTGCCGGACGCGGTGCTGCGCACGTGCAAGTTGTCGATGCCTTTCGCCATCTGGTAATAGGCCTTCGCCTGCCGCGGCAGGCTCACCGGCAGGTAAGGCGAGTGCCGGGCGGCCGCGGGGCCGGCCGGCGCATCCTGCCCGGCCGCGGCCGGCTGCGGCCGGACCGCGGCGAGGCAGGCAGCGCCCGCGAGCAGCAGCATCGATGCCGCACGGACGGCCGCCCGTTTCATTGCATCGCTCCCGTGAGGGGCGCGGGCAGCGCCTGCGCCGGGGTCGGCGCCGGCAGCCGCACGGGCGGCAGCGCGCGGGTCTGCGCAGGCGTCTGCCCGGGCGTCTGCGTGCGGGCGCGCGGCGTCGTCCGGGTCGGGGCCTGCAGCAGCGCACCCGATTGCGGCCGCGCCAGCGCCGGAGACTGCGCCAACGCGCCGGTCGGCAGCGGCCGGGTCACCGGCGAAGCCAGCCGCGCCCCTGCAAGCGGCCGCCTCAGCGCCGGCGCCGTGATCGGCGGCAGCGGCGCGTTACGGCTGAAGATGGCCGGGATTCCGCCGATGCCCGGGATGCCGCCGACACCCGGGATGCCACCGCCGCCCGGAATTCCGCCGCCACCCGGGATTCCACCGCCGCCCGGAATTCCGCCGACACCCGGGATTCCGCCACCGCCCGGAATGCCGCCACCGCCCGGAATGCCGCCGCCGCCCGGAATTCCACCGCCGCCAGGAATTCCACCGCCGCCCGGAATTCCACCGCCGCCCGGAATTCCGCCGACACCCGGGATGCCACCGCCGCCCGGGATGCCGCCACCGCCCGGAATTCCGCCGCCTCCAGGGATAAGTGCTGCCAGGCCGGTCGGCTGGCTCCCCAGTGACAGCGGGTCGATCGGCGTACCGCCACCGAGCAGGCCGCCGAGCAGGCCGGGCGCCACGTACTCGACCGCGCCGATGTCGTAGCCGTTGGCTTGCGGCCGCGGCGTGCCGAAGATGTCGTGATTCGGCGCGCCGTTCGCGGTAGCCGCCCCGATCGCCGGCGACGTGCCCTTGATCGAGTAGTTGCCCATCATCACGTTGTAGCCGGCACTGCCCGGCTGGAGCGCCTCGTTGGACAGCGACAGCGGCCCGTACGACATGTTGATCCACTGGTTGCCCTCATCGGGCGTGGCCGACGGCATCAGCCCGAACAACGGGTTCGGCAACACCGCGTCGGCGATCCCGGGCGGCACGGCAAAGCCGTTCCCGCCGGCTTCCGGCGGCACGCGCGAGCCGTTGCAGTACTGGCTGGTCGTCTGCGGGTCCGCTGCCTTGTTGGTCGCGGCGTAGCCCGCCGTGCTGGTCATGATCGAGTACTGCGGATTCATGGTCAGCCCGGACTGGTGATTGGCCGGCCCGGTGTCGCCGTACGCGCCGATGTCCCAGTAGAACGGCGGGGTCGCACCGCCCGTCACGCAGAAGCCGGTCGATTGCCCTTTCTGGTTCAGGACCGGGTTCAGCGTGACCGCGTTCTGCACGCCGGGTATGTTCGGGTTCGGCTGCGAACTCACCGAGATGTAGAACGAGCGGTTTTGCCAGAACAGGTTGTTGCTCAGCACCGGATTCGAGAACTTCGTGCAGTTCGGCGCGTTCGCGGGACAGGTGACTTGCCCCGTGAAACCCGCGGGCGGGACGAACGCCGCCATCAGGTTCTGCGTATGCGTCGTCGTCTCCAGTCCGGCCGGCTGCTGCGTCGATGTCTCGATGAAACTCGTGCAGGTCGATTCCGCGCTGGTCGTGCTGCTCGTGCATCCCGGCGGCGCCACGTTCGACTGCGCCGCGGCCGGCGTATTGAAGAGCACGCCCGCCGACGCCGTCGCATCGTTCGCGATCACCGTGTTGTTGATGAAGCTGACGCGCACCGCATCCTGCAGCGACACGCCGCCGCCCGACCAGCCGGCCACGTTGTCCGCGATGATGTTGTTGATCACGCGCACCTGGTACCAGTTGTTCGGATTGCCGAGATTGCGTTGCACGTCCGTGCCGTTGACGTTCTGCAGCCGCAGCCCGCCGCCCTTCCCGCTTTCCGCCGTGTTGCCCATGATCAGGTTGCCGTCGATCACGAGATTCGGGCCGATGCCGTCGGACAGTTGCGGCGCGCAATCGACGTCGACGGTCGAGTTCTCGCAGAACGTGCCGTCGGGCGGCACCCCCTGCGCGATGATCCCGCCGCCGTATGTCGGCAACGTCGGGTTGTTGCTCTGGTTGAACAGCACCACGTTGTGCGACAGGTCGCCGTTGTAGCTGAACCCGAAGTGCGCGACGCCGCCGCCGTCACCGCTGCTCATGTTGCCGCAGACCCAGTTGTAGTTGAAGCGGTAGTAGTCGGCGCCCGAGCACAGGGTCACGCCGCCGGCCGAAGACGGCGTGGTCGAGTTGATCTCGTCGCCATACGACGCGTTTGCCGTGACGGCGTTGTGGTGCACGTTGACGAACGTGTTGTACATGAACGGCAACTGCGTCACGCCGTCCGCGGCGATGTTGCCGTCCGGCACTTCCACCTGGCCGACCGTGATGCCGCCCGACAGCGTGCCGGCATTGCCGGTCACGCGGTTGTTCGATACCTCCGTGTAGTGGTTCCAGCCGTGCAGGAAGATCCCGCCGCCGCCCTGCGAGCTGTTGGTGACCGTGATCCCGTCGATGCGCGACGGGTTGCACAGGAAGTTGCCGTAGTTCGGGTTGTTCGGGTCCGTCGTGCAGTCGTGCGCGGTGAGCATCGTGCAGATCCCGTTCGCGGTGCAGTTCGTGCTCGGCTGCACGCCCTTGGCCAGCACCGTGATGCCTGCGCCTTCATACGCGCCCAGCAGCGACGGCTCGATCAGCAGCTCGCCCAGGTTGCCGTTCTGATTGCTGTCCCAGCCGACGGTCGGCTCGAACGGAATCGGATCCACGTGCCCCTGCATCTGCGCCGGGCACTGGTAGGTGCCTGACGGATCGTACGGGTTGTTGGTCGACGAGATCGGCTTCGTCGGGTCGTACGTGGCCGAAATCAGCCCGCCGTCCAGCGACGTGCCGAACAGGCACGCGATCAGCCTGCGCCACGGATCGAGCTTGCCGGACGGATGCGTATTCGCATTGATCGTCACCGACGCGGCGCCCACGCCTTGCAGCCGGATCGGCTTCCACATCACCAGCATCTCGTTGTACGTGCCCGGACCGACGACGATCATGTCGCCCGCGCTCGCATTGTTGATCGCCGTCTGCAGCGCATTGCTCGCGCCGTTCTCGCCGCTCACGTAGGTCGGCGCCTTGCCGCCGATCGTCACCGTGACCGCGTCGATCGACCGCTTGCCGTTGCCGGCCGTGATCACGAGCTCGCCGCACTGCGTCGCGGGTGCGCCCATCTGCTGGATCGTGCAGGTCGACGGCACCTTCAGCGACGGGAGCGACGGAAGGCTCAGGTCCGGTGCGAGCACCACGATCTTCGAGTCGCTCCACGACACGACCGGCGCAGTGACGCCCGCGATCGTGACCGAGCCGTTACCCTGCGACGCGCCGAAGCCGTAGTGGCGCGTGATGAACTTCTGGTTGAACGGCGCCGCGGTCTGGCTCGGCCCCGTATACGCGTGGTTCACCACCTGCTGGTCGCCCAGCGCATTGATCGTCAGTTGCCTGCCGGGCGCGCTGACCCACGGGCCCGCGCCGGCGCCGATCGCATCGCCGGTCACGCTCGAGATCGCCGGCGTCGCATCCGGATACGCGCAGTCGGGCTGGTTATAGCCGTCCGCGAAGGACTGCACCGGCACCACCGGCGTATCCATGTACTGCGTCTGTCCGGGCATGAACGGAATCTCGTAACAGAACTGGCTGTATGCCGGGTTGTACAGCGGATCGGCAATCGTCTTGCCGGGGTGCTGCGGATCGGGGATCGGGCCAGGATCGTTCATGCAGGCGACCATCATCGTCGGCGCATAACCGGTCGGGTTCGGCGGGTTCACTTCCCAGGTCGAGAACGTCAGTCCGTTGTAGATGCCCCATTGATCCGTATAGGTGCGCGAGGTTTCGTTGCCGGAGAAATCCTTGAACGAGATCGGCACGTTCGGCACTGCGAACTTCTCGCCGAACTGCGGCGAATACGGGTCGAACTCCGACGAGAAGTCGTCGAGCATGAAGCCCGTGTAGTGCGCCGCGACGTGCGTCGAGCTGAAAATCCAGAACTTCGCGAGCACCGATTCCTCGTCGGTGAGCATCACCTCCTTGCGATCGCACAGATGCCGGGAAGCGCCCGCGAACGGTGCGACTTCCTTCGATCCCGGGAACAGGCTGATGTAGTCCGGCACGATGCGCAACTCGCCGACGCACGGCCAGAACCGCTCGACGCTGCCGGTGTCGCCTTCGGCATGCGGCGTCGAACCGAGGTTCGTGGTCGGGTTCTGCGGGTTGTTCTTGTTGTACGTCGAATTCACCGCGGCCTGGTCGGGCAGGATGAAGACCGCGCCGATGCCGGCGAACTGCTGCGTCACGGGCGCGATGTAGTTGTCGCCGATCAGGATGTTCTTGTCTTCCTCCTTCACCAGTTCGTAGCCCGGCGGCACGATGATCTCGACCACGTACTTGCCGGCAGGCAGCATCGGCGTGCCGTCGACGGGGTTCTTCCCGACACAGATCGTGCAGTTCGACGCGACCGGCTTGCCGTTCGCATCCGTCGCGGTCACGCTCGGGAACTTGTACATCCCGTCATACGGCGCCGGCTGGATCTGGTTGAACGCATGCATGCCGTCGTAGCACTTGTACTGCGCGTTCGCGGGCAGCTGGCGATGCTGCGGATCGAGCCAGTTGGTGCTGTTCTTCAGCGTGAAGTAGAACGGGTCGTTCGGATCCTGGCCCGGGCAGTTCATGTTCGGCGTCACGCCGTCCGCGCGGAAGCCCTGCGCCCAGTCGTCCCAGCTCGCCGTCTTGGTCGTGTCCACCAGCGTCAGGTTGGTCGTGCCGTCCGTGGCCGTGCCCTCCTGGTACAGGTTGACCGTGACGTTCGGCACGTTGGGGGTCCACTTCGTGTGGATCAGCAGCGTCGGATCGTCGAACGGCCGCGTCGACGCGTAGATCACCTCGCCGCGTATCCCGCCGTTCTCGCCCTTCGCGAACGGCGTCTTGCCGTACTCGATGAACGAGTTCTGGCCGGAGAAGCCCTGCCATGCCTCCGTGGTCACCCAGGGCGGATCGACCCGCCCGGTCGAACCGCTGCCGGTCGACGCGCAATCCGCGTCCGCGCAATACCGGGCGCCCGGCACATGCAGGTTCGACGGCAGCGGCACGGTTTCTGTCGTGTTCGCGAAGTTCGCGGCCACCGTCGAGTGCCCGCTGCCGGCAGAGTTGGTGCCGTCCACCGGGCCGCCCGCGTCGTACACCACGTGCGTGCCGGTCGGCTTGAAGCGCGTCAGGTCGTCGTCGACCACATACCAGTTGAACAGCGGAAACACTTCGTTGAACGGCGCGTAGCCATTGCCGTCGGTCGCATTGAAGTTCGAGAAGCTGCCGTCGCGGAACCGCATGTTGACCGACGCCAGCGCGATGCCGGGGTCGTCCGGATGCGAGACGCCGTCGCCGTGCAGGTCGATGAAGGTCCGCGTATAGAGGTTCGTATGCCACTGCAGCACCGCCAGGTCGCCGACGTCGACCGTCGTGCTCCCGTTGGCCGCGGGCAACTGGACCGCCTTGGCCAGCCCGTCGACGATCTGGTCGTTCCACTGATCGAACACGGTGATGCGCGTCGTGCCGCTCGGCAGCCCGCTGATCGTGAACCGGCCCTGGCTGTCGCATTTCGTGAAGCCGTAGTCCTCGCTGTCCGGATCGCCGACGCTCACATAGCATTGCGAGAACGCCAGCGAATCGCGCGAACCGCTGCTGTACAGGTTCTCGTTCGGCGGGCGGCTGTAGTGCAGGTTCGTCACGCGGCCCGTGAGCGTGTTCGGGCACGGGCCGGTGTCGCAAATCCCGGTCTTGGCCGCGTTGGTCCTGCGCGCGTTGATGATCTTCGGATTCGCGAAGCCGATCGACACGTGGTAGCCGGCCGGCCCGAACTCCTGGAAGTAAGCGGGGCCGCCGACCTTGATGAACGCGTCGTGCGCCTTCTGTCCGTCGAGCGTGTTGGTCTGCAGCCATTCCTCGCCGCGGCCGATCCGGTCGGCCGCCGGCGTCGCGATCACGCCGTAGCGGCCCGGCATCAGGTTGGCGATGATGGCCTGGCCGACGAGCGGCGACAGCGTCTTGCCGTCCGATTCGTATTTCGGGCAGGTCGGAATCATGCCGACCAGGCCGTCGGTCGCCGTCGAGATCGGGCACGCATTGAGCCCGGTGAGCGGATCGATGGTGCCCTGCAGCGAATTCGACAGCGGCATGTTGAACATGTCGTAGGTCATCTGTCCGGTCGGGTCGCCGGTGCCGCCCGCATCGTCCCAGAGCTTGATCTCGAATCCGCCGAGGCCCGGCTCGCGCGCGGTGCCGAATCCGTCGGACCCGCCGCTGACGTCCACTTCGCCGTTCAGCGGCGCGTCGTCCTCGAACACGAACACCGACAGCTTCGCGGTCTGGTACGGCGTTTCCGTCAGCAGCACGTTGAGCTGTCCGGCCTGTCCCGCACCGGTCTGTCCGGCCTTCGCCGCCGCGATCTGCGCGGGCGCGATCGGCGAGCCGCCCATGCTGTGGCCGCACTTGCCGGTGCCCGGCGCGAAGTCCGCGCCGCTCGGGCCCGACGGGCAGTCGAGCGCGATGCTGAATTGCCGCTTGCCGTCGGGCGACACGCCGCCGCCGTTCGTGAACGTGTTGCCGGCGTCGCCGGGCAGGATCGAGATGTAGTAGTGCTTGGCCGGATCGAGCGCCACGTACTTCGGATCGACCGGCGTCTGTTGCGATACGTTCGTGCCCGTGCGGCACGCGCCGTTGCCGACGTCGCACACGGTCGGCAGGTGCGTGTTGGACACCGGGTCGTACACGGTTTGCCCGGATTCACATGCGACGGGGCCGACGCAGCCCGACGCCACCACCGGCATGTAGCTCGTATGGAAGTTCGTGCCGAGGCTCGGGACCGGCAGCGGCGGGCAGTTCGCCGGCCTTCCCGTCGCGGAATTCACCTGGCAGGCCGGATCGATCTGCATCGTGCGGTCTTCCTCGATGATCCAGCGATAGTCGGTGAGCTTGACCGCCTTGTTCGGCGCGGTCGCATCCGGCGCCATGCTCGGCGCGTCCATCACGTTCACGACCAGCCCGCTGCCGGGATTGAACGTCACGGTCACCGTCCCTGCATTCGCGCTCGTCTGCATCTGCGTGTTGGTGACCTTGTACTGGAACGTCATCGTCTGCGCGGCCGCACCGCTGCCGACCCGCGGCGTCGTCGGCACCGCGGTAAACGAGCCGTCCGGATTCAGCGTCACGGTGCCGTTCGTCGCGCTCGACGCGACGATTTGCGCGGTGAGCGGCAACCCGGCCGGATCGCTCGCGCTGGCGAGCACGCCGGGCGCGCCGACCTGGATCTGCGACGCGATGTTGCTCGCGAAACTCGCATTGCCGGCCGTCGGGACCGACAGGCACTTGTTGCTCGTGGTGCAGGCGGTCAACGTCACCTTCGCCGTGACCGGCGGCGTGCCGTTGGTCGATTGATAGACGAAGCTGTCGTTCGCCGTGCTGCTCGACAGATACGTGAACGTACCGTCCGTGTTCAACGTGAGCGTGCCGCTCGCGGGCGGTGTCTGGACCTTCACGCCGTACACGCCGGAGTCGTTCGCGATCACGCCCTTGGCCGGATCCGACACGCTCAGCGTCGTGCCCGGCACGAAGTAGTAGTTCGCGCCCGCGGCGGTCGGCGTTTCGCCGATGCCGGCGGTCGCCGACGGTTGGGCGTTGTTCACCGCGATGTAGCCTTGCATCCCGCCATCGCGCATGTTGTTGGTCGACAGGCTCAACTGCCGGTCGTACACCGGCATCGCCCCCGCGGCCGGCGCGTTCAGCATCAGGTCGTAGGTCTTGCCGGCCGCCATGAACACGGCATTCTGGATGCGCGCGGCGCCGGGAATCACGTTGCCGTCCTCGGCGATCAGCGTGAAGCCGGGAACGGACGGATTGCCCGTTTGCGCGCCGACCACGGCCGGAACGTGCATGCGCAGCCCGGCATTCACCAGGCGCACGAGCACCTGCCCGGTCGACGGCGGCACCGTCGCGCTCGGCGGGAAGGCCGACGCGTTCGGGTTGGTGCGATCGAAGGCCACGCCGTTGATCAGGTAGTAGCGCGGATCGTAGTTCACCACCGGCGGATAGCAGGTGCCGAACGTGACCGACTTCGAGTCGCCGCAGCCGCCGGGCTGGCCCGACCACGCGGCGGTTTCGCTGAAGCCCTTGGTCGCCACGGCTGCGGCAACGGCGGCGTTCTGCACCGGATCGATCTCGCTCATCACGAGCGGCACGTCGGCGTCATAGCAGGACACCGAATTCGGATAGGCCTGTTTCGTCGATGCGCACGTCGAGCTGGGGACGCTCGGGCTCTTCACCACCAGCACCCCGTAGAGGCCCATCGGCCCCTGGATCGACGGGTGCGTGCCCGACTCGAGCAGGTACGTGCCGGGCTTGAGATTGGTCCACGTGAGCGTCGTGTGCGATTTCGGATCGGTCGACGGCGCCACCTCGGTCCCGAACGACTGCACGCGCGGCCCCTGTGCGGGCGGCACGAACGATGCCATCGGCGCGGTCGAGGTCGCCGTGACGGTCGGCCAGCTCGTGGCCGTCTGCGTCGGATGGACCGGGCTCGGCGTGGTCGTCGGCTTGTCGCCCAGACCGCCGCCCAGCTGGCCGACGATGACGAGCGAGGTCGGCACGGGCGCAGGCAGGTTGTTCGTCAGGTTGATCTGCAGCTGCCCGGCCGGCACGGTGACGACCACCGGCGACCAGTTCGCGCCGGCGGCCGGATTCGCCGCCGCGCAGGTCGCATTCGCGGCCGGCACCGTCGCCACGGCAGCCGGCGTGCAGCTGTAGCCCCACATCGGCACGGCCTGCCCGTCCGGCATCATCGCCGTGGACGCCTTCGCCGTCAGATTGACGACCGCTTGCGCGAAACAGGCTTCGCCTGCCGTCAGCAAGATGGATGCCGCGACCCCCGCCTTGAACAGATCAAGGAGCGTCGCCGTGAGCTTGGTGGATCTCATCGTCTTTCTCCCCACCCCTAATTGGATTCGTCGATCGGAAATACCGGAGGATCAACGAGCATCATCATCATCATTCCGCCCGGGAAGATGTTGTTCGTCGTGATCTCGCGCTCGTTATGCGAGTGCCACATGAACGCGAAGCCTGCTTCCGTCGCCGGCGGGTTCAGGATCGTGTTGCTGGGCGGCGACGTGCCGGTCGGCGCCGTCGCACGCACGGTCGCGTCCGGCCCGAGATACGGACTGCCGCCATACCAGAAACCGTTCGTCAGGATGTTCGAGTCCGGCAACGTGACCGGCCCGCCGCTGGCGACCTTGCCGAACGGCGCCTTCTCGAGCGCCT
The DNA here is from genome assembly GCF_029633825.1 of Burkholderia contaminans. Lineage (NCBI taxonomy): Bacteria > Pseudomonadati > Pseudomonadota > Betaproteobacteria > Burkholderiales > Burkholderiaceae > Burkholderia > Burkholderia contaminans. Next base: position 2,330,341 of record NZ_CP090640.1, on the reverse strand, counting down.
TGCCGTGGTCCTGGCACCACTCGTAGTAGTTCGGCGCGCTGCGCGGCGCCGGCGGGTTCGACGCCGTCGTGTAGTAGCCGTTCGCGTCAGGCACGCACACCGAGCCGTCGCCCGGGTAGTGCGCGTAGACGTCCCAGTTCAGGCCCTTGCCGGTCCAGTAGAAGATCCCGTCGAGGGTGGTGCCCGGCGTCGTGGTGGTCGTGAACAGCAGCGGGCCGGCCGGCAGCCGCGGGTTCGCCGGGTGGCTCGGGTCGACCGGGCTGAGCAACAGGTTGCCGTCGCGCGCGAGCACGCGCACGTGATTGCCGTGCTCGTGGAACGGATGCTGCCAGCGGCCGGTGCCGATGATCCGCAGCAGCACCAGTTCGCCCGGATGCATGTGCGGGTTGCCGTTGTACGGCTGGTGCGGGTACTGCGGCGCGTAGTTCGGATCCATGTCGTCCGGCATCGAGCGGCCGTTGACCATGAAATACGCCGGGTGATAAGGCTCGGTCTCGACCGTCATGCAGCCGGTCGGCTTCGTGCACGACGTATTGGCCGCGACCTGCTGCTCCGCCTGCTGATGGATGCGCGGATCCATTTCGGAGAACTGAAAAAGATACTCACGGTCATAGCAGGCGGCGCTGTTGTCGAATGCCGCCACTGCGTTGCGGAAATCGCGCTGGCCGAACGGCCTGCCCGAATCCGGCAGCGCCATGCAGCCCGCCGTGTTGGCTGCCGTGTTCGGCAGCACGATGATCGCGCCGTACAGCCCCATCTCGATCTGCAGGTCGCCCTGCGTGCCGCTGTAGTACGTATGCGTGCCGGGCGTCGCCGCGACGAACGTGTAGGTGACCGTCGCGCCGTGCTGCGCTTCCTGCGCCAGCAGCCCCGCCACGCCGGAGGTGCCGGTGCAGGTCTTGCCGTCCGGGCTCAGGGTGCCCGTGCACACGACGAAGCCGGGAAACAGCATCGACGTGTTGCCGGCCGCCGCCGGCAGGTTGTTGGTCAGGGTCACGGTGATGATGTCGCCCTGCCTGACGATCAGCGTCGGGCCCGGAATCTGCATCGTCGGACAGGTCGCGCCGGTAATCGTCGACGGCGAGAAGACGAGCGGCGTCGCGCTGGTCGCCGCGCAGCCGTAGCCCCACGAATAGACGCTCGTGCCGTCCGGCTGGGTGATGCGCGCTTCCTGGGCCGTGAGGTTGAAGACCTTGCCGGTGATGCCCGGCGCGGCGGCGTGCGCGTGCACCGACAGCAACGCGGCGAGCGTCGCGACACCGACGCGTGCGAGCCGTCCGAGACGGGCGAGCGTCGCGGTCCAGGCATGATGAGTGATGTGTCCCACGGCTTTTCTCCTCAGGGCAGGACTTCCCGGCCGGGGCCCGCCCGATGATGCGGGCGGCCCCTGGTCATCAAAGAGTGCAATGCTTCGTGACCGGGTCCACGGCGCTGCAGATGTGGACCTCGGTCATCAGGCCGCCGAAGTTCTCCTGATCGTTCGACAGGTGATCGAGGTTCGGCGTGTACAGATAGAAAATCTGGCCCGAGTGGTACTTCGTCTTGTCGCTCGCGTCGAGAATCAGGTCGAGCGACTCGCCGCCTCCGAGCGTGATCGAGTTCGTGTCGTAGGCCATGTTGTTGCCGGCCATGTCGCGCAACATGCGGGCATTGAGCGCGATCACGTGCATCGGGATGCCGAGCGACGCCAGCGTCTGGTATTCGGTCACGTCGAGATCCGAGATCCGCAACAGCGCGCGGCCGCCGGCCGGAATGTTGACCAGCGTCGGCAGCGGTTGCGACGGATGCATCGCACTGTCGGACGCGGGCGTCGACATCGCCCCTGCGGTCACCGTGTCCGGATAGCTGCGGCCGTTCAGCAGGAAGAACTTGTCCTTCATGTCGGTGAACGGCTCGGGATTGAACGTCATGCCGACGAAGTGGAAGTTCGGATCGAAGCCATGGATCTGGATCGGATACTCGACGTCGTACGCGGTCGAGCCGTCGCCGTCGTTGTACGCGTAGAGCGACAGCGTCTCGGGCGTGGTCGCCGGAATGTTGGCGTTGGCCGCCCGCACGAGGCCGTTGTTCTGCGGCGGCAGCGGCGTCGAGCACAGGATGTCGTTGCCGCAGCGCGTGCGCAGGTCCGACTGCTGCGTCACCAGCGCCTCGTACAGCGACACGCCCTTCGGCACCCGGTCCTGGCGCGGCCGCACGTAGATCTGGCCGACCATGCCCATCTGCAGGTGCTCCGGTGGCGTGATGTGGCAATGCCAGAAATAGGTGCCCGCATCCGGCGCGAGATAGTAGTACGTGAAGCTCGCGCCGATGTTGATCGCGACCGACGCGTCCGGCACGCCGTCATAGAACGACGACGCGTTCGGATAGCCGTGGAAGTGCACCGTATGCTTCTCGAACAGGTCCGGGCGCATGATCATCCCGACGTTCGTGAGCGTGAGGAAGAACTCGTCGTCCTCGTCGATCGCCATCATCGGCGCGGGCTGGTTGCCGTTCATCACGCCGATGTCCATGATCGGGCGCGGATCGACGTGGCCGGTCAGCGCGCCGCCGGCATCCGGATCGGGCGCGAGGCCGACCGCGCCGTTGTAGGTCGGGTCCGTCCTGGGGTCGCCGACGGTGTTGAACACCGACGCGAGCTCCGTGCCCGGCAGCCCGGCCTTCACGTCCGCGAGCCCGGACAGCGGGCCGAACGCGAACAGGTAGGTCTGCACGCCGTTGGCCATCGTCGCGTAGCCGTCGCCGCCCGAGATCTGCTGGCACTTGATCGCGCCGTTCACCGCGCCGGTCGACGTGGAATTCTGGCCGGTATAGGTCGGCTTCGTGTAAGCGGGTTCGCCGACACCGGGCGCCAGCGCGGTCGGGTGCGACGGCGTGGTGAACGGGCACTGGACCCGGAACGACTGGGCGAACGAGGGAACGGCGCACATCAGGAGCAACAGTGCCGCCACACTGCTGCAACACGCGCGGGTACTGAACATATGACCTCCATCCAAGGGGTCAACCAGCGATACGGGCTGGGCGTCATGCTGTGCTGCGGACGCGGGCCGGCGAAGTCTTCGCATCGGCCCGTATCTGGATTCTGCAGATGTGCGCGTCCGGCCGGGATGGGTCACCCCCCTACTTTTGCATAGGGGGGCTCCGGCACCCGCAGGGGCAACATGCTCCGCACGGATGGACGTGCGACGTTCGGGCAGACTCGCCCGGGCACGGGAGGGGGCCGATGCAACGCGCACGACGACCGTCGACCGGCGACGTATTGCCGGAATTTTCCCGATAGCAGAAATTAATTAAAATCGCGGGGGCAGGCGGTGGATCGTGCAGGACGCGGCAAGCGGTGCCGGCCCCGATGCAACGAAGCGGCGGGCTTTCGATCGCGGCAAACCGGGCGGTCGCCGGAAAACGGGCAAAAAAAAGCGCCACGGAGACCGTGGCGCTAAAAAAGTTCTAGCCATTCCGAGGGCCGTGCTAGAACCTGAGAGACTGCGCGAAACATCGTTGCCGGTTAAACTCTTGAAACGATGTTTCGAAAACGTGAGACATTCTTTCCGTTTCCGCCCGACAAGTCAAGCGGTATTTGCACCGATTCATGCACTTTCTGGCAACGCTCAGTTGAGCGTTTTCCTAATAAACCAAGGGTGAACCCGTAAAATATCATCCGATGACCGGTTCACCAGCGGAACATGCATCCTTTGACAATAGTCCTACAATTCCAACAAAATTGAAATCGAGTTTCGGAATTAGAGAGAATCCCTCGTGTCGACAACTGTAACCCCTCCCGCGTCGCGGGACCGTGAATCGTCGCCCGACGAGATCACCGCCCTCGCCCGCGGCCTTGCCGTGCTGCGCCGCATCGCGGCGGCCGACGCGCCCGTCAGCAACCGCGAGCTGACCGAACTGACCGGCATCCCGAAGCCGACCGTTTCGCGCATCACCGCGACGCTCGTCAGCGCCGGCTTCCTGTTCCAGTTGCCCGACAGCGAGCGCTTCGTGCTCACCGCGTCGGTGCTCGAGCTGAGCCACGGCTTCCTGCGCAACTTCGACATCCGCGCGCGTTCGCGGCCGTTCATGATCGAGCTGGCCGAACGCACGTCGCTGTCCGTGCACCTCGCGGTACGCGACCGGCTCGACATGGTCGCGATCGACGTGATCCGTCCACGCTCGGCCGTGCTCGTCACGCGCCTCGAGATCGGCTCGCGGATGGACATCGCGCGCACCGCGGTCGGCCGCGCGTACCTCGCCGCACTCGAGGACGACGAACGCCGCCTGCTGCTCGAGTCGCTGCGCACCACGGCGGGCGACGACTGGCCGCATGTGTCCGCCCGCCTGACCCCCGCGCTGGACGATGCGATGCGCGACGGCCACGCGATCGCGATCGGCGAATGGCGCGAGGGCCTGAATGCCGTCGCGGCCGGTTTCGTCGGTCCGTCGGGCCAGCGCTATTCGGTGAATTGCGGAGGCGCGTCGCACCAGTGCCCGCCCGAATGGCTCAACGAACACGTGGTACCCGCGCTGCACGAATGCATCGCGAAAATCACCCGCGAGATCGGCGGCGCACCGGCCCGTCGCATCGGCGTGTAATCGTTTCGTCATCGTACTGTCGCGTTCTGTAACGACCGTAACCCGTTGAAAGATAGACCACTGGACTGTAACGGGGACGGGACGTAGGATCATGCCCATCGTCGCGCCGCACTCGCGGTGCGCACCGCTCTTTTCCCGCGCATACCGGCGGGGGCCCGGACCGAGCCGGGCGCCCCCTCCCCGGCACCGCTCGCCCACGCGCAGCCCAGCAGTCCGATTTCCGGCCCGCCGCGCCGTCTTCCTGACAGATCACGATGGATAACGAACAAAAGCCCACGCCCCCTTCGAAAGACCCTGCGTCGCCCGCCGCGCGGCGCCCGCGCCGCACGCTGATGGCCGGCGCACTCGCGGTCGTCGTCATCGGCGGCCTGCTGTGGTGGCATCCGTGGAACCGCACGCCGGCGTCCGGCAGCAGTGCGGGCGGTGCGGGCGCAAGCGCGGCCAGTGGCGCCGGCGGCCACCGCGGCCGTGGCGGCCCCGCCGCGATGGCGAACGTTCCGCAGCCCGTGCAGGTCGCGACCGCGACCCAGGGCGAGATGCCGATCGTGCTGTCCGCGCTCGGCACCGTCACGCCGCTCGCGAACGTCACGGTCAAGACGCAGCTGTCGGGCTACCTGCAGTCGGTCGCGTTCCAGGAAGGCCAGATCGTCAAGAAGGGCGACCTGCTCGCGCAGATCGACCCGCGCCCGTACCAGGTCGCGCTCGAGAACGCCGAAGGCACGCACGCGCGCGACTCGGCGCTGCTCGCGACGGCCCGCCTCGACCTGAAGCGCTACCAGACGCTGCTGTCGCAGGACTCCATCGCGTCGCAGACCGTCGACACGCAGGCATCCCTCGTCAAGCAATACGAAGGCGCGGTGAAGACCGACCAGGCCGCGATCGATTCCGCGAAGCTGAACCTCACGTATGCGCGCATCACCGCGCCGGTGTCGGGCCGCGTCGGCCTGCGCCAGGTCGACCCCGGCAACTACGTGACGCCGGGCGATACCAACGGCCTCGTCGTGATCACGCAGCTGCAGCCGATGAGCGTGATCTTCACCACGTCGGAAGACAACCTGCCGCAGATCCTCAAGCAGGTGAACGCGGGCCAGAAGCTGTCGGTCACCGCGTACAACCGCAACAACACGGTGCCGCTCGAGACGGGTTCGCTCGCGACGCTCGACAACCAGATCGACACGAGCACGGGCACCGTCAAGCTGCGCGCGAACTTCGATAACAAGGAAGGCATGCTGTTCCCGAACCAGTTCGTGAACACGCGCCTGCTCGTCGACGTGCTGCGCAACGCGACGATCGTGCCGACCTCGGCCGTGCTGACCGGCTCGATCGGCCAGTTCGTCTACGTCGTGAAACCCGACAACACGGTGACCGTGCGCAAGGTCACGATCGGCCCGGTCGACGGCGAACGCACCAGCATCGTCAGCGGCGTGTCGGTCGGCGAGCGCGTGGTGACCGACGGCTCCGACCGCCTGCGCGAAGGCGCGAAGATCTCGATCCCGGCCGACAAGCCGAAAGGCGCGTCGGGCGCACGCGGCGCCGGTGCGGCGTCGGGCGCATCGGGCGCCGGCGGCCATCGCGGCGAACACCGGCACGGCGCGTCGCAGGCAGCGGCCTCCGCGGCCCAGTAACGCGCGGGCCGCTCGATGAATCCATCCCGCCTCTTCATTCTCCGGCCGGTCGGCACCGCCCTCCTGATGGCGGCGATCATGCTGGCCGGTCTCGTCGCGCTGCGCTTCCTGCCGCTCGCCGCGCTGCCGGAAGTCGACTATCCGACGATCCAGGTCCAGACCTTCTACCCGGGCGCGAGCCCGGAGGTGATGACCTCGTCGGTCACCGCACCGCTCGAACGGCAGTTCGGGCAGATGCCGTCGCTGAACCAGATGTCGTCGCAGAGTTCGGCCGGCTCGTCCGTGATCACGCTGCAGTTCTCGCTCGACCTGCCGCTCGACATCGCCGAACAGGAAGTGCAGGCCGCGATCAACGCGGCCGGCAACCTGCTGCCGTCCGACCTCCCTGCCCCGCCGATCTACGCGAAGGTCAACCCGGCCGACGCACCGGTGCTGACGCTCGCCGTCAAGTCGAAGACGCTGCCGCTCACGCAGGTGCAGGATCTCGCCGACACGCGCCTCGCGATGAAGATCTCGCAGGTCGCGGGCGTCGGTCTCGTCAGCCTGTCGGGCGGCAACCGCCCGGCCGTGCGGATCCAGGCGAACCCGACCGCGCTCGCGAAGTACGGGATGAACCTCGACGACCTGCGCACGACGATCTCGAACCTGAACGTGAACACGCCGAAGGGCAACTTCGACGGCCCGACGCGCTCGTACACGATCAACGCGAACGACCAGCTGACGAGCGCCGACCAGTACAACAGCGCGGTCGTCGCGTACAAGAACGGCCGTCCGGTGATGCTGACCGACGTCGCGACGGTCGTCGCCGGCTCGGAGAACACCAAGCTCGGCGCGTGGGTGAATTCGGACCCGGCCATCATCCTGAACGTGCAGCGCCAGCCGGGCGCGAACGTGATCGCGACCGTCGATGCGATCAAGGCGCAGTTGCCGAAGCTGCAGGAAACGCTGCCGGCCGCGCTCGACGTGGAGATCGTCACCGACCGCACGACGATGATCCGCGCCGCCGTGCGCGACGTGCAGTTCGAACTGCTGCTCGCGGTCGCGCTGGTCGTGCTCGTGATGTACCTGTTCCTCGCGAACGTCTACGCGACGATCATCCCGAGCCTGTCGGTGCCGCTGTCGCTGATCGGCACGCTCGCGGTGATGTACATGGCCGGCTTCTCGCTGAACAACCTGTCGCTGATGGCGCTCACCATCGCGACCGGCTTCGTGGTCGACGACGCGATCGTGATGATCGAGAACATCGCGCGCTACGTCGAGGAAGGCGAATCGGGGCTCGAGGCCGCGCTGAAGGGCTCGAGGCAGATCGGCTTCACGATCATCTCGCTGACGGTGTCGCTGATCGCGGTGCTGATCCCGCTGCTGTTCATGGGCGACGTGGTCGGGCGCCTGTTCCACGAGTTCGCGATCACGCTCGCGGTGACGATCGTGATCTCGGCGATCGTGTCGCTCACGCTCGTGCCGATGCTGTGCGCGAAGCTGCTGCGCCATTCGCCGCCGCCCGAGAGCCATCGCTTCGAGGCGCGCGTGCACCGCGCGATCGACTGGGTGATCGCGCGCTACGCGGTCGCGCTCGAATGGGTGCTGAACCGACAGCGCTCGACGCTCGTCGTCGCGCTGCTGACGCTCGCGCTGACCGGCCTGCTGTACGTCTACGTGCCGAAGGGCTTCTTCCCCGCGCAGGATACCGGCGTGATCCAGGCGATCACGCAGGCGCCGCAGTCGATCTCGTACGGCGCGATGGCGGAGCGCCAGCAGGCGCTCGCGGCCGAGATCCTGAAGGATCCGAACGTCGAGAGCCTCACGTCGTTCATCGGCGTCGACGGCAGCAACATCACGCTGAACAGCGGCCGGATGCTGATCAACCTGAAGGCGCGCGACGAACGCTCCGAAACCGCCGCGCAGGTCATCCGCGACCTGCAGCACCGCGTGGCGAACATCACCGGCATCTCGCTGTTCATGCAGTCGGTGCAGGACCTGACGATCGACTCGACCGTCAGCCCGACGCAGTACCAGTTCATGCTGACGAGCCCGAACTCGGAAGAGTTCGCGACCTGGGTGCCGAAGCTCGTTGCCCGGCTGCAGCAGGAGCCGTCGCTCGCCGACGTCGCGACCGACCTGCAGAGCAACGGCCAGTCCGTCTACATCGAGATCGACCGCGCGAGCGCCGCGCGCTTCGGCATCACGCCCGCGACCGTCGACAACGCGCTGTACGACGCGTTCGGCCAGCGCATCGTGTCGACGATCTTCACGCAGTCGAACCAGTACCGCGTGATTCTCGAGTCCGAGCCGAAGGACCAGCACTACGCGCAATCGCTGAACGACATCTACCTGCCGTCGGCGGGCGGCGGCCAGGTGCCGCTGACGTCGATCGCGTCGTTCCACGAGCGGCCGTCGCCGCTGCTGGTCGCGCACCTGTCGCAGTTCCCGTCGACCACCATCTCGTTCAACCTCGCGCCGGGCGCGTCGCTCGGCGAGGCGGTCAAGGCGATCGACGCAGCCGAGAAAGACATCGGGCTGCCCGCGTCGTTCCAGACGCGCTTCCAGGGCGCGGCGCTCGCGTTCCAGGCGTCGCTGTCGAACCAGCTGTTCCTGATCCTCGCCGCGGTCGTCACGATGTACATCGTGCTCGGCGTGCTGTACGAGAGCTACATCCACCCGATCACGATCCTGTCGACGCTGCCGTCGGCCGGCGTCGGCGCACTGCTCGCGCTGATGATCACCGGGCACGACCTCGACATCATCGGGATCATCGGCATCGTGCTCTTGATCGGCATCGTGAAGAAGAACGCGATCATGATGATCGACTTCGCGCTCGAGGCCGAGCGCGTCGAAGGCAAGCCGCCGCGCGAGGCGATCTACCAGGCGTGCCTGCTGCGCTTCCGGCCGATCCTGATGACGACGCTCGCCGCGCTGCTCGGCGCGGTGCCGCTGATCGTCGGCTCCGGCGCGGGCTCCGAGCTGCGCCAGCCGCTCGGGATCGCGATCGCCGGCGGCCTGATCGTGTCGCAGGTGCTGACGCTGTTCACGACGCCCGTGATCTACCTCGGCTTCGACAGCCTCGCGCGCCGTGTGCGCGGCTGGTTCGAGCGGCACGGCCCCGGCGCCGATGCCGGCACGCACCCGGGCGCGTAAGCGATGAACCTGTCGCGCCCCTTCATCACCCGCCCCGTCGCGACGACGCTGCTCGCGATCGGCGTCGCGCTCGCGGGCCTGTTCGCGTTCGTCAAGCTGCCGGTGTCGCCGCTGCCGCAGGTCGACTTCCCGACGATCTCGGTGCAGGCGTCGCTGCCCGGCGCGAGCCCGGAAACGGTCGCGACCAGCGTGACGAGCCCGCTCGAGCGGCACCTCGGCTCGATCGCCGACGTGTCCGAAATGACGTCGACGAGCACGGTCGGCAACGCGCGGATCATCCTGCAGTTCGGGCTGAACCGCGACATCGACGGCGCCGCGCGCGACGTGCAGGCCGCGATCAACGCGGCGCGCGCCGACCTGCCCGCCGCGCTGAAGAGCAACCCGACCTACCGCAAGGTCAACCCGGCCGATTCGCCGATCATGATCGTGTCGCTGACGTCCGAAACGTCATCGGCCGCGAAGCTGTACGACGCCGCGTCGACGGTGCTGCAGCAGTCGCTGTCGCAGATCGACGGGATCGGCCAGGTGTCGGTCAGCGGCTCCGCGAACCCGGCCGTGCGCGTCGAGCTCGAGCCGCAGGCGCTGTTCCACTACGGGATCGGCCTCGAGGACGTGCGCGCGGCGCTGGCCTCCGCGAACGCCAACGCGCCGAAGGGCGCGATCGAATTCGGCCCGCAGCGCTACCAGCTCTATACGAACGACCAGGCATCCCAGGCGTCGCAATACCGCGACCTCGTCGTGGCCTACCGCAACGGCTCGGCCGTGCGGCTGTCCGACCTGTCGGACGTCGTCGATTCGGTCGAGGACCTGCGCAACCTCGGCCTGTCGAACGGCAAGCGCGCGGTGCTCGTGATCCTCTACCGCTCGCCCGGCGCGAACATCATCGACACGATCGACCGCGTGCGCGCGGCACTGCCGCAGCTCACCGCGTCGCTGCCGGCCGACATCACCGTCACGCCCGTGCTCGACCGCTCGACCACGATTCGCGCGTCGCTGAAGGACACCGAGCACACGCTGCTGATCGCGGTCAGCCTCGTCGTGATGGTCGTGTTCCTGTTCCTGCGCAACTGGCGCGCGACGCTGATCCCGAGCGTCGCGGTGCCGATCTCGATCATCGGCACGTTCGGCGCGATGTACCTGCTAGGCTTCTCGATCGACAACCTGTCGCTGATGGCGCTGATCGTCGCGACCGGCTTCGTCGTCGACGACGCGATCGTCGTGCTGGAGAACATCTCGCGGCACATCGAGAACGGCAAGTCGCGCATGCAGGCCGCGTTCGACGGCGCGCGCGAGGTCGGCTTCACCGTGTTGTCGATGAGCATTTCGCTCGTCGCGGTGTTCCTGCCGATCCTGCTGATGGGCGGCATCGTCGGGCGGCTGTTCCGCGAGTTCGCGCTGACGCTGTCGCTCGCGATCGCCGTCTCGCTCGCGGTGTCGCTCACGGTCACGCCGATGATGTGCGCGCGCCTGCTGCCCGAGTCGCACGACCCGCAAAACGAAGGCCGCTTCGGGCGCTTCCTGGAACGCTGTTTCAGTCGCATGCAGCGCGGCTACGAACGCTCGCTGACGTGGGCGCTGCGCCGGCCGCTCCTGATCCTGCTGACCCTGTTCGCGACGATCGGGCTGAACGTCTACCTGTACATCGTCGTGCCGAAGGGTTTCTTCCCGCAGCAGGACACCGGGCTGATGATCGGCGGCATCCGGGCCGACCAGTCGACGTCGTTCCAGGCGATGAAGCTGAAGTTCTCCGAGATGATGCGGATCGTGCAGAGCAACCCGAACGTGAAGAGCGTCGCGGGCTTCACCGGCGGCACGCAGACCAACTCGGGCTTCATGTTCGTCACGCTGAAGGATCGCACCGAGCGCAAGCTGTCGGCCGACCAGGTGATCCAGCAACTGCGGGTCCCGCTGTCGGACGTCGCCGGCGCGAGCACGTTCCTGCAGGCGGCGCAGGACATTCGCGTCGGCGGCCGGCAGAGCAACGCGCAGTATCAGTTCACGCTGCTCGGCGATTCGAGCGCCGACCTGTACAAGTGGGGGCCGATCCTCACCGAGGCGCTGCAGAAGCGCCCCGAGCTGACCGACGTGAACTCCGACCAGCAGCAAGGCGGCATGGAGGCAATGGTGACGATCGACCGGGCGACGGCCGCACGGTTCGGCATCAAGCCCGCGCAGATCGACAACACGCTGTACGACGCATTCGGCCAGCGCCAGGTCTCGACGATCTACAACCCGCTGAACCAGTACCACGTGGTGATGGAAGTCGCGCCGAAGTACTGGCAGAGCCCCGAGATGCTGAACCAGGTGTGGATCAGCACGTCGGGCGGCAGCGCGAACGGCTCGCAGACCACCAACGCAGCGGCCGGCACCTACGTCGCGACCTCCGCCGGCACGTCGAGCGCCGGCACGGCCACGCAGAGCGCCGCGGCGATCGCGTCGGACTCCGCGCGCAACCAGGCGCTCAACGCGATCGCGGCGAGCGGCAAGTCGAGCGCGTCGTCGGGTGCGTCGGTGTCGACGTCGAAGTCGACGATGATTCCGCTGTCGGCGATCGCGACCTTCGGGCCGAGCACGACGCCGCTGTCGGTCAACCACCAGGGGCTGTTCGTCGCGACGACGATCTCGTTCAACCTGCCGCCGGGCGTGTCGCTGTCGCAGGCGACGCAGGTGATCTACCAGACGATGGCGCAGGTCGGCGTCCCGCCGACCATCGTCGGCAGCTTCCAGGGCACCGCGCAGGCGTTCCAGCAGTCGACGAACGACCAGCCGATCCTGATCCTCGCGGCGCTGCTGGCCGTCTACATCGTGCTCGGGATCCTGTACGAGAGCTACATCCACCCGATCACGATCCTGTCGACGCTGCCGTCGGCGGGCGTCGGCGCGCTGCTCGCGCTGCTGCTGTTCAAGACCGAGTTCAGCATCATCGCGCTGATCGGCGTGATCCTGCTGATCGGGATCGTGAAGAAGAACGCGATCATGATGGTCGACTTCGCGATCGACCAGACGCGCAACAACCAGAAGTCGTCGTTCGACGCGATCCACGAGGCGTGCCTGCTGCGCTTCCGCCCGATCATGATGACGACGATGGCAGCGCTCCTCGGCGCGCTGCCGCTCGCGTTCGGCAACGGCGACGGCGCAGAGCTGCGCGCGCCGCTCGGGATCGCGATCGCCGGCGGCCTGATCGTGTCGCAGGTGCTGACGCTCTATACGACGCCGGTCGTGTACCTGTACATGGACCGCTTCCGCGTATGGGCCGAGAAGCGGCGCAACCGCCGCGGGAACAACGGCGGGCCGGCCGTCGCCGGGGAATGACGACGGGAGGCGGCGGCTCGACGGGCCGCCGCCGCGCGCGTGAGCCGCACGTGCGGCCCATTGCGAGCGGCGCGCCGGCTTGAATGCGCGTGCCGATCGACTATCGTGTGTCCATGCGCGTCGCCGCGCGCTGCCTTGAGGACACGCGATGAACGTCCAGTTGAACCACACGATCGTCTGGTGCCGCGACAAGCGTGCGTCGAGCCGCTTCCTCACCGAGTTGCTGGAATTGCCGCCGCCGACGCCGTTCGGCGCGATGCTGGTCGTCGCGCTCGGCAACGGCGTGTCGCTCGATTTTTATGAACGGTCGGGAGAGATCGCGTCGCAGCATTACGCGTTCCTGATCGACGAAGCCGGCTTCGATCGCGTGCTCGCGCGCATTCGCGAGCGCGGGCTGCCCCACTGGGCCGATCCGGCGAAGCGGCAACCCGATGACCTCTACCGCCACAACGGCGGCCGAGGCGTGTACTTCGACGATCCGGACGGCCACTTCCTCGAAGTGATGACGCAGCCTTACGCGGTGAACGGCTAGTTCAACGGGCCGGCATTGCACCGGCCAGTTACATGGCGCGGATGCCGCCCCGCTCGGCGCGGCATCCGGACGACCGGCGTTACTCGGCAGCGTCCGCCGCCGTCTTGCGCGGACGACGTGCGCGCGGTGCGGCCTTGCGTGCCGGCTTCTTCGGCTTGGCTGCGGCCGGCGCTTGCGCAGCCGCTTCGGCATCGGCTTCAACCGGCGCCGCGTCGTGTGACGGCTGGGCGGCGGCACGCTCGCCGCCGGCATCGCCTGCCGCCGGCCCGGCGTGCGTCGCCGCGACATGCCGCTCGCCGCCCTGCTCCGCGTCGCGATGCGCGTCGTCGGCATGCTTGCCGTGCGCGTGCTGCTCGCCGCCGTGCTTCGGCCCATGCCCGGCGTCGTCCGGCTTCCCGGCTGCCTGACGGCCTGCGCTCTTCGCGGCGGCGCCCTTCTTCGCGCCAGCCTTTTCGCCGCGGTCTTGCGCGCGCGCTTGCGGCCATCCTTCGCGTCGCCATGCGCGTCGGCCGTGTCGGGCACATCGACCGTCTCCGCCGGCGGCATCATCGGTACCCCTCGGCAACCTCGGCCACTTCGGCCTCCGCCGCTTCGACCTGCGCGCTTTCGTGCACGACCGCTTCCGCCCGCTGCCCGCGACGTTGCGCATTGCGCCCGGCCCGCGCCGGCTCGGCCGCGCGCGCACCGTGGTGCGCGCCACCGTGGCCGCCGCTTTCACCGCCCGTCGAGACATGCTCCGCGGCCGCCGACTGGCGGGCTCGCGACACGAACGCGCCCGACTTGTCGTCACGCCCCACTTCGAGCAGGCCCCGCGCCTGCGCCTCGTCGAGCAGGTTGCCGAACGCGCGGAACCCGTAGTACGACTCGTTGAAATCCGGCTTGCGGCGCTTGATCGCGCTCTTGAGCACCGACGCCCAGATCTTGCCGACGTCGTCCCGCTCCGACGCGAGCGCATCGAACGTCTCGACCGCCAGCGCAATCGCCTCGGCCTTGCGCGCGTCGAGGTCGTGCTTGCGCGACGGCTCGTCGGGCCGCTTCGCGCCGCCGTTGCCGGCGCGCTGCTGCTGTTCGCGCTTCGCGAGCGTGCGCTGCTGCTCGCGCACCAGGTCGTCGTAGAAAATGAATTCGTCGCAGTTCGCGACCAGCAGGTCCGACGTCGATTTCTTCACGCCGACGCCGATCACCTTCTTCGCGTTCTCGCGCAGTTTCGACACGAGCGGCGAAAAATCCGAGTCGCCGCTGATGATCACGAACGTATCGACGTGCGACTTCGTGTAGCAGAGGTCGAGGGCATCCACGACGAGCCGGATGTCGGCCGAGTTCTTGCCCGACTGGCGCACGTGCGGAATCTCGATCAGCTCGAAGCTCGCCTCGTGCATCGACGCCTTGAAGCCCTTGTAGCGATCCCAGTCGCAATAGGCCTTCTTCACGACGATGCTGCCCTTCAGCAGCAGGCGCTCCAGCACGGGCTTGATGTCGAACTTCTCGTACTTCGCGTCGCGCACGCCGAGCGCGACGTTCTCGAAGTCGCAGAACACGGCCATGCTGACGTTGTCCAGGGGTAATGCCATGTGTACTCCAACCAGTGGGCCGATGCGTTGTATGACGTAACGGCGAAAAATGCATCGCGCACATGATAGCCGGTCGGCGCGTCATTCCCGCATCCGTTTGAATGATTGGCGACCGGAATGTCAGTGTCGGCCGCGCGGCCGCAGATCGCGTGCCCGCGCCGGGCCGCCCTGGCCGGCGCCCGGTGCCGGTACGCCCGGTGCCGGTACGCCCGCAGCCGGTACGCCCCTTAATACACACCCGCCGCATCGGCAAATCGACATTACACTTGAGTTATCGGTCGTCCGTCCCTATCTGGACGGATGACGCATCGAGCAAGGAGCGGTTTCATGACGACGAAGGTACTGCTGATTGGTGCGACCGGCCGGACGGGCCAGGCCTGCGCGGATCTGCTGCTCAAGCAGCCGGAGTTCGAGGTCACGGCGCTCGTGCGCCGGCACGGCTATGCGCTGGCAGGCGCACGGGTCGTCGAGGCCGACCTGACGAACGATTTCTCGCACGCATTCCAGGGCGTCTCGCACGTGATCTACGCGGCCGGCTCGGCCGAATCGGAAGGCGCGGCCGAAGAGGAGCAGGTCGACCGCGACGCGGTCGCCCGCGCGGCCGAATACGCGCTGGCTTACAACGCGCAGAAGCTGGTGGTGATCAGCTCGCTGTCCGCGTACCGGCCCGAACTCGGCCCGGACGCGCTGCGCCACTATTCGCAGATGAAACGCGAAGGCGACGATCGCGTGATCGCGTCGGGCGTCGACTACGTGATCCTGCGCCCGGGCCCGCTCACGGACGATCCGGGCGTCGGCAAGATCGCGCTCACCGACGCATGGTTCGATGGCGCCCCACCCGTGTCGCGCCAGGATGTGGCCTGGGCCGCGATCGAGGCGATCAAGCTGGGCATCTCGCGCAAGATCGTCGGCTTCGTCGGCGGCAGCGTGCCGATCGAGCAGGCATTGCGGGCCTAGCGGCCTCGCACGCGCCGCCCCGCGGCGGCCCGTCGTTCCGTACCGGCGGCCCGCACGACGGGCCGCTTTGCCGTGCGGAGCGCCCGCTTACTGCTTCGGATGCGCGTCCGCCCACGCCTTCACGGCGGCGAGCGTGTTCTCGACGTGCTTGTCGGGCGACAGGCTCGTGTATTCGTAGAGCACCTTCCCTTCCGGCGAAATCACGTAGGACACGCGGTTCGCCTTGTCGATCGCCGGCAGCTTCGCATCGTATTCCCGGATGATCTTCGCGTCCGGATCGGCCGCGACCGGGAACTTGCTCCGGCACTCGCTCACCGAGAACTTCGTCAGCGTGTCGATCTTGTCAGCCGACACGCCGATCACCGTCGCACCGTAAGCCTTGTAACGGTCGACCGCGTCCGCGAACGCATGCGCCTCGATCGTGCAGCCCTTCGTGAACGCGGCCGGGTAGAAATACAGCACGACCGGCCCCTGCTTCAGCGCGTCCGCGAGCGAGTACGTGTAAGTCTTGCCGCCCAGCGACGCCTGCGTCGTGAAATCGGGCGCCGCGGCGCCCGGCTTCAATTCCGCCTGCGCCGTCAGCGCATGGCCGGCCACCAGCGCCGCCACGGCGGCGCCCAGCAACAGTTTTCGCTTCATCTGCGTCCTCATTTCTTATAAAGTCAGCCTCAATGTAGGCCCCGCCGGCGTTCGCCTGTCGAACACCCGCGTGACCAATCCGGTCCAGCGGCAACGCCGTCCGCGGCCGGTCCGTTAAAGATTCCGCACAGTCTGCCGTTATTCCTTCCGGACAACCGGTTCCAGCCCTTCACGTCAGCGAGAAACATGGAAGCCAACAGGAAACAGACGTCACGCAAGGGCTCCTGGCGCAGCGCCTTGCATACGCTGCGCCGCTTCGCCTGGTCGGGCGGCGCGCTGATGCCCGCGCGCGCCGGCGCGCCGCGACGCGACGACTCCGTGCGCAACTGGCTGGAACAGACGGTCGGCACGGTGGATTTCCTCGCCCATGTCGACCGCGAGCTGCGCTTTCTGTACGTGTCCGACGCGAGCCTGCGCTTCATCGGCTACCACCGCGACTACCTGCACACGCTGACGCTGCGCGACCTGATCGCCGAACAGGATACCGCGACGCTCGAAGGCCTGCTTGCACGCGCCGCGCGTTCCGGCCAGGTCGAGAAGGCGACGATGTGCATCGTCAAGTCGCTCACCTATCCGCTGGACGTCGAGATCCGCGCGTTCAAGAGCCGCCACCACGGGGTCGACGGGTTCGCGATCGCGGCATTCGACGTGTCGTCGTGGCGCGCGCTCGAGGCGCGCCTGACCTACGAAATGCACCACGACCCGATGACGGGGCTCGACAACCTGTCCGCGCTCGTGCCCGCGCTGATGCGCGCGCAGCAGACCGCCGACGGGGACGGCTCCTGCGCGGCGCTGCTGCTGCTCGACCTCGACGACTACCAGCGGATCAACCGCGCGCTCGGCTACGACGCGGGCGACACGCTGCTGCGCGAGACCGCGCAGCGGCTGAAGGCGCTCGTCACGCCGAACGAGCAGCTCGCGCGCGTCGCGAGCGACAAGTTCGCGGTCGTGCTCGGCGCACCGGACCGCACGCAGGCGAGCAATGCGGCCGACGCACTCGCACGCCGGCTGCAGGCCGCGGTGCGCGAGCCCTACGTGTACCAGGGGCAGACCGTGCACCTGTCCGCGAGCATCGGCATCGCGCTCTACCCCGACGAGCGCTCGGCGCCGCATCGCGCGCAGCACCACAGCCCGCTGCTGCGCCGCGCCGACCACGCGCTCGCGCAGGCGAAGGCGTCGGGCGGCAATGCGCTCGCGTTCCACGCCCCCGTCGACGATCCGGCCGACGCCGAACGGCTGAAGCTCGAAGCCGACCTGTACGACGGCGTGCGCAACGGCGAGTTTTCGCTCCATTTCCAGCCGATCACGCGCAGCCAGTCGGGCGCAGTGGTCGGGGTCGAGGCGCTGATCCGCTGGCGCCATCCGGTGCACGGGCTCGTGCCGCCGGCGACCTTCATTCCGCTCGCCGAATCGATCGGCCTGATCAACTATCTCGGCAACTGGGTGCTCAAGGCGGCGTGCATGCAGCTCGTCGCCTGGGACCGCCAGGGGCTCGCGCTGCAGTACGTGGCGGTCAACGTGTCGCCGCAGCAGTTCCGCGACCCGCGCTTCACGCAGAGCGTGCGCGAGGCGATCGCGCTGACGGGCATCGACCCGCGCCGCATCGTGCTCGAGATCACCGAAAGCCTGCTGATGCACGATCCCGCGCAGGCGAAGGGGCTGCTCGAGGAGCTGACCGATCTCGGCATCCGCTTCGCGATCGACGATTTCGGCACCGGCTATTCGAGCCTCGCGTACCTGCAGCGCTTCCCGCTCGCGAAGCTGAAGATCGACCGCAGTTTCGTCGAGAACCTGCTGACCTCGCGCAACGACCGCGCGATCGTGTCGGCGGTGGTCGGCCTCGCGCAGACGCTCGATCTCGAACTCGTCGCCGAAGGCGTCGAGACCGAGGCGCAGCGCGAATTGCTGACGGAGATGGGCTGCAACCATATCCAGGGCTGGCTCGTCTGCCAGGCGCTGCCGTCCGAGGAGCTCGCGCGGCGCTTCGAGGCGCAGCAGCTGCACCTGCACGCCGCCGCCTGACGCGCGCGGCGAACCGGACAGATCCGTATGTCAATCACCGAACACCTGCCCCGCACAGCATTGCTCGACAAGCTGTGGGCCCGGATGAACGAACGGGGCGATTTCCCGCTGCTGTCGGAATCGCTGCGCGCGACGATGGCCGCGATGAAGAACGACGACCTCGACTTCACCGCACTCGTGCGCGTCGTGCTGTCGGACTTCGCGCTCACGCAGAAAGTGCTGCGGCTCGCGAACTCCGCGATGTACATGGCGTTCGGCGGCAACATCACGACCGTGACCCGCGCCCTGATGGTGCTCGGCATGGACGCCGTCGGCCACCTGGTCGTCGGGCTCAAGCTCGTCGATCATTTCCACCACAGCACGCCGCGGCGCATCGACGCGAAGCTCGAGCTGAACCGCGCGCTGCTGTCCGGCTGCGTCGCGCGCAAGCTCACGGAGCGCGCCGAGCTGCGCTCGGGCGAGGAAGCCGTCGTCTGCACGCTGATGCGCCAGGTCGGCAAGCTGCTCGTGGTCTGCTATCTCGACAGCGAATGGGACCGGATCCGCCGTCGCGCGGTCGAGCTGAACGGCGACGAAACGGCCGCCTGCATCGACGTGCTCGGCGTCGGCTTCGACGAAATCGGGCTCGAGGCGGCCGCGCGCTGGCGCTTGCCCGACGTGATCCGTGCGGGGATGGCCGATCACGACCACATGGTCCATGCCGACGCGTTCGGCAACGAGATTGACGACCACGATGCGGGCCATGCGGCCGATGACGGCCCGGCCGACCGCGTGCGCTGGCTGCGCGCGGTCAGCCGCTGCTCGACCGACGTCGCGGGCGCACTGGTGATGCCCGCGAGCCCGCAGCGCGACGCGCGCATCGCGGCGCTCGCGCAGCACTACGGCGCGGAACTCGACATGGAATCCGACGCGCTCGTCGAGATCGCCGAGCGGCTCGCACGCGAGGAAGCGAGCGACACCGTGATGCGCGAGATCGTTGAGCTGCGCGCGAACGCCGATGCGATCGCGCGCGCCCAGGCCGCGCCCGAGGCATGCCTCGAAGCTGGTCTCGCGGACCTGCGTGCGCTGCCGTCCGAGCACGTGCTGACGCCGGTGCTCGCGCTCGCGTCGGAAAGCCTGCTGGCCGGCCTCGCGTTCACGCGCACCGTGATGTTCGTGCGTCACGACGACGGCATGTTCGCCGCGCGCCTCGGCTTCGGCCCCGGCGTCGATACGACGCTCGACCGGCTGCGCTTCGACGAGCGCTTCGAGCCGGACGTGTTTCATCTCGCGATCTCGAACTCGGTCGGCATCTTCATCGAGCAGGCGCAGGAGCCGAAGATGCTCAAGCGCCTGCCCGCGTGGTATCTCGACGCATTCGACGACACGCGCGCGTTCGTGCTGCTGCCGGTGCGCGTCGGCACGACGACCGTCGCGCTGCTGTACGGCGACTGGGCCGGCGCGCAGCCCGCGCGCAAGATCACGCAGCAGGAGATGGCCGTGCTCAACGAGCTGGCGCGCGAACTGGGCCGGTTCTTTCCGGCCTGACGCTGCCGCCGGCCGCTGCTCCGCGGTTTCCCGCCATTCCCCGCCAATTCCCGCTCCCAAAAGCAAACCGGCCGCATCAGCGGCCGGTTTGCTTGCATCGTGCGATCGAACGCAACGCTTACTTGAGCGTCACGGGCACGCTGAAGTACTTCTTCGCGAGGTTGTCGATCGTGCCGTCGGCCTTCAGTTCCTTCAGCGCCTGATCGAGCGCGGTCTTCAGCGCCGCGTCGTTCTTGCGCAGGCCGAAGCCGACGCCCGAGCCGAGGATTTCGGCGTCGCTCACGGTACCGCCCGCGAACGCGAAGCCCTGGCCTTGCGGCTTCGTCAGGAAGCCCTTCGAACCGGCTTCCGCGTCCTGGAACGTCGCGTCGAGACGGCCCGACTTCAGGTCGGCGTAGGCCAGGTCCTGCGTCTGGTACGGCACGACTTCGACGCCTGCCGGCGCCCACTTCTTCTTCGCGTACGCTTCCTGGATCGTGCCCTGCAGCACGCCCACGCGCTTGCCCTTCAGCGATTGCGGCGTCGGCAGCAGGCCGCTGCCCTGCTTCGCGATCAGCTGGTTCGGGATCGTGTAGATCGCGTCGGTGAACGCGATCGCGTGCTTGCGCTGGTCGGTGATCGTCATGTCCGAGTTGATCGCGTCGAACTTGCGCGCCTGCAGCGCCGGGATCAGGCCGTCGAAGTCGTTCTCGACCCACACGCACTTCGTCTTCAGCTTCGCGCACACCGCGTTGCCGATGTCGATGTCGAAGCCGGTCAGCTTGCCGTCGGGCGTCTTGTATTCGAACGGCGCGTACGAGGCTTCGACGCCGAAACGGAGCTCTTTCAGATCCGCTGCCATCGCGCTGCCTGCCGCCACGGCCGATGCCGCCACCACCGCGTGCGCGGCCACTTTACGCCAATCCAACTTCATCAGGTGTTCTCCTCGATACTCGAATGTTCCGGAACTACGGGCGCTTGCATCATTGCAGGGTCGGATGACCGCGGCAATGCCGCCACCACGCCGTGATGCGGCGCAACAGCCGCAAGGCCGCGATTGTACCAATCCGCGCGGCCCGATACGGCAAAGCAGCCGCCGGCACGTGATGCTGCGCTGCGGATGCCGACGTCAGCCGGGCGGCCCGTCGAACTTGCAAGACGATGTCGCAAATACGCAAGCGCGACCCGCGGGCGTTCTGCGCGGCGGGCGTGTGTTATCTCGCAAATGGAATGTCGGCCGGACGATGCGCGGGCCGCGGTCGCCGCGGCCACGCGCAACCGGTCACCGTCAGACGAGCGCCGCGACTGTCTCGCGGGTCGTGTCGACGACGAGCAGGCCCGCGCGCAAACCCGGCTTCACCGACGGATTCGGGAACACGATGCGCTCCTCGTCGTGCGTCACCGTGTAGCGGTAATCGCCATCCTGCGCGAGCACCGTGCCGCGTGCGAACGCGGTGAAGTTCGCGACGTCGGCCGCGACGAACAGCTCGAGCGCATCGCTCTGCTTCGTGATCTGGTCGATCACCGTGAAGACGCGCGGCAACGGAACGTCGGCCTCGCAAGCGGCGCCCGACACGAGCTTGCGCACCGCGCGGTCGGCCGGCGCGAAGCGCGCCAGGTCGTTCTGGCCGAACGGGC
The DNA here is from genome assembly GCF_029633825.1 of Burkholderia contaminans. Taxonomy (NCBI): domain Bacteria; kingdom Pseudomonadati; phylum Pseudomonadota; class Betaproteobacteria; order Burkholderiales; family Burkholderiaceae; genus Burkholderia; species Burkholderia contaminans. The sequence continues at coordinate 2,308,826 of NZ_CP090640.1, read as the reverse complement.
GCACCTTGCCGAGTTCCAGCGTGCACGCGAGCGCGCCGCAGTGCTCGGCCGTGAAATGCGAGTACGTGTTGCCCTTCGCGGTATGCAGCAGCACGGCCGCGATCCGCGCGTCGCCGAGCCATTCGAACATCGTGCGGGTCGGCGGCATGCCCGTGTGCGGCAGCAGCGCGAACTGCTCGAACACCGATGCGCGGATCGCCGTGTGCATGTCGATGTGCCAGCGCGCGCTGCCGGCCGGCGCGGCCGCGAAGAACGCGGCGGCGGCGGCTTCGAGCTGCATCGCGCGCGGCGCTTCGCGGCTGGCAGGCACCTGCGCGTGACGGCCGCTGAACAGGCGGTTCAGGTCGTCGTCGAGATAGCGTTCGCCGGCGCGCATCGCCGGCACGTTGCCGAGCACGACGAGCAGCCGGCACGCGAGCGGCAGCGCACCCGATGCGAGATCGCGCACGAGCATCGACAGCAGCTCGATCGGCGCCGTCTCGTCGCCGTGCACGCCGGCCGACACGAGCACGCTCGCCGTGCCGGCGGCCTCGGCCGCCGCCGGTTCGAGCGCGAGCAGCCCGTCGCCGCGCCATTGCCAGCGCACGGCGCCGGCGGCGCAGGTACCGTCCGTCGCGGACGGTGCGCCGCCGGTCAGCGTGAACGCGAGGAAGTCGTCGAGCAGCGCGTCGGCCATGCGGGAATCAGCGCTGGAAGTCATACAGCGAACCGACGCGCAAGATCTGCGTGAGCTCGTCGAGCGCAGTGCGCGATTCGTCGAGCAGCGCCGGATCGGCGAGGTCTTCCGGTGCGAGGCGATCGCGATAGTGCCGGTCGATCCACGTGTCGAGCGACGCGAACAGCGTGTCGTTGATCCACACGTTCGACGTGACGGCCGCGCGCTCCGCTTCGTTCAGCACGACGCGCAGGCGCAGGCACGCCGGGCCGCCGCCGTTCTTCATGCTTTCGCGCAGGTCGAACACCAGCACGTCGTGAATCGGGCCGTTGCCGGCCGCGAGTTCGTCGAGATAGGCCGCGACGTTGCCGTTCTCGCGACATTCCTGCGGCACGACGAGCACCTGCGAGCCGTCCGCGCGCGACAGCAGCTGGCTGTTGAACAGGTACGACGTCACCGCGTCGTTCACGCTCACGGCGGCCTCGGGCACCTCGATCACGTTCAGGCGCGCACCGCGTGCGTCGAGCGCGGCGGTCAGCGTGTCGTAGATCGCCTGCTTGTTGACGAACGCGCGCTCGTGCGTGAACAGCGTGTCGCGGTTGCCGACCGAGATCACGTCGTTGTGAAACACGCCCGCGTCGATCACGTCCGGATCCTGCTGCGCATAGACCGTCGCTTCTTCGGCGAGGCCGTGGCGATGCGCGACCGCGCGGCTCGCCTCGAAGGTCTGGCGCGCCGGGAAGCGCTTCGGCTCGGGCCCGCGGCGGTATTCCGCGCGGCCGTACACGAAGAACTCGACGCCCGGCTTGCCGTATTCGGCGCAGAAGCGCGTGTGGTTCGCCGCGCCTTCGTCGCCGAGTGCCGGCGTGCCGGTCAGCGCTTCGTGCACCGCGAAATGCGCGGGATCGGCGAACAGCGTCGACAGCGTGCGGCGCGTCGCTTCGTGCTCGATCGCGCGATGCAGCTTGCTGCACAGGTTCGCCGGCGTGAAGTGCACGCGGCCGTCGCTCGTGTCGGCCGACGGGCTGACGGTGGCCGCGTTCGCGGTCCACATCGCCGAGGCCGAGCTCGCCGCGGCGAGCAGTTCGGGCGCCTGTTTCGCGGCCTTCGCGATCACGTCCGCGTCCTTGCCGGAGAAGCCGAGCTCGCGCAGCAGGCGCAGCGAGGGCCGCTCCTGCGGCGGCAGCACGCCTTGCGCGAAGCCGAGATCCGCGAGCTGCTTCATCTTGCGCAGCCCCTGCTTCGCGGCGGCCTTCGGGTTCGCGGCCGACTTCTCGTTGTTGAGCGACGCCACGTTGCCGAACGACAGCCCGGCGTAGTTGTGGGTCGGGCCGACGAGCCCGTCGAAATTGGCTTCTTGTGCGTTCATCGTCGTTCCCTCGATCAGAAATGCAGGCCCGGCGACAGGCTCGCGGGCAAGGTCAGTTGCGTGCTTTCCACCGACGCCATCGGATACGCGCAATAGTCGGCCGCGTAGTACGCGCTCGGGCGATGGTTGCCCGAGCGGCCGGTGCCGCCGAACGGCGCGGCGGACGACGCGCCGTTGGTCGGCCGGTTCCAGTTGACGATCCCGGCGCGAATCGTGCGGCGGAAGTGTTCCCATGCCTTCGCGTCGTCGGCCAGCAGGCCGGCGGACAGGCCGAACGCCGTGTCGTTCGCGTGCTCGATCGCTTCGTCGAACGTCGCGTAGCGGACGATCTGCGCGAGCGGGCCGAAGTGTTCTTCGTCCGGCAGGTTCGCGACGCCCGTCACGTCGACGATCGCCGCGTTCACGAAGCCCAGGCGCGGATCCCGCTGCGTCATCGCGATGATCGGTTTCGCGCCCTGCTCGATCAGGCGCGACTGCGCGTCGACGAGCTTCGCCGCGGCACGCGCCGAGATCACCGCGCCCATGAACGGTTGCGGATCGGCGTCGAACACGTCGGCCGTGATCTTCGACGTGACGTCGGCGAAGCGTGCGAGGAAACGGTCGCCGAACGCGCCCTGCGGCACGAAGATGCGGCGTGCGCACGTGCAGCGCTGGCCGGCCGACAGGAACGCCGACTGGATCGTGTGGTGGACGGCCGCGTCGATATCCTCGACTTCGCCGATCACGAGCGGGTTGTTGCCGCCCATCTCGAGCGCGAGCACGATTTCCGGACGGCCGCCGAACTGCTTGTGCAGCAGCGTGCCGGTATCCGAGCTGCCGGTGAAGAACAGCCCGTCGATCTGCCGATGATTCGCGAGCGCGATGCCCGTATCCTTCTCGCCCTGCACCAGGTTCAGCACGCCATCCGGCAGCCCCGCTTCCTTCCACACTTCGACCGTCGCACGCGCGACGCCCGGTGCGAGTTCCGACGGCTTGAACACGACTGCGTTGCCGGCGATCAGCGCGGGCACGATATGGCCGTTCGGCAAGTGGCCGGGGAAGTTGTACGGGCCGAACACCGCGACGACGCCATGCGGGCGGTGACGCAGCACCGCGACGCCGTCGGCCATGTCCTGGCGCTTCTCGCCGGTGCGTTCCTGGTAGGCCTGGATCGAGATGCCGACCTTCGCGGCCATCGACGCGACTTCGGTGCGTGCTTCCCACAGCGGCTTGCCCGTCTCGCGGCCGATCGCGGTCGCGATGGCTTCCTTGCGTTCGTTGAGCAATGCGGCGAAACGCTTGACGATCGCGCAGCGCGATTCGAAGTCGAGCGCCGACCAGCCGGCGAATGCGCGGCGCGCGCTTGCGACCGCGCGATCGACGTCGGCCGCCGACGCGCTTTCACCCTGCCATGCGATCTCGTCGGTGCCGGGGTTGCGCGAAGCGAACACGGGGCCCGAGCCTGCGACCCAGGCGCCGTCGATGAAGAGTTCCGTCATGATTCGTTTATCCCTGTTTGACTTTGAGCGGCAGCACGCGCACCGGATCGCCGGCCTTCACGTCGAGCGCGACGGCGTCGTCGGCCGACAGCACGAACGCGCCGTTCGCGACCACGCCCGGCGCGACGCCGACGCGGAAATCGGTGAGCGACGTGTTCGACACGAGCGACCTTGCAGCGTCATCCCGTGCATCGGGCACGCCGATCGCGACCGGTACGACGACGCTCTCGCGCACCGTGCGCAAGTCGTTGACGTGGCATTCGAGCACGGGGCCCGCGTCGAAGATGTCGACGTGATTCTGGTAACGCAGCCCTTCCGCCTCGAGCATCTTGCGGGCCGGCAGCGTGTCGCGGTGCGTGAGGCCGACCGCGTCCTGCGCATCCTGCGGCAGCAGGTCGACGTACACCGGGTAGCGCGGCATCAGTTCCGCGAGGAACGACTTGCGGCCGTGCGAGCTGAGATAGTCGGCTGCGTTGAAATCGATCTGGTAGAAGTGCGAACCGACTGCGCGCCAGAACGGCGACGTGCCGTCTTCGTCGAAGTGGCCGCGCAATTCCGCGCAGATGCGTTCCGGAAAGCGTTCGCGGAACTGCGCGATGAACATGAAGCGCGAGCGCGACAGCAGGCCGCCCACGCCGCCCGTGCGATAGCGCGGGCTCAGGAACAGCGAGCACACTTCCGCGTAACCGGTCAGGTCGTGCGAAATGTTCAGCGCGGACATCCGCGTCCACACGCCGAGCTCCTGGCTCGCATGCACGACCGTGCTCACGCGGTAGTTGTAGAACGGCTGTTCGAGGCCGACCTGCGTCTCGATCCCGCACACGCCCGCGATGTCGCCCGTCTTCGATTCTTCCATCACGAAGAAGTAGCCGGCCTCGCCGGCCGCCGCCTCGCCCGCGAGCGTGCGGCGCGTGCGCTCGATGCGCGCGGCGAGCGCGTCGCGGTCGGGCTTGAACGTGGTCAGGCCCGGCCCGGTTTCCTTCGCGAGCGACACGAGCGCGTCGACGTCGCCCGTTTGTACGACCCGAACGACGATCATGCTGCGTCTCCCTTCAAATCTTCATCGTCGCGGCGGTGCAGCGGCACGCAGCGCACGACATCGCCATCCTTCACGTCGAGCACCGCGCGCACGTCGCCGGCCAGCGGTGCATCGCCCGCATCGCCCGGCAGGTCGGCCAGCACGCAGCGGAACGATTCGCCGCTGCCCGTCGACACCATGTACGCCACGTCGCCCTGCTGGTGCGCGGCCTCGCGCACGATGCGCTCGGCGCCCTGCTTCACGCACGCGGTGCGGTCGACCTGCGCGGTCAGCACCGGGCCCGCGTCGAAGATGTCGACGAAGCGGTCGGGCTCGAAGCCTTCCTCGAGATGGATGTCGTAGGCGAGCAGCGCCGATTCGTTCGGCTCGCCGAGCACGCGCTGCGCGGCTTCCGGCAGCAGCGGCACGTAGAGCGGGTATGCCGGCATCACTTCCGCGATGAAGGTCCGGCTGCGGCCGCCCGACGCGATGTCGACGTCGGTGAAGTCGCGGCCGAAGAACTTGCGCCCCACCGCTTCCCAGAACGGCGATGCGCCGTTGCCGTCGCTCACGCCGAGCAGCAGCGTGAACACTTCCGGCGTGAAGCGGCGGCGGTTCGCGGCGATGTACATCATCCGCGCACGCGAGATCAGGTGCGCGGCCGCGTCGCCGCGCAGCGACGGATCGACGTAGAAGCCCGCCAGCCGGCTCTTGCCGGTCAGCTCGTGCGACATCGTGAGCGCGTGGATCTTGCGGTTCACGTGCAGCTCGCGCGACGCGTGGATCAAGGCGTCGTTGCGGAACGCGTAGAACGGTTCCGAGTAGCCGGCCGCGGCCACGATGCTCGCCGTGCCGAGCAGCTTGCCCGTCGACGAATCCTCGAGCACGAAGAGGTAGAACTCCTCGCCGGCGAAGTCGACGTCCGCGCGAAACGAATCCTCGGAGAGCGCCACGCGCGCTTCGAGCGCCGCGCGGTCGTGCGGCAGCGAGTGCAGGACCGGCTGCGCGGTGCGCGCCATGTGCGCGAGCGCATCGAGATCCGTGAGTTTGCCGGGGCGAACAAATAGCATCGTCGTTCCTGTCTGCGATGAGTGCGCCGATCAGCGCGCGGTGGCTTCCTGGGCCGCGAGCACCTGCTCGACTGCCTTCTCGAAGCGCTTCATGCCTTCGTCGAGCTGGTCGAACGGGATCACCAGCGACGGCACGAAGCGCAGCACGTTCGGGCCGGCGATCAGCATGATCAGGCCGTTCTCGGCGGCGGCGGTGACGAAGTCCTTCGCGCGGCCGTCGAATGCGGCGGTGAGTTCGGCGCCGACGAGCAGGCCCTTGCCGCGCACGTCCTTGAAGATGCCGAAGCGCGCGTTGATGCGCTCGAGCGCGCCCTTCAGGCGCACGCTGCGTTCACGAACGCCTTCGAGCAGTGCCGGGTCGCTGATCAGTTCGACGACCTTGTCGGCGATTGCCGATGCGAGCGGGTTGCCGCCGTAAGTCGTGCCGTGCACGCCGACCTTGAAGTGCGCGGCCAGCTCGTTCGTCGTCAGCATCGCGCCGATCGGGAAGCCGTTGCCGAGCGCCTTGGCGGTCGTCAGGATGTCCGGCGTGACGCCGGTATCCATATAGGCGTAGAACTGGCCCGTGCGGCCGACGCCCGTTTGCACTTCGTCGAAAATCAGCAGTGCGCCGTTCGCGTCGCAGGCTTCGCGCAGCGCCTTCAGGAAGGCCGGATCGGCCGGGATCACGCCGCCTTCGCCCTGCACCGGCTCGACGATCACCGCGCAGGTTTGCGGGCCGATCGCGGCCTTGGCGGCTTCGATGTCGTTGAACGGCAGGTGCTTGATGCCTTCCGGCACCGGGCCGAAGCCTTCCGAGTACTTCGGCTGGCCGCCGACGCTGACCGTGAAGAACGTGCGGCCGTGGAACGACTGGACGAACGACACGATTTCATATTTGTCGGCGCCGTGGCGGTCGAATGCGACGCGGCGTGCGAGTTTCAGGGCGGCTTCGTTCGCTTCCGCGCCGGAGTTCGCGAAGAACGCGCGGTCGGCGAAGGTCAGCGATTCGAGGCGCTTCGCGAGGCGCAGCACCGGCTCGTTCGTGTAGCCGTTGCCGATGTGCCAGAGCTTGCGGCCTTGTTCGTCCAGGACTTTCAGCAGTTCCGGGTGGCCGTGGCCCAGCGACGTGACCGCGATGCCGCACGCGAAGTCGATGTACTCGCGGCCAGCCGTGTCCCACACGCGGGAGCCCTCTGCACGGTCCGGCACGAACGGCGCGGGGGAAAATACCGGCACCATCACTTCGTCGAATGTCTGGCGGGTCACGGTCGAGGTCGTCATGGTCGTTCCTTTCGGTTTCGTAAGAGGGTTCAACAGGATCAAGTTTAGGTAAGGGTGACGCAAGCGTCTTGCGGAATTGCGACGGGTTCTATCGGAAGCGGATAGTGCGCTTTGTTTTTGCCCTTTCGGGCGCGGGCTGATTGGTTGGGTGTCGGTATTTTGAGGCTTTTTGGTGGTTCGCTTGCGTTTGGCGTGAAGCACCCGTGATCTTGTCGGTCTATTAGCGTCGCCCCTGCGCGGGGCGGCGGTTACTTTTCTTTGTCTTGCCAAAGAAAAGTAACCAAAAGAAAGGCGCTCGGGGAACACCTGACTTCCCGCAAGGAACGCGTTGACGACGAGCCATGGTCACTCATCGAACCGTTGCCGCCCGGGCGGGCGCCGCGCGATCGCAGATACGCTGGACGCAAACCGGCGCTGGATCGTGCGCTACTCAACGGTATCGTGTTTGTTCTGCGCCCAAGTATCGACTGGAACCTGCGACCGCAGGAGATCGGTTGGGGGTCAGGCACCGGCTGTTGGCGACGGCCGGTTGCATGCACCCGAAGCCTGGCAGCGCATCCACGTGATGCTGCCGGTCGTGCTGCGGCGTCGCGGCCAACTCGATATGGCACGCGCCATCGTCGACAGCGCTTCAGCTCGCACCATGCCGGCGGGAAAAACCGGCCCGAATTCGCCGGATCGGCGCAAGCTCGGCAGCAAGCACGACCTCATCGTCGACGCGCAAGGTTTCCCGTCCGTGTTCATCCTGACCCGCTCGAGGCGCCACGACATCACTCGGCTCGACGCACGGGTGGCCGCAATTCCTCACGTTCGCGGCAAGCACGGACGTCCTCTGCACTAGCCGCATGTCCGCATGTCGGCATGTCGGTCAGGCTCCGAGCCGCATCAGCAGCGCCTGCGAGAGCGCTGCATCACGCCGTTGCTCGCCCAGATCCGCGAGCCCCATCGGAGTGGGCTGGGCAAAACGCCCCGGGTCGTCGAGCGTTCGATTGCTACCCCCACCTGGGCCAGCCGCCGGCAGGTGTGTGGCAGCACGAATACGACACGCTCGACCCGCGCGCAGCCAGCGCGTCAACTGGCTCAACTCCGGCGGCGGCCACTGCTGGCACCACTGCTCGATGAGCGCGAACGGGTCAGCGGCGAACGCGACGGCCCGCACCGCGAAGTCGCGCGCCCGCAAGGCAACCGGCTGTCAGTGCGCCGCTCACCACATTTGAATGCGGATTGGCGGCGAATGGCTGGTGTGCATTTTCAGACATGTCGGAACGAAAAACAGATTGTTCCCATAGCTTGGACAGGCGCGGGGCCGACACACTTGTCGACGTGATGGCCCGGTGGTTTTTGGAGCACGTGTGCCAACTGACGTTGGCACGGCCTGCGCCCTCGAGCGTGCGAGCACGGGTGCGATGTTTCCGAGTGCCGATGCTATGCGCGCGATCACGATTTGAAGGGGTTCTCGACGTCGGAACGGAACCCTAGACCAGCATGCGCGTTACCGCGGTGTGCGCCTGTCCAAAGCGTTTCAAATGAGCGAGATATTCAATGAGCTTGAAAAAACTGTTCTTTCTTTCCGTGTCTGTCTGCAGTTTGTCGAATCCGTGCGTAACGTCGGCGGCTGACCTGAGCGTCAACGGTCATATTCAACCGGGTGGCGCCTGCAGCATTGCGCTGGGCAATGGCGGCACCGTCGACCTTGGCACGCTCTCGCGCAAGGATTTGAAGGAAAGCGATGAAACGATCTTCTGGGGGCACGGCGTCACGCTCGCCGTCGATTGCCAAACACCGGCGAAGGTGGCGATCAAGGCGATCAACAACCGTGAAACTGTGGTCGAAGGGAGATATGGCTCCTTTGGGCTGGGCCCCATCGGCAGCAAAATCCGGTTCCTGATCTATCCGCTCAACCGCGTTGGCGACGGCAAGCCGCTCCTGCATTTGTACAGTGAGGATGGCGGTCAATCTTGGAGAGCAGCAGGCGGGAGTACCGCCACAGCAGGGATATCGCCATCCGACCTTGCCTCCTGGGCGGAAGAAGGCGAAACCCTGCCGCAAGCGTTCCGGACCATCCGTAGCGAACTGGGTTTCCGTGTCGCGCTGCCCGCGCTTCGCGATCTCGACCTGAGCAAGGAAATCGCCCTCGACGGCTCTGCCACGCTGGAGCTGGTTTACCTGTAATAGCCGGCCCTCGCCATCTACCCATTCGGACTCCGATACATTTCATCATGACCATGAAACGCCTGCCCCCCTCCCTGCTCGCCAGCACGCTGCTGCTGAGCGCCGGCCATGTCCTGGCCGGCACCGACCTGAGCGTCACCGGACACATCCAGTCCGGCGCCTGCAACCTGACGCTGAGCAATGGCGGCACCATCGACCTTGGCACGCTCTCGCGCAAGGATCTGAAGGAAAACGAGGAAACGTACCGTTGGCGACGCGACGTCACGCTCGCCCTCGACTGTCAGACACCGGCGAAGGTGGCCATCAAGGCGATCAACAACCGCGAAACTGTTATGGACCCGAAGGTTGATGTGCCGATGTATCAACTGGGCCCCGCCGGCAGCAAGAGCCGGTTCTGGTTTGGGCCGCTCGACCGCTTTGGCGACGGCAAGCCGCTCCTGCAGTTGTACAGTAGTGATGGTGGTCAAACTTGGGGAGCAAGCGACACTGTCACTAGCCTATCGGCGACGATGTATCCATCCAGCCTTACCGCCTGGGCGGAAGAAGGCGAAACCCTGCCGCAAGCCTTCCAGACCATCCGCAGCAAACTGGAATTCAATATCTGGCTGCCTGCGCTTCGCGATCTCGACCTGAGCCAGGAAATCGCCCTCGACGGCTCGGCCACGCTGGAACTGGTTTACCTGTAATGGCCGGCCCTCGCTATCCACCCATTCGGACTCCGAGACATCGCATCATGACCATGAAACGCCTGCTCCCCTCCCTGCTCGCCAGCACGCTGCTGCTGAGCGCCGGCCATGCCCTGGCCGGCTCCGACCTGAGCGTCACCGGACGCATCCAGTCCGGCGCCTGCAACCTCGCGCTGGGCAATGGCGGCACCATCGACCTTGGCACGCTCTCGCGCAAGGATCTGAAGGAAAACGATGAAAAGTCCCTCCACGTCCCCGACGTCACGCTCGCCATCGACTGCCAGACACCGACGAAGGTGGCCATCAAGTCGATCAACAACCGCGAAAATGCGTACGGCGCCTATGGACTGGGCTCCACCGGCAGCAAGGGCTGGTTCACGTTCTTTCCGTTCGAGCGCGTTGGTGACGGCAAGCCGCTCGTGCATTTGCGCCGTCCGGATGGTTTGCCATATTGGCAAACAACTGGTGACACTATCTCCGCATGGTCGATGTCCTCCTCCAGCCTTAACTCCTGGGCGGAAGAAGGTGAAACCCTGCCGCAAGCCTTCCGGACCATCCGTAGCACACTGCGTTTCACTGTCATCCTGCCTCCGGCTCGCGATCTCGACCTGAGCCAAGAAATCGCCCTCGACGGCTCGGCCACGCTGGAGCTGGTTTACCTGTAGTAGCCGGCCCTCGCTACCCACCCATTCGGACTCCGATACATTGCATCATGACCATGAAACGCCTGCTCCCACCCCTGCTTGCCGGCACGCTGCTGCTGAGCGTCGGCCATGCCCTGGCCGGCACCGACCTGAGCGTCACCGGACGCATCCAGTCCGGCGCCTGCAGCCTCGCGCTGGGCAATGGCGGCACCATCGACCTCGGCACGATCATGCGCAAGGATCTGAAGGAAAGCGATCTAACGTACATCTCGCCGCACTACGTCACGCTCGCCATCGACTGCCAGACACCGACGAAGGTGGCCATCAAGGCGGTCAACAACCGCGAAAGTGTGTTCAACTACTACTACGGACTGGGCCCCACCGGCAGCGAGAGCTATTTCTCCTTCGCTCCGTTTCAGCGCTTTGGCGACGGCAAGCGGCTCGTGCAGTTTCTCAGTAGGGATGGCGGTCAACTTTGGATCAAACCCGGTCACCTCGATTACGCATACGAGATGGCTCCATCCACCCTCACCGCTTGGGCGGAAGAGGGCGAAAGCCTGCCGCAAGCCTTCCGAACCATCCGTAGCAATCTGTCCTTCTATATCACCCTGTCCGCGCTTCGCGACCTCGACCTGAGCCAGGAAATCGCCCTCGACGGCTCGGCTACTTTGGAAATCGTGTACCTGTAAAGCACACGTCGTGGACCTATCCGAATGAAAGGGACTTCCCCGTCCCGAGCTGCGGCGGAAACCGCGAGTCGGCATCGAAGTGCCGTGATGGTGTATCGAAACTCGTCAACGCGAATAGGCAGGGAGGTTCATGCCTATAGTCGCCGTCTGGATAGATCGTGCCAAGAAGGTGTTTGCCGTCCTCGACGAGGATCGATTCGTTTGACCGTCCGTGTGAATCTCAACCCGCATTGAACACGGAAATCCTGACACACCCAAACTGGTGCGATCCACTTTGACGACCATGGCACCGGGAAGTCATGCGTTATCCGGGCGCCTTTCTTTTGGTTACTTTTCTTTGGCAAGACAAAGAAAAGAAACCGCCGCTGCCCCGCGCAGGGGCGACGCTAATAGACCGACAAGATCACGGGTGCTTCACGTCAAACGAAAAGCGCACCACCAAAAAATCAATCCTTCGCCCCGCGCTCGACAAGCGCGCCCCCGCGAGGCTCGCCCCCGCCGCCGGTCTGCTTCTCGAGCCATGCCCGTCGATCTTCCCGAGGCGTCACGCCAAACCGCTCACGGTAGGCATTAGAAAAATGCGCAGCAGAAGAAAACCCGCAAGCGAGAGAAACCTGCACAACCGACTTGCTGGTCCGCTGCAACTGCGTGCGAGCCTTGAGCAACCGAAGATTGAGGTAATACTTGGACGGCATCGCCCCGAGATACTGCCGAAAGAGCCGCTCCAGTTGCCGGCGTGAAACGCCAACGAGCTCGGCGATCTCATCGGTGGTCAGCGGATCCTCGACATTGGCTTCCATCAACAGCAAGGCATCGTTCAACCGAGGATGCCGCTCGCCCGGCGCAGTAACGAAAGGAATCCGCTGCCGCTCCTCGCCGCTGCGCAAAGTCCCGGCCCCGAGCGCATCCGCGATCCTCTCGGCGAGGTCCGGTCCATGTTCCCGGCCAATCATGGCCAGCATGAAATCAACGGTAGCCTGCCCCCCGGCACAGGTCGCCCGATCGCGATCGATCTCGAAGATCTGCTGCGTGACGATCGACCGCTCGAACTGTTCGGCGAACTGCTGATATGTCTCCCAGTTCACGCTGACGCGATATCCGGAAAGCTGCCCGGCCATCGCAAGCCACCACACGCCATGATGAATCCCGGTGACGACAGGCGTGCGCTGCCCCACCCTCGCGAGGCTCGCGAGAAACAACCGATAGTCGGCAAACTGCTGAAACCGCTCCGACACGACGATCACCCAGTCACACGCGATCGCATCGTTGAACGCCGCATCGGCGTGCCATTGCGCACCGCCGGCGAGCGGCACGGGCCGCCCGTCCCACGAACACACCTGCCACCGATACAGCAGCCGCCCGTCGATCTCGTTCGCGAGGTTCAGCGCATCGACGATCGGACCCACGCCCGACATCGACACGGGCGGCAATGCAACGATCGCCACCTGCGTCGTGCGGGTGGCGCCTGCGGGACGAGACACCGGTACCACGTTGAAACCTGCCCTGTCGCGTTACTTGAGGCTGCCCGACAGGAACTGCTTCAGCCGCTCGCTCTGCGGACGCACCAGCACTTCCTTCGGATCGCCCTCTTCCTCGGTCCGCCCCTGGTGCAGGAACATCACGTGGTTCGACACGTTGCGCGCGAAACCCATCTCGTGCGTGACGACGATCATCGTGCGGCCTTCTTCCGCCAGCTTCTGCATCACCTTCAGCACTTCGCCCACCAGCTCCGGGTCGAGCGCCGAGGTCGGCTCGTCGAACAGCATCACGTCCGGATGCATCGCGAGCGCCCGTGCAATCGCCACGCGCTGCTGCTGGCCGCCCGAAAGATGCGACGGATACTGCTTTTCGACGCGCGGCGGCAAGCCGACCTTCTCCAGGTACTCGCGCGCCCGCTCCTCGGCTTCCTTCTTCGAAATGCCGAGCACGTGCACCGGCGCTTCCATCACGTTCTCGAGCACGTTCATGTGCGCCCAGAGGTTGAAGTGCTGGAACACCATCGCGAGCTTGGTGCGAATGCGCTGCAACTGCTTGTGATCGGCGACTTCGAGCGCACCGGCGCGGTCGGTCTTCGTGCGCACGGCCTCGCCGTCGACGACGATCTGCCCCGCATTCGGCCGTTCGAGAAAATTGATGCAGCGCAGGAACGTGCTCTTGCCCGAGCCGCTCGCGCCGATGATGCTGATGACGTCGCCGGCCTTCGCGTTCAGCGATACGCCCTTGAGCACTTCGTTGTCACCGTAGCGCTTGTGAATGTCGACCGCGGCAAGCTTGGTGGAAGCGGCAGCGCTCGTTTGAGTGATCTCGGCCAACTGGCTCTCCTCGAAGTGATTCAATGACGGGCGGCTGCAAGATACGCAAGCCAGTGGCGCTCCGCGCGACGAAACGCCGCGACGAGTGCGAACGATACCGCAAGATAGATCAGCGCGGCGATCCCGAACGACTGGAACGCCATATAGGTCGCGGAATTCGCGTCGCGCGCGACCTTCAAAATGTCCGGCACGGTCGCCGTGAACGCGACGGTCGTCGCGTGCAGCATCAGGATCACCTCGTTGCTGTACAGCGGCAGCGCGCGGCGCAGCGCCGACGGCAGGATCACCCGGCGGTACATCGTGAACGGCGACATCCCGTACGCCCGCGCTGCCTCCACTTCACCGTGCGGAATCGCACGGATCGCACCCGCGAAGATCTCCGTGGTGTACGCGCAGGTGTTCAGCGCGAACGCGAGAATCGCGCAGTTGAAGCCGCTGCGGAAGAACGCGTCGAGCAGCGAGTGCGAACGCACGAACTCGAGGCTGTACATGCCCGTGTACAGCAGCAGCAACTGCACGTAGAGCGGCGTGCCGCGGAACACGTACGTGTAGAACCGCACCGGCGTCGACACCCACTTGTTCTTCGACACGCGTGCAACCGCGAGCGGCACCGCGCACACGAAGCCGAGCGAAATCGACGCGACGAGCAGCCACAGCGTCACCGCGAGGCCGGAGAGGCGCTGGCCGTCCCAGTAAAGGAACGCCTGGCCGAATTCCTGGAGGATCTCGATCATAGTTCTGCGTGCCGCACGCCCATGGAATAACGCTTCTCGAGCTGGATCAGCACGAGGTTGGAAACGGTCGTGATCGCGAGATAGATCAGCGCCGCGACGAGGATGAAGAAGAACATGTTGAACGTGCTCTTGCCGGCGTCCTGCGCGGCCTTCACGACGTCCGCGAGGCCGATGATCGACACCAGCGCGGTGGCCTTCACGAGCACCTGCCAGTTGTTCCCGATCCCGGGCAGCGCAAAGCGCATCATCTGAGGAAACATGATCCGCGCGAACACGCGCGCGCCGCTCATCCCGTAGGCCGCACCGGCTTCGAGCTGGCCACGCGGCACCGACAGGAACGCGCCGCGGAACGTCTCGGTGAAGTACGCGCCGTAAATGAAGCCGAGCGTCAGCACGCCGGCCACGAACGGGTCGATGTCGATCTGGTTCCAGCCGACGAAGTCGGTGAACTGGTTCAGCCAGATCTGGATGCTGTAGAACAACAGCAGCATCAGGACGAGATCGGGCACCGAGCGGATCAGCGTCGTATAGCCGGTCGCGATCGCTCGCAGCACCCGGTTGTGCGACAGCTTCGCCACCGCGCCGATCAGCCCCAGCGCCACCGCAGTGGCGAGCGACAGCACCGACAGCTCGATGGTCTGCACGGTGCCGGCCCAGAGGACAGGACCAAAGCCGTAAAGGAACACGCGCGTCTCCAGAGTTGGAATGGATGCCGACGCGTCTGCCTGTCCCGCGCCGGGCTGACGCGGATAGTCGCAAGCGAAATTGATTGTCTCAAATCACCTGATACGCGATTGCTGCGTCGCAGCAATCCGTTCCACCATTTGCAACTCCGGCCTACATCGCTGTTTCAAAAGGAAAAAAGCCGCTCCCTGACAACCGGATAACGTGCAGGGAAGCGGACTTTTTGCAATTTTCCGGTCGCTTTTTCGATATAGCGCCGAAGACGGCTGCGGCTGCGCTTACCGCCCTTTCAGGATGTCGGAGCGCGAAGTCGTATAGACAAGCCCGTCCGGGCCGAAATGGACGTTGAAGAATGCGTCGGTGTTGACGCCGTCCTCGAGCCAGCGCCAGCTCCAGACGATCTCGGGCTTGAGCGGATACTGCGCGATGTCGCCGGGCTTGCCGAGCAGGCGCCGAACCTCGTCCTCGTTCATCCCCGGGCGCACCTTCGCGAAATTCTCGGCGGTCAGCACCTGTGTGGCGCCCGTATAGCGGCCGTTAGCGTCGAGGTCGACGAACCACGTCTGGTTGCCCATCGGGCCGCGCGGGTATTCGAGCCGCTTCGAGCCGTCGGTGAAGTCGCGCTCGGTCTCGGGCTTGCCCATCGTGCCGCGCACGTCGGCCTCGGTCGATTCGCCGACCTTCAGCCCCTTCAGTAGCAGCGGCGCGGGCTTGATCGCGTTGAAGAAATCCCTGATACGTTGCACGTCGAGGTTGCCTTGCTTGTCGTCGCAGCCGGTCAGCGCCAGCGCGGCGGCCAGCATCGTCACGGGAAGCAGCCGGAAACGGAAATTCATCGGAAGAAATGCGCGTCGAGAAAACACGCGGCAAGGATACCCGTGCGACGCCAAAAGCGCGAGACGGGCGCGCGGCCCGTCTCGTGATCAATGCATCGTTTCGGTTTCGGTCTCGGCCACGCGGCGCTGCGCTTGCGGCGCGCGCGGCACGGCCGGCGGCGCACCAACGCGGCGCCGCGTACGCACGAGTTCGGCCAGTTGCCACGAACCGAGCGCCAGGCAGCCGAACAGCACCTCGCGGCCGCGTTTGACCAGCGCGAGCGACAGTGCCGTCTCGCGGTCGACGCCGAACATCTGCGCGAGCAGCACGACGGTCGCCTCCTGCACGCCGAGGCCGCCCGGCACCATGAACGCCGCATGGCGTACGGCCTGCGTCATCGCCTCGATCGCGATCGCGCCGCCGATCGACACCGGATGGCCGAGCAGCGCGAGCGCCCAGTAGATTTCGAGCGCGCCGAGCACGTAGCCGCCCAGTTGCCAGAAGAATGCGCTGAACAGCAGGCCCGTGCGCGACATCAACCCGTCGATGTCGGCATCGAGCCGCTTGCCGTCGACGCCCTGCAGAAGCCGGTGCGAATCGCCGAGCAGGCGGCCCGCGAAACGCTCGATCGCATGGAAGATCCCGCCGCGGCGCATCAGCACGACGCCGAGCACCGGCAGCGGCAGCGTGAGCAGCAGCGCGAGGCCGATCGTGCCGCCGCCCATGTTGTCCGTCGTCGCGAGCAGCAGCACGAGGCCGAGCGCCGCGAACGCATACTGGACGACGATCGTCACGAGCACCTCGACGATCACCGATGCCGTCACGCGGCTCGCGTCCGGCACCTGCCAGCGCGCGAGCCGGATGCCGACCAGCTCGCCGCCGATCCCGACCACGGGCAGCAGCCGGTTCACCGCTTCGCGCACGGTCGCGATCCACCACAGGAACGGCAGCGACGAGCGCTTGTCGAGCAGCAGGTGCCACGCGTAGGCGTCGAGCAGCAGCGGCAGCGCATGGAACGGCACGAGCCACAGCAGCGCGTAACCGGCGCGCGCGAGCATCTGCGACACGTCGCCGATGCCTTCGTGCAGCCCCAGCGCGAGCAGGATGCCGATGCCGAGCGGCCAGCCGAGCCATTTGATCCACTTGGTCATGACGGCTGCGCTCCCGGTGCGCGCGACGCCGGCGCGCCGCGTCGTGCGGCGGGCTGGCCGAACACGTCGGCAAAGCCGCCGGTCGCGACGCCCGCGGCCTTCAGCGCGGCCGCGACGCGCGGCGACAGCAGCGCATCGAGTTCGTCCACCGGACGGTAGCCGGCCATCGTCGGCGTGATCGGGCCGTCGCCGGCCTCGGCCGGATGGCAGTAGATCTCGCCGACGCCCGGCGGCAGCTTGGCGAGCGCGTCGAGCAGCACGGCCTCGTCCATCGCGCCCGTATGCTCGATGCCGACCACGTAGTCGTTGTGCGCAAGCCCGGCACGGTCGAGCCGTGCGCGCACGAGCGCGATCCACGGCTTGAGCAGCGCGGGCGCGCTGGTCTCGTACGGCAGCCGCACCGCGCGCAGCCCGTAGTCGCGGCCGATCTCGATGATCATCGACAGCACGGTCGGATGCAGATGGAAATGCTTGTGCGCGTTCACGTGGTCGAGCGGCAGCCCGCTCGCCGCGAACGCGTCGAACTGCGCGCGAATCTCGCGGCGCAGCTGCGCCCGCACGTGCGGCAGGAAGAAGAAGCGACAGCCGTCCTTCGCCATCGCATCGCCGAACCGCCCGTCGGGGCCGACGAGCGCGGGAACCTCATGCGCGGGCAGCGTGGCCGGCCCGTCCGCGAGCACCAGATGCAGGCCGACCGCGAGCGACGGCAGCCGCCGCGCGCGTTCGATCGCATCTTGCGCCGCCGGCGCGCCGACCATCAGGCTGGCGGCGTTCAGCACGCCGTCGCGGTGCGCGCGCTCGACCGCCGCGTTGACGCGCGGGTGCAGCCCGAAGTCGTCCGCGGTGAAGATCAGCGCCCGCGCCGCCGGCTGCGTCGCCACGAATCAGGCCTCGTGCGCGCGCAGGAAGCGGAAGAACTCGACGCCTTCGCGCAGACGGCGCTTCATCATGTCCCAGCTCGTCAGCATCTCGCGGACGATTTCCCAGATCTTCGACGGGCGGAAATAGAACTGGCGATAGAACTGCTCGAGATGGTGATAGATCTCGTCGCGCGACAGGTGTTCATAGCCGATCGCGGCGAGCTGCACGCCTTCCTTGCTGACCAGGTTGATGGTCTTGTTCTCTTCCATCCAGCCGTTTTCCACGGCCTGCTTGTAGAGCGTCGTGCCCGGATACGGCGCGGCGAGCGACACCTGGATCGTGTGCGGATTGATTTCCTTCGCGTACTCGATCGTCTTCTTGATGGTCTCCTGCGTCTCGCCCGGCAGGCCGAGGATGAAGGTGCCGTGGATCTTGATGCCGAGCTTCTTGCAGTCCGCGCTGAAGCGGCGCGCGAAATCGGTGCGCACGCCCTTCTTGATGTTCACGAGGATCTGGTCGTCGCCGGATTCGAAGCCGACCAGCAGCAGGCGCAGGCCGTTTTCCTTCATGACCTTCAGCGTCTTGTACGGCACGTTCGCCTTCGCGTTGCACGACCACGTCATGCCGAGCTTGCCCAGGCCGATGGCGATCGCTTCGGCGCGCGGCAGGTCGTCGGTGAAGGTGTCGTCGTCGAACATCAGTTCCTTCACTTCCGGCATGTTGTCGCGGATCCACTTCGCTTCCGCGAGCACGTTCTCGACCGAGCGCGTGCGGTAGCGATGGCCGCTGACCGTCTGCGGCCACAGGCAGAACGTGCAGCGCGACTTGCAGCCGCGGCCCGTGTAGATCGACACGTACGGATAGTTCAGGTAGCCGATGAAGTAGTTGTCGATCTTCAGGTCGCGCTTGTAGACGGGCGCGACGAACGGCAGTTCGTCCATGTTCTCGAGGATCGGACGCGCTTCGTTGTGCTCGATCGAGCCGTCCTTCGCGCGCCAGCTCAAGCCCTTGATCTCCGGGAACGGCTTGCCCTCGGCGATTTCCTTGCAGGTGTAGTCGAATTCCTCGCGGCACACGAAGTCGATTGCCTCGCTCGCCGTGAGCGAGTTGTGCGGATCGACCATCACCTTCGCGCCGACCATGCCGACCAGCATCGACGGCTTCATCTTCTTCAGGTCCTGCGCGAACATCGCGTCGGTCGGGAACGACGGCGTGCTCGTGTGGATGATCACGAGGTCGTAGTCGTTCGCGATCTTCAGCGTTTCCTCGACCGACAGGCCGTCGGCCGGTGCGTCGACGACGCGGCTGCCCGGCACGAGCGCGGCCGGCTGCGCGAGCCACGTCGGATACCAGAAGGAACGGATTTCGCGCTTTGCCTGGTAGCGCGAGCCGGCTCCGCCGTCGAAGCCGTCATACGAAGGGGCCTGCAAGAACAGCGTTTTCATGAATGCTCCGGTAGCCTGCATAGTTCGATTCGTCACAACGATTCAGTCAAAAAACCGCGGGCCGCCCTGCCGGCGCCCGCCTCTCTGTCATGTCGCGCCGCGCGGACTCGCCGCGCAGCGCGTCTCGGCCCTCGGGCCGGGTTCGGTCGGAACGGCCTAGCGGCCGTCCACTGCTTCCACTGCCGCCGCCGCACGTTCGCCGCCGACGACCGTCATCCTCGCACCGCGCCACACCACATGCGTGCCGAACGCGGCCACGAGCCATTCGAGCGCCAGCAGCGTGTCGCGCACCGCGACGAGCGGCAGGTCGCGCCAGAACGCGCGCCAGCCGTCCTCGCCGCGCGCGTGCAGGACGAGCCGCCCGAACGCGCCCACCACGGCCGCCCAGCCCGCCAGCGAGCCGGCGAAGGTGCCGTCGAGGCGCAGCGCGAGCGTCGCGCCGATTGCGAGCCACGGCACGGTAAACGTAATGAACAGGAACGCGAAGCCGGCCGGGTTCAGCGAGCGGATCGTGCGCAGCCAGCGCGTCTCGCGGTGCCACAGCGGCCCGAACGACGGCTCGATCACGTCGGTCGCGACCTCGACCTCCGACAGCACGGTGCGTCGCCCGAGGCGGCGCGGCAGCTCGGCCAGCCAGAAATCGTCGGCCAGTTCGTCCTTCAGCGCGGGAAAGCCGCCGATCCGGTCGAGCGTGTCGCGCGTCAACGCGAGCGTGGCGCCGAAGCCGAAGCGGCTCGAGCGGCCGAGGTGCGTGATCCGGACCGACGGCGCGAACCATGCGTCGACGAACTGCGCGCCGATCCGCGTCCAGAACCCGCCGACACTGCGCGCATGATACAGGCACGTGACGACACCGACCGACACGTCGGCGAGCGGCGCCGTCACGCGCTCCAGATAGTCGGGCTTCACCGCGATGTCGCTGTCCGCGATCACGATGCGGCCGTACTTCGCGCGCTCGGCGAGGTTGATCAGGTTGCTGACCTTCAGGTTCTTGCCGTGCACGCGCGCATCGACCACGAGCGTGATGTCGCACTCGGGATAATCGGCGCGCAGCCGTTCGACCACGGCAATCGCCGGATCGGCCGCCGATGCGACGCCGAACAGCACTTCATACCGCGGATGGCGCTGCTCGCAGAACGTCGAGAGGTTTTCGTACAGGTGCGGCTCCGCGCCGCACAGCGGCTTGAGCACGCTGACCGGCTCGAAGCCGTCGCGCGCGGCCGTGCGCGGCGTACGCGGCCGCGGCGCGAACGCCGCGACGAGCGCATAGCCGGCCGCAGCCAGCGTGAATACGATCAGGAGCCAGTCGAGCATCGTTGCGGTTGCCGTCATGCGCGACGCCTCCCGGCGACCTGAACGCCATGGAGAATGCGTGAGCGTGATTGAGCGTGATTCGGTATTCCGGCAACGGCGAACGCGGGCACGACCCGACTCCTTGTTCCAGCAGCGTCTGTGTATGAGGGAGGCTCGACCCATCCTGTGGGTATGGCCATGCCCGGCTTCGCGTGGTGCATTTCCGCGCGACACCCGGACGGGATACGGGAAGACGCGTATGGCTACCTTCGGCACAACATGGGCAGGCGCCGGATTTTAGCAGCCTGCGGCACCCTGCGCTCGGCACTACGAGAAACGGACTGGTGCAATTCCGGCAAAGCTGCGCAGACTGCGAACCATTTGGCTGCATCCGCGTCGACATTAGCGTAAGCGGTTTGCAGGCGTATTGCAGTCTTGAAAATCAAACGTTTCGTGCAGATTTGTACGTCGATGCGGATTCACACCCAATCGACGTAAAGATCGGTAATTAATCGGCGATTAGATTGATTTTCGCAACAATCACCGAATTCGACCCGGCACCCCTGAAAGGCGCATGGGTATCGGGCCGCCTCCAGCACGTTCCGGAACCCTTTGGCAAAATCCTTGGCATTTGTTGCGTCAGCGCATCACCGCGCGCGCCCCTTTCGAAGGCCATCCGATGACTCCGTTTTCCGTACTCGATCTCGCCCCCATTCCGGCCGGCGCCGACGCTTCCCAGGCATTCCGCAATACCGTCGATCTCGCGCAGCATGCGGAACGCTGGGGTTACCGGCGCTACTGGCTCGCCGAGCATCACAACATGCCCGGCATCGCGAGCGCGGCGACGGCCGTCGTGATCGGCCATGTCGCGGGCGCCACGCGGACGATCCGGGTCGGGTCCGGCGGCATCATGCTGCCGAACCATGCGCCGCTCGTGATCGCCGAGCAGTTCGGCACGCTCGCGTCGCTGTATCCGGGGCGCATCGACCTCGGCCTCGGCCGCGCGCCCGGCACCGACCAGACCACGTCGCGCGCGCTGCGCCGCGACCTGATCGGCAGCGCCGACTCGTTTCCGGATGATGTCGCCGAGCTGCAGCGCTACTTCGCGGAGCCGGTGCCCGGCCAGCGCGTGCGCGCGGTGCCCGGCGCAGGGCTCGACGTGCCCGTGTGGCTGCTCGGCTCGAGCCTGTTCAGCGCCCAGCTCGCCGCGATGCTCGGGCTGCCGTTCGCGTTCGCTTCGCACTTCGCGCCGGATTACCTGATGCGCGCGCTCGAGATCTATCGTGCGCAGTACCGGCCGTCGGACGCATGGCCGAAGCCGCATGCGATGGTCGGCGTCAACGTGTTCGTCGCCGACACCGACGACGAGGCGCGGCGCCTGTTCACGTCGCTGCAGCAGCAGTTCATCAACCTGCGGCGCGGCACGCCGGGCAAGCTGCCGCCGCCGGTCGACGTGCTCGAGGCGAACGAGCTCGAACTCGCGACGGTTGCGCATTCGCTGTCGTTCGCCGCCGTCGGCTCGCGCGACACGGTGCGCGACAAGCTGCGCGACCGCATCGCGCAGACGGGCGCCGACGAGCTGATCGTCACCGCACAGATCTACGATCACGCGGCACGGCTGCGCTCGTTCGAATTGACCGCGCAGATCCGCGACGAGCTCGCGAGCGAAACGCGCTGACGGCGCACGCCCGGGCCGCCCGCGGCCGGCCCCGCATCACTGCGGGCGCACGGCCTCCAGCCCGTCGAGCAGCGCCTTGTGGAACGCGTCCGGATCCTGTATCTGCGGCGCGTGCCCGAGCGCCGGGAACTCGACGAGTTGCGCGCCGGGAATCGCCGCCTGCGTGCGCTTCGCGAGTTCCGGGTAGCGGCCGAGCTTCGCATGCACGTCGGGCGGCGAAACGTCCTTGCCGATCGCGGTCGTGTCCTTGTCGCCGATCATCAGCAGCGTCGGCACGCGGATCGCGCCGAGTTCATAGACCACTGGCTGCGTGAGGATCATGTCGTAGATCAGCGCGGAGTTCCATGCGACCGCGTCGCGACCGGCGCCACGGTACATCCCGGCCAGCATCTGCACCCAGCGCTCGTACGACGGCGACCACTTGCCCGCGTAGTACGTGCCCTGCTCGTAGCGGCGGATGCCGTCGGCCGTGGTCTTCAGTTCGCGCGCATACCAGTAGTCGACCGGCAGCGGCGGCACGCCGAGCGCCTTCCAGTCCTCGAGGCCGATCGGGTTCACGAGCACGAGCTGGTCGGTCGCCTTCGGATACATCAGTGCGTAGCGCATCGCGAGCATCCCGCCCGTCGAGTGGCCGACGATCGTCGCCGACTTTACCCCCACCGCTTCGAGCAGCGCGTGCGTATTGCGTGCAAGCTGCTGGAAGCTGTACTGGTAGCGATCGGGCTTCGACGACTTGCAGAAGCCGATCTGGTCCGGCGCAATCACGCGATAGCCGGCGCGGCTCAGCACGCCGATCGTGTCCTCCCAGGTCGCCGCGCAGAAGTTCTTCCCGTGCAGCAGCACGACGGTGCGGCCGTTCGGGTGGGCCGGCTGCACGTCGAGGTAGGCCATCTCGAGGGTTTCGCGCTGTGACACGAACGTGTAGAGATGCACGGGCGCCGGATAGGTGAACCCTTCCAGGCGCGGGCCATACACGGGCCCGTCGTTGCCGGCGGGCGATGCGGCGGCCGCCATGGCAGGCAGGGCGCACGCAACGGCGACACCCGCGCCGAGCACGGCAGCGCGCGCGACGAACAACATCTTGCGAATCGAAAGCATGGCGATCACGGTGATTGGAGACGCACGCGGGCGGCCGGGCCGCCTCGCGCCCCGCGATTCTACGCGGTCGCGCTGACGACGGCGCGCAACACTCCGGGGCCGCGCGACTTACGCGCGCGCGACGAACTCGGGTATCGTGTGACGTGACCCTGAAACGCGTGCAGGCGATTCCCATGAAAAACGTCCTCAGCATTCAGTCGCACGTCATCTACGGCCATGCCGGCAACAGTGCGGCCGTGTTCCCGATGCAGCGCCTCGGCGTCAACGTCTGGCCGCTCAATACCGTGCAGTTGTCGAATCACATGCAGTACGGTCACTGGGCCGGCAGCGCGATCGATGCCGCGAAGATGGAGCAGCTCGTCGACGGCATCGCCGCGATCGGCGCACTCAAGCGCTGCGACGCCGTGCTGTCCGGGTTCCTCGGCTCGCCGCCGCAGGCGCGTGCGGCTGTCGAGATCGTCCGCTCGGTGAAGGCGATGAACCCGAACGCGTGGTACTTCTGCGATCCGGCGATGGGCCAGACGGGCGGCATCCGGCCCGAGCCCGGCGTCGAGGAGTTCATCGTCCAGGAAATGCCGGCGCTCGCGGACGGCATGTCACCGAACCACACCGAACTGCAGAAGCTCGCCGGGCGGCGTATCGAAACCGTCGCCGAAGCCGTCGAAGCCTGCCGCTCGCTGATCCGCCGCGGACCGCAGATCATCCTCGTCAAGCACCTGCACGACCGCAACAGCCCCGCCGATCGTTTCAACATGCTCGCGGTCACCGAAACCGAAGCATGGATCGGCCAGCGCCCGCTGTATGCGTTTCCGCGCCATCCGGTCGGCGTCGGCGACCTGACCAGCGCGATCTTCGTCGCATGCCGGCTGCGCGGCGACTCCGTGCGCGCGGCGTTCGAGCACACGCTCGCGGCCGTGCATGCGGTCGTGAAGGCCACCTACGATGCGCGCCGCTACGAGCTCGAACTCGTCGCCGCGCAGGACGAAATCGCGCGCCCGAGCGAATGGTTCGGCGCGTGGGTCACGGACGCCTGACACGCCGGCATCGCCTTCCGCTTTACCGGTGCGCCTCCCGCACCGCATTCCCGCCTCATCCCTGCCGCACCGCGACTGCTGCGAATGGATGTCCTGACGCCGCTGCGATATCGCTTCGACGCGAATGCAAACGTTTCCGGACTTCACATGAATGACACCGATTCCTCGCTATGCTCGCGGCGGCACCACCCGGCGCAGCCGCATCCTGCGACCCGGGCGCGCCCTTCCAGCAGGTCCTGCCAATCGGCTCCCCCCTTTATCACACGATAACGACCATGACCCGATCGAACCGTCGTGACTTCCTGCGCGTCGCTGCCGGCACCGCCGGCGCCGCCGCGCTGAACCTGTTCCCCCCGGTGATTCGCGATGCGCTTGCGATTCCCGCGAACCGCCGCACCGGCACCATCCGCGATATCGAACACATCGTGATCCTGATGCAGGAGAACCGCTCGTTCGACCACTACTTCGGCACGATGCGCGGTGTCCGCGGCTTTGGTGACCCGCGTCCGCTGCGCCTCGCGAACGGCAAGTCGGTGTTCCACCAGCCGGTCGGCCCGGCCGAGCTGCTGCCGTTCCACCCGGGCGCGGACAAGCTCGGCCTGCAGTTCCTGCAGGACCTGCCGCACGGCTGGCAGGACATGCACGCCGCCTGGAACAAGGGCCGCTACGACCAGTGGGTGCCGAACAAGGGCACCACGACGATGGCGTACCTGAAGCGCGACGACATCCCGTTCCACTACCAGCTCGCCGACGCGTTCACGATCTGCGACGCGTACCACTGCGCGATCCCGAGCTCGACCGACCCGAACCGCTACTACATGTGGACCGGCTACGTCGGCAACGACGGCACGGGCGGCGGCCCGGTGCTCGGCAACGAGGAAGCGGGCTACGGCTGGACGACCTATCCGGAAGTGCTGGAGAACGCCGGCGTGTCGTGGAAGATCTACCAGGACGTCGGTACCGGCCTGAACGCCGCCGGGTCGTGGGGCTGGACGCAGAACCCGTACATCGGCAACTACGGCGACAACTCGCTGCTCTACTTCAACCAGTACCGCAACGCGCTGCCCGGCACGCCGCTGTACGACAAGGCGCGCACCGGCACCAACATCAGCGCGGGCGGCACGCTGTTCGACGTGCTGCAGCAGGACGTGAAGAACGGCACGCTGCCGCAGGTGTCGTGGATCTGCGCGCCGGAAGCGTATTCCGAGCATCCGAACTGGCCGGCGAACTACGGCGCGTGGTACATCGAACAGGTACTGCAAGTGCTCGTGTCGAATCCGGAGGTGTGGAGCAAGACCGCGCTCTTCATCACGTACGACGAAAACGACGGCTTCTTCGACCACGTGCCGCCGCCGTTCGCGCCGCAGTCGCGCGACAACGGGCTGTCGACGGTCGCGACGACCAACGAGGTGTTCCCCGGCGACGCATCGCACATGGCCGGCCCGTACGGGCTCGGGCCGCGCGTGCCGATGCTCGTCGTGTCGCCGTGGACGAAGGGCGGCTGGGTCTGCTCGCAGACCTACGATCACACGTCGCTGCTGCAATTCATCGAAGCGCGTTTCGGCGCGCAATACCCGGTCAAGGCCGGCAACATCTCGCCGTGGCGCCGCACGGTGTGCGGCGACCTGACCGCCGCGTTCGATTTCGCGACGGCCGATGCCGGCTGGCCGACGCTGCCGGACACGAGCGGCTATGCGCCGCCTGACCGGCTGCGCCATCCCGACTACATCCCGGTGCCGCCGGTGCTGCAGAAGCTGCCGAAGCAGGAGGCCGGGCTGCGTCCGGCGCGCGCGCTGCCGTACGAGCTGTTCGTGCATGGCCGCGTCGAATCGGTGAACGGCCAGTTCCGGCTGACCTTCGCGAACACGGGCCGGGCAGGCGCCGCGTTCCAGGTGCAGTCGCGCAATCGCCTCGACGGCCCGTGGGCGTACACGGTCGAAGCCGGCAAGCGGATCGCCGACACGTGGAGCGCCGCGGCGTCGCTCGGCCTGTACGACCTCGACGTGTACGGCCCGAACGGCTTCTACTGCCATTTCCGCGGCCCGTTCGCGACCGGCGTCGGCAGCGCGAACGTGAACCCCGAGGTGATCTACGGCTACGACGTCGCGAACGGCAACATCACGCTGCGCCTGATGAACCGCGGCCACAAGGCCGTGCGGCTCAAGGTCACGAACGCGTACGACCACGGCCGCGCGCGCACGTTCGACCTCGCGCCGGGCCAGCAGGTCGACGACTACTGGGATCTGCGCGGCAGCCACGGCTGGTACGACCTGACCGTCAGCGACGGCCGCCTGCTCGGCTTCCTGCGCCGCTTCGCGGGCCACGTCGAAACCGGCCGCCCGAGCACCAGTGATCCGCTGATCCGCACGCACGCATCGCACGACGATGCCGAAGCCGCATCGGACGCCCTGTCCGACTGACGGCATCCCCTGCGCGGCGCGGCCCCGGCGGGCCGCGCCGCCTTCCCGCCCCTCGCTCCCTCCTCTCCACCCGCTCCGTTCGCGACGGGAAACTCCCGATACCGGCTGCCCCCGCTCGCGCGGAAGCTATGCGCAAATCCGCACCGAATGCGCGGCGAATCGCCAAGACCCGGGCATATCGGCGACCTATATATCGAGGCGATCGGGGCGCTTCTTCGCGGAGCCCGACGGGAGATTCTTCCGAGGATAACGATGCCGACCTCCCCGCCCGATTCCGAGAAGCGGTCGAACCGCCCGCCCGTCGCACGCGTCCGGCCCGCCCGAGCGCATGCGGTACTCACTCGCACGTGTCGAACAAGAGGAACAACATGAAATTCCGTCATTCCCTGCTGTCGGTGTCGATTGCATCCGCGCTTGCCCTCCTCTCGCAACAGGCCGCCCAGGCCGCCGATTCGACCGACGTGAAGGTCGGCTTCGCCGCGCCGCTCACGGGCGTGAACGCCGGTTACGGCAAGGACCTGCAGAACGGCGTGCAGCTCGCGCTCGACGACGCCGTCGCGCAGAAGGTGCAGATCGCCGGCAAGCCTGCCCACTTCAACCTCGTCGTGCAGGACGACCAGGCCGACCCGCGCATCGGCGTGCAGGCCGCGCAGGCGCTCGTCGACCAAAACGTGTCGGTCGTGGTCGGCCACTTCAACTCGGGGACGACGATTCCGGCGTCGGTGGTCTACGACAAGGCCGGCATCCCGGTGATCGATCCGGCCGCGACCAACCCGACGCTCACCGCGCGCGGGCTCGCGAACATGTTCATGGTGATCGCGACCGACGGCCAGAACGCCGGCAATGCGGGCAAGTACGCGGTCGACGTGACGAAGGCGAAGCGCATCGCGATCATCGACGACCGCACCGCGTTCGGCCAGGGCGAGGCCGACGAGTTCGAGAAGGCCGTGAAGGCCGCAGGCGGCAACCTCATCGGCCGCGAGTTCACCAGCAACCAGGCGGTCGACTTCCGCGCGCAGATCACGAGCCTGAAGGCGAAGAACCCCGACCTGATCTTCTTCGGCGGCCTCGATTCGCTCGCCGCGAACTTCATCAAGCAGATGCGCCAGCTCGGGCTGAACGCGCAGTTCGTCGGCGGCGGCGGCGTGAAGGACAACGAGTTCATCAAGATCGCGGGCCCGGCCGCCGAAGGTGCGATGGCGTGGGAATACGGCCGGCCGCTCGACGAGTTGCCGCAAGGGAAGGATTTCGAACAGCGTTTCAAGAAGCGCTTCGGCGTCGACGTGCTGTCGTACGCGCAGTTCGGCTACGACGCGGCGTGGGCGGCGATCAAGGCGATGCAGGCGGCCGGCTCGATCGACCCGAAGGTCTATCGCCCGGCGCTGAAGAAGATCGACTTCGAAGGTGTCACCGGCCGCATCTCGTTCGCGAACGACGGCTCGCTGAAGAGCGGGATGTCGACGTTGTACCAGGTGAAGAACGGCGCGTGGAAGACGATCACGACGAAGGGAGGCTGATCGGAGGTGCCGGCGGCCGGCGGCGGCAACGCCGCCCGGCCCCGGTGATCGATGAATGGATATCGACCTTGTATGACGACTGATGTTAGGGCGATTCGACCGGGCCGGCGGCACGGCGGGCCGCGCGGCCCGGTGCGTCAGCCGGCCTCGGCCTCCGCCGCCTCGTGCGCGCGGCGCAGCCGCTCGCGGCTGTTGGTGAGGTGCGTGCGCATCGCGGCGCGCGCCGCTTCCGGGTCGTGGCGCGCGATCGCCTCGTAGATATCCTCGTGCTCGTGGTTCAGCCGGCCGACGTAGCGCTCCAGATCGTCGCCGGCAAAGCGGGCCGAATTCACGCGCGTGCGCGGGATGATCGACGTGCCGAGCTGCGTCATGATGTCGACGAAATAGCGGTTGCCGGTGGACTGCGCGATCTGCAGGTGGAACTGGAAGTCGAGCTGCGCCGTGTCGCGGCCGCCGCCCGCCCCCGATGCGATCGCGTCGAGCGCGCGCCGCAGCGCGGCCAGGTCGGTATCGTTCGCGCGTTGCGCGGCAAGGCTCGCGCATTCGCTCTCGAGGCTGATGCGCAGTTCCAGCACCGCGAGCACGTCGCGCAGCGTCGTGATCGTCGCCGGGTCGATGCCGAGCGTCTGGCGGCGCGACGGCTCCAGCACGAAGCTGCCGATGCCGTGGCGCGTCTCGATGAGGCCGCTCGCCTGCATCCGCGAGATCGCCTCGCGCACGACCGTCCGGCTCACGCCCTGCGCCGCCATGACTTCGGTTTCGGTCGGCAGCTTGTCGCCGGGACGCAGCGCGCCGTTTTCGATCTGCGCGGTCAGCGCGTCGACGACATCTTGTGCGAGGCTGCGTGCGCGACGGCGCGGCGCTGCGGGAAGCGTAGGCACGGACATGAGGCCGGTTCCTTTTTGAATGATCGTAATGTGGGCCGAGGGTTTACGCGGGGTTTGAGCGAAAGCCGATGATTCATTATACTGCGTCACAAGTCATCCGACGACTGATGATCGAAACACGGATCTCCTGTCGACTCAAGCGAGCATTCCTGCGTCGCCCGGTCCCATGCTTTACGATCAGCCAGCGTTCGCGTTCCGCGCTCCGCTGGTCAGGTTGTCGCTCCCACCCCGTTTCGGGTTGCGTCGACCTGCGGGGCTTGCGCGCCGCGCACGTCGGTTGTCGAATGATCGCACCTCCCGTCGCGCGCGGCAAAGCATTTGCCGCACGGCATTGCCCACCCTTTCGCCATCGCCGCCCATGAACGCCGTCACTGCCTCGCCCTCCCACGACACGCCGCGTATCGTCGACCTGCAAGCGATTCCGGTCGCCGGCCACGACAGCATGCTGCTCAACCTGAGCGGCGCACACGGCCCGTTCTTCACCCGCAACCTCGTGATCCTGAAGGACAGCGCGGGCCGCACCGGCGTCGGCGAAGTCCCCGGCGGCGAAAGCATCCGCCGCACGCTCGACGATGCGCGCGCGCTCGTCGTCGGCCAGCCGGTCGGCAATTACCACGCGGTGCTCAACGACGTGCGGCGCACCTTCGCCGACCGCGACGCGAGCGGCCGCGGGCTGCAAACCTTCGACCTGCGCACGACGATCCACGCGGTCACCGCGCTCGAAGCCGCGCTGCTCGACCTGCTCGGCCAGCATCTCGGCGTGCCGGTCGCCGCGCTGCTTGGCGAGGGCCAGCAGCGCGAGCGCGTCGAAATGCTCGGCTACCTGTTCTACATCGGTGACCGCACGAAGACCGCGCTCGCCTACCGCGACGGCAGCGGCGCGACCGACGACTGGACGCGCGTGCGCGACGAAGCCGCGCTGACGCCCGAGGCTGTCGTGCGGCTAGCCGAGGCAGCACATGCGCGCTACGGCTTCAACGACTTCAAGCTGAAGGGCGGCGTATTCGAAGGCGCGAGCGAGATCGAGGCCGTGACGGCGCTCGCCGAGCGCTTCCCCGACGCGCGCGTGACGCTCGACCCGAACGGTGCGTGGTCGCTCGACGAGGCCGTGCGGCTGTGCCGCGACCAGCATCATGTGCTCGCGTACGCGGAAGATCCGTGCGGCGCGGAGAACGGCTACTCGGGCCGCGAGGTGATGGCCGAATTCCGCCGCGCGACGGGGCTGCCGACCGCCACCAACATGATTGCGACCGACTGGCGGCAAATGGGTCACGCGGTGCAGCTGCAGGCCGTCGACATCCCGCTCGCCGATCCGCACTTCTGGACGATGCAGGGTTCGGTGCGCGTCGCGCAGATGTGCCGCGACTGGGGCCTTACGTGGGGCTCGCATTCGAACAACCACTTCGACGTGTCGCTCGCGATGTTCACGCACGTCGCGGCCGCCGCGCCGGGCCAGGTCACCGCGATCGACACGCACTGGATCTGGCAGGACGGCGAGCGGCTGACGCGCGAACCGCTGAAGATCGAGAACGGGCTGGTCGAGGTGCCGAAGCGGCCGGGGCTCGGCATCGATATCGACATGGATGCCGTCGCGGTCGCGCACGAGCTGTACAAGCAGCACGGACTCGGTGCCCGTGACGACGCGGCGGCGATGCAGTATTTGATTCCGGGGTGGACCTTCAACAACAAGCGCCCCTGCCTCGTGCGCTGAGTGCGGGACGGACCGGGCGGCAGGGTCGCCCGGTCGAGCCTGGACCGCACCTGCCCGGGCAGGCCTAGCCCGCCACGCCTAGCCGGCCGCGCCTAGCCGGCCAGCCCAATCCCCCGCGCCATCCCCGACGCGGCGAACACGATGACGATCACCAGCACCGCCTGCCAATGGCCGATCCGCACATAGGTGCGCGCACGGTCGAGATCGGGCATCTGCTGCTGCCGCGCGGCGGCGCGCCACCGGATCAGCCCGAGCATCGGCACGACCTCAAGCAGCAGGATCAGCACGAGCGCGGTCATCTTCAGGTGAAAGAGCGGTTCGTGCAGGTAATACGCGGAACCCTTCTCGAAACCGCCGAACGCACGCATCAGGCCCGTCACGATCAGCACGAGCGCCGATAGCCCCCACGCGGCATCCGCCTTGAATACGCCGGGCAAATCAGCCGCCTGCGCCGACGCGACGAGCCGGCGCAACGCGCGGTTACGCCCCGCGATCGCGGCAAACGCGACGCCGAACGCACTCAGGTGAATGGCAGCCAGCAACCAGCGGACGATCATCACGCCTCCTTGTCGCCCGCCTGCCGCGCGCGGGACTTGTCAGACGATCTGTTTGAGCGCGGCGTCGAGCGCGAGCACCGCGACGCGGTCGCCTTCGGTCGCGAGCGGCGCACGCATGACGATCTGCCGGTTATGGCCGACGGCCGCCGGCGAATCCCACAGCAGTTCGACCTTCGGTCGATTGAAGAAGCTGCCGCGGCGCGGCGGCACGACGGCCGGCTGTGCGTCCGCTGCACCCTCGGCTGCGGCAGGCGCCGCCCGGCCGGGCCAGCGCACCGACAGTTCGCGCGCATCGTACTGGCCGACCTTGCGGCTTTCCATCCACACGATTGCAGTGCGCGTCAGCACGTCGAGCGAAATCGCATAACGGCCGACCGCGAAGCGGCGGGCAGCCACGTTGGTCCGCCACAGCGGCCGCGGGCGGCAGATCCACACGATCGCCGCATAAAGCGCCGGCGCGGCGACGAGCCAGCCGTTGGTCGCCGTC
This sequence comes from Burkholderia contaminans, assembly GCF_029633825.1. NCBI lineage: Bacteria > Pseudomonadati > Pseudomonadota > Betaproteobacteria > Burkholderiales > Burkholderiaceae > Burkholderia > Burkholderia contaminans. The sequence goes on along the minus strand of NZ_CP090640.1, from coordinate 2,277,097 downwards.
ACCGCATGCAGCGCGAGGCGCCAGCCGTCCACCCAGACGAACATGCCGATCGACCACACGGCGAACAGGAAACCGATCAGCGCAAAGACGCGCAGTGCCTGGCGCAGCCACTGCGGCAGCGGATGGAACGGCCGTTCGGCGCGCGCGACGGCGCCCGGCAGCGCGAGCAACAGGAAGATCAGCAGGAGGTAGACGAAGGCCCAGGGCGACGACACCATCGCCGACAGCGACGAGCGGTAGCCCATCTGGGACATCGAGAACAGCCAGCGCGCGAGCAGCACGAGACCGATCGCACGCAACGCGAAGATCACACCGGCGCCGGGGGCCGGCGCTGCGCGCGTGGATTTCGTTCTCGCCAAGACTGCTCTCCTCTGGATATTCGTGCGGGGCCGGATTTCACGGCACGGCCATTATAGGGACATTACCGTCTGGACAGACGGACGGATGCCCTGCCGGGCCGCTTCGGGGGCCGTTCGCGGCGTCGGGCGCGGCGAGAATACAACAGATCCGCGCCGCGGATGTGACAACGCCCCGCCGGGAACCCGGACGGGGCGTCGTTGGCAAGCCGCGCGCCGCAGCGCCGCGGCGGCCCGCAATCAGCTTGCGTTGACTTCGCGGAGCACCGTGCGGCGCTTCTGGCGCAGCAGTTCCTCGTAGCCCTTCACGTAGTTCTGCGCCATCACCTTCGACGAGAAGCGGGCTTCGAATGCAGCGCGGACCTTCTCGCGCGGCAGCGTATCGAGGCGCTTGAGCGCGGCAACCGCCGACAGCTCGTCTTCGACGACGAAGCCCGACACGCCGTTGTCGATCACTTCCGGCACCGAGCCGCGCTTGAACGCGATCACCGGCGTGCCGCAAGCCATCGCCTCGATCATCACCAGGCCGAAGGGCTCCGGCCAGTCGATCGGGAACAGCAGCGCGTGCGCGTTGCCGAGGAATTCGGTCTTTTCGGACTCGCTGATTTCGCCGATGTACTCGACGTGCGGCAGCGCGAACAGCGGCTTGATCTTCTCTTCGTAGTACGCGCGGTCAGCCTTGTCGAGCTTCGCGGCGATCTTGATCGGCAGGCCGGCCTGCTCGGCGATACGGATCGCCGTGTCGACGCGCTTCTCGGGCGAGATGCGGCCCAGGAACGCGAGGTAGCTCGGCTTCACGTTCGGGATCGGCGTCAGCAGGTTTTCCGGCAGGCCGTGGTAGACGGTCGACAGCCAGTTCGCCTGCGGCAGCGGGATGCGCTGGTTGTCGGAGATCGACACGACCGGCACGTCGCTGAATGCGTTGAAGATCGGCTGCAGTTCCGGCAGGTCGAGACGGCCGTGCATCGTCGTCAGATGCGGGACCGGCTGGCGCGAGAACAGCGAGAACGGGTAGTAGTCGATGTGGCAGTGCAGGACATCGAACTCTTCCGCGCGGCGGCGCACCTGCTCGAGGAGCAGCATGTGCGGAGCCATCACGTCGCGGATCGTCGGGTCGAGGCGCAGCGCCTGCGGCCAGCAGGCTTCGAGCTTCGCGGAGGTTTGCGAATCGCCGCTCGCGAAGAGCGTGACGTCATGCCCCATCTCGACGAGCGCTTCGGTGAGGTAGGACACCACTCGCTCGGTACCACCGTACAGTTTCGGGGGCACCGCTTCGTGCAACGGAGCGATTTGGGCGATTCGCATGCGTAACTCCTAAAAAATCGGCTAAAAACCAGGTATGGGTCGGCAACCTGCCGGCGGTCCGGGCTGGATGCGTGTCGTCCGAAGATCGGACGAATCAGCCTGCCGGGGGCGTCAAACCCGCGCTGCTCAAGGAGCGTCGGCGACGCGACAGGCATAGAACGTTTGAAACGAAGACCCGTTGACAGGGGTTCGTAAAAAACCTGGAATCGAACCCGGAGCCGATTATCTAGGGTTAATCCCGATACGGCGCACAACATTTCAAACACTTTACTTTGTTACAAAGGTGCAACACTTTGCAACCCGCGGACTTGGGTGTCCGTTCTAGAGTGGAAGGCCCTTTTGGCATTCCTTGACCCCGTGACCGCCGGCAGCGTGATTCCGGCACATGAGGCAGGACGGGATGCCGGATTTTATCTCAAAATCGACCGCGAGCCCCTGGCCAAGGCAAGATTCGCGCAGCGCGACACGCGGGCTTGTTTACAATGCCGGATTATTCAGTCCGGGCGAACGCCGGCCTGCGACCCAGCCGCCACGCTCACTCACCGAATCACCGCACGCATATTTTGGAATCTCTCACCCCTGCCCAGCGCAACGCCCACAACGCGAAGCTGTCGAGCTACGCGCATCGACCGATTGCGTTCCTGTTCCGCTACATCCGCCTGCATCCTGTCGCCCACCTGATCGTGCTCTGCAGCGTGCTGGCCGCCGTCGGCTGCGCGCTCGGCTCGCAATACGCGATCAAGCACCTGATCGACGTGCTGGCGACCGGGCGGCATCACCCCGGCCCGCTGTGGAGCGCATTCGCGCTGCTCGTCGGGCTGATCGCGGCCGACAACCTGCTGTGGCGCGTCGGCGGCTGGTTCGCCGCGCACACGTTCGTCGCGGTCACCGGCGATCTGCGGCGCGACCTGTTCCAGTACCTGATCGGCCATTCGCCCACCTACTACGCGGAAAAGCAGCCCGGCACGCTCGCGAGCCGCATCACGGCCACGTCGAACGCCGTCTACACGTCGGAGAACACGATGGCGTGGAACGTGCTGCCGCCGTGCATCGCGGTGATGGGCGCGATCCTGATGATCATCGTCGTCAATCCGATGATGGCCGCCGGCCTGCTCGGCTGCTCCGCAGTGCTCTCCGTCGTGCTGTTCAAGCTGGCCGGGCGCGGCTCGGCGCGCCACCACGCGTTTGCGGCGAAGGCTGCGGCGGTCGACGGCGAGCTCGTCGACGTGATCGGCAACATGGGCCTCGTGCGCGCGTTCGGGATGACGCTGCGCGAACAGAAGCGCTTCGGCGCAACGGTCAAGGCCGAGATGGATGCGCGCCAGCAGAGCCTGCTCTATCTCGAGAAGCTGCGCCTGCTGCACGCGGTGATCACCGCGATGCTGTCCGCCGGCCTGCTCGGCTGGGCCCTGTGGCTGTGGGACCAGGGCCGCGCGACGTCGGGCGACATCGTGCTCGTCAGCTCGCTCGGCTTCACGATCCTGCACGGCACGCGCGATCTCGCGGTCGCGCTCGTCGACGTCACGCAGCACATCGCGCGCCTGTCCGAAGCGGTGAAAACGCTGCTCGAGCCGCACGGGATGCCTGACCGCTCCGACGCGCAACCGCTGTCGGCCAAGGGCGGCCGCGTCGATTTCGAGCGCGTGACGTTCGCGTATCCGCACCGCCGCGCGATCCTCGACCACTTCGACCTCCATATCGAGCCGGGCCAGCGCGTCGGCCTGATCGGCAAGTCGGGCGCCGGCAAGTCGACCGTGCTCGCGCTGCTGCAGCGCTTCTACGACACGCAGGACGGCGCCGTGAAGGTCGACGGCCAGGACGTGAAGACGATCACGCAGGACAGCCTGCGCCAGGCGATCGCGCTCGTGCCGCAGGACATCTCGCTGCTGCACCGGACGATCTACGACAATATCGCGTACGGTCGCCCCGAAGCGACCCGTGACGAAGTGCTCGCCGCCGCGCGCGACGCCCGCTGCGCGGAATTCATCGAAGCGATGCCGGAAGGCTATGACACGATCGTCGGCGACCGCGGCGTCAAGCTGTCGGGCGGCCAGCGCCAGCGTATCGCGATCGCGCGCGCGATCCTGAAGGATGCGCCGATCCTGCTGCTCGACGAAGCGACGTCCGCACTCGACAGCGCGTCCGAGGAAGCGATCCAGAGCGCGCTCGACCGCCTGATGGTCGGCCGCACGGTGATCGCGATCGCCCACCGCCTGTCGACGCTGCGCAACTTCGACCGGATCATCGTGATGAACAACGGCAAGGTGATCGACGACGGCGCGCCCGACGTGCTGCGCAACCGCCCCGGCCTGTACCGCGACCTGCTCGCCAAACAGCACGGCCGCCACCACCCGGCCCCCGACGGCAGCACGCCGACCGGCGAACGCGTGGCCTGACATACCGGCCCGCAGCCGACAAAAAAGCCGCAGTGCGCGACGCACTGCGGCTTTTTCATTGCTCGATGAACCGTCGGTTACGCGTGCTGCAGATCGCGCAGGAAGTTGTCGCGCCACACCGACACGTTGTTCTCGCGAAGCTGCGCGATCATGTCCGTATAACGCGCACGCCGTTCGGCGAGCGGCATCGTCAGCGCCTGCGACAGCGCATCGGCCATCCCGTCGATATCGATCGGATTGACGATCAGCGCTCCCGTCAGCTCGCGTGCGGCGCCCGCGAAGCGCGACAGCACGAGCACGCCCGGATCCTCCGGGTTCTGCGCGGATACGTACTCCTTCGCGACGAGGTTCATCCCGTCGCGCAGCGGCGTCACGTAGCCGACCCGCGCGAGCCGGTACAGCGCGGCAAGCAGCTGGCGGTCGTACTGGCGATGGATATAGAGGATCGGCGCCCAGTCGAGCTCGGCGAAGCGTCCGTTGATGCGCCCGGACTCCCCTTCGAGCTGCAGGCGGATGTCCTGGTACGCGCGCAGCTCCGCGCGGGTCGACGGCGCGATCTGCAGGAACGACACGCGATTGCGATGCGACGGCTCGTGCTCGAGCAGCTTCTCGAACGCACGGAAGCGCTCGACGAGCCCCTTCGAATAATCGAGCCGGTCGACGCTCATGATCAGCTTGCGGCCGCGCAGCGAGGTCGCGAGCGTGCGCACCGCCTTGCCGTGCTCGCCGGCCTGCGCGAGCGACGCGATCTCGTCCGGATGCACGCCGATCGGATACGCGGCCGCGCGCAGCGTCCGGCCGAATGCTCGCACCGTCGCCAGGTGGCCGTCGCGCTCGATCGCGCCGTCCGCCTCCGATTCGATGTAGTCGCAGAATGCGCGCAGGTCGGGTTCGGTCTGGAAACCGAGCAGGTCGAACGCGCACAGCGACTCGACGAGGTCGCGATGCGGCGGCACGCTGACGAGCACCTGCGCAGCCGGAAACGGGATGTGCAGGAAGAAGCCGATGCGATTCTTCACGCCGGCCGCGCGCAGTGCGCGCGCGAACGGGATCAGGTGATAGTCGTGCACCCAGATCACGTCGTCGTCCTGCAGCAGCGGCACGAGCTGCTGGGCGAGCCACACGTTCACGCGGCTGTAGCCTTCGAACTCGTGACGGTCGTACTGGATCAGGTCGGTGCGGTAGTGAAACGCCGGCCACAGCGTCGCGTTCGAGAAGCCGCGGTAATACTGGTCGTAGTCGCGCCGCGACAGGCCGATGGTGGCGAACGTGACCGGCCCGTGCTCCTCGACGCGGATCTGCGGCGCGCCGGACGCGACGACCTCGCCGCTCCAGCCGAACCACATGCCGCCCGTCTCCTTCAGCGCATCGTAGACGCCGATCGCGAGACCGCCCGCCGCCGGTTCGCCTTCCGAAATCGGCGCGACGCGGTTTGAAACAATGATGAGGCGACTCATGCGTCCGGCTGCTCCGCACCGAGCCAGCGCGCGATCTGCTCATGCAGCGCGTCGACCGAATCGAGCCGCGTGCGGGCGGACGTCTCGCCCGCGCCGACCTTGATCGACAGCCCGCCGCGCGCGTTGACCACCGCGAAGCCCTTCTCGTCGGTCAGGTCGTCGCCCGCGAATACCGGCACACGGCCGGCAAACGGCGGCTCGTCGAGGAACGCAGCGAGCGCGCGCCCCTTGTCGACGCCTTTCGGCTTGATCTCGAACACCATCTTGCCCGGCTGCAGCACATACGCATCGGCATAGTCGGCGACGAGGCGCTCGGTGGCCGCGCGCGCCGCCGCCTCGCGCTCGGGCGCGTTGCGATAGTGCAGCGCGACGGCCGCGCCCTTGATTTCGAGCAGCATGCCCGGATGACGGTCGACGACGGCCGCCAGCTCGCGCTCGATGCGCAGCAGGCGTTCGTCGTTGAAGCCGATGCGCTGCGTGTCGCCGTTCGCATCGCGGCGCTCTGCACCGTGCAGGCCGGCGATCGGCATGCCGGGCATCTTCAGGAACGTGTCGATATTGTCGATGCCGCGCCCGGACACGATCGCGACCGCGCCGTGCGAGCGGCGCTGCAGCTCGTCGAGCAGCGTCAGCAGCGACGGCGGAACATGAATGCTGTCGGGCGTCGGCGCCAGTTCGACGAGCGTGCCGTCGAAGTCGAAGAAGAACGCGGTGTCGGTCAGGGACAGGGAAGCCGGAACGGATTGCATCGACTCGATAGTGTGAGGGTCGGCCGGCAAACGCCGGGCGGCCGCTGCGCGAATGGAATTGTGCGCATCTTACCGCGCCTGCGCATCGAGATGGGCGAAACCGGCGCGGCGCCGGCATGGCGCTGCCGCCTGCGTCAACTGCGACATATTGCCCCGCTCGCCCGCGGCGTACGGGTTTCGAAAGGACGCGGGCGCGCGAATTGCGCTACAGTCGCAACCGCCTGCCGCGCGACGCATGGCACCGCGCCGGCCGGTCAACCTTCCGTCCGATCGAGCCCCAGGATGTCGTCTGCCTGCACCACGCCGCACCGGCGCTTTTCCCGCCTCATCCGCACGGCCGCGGCCCTCGCCGCCGCCGTGGCGCTCGCCGCGTGCACGCACGACGAGCCGCGCTGGAACCTGACCAACGTCACCGGCCACCTGCCCGACCTGTCGTTCACGCTGACGGGCGGCGACGGCCACCCCGTCGACGCCGATGCATTCCACGGCCAGGTCTCGCTCGTCTACTTCGGCTATACGCACTGCCCCGATGTCTGTCCCGAAACGATGGCGCGGCTGATGGAGGTGCTGGCGAAGCTCGGCCCGAAGGCAAGCAACGTGCGCATCCTGTTCGTCTCGGTCGACCCTGCGCGCGACACGCCGCAGGCAATGCAATCGTATGTCGCCGCATTCGACGCCGCGCATGCACGCGGCCTGACCGGCACCGATCGCCAGATCGAATCGCTCGCGAAGCGCTATCGCGTCGCATACCAGATGGAGAAGCGCGATCCGTCCGGCGGCTACGAAGTCACGCACAGCTCGGCCGTCTACATCTTCGACGCGAGCGGCCGCGCCCGCCTGCTTGCGACCGACCGCGACTCGCCCGACGCCATCGCCGCCGATGTGCGCCGGATCATCGACACCGCCTCCACTACCTGAATTCATCCCGACATGAAAACGAAAACGACCCTCAAGACGCTCGCCCTCCTCGCCGCGCTGTGCGCAGGCGCCCACGCGTATGCCGCCGGCGCGATCACCGCACAGAACGCGTGGGTGCGCTGGCTGCCGAACAAGCTGCCGGCCGGCGGCTACGTGACGCTCGTGAACACGAGCGACAAGCCGGTCGATCTCGTCGACGTCGACAGCCCCGACTACGGGATGGCGATGCTGCACCAGACCGTCTCGAACGGTTCGACGCAGAAAATGGAAATGGTCGACAAGCTGACGATCCCCGCGCGCGGCAAGGTCGACATCGCGCCGGGCGGCTATCACTTCATGCTCGAGGAGCCGAAGCACGCGATCAAGCCGGGCGACACCGTGCACCTGCGCCTGAAGTTCTCCGACGGCGAAACGGTCGATGCGCCGTTCGCCGTGAAGTCGCCGGCCCAGGCGAAGTGATGCGCGCGCGATGAACGTCCTGTACTGGCTCGATCCGTGGGAACCGTCGCCCACCGTGGTGATCGCGGTACTGACCGCCGCCGTGCTGTTCGCACGCGGCGCGAAGAAGGCGAAGGTGTCACCGCTGCGGCAGTTCTCGTTCTGGTTCGGGCTGACGGCGCTCTACATCGCACTGCATACACGGCTCGACTATTTCTTCGAGCACGAGTTCTTCCTGCACCGCGCGCAGCATCTGGTGCTGCACCACCTCGGGCCGTTCTTCATCGCGCTGTCGTATCCGGGCGCGTCGATTCGCGCGGGCATTCCGTTTCGCTGGCGGCAGCGTTTCGTGCGCCCCGCGCTCGCGTGGGCGCCCGTGCGCGCGACGCTCAACCTGGTGTTCCATCCCGTCGTCGCGGTCGTGCTGTTCGTCGGGCTGATCTATTTCTGGCTGCTGTCGCCGATTCACTTCATCGCGATGCTCGACTGGCGTCTCTATCGCGTGATGAACTGGAGCATGGTGATCGACGGGCTGCTGTTCTGGTGGCTCGTCGTCGATCCGCGGCCCGCGCCGCCCGCACGGCTGTCGCCGGGCCGCCGGATCCTGATCGTCGTCGCGGCGATCCCGCCGCAGATCGCGCTCGGCGCGCTGATCTTCTTCACGCCGCACGAGCTGTATCCGATCTACTCGATCTGCGGACGCGCGTTCACGTGGCTCAGCCCGCTGCGCGACCAGCAGATCGGCGGCCTGCTGCTGTGGATTCCGGGTTCGATGATGAGCGTGATCGGCGCGCTGATCGCGCTGCGGCACTGGCTGCGGCTGTCCGCGCGCGGCCGTCTGGTCGATGAACGGGCCGCGCAGCGCGCGGACCAGCCGCCGGTGGCGCACGCCGCGCACTGACTGCTGCTGCGCGGCGCGTCGCGCATCACGCGCGTGCGCTGCTCATCCACACGTGCGGGATGCCGTCCTCGTCGTGCACTTCCGAACTCGGCGCAAAGCCGAATGCCCCGTAAAAACGCTGCAAGTGGGCCTGCGCATGCAGGCTCACCGGCGTATCCGGCCACTGCGCGCGGATCTGCTCGAGCGCGCGCGACAGCAGTTCGTTGCCGAGGCCTGCGCCGCGAAACGCGGCGGTCGTCAGCACGCGGCCGATGCGTACGTCGGTGTTCTGCGCATCGGGCAGCAGCACACGCAGATAGCCGGCCACGCGACCGGCCGGATCGAAGGCCGCCAGGTGCCATGCGGCCTGATCCGCGTCGTCGATGTCGCGATACACGCAGTTCTGCTCGACGACGAACACCGCGCTGCGTGCTTCGAGGATCGAATAGACTTCGCGCGCCGTCAGCGCGTCGAAGGATTTCCAGCGCCAGTCGAGATCGGCGGCGCTCGGGGATGCAGCGGATGCGTTCATGGTCGGTCCTGATTCGGGCGCGCCGGCCGGCGCGCGGCAATCGACGATTATGCCTCGAAGCACCCTCGCCGCGCGACCGACCGTCCGCGCGCAAAAAAAGGCCCCGCATTGCGCGGGGCCTGTCCGTCATGCCGGCATCTGGCCGAAGCGGCCGCTGTTGAAGTCCTCGATCGCGGTACGGATCTCCGCTTGCGAGTTCATCACGAACGGCCCGTAGCCGACGACGGGTTCGTCGATCGGTTCACCGCTCAGGATCAGCAGCTTCGCGTCGCCGTTCGCTTCGATCTCGACGTCGCTGCCGTCGCGGCCGAGTTGCACGAACTGCGCTTCGCGGGCGACCGTTTCGCCGTTCACCTGCACGGTACCGCCCAGCACGACCACCGCGAGCGTACTCCCTTCGGCGACCGGGAATCGCGCATGGCCGCCGGCCACGAGCCGCACGTCCCATACGTCGATCGGCGTATGCGTGCGGGCCGGGCCGCGCCGCCCGTCGAGTTCACCCGCGATGATCCGCGCACGCCCCGCGCCGTCCGGCAGCTCGACCACGGGGATGTCGGCGTTCAGCAGCGTCTGGTAGCCGGGCGCGCCCATCTTGTCCGCGGCGGGCAGGTTCACCCACAGCTGCACCATCTCGAGCGGGCCGCCCCGCTGCGTGAATCCTTCCGAGTGGAATTCCTCATGCAGGATCCCGCTCGCAGCCGTCATCCACTGCACGTCGCCCGGGCCGATCACGCCGCCCGCGCCGGTCGAGTCGCGGTGCGCGACCTCGCCGTCATAGACGATCGTCACCGTTTCGAACCCGCGGTGCGGATGCTGGCCGACACCGCGCGGCGCCGAGACCGAACCCGGCTCGAACGTGGTCGGGCCGGCGTAGTCGAGGAGCAGGAACGGGCTCAGGTGCGCGCCGTGGGACTGGTAGCTGAACATCGAACGCACCGGGAAACCGTCGCCGACCCAATGGCCGCGCGGCGCACTGTACACACCCTGGATCTTCTTCATTGCCTTCTCCGAATTGCGGCGAAACACGTGTTTCGCATCCTGGGTAGAAATATAGTGGTGGAACGATCGATCCGGTAGACTGCCAAAATCGCACTCAGCGTTCCATTTCATGAACGATAAAGCGCGGGATCTGAACGATCTCTACTACTTCGTGCAGGTCGTCGAACACGGCGGCTTCGCACCGGCCGGGCGGGCGCTGGACATGCCGAAATCGAAGCTGAGCCGACGCATCGCGCTGCTCGAGGCGCGGCTCGGGATGCGGCTGATCCAGCGCTCGACGCGCCGCTTCACGGTTACCGACGTCGGCCAGACCTATTACGCGCATTGCCGCGCGATGCTCGTCGAGGCCGATGCCGCCGACGAAGCGATCGCGCTGCTGCACGAGGAGCCGCGCGGCATCGTGCGCGTCAGTTGCCCGATCGTGCTGCTCGATTCGCTGGTCGGCACGATGATCGCCGCGTTCATGGTCGCGTGCCCGCGCGTCGAGATTCATCTGGAAGCGACCAACCGGCGCGTCGACGTGGTCGGCGAAGGGATCGACGTCGCGATCCGCGTACGCCCGCCGCCGCTCGAAGACAGCGATCTCGCGCTGCGCGTGCTGGCCGAGCGCGGCCAGTGCCTTGTCGCAAGCCCGGCTCTGCTGCGCGAGCAGGGTGCCCCGGCCGTTCCCGCCGATCTCGCGCGCCTGCCGAGCCTGGATCACGGCGCCCCTCAGTCCGCGCACGTGTGGCGGCTGCGCGGGCCCGACGGCGCTCACGCGGAAATTCATCACCAGCCGCGCTTCGTGACGGGCGGCATGCTCGCGCTGCGCGCGGCGGCCGTGGCAGGCGTCGGCATCGTGCAGTTGCCGACGATGATGGTGCGCGATGAGGTCGCGCGCGGCGAGCTGGTGATCGTGCTGCCCGACTGGGCGCCGCGCCGCGAAATCGTGCACGCGGTGTTCGCGTCGCGCCGGGGGTTGCTGCCCGCGGTGCGTGCCCTGCTGGATTTTCTCGCGGAGCGGTTTGCCGAACTCGAACCCGATTGAGCGCGCCGCTTCACGCGTGACCGGCCGCTGCAAACCCGGCGCGCGTGCCGTAGACTGCGGTACGCGCATCGCGCATTTCACAACCCTGATCGCTTTCCCGCCATGTTCACGCTGTCCAACGACCCCAACGCCTCCAAGGCCGATCAATACGCGACGCTCGTCGAGCAAGCTCGCGCGCTCGTCGAATCCGAACGCGACCTGACCGCGAACGCGGCCAACTTCTCCGCGCTGGTCTACCACTCGCTCGACCGTCTCAACTGGGCCGGCTTCTACTTCTTCGACGGGACGGAACTCGTGGTCGGGCCGTTCCAGGGCAAGCCCGCCTGCGTGCGGATCGCGCTCGGCAAGGGCGTGTGCGGCACGGCCGCGCAGACGCGCGAGACGCAGGTCGTGCGCGACGTGCATGACTTCCCCGGCCATATCGCGTGCGACGCCGCATCGGAGTCGGAAATCGTCGTGCCACTGGTGGCCGCCGACGGCACGCTGTTCGGCGTGTGGGACGTCGACAGCCCGGTCGCCGCGCGCTTCGACGACGAAGACCGCAAGGGGATGGAAGCGCTGTGCCGCGTGTTCGTCGAACACGCATGGCAGAAGGCGCGCGGTTGAGCGGCGGCCTGGCCGCGCGCCTCCACCGAACAACCGGTCGCCGCGTTCGCGCGTAAATCGCGCGCACCGCGCAACCTCGAACGAAAACGAAACGGGCCCCGCAAAGGGGCCCGTTCCACTGTGCTACCGCACCACCCTTCGTGGCGCCCTGCAGGTATCAGGCGGCGTGCGTGCCCGACAGCGCCGGGAACGCCTGCGGCTTCGCGTCTTCGGTCAGCACCTCGAAGCCCGTTTCCGTCACGACGACCATGTGCTCCCACTGGGCCGACAGCGAATGGTCCTTCGTGACGACCGTCCAGCCGTCCGCCAGCATGCGCGTGTCGCGCTTGCCCGCGTTGAGCATCGGCTCGATCGTGAAGATCATCCCCGGCCGAAGCGGCACGCCGGTGCCCGGACGGCCGTAGTGAAGCACCTGCGGTTCGTCGTGATAGACATCGCCGATGCCGTGCCCGCAGTATTCGCGAACCACGCTGAAGCCTTCGCGATGCGCGACCTGCTGGATCGCGTAGCCGACGTCGCCGAGCGTCGCACCCGGACGCACCGCGCGAATGCCCGCGTGCATCGCCTCATAGGTCGTCGCGACGAGGCGTCGTGCGAGCTCGTTCGGTTCGCCGACGAAATACATGCGGCTCGTATCGCCGAACCAGCCGTCCTTGATCACCGCGATGTCGAGGTTCACGATGTCGCCGTCGCGCAGTGGCCGCGACGTCGGAATGCCGTGGCACACCACGTGGTTGACCGACGTGCACAGCGTCTTCGGATAGCCGTGGTAGCCGATGTTCGCCGGGATCGCGCCAAGCACGTCGACGATGTATTCGCGGCAGAGCACGTCCAGTTCGTCGGTGGTGACACCCGGCTTCACGTGCTCGGTGATCATCGTCAGCACCTGCGACGCGAGCTTCGCGGCTTCGCGCGACTTGGCGATTTCCGCGGCACCGCGGATCGGGATCTCTCGTTTCGCCATTACGCCACCTGCTCGATGCCGTGCTCGACCGGTTCCGCCGGCCCCGTCTCACCGCCCCGTGCTTCGGCCTCGATCAGCATCCGGCAGATGTCGCCATAGGACAGCGCCGGATTGAGTTCCGCCAGCATCCCGACCCGCAGCCAGTGTTCGGCCTGCGCATTGATCGAGCGGCTCAGCGCCGTGCTGGTCGAGCGCAGCCGCTCGTGCATGTGCTCGGAAATCTTGATGATGCCCATATATCCCCAATTAAACGAAACGTAGTCAATTCGTATATTACGCCGTGCACGACTGCCGGGCAAGCCGTTCGAATTCCGTCGAGCCGCCTGGGATCGATACCGTTGACATCGAATTCCAGTTTGCTGGAAAATAAATCCATCATGAAAGAATCAGCCACCGCCGTTGCCGACGACACCGGCATCAACGAACGCATCGCCCGGCGCGTACGCGACCTGCGCACCGTGCGAGGCTACACGCTCGACGCGCTGGCCGCGCGCTCGGGCGTCAGCCGTTCGATGATCTCGCTCATCGAACGCGCGTCGGCCAGCCCGACGGCCGTCGTGCTCGACAAGCTCGCGGCCGGGCTCGGCGTGTCGCTGGCCGGGCTGTTCGGCGGCGACCAGGACGACACGCCCGCGCAGCCGCTGGCCCGCCGCGCGCAGCAGGCCGAATGGCGAGACCCTGCGTCCGGCTATGTGCGCCGCAACCTCTCCCCGGCCGGCTGGCCGTCGCCGATCCAGCTCGTCGAGGTGGATTTCCCGCCCGGTGCACGCGTCGCGTACGACAGCGGCGGACGCGAAAGCGCGCTGCATCAGCAGGTGTGGGTGATCAGCGGCCGCGTCGACGTCACGTTCGGCGACGCGCTTCACGAACTTAACGAAGGCGACTGCCTGGCCATGCGGCTCGACCGGCCGCTGATTTTCAGCAATCCGTCGCCGCATGCCGCCCGCTATGTCGTCGCGATCTGCGATGCGCCTGCTGCCGCCGGCGTGCGGAACCTCTGATGAGCGCGTCGTCGCAGCAGCAATGCGCGCGCCCTATTTGTTGCCTACAGGAGCCGGTATGAATTCCCCGAAACAGCGCGACGACGTGCGCCTGATCGATTGCAGCGAGGCCGAGCACGCACCGGCCATTCTCGAGATCCTGAACGACGCGATCGCGAACTCCACCGCGCTGTACGACTACAAGCCGCGTCCGCCGGAAGCGATGGTCGCATGGTTCGCGGCGAAGCGCGCGGGCGGCTTCCCGGTCATCGGCGCGGTGGATGCATCGGGCACGCTGCTGGGCTTTGCGAGCTGGGGCACGTTCCGCGCGTTTCCCGCCTTCAAGTACACGGTCGAACACAGCGTGTACGTGCATCGCGACCAGCGCGGCCGCGGGCTGGGCGAGGTGCTGCTGCGCGAAGTGGTCCGGCGCGCGCGCGAAGCACAGGTGCACGTGGTGGTCGGCTGCATCGACGCAACCAACGCAGGAAGCATCGCACTGCATACGAAGCTGGGATTCGTGCACTCGGGCACGATCACGCAGGCGGGATTCAAGTTCGGCCGGTGGCTCGACGCGGCGTTCTATCAGTTGACGCTCGACACGCCGGCGCAGCCGGTGGATGGTTGAGCGAAGCGCGCGACAAACGAGCGGCATCGCACAGCCGAAGCCCGTTCGAGCATCGCGCTTCAACCGCTGAAACCAAAAAAGTCCGCTCACACCGGGCTTTTGCTTTTAGGCATGCGCTACGGATGCATTTTCCGGGAGAGCCGCTGCCCGTCTCGCACGAAACCATGATGCGCATAAAAACGGTGAGCGTCCGGGCGTTGATCGCCACTCGTCACCTCCAGCTTCACACATCGGCCGCTCTCGAACCAACGTTCTGCAGTCGCCATCAGTGCACCGCCAATTCCGCATCCCCTGTAACGCTCGTCGACGACCATGCTCGTGATGCGCCCGAGATTTCCGGCTGCATGAAAGAGCGGCAGGATGTGCAGGCTGATGCTGCCGACCACCTCGCCGCCCATCGTTGCCACACATACCCGGTCACCTGGCTTGTCGGCGAACGACTGCAATTTTTCGTGAATCAGCGCGGGCGTTGCCTCTTATCCAAGCTGGCACAGCAGCCTCGCGATTGCGGCGCAATCGGCTAGCCGCGCCGCTCTCACTTCAAGCCCGGGGTGGTCAATTCGCTTCACCTGGTTTCGCCATCGATCGCCTCGGCGTCTCGTGCAGGACTCGAACGCCCGCTGATCGCGCCATGCTACCGCACCCGCCCCCCCTCCGAACCGGACGCAGAAAAAGAAAAGCCCCGCCGAAGCGGGGCTTTTTCTGGAGGCGCGAGCCGGAGTCGAACCGGCCTAAACGGCTTTGCAGGCCGCTGCATAACCGCTTTGCTATCGCGCCAAAAGCGGACTGTACGAATGCCGTGAGGCAAGCGACAGATTTTTTATTCGAGGACCGAAAGTCCATCAAATAAAAAGGGAAGCTTGGCTTCCCCATTACTTGGAGCGGGAGACGAGTCTCGAACTCGCGACCTCAACCTTGGCAAGGTTGCGCTCTACCAACTGAGCTACTCCCGCATTGTCCTGCATCTGCAGCGCTTCGCCGTACAACACGCTGCCAGAAAAATCTGGAGCGGGAGACGAGTCTCGAACTCGCGACCTCAACCTTGGCAAGGTTGCGCTCTACCAACTGAGCTACTCCCGCATGTGTCCTGCATCTGCAGCGCTTTGCCGTACAACACGCTGCCAAAAAAATCTGGAGCGGGAGACGAGTCTCGAACTCGCGACCTCAACCTTGGCAAGGTTGCGCTCTACCAACTGAGCTACTCCCGCGTATTGCTGCGCTACCGCTTCCCCGTCACACACTTACTTCGTCGTGCAGCGGAGAAGCGAGATTATGTCGAAGGCACATTCGTGTGTCAAGGGCTTTTCCAGCCCTTTTTACAAAAACCTGCTCGACCGGCCCCATCACGCGCCGCCGCGCTCGCGAATCTGCGGCCATGCGAGCTTCATGTAGTACAGCATCGACCAGATCGTCAGCACCGCGGCAAGATACATCAGCCATTCGCCCCACACACGCGTGTCGATCGTCGCGATACCGAGCGGCAGCGGAGCGTAGAACAGCAGCATCGGAATTGCGACCATTTGGCATGCAGTCTTGAACTTGCCGAGCTGGTTCACCGCGACGCTCTTCGACGCGCCGATCTGCGCCATCCACTCGCGCAGCGCCGAAATCGCGATCTCGCGGCCGACGATCACGAGTGCGATTGCCGCGTCGACCCGCGAAATCTGCACGAGGATCAGCAGCGCGGCCGTCACCATCAGCTTGTCCGCCACCGGATCGAGAAATGCGCCGAACGACGACGTCTGGTTCCACTTGCGGGCCAGATAGCCGTCGAACCAGTCGGTCAGCGCCGCAAGAATGAAGATCGCCGCCGCCGCGAGGTTGCGGTGCGCGCCGCCCATCACCGTGTCCGGCAGGTAGAACACGCCGACGACGAGCGGAATCAGCACGATCCGTACCCACGTCAGGAAAATCGGGAAATTGAACGGCATGGCATGCGGGACAGTAAAGGATTCGCAATTGTGCCGTGTCGACCGGCCTGCCACAAGAACGCTGGCAAGGCAGCCGGCCGCACGGCCGCGTCAGTGAAGCTGCTTGTAGATCTGCTCGGCGAGCGCGTGCGAGATGCCCTCGACGCTCGCGAGTTCCTCGACGCTCGCGGCAACCACGCCGCGCAACCCGCCGAACCGCGCGAGCAGCCGCTGCCGGCGCTTCGCGCCGACACCCTCGAGCTCCTCGAGCCGCGATGTCTGGCGCGCCTTCGCCCGCTTGGCACGCATGCCGGTGATCGCGAAGCGGTGCGCCTCGTCGCGGATCTGCGCGACGAGCATCAGCGCGGCGCTTTCCTTGCCGAGTTCGAGGGGTGTGCGGCCGTCCGCGAACACGAGCGTCTCGAGGCCGACCTTGCGCCCTTCGCCTTTCGCGACGCCGACCAGCATCGACGTGTCGAGGCCGAGCTCGGTGAACACCTGGCGCGCGATTTCGACCTGCCCCTTGCCGCCGTCGATCAGCACGATGTTCGGCAACAGGCTCGACGCTTCGGCCTGGCGCGTCGACTCGCCGTCGATGCCGGCCGCATCGTCGGCGGCCGCCGCCTGCGCGGCCTGCTCGACCATCTTCTCGTAGCGGCGCGTGAGCACCTGCCGCATCGCCGCGTAATCGTCGCCCGGCGTGATCCCGGTGATGTTGTAGCGGCGGTATTCACCCGACTGCATCTTGTGATGGTGGTAGACCACGCACGACGCCTGTGTTGCCTCGCCCATCGTATGGCTGATGTCGAAGCATTCGATCCGCAGCGTCGCGAGATCGTCGCATTCGTAGCTGAGCGTCTCCGCGAGCGCACGCGTGCGCGCCTGCTGCGAGCCCTGCTCGGACAGCAGCCGCATGAGCGCAATCTGCGCATTCTGCTCGGCCATCGACAACCACGCACGCCGCTGCCCCTGCGGCTGCCGCACCAGCGACACCTTGTGGCCGGCCTGCTCGGACAGCAGCTCGAGCAGGTCGCGGCTCGCGGGCGCATGGCTCACGACCAGCACGGGCGGCACGCGGTTGCCGAGATAGTGCTGCGCGATGAACGCGTCGAGCACTTCGGCCTCGACCGACGCCGCCGCGTCACCGCGCGTGCGGCCGGACTCTTCCGCGGGCAGGTCGGGCAATGCGTCGGCGGACGCATCGACCGCCTCCGCCAGCTCGGACTCGTCGCCGATCCCGCCCTCGGCGAGCGTCAGCGCGCTTTCGACGTGCGTCGGGAAGTACGCCTTGTCGCCGAGATGCCGGCCGCCACGCACCATCGCGAGATTCACGCACACGCGCCCGCCCTGTGCGACGACGGCCAGGATGTCGACGTCGCTGTCGCTGCCGACCTCGATCGCCTGCTGGTGAAGCACCGTCGCGAGCGAGCTCATCTGGTTGCGCACGGCCGCCGCCTGCTCGAATTTCAGCTCGGCCGCGAATGCGTGCATCTTCTGCTCGAGCTCCTTCATCACTTCGGACTGCCGGCCGAGCAGGAAGCGCGCGGCGTTCGAGACGTCGATGGCGTAGTCCTCGTCGGAGATCGCGCCGACGCACGGCGCCGTGCAGCGCCCGATCTGGTGCAGCAGGCACGGCCGCGTGCGGTTGTTGAAGACCGAATCCTCGCAGGTGCGCAGCTGGAACACGCGCTGCAGGATCTGGATGCTCTCGCGCACGGCCCAGGCGCTCGGGAACGGTCCGAAATACTGGTTCTGCTTGTCGACCGAGCCGCGGTAGTAGGCCATGCGCGGAAAGCGGTGCGCGGTGAGCTTCAGGTACGGATACGACTTGTCGTCGCGAAACAGGATGTTGTAGCGCGGCGCGAGCGCCTTGATCAGGTTGTTCTCGAGCAGCAGCGCCTCGGCCTCCGAGCGCGTGACGGTCGTCTCGATGCGCGCGATGCGCGTGACCATCATCGCGATGCGCGGCGACAGCTGCGTCTTCGTGAAATAGCTCGAAACGCGCTTCTTCAGGTCGCGTGCCTTGCCGACATAGAGCACGGCGCCCGCCGTGTCGTAATAGCGATAGACGCCGGGCATGTGCGGCAACTGCGCAAGGATCTTCTTCGGTTCGAACGGGGTATCGGAAGCTTCAGGGGATGTCATGCGTGATCCGGGCGCCTTGTAACGCGGAACGGGTCTATTAGAATCGCCAGTTTAGAGCATTCACCGGCCCGCTTCGATGTCCCGCACCCCCGCTGCCCCCCTGCCTGCTACGCCGCTCGCGCCGGGCGAACCGATCGCCTGCGACCTCTTCTGTACAGTGGTCGACAATTTCGGCGACATCGGCGTCTGCTGGCGCGTCGCGCGCCAGCTCGCGCACGAGCACGGCTGGCAGGTTCGCCTGTTCGTCGACGACCTGCGCACGTTCGCGCGCCTGCTGCCCGGGGTCGATCCCGACGCGGGGCGGCAGACGGTCGATGCGATCGTGATCGAGCACTGGCATGCGGAAGTCGGCGACGCGCTGGAGATTGCCGATGTCGTGATCGAAGCGTTCGCGTGCGAGTTGCCCGGCGCGTATCTCGCGGCGATGGCGCGCCGCGAACGGCGTCCCGTGTGGATCAATCTCGAATACCTGAGCGCCGAGGACTGGGTCGCCGATTTCCATCTGCGGCCATCGCCGCATCCGCGCTACCCGCTGCTGAAGACGTTTTTCTTCCCGGGCCTGTCTGCCGGCACCGGCGGCGTCCTGAAGGAGCACGATCTCGATGCACGCCGCGCGGCCTTCGAAACCGACGCGGCGGCACGCGACGCCTGGTGGCGGCGCGCGACCGGCGGCCCGGCGCCTGCCCCGGGCACGACCGTCGTCAGCCTGTTCGCGTACGAGAATCCGGCCGTCGACGCGCTGCTCGCACAGTGGCGCGACGGCCCGACGCCGGTCGTCGCACTCGTACCGGCCGGCCGCGTGTCGCCTGCGGTCGCGCGTTTTTTCGGGGTCGAGTCGTTCGGCGCGGGCATGCATGCGCGCAGCGGCAACCTGACGGCGCATGGGCTCGCGTTCGTCCCCCAGGCCGACTACGATCCGTTGCTGTGGGTGGCCGACGTCAATTTCGTGCGCGGCGAGGATTCGTTCGTCCGGGCGCAGTGGGCCCGCAAACCGTTCGTGTGGCACATCTACCCGCAGGCCGACGACGTGCACCTGCCAAAGCTCGACGCCGCGCTCGCACACCTGTCAGCCGGCCTCGCCGATGCGCCGCGCGCGGCGCTCGAGCGGTTCTGGCACGCATGGAACGGCGTCGGCACACCCGACTGGGCCGATTTCTGGCAGCACCGCGCCGCACTGGACGCCAACGCGGCCCGCTGGGCCGATGCGCTCGCGGCCGTCGGCGATCTCGCCGGAAAGCTGGCGGAATACGCAAAATCTCAGTTAAAATAAGCGGTTATCCGACGGCTGACCAGGCAAGCGCTCGCTTTTGGCGTCCACCGGAACGCACCGCTTGCGCCGTCAGCCGTTGCGCAACGCTCAGGCACCTATTTATTTGATTTGATCAGGACAGTTTTTTATGAAAACCGCACAGGAACTCCGCGTAGGCAACGTCGTGCAGATCGGCAGCGACGCATGGGTCATCGCCAAGGCTGAATACAACAAGTCGGGCCGCAACTCCGCCGTCGTCAAGATGAAGATGAAGAACCTGCTGACGAACGCAGGCCAGGAAGCGGTCTACAAGGCTGACGACAAGTTCGACGTCGTCGTGCTCGACCGCAAGGAAGTGACGTACTCGTACTTCGCCGATCCGATGTACGTGTTCATGGACGCCGACTACAACCAGTTCGAAGTCGAAGCGGAAATGATGGGCGAAGCGCTGAACTACCTCGAAGACGGCATGGCTTGCGAAGTCGTGTTCTACAACGAAAAGGCGATCTCGGTCGAACTGCCGACGGTCCTCGTTCGCGAGATCACCTACACGGAGCCGGCAGTCAAGGGCGACACGTCGTCGGGCAAGGTGCTGAAGAACGCCAAGCTCGCAACGGGCTTCGAACTGCAAGTGCCGCTGTTCTGCAACACCGGCGACAAGATCGAAATCGATACGCGTACGAACGAATACCGCAGCCGCGCGTAATCGCCAGCGGTACCCGCATCGAACAAAGCGCCCTTCGGGGCGCTTTTTGTTTGTCCGGCGCCAACAACCGGGCGAGAGTCAGGCTCATGTAAAGCACAAAAGCCACCGGTAAAGATATTCAATTTGTATCATCGGTAACTGTTTTATAGCGCCGGAGAAATAATGCTCGTGACGCGTTCAGCGGGGCATAAAATCAGTTTTTAATCTGACATGCGGCTGCGGCCCCGACGGCCGACAGCCCGCCTCTCTTGACTCGACTCGCGTCCACCATGCCACACGCCCTGATTGTCGAAGACGATCCCAACAGTCTGTCCGGCCTCACCGCGCTGCTCGCCGCAGACGGCTTCTCGGTCGACACGGCCACGTCGCTCGCCGAAGCACGCACGGCGCTCGGCCGCTCGATTCCCGACGTCGTTCTCGTCGACCTCAACCTGCCGGACGGCAGCGGGTTCGACCTGCTCCAGCACCTGCCGCAGCAACAGCCGAACGGCTCGTTGCCCGTCATCGTGCTGACCGGCAATGCGACGGTCGAGAGCGCCATCGAGGGCCTGCGTCACGGCATCTGGGACTACCTGCTGAAGCCGATCAACATCCCGCGCCTGCGCAGCCTGCTCGCGCGGATCCCGCGTCCGTACGAACTGATCGACGAAGTGCAGTCGTTGCGCGCCTCGCTGCGCCATCTCGGCCGCTTCGGCGCGCTGGTCGGCCGCAGCGACGCGATGCAGCACGTGTACGACATGATCGAGCACAACGCGCGCACCGAAACGGCCGTGCTGTTCTCGGGCGAAGCCGGTACCGGCAAGAAGCTGGCCGCGCGCACGCTGCACGACCTGAGCCGGCGCCGCAAGGGGCCGTTCGTGTCGTTCGACTGCCGGACGATCGCGCAGGCCGGCCGGCATGGTGCGTCGCTCGACAGCGTGCTGTTCGGCCATGAGCGCGGCGCGTTCGACGGCGCCGAGCGCCGCGAATCAGGCCTGTTCGAACAGGCCGGCGGCGGCACGCTGTTTCTCGACGAGATCACCGCACTGCCGCTCGTGCTGCAGGAAGCCCTGCTGCATGCGCTCGATTCGCAGAACTTCATGCGGATCGGCGGCACGAGTTCGATCACGAGCGATTTCCGGCTGATCGCGACCACGCGCCGCCCGGCGCGCGAAGCAGTCGCGAACGGCACGCTGCGCGAGGATCTGTGGCTGCGCCTCGATGCGGCGTCGATCACGATGCCGCCGCTGCGCGAGCGCGACGGCGACGCGCTCGCGATCGCGGACGCGCTGATCGACGAACTGAACCGCGACGCGCGCGCAACCGGCCGCAGCACGACCGACAAGCGCGCGGCGCCGGGCTTCGTGCGCGAATGCCTGTCCTACGAATGGCCGGGCAACGTGCGCGAGTTGCAGGAGCGCGTGCGCTTCGCGTACGACGCATCGGGCGATTTCATCGAGACGCTGCGCGCGGGCGAGCCGAGCTTCTCGGCCGGCGCCGCACTGAACGGCAGCAGCGTGCAGATCAAGGTCGGCACGCCGCTGTCAGACGTCGAGGATCTGCTGATCCGCGCGACGCTCGATGCCGTCGGCGGCACGCGCCACCGCGCCGCAACGCTGCTCGGCATCAGCCCGAAGACGCTGTACAACAAGCTGCAGCGGATGAAGGTGAACTGAGCGGGCGGCGATGCTCGAAGGCGCTGGCAGGGTTTGACCGTTAGTTGCACTAAAGCGCACGTCGTCAACCTGCTTGACGCCTGAAGCTGCCCGGTTCGCACCGGTAGCAATGCATAAAAAAGCCGCGCGATTGCGCGGCTTTCTTGTTTCGGTGACCGGAACGGCGCAGACCGCGCCATCCCCTCCCCGCTCAGGCCAATGCGCTGCTCAACAGCGCCTGCGCCTGCAGATACTCGGGCTGCACGATCAGCTTGTCCCACTTGAACGCCTTGCCGCGCGCACGCATCCGCTTGAAGCGTCGCACCGACTCGTCCGTTGCCCGTGCTTTCAGCCCGTTCAGCACGACCTCGGCCGCGTCCGGCTGGTTGCAGACGAGCACCATGTCGCAACCGGCCGCGAGCGCGGCGTCGGCCGCCTGCGTGAGCGTGCCGCCTTCGCGCGCGGCCTCCATCGACAGGTCGTCGCTGAAGATCGCGCCAGTGAAGCCGAGCCGGCCGCGCAGGATGTCCTGCAGCCACACCCGCGAGAAACCGGCCGGCCGCTTGTCGACCTGCGTGTAGATCACGTGCGCGGGAATCACCGCGGACAGCGACAGGCCGAGCCAGTCGTACGGTGCGACGTCCTGCTTGAGGATCGCGTCGAGCGGACGGTCGTCGGTCGGCAACGCGACGTGCGAGTCGGCCTCCGCGAAGCCGTGCCCCGGGAAATGCTTGCCGCAATTTGCCATCCCGGCGAGCGACAGCCCCTGATTCAGGCTCTTCGCGAGCAGCGTGACGACGCGCGGATCGCGATGGAATGCGCGATCGCCGATCACTTTCGAGTGCCCGTAGTCGAGGTCGAGCACGGGCGTGAAGCTCATGTCGATCCCGCATGCGCGCAGCTCGGCGGCCAGGATGTAGCCGACGGCCGTGGCGACCTTCGTCGCGAGCAGCACGTCGCGGTCCCACAGCTCACCGAGGCGGCGCATCGCGGGCAGCACCGTGAAGCCGTCGGTGCGGAAACGCTGCACGCGCCCGCCCTCGTGATCGACGGCGATCAGGATGTCTTCGCGCACCGCGCGGATCGCGTCGGTCAGCGCGGTCAGTTGCGCGCGGTTCTGGAAGTGCCGCGCGAACAGGATCACGCCGCCGGTATTCGGATGCGCGAGGCGCCGCGCATCGTCGCGCGACAGGGTCGTGCCGACGACGTCGAGCATGACCGGGCCGGGAGTCGTTTTCATAAAGATTTGCTCGGAGAAACCCCGCAACTCATAGCGGGAAGGAAAGGAGTGCCGTTGACAGGCAGCTTCTTCCACAGATTAGGATCACCGGTACGATTCTCGTCTACCGCTACCGGGTGAAATCGCTCAACAGACTGCTTAACAAGCAGAGCCGTGCAGTGAACTACGTCTGGCACTTCTGCAACGACACGCAGAAGCACGCGCCCAAGTGGAACAAGAGGTGGCCAACGGGTTTTGATTTGAATGTGCCGACCACGGGTAGCAGCAAGGAACTCGGCATCCACTCGGGCACCGTCAACGCAACGTGCGAACAATACGCGAAGTCTCGCAGCCAGCACCGGCGCCCTTGGCTGCGCTATCGCAGCAGGAAATCGCTCGGTTGGGTGCCGCTGAAGGGCCGTGATCTGAAACGCGAGGGCGACGCGTTTCGTTTTGCCGGTAACACGTTTCGCGTGTTCAACAGCCGCCCGCTTCCCGAAGGCAAGATCAAGGACGGAACCAGCTTTGCGCAAGACGCGCGCGGCAATTGGTTTCTGAATATCGTGATCGAAATGCCCGATGTTCACGCCCGACCGATTCGTTCCGGTGTCGGCATTGATCTCGGCCTGAAAGACTTCGCCACACTTTCGACCGGTGAGAAGCTGCCTAACGATCGGTTCGGTCGATGCGCGGCCGAAAAGCTCGCGAAAGCGCAACGGGCGCGCAAACACAAGCGGCATATCGCGAAGCTGCGCGCGAAGGTCGCGAACGCCCGCACCGATTTCCAACACAAGCTCGCGCTCGATCTGGTGCGGCGTTTCGATTACATCGTGGTCGGCAACGTGTCTGCCGCCAAACTCGCCAGAACCAGGATGGCGAGGAGCGTTTACGACGCATCCTGGTCGTCCTTCCGAAACAAGCTCCGCTACAAAGCGATCGCGCACGGAGTCACGTTCGAGGAAGTCGACGAAAGCGGTTCGACCCAGTCCTGTTCGGCGTGCGGATCGAAAGACAGCTCGACGCGGCCGAAAGGTATCGCGGGACTGAGAATAAGAGAGTGGGCCTGCAGTGACTGTGGTGTCGAGCATGATCGGGATACCAACGCTGCGCTGAACATTCTCCGATGCGGACGTGCATCGCCAGGTGTGGGAATCAACTGCCTTTAGGTGGATGAGGACGTCAACGAATCGGGAATTCCGTCAGGAGGAGGTTCGGGAAACAGGTGCAGGCGCAGCGTCCGTCTCGGCGACCACGAACGACACCGCGTAGTCGCGTTCGTCGCTGACCGTCACGCGCGCCGTGATGCCACGGGCGGCAAGCCAGTCGGCCAGCTCGCCCGACGCAACCACGTACGGCTCGCCGCTCGGATGGTTGAGGGTCTGCAGCGCACGCCACGTCATCGGCCAGTGCATGCCGAGCCCGATCGCCTTCGAGAACGCTTCCTTCGCGGAAAAGCGCGTCGCGAGGAACGCGATGCCGCGCGCCTCGGAGCGGGCACGGCGCGCATGGAACACGCGCAGCTCGTCGGGGCCCAGCACCTTCTCGGCAAACCGGCCGCCCGTGCGTTCGAGCACGGCCGCGATGCGGCTCACCTGGGCGATGTCGGTACCGATGCCGTAGATCGCCATGTCAGTACGCGCCGGTACGACCCGGCCGGGCCGGGTCAGGCATGACGCGCGACGCGCAGCGGCAATTCATCTTCAGCGCGCGCCGCCATGCAGCGCGGCAACGCGTGCGGCGACCATGATCGCCTTCATTTCGCGCACCGCGTTGTCCCAGCCCGCGAAAATCGCGTGCGCGACGATCGCGTGGCCAATGTTCAGTTCGACGATGCCGTCGATCGCGGCGATCTGCTGCACGTTCGTGTAGTGCAGGCCGTGGCCGGCGTTGACCTTCAGGCCGAGCTGCGCGCCGGCCTGAACGCCCGCGACGATGCGCTCGTATTCGCGTTGCTGCTCGGCTTCGTCGTGCGCTTCGGCGTAACGGCCCGTATGCAGCTCGATCACCGGCGCGCCCGCTTCGTGCGCGGCACGGATCTGCGTCTCGTCCGGGTCGATGAACAGCGACACGCGCACACCCACGTCGGCAAGCTGCTGGCATGCCGCACGCACGGCTTCGAAGTGGCCGGCGACATCGAGACCGCCTTCGGTCGTCAGTTCCTCGCGCTTCTCGGGCACGAGGCACGCGTCGTGCGGACGCACTTCGCATGCGATATCGAGCATCTCGGCAGTCACCGCGCATTCGAGGTTCATGCGCGTCTTCAGCAACGGGCGCAGCTTGCGCACATCCGCATCGACGATGTGGCGGCGATCTTCGCGCAGGTGCAGCGTGATCGCATCCGCACCGGCTTCTTCGGCGGCGAGCGCCGCGCGGATCGGATCGGGATAGGTCGTGCCGCGCACATTGCGCAGCGTCGCGACGTGGTCGATGTTGACGCCGAGGTCGATGGCGGTGGGCGTTGTCAGGAAAAAGCTCATAGGTTTTGCAGGTCGATCAGGATCTGACGCGTGGCAAGCGGCGTACCGCCGAGATAGGTGTTCAGCAGGAAGCGCATCAGCGTCTTGCTTTGCGCAACCGTCTGGGCTCGATGGTAATCGTCCTGCTCCATGTCGAGCAACGTCTGTCCGGAAATGACCGGCCAGTGCGACGGGACTTCGTCGTCCGCATTGCGCACGCCACGCTCGGGATCGAACACGTAGCGACGGTCAGGCTCGACCGCGCGGCGCGCGACCGTCCGGTTCAGCGCCATTGCGTAGCCCGTCTCGCGCAGCAGCACGCGCTCGAACGAGCGCAGCACCTGCACCGCGGGTTCGCCGTGCGCAAGGCGCGTGAGGGTCAGCACGTAATGATTGAAGAGCGGCGGCTGCGGATCTTCGCGGGCGCAGAACTTCACGAGCAGTTCGTTCGCGTAGAAACCGCACAAGAGCCCGTCTCCGCCGAGCGGCAGCATCCCTCCTACCCATTCGGCACCCGTCAGCGTGCGCACCTCGGATTTGCCCGACCAGGACAGCAGCAGCGGCTGAAAGGTCTGCAGTACGCCGCGCAACGCGGAGTGCGGGCGTTTCGCGCCCTTCGCGACGAGCGCGAGCCGGCCATGATCGCGCGTCAGCACGTCGATGATCAGGCTCGTTTCCCGATAGGGATAACTGTGCAGCACGTACGCCGGCTGCTCGGCGACACGGAAATCGGACGTGCGTGACGTCGCGCGCCGCGCCTTGCGCGGCGGTTCAGGCGGTGCCGGCAGCGGCGCGTCGTTCGCGCCGGCCGTCACCGCGTCTTCGGTCGACGTCAGCGCGTCATTCGTACCCATAGGCGCGCAGCCCCGCCTCGTTGTCGGCCCAGCCGCTCTTCACCTTCACGAAGGTCTCGAGGTACACGGGGCCGTCGAACAGCTTCTCCATGTCCATCCGCGCCTCGGTGCTGATCTGCTTGAGCTTCTCGCCCTTCTTGCCGATCACCATTGCCTTGTGCGAATCGCGCTCGACGAGGATCGTCGCGAAGATACGCTTCAGGCGCCCTTCCTCCTCGAACTTGTCGATCAGCACGGTGCTCGTGTACGGCAATTCGTCGCCGGTCCAGCGGAACACCTTCTCGCGCAGGATTTCGGCGGCGAGGAAACGCGAGCTGCGGTCGGTCAGCTCGTCCTCGCCGTAGATCGGCTCGCCTTCCGGCAGGTACGGCTTGATCGTGTCCAGCAGGCGCTTGATGTCTTCCGGCTTCTGAGCCGACAACGGCACGAGCTCGGTGAATTCGCGCAGCTCGCTCACCTTCTGCATGAACGGGAACAGCGTGGCCTTGTCGTTCACGCGGTCGATCTTGTTCGCGATCAGCAGCGTCGGCATGCCGGGCGGGATCAGGTCGAGCACCTTCTGGTCGTCCGGCCCGAAGCGGCCGGCCTCGATCACGAACAGGATCACGTCGACCGACGTGAGCGTCGACGTGACCGCGCGATTCAGCGAACGGTTCAGCGCGGTGCTGTGGCGGGTCTGGAAGCCCGGCGTGTCGACGAACACGAATTGCGCGTCGTCGAACGTATTGATGCCGGTGATGCGGTGGCGGGTCGTCTGCGCCTTGCGCGACGTGATGCTGATCTTCTGGCCGACGAGTGCGTTCATCAACGTCGACTTGCCGACGTTCGGGCGGCCCACGATCGCGATCATGCCGCAACGGAAACCGGTAGGAGCGGGAGTGTTCATATCGTTTGGGAGACAGGTTCGGAAACGGCCGCGCGGCGCGCGGCACGATCGATGGGCAATTCAGTGGTCGGCATCGGCCACGCGCGCCTGAGCGGCGGCGAGGCTCGCGCCGCCCGGCGGCGTCTCGGAATCCGGTGCCGCGGTGTCGCGTGTGCGCGCAGCCGCACGCGAAGCGGAGTCGGTACCGGCGGAAGACTTGTCGGCGGACGACGATGCCGGATCGGCGGCCTGGCCAGCCGGCTTGTCGGCTGCGCGTGCAGCGGGCACGGCTTCCACGGGCTTCTCCGCGGCCTTGTCGGCTCGCTCGGCCGGCTTGTCGACAGCCTTGTCCGCCGCCGGCTTCGCCGCCCGTTCGCCCTTTTCCGCCGCCGCGTCGACATGCGCCGCGCGAATCGCGGCCATCGGCGCCGCTGCCGGCTCGGCACCGGTCGCAGCGGTGGCCGCGGGCGCCGCACCGGCCGCCCTCGCCTCGCGCGCCGCCGCGCGTTCCTTCCGCTCCGGCGAGCGCAGGTCGAGCGCTTCCTGCACGCCCTTCACGCCCGGCACGATTTCGGGTTCGACGTGTTTCGACCCGCGCGCGTTTTTCGAGCGCTTCGGCTTTGCGGCCAACATCGGCGCGGCCGCCATCACTTCATCGAGCGCCTTCTTCGCGGCAGCCTGCTCGGCTGCGCGCCGGCTCGCACCGGAGCCCGACACCTTCACGTCGAGCTTCGGCACCGTGCATTCGACTTCGAATTGCTGGTTGTGCGCCGCACCATGCGTCGCGACCACCGTGTAGGTCGGCAGCGCGATCTTGTGCCCCTGCAGGTATTCCTGCAGCAGCGTCTTCGCGTCCTTGCCGAGCGTGCGCGGATCGATGTGATCGAGAATCGGGATATAGAGGCGCTTGATGACCCCTTGGGCGGCTTCGAAGCCGCCATCGAGGAACACGGCCCCGATGATGGCTTCGAACGCGTCCGCGAGGATCGACGGGCGGCGGAACCCGCCGCTGCGCAGCTCGCCTTCGCCCAGCCGCAACCCGTCCGAAATATTCAGGGCCTGAGCGATTTCGTACAGCGACTGCTGTTTGACGAGGTTGGCGCGTACGCGCGACAGATCGCCTTCGTCCAGCTTGCCGAAACGCTGGAACAAAAGGGCGGCCACCGCGCAATTCAGAACGGAATCGCCGAGAAACTCGAGCCGTTCGTTGTGCGTGGCACTGTGACTGCGATGGGTCAAAGCCTGGCGCAGCAATTCCGCATTGCGAAATTCGTAGCGCAGCCGGCTTTCCAACTGGGATGAGGGCATGTGCAGGAGTATAACGCGGGCGCCCGGTCGAGCCGAAACGGCACGGCCGGACGCAAAAGGCGTGACGAAGCGGTGTTACCGCCGGTTCTTAAAGTAGTTCGGCACTACGCGACGCGGCCCGTGCGTTGCGTAGTGCGAGTGAGTCGAATGCGATCAGTTGAAGGAACCGATGCGCTTCAGGTCGCTGAAGTTCATCCAGATGAAGAACGCGCGGCCGACGATGTTCTGGTCCGGCACGAAACCCCAGTAGCGGCTGTCCGCGCTGTTGTCGCGGTTGTCGCCCATCATGAAGTAGTGACCGGGCGGCACCTTGCAGATCACGCCGCGGCTGTTGTACGTGCAGTTGTCGCGATACGGGTAGTCGTATGCGCCCATCACGAACGGCGGCACGGCCGGGTTGTTGAGGATCGCGTTCTTCTTGTTGCCGATCGTTTCCTCGAACTGCTTCGCGTAATTCTGGCGCTCGTCGTCGAAGAAATCGGGCAGCGGCGTTTCGGGCACCGGCTGGCCGTTGATCGTGAGCTGCTTGTCCTGGTACGCGACGGTATCGCCCGGCAGGCCGATCACGCGCTTGATGTAGTCGACCGACTCGTCCTTCGGATAGCGGAACACGACGACGTCGCCGCGCGACAGCGGGCTGCCCTGCGTAATCTTCGTGTTCGTGACCGGCAGGCGCAGACCGTACTCGAACTTGTTGACGAGGATGAAATCGCCGACGAGCAGCGTCGGCACCATCGAGCCCGACGGAATCTTGAACGGCTCGACGACGAACGAACGCACGACGAACACCGCCAGGATCACCGGGAAGAAGCTCGCCGTGTACTCGAGCCACCACGGCTGGCGCAGCTTCTCGTCGCGCAGCTTCGAACGCGTCTGCGCCGCGTTTTCATCCGCGAAGCGCTTGTCGATGCGCGACTGCTGACGATCGAACTCCTCGATCGCCGAGTCGGCCGCCTTGCGACGCCGCGGCAGGAACACCAGTTTGTCCAGCACCCACGCTACGCCCGTCAAGATGACGAGCACAAAAAGAATCAGCGCAAAATTCATAAAAGGATCAGTCCTGTTATTTGTCTTCGACGCGCAAGATCGCGAGGAACGCTTCCTGCGGGATCTCGACCGAACCCACCTGCTTCATGCGTTTCTTACCTTCTTTCTGCTTCTCGAGCAGCTTCTTCTTTCGCGAGATGTCGCCGCCGTAGCACTTCGCGAGCACGTTCTTGCGCAGCGCCTTGATGTTCTCGCGCGCGACGATGTGCGCGCCGATCGCGGCCTGGATCGCCACGTCGTACATCTGGCGCGGAATGATCTCGCGCATCTTCGCGGCGACTTCACGGCCGCGATATTGCGACTGCGAACGGTGCACGATGATCGACAGCGCATCGACCTTGTCGCCGTTGATCAGCATGTCGACCTTCACGACGTCCGACGAACGGTATTCCTTGAACTCGTAGTCCATCGACGCATAGCCGCGCGACACCGACTTCAGGCGATCGAAGAAGTCGAGCACGATCTCGGCCATCGGGATCTCGTACGTGAGCTGCACCTGGCGGCCGTGATACTGCATGTTGATCTGCGAGCCGCGCTTCTGCTCGCACAGCGTGATCACCGAGCCCACGTAGTCCTGCGGCATGTACAGGTTCACGGTGACGATCGGCTCGCGGACTTCGGCGATGCGGCCCGGATCCGGCATCTTCGCCGGGTTCTCGACCATGATCTTCGAGCCGTCGCTCTGTACGACCTCGTAGACGACCGTCGGTGCGGTCGTGATGAGGTCCATGTCGAACTCGCGCTCGAGCCGCTCCTGCACGATTTCCATGTGCAGCAACCCGAGGAAGCCGCAGCGGAAACCGAACCCGAGCGCCTGCGACACTTCCGGCTCGTACTGCAGCGATGCGTCGTTCAGCTTCAGCTTCTCGAGCGATTCGCGCAGCGCGTCGTACTGGTTCGCCTCGACCGGATACAGCCCCGCGAACACCTGCGGCTTCACTTCCTTGAAGCCCGGCAGTGGCTCGGCGGCCGCCTTGGTCGCGTGCGTGACGGTGTCGCCGACCTTAGCGGCCGTCAATTCCTTGATGCCGGCGATGATGAAGCCGACCTGCCCTGCCGACAGCGAATCGAGATTGCGCGACTTCGGCGTGAATACACCGACGTGCTCGACCGGATACTGCGCGCCGGTCGCCATCATCTTGATCTTGTCCTTCGGACGCAGCGTGCCGTTGACGATACGCACGAGCATCACGACGCCGACGTAGTTGTCGAACCAGGAGTCGATGATCAGCGCCTGCAGCGGCGCGGCCGGATCGCCCTTCGGCGGCGGCACCTTCGCGATCAGTGCTTCGAGCACGTCCTCGACGCCGAGACCCGTCTTCGCGCTGCAGCGTGTCGCGTCGGTCGCGTCGATGCCGATCACGTCCTCGATCTCCTCGATCGCGTTCTCGGGGTTCGCGGCCGGCAGGTCGATCTTGTTCAGCACCGGCACGACCTCGACGCCGAGCTCGATTGCCGTATAGCAGTTCGCGACCGTCTGCGCCTCGACGCCCTGGCTCGCGTCGACCACGAGCAGCGCACCTTCGCACGCGGACAGCGAACGGCTGACCTCGTACGAGAAGTCGACGTGCCCCGGCGTATCGATCAGGTTCAGGTTGTAGACCTTGCCGTCGCGCGCGCGATAGGACAGCGCGGCAGTTTGCGCCTTGATCGTGATGCCGCGCTCGCGCTCGATATCCATCGAGTCGAGCACCTGCGCTTCCATTTCACGGTCGGCGAGGCCGCCGCATACCTGGATGATGCGATCCGCGAGCGTCGACTTGCCATGGTCGATGTGGGCGATGATCGAGAAATTGCGAATATGATCCATTCAGTGCCGATCAAGCGAAAAAGGCGCGCTCGACGACTGCGGAGCACGCCTTGTAAGTCGGTGAAAAAACGGCTTATTTTAGCCGAAAAGGCCTTCGCCGGGCGGTATTTCCAACGCCGGGGGCGCCCGCCGGGTCGAGCCCCATGCGAAGCGACGCCCGCCGGAGGCAGGTCAGGCTCGTCGCCGGGCCGTCAGCGCATCGCGCACCCGGGCGTCGTCGAACCGGTGGCGGCATACCTCCGCTCCGTCCAACAGCAGCACGGGCACGTCCTCGTCGTAGCGGGCGACGAGCGCCTCGTCGGCGTCGATGTCGACGTAATCGACCGCGACACCGAATTCGGCCGCCACCGGCGCCAGTGCGTCGCGCATGTCGTCGCACAGGTGGCACCAGCCGCGGCCGTAGAGCGTGAACATCGGCGCGTTACTTCTGGCGCGGCCGCACGGGCACGAACTGCGTGTTGTCGCCACGCCGCACCAGCACCGCAACCGCCTTCTGCGGATCGAGCTGCGCAGTCACTTCGGCGAACTGCTTCGCGTTCGTGATGTCGGTGTCGCCGACGCGCAGCACGATGTCACCGCGCTGCAGGCCCGCACGGGCGGCCGGGCCGTCGACGCCGTCGATCTGCACGCCGTTCTTCAGCTTCAGCGTCTTCATCTGGTCGGCCGTCAGGTCACTGACCGTCAGACCGAGCGAATTGGTCTGGCGCGGCTTCTGCGGCGCGTTCTTGCGCTGCTCGGCCTTCGCCGTCGTTTCGGCCGGCGTTTCAGCGATCGTGATCGGCAGATCGCGTGCCTGACCCTTGCGCCACACGCTGACCGTCGCCTTCGTGCCGGGCTTCGTGTCGCCGACCATGCGCGGCAGGTCCGACGCCGTGTCGACCGAACGGCCATTGAACTTCAGGATAATGTCGCCCGGCTGGATGCCTGCCTTGTCGGCCGGACCGCCCGGCTCGACGCTGCTGACGAGCGCGCCCTCGGCCTTCGGCAGCCCGATCGAATCGGCCACGTCCTTCGTCACCTCGCCGATCGCGACCGCGATCCGGCCGCGCGTGACCTTGCCCGTCGCCTTCAGCTGGTCGGCCACGCGCATCGCCTCGTCGATCGGAATCGCGAACGAGATGCCCATGAAGCCGCCGGTACGGCTGTAGATCTGCGAGTTGATGCCGATCACCTCGCCCTGCATGTTGATCAGCGGGCCGCCCGAGTTGCCCGGGTTCACGGCGACGTCGGTCTGGATGAACGGCAGGTAGTCGCCCGTGTTGCGGCTCTTCGAGCTGACGATGCCGGCCGTGACCGTGTTGTCGAGGCCGAACGGCGAACCGATCGCGACGACCCACTCGCCGACGCGCACCCTGTTCGAATCGCCGATCGCGACGACCGGCAGGTTCGACGCCTGGATCTTGACGACCGCGACGTCCGTGCGATCGTCGACGCCGATCAGCTTCGCCTTGAATTCGCGCTTGTCGGTCAGCGTCACGTAGATGGTGTCCGCGTCGTCGACGACGTGCGCATTGGTCATCACGTAACCGTCGGCCGACACGATGAAGCCCGAGCCGACGCCGCGATTCTGTTCGGTGTCGGGCGGATTGTCCGGCGTCGGCGCGTTCTTCGGATTGCCGCCGCCATTGCCGCTACCGTTGCCGGGCGCCTGCGGCAACGGAATGCCGAAGAAGCGCCGGAAGAATTCCGACATGTCGCCGTTGTCGAAGCCCGGCGGGAGCATCCCGCGCGGGCCGCTGCTCGTCGGCACGTTGGCGGTTGTCCGGATGTTCACGACGGCCGGCCCGACCTTCTCGACCAGGTCGGCGAAGTCGGGCAGGCTGGCAGCGGGAGCCGTC
Source organism: Burkholderia contaminans (assembly GCF_029633825.1). Classification (NCBI taxonomy): domain Bacteria; kingdom Pseudomonadati; phylum Pseudomonadota; class Betaproteobacteria; order Burkholderiales; family Burkholderiaceae; genus Burkholderia; species Burkholderia contaminans. The sequence continues at coordinate 2,243,821 of NZ_CP090640.1, read as the reverse complement.
ACCGCGAACGCGGTATGCGGCACGAGCGGCAGGCAGGCAGACAGCGCCGCCGCTGCGAGCCATTTGCGCAGCGTGAGTTTCATCATGTCGGAAGCCGTAGCGTTACTTGGAAGCCTTGTATTCTATGGCAGACGCGAACTGTTGCAACGTAGCCGGCGGCACTTCGCCGAGCACGGTGATCCAGTAGTCGCCGCGGCGCTTCACGAGAACGTTCGTTGCACCGGTGCTGCCCGCGCCTTCCTTGCGCGTATTCTTTTCGGCCGGCTCGATGAAAACCGAGATCGTCGCGAGACCGTCGGTGAAGACGGCCTGATCGACCGGGATCGGCGGCTCGCCCGCGTCACGCGCGGCCATCGGCCGGCGCACTTCGCGAATCTTCTGGAAACCGGCCACGCTCGGGGCGAGCTGCCAGCCTTGCGCTTCCATGTCGACCGTCGCGACCGGCGGCCGTACGACCGTCCAGCCGTTCAGGTTGCGCATGCCGGCCGCGATTGCGGCCTTGTCGCCGCTTGCACCGCCCGTCTGCAGTTGCGAAAACGCGATCTGCTCGAGCACGTGATCGTTCGCATCGAGCGTCTGCGAGCGCAGCAGCAGCCCGGTGCGCGCGTCGGCCCACAGCTTGTACGTGAAGCGGTACGCATCCTTGGGCACGAGCTCGACCACCTGCGCGTCGATTCCCGCCACGCGGTCCTTGCCGAGCGACTTCGCGTCGTAGACGGACATCACGTGCTCGCCGCTCGCGCCGAGCAGCGCGGGGAACGAGTCGCGCGTCTGGCGGCGCTCGACCACGCACAGCTTGCGCTCGGGTACGAACGTGTACAGCTCGTCGTTATGCCGCAGCAGCTTGCGCGGCTTGCCGTCGAGCGTCTCGATACGCTCGAACTCGCCGTCGCGGGACGCGACGTGCGCGATGCGCGACGACTGGACATACCCGCCGCGCTGGTAGACGAACGTGCCTTCGTAGCTCTGCTGCTGCGCCGCTTGCTGGACACGGTCGAGCCAGTCGGCGGCACCCTTGCGGGTCGCGACGGGATCGTCCGGTTGCTGGGCGCTGGCAGGAAGTGATTGAACGGACAACAGGGCGGCTGCGCAAAGCAGGAGGGCCGGCAACCGCTTCCATCCGGAGATGGCGTGATTCAACTGCAATGTCCGCATCGGGTTTATTGGCCTGGCGTGGTGGTCACGGCAGCGCGGATCAGCGGCATCGAACCCGTGACGACGGGCTGCTGCGCGAATTGCTGGTGCGCTTCAAGATATTGGTCGAGGCTGGCGTCGCGGATGATGTTGACGTCCTGCAGGCCCGGCTGGGCCGATGCCTGCGCAACCGTCACGCGCTGCAGGTTGCCGCCTTGCGGCGCACCGGCCGACGCGACCTGGACGGCGCCCGGGGCACCGGCCGTCTGCATTTGCGGGACGACGATCCACGTCAGCGTGGCCGCCGCGGCAGCGACCGCGAACGCGGGCACGACGCGCCGGCGCAGCGACAGCAGCTTGCGCGCGACGGGTGCGGCTGCCGGCGCGAGCAGGTGCGGCTCGCTTTCGAGCGCAGCCGACATGCGCGCGGTGAACGCAACGCTCAGCGCAGGCGACAGCGCGAGCTCGTCCGAGCGCAGCGCATCGCCGATCAGGTGGTAATGGGCCCACGCAGCGCGATCCGCGCGGTTGAGCTCAGCCAGAAACTGCCCGTTGTCCGGGCCATCGAACATTTCGCCGTCGACCAGCGCGGAAAGGCGCTCGCCGCGCGAGCACGCCTGCGACTGCGTATTGACCGACCCCATGATGCTCCCCATCTTGCACACCCCGTCGTGACTTCACGACTCTAACCGTAACTAGACCCCGACCCGCGTCGCTCCGCCTGTCGCGCTTACCAGCGCTTGCCTTCGGGCGTATCGAGCAGCGGACGCAATTTGGCAGCGATTGCCTCGCGTGCGCGGAAGATCCGCGACCGGACCGTCCCGATCGGACAGCCCATCATTTCCGCGATCTCTTCGTAGCTCAGGCCCTCGATCTCGCGCAGCGTAATTGCCTGGCGCAGTTCTTCGGGCAGCAGAGCCATGGCAGCGTTGACCGTCTCGGCAATCTGCTTGCTCATCAACATCGACTCAGGCGTGTTGATATCCCTTAGTTGGTCTGCGTCGGAGAAAGTTTCCGCTTCCTCCGCATCGGCCTCGGTCGAGGTCGGCGCCCGGCGGCCTTGCGTCGCAAGGTAGTTCTTCGCCGTGTTGACGGCAATTCGGTACAACCACGTATAGAACGCCGATTCGCCGCGGAATTGCGGCAGCGCACGATACGCCTTGATGAACGCGTCCTGGGCCACATCCTCGACCTCGGCGGGATCCCGCACGAGGCGCGAGATCAGCCGAATGATCTTGCGGTGGTATTTGGAGACCAGGAGTTCGAACGCTGCCTTGTCGCCCTTCTGTACGCGCTCGACCAGAGCCTGATCGATTTCTTTTTCACTCACCTGACAAATCCGTTAACTAGGGATGCAACGCGGAGCGCTATTGTAGCGTTCCCGCGCCGGCCGCTGGTTACGGTAGGTAACCGTGCCGCCGTCAAACCCGCCCCGCCGCGCCCGCCGTTCGCGCCAGCACGGAAAGCGCGCTGAACGATGCGGCGTCGAGCGCATCGGCCGGAATCAGCAGCGGCCGGGCCCGCCGGGCGCCCTGCCCGACCGACAGCACCAGCAGCAGGCTGCTCCAGTGCGCATGACCCGTCACGCGGCCGCGGGCCAGCAGGCGCCCGGTGCGGCCAAACGCCGCGACTTCCCCGAAGGCGTCGATCTGCAACTCGGCCGGCAGCCGGCGGGCACAGGCCCGCGCCGCACACACGGCCAGCAGCGCGGCCGTCACGGCCGACACGCCTGCGCCGGCGGTAGCGCCCGCGCGCGGCGCCCAGAACAGGTAGGCCGACGCGGTAGCCGAAGCGACGAACACGGCCAGCACGAGATACGACACGGCCGAGGCCCGCAACGCAAAGCGCTGCGGACGCCCGGCCGGAGCATCGAATGGACTCGTCAAGCGATTGCGGCGTCAGACGCGCTTGAACACCAGCGTGCCGTTGGTACCGCCGAAGCCGAAGTTGTTCTTCACGGCAACGTCGATCTTCATGTCACGCGCGGTATTCGCGCAGTAGTCGAGATCGCACTCCGGGTCCTGGTTGAAGATGTTGATGGTCGGCGGCGACACGTTGTTGTGCAGCGCCAGCACCGTGAACACCGATTCGAGGCCGCCCGCGCCGCCCAGCAGGTGGCCCGTCATCGACTTCGTCGAGTTCACGACGATCTTGTACGCATGCTCGCCGAAGGCCGCCTTCACCGCGTCGGACTCGTTCTTGTCGCCCAGCGGCGTCGACGTGCCGTGCGCGTTCAGGTACTGGACCTCGTCCGGGTTCACGCCGGCGTCGCGCAGTGCCGCGACCATGCAGCGGCGCGGGCCGTCCATGTTCGGCGCGGTCATGTGGTACGCGTCGCCCGTCATGCCGAAGCCCGAGACTTCCGCGTAGATCTTCGCACCGCGTGCCTTCGCCGCTTCGTACTCCTCGAGCACCATCACGCCGGCACCCTCGCCCAGCACGAAGCCGTCGCGGTCCTTGTCCCACGGACGCGACGCGGTGGCCGGATCGTCGTTGCGAGTCGACAGCGCGCGCGCGGCCGCGAAACCGCCGATGCCGAGCGGCGACACGGTCGATTCGGCGCCGCCCGCGACCATCACGTCGGCGTCGCCGGCCTGGATCAGGCGCGCTGCGAGGCCGATGCTGTGCAGGCCGGTCGTGCAAGCCGTGACAGCCGCGAGGTTCGGGCCTTTCAGCCCGAACATGATGCTCAGGTGACCCGAGATCATGTTGATGATCGAACCCGGCACGAAGAACGGCGAAATCCGGCGTGCGCCGCGATCGACGTAGGTCTGGTGGGTATCTTCGATCATCGGCAGGCCGCCGATGCCGGAACCGACCAGCACGCCGATGCGTTCCGCATTGGCCTCGTTCACTTCCAGCCCGCTGTCCTTGATGGCCTGGACGCCGGCGGCGATGCCGTAATGGATGAACGTATCCATGTTCCGGGCTTCCTTCGCCGGGATGTACTCCTCGGCGCTGAAACCCTTCACTTCACCCGCGAAATGGCAGGCGAGGTTCGACGCATCGAACTTCGTGACGGTGGCAATACCGGACTTGCCGGCGACGAGATTGGCCCAGCCGTCGGCAACATTATTGCCAACAGGCGAAATCAGCCCCAGGCCTGTAACAACAACACGACGGCGGCTCACGGTAACCTCTTTTCCATTATTGGATGACAAAAACAAAAGCCACAGTGGCCACAGGAACCAGCCCTGCGAGCCCTGTGGCTGTTAGTCCGTCCGGCGCGAAGCCGGCAGGATGGCGCGTCAATCGCGAAGATCGCGGCGACGTGGCGGACAAGCGCGAAAGGCGCTCGTTACGCCTTGACGTTTGCGCGAGCGTAGTCGATCGCTTGCTGAACGGTCGTGATCTTCTCTGCTTCTTCGTCCGGGATTTCCATGCCGAACTCGTCTTCCAGAGCCATCACCAGTTCGACGGTGTCGAGCGAGTCGGCGCCCAGGTCGTTCACGAACGAAGCTTCGTTCTTGATCTCGGCTTCCGCGACGCCCAGTTGTTCAGCGACGATCTTCTTGACACGTTGTTCGATGTTGTCCATTACCCCTCCGAGGGAAAGTTCAGATTTACAAGTGCGCGCATTTTATCAGGTTTGCTGACGCCAAAACGCGCGTTGGCTTGATGGTCGATCAAGCGCCGATCCGCCTGAAAAACGGGATACGGCGCGGATGGTAAACGAAAATCGTTACGACATGTACATGCCGCCGTTCACGTGCAGCGTCGTACCGGTGATGTAACCGGCTTGCGGCGATGCGAGGAACGCGACGGCATGGGCGATGTCTTCCGGGCTGCCGAGGCGGCCGAGCGGAATCTGGGTCTTGAGCGCGGCCTGCTGTTCTTCCGGCAGCGTCTTCGTCATGTCGGTGTCGATGAAGCCCGGCGCCACGCAGTTCACGGTGATGCCGCGGCTGCCGATTTCACGCGCAAGCGCACGCGTCATGCCCGCCACGCCGGCCTTGGCGGCCGCGTAGTTGACCTGGCCCGGGTTGCCGGCCGAGCCGACCACCGACGTGATGTTGATGATGCGGCCGCCACGCGCCTTCATCATCGGGCGCAGCACCGCGCGCGACAGGCGGAACACCGACTTCAGGTTGGTGTCGATCACCGCGTCCCAGTCCTCGTCCTTCATGCGCATCGCGAGCTGGTCCTGCGTGATGCCCGCGTTGTTGACGAGCACGTTCAGCGCGCCGAATTCCTTCACGGTCGCGTCGATCAGCGCCTCGGCGGCTGCCGCGTCGTTGACGTTCAGCACCGCGCCGCGGCCCGTGACGCCCGCTTCCGCGAACGCTGCGGTAATCGCAGCGGCGCCCGATTCGCTCGTCGCCGTGCCGATCACCGTCGCACCCAGGCGCGCGAGCTCGAGCGCGATCGAGCGGCCGATGCCGCGCGATGCGCCCGTGACGATCGCAACCTGTTTATCGAGAGTCTTGTCCATGAATCGAATATCCGTCTCTTGAGAAAAGGCGCCGCGTCAGGCGGTCACCAGCTTGAGTGCTTCGTCGAGCGAAGCCGGATCGAATACCGACGCGCCCGTCAGGTTGCCGTCGATGCGCTTCGTCAGGCCGGTGAGCACCTTGCCCGGACCACATTCGATCACGTGCGTGACGCCCGTGCCCGCGATGTGCTGCACGCACTCGACCCAGCGCACCGGGCCCGCGGCCTGGCGCACCAGCGCATCCTTGATCGCAGCCGGATCGCTGACCACGGCGACGTCGATGTTGTTGACGACCGGAATCTGCGGCGCCTTGACGTCGACGTTCGCAAGATAGTCGCGCAACTGGTCCGACGCCGGCTTGAGCAGCGACGAATGGAACGGCGCCGACACCGGCAGCGGCAGTGCGCGCTTCGCGCCCTTCGCCTTCGCGATCTCGCAGGCCTTTTCGACTGCGGCCTTGTTGCCTGCGATAACGACCTGTGCGGGTGCATTGAAGTTTACCGCTTCGACGACGCCCGCTTCCGCGGCTTCGGCGCAGACCGCGCGCACCGTGTCGTCGTCGAGGCCCAGGATCGCGGCCATGCCGCCCTGGCCGACCGGCACGGCCGTCTGCATCGCCTGCGCACGGAAGCGCACGAGCGGCACCGCGTCCTTGAACGCGAGCGCGCCTGCAGCGACGAGCGCCGTGTATTCACCGAGGCTGTGGCCGGCGACGATCGCCGGCGCCGGGCCGCCTGCCTGCTGCCACGCGCGATAGCACGCATACGCTGCGGTCAGCATCACGGGCTGCGTGTTGGTGGTGAGGTTCAGCTCTTCGGCCGGGCCTTCGGCGATCAGCTTGCCGAGATCCTGATTGAGTGCATCGGACGCTTCCTGGAGCGTCTCGCGCACGACGGCCAGATCGGCGAATGCATTGAGCATGCCGACCGCCTGCGAGCCCTGCCCCGGAAATACGAATGCAAATTTCATATCGTCCCCAATTGAATCGATTCGGACGGCGCGCGCGAATGGCGCGCCGATGGGATCCGCGCGCAGCAGTCGCGCGCCGCGGATCAGTAGCGGAAGACCGACGCGCCCCAGGTGAAGCCGCCGCCGACGCCTTCGATCAGCACGTGCTGGCCGCGCTGGATACGACCGTCGCGCACCGCGGCGTCGAGCGCCAGCGGGATCGACGCAGCCGACGTGTTGCCGTGCTGGTCGACCGTCACGACCATGCGCTCCTGCGGCAGGCCGAGCTTGCGGCAGGTGCTGGTCATGATGCGAATGTTGGCCTGGTGCGGAATCAGCCAGTCGATCTGCTCGGGCGCGAGATTCGCCTTCGCGAGCGCCTCGATCGCAACCTTTTCGAGCACGTTGACCGCGAGCTTGAACACGGCCTGCCCGTCCATGTGCAGGAACGCGCTGCCCTCGATCACGCCGCGATTGACGTTGCCCGGCGTGCAGAGGATGTTCGAATAGCTGCCGTCCGCATGCAGCGCGCTGCCGAGCACGCCCGGCTCTTCCGATGCGGACAGGATCACGGCACCCGCGCCGTCACCGAACAGCACGCAGGTCGTGCGGTCCTTGAAATCGAGAATGCGCGAGAACGTCTCAGCACCGACGACGAGCGCCGTGCGGTGCTGACCGCTGCGGATGAAGCTGTCGGCCGTCGCCACCGCGTACGCGAAGCCCGAACACACGGCCTGCACGTCGAATGCCGCGCCGCCGTTCTTGATGCCGAGCTTGTTCTGCAACAGGCACGCGGTGCTCGGGAACACGAAATCGGGGGTCGAAGTCGCGACGATGATCAGGTCGATCGACTGCGGATCGATGCCGGCGGCTTCGATCGCGCGACGCGACGCCTCGAGCGCGAGGTCGCTGGTCGTGACGTCCGGTGCGGCGAAATGGCGCGCATGGATACCCGTGCGCGCAACGATCCATTCATCGCTCGTCTCGATGCCTTCCTTCGCAAGACGATCGGTCAACTGCTGGTTCGTGACGCGGTCAGGCGGCAGGTAGCTGCCCGTGCCGAGCACGCGGGAATAGAGAGTCGATTGGGCCATTTATGCTTTAGAGGATTGCGCAGCGGAAGGTTCGGCGTGATGGCCTGCGGCAGGGCTTGCATGGCCCGCACCGCCCGCGTCGTGTTCGCCTTCGCCGAGCGACACTGAATTATCCGCCATCGCGCGCGCGAGGCGCTCCAGCACGCCGTTTTTGACGGCATCATACCCGCGTTTGATCGCCCACTCAAACGCGTAGGCATCGGCCGAACCGTGGCTCTTGATCACGAGGCTTTTCAGCCCCAGCAGCGCCGCGCCATTGTACTGGCGGTGGTCGACGCGCTTCTTGAACCGCATCAGGACGGGTAGCGCGAGCAGCGCCATCAGCTTCGACATCAGCGAACGGCCGAACTCCTCACGGATGATGTCCGACAGCATCTGTGCGAGCCCCTCGGACGTCTTCAGCGCGACGTTGCCGACGAAGCCGTCGCACACGATCACGTCGACCGTGCCCTTGTAGATGTCGTTGCCTTCGACGTTGCCGCGGAAATTGAGCGTGCTGGCGCGCAGCAGTTCGCCTGCGCGCTTGATCGTCTCGTTGCCCTTGATCACCTCTTCGCCGATGTTCAGCAGGCCGATCGTCGGACGCTCCTTGCCTTCGAGCGCCGCCACGAGCGCGTGCCCCATTTCCGCGAACTGCAGCAGGTGCTGCGGTTCGCAGTCGACGTTCGCGCCGAGGTCCAGCATCATCGTATAGCCGGTCGGGTTCGGCAGTGCGAACGCGATCGCGGGCCGCTCGATGCCGGGCAGCGTCTTGAGTACGTAACGGGAAACAGCCATCAGCGCGCCGGTGTTGCCGGCGGAGATGCAGGCCTGCGCCGCGCCTTCCTTGACGTGGTTGAGTGCGACGCGCATCGAAGAATCCTTCTTCTTGCGCAGCGCCACTTCGACCGGGTCGTCCATCGCCACGACTTCGGTGGCGGGAACGATGGTCAGCGCGGGATCGTCGAGGGCTTTCAGCTTTTTCAGCTGAGCGCGGATCGCGCTTTCGATGCCGACGAGCATCAGGTGCGCATCGGGATGCGCGCGGACGAACTTGACTGCCGCGGGAACGGTCACGGACGGGCCGTGGTCGCCTCCCATGCAATCGATTGTGAGCTTTACGGTCATGGAATGCGACGAATTTCAGGCACAAAAAAGCGGCAGTTGAATGCCGCCTTTTTGTTGAGCCAGGAAAGTGTCAAGCGAACCAGTTGTCACGCGAACGGCAAGCGTAGCGCGCAACGCGTGACTTGACGCTTAGTCGTTCTTCGTCTTGACGACTTTCTTGCCGCGGTAGTAGCCGTTCGGGCTGACGTGGTGACGCAGGTGCACTTCACCCGTGCTCGGCTCGACTGCCAGCGGCGCTGCCGTCAGGAAATCGTGCGAACGATGCATGCCGCGCTTCGACGGCGACTTCTTGTTTTGCTGGACTGCCATGACTAACTCCTAAATAATTTTCCGGATTCTAACACAGCCCGATCCGGCGCTTAACTACCCTGGCCCAAAGCCTTTACGCCTTCCCGCGCCACAACTGCTTAGTGTTTCTTGGTGCCGTCACCGTCCTTCTTCAGCGCTTCCAGCGCTGCGAACGGATTCGGCCGTTTGCCTTCGTCCGCGGTTTCGCCGGACTCTTCGTCCGCCTCTTCCACAGGACCGCTCGCACCCGACACGAGGCTTTCGTGAACTGCCGGGCAAACCTCGTGCTTGGGCACGAGCGGCAACGAAAGCAGCAATTCCTCTTCGATCAAGTCGACGAGATCGAACTGGCGTGAGCCCACGATCACATCGGCTTCATCGTCGTCGAGCGGAAATTCTTCAGCTTCTTCTTCGGTCGCGACGACCCGGTACGTCATGTCGACGTCGAACGTCTGGTCGTACGGGGTCATGCAGCGCTGGCACGTGAGCCACGCCTGGCCGTGCACCGCAAGGCGCAGATACGGCTGCTGCCCATCGGCGCCGTCGTCCTGCAACTCCTTCTGGGTGAACCCTTCCGCCTGCCATGTGAAGACCGTGTCGCGATCTGGCGCGTCCGCAGGCACTTCGTTTAACATGCGCGGCAGTTGCGAGAGGCGCACCGCACCTGCTGCCTGCCGCCCGCTGCGGGCGAACTCGAACAGGTCGATCGCATGCGGATCAAGCGCCGCAGCCGGTTTGCCAGAAGAAGTGTTCATGTGCGCTCCTGCCTACAGGCTGACTTGCGGATCCGGCTTGGTACCGCTCGCGTACGGCTCATCCGCGGATGACGTACTTTACTTCCGAAGACCCGACAGGCGCCACCACAACGGAAGCCTGCCGACGAAAAGCGGGAAAGCATACCTGTTTTACCTTTTGCGGTCAATCACTTAAGCTTGCGTCCGCGCAACGCCGCACAACACCCGACGACTCACCGATCCAACCGACCATGCCGGATACCGCTTGCCGCCCACCGCGGCTGATTCTTGCCTCCAGTTCACGCTACCGCCGCGCGCTCCTCGAGCGCCTCGGCGTCCCCTTCGACGTCGTGTCGCCCGACCTCGACGAAACCCCGCACGACGGCGAAACGCCGGCCGCGACCGCCCTGCGGCTCGCCGGCGCGAAAGCGCGCGCCGTCGCCGCCACCATCGACGCACCGGACGGCGTGCTCGTGATCGGGTCGGACCAGGTCGCGACCTTCGACGGGCTCCAGATCGGCAAGCCCGGCACCCATGAGCGCGCGCTCGCGCAACTCGTGTCGATGCAGGGCCGCGAAGTCGAATTCCACAGCGCGCTGTGCCTGTACGACAGCCGGACGGGTGAAGCGCAGGTCGAGGACATCGTCACGCGCGTGCGTTTCCGCTCGCTGCCCGAGGCCGAACTCGACGCGTACCTGCGCGCCGAAACGCCGTACGACGTCGCCGGCAGCGCGAAGTCCGAAGGGCTCGGCATCGCACTGCTCGACGCGATCGACTCGAACGATCCGACCGCGCTCGTCGGCCTGCCGCTGATCGCGCTCACGCGCATGCTGCGCGCCGCCGACTATCCATTGTTTGCAACCACCCGTGGAGACCGCGCATGACCGCCGGCACGCTTTACCTCGTCCCGAACACGCTCGGCGAAGGCGACGAATCGATGCTCGCGGCCGTCCTGCCCGCGGCCGTGCAGGCGCGCGCCGGCACGCTCGGTTATTACATCGGCGAGAACGCGAAGACGACGCGTGCGTTTCTGAAGAAGATCGGCACCACACGCCCGATCCAGGAAATCGAGATCAGCGAACTGAACGTCAACACGCCGGCCGGCGCCATCGACCGGCTGCTCGCGCCCGTGCTGGCCGGCGCGGACGCCGGCCTCGTGTCCGAAGCCGGCTGCCCGGCCGTCGCCGATCCCGGCGCCATGCTGGTGCGCCGCGCGCACGAGCGCGGCGTGAAAGTCGTACCGCTGGTCGGACCGAGTTCGATCCTGCTCGCACTGATGGCATCGGGCCTGAACGGCCAGAGCTTCGCGTTCAACGGCTACCTGCCGGTCGACGCGGCGGCACGAGCGAAACGCCTGCGCGAACTCGAGCAACTGTCACGCAAGGCCCGCCAGACGCAGATCTTCATCGAAACGCCGTACCGGAATCAGGCGATGCTCGACACGCTCGTCGCGACCTGCGCGCCGTCGACGCAGATCTGCGTCGCAGCCGACCTGACCCTCGCGACGGAGACGATCGCGAGCCGGACCGTCACGGACTGGAAAAAGGCGCCTGCGCCGAATCTGCACAAGCGCCCTGCCATCTTCCTGCTGCTGGCGAACTGAACGCGGCAGGCGATCCGCCAGGCGAACGGCGGGCCATTCCGGCCCGCCCGCCTCCGGTCAGCGCAGGCTGACCGACGCGCCGCCGGTCGTCAGCGCCTTCATCGCGGCGCCGCCGACGGCCGCGCCGAACTTGCGCGCAACGCGGTTCGTCAGGCTTTCCTTCACCGTGTAGTCGACGAGATCCGGCGCCTTCAGCACGTCGCGCGCGACCGTGTCGGTCGTACCGTAACCGTCCGCAAGCCCGAGCTCGACGCTCTTCTCGCCGGTCCAGAACAGGCCCGAGAACATGTCGGGCGTCTCGTGCAGCCGCTTGCCGCGGCCATCCTTCACAGCCTTGATGAACTGCGCGTGCACCTGGTCGAGCAATGCCTGCGCGTGCGCGTCCATCTTCGGCGTTTCCGGCGAGAACGGGTCGTAGAAGCCCTTGTTTTCGCCCGACGTATGCAGGCGCCGATCGACACCGAGCTTGCCCATCAGCCCGGTAAAGCCGAACCCGTCCATCAGCACGCCGATCGAGCCGACGATGCTCGCCTTGTCGACGAAGATCTTGTCGGCCGCAGACGCGATGTAATAGCCGCCCGATGCGCACATGTCGGTCACGACGACATACAGCGGCTTGTCCGGATGCTTCGCGCGCAGCCGGCGGATCTCGTCGTAGACCATCCCGGCCTGCACCGGGCTGCCGCCCGGACTGTTGATCCGCAGCACGACACCGGCCGTGCCGTCGTCTTCGAACGCGGCGTCGAGCGCGGTGTTGATGTCGTCGGCATTTGCGTTCACGCCGGCCGCGATCTCGCCGTCGATCGTCACGAGCGCCGTATGCCGCCCGCTCGACGAAAACTTCGAATCGCTCGAAAAATCGATCAGCGCGAACGCGAACAGCACGAACACGGCGAGGAACGCGAAGCGGAAGAAGATCTTCCAGCGTCGCGCCGCGCGCTGCTCCTTGACGGCCGCGAGCGCGATCCGCTCGAGCGCCGCACGCTCCCAGTTCGGTTCACGGCTGTCGGGACGGGAGGAGGAATCCGGGGAATTCGGTTGGTCGGCCATGCAGGGTTGTCGTCAGTCGGTCGTGGCGGAAACAGCGGGACGCAGGTCGGCGTCGGGCACCCAGAATACCGCACGCCCGTCGGAGGTGTCGCGCTCGTCGACCTCGACCGGCCGCAGGCGGCCACCGCGGCACGGGCCGCCGACGCACTTGCCGGTGTTCGGCTCGTAGATCGCGCCATGTGTCGCGCACATCAGATAGAGGCCCGAGGATTCGAAGAACTGCCCTTCGGCCCAGTCGAGCTCCATCGGCACATGCGCGCAGCGATTCAGGTAACCGTATGCCTGGCCCTCGTAGCGCACGAAGAACACGACGGCCTGCTCGCCGCGCAGCGTCGCGTCGACGCGCACGCCGGCGCCGCCGTCGGCCAGTGCATCCGATGCGCACACGCGCACGGCGTCCGGCACCGCGCTCATGCGTGCTCCCGCAGCCACGCGGCCAGCGCCGCCGACGTCCGGCGCGACGAAGCGCGGCGCGAGCGCAGCCAGTGCGTCGGCCGTGTGCGCGCCGTACGCGACGCCGACGCCAGCGGCCCCGGCACTCGCGGCCATCTGCAGGTCGTGCGTCGTGTCGCCGATCATCACGGTGCGCGACAGATCCTGCCCCAATTCGCGGGACAGTTCGTGCAGCATCGCCGGATGCGGTTTCGAGAAGGTTTCGTCGGCGCAGCGCGTCGCATCGAACAGGCTCGTCAGCTTCGACTGGTCGAGCACGCGGTTCAACCCGACCCGGCCCTTGCCGGTAGCAACGGCGAGCAGATAGCCCGTGTCGCGCAGCTCGGCGAGCAGTTCGCGCACACCGGCGAACAACTCGATGCGCTGGTCGTCGAGCAGATAGTGATGGCGGTAGCGCTCGGCGAGCCGAGAATAGTCGGACGGATCGAGGGTCGGAGCCGTAATCTGCAGCGCATCGCGCAGGCCGAGGCCGATCACGTAGCGTGACGCCTCGTCGGACGGCGTGGGCAAGCCGAGATCGCGGCATGCGGCCTGGATGCTGTGCGCGATGTGCGCAGTCGAATCCATCAGCGTGCCGTCCCAGTCGAAGACGATCAGGTCAAATTGCTGTCGAGCCATGCGGTTCAGGCGGTATCGCGCAGTGCGCTGAGTTGATCGAGGAAGCGCCGGCATTCGTCCGGCAGCGGCGCATCGAACTGCAGCGCCTCGCCGGTCAGCGGATGGGCGAGCCGCAGCCGGTACGCATGCAGGAACATCCGTTTCAGCGACGGCTGCGCATTCGCGCGTGCCAGCGCCTTGTTCAGTGCGAAATCGCCATACTTGGCGTCACCGGCAATCGGCAGGCCCAGATGCGCGAGGTGCACACGGATCTGATGGGTCCGACCCGTTTTGAGTTCCGCCTCGAGAAGCGCGTACTCGGGCCAAAGGTCGACGAGGTTGAACACCGTATGCGACGGCAGTCCGTCGTCCTGCACGCGCACGCGGCGCTCCCCTTCCGGGGTCGAATACTTGAACAGCGGCGCCTTCACCGCGCGGCGACGCCCCCAGTCGGACTGCCATTCACCGTGGACGCACGCGAAGTAGCGCTTGTCCATCTTGTTCTCGCGAATCTGTTCGTGCAGGCCCACGAGCGCCGTGCGCTTCTTCGCGAGCATCAGGATCCCGGACGTCTCGCGGTCGAGCCGGTGCACGAGTTCGAGGAATTTCGCGCGCGGGCGCGCCTGGCGCATCTGCTCGATCACGCCGAACGCGACGCCGCTGCCGCCGTGGACCGCCACCCCGGCCGGCTTGTTGATGACGAGCATCGCGTCGTCCTCGAACAGCACGTCGAAGTGCGCGGGCGGCACGATGGTCGCTTCGGCCCGCGCGAGGTCGGCGGCGGCCACGCGCACGGGCGGCACGCGGACGATGTCGCCGAACGCGAGCCGGTACTGCGCATCGACCCGGCCCTTATTCACACGCACTTCGCCGCTGCGCAGGATCCGGTAAATATGGCTTTTCGGCACGCCTTTACAGACGCGCAACAGGAAGTTGTCGATACGCTGACCGGCCGAGTTTTCGTCGATCTCGATCATCGATACCTGGCCGCTTGCGACCGAATTCTGGGATATTTTGCCTAACTCGTTCATACTGAATATAATTTTGCCCAGCCTGACGTTGCGGGCGGCCTCACCGGCCGACCCGGATCAACCGGGCAAGGCGCAAGCGCAAACCGTTATTTTACTTGCGCCGGGGGTCTGCTGCTCGCCCCTAATCAAAGAGAAGCAGCAAGTTGCACGCACGGCGCCGCCCGTCGGCAAGGATCGCGCCCACAGGCGGATTCGGTCGGCAAGGCGCCGCGGTAACGGAAAGTTGGTTGAAAAGAATTTGATCGGCAGCCTGACGGCGCGAAGTGCGTCCGCGCAGGCTGCCGGTTGCGAAAATTACGGCGTTGCGCCCGATTTGGCTCCGCGAAGCGTGCGGGGCCTGGCGACGTCAAACCAGGGAAGTACACCCCAGGCGGGAAAGTCGGGCTGGATTCGATACTCCCCGCTGCGGCCCGAGCCGCAGCATCTGCCGCCCGTTGGCACGCGCGTCGCATGACGACGCGCCCCGCGGCAGTGCCCGGCCTCAGGCTTAGCGCGCTTTGACAGCGTGCGGTGTGTGGACGCCGTGCTTTGAAGCCGTGTTCGCAGGTGCCCTATGGCCGCCGGCCCCGTGTTTCGGGCCCAAGCGCCTCTTCAGGCAATTCTCCCCGCCATCGTTCCCGCTCCAGCGTGCTCGTGACAACACAACAAGGCGCGGCCTGCCGTCGTTCCCGCCCTCGCGACTGACAACCGCGAGGCGCCGCCAGCAGAGCCGCCTGGAGTCGTTCATGAAACGCATGCTGTTCAATGCGACGCAGCAGGAGGAGCTGCGCGTCGCCATCGTTGATGGGCAAAAGCTCATCGACATCGACATCGAGACAGCCGGGCGCGAACAGCGCAAAGGCAATATCTACAAAGGTGTCATCACCCGTATCGAGCCGTCGCTCGAAGCGTGCTTCGTCAACTACGGCGAAGACCGCCACGGCTTCCTGCCGTTCAAGGAAGTCGCCCGCCAGTACTTCAAGGAAGGCATCGACATGCGCTCCGCGCGCATCCAGGATGCCCTGCGCGAAGGCCAGGAACTGATCGTCCAGGTCGAGAAGGAAGAGCGCGGCAACAAGGGCGCCGCCCTCACCACGTTCATCTCGCTCGCCGGCCGCTATCTGGTTCTGATGCCGAACAATCCGCGCGGCGGCGGCGTGTCGCGCCGGATCGAAGGCGACGAGCGTCAGGAACTGCGCGAAACGATGGCGCAACTGCAGATCCCGGACGGCATGAGCATGATCGCCCGTACCGCGGGCATCGGCCGCAGCGCCGAGGAACTGCAGTGGGACCTGAACTACCTGCTGCAACTGTGGCGCGCGATCGAAGCGGCGTCGCAAAGCGGCAACGCCGGCCAGCCGATGCTGATCTACCTGGAATCGAGCCTCGTGATCCGCGCGATCCGGGACTATTTCCAGCCCGACATCGGCGAAATCCTGATCGATACGAACGAAATCCACGATCAGGCCCGCGCATTCATGGACATCGTGATGCCGGACAACGTCGCGAAGGTGAAGCGCTACCACGACGACGTGCCGCTGTTCTCCCGCTTCCAGATCGAGCACCAGATCGAGACCGCGTACTCGCGCACGGTGCCGCTGCCGTCGGGCGGCGCGATCGTGATCGACCACACCGAAGCGCTCGTCGCGATCGACGTGAACTCGGCGCGCGCGACCAAGGGCGCGGACATCGAGGAAACCGCCACCCGCACGAACCTCGAAGCAGCCGACGAAGTCGCCCGCCAGCTCCGCCTGCGCGACCTCGGCGGCCTGATCGTGATCGATTTCATCGACATGGAATCGGCGAAGAGCCAGCGCGAAGTCGAGCAGCGCCTGAAAGACGCGCTCAAGCATGACCGCGCGCGCGTCCAGATGGGCAAGATCTCCCGTTTCGGCCTGATGGAACTGTCGCGCCAGCGCCTGCGTCCGGCCCTGTCGGAAGGCAGCCATGTGACCTGCCCGCGCTGTAACGGCACCGGTCACATCCGCGATACCGAATCGTCCGCGCTGCAGGTCCTGCGGATCATTCAGGAAGAAGCGATGAAGGAAAACACCGCGGCGATCCACTGCCAGGTGCCGGTCGAGGTGACCGCCTTCCTGCTCAACGAAAAGCGTCAGGAAATCAACAAGATCGAGTCGCGCTTCAAGGTCGGCATCGTGCTGATCCCGAACAAGCACCTCGATACGCCGCACTACAAGCTCGAGCGCCTGCGCCACGACGACGCACGTCTCGACGACCCGCGCGCGTCCTGGAAGATGGCCGAGGAAGCAGCCCGCGAACTCGAGTCGGAAACCGGCTACAGCAAGCGCGCGGCGGAAGTGAAGCCGAAGCAGGAAGCCGCGGTCAAGGGCATCACGCCCGAGCGTCCGGCCCCGAGCCCGGCACCGCAGCGCCCGGTCGAACCCGTTGCAGCGCCCGCGCCTGTCGCGCCGGCAACCGGCGGCTTCATCGGCTGGCTGAAGGGTCTGTTCGGCGTATCGCCGGCGCCCGCACCCGCACCGGTTGCTCCGGCCCCGGCGAAGGAGCAGGCAGCCCGTCCGGCTCGCGGCGAACGCGCCGAGAAGTCCGAGCAACGCGGCGAACGCGGCGGCGATCGCAACCGCAACCGTCGCGGCGGCGCCCAGCAGGCGCAAGGCGGCCGCGACCAGGTCGCGGCAGGCCGTGGCCAGTCGCAACGCCAGGAGCGTGAAGGCAAGGAAGTGCGCGAACCGCGTGAGGCTCGTGAGCCGCGTGAAGGCCGCGAACCGCGCGAGGGTCGTGAACCCCGTGAAGGCCGCGAGAACCGCGAAGGTCGCGAGGGCCGTAGCCCGCGCGAAGGCCGCGAGCCGCGTGAAAGCCGTGAGCCGCGCGAACCGCGTGAGAATCGCGAACCGCGTGAACCGCGCGAGCGTGTCGAGCAGCCGGAAGGCGTCGAAGCAGCCGGTCGTGGCGAGCGCCAGGAACGTCGCGAGCGCCGCAAGCCGACTCAGCATGCGGCAACGCTGGAAACCGTCACCCGTGGCGAAACCCATCCGGAACCGGAAGCCGACAAGGCCGTCGCAGAAGCCCTGCCCGGCGCCGAACTGGCAGCCGACGCGGAAGCCGGCGCGCGTGATGGCGAGGAACGTCGCCGTCGCCGTCGCGGCCGCCGCGGCGGTCGTCGCGAGCGCGAGGAAGACGGCGCAGCCGTCGACCACGCCGAGCAAGGCGCAGAGGGCGAAGTGACGGTGCAAGCCGTGACGCCGGAAGCACCGGCTGCTGCCGAACCGGCCCACACGGCCGCACCGGCAGTCGTCGTGGCAGCCGCCGCGGCAAGCGCCGTCGTCGCCGAAGCCGTGGTCGAGCACCATGCCGAACCGGCAGCACCGGCCGCTGTCGAGCCGCAGCCGGCACCGGTACACGTCGAAGCAGCGCCGGTCGAAGCAGCAGTGGTCGCCCAGGCAGCAGAACCGGCACCGGTCGCACCGGCCGTCGATACGGAAGCCGGTCCGGCTCCGGTCGCGGTTTCGCCGACCGACGCGTTCGAAGTGCCGGCCGCGCCTGTCGCCGTCGAGGCGCCTCAGCCGGCCCCCGTCGAGCAAGCTGCACCGGCCGTGACGACCGAAGCCGCTCCGGTGGTTGCGGAGCCGGCCCACGTCGAAGCGGCGCCGGTCGAGGCCGTTGCCGCACCGGCACCCGCACCGGCTCCGGCCCCCGCCCAACCGGCAGCCGCGCCCGCTTCGGCGAGCCTGGATACCGTGCTGGAGCAGGCCGGTCTCGTCTGGGTGAACACGGACGCCGACAAGTTTGCCGCTGCGCAGGAAGCCGCGTCGCGCCTCCCGCGTCCGGCTCGCGTGCCGCGCGAACGCAAGGCACTGCCGCCGGTCGATACGGCACCGATGCAGCAGGTCGAAACGACGCATCACTGATCGACGCATCGTCCAACCAGGAAAAGCCCGCCTCCGGCGGGCTTTTTCATGTCCGCGCTGCGGGTTTCCGCCCACCGGACCGACCTGCCGCTTGCGGCTAAAATAGAGGTCTGGTCCGCACTTCTTTCAACATGTCCCGACGCATCATTCCTCTCGCCGACGTCAGCGGGATGCCGGACGTCTCCGGCGTCGCGCACGCCCCGGACGGCACGCTGGCCGACACGTTCGCCAGGCCGCTGCGCGACCTGCGCATTTCGGTGACGGATCGCTGCAACTTCCGCTGCGTGTACTGCATGCCGCGCGCCGTCTTCGACAAGGACTACCCGTTCCTGCCGCACAGCGCGCTGCTCACGCACGAGGAAATCGAACGCGTGGCGCGACTCTTTGTCGCACACGGCGTCGAGAAGATCCGTATCACCGGTGGCGAGCCGCTGCTGCGCAAGAATCTCGAATTCCTGATCGAGCGCCTTGCCCGCCTGACCACGCATGACGGCCGCCCGCTGGACCTGACACTCACGACCAACGGTTCGCTGCTCGCACGCAAGGCGCGCGCGCTGAAGGACGCCGGGCTCACGCGCGTGACGGTCAGCCTCGACGCGCTCGACGATACGTTGTTCAAGCGGATGAACGATGCCGAGTTCGCGAGCGCCGACGTGCTCGACGGCATCTTCGCGGCCCAGGCCGCGTGCCTCGCGCCGGTCAAGGTCAACATGGTCGTGAAGCGCGGCACCAACGACAGCGAGATCCTGCCGATGGCCGAGCGTTTCCGCGGTACCGGCGTGATCCTGCGTTTCATCGAATACATGGACGTCGGCACGTCGAACGGCTGGAACATGACCGAGGTGCTGCCATCGGCCGACGTCATCGCACGGATCGCCGAACACTTCCCGCTCGTGCCGCTCGATCCGCATACGGCGGCCGAAACCGCGCAGCGCTGGGGCTATGCGGACGGCGGCGGCGAGATCGGCGTGATTTCGAGCGTCACACAGGCCTTCTGCGGCGACTGCACGCGCGCAAGGCTGTCGACCGAAGGCAAGCTGTACCTGTGCCTGTTCGCGTCGGCGGGCCACGACCTGCGCGCGCTCGTGCGCGGCGGCGCGAGCGACGCCGAGATCGCGACCGCGATCGCCCGCATCTGGCAGGCCCGCACCGACCGTTATTCGCAGCTGCGCGGCAGCGCGTCGGCCGACGCCGTGCCCGACGGCGCCGGCAAGCGGGTCGAGATGTCGTATATCGGCGGCTGACGCACGCCGCCCTTCCCGCCCTCTTGCCATGCCCGCTTCCGCCTATCCCTCGATCGCCGGCCTGCTGCTCGCAGGCGGGCGCGCCACACGCATGGACGGCGTCGACAAGGGCCTGCAGTTGCTCGACGGCACGCCGCTCGCGCTGCACGCGCTGCGCCGGCTCTCGCCGCAGGTCGACGAGACGCTGATCAGTGCGAATCGCCATGCCGATCGCTATGCCGAACTCGGTGCGCCATTCGATGCGCGCATCGTCGCGGACGAAACACCCGACTTCCCCGGCCCGCTCGCGGGACTGCTCGCCGGCATGCGGGCGGCACGCGCGCCGCTCGTAGCGTGCTCGCCATGCGATACCCCCTATCTGCCGGCCGACCTCGTCGCACGGTTGCAGGCGGCGTTGGACGCGCAGCAGGCCGACATCGCCATGGCGGTGACCGTCGACGAACAACTAGTGCGCTCGCCGCAGCCGACGTTCGCGCTGCTGCGCACGTCGCTGGCCGACGATCTCGCCGCCCGGCTCGCCGCCGGCGACCGCAAGGTGCGTGCGTGGTACGCACGCCACAAGACGGTCGAAGTCGAGTTTCACGACGAGCGTGCGTTTTACAATGCCAACTCCTGGCAGGAACTCGCCGCGCTGGCCCGCCGCTGACGGCACCCGTGCGGTTCCCCGCCCGCCGCACGCGAAACCCGCGCCCAGGCACCCTCCTCGCGCCACCGGCCACGAACCCGATACGCCTTGCGGCGCAGTCCGACTGATGATCACGCAATCCTCGCCCGCCCCCCGAACCGCACCCGATTCCGATGCCCCGCTGTCGCTCGCCGACGCGCAGGCGCTCGCGTGCCGCTTCGCGGTGCCGGTCGACGCGTGTGATACGGTGACGCTGCGCGATGCGCTCGACCGCGTGCTCGCGGCCGACGTGAACGCGCCGTTCGACATTCCCGCGTACGACAACTCGGCGATGGATGGCTATGCGTTCGACGGCAGCACAGGCTCGCACGCATCGCCGCAAGCCGACGTCACACTGACGGTCGTCGGCACTGCGCTCGCCGGCCATCCGTTCGACGGCGCCGTGGCGGCCGGATCATGCGTGCGCATCATGACGGGCGCGCCGATGCCGGCCGGCTGCGACACGGTGATTCCGCAGGAACGCGTGCGCATCGACGGCGACACGGTCCACTTCGCCGCACACGACATCGCACGCGGCGCGAACTGCCGCAAGGCCGGTGAGGATCTTGCGCGCGGCGCCTGCGCGCTTGCCGCCGGCCGCACCCTGCGGCCGTCCGATCTCGGCCTGCTGGCGTCGTTCGGTGTCACCGAGGTTTCGGTGCGCCGGCGCGTGCGCGTCGCTGTGTTCTCCACCGGCGACGAACTGCGCGAGCCCGGCGAGACGCTCGGCCCCGGCACCCTGTACGACAGCAATCGCGGGATGCTGATCGCGATGCTCGAAAGGCTGCATGTCGACGCGGTCGATCTCGGGATCGTCCGCGACGACCCGGCCGCCCTCGAAGCCGCGTTGCGCGGCGCGGTCGCCGCGCAGGCCGACGCGGTGATCACGTCGGGCGGCGTATCGGTCGGCGAAGCCGACTTCACGCGCGACGTCATGGCACGGCTCGGCGACGTGACGTTCGCGAGCCTCGCGCTGCGCCCCGGCCGGCCGCTCGCGTGCGGCACGCTCTCGCATGCGGCCGGCGGCACCGGTCAGACGCTGTTCTTCGGGCTGCCCGGCAACCCGGTCGCATCTGCCGTGACGTTCCATGCGATCGTGCGCCCCGCGCTGATGACGCTGGCCGGCGCGCAGGCCCAGCCGCCGGCGATGTATACGGCACTCAGCACGCAACCGCTGAAGACGCGCCCGGGCCGTACCGACTACCTGCGCGGCATCGCGACGCGCGCCGCCGACGGCCGCTGGCACGTCGCACCGGCCGGCTCGCAGAGTTCCGCATCGCTGAGCGGCCTCTCGGCCGCCAACTGTTTCATCGTCCTGGGCCACGATACCGCGGCAGTCGACGCGGGCACCCCGGTCGACATCCTGCCGCTCGACGGCCTGATCTGAATTCCACTATCGGTATATCTCTACGGGGGCAATCCGCACATGAAGAAACAAATTTCGTCGATCGCCGCGGGGCAGACCGCAAAGGCGCTGATCCTCGTCTACCTGACGTTCAGCGTGCCGATCGTGCTGCTCGGCATTCTCGTCGCGTACGTCCGCTACGGGATGGTCGAACTGAGCACGATCCTGAGCGCGCTGCTGCTGAACGCCATCCTCGGCTTCGTGCTGCTGTGGATCGCGTGCCACGCGTACAACTGGGTCGCATCGCGCTTCGGCGGCATCGAGATCGTGCTGTCCGACCCGCCGGAAGAAGCGTGAACGGCACGCCGCTGATCCGCGCGGCCCAGGCACGCGACGTCGGCGCGATCCTCGCGCTGATGCGCGAGCTGGCCGAGTTCGAGAAACTTGCGCACCTGTTCGTCGCGACCGAGGCCGATCTCGCCGACGCGCTGTTCGGCGAGCAGCCTGCCGCCGAGGCACGGGTGGCCGAGCACGACGGCGCGATCGTCGCGTATGCGCTGTTCTTCCACAATTATTCGACGTTCCTCGGCCGTCGCGGCCTCTATCTCGAGGACCTGTACGTGCAGCCGTCGCAGCGCGGCACGGGACTCGGCACCGCGATGCTGCGTCACCTCGCGGCCTTGGCCGTCGAGCGCCGTTGCGGACGCTTCGAATGGTCGGTCCTCGACTGGAACCAGCCGGCGATCGATTTCTACGAAAAGATGGGCGCAACCGTGCTGCCCGACTGGCGCATCGTTCGCGTCACGGACGACGCACTGGATACGCTCGCCGGGCATTGACCACGAGCTGGCTACGCCGGCAATCGCTTCAAAGGAAAACGGGCGCCGCGGCGCCCGTTTTTGCTTTCCGGCCGATGTCGGCCATGTGCGTCATGCGTCACGCGTCGTCCGCATCGGCACCGTCGCCCCCTTCCGCACCAAGCAGCCCTGCCGCCGTATCGCCCGGCAGCGCCTCGACCTGCTTCAGCTTGCGGCCCATCACGCGCGTGCGCTGCTCGGCGGCCTCGATCGAGCGCGTGACCGTTTCGAGCTGCGACTTCGTGCGCGCGAGCACATCGCCGAACTTGCCGAACTCCGTCTTCACCGCCCCGAGCACCTGCCACACCTCGCTCGAGCGTTGCTCGATCGCGAGCGTTCGGAAACCCATCTGCAGGCTGTTCAACAGTGCGGTGAGCGTCGTCGGGCCGGCGACCGTCACGCGATAGTCGCGCTGCAGCAGGTCGGTCAGCCCCGGGCGACGCAGGATCTCCGCATAGAGCCCTTCGGTCGGCAGGAACAGCAGCGCGAAATCGGTCGTGTGCGGCGGGGCGACGTACTTCTCGGCGATCGTGCGCGCCTCCAGCCGCACGCGCGCTTCGAGCGCGCGGGCCGCTTCCTCGACCGCCACCGCATCGGCACGCTCCTGCGCGTCGATCAGCCGCTCGTAGTCTTCGCGCGGGAATTTCGCGTCGATCGGCAGCCACACGGGCGGCGCGTCACGCGTGCCGGCCTCGCGCCCCGGCAGCCGGATCGCGAACTCGACGCGCTCGCTGCTCTTCGGCACCGTCGCGACGTTCTTCGCGTACTGCTCGGGCGTCAGCATCTGTTCGAGCAGCGCCTCGAGCTGCACTTCGCCCCAGGTGCCGCGCGTCTTCACGTTGGTCAGCACCTTCTTCAGGTCGCCAACGCCCGCCGCGAGCGTCTGCATCTCGCCGAGCCCGCGATGCACCTGCTCGAGCCGGTCCGACACGAGCTTGAACGATTCGCCGAGCCGCTGCTCGAGCGTTGCGTGCAGTTTCTCGTCGACGGTGCGGCGCATCTCCTCGAGCTTCGCCGCGTTGTTCGTCTCGATTTCCTTCAGCCGCTGTTCGAGCGTCGCGCGCACCTCGCCGATCCGGCGGTCGTTCGCTTCGGTCAGTTGCGTGAGCTGCCGGTTCAACGTGTCGCCGAACAGCCTGAGCGCGCCCGTCTGCTCCTCGCGCGCCTGCTGCGCCTGGCGCTGCACGCTTTCGCGCATCGCGTCGAACTGCTGCGCATTGCCGGCGACGAGCTTGCCGAGCTGCTGTGCAAAACCCTCGATCTGGTTGTTCTGTACCGTCGCGACGCTCGTCAGTTGTGCGGCGAGCGTCTGCTGAAGCTGCGCGAAGCTGCCGGCCAGCTCGGTGCGCGAACCGCGCGCGTTCTCGACGATCTCGCCGCGCAATTCTCGTTCGAGCCGCTCGACCGCGCGCGCCTGAGCATGCGCGGCGTCCTCGATCTGGTCGCCGAGTATCGTCGCATCGTCGTGGCGGCCACCGCCGCGCACGAGCGCGACGATCGCCACCGCAAGCGCGACGGCCAGCACGACGACCGCCCCAAGCAACAACGTCATCGTCATGCGCGCGACTTCCCGATCACGTCAGGGTTGATCGGATTCGGCGGCTGCCCTGCGCGCGGCCCTTCGCCCAGCGCGGCGATCAGGTTGTCGGCGGCAAGGTTCGCCATCGCTCGGCGCGTTTTTTCGGTCGCGCTCGCGATATGCGGCGTCAGCACGACGTTCGGCACCTCGAGCAGCGCCGGATGGACCGTCGGCTCGCCTTCGTACACATCGAGGCCGGCCGCGGCGATCGTCCCGTCGCGCAGCGCGACGGCCAGCGCCGCGTCGTCGACGATCCCGCCGCGCGCGATATTGGTCAGCGTCGCGGTGCGCTTCATCTTCGCGAGCTCGGCCGCGCCGATCGTGTGATGGTTTTCCTTCGTGTACGGCAGCACGAGCACGACGTGATCGGCGCGGGCGAGCAGCGCGTCCTTCGACACGTATTCGGCATTCAGCTCGGCCTCGATCTCGGGCGCGACCCGCGACCGGTTGTGATAGATCACCTGCATCCCGAAGCCGCGCGCGCGGCGCGCGAGTGCCTGGCCGATGCGCCCCATGCCGATGACGCCGAGCGTCGAGCCGTAGATGTCGCTGCCGAGGAAACCGTCGTACACCCACTTCTGCCAGTGGCCGGCGCGCAGCCAGTGCTCGGATTCGGCGATCCGGCGGGCCGCGGCCATCATCAGCGCCCAGCCGAAATCGGCGGTCGACTCGTTCA
The DNA here is from genome assembly GCF_029633825.1 of Burkholderia contaminans. NCBI lineage: Bacteria > Pseudomonadati > Pseudomonadota > Betaproteobacteria > Burkholderiales > Burkholderiaceae > Burkholderia > Burkholderia contaminans. The sequence continues at coordinate 2,219,119 of NZ_CP090640.1, read as the reverse complement.
GCACGTCGGGCGTGTTGGTGCCGAGCACGTTCGCCGCGTTGAACGCGGCCATGTCGAAATTGTTGTAGCCGACCGCCATGTTCGCCACGACGCGCAGGCGCGGCGCCGCCGCGAGCTCGGCCGCGCCGACCGGATCGCCGGCCGTCAGCGCGCCATCCTTGTCGGCCAGACGCGCGGCGAGCGCGTCGGGCGCGAGTGCGTCGCCGTTGTTCCAGTCGACGTCGAAATACTGCTTGAGCCGCTCGATCACGTCCGGAAAGATCGGACGCGCGACCAGGATCTTCTGCATCGCCATCTCCACATGCCGCGAGCGGATCGCTGCGCGCCGTGCGCCGCAGGGACCACCGCTCCAGGGTTGAAAATCGTCAGCTTACGCCGTGAAGAAGATCCACGACGTGAGCAGGAATACCGGTATCAGCACGACCAGCGCCCAGCCGAGATACGCGAAGAAGCTCGGCATCTTCACGCCGCGCGATTCGGCGATCGCCTTCACCATGAAATTCGGCGCGTTGCCGATATAGCTGTTCGCGCCCATGAACACCGCGCCCGCGGAAATCGCGGCGAGCGTCGAAGCGCCGGCCGTCATCAGCGACTGCGCATCGCCGCCCGCGAGGTTGAAGAACACGAGATAGGTCGGTGCGTTGTCGAGGAACGACGACAGGATGCCCGTCGCCCAGAAGTACATCGCGTCGATCGGCTTGCCGTCCGGCCCCGTGACGAGATGGACGATCTGCGCGAATGCGCCGTCGGCACCGGCGCGCAGGATCACGATCACCGGCGCGATCGTCACGAAGATCCCCGCGAACAGCTTCGCGACTTCCTCGATCGGCGCCCAGTTGAACGCGTTGCCCTCGCGCGCAGAGCGTGGCGTCAGCGCGAGCGACGCGAGCGTCACGCCCACGAGCGCGACGTCGCGCACGAGATTCTGCAATGCGACGTGCGTACCCCACACATCGAACGTGATGCCCGGCTTCCACACGCCGCTCATCAGTACCAGGCCGATCACGGCCGCGAGCAGCACGAAATTGATCTTGCCGTCGATCGACAGCCGGTCGCTGTCGGGCGTCGGGTCGAGCACGGCCGGCCGCTCCTCTCCACCCTTCCGGTAGAAGTACGTATCGAGCGCGAAGAACAGCGTCAGCAGCACCACGCAGATGAACAGCATCGGCAATGCGAGGTGCGTGGTCGTCCAGAAGAAGCTCACGCCATTCAGGAAACCGAGAAACAGCGGCGGATCGCCGAGCGGCGACAGCGAACCGCCCGCGTTCGCGACGAGGAAGATGAAGAAGATCACGACGTGCACGACATGCTTGCGGTTGTCGTTGGCGCGCAGCAGCGGCCGGATCAGCAGCATCGCGGCACCGGTCGTGCCCATCACGCTCGCGAGCAGCGTGCCGAGCGCGAGGATCGCGGTGTTCAGCTTCGGCGTGCCGTGCAGGTTGCCGTTCACGCAGATGCCGCCCGCGACCGTATAGAGCGCGGTGAGCAGCACGATGAAGGGGATATATTCCTCGAGCAGCGCATGCACGAGCGTGCCGAACGCGGTGCCCGCGCCGAATGCGAACGCGAACGGGACCAGGAACACGACCGCCCACCCGGCCGCAATCTTGCCGAAGTGGTGATGCCAGAACACGGGGGCGACGAGCGGGAACAGTGCGATGGACAGCAGGATCCCGGCAAACGGGATGCCCCAGAGAGCGGACAGCGTGGCACCGTCGAGCGTTGCGGCCGAGGCAAGCGCGGGGGCGGCGCCAAGCGCGATCCCCGACGCCATGCCCGCCCAGGCGGCATGTCGTTTCATGCAGAACTTCCTTGTTCGAGTGGTAGTGGATGCAGCGGGCGCGTCATGCGCCCCGTACGACGATCACGTGAACGCGGTACGGGCCGTGCGCGCCCAGCACGATGGTCTGCTCGATATCGCCCGTGCGCGACGGGCCCGATACGAAGTTGACCGCGCGCGGCAATTCGCCACGCTCCGAGCGGATCAGCGCAAAGGCGTCTTCATGACCGGCGACGATCCGCGACGCGGGAACGATTGCGATATGTGTTTCCGGCAGCAGGCCGGCCGACGCATAGGTGTCGGGGCCGGACAGCAGCACCAGCGAGCCCGTTTCGGCGGTCGCGCAAAAGCAGCCGGTGAGGCCGACCAGATCGCCATCGCGCGGCTTGCGGCATTCGACCGACAGGCCTGCGCCCGCCCAGTCGAAATCGGCCAGCGTGCGCCACGCGACGGCCTGCGTCGGCAGGCCATGAGCGCAAAGGTAGCGGGCCGCGGCGGCCGGTACGTCGGCAAGCGTCGCGACTTCGTCGACCGAGGTCGACAGGCGTGCCGCTTCGTCGACGAATGCAGCGACGAGATCGGCCGGCACCGGCGGGCGCGGGCCTTCCGGATGACGGGCGAGATAGTCGGCAACGCCGTCGCGCTCGGCCGCATCGGGTTCGGCCGCGCGCCCCTGCGCCGCGCGAATGCGCGCGAGGATCTGGCGACGGGCAGCGGAAGTGTCCATGAACGGTCCTCGTGACGTTGGCGGGCGATACCGTCGGATTATACCGACCGCCCCCGCCGCCACGCAGTTTTGGCCGTTCGGCCGACGCTTACTTCGACGCGTCTTCCTCGACCGGCTGCGCGATGCCGAACACCTGGCGCAGGTAGGCGAGATACGCCTTGTCGTCGCACATGCTCTTGCCCGGCGAATCCGACAGCTTCGCGACCGGCTGGCCGTTGCAGCGGACCATCTTGATCACGATCTGCAGCGGCACGTAGCCGAGATCGTTGGTGAGGTTCGTGCCGACGCCGAACGCGAGCTTGCAGCGGCCACGGAAACGTTCGTACAACTGCATGACCTTCGGGATATCGAGCGCGTCCGAGAACACGAGCACCTTGGTACGCGGGTCGCAACGGTTCGTCTCGTAATGGCGCAGCATCCGCTCGCCCCATTCGAACGGATCGCCCGAATCGTGGCGTGCGCCGTCGAACAGCTTGCAGAAGTACATGTCGAAGTCGTTCAGGAATGCATCCATCCCGTAGACGTCCGACAGCGCGATCCCGAGGTCGCCGCGGTATTCCTTCGCCCACATCTCGAAGCCGTAGATCTGCGAATCGCGCAACCGCGGGCCGAGCGCCTGGCAGGCCTGCAAGTACTCGTGCGCCATCGTGCCGAGCGGCGTGATGCCGTGCTTCATCGCATACAGCACGTTGCTCGTGCCCGCGAACTGCGGGCCGAGGCCGTCGCGCAGCGTGAGCGCGACCTCCTCGTGCCAGACCTTCGAGAAGCGCCGGCGCGTGCCGTAGTCGGCGATCTTGCAATCGGCGAATTCGGGCTTCGCACCGAGCAGCTTGATCTTCTCGCGCAGCCGCTCGCGGCCTTCGCGATAGTCGGGCTCGCGCTGGGTATTGCGGAAATACACTTCGTTGACGATCGCGAGCACCGGGATCTCGAACAGGATCGTGTGCAGCCACGGCCCCGTGATCTCGATGTCGATTTCACCATTGCCCTTCGGCGACGGCGTGATCGAGATGTACTTCTCGTTCAGGTGGAACAGCGCGAGGAAGTCGACGAAATCGCTCTTGATGAAACGCATCCGCCGCAGGTAGTCGAGTTCGACGTCGGAAAAACGCAGCGCGCACAGGCCGCGCACCTCGTCGCGGATCTCGTCGATGTACGGCACGAGATCGACGCCGGGCGTGCGGCACCGGAAACGGTATTCGACGCTTGCAGCGGGGAAGTGATGCAGGACGACCTGCATCATCGTGAACTTGTAGAGATCCGTGTCGAGCAGCGAAGTGATGATCATGATTGCGGCACCGCCAATATCGTGACAGGGCCTCGGCGCACCGCGCGCCGCCCGGTCTGCCGGCCATGTTACCCGAATGCGGGCCCGACCATCGTGAAACCGCCTGCCGCCCTGCTGCGGTCGCGTGCCCGTTCCTGCGTACGGAACACGCACTGCCGCTGGTGCGCCCCTTCGGCGCGCGCCGGAGGCGCCCCATAAACTAATCACGAAACGATATAAGCCGGATAGCCGACCACGCCATGCGGGTTTTGCGCTTCAGTTACAATGCCGGTTTTGGCGCAAACGCCACCCCATATATACCGCCAAGCAGGAGCGTTTTAATGACTCACGTTGTGACCGAAGGCTGCATCAAGTGCAAATACACGGATTGCGTGGATGTGTGCCCGGTGGATTGCTTCCGTGAAGGTCCCAACTTTCTCGCCATCGATCCGGACGAGTGCATCGACTGCGCCGTGTGCGTCGCCGAGTGCCCGACCAATGCGATCTATGCCGAAGAAGACGTTCCGGGCGACCAGCAGCAGTTCACCGCGCTGAACGCCGAGCTGGCGAAGGACTGGCCGTCGATCACGAAGACCAAGCCGGCACCCGCCGACGCGGACGAGTGGAAGGACGTGCAGGACAAGCTGCACCTGCTCGAGCGCTGATCGCGCAGCGGCCGCAAAAAATTTTGTGCGCCGCGGCTCAAAAGTATTGACGACCTGATCAACGCTCCATATAATCTCGTTTCTCTGCTGTTGTTGTTTGTTCCCCGATAGCTCAGTCGGTAGAGCGCCGGACTGTTAATCCGTAGGTCCCTGGTTCGAGCCCAGGTCGGGGAGCCAAAAACGCAAAGGCCCGTTGAAAGTGGACGGGCTTTTTGCTGGTAGACAAACAAGCATGCAGATGTACCGATTTATTCCCCGATAGCTCAGTCGGTAGAGCGCCGGACTGTTAATCCGTAGGTCCCTGGTTCGAGCCCAGGTCGGGGAGCCAAATAGCGAAAGGCCCGTCATTCGACGGGCCTTTTGTTTTTCCGGACCGCCATTCGGCTTTCATCGCCAGGCCCGTGCACATGCTAGAGTCTCTGTCCCGCATTCGCATCCGGTTCCATCGATGAAGCACCGCCTCCTGAGCTCAGCCCCCTTCGCCCTCCTGCTTTCCGCGTTCGCCGCGGCACCGCTCGCGCACGCGGAGGAAGTCGGCAGCGTCAACACCCACTTCCGCGTCACGGGCTCCGATCGCGTGGTCGTCGAGGCGTACGACGATCCGGTCGTGAACGGCGTGACCTGCTACGTGTCGCGCGCCCGCACCGGCGGGATCAAGGGCACGCTCGGCGTCGCCGAGGATCCGAGCGAAGCGTCGATCGCATGCCGGCAAGTCGGCCCGATCAGCTTCAAGGAGCCGCTCAAGCAGCAGACCGACGTGTTCAGCGAGCGCATGTCGTTCATCTTCAAGACCCTGCACGTCGTGCGCGTGGTCGACACCAAGCGCAACACGATCGTCTACCTGACCTACAGCGACCGCATCGTCAGCGGCAGCCCGAAGAACGCCGTCACCGCGGTACCGATGCCGGCCGGCACGACGATTCCGGTCAAGTAAAGCCCGCGCCTGCCGGGCGCGCGAGCGATACACTGCCAATTCGACCGCTTCCGCGCCCGATCATGTCCGCCACCCGCCTTCCCGACTCCGCACGCTACTGGCGCACGCCGCTGCTGCCGGACGCGGACCTCCTCACGGCCACCTATCGCGATCACGCTTTCGCCCCCCACTGGCACGACGCGTACACGATCCCCGTGATTCTCGAAGGTGCGGAGCGCTTCACCTATCGCGGCAGCGGCTATGTCGCCGAAACCGGCTCCGTGCCCGTCATCAATCCCGGCGAGGTGCATACGGGGTCGCGCGCGGCCGATGAAGGCTGGTGCTATCGCGTCAGCTACATACCGGTCGAATTCATTCACGAACTCACCCGTGCGATCGCCGGCCGCCCACAGGATGCACCGTGGTTTGCACCCGGCGTGATTCGCGACGCCGATCTTGCGGCCCGGCTCACGCTGGCGCACCGGATGATGGAGGCCGGCAGCGCGCGCGCACTGCCCCTGCAGACGCACGGGCAGCCGGCTCATGATCCGGCGAGCGGCGAGCGCATCTACGATCCGCTCGCCGCCGAAACGGCGACGCTCGACGCGTTGTCGACGCTGATCGTGCGCCATGCCGACGCACTGCCGCGACCGGCTCCGCTCGCAGCGGACGAACCGCGCGTCGACGTGATGCGCGAGCGTCTCGCCGCCGATCTCGTGTGCCCGGTGACGCTCGACGAGGTCGCGCGGGCAGCCGGCCTGTCGCCGTTCCACGCGGCGCGCCTGTTCACCCGCACGACCGGCATGCCGCCGCATGCGTGGCGCAACCAGTTGCGCTTGCAGCGCGCGCTGGCGCCGCTGCGCGCGGGCGTGCCCGTCGCCGACGTCGCGGCGGCCAGCGGCTTCGTCGACCAAAGCCACTTCACACGACATTTCAAACGCATGTTCGGCGTGCCGCCCGGGCACTGGCAGGCGAGCTGACGCACAGCGTCCGGCCCGCCACCGCGATACCGCTCCATCCCGGAAGCGCAAGAACATACAAGCGGGCACATCCCGTGCTCGCTATCCTCCAGTTCATGGAGGAGCCCCTTTTGAAACCGATACCCGCAGCGCCTGCCCGCCGCGCATTGAACGAATGGCTCGACGGTGCACGCGACACGATCCCGATGATGATCGGCGCCGCCCCGTTCGGCGTGATTTTCGGCACGCTCGTTGGCGGCGGCCCGCTGGCCGCATGGCATGGCGCGCTGATGTCGCTCGCCGTGTTCGCGGGCTCCGCGCAGTTCATCGCGCTCGGCCTGATCGCGGGCAGCGCGAGCTTCGTCGTCGTGCTCGCGACCACGCTGATCGTGAACCTGCGCCACCTGCTGTACAGCGCAACGCTCGCGCCCTATGTCGCACACCTGCCGCTGCGCTGGCGTGCGACGCTCGGCGCGCTGATGACCGACGAGGTGTTCGCGGTCGCCTATGCGCACTACCGGCATTTCCCGCCGGGCACGATCGGCCCCCACTACTTCTTCGGCTCGGGGCTCGCGATGTACCTGAACTGGCAGGTCTGGACACTCGCCGGCATCGGCTTCGGCGCGGCATTTCCCGGTCTGCAGTCGCTCGGTCTCGATTTCGCGATGGCGGCGACCTTCATCGCGATCGTCGTCCCGCAACTCGGCACGCTGCGCTATTTCGCGGCAGCCGTGACAGCCGGCACGCTCGCGTACTTCTGGCAGGGCTGGCCGTACAAGCTCGGGCTGCTTGGCGCGGTCGCCGCCGGCGTCGCGGTCGGCGTCGCGCTCACGCTGCGGCACGAACGCACGCGCACCGGCTCGCGCACGGAGGCTGCATCGTGAGCTACGCGCTGCTGATTCTCGGGATGGCCGTCATCACCTACGCGATCCGCTCGACGCTGTTCCTTTTCGGCGAACGGCTGGCCTTCCCGCCGCTCGTGCGAACCGCACTCGGCTTCGTGCCCGTCACCGTGCTGACCGCGATCATCGTGCCGATGGTCGTTTCGCCGCACGGCGGCACGGCCGAGCTGACCTGGCGCAATCCACAGCTCGTCGGCGCGCTCGCTGCCGTGCTCGTGTCGGCCGCCACCCGCCGCCCGCTCGTGACGATCGCAGTTGGGCTTGCGGTGTTCTTTTTCTGGCAAGGGATCGTGCTGCCCCACTGGCTGCCGGCCTGAGCACACGCTCGGTCGCGTGCGCTCAAGTTTCCGCCCGGCGCGCCGATATAGGGAATGAAGACCCGCCACCGGCCTCGGCGCGCACCGGTCAGTCGACGCTGCGCCCGTCCCGGTGCGCCGTGCCGGCCGCCGGCTTGCACGGGCCGCCATCGAGACGATTCATGGGCCAGATCACCCTTTCCCTCAAGGACGACACGCTCGAGTCCCTACGCAAGGACTACGACGCTTTCGTCCGCGTGTCGCTGAAACTCGACCCGCAGTTCGCGACGCCGTCGTTCGAGGATTTCCTGCGCGCCAAGCTGCTCGACAACATGGTGCCGCTGACCGAGCACGCGGTGCAGCGAATGCTGCAGGGCGGCCAGTACGCGTGGGCGAAACGCACGCTCGACAAGGAATTTCCGGACGTCGTCGCGATCCTGATGCGACAGGCCGGCGAATTCGGCTTCGGCTTCGCATCGCGCTCCGAATGGACCCCCGACGAACTCGCGAAGGCATGCCGCGACTGGGCGAAAGCGATCGTCGCCGAAGCGCAGGCCGAGCCGTCACTGATCGATCCGCTCGCCTCGCAGATCAAGGGGGCGGCGCAAGACATCCAGACGCTCGAGGAATTGATGCAGACGCCTGCGTGGCGGCTCGCGGAATCGCTGCGACAACGGGTCTACGAGGCCAAGCTCGCATGCGAGATGAGCGTCGGCAGCACCGCGCGCGACAAGCTCGGCGAACTGCGCGGGCTGCTGCGGCTCGGGCTCGCGCACGGCTCGTTCCAGAAGCAGGAAGCGCAGCAGATCATGGAGTACCTGCGGCTGCTGAAGCCGGAAATCTTCGTCGAGGAGCCGTACGACGTCTTCGCCCGCCTCGCCGCGTGGCTGCGCAGCGTATTCACCCCGGCTGCCGCGCGGCCGGCGCAGGGTCAGGGACAAGGGCAAAGCCAACGGCGGCCGTAACGGCGCGCCTGTTCGCATCGCTGGATGAAAGCGGCCCGGTTCGCGCAACGCGAACCGGGCCGTCGGATGGCCGCCGTCGCGACGCCCCGTCGACGACGAGCGTCGCGCGGCGCCGGCCATCGCTTACTGCGTGGCGCCCTGGGCAGATGCACCACCCTCCGCGCCGACCGACGCGCCGCCTTCGGTTGCTTCGCCGGCCTTCTCCTTGGCCGAGCCGACATGGCTCTTGGCCGACTTCGCGGCATGCTTCGTGTGCTTCTTGGCCGAGTGGACGGCCGACGACGTCGACTCCTTCGCACCATCGGCCGCCGCGCCGACCGCATCGGTTGCGCCGCCGACCGCATTGCCCGACGCGTTCGCGCCCGCACCGCCCTGCACGCCGGCACCGGCACCGGCACCCGCCGCCGGCGTCTGCGCCTGTACGCCGGCACCGGCGGCGCCCTGCACCGCCGTACCCGTCTGGGCAAATGCGGCCGAAGTGGCGAACGCCGTCAACGCGGCACCGATCAGCATCGTACGAATCTTGGACATGGCAATTCTCCTCAGGAAGTTGTGAGCCCGAACCGCAGCGATGCGGTCCGTCGCGTCCCCGCCGCAACACGCAGCAGGTACGACAGAAGACCCGCGGCCCGCGCGGCCGGTTCTCCAATCTCTCAGACTGTTACCCACCGTTTCATTTGCTGACGAATGGCTCACACTCCCTCACAACTGCAGGCGGCGGCCGGCCGCGCTCGCGCGCCGGCCCGCGGTGCCGTATGATGCGAGGCGATTCCTCCCGCGCTTTGCGCACCTTCTTCGTCATGCCCAATCTGGATTTCACGCTGACCGGCGAATACGTCGAGCTGCACAACCTTCTCAAGATCACCGGCCTCGCGGACAGCGGCGGCACCGCGAAGCTGATCGTCGCGTCCGGCGCGGTGAAAGTCGACGGCGCGGTCGAGCTGCGCAAGACCTGCAAGATCCGTGCGGGCCAGGTCGTCCTGCTCGGCGACACGCGCATTGCCGTGCGCGAAGCCTAGGCCCGACGGTTCCCCCTGCCTGCGACATGGCCATCGGCGCGCGCGTTCGACACCGTTCGAATAAAGCCGTAAGCTAACCGTCTCTCAAAATAAATACATATAGCGCGGGCCCGCACCCGCGCGAGCGCCCAATCCATGTCGCATTCCGGTCTTACGCGGACGGCCGCCGCGCCGCCGTCCCTGTCCAGTCATGCCGCCGATACCGCGCGCCTTGCCGCGCCGCTCGCGATCGCGCAGCTCTCGCAGATGGCGATGAGCGTCACCGACACAGTGCTGCTCGGCTCGCTCGGCCCCGATTCGCTCGCGGCGGGCGGCCTCGGCGCGAACTTCTTCTTCGTCATCGTGACTGTGCTGCAAGGCGTGCTGTCGTCGGTCAGCGTCAGCGTCGCGCACGCGCGCGGCGCCAAGGCCGACGAGCGCGTCCCGCACATCTACTGGACCGGCTTCGCGCTGTCCGTGCTGCTCGCGATTCCGGCCATCGTCGCGCTGTCGCTGTCCGAACCGATCCTGCTGATGTTCCACGAGCCGCCGCTGCTCGCCCATCACGTCGGCGAATACACCGGCATCCTGCGCTTCGCCGCGCTCGGCAGCCTGATCGGCGTCGGGCTGATGCGCGCGTTCCTGCCGGCAATCGGTGCGGCGCGCCGGCTGCTGTGGGTGTCGATCGGCGGCGTCGGCGTGAACGGCGTGCTGAACTACGGGCTGATCCACGGCGCGTTCGGGCTGCCGCGCCTCGGCTTTCTCGGTTCGGCCGTCGCGACGACGATCACGATCTGGCTGACCGCATTCGCCCTGATCTGGCTGCTGCACGGCCGCCAGCGCTTCCGCCATTTCGTCACGGCCGCACGCCCGAAGCTGCCGATGATGGGCGAACTGATCGGCATCGGCTGGCCCGTGGCGATCACGTACGGGGTCGAGTCGACGCTGTTCCTCGCCACCGGCCTGACGATCGGCGTGCTCGGCGCGACGTCGCTGGCCGCACACCAGATCGCGCTGAACGTCGCGTCGGTGGCATTCATGGTGCCGCTCGCGATCGGCCAGGCCGCCAACGTGCGGGTCGGTTACTGGGTCGGCGCGGGGGCGCCCGTCGCCGCGCGGCATGCCGGCTTCGTCGCGCTCGGCCTCGGTGTCGCGTTCATGACGCTGTCGGGCATCGTGCTGATCGTCGCGCCGCATGCGATCGTCGGCCTGTACCTGAACCTCGACGATCCGGCCAACGCGGCCACCGTGTCGCTCGCCGCGTCGCTGCTCGGCATCGCCGCAGTGTTCCAGATCGTCGACGGCGCGCAGACCGTCGGATCCGGCGCGCTGCGCGGCCTGAAGGACACGCGCATCCCGATGCTCGCGGCGACCCTCGGCTACTGGGGTATCGGCTTTCCGACCGGCTACTGGTTCGCATTCCACGTGGGCCTCGGTGCCCGCGGCCTCTGGTGGGGCCTCGCGGCCGGCCTCGCGAGCGTGGCCGTGCTGATGGCGTGGCGCTTCCATCTGAAGAGCGCGTCGCTCGTGACGTCGCCGCACTGAACGCGACAAGACGCAAAATCCGGGCCGGCGCTATGCTAGTCGGCTGAAGATCTCAAGACGCCGCGCAAGCGGCGCGACTGCCTCACGATACGTCTGATTACGTCTGATGCCGCGCGGCCGCGCGCGGCCTTTCCCCTTTCCTGGAGGAGTGGATCATGAACGAAGCAGTTCGGATGGAACGCGATACGTTCGGCGAAATCGCCGTGCCGGCCGACCGGCTCTGGGGCGCGCAGACCGAGCGCTCGCTGCAGAATTTCCGGATCTCGACCGAGAAGCAGTCGCCCGAGCTGATCCACGCGCTCGCGATCGTCAAGCGCGCCGCGGCGGCCGTGAACCAGTCGCTCGGCGTGCTGGCCGACGACAAGGCGCGCGCGATCATCGACGCGGCCGACGAGATCATCGCCGGCAAGCATCCGCGCGAATTCCCGCTCGCCGTGTGGCAGACGGGTTCCGGCACGCAGACCAACATGAACCTCAACGAGGTGATCGCGAATCGCGCGAGCGAACTGATGGGCGGCGAGCGCGGCGAAGCGCGCAAGGTTCATCCGAACGACGACGTGAACCGCGGCCAGTCGTCGAACGACGTCTTCCCGACTGCCATGCACGTCGCGGCCGCTTACGCGATCGTCAACCACCTGCTGCCGGCGCTGCGCACGCTGCGCACGACGCTCGATGCGAAGTCGAAGGCGTTCGCCGACATCGTGAAGATCGGCCGCACGCACCTGCAGGACGCGACGCCGCTCACGCTCGGCCAGGAGTTTTCCGGTTACGTCGCGCAACTCGACCAGGGCATCCGTCACGTCGAATCGGCGCTGCCGCACCTGTATGAACTCGCGCTCGGCGGCACGGCGGTCGGCACCGGGCTGAACGCGCATCCGGAGTTCGCGGTGCGCGTCGCCGATGAAATCGGCCGGCTCGCGAAGCTGCCGTTCGTGACGGCGCCGAGCAAGTTCGAGGTAATGGCCGCGGCCGACGCGCTGGTATTCGCGCACGGCGCACTGAAGACGGTTGCAGCCGGCCTGATGAAGATCGCGAACGACGTCCGCTGGCTCGCAAGCGGGCCGCGCTGCGGGCTCGGCGAACTGTCGATTCCGGAGAACGAGCCGGGCAGCTCGATCATGCCGGGCAAGGTGAACCCGACGCAGTCCGAAGCCGTGACGATGCTGTGCTGCCAGGTGTTCGGCAACGACGTCGCGGTCAACGTCGGCGGCGCGAGCGGCAATTTCGAGCTGAACGTGTTCCGGCCGATGATCGCGCACAACGTGCTGCAGTCGGTACGGCTGCTCGCTGACGGCGCGCAGAGCTTCAACGACCACTGCGCGGTGGGCATCGAGCCGAACCGCTCGCGGATCGACCTGCTGCTGAACGAATCGCTGATGCTGGTGACGGCGCTCAATCCGCACATCGGCTACGACAAGTCGGCGCAAATCGCGAAGAAGGCGCACAAGGATGGCACGACGCTGAAGGCGGCCGCGCTCGCGCTCGGCTACCTGACCGAGGCGGAATTCGATGCGTGGGTACGTCCCGAGCAGATGATCGGATCGCAGTAACGGCAGAAACGGCAGGAAGAGGCAGGATGACGGGCGCGGCGCGATGCGCGGCGCCCGCAGCGGTCAGACCGCGCCCTTCGCGACCTCTTCCGGTTTCATCTCGACGATCTTGTCGAGCGCGGCCCGCACGTCGGCCGCATATTTCGCGAGCACCTTCTGCTCGTCGGTCTCGGGCACGAACGGCGGCACCGGCACCGGGTTCCCGTTCTCGTCGACTGCGACGAACACGACGAGGCAATCGGTCGTCTGGCGCAGCATGCCGCCCTTCGGATCGCCGGCATGCACGGACACGTGGATGTGCATGCTGGTGCGGCCCGTCGCGACGACGCGCGCCTTCAGCTCGACCAGATTGCCGACCATGATCGGACGCTGGAAACGGATGTTGCCGACGCTGACCGTCACGCAATAGCGGCTCGACCAGACGGCCGCGCACGCATAGGCCACCTCGTCGATCCACTTCATCAGCGCGCCGCCATGCACCTTGCCGCCGAAGTTCACGGACGACGGCTCGGCGAGGAAGCGGAATACGGTTTCGGTGCGGTCGAGCGCGGCCGGTACGGGGGACGGTTGGGACATCTTGTTGGCTCCAGGCGGCAGGGGCGCTGTAATCGGGCCATTATACGTTGCACTGCGGCAACGCGTCGCGGAGCGCCCCGTGTGGCGCGGCTGGCGGGGATTGGCCCGGCGCGCGCACGGCCGCACCGGTCAGCGGCGCACCGTAATGCCCTGGTCGATCGTTCCGTACATCTCGATGCTGCCGCCGCGCTCGCCGGCCGCGCCCGCACCGCCCTGCGCACAGGCCGCGCAGACGAGCGCGGCCGCCAGCAAACAGAAAATCTTCTTCATCGTTGCGTCGTATCACGTGCGGCCGCCCGCTGCGGCCGCTTTCGGCCATTCTACGCGCGCGCCGCAAGCGGCCGCGGCCCGGTTCCGCCGCCTCGACGATGCCCGCGCCACTGCATCCGACATTTCAATCACAAGCGAAACATCGAATGCGCGCGCCCACTACACTGAAGATCATCCCGCCTGACGAGACACGACGATGACCGACCAAGACGACCACCACTTTCCGGGCCTGAGCCGCATCGGCTCGCTGATCGCCGACCCCGGGCGCGCCGCGATGCTGTGGGTGCTGATGGACGGCAGCGCGCGACCGGCGGGCGAGCTGACGATGATCGCGGGGCTGTCGCCGTCCGCCGCAAGCGCCCATCTCGCGCGCTTGACCGAGGGTGGCCTGCTCGCGCTCGACGTGCGCGGCCGGCACCGCTACTACCGGATCGCATCGGCCGACATCGCGGCATCGCTCGAGGCGCTCGCGAACGTCGCCCGCGCAGCCGCGCCGCATCGCCCGGTTCCGGCGCCGTCCCGCACGGTCCCGGCCGAATTGCGCTATGCGCGCACCTGCTACGACCACATGGCCGGCGAACTTGCGGTGCGCATCTTCGACGGGCTCACCGCGCGCGGCTGGCTGCTTGCCGACGGCAATGCGATCGAGACCACCGAGCTCGGCACCCAGGCGCTCGCGCAATGGGGCATCGACGTCGCGCAGCAGCGCACGCGCCGGCGCCGCTTCGCATGCGGCTGCCTCGACTGGAGCGAACGGCGCTCGCATCTCGGCGGCGCGCTCGGAGCGGCGCTGCTCGAGAGCTTCTGCGCGCACGGCTGGATCGAGCGCGCCGCGCGGCCGCGCGTGCTGCGCGTCACCGTGCCCGGACAGCAGGTTTTCGACGGGTGGCTTACGTCCGCTTGACGCCTGGATTGCGTCTGCACGACAACGGCGCGCGATCGACAGGTTTTGTTACATCGCGTGCCATTCGACTTACAAAACACCGAGCATTGAAACAGGCCGAACGGATATTGTGAACTCAGCGGCACGAATCGACGCGCCGCGATAATGACGAAGACGCTCACCATGGCCACCCTGTTCACGCTCAAGCGAACCGCCCGCTGCACGCTGGTCGCGTTCGTCGCGCTTGCGGCACTGCCCCCCGCATTCGCACAATCGGCCGGCGCGCCGCCCTATGCGGCCCCGGCACGGCAACCGGGCGGCGATCCACCCAGCCGTGTCGCGCGGCTCAATTACCTGTCGGGTGCCGTGACGACCGAACCGGCCGGCACCGATACGTGGTCGTATGCCGCCGTGAACCGGCCGCTGACGACCGGCGACCAGCTCTGGAACGATGCCGGTGCACGCTCGGAACTGCACATCGGCTCGACCGCGGTGCGGCTCGGTGAATCGACGAGCCTGTCGGTGCTGAACCTCGACGACACGACGACCCAGCTGAAAGTGGGGCTCGGCACCGTATCGACGCACGTGCGCGATCTGCCGGCCGGCGGATCGTACGAAATCGACACGCCTAATCTCGCGCTCGGCATCACGGGCCCCGGCGACTATCGCGTCGACGTCGCGCCGAACGGTACGAGCACGACGGTCACGGTGCGCAGCGGCAGTGCGACCGTCTACGGCAGCAACGGCCAGTACCCGCTGTCGCCCGGGCAGCAGGTCGTGTTCACCGGCACCGACCTGCAGGTCGCGCAGCAATCCGCCGCCCCGGGCCCCGATCCGCTCGACCAGTGGGCCGCCAGCCGCGACGCGGCCGAGGAGCGCTCGGTATCGGCCCGCTATGTGTCCCGCGACATCCCCGGCTACCAGGATCTCGACGCGAACGGCACATGGCGCGAAACCCCGAACTACGGTCAGGTATGGGTGCCGAACGACACGCCGGCCGACTGGGCGCCGTATCACGACGGCCACTGGATCTGGCAGGCACCGTGGGGCTGGACGTGGGTCGACGATGCACCATGGGGTTTCGCGCCGTATCACTATGGCCGCTGGGCGTACGTGGACGATAGCTGGGCCTGGGTACCGGGCCCGCTGGTCGTCAGCCAGCCGCCGGTCTATGCGCCGGCACTGGTCGCGTTCGTGGGCGGTGGCGGCGGCCCCGACTGGAGCATCGCGCTCACGGTGGGCGGTGTCGCCGCGGCCGGCTGCGCGTGGTTCGCGCTCGGCCCGGGCGAACCGTGGCATCCGGGCTGGGGCGGCTGGAGCCCGCACTACTACGACCGTGTGAACCGCAACATCGTGGTGAACAACGTCAACGTGAACAAGACCGTGAACGTGACGAACATCACCAATATCACCAACATCAACAAGACGTACGTGAACTTCCGCGCGCCGCACGCGATCACGGCCGTGCCTGCCTCCGCGTTCGTGCACGGCCAGCCGGTCGCGCACTTCTCGCAGCACGTCGATCCGCAACAATGGCGCAACGCGCACGTCACGCCGGGGACCCCGGGCATTGCACCGGTGCGCCAAAGCTTCACGGGCGGGCTGCGCAATGCGAGCTACCGTCCGCCTGCAGCGATCGCCCAGCACCCGTTCGTCGCGACACGCAATCCCGCCGTGCCGGCCGCATATCGCGACCACGCGGCGGCCCACCTCGCGCAGCAGGGCGGGCGCGTACCGGGTGCCGGCGCACCTGTCGTGAAGACGAACGTGCCTGCCGACTATACGGCTCGCCCGGTCCGCGTTGCGGGCAAGCCGGACGGCGGCGCATGGGCGATGCGCAACGTGCAGCTCGTGAATCCGCACGGCCCCGTCGTGCAACCGGCTCGCGCGCCTCGCGAAGGCCAGCCGGCCGCCGTACAGGCCGGGCAGCCGGGCACACCGATGCCGGGCATGCCGAATGTCGCGCGACCGGCGAACGGCGAAAACCCCAACGCACCGCGTTTCGCCAACGGTGCCGTGCCGCAGGCACCCGGCAACCCGGTGCCGCATCAGGCATTCGGGCCCGGCAACGGCGTCCCGCATCCGCCGGTAGCGAACAACAGTCAGGCCGGGATCGGCAATGCGCGCGCAGCCGAAGCGCCGTCGCCCGCGTGGATGCAGCCGCACACGCCGATGGAACGTCAGCGCCCTGCTCCTCCGACCGCGCTGCATGCCGCAGGACAGAATGCGCTGCCGCCGGTGCGCAGCGCAGCGGTCCCGCATCCGGACGGCATGCCGACTCCACAGAGCGCGCAGCCCGGCAGCCGTAACGAAGCGCCGCGTGCACTGCCGCAACCGCGGCTCGACAACACGGCGCAGGTTCCGCAGCCGCGTCCGCGCCCCGATTTCCAGTCGCCGGCCCAGCATGGGCAATCCCAACCGGAACGGGCGGCCCCTGCGCCGCAACCGCGCCCCGAATTCGCGCAACCGGCGCCGCATCGCGAAGTCGCGCCGCCCCGTGTGAACGAGTACCGTCCGCCGGCCCCCGCCGTGCACGACATGCCGCGTCCGCAACCGCAGGCGCCGCGCATGGAGCCGCGGCCGCAGCCCGCACCACGTGTGGAACCGCGGCCGCAGCCGGCGCCTCGCATGGAACCGCGCCCGTCGATGCCCGCACCGCACGTGGAGCCGCGGCCGCAACCGGCGCCGCACGTCGAGGCGCCCCACCCGAGCAACCCGCCGCAAGGCGGTCACGAAGAGCGGCATCGTCAGTAAGCGCCGCAAACGTGAAACAAAAAGGCCCGACCGGGATCAGCCGGTCGGGCCTTTTTCCTACCGGGTGCGGATTGATGCTCCCGCGCGGCCCGGGTTGCTCGATCAGACCGCCATCGGCGCGGTCAGCGGCTCATGGTGGCGGTAGCCGACGAGCGAGAAATCGGACGGTTCGATCTGCTCCAGCCACTCGGGCGCATAGACGCCCGTCTTCGCGTATTCCGGCACGCGCTCGGCAATCTCGAGCCGCGGGCTGTCATACGGCTCTCGCGTGAGCTGGCGCTGCAGCATGTCGAGCTGGTTCTCGTAGATGTGCGCGTCACCGATGAAGTACGTGAACCAGCGCGGCGTGTAGCCCGTCAGCCGGCCGACGAGTTCCAGCAGTGCGGCCCCTTCCGTCAGGTTGAACGGCGTACCCAGGCCGACGTCGTTGCTGCGGATGTACAGGCACAGCGAGATTTCGCGCTTCGTCGCATTCGGCAGGAACTGGTACAGCAAGTGGCACGCGGGCAGCGCGATCTGGTCGAGCACGGCCGGATTCCACGCGTGAAACAGGATGCGGCGGTCGGACGGATTCTCCATGATCGTGTCCAGGCATTGGCGCAACTGGTCGATTGCCTTGTACAGCAGCACCTTCGGCGCGCCGTCTTCGTCGAAACGCGTAACGATCCGGAAGCCGCGGCGCGTCGCATCGGCGATCTGCGCGTCGGCGCCCGCGTCGAGCACCTTGTAGCCCGGCCACTGGCGCCATTGCACGCCGTACACGTCACCGAGATCGTCGACGCCCTGGCGATACGGGTTCGCGAGCCATTGCGCGTTCTCGTTCGCGTTCGCGTCCCACACCTTGCAGCCGAGCGCGCGGAAATCGGCCGCGCTGCGCGTCGCGCGCAGGAAGCCGACCAGTTCGCCGATCGCGGACTTGAATGCTAGCTTCTTGGTCGTCACGGCCGGGAAGCCTTGCTGCAGGTCGAAGCGCAGCATCGCGCCCGGCATGCTGATGGTGCGGATCCCCGTGCGGTTCTCCTGCCAGGTGCCGGTATCGAGAATGGTACGGACGAGATCGAGATACTGTTTCATGCGGGTTCCTTCGGCCGCGAGGGCGGCCGTACCCGCTAATTTTAGCAAGCGTGGTGAGGAAGCTCCGGCAACGGCGCCGAAAACCCTGCCAGCGTGTCGCCGCGATCACGCATGCCGTGTGCGCACATCAGCCGGTAGAGCGTGACGCGCGACACGCCGAGCTCGCGCGCGGCATCCGCGAAACGGCCGCGATGACGCAACAGCGCCTGCTCGATCGCCTGCCGTTCGGCCGCCTCGCGTGCCTCCAGCAGCGACACGGGCGCGAGCGTCGCGAAGTCGTTCAGCTCGAGATCGGCCGCGGTGATCAGCCGGCCCTCCGACATGACGATCGCCCGGCGCACGCGATTGATCAGCTCGCGCACGTTGCCCGGCCACGAATAGCCGTACAGCGACGCGACCGCGTCAGGGGAGAAGCCGCGCAGCCGACGATGCGCGTCGCCCTTGAAACGTTCGAGCATGTGGCGCGCGAGCACCTCGATGTCCTTGCCGCGCGCGCGCAGCGGCGGCTCCTCGATCTTCAACACGCACAGGCGATGGAACAGGTCCTCGCGGAACCGCCCCTCGCGCAGCGCCGCTTCCATGTCCACGTGCGTCGCGCAGATCACGCGCACGTCGACGGGCACCGACACATGAGCACCCAACCGCTCGATCTTGCCTTCCTGCAGGAAGCGCAGCAGGCTCGCCTGGCTTTCGAGCGGCAAGTCGCCGATCTCGTCGAGAAACAGCGTGCCGCCGTTGGCCGCCTCGACGCGGCCGATCTTGCGCTGGTTCGCGCCGGTGAACGCGCCGCGCTCATAGCCGAACAGTTCGGCCTGCAGCAGCGTCGACGGAATCGCACCGCAATTGATCGCGATGAAAGGCGCCTGTGCGCGCGATGACCGTTCGTGAATTGCGACCGCCGTCAGCTCCTTGCCCGTACCCGATTCGCCGGAGATGAACACCGGCGCGTCGGTCGCCGCGACGCGGCGTATCGTCCTGAAGAGCCCGAGCATCGCATCGCAGGTCCCGACCATTTCGCCTTCGCTGCGTCCGGCGCCGACGGGCGGCGCAACGGTTTCGGTCAGCGCGATCATCCCGTGCGCATGGCCGACTGTCTCGACGATCCGCGCCGTTTCGTACGGCATCGTCACGTAGTCGAAGCAGTAGTCGCGAATGAGATGGCGCAGCGTAACGTCCTGCAACTGGCCGCGGCGCGTCGCCGCGATCCAGCCGATGTGCTGAATGCTCAGACAGGATTCGAGTTCGCGCAGGTCGGAAGGCTTGAAACCCGGCGAAAAATCGAGCAGCCCTGCCGTTGCGACACCATGCTGCACGACGCGCCGTACGTCTCGCACGGTCTCCGCGAGATCGACACGCCAACCGCATTCGTCGAAATGGCCGCGCAACGCGTCGTTCGGTTCGCGCGAATAGTAGATCACGTGCCGCTGATCGGCGCCCATATGCTCACCCCGTTCATCAACCGTCTAACGATTGCCGTGCACGTCAGGTCACGTGCGAAAAGGATCGAATCGGGTCAGCCGAAGGCGGCTCGATTCGCCATGCCGATGCGCGGCGACAACAAAGCCTCGCATGATGGCGCTTATCTCGCGTCCAGTTATTTTGATCAAGACAGCTTAGTTATAGGCACTGAATACGACAATCCGATTTCAGCGCGGTGGGCGATGCGGCCTTATCGCTCAGGAGGTCGACGCATGTCAATCGTCTGCACATAGCCCCGGCGCGGCGATACGCTCTGTCATTGGCACTTGCAACGATTTTCATCCTTGAAGCGTACCGATTGAATCCGCAGTATTCCCGAGCCCCCTCGTTTCAGGCCTGAAACATTTTCAGCCGTTTTCCGACGCAATTCGCAACGCCTGAGCACGAATCGCAGTCTCGACAACGGTCCCGGCGCGATGGCATGCATTTCGCTGAACAGGGAACCCGTCGGAGACAGTGACCATGCGAAAACATCTTTTGCTTTCTTTCGTGCCGATGACCATTGCGGTCGCGGCCGCCGGCCCCCCCGTACGCGCAGACGAAAGCATGAATCCGGATCGCGCCATGCTGCTTGCGGCAAACGCGCCGAGCATGCAGCACGGCAACGGGTTCGGCATCGTGACCGTGTCGTCACCGCAACCGCTGCCGGCCGGCAAGACGTCCGTGACGCTGTGGGACGAGATCCCGCCACCGCCTCAATTGCCTAAGCCACTTCCGGCGCAGCAGCCGGGCGACGTGCAGCACGCGATGGAAGGCACCACGCACGGCAGTACCCGTCAGTGACGCACGATTCCATCCATTTAATCAGGATGACATATTGATTTGAACGAGCCCGACAGCATCGGCCAGAAGCCGGCATCGTTGCGTTCGCAACACGAAACGGTTTTTGTGCTCCGTCCCCCGGCGGGCACTCTTTTTATTCATTCCGTCGCCGCGACGCATTGCCTCGAGCGTCGCGGCGCGCAGTTCAGCAAGGCGGATGCGCGCGGAACCGGCGCGTGCCGCCGTTCCGGTAAAATCGACGCCATTCCGGTTCTTCTTTCCCCCGACCTTCATGACGACGTTGACCCTGATCGTCGCGCGTGCCCGCAACGGCATCATCGGCCGCGACAACCAGTTGCCCTGGAAACTTCCCGAGGATCTGGCCTTCTTCAAGCGCACGACGATGGGCGCACCGATCGTGATGGGCCGCAAGACCCACGAGTCGATCGGCCGGCCGCTGCCGGGCCGCCGCAATATCGTGGTCACGCGTGACGCGACGCGTCGCTTCGACGGCTGCGACACGGTCACGTCGCTCGGCGATGCGCTGACGCTCGCCGCGCGCGACGGCGTGCCCGAGGCGTTCCTGATCGGTGGCGCGCAGCTCTACACGGAAGGTCTCGCACTCGCCGACAAGCTGGTCGTCACCGAGATCGATGCCGACTTCGACGGCGATGCGTCGTTCCCGGCACCCGACGCCGCGCAGTGGCAGGAAGTGTCGCGCGATGCGCATCAGGCGGCCGCGCCGAATACGTTCGGCTATGCATTCGTCGTGTACGAGCGCAAGCGCGGCTGACGCGTCGCGCACCACGAAAAAGCCCGACCGGCTCGCGCCGGTCGGGCTTTTTCGTTTGATGGCGGTCGATGCCGTGCGCCGCTTACTGCCCGGCGATCGTCATCTGCTCGATCAGCACCGAGCCCGTTTCCTTCGTGCCGCGCACGATCGAATCGGCACCGATCGCGACGATATGCCGGAACATTTCCTGCAGCGTGCTCGCGACGGTGATTTCCTCGACCGGATACTGGATCACGCCGTTCTCGACCCAGAAGCCCGCCGCACCGCGCGAATAGTCGCCCGTCACGTAGTTCACGCCCTGCCCCATCAGCTCGGTCAGCAACAGGCCCGTGCCGAGCTTCTTCAGCATCGCGTCGAAATCGTCGCCCGCCTGCGTGTTCGAGCTGCGCAGCGCGAGGTTGTGCGAGCCGCCCGCGTTGCCGGTGGTCTGCGTGCCGAGCTTGCGCGCCGAATAGGTCGACAGGAAGTAGCCTTCGACGACGCCGTCCTTGACGACGCTGCGCGCACGCGTGCGCACGCCTTCCTCGTCGAACGGCGCGCTGCCCATCGCGCGCGGCACGTGCGGATCCTCGACGACCTGGATGTGCGGCGCGAACACCGGTTTGCCGAGGCTGTCGACGAGAAACGACGTCTTGCGGTACAACGCACCGCCGCTCACCGCCTGCACGAACGCGCCGAGCAGGCCGGCCGCGAGCGGCGCCTCGAACAGCACGGGCACCTTGCGGGTATCGAGGCGGCGTGCGCCCATCCGAGCGAGCGCACGCTCGGCCGCATAGCGGCCCACCGCTTCGGGTGCCGCGAGATCGATCGCGCTGCGTTTCGACGAATACCAGTCGTCGCGCTGCATGTGACGGCCGCTGCCCGCGATCGGTGCGCATGCGATGTAATGACGCGAGTACGGGTAGCCGGACAGGAAGCCGCGCGACGTGGCCAGCACGAACTGCGAATGCTGGGCCGACACGCTCGCGCCTTCCGAGTTGCGGATCTGCGGGCTGACCGCGAATGCGGCGTCTTCCGCGCGGCGGGCAAGCTCGACGGCCTCGTCGGCCGACAGCGCCCACGGATGGTAGAGGTCGAGGTCACGCGGGTCGGTCTCGAGCAGCTCGGCTTCGGCCAGGCCGGCCGCCTCGTCCTCGGCCGTGAAGCGCGCGATGTTGTACGCGGCGGCGACGGTATCCTTGATCGCGCCCGGCGAGAAATCCGACGTGCTCGCGTTGCCGCGCTTCTTGCCGATGAACACGGTCACGCCGACCATCTTGTCGCGGTTGTGCTCGATCGTTTCGACTTCGCCGCGGCGCACCGACACCGACAGGCCGTCGCCCTCGGAGATTTCGGTCGCGGCGTCGGTCGCGCCGAGCGCCTTCGCATGGCGAAGGATGTCCGAGGCGATTTCTTTGAGCTGGTCCTGCGTGTGCGGGAAATAGCGCGCTTGTACGTCGAGATTGGCTGCCATCGTCTTGATATCCGGTGGCGGGCGGGCGCCCGCATGTTCAAAATGTTACGTATCCCGCGATCATAGCAAGGTCCGGGGCCGGACACCGACAAGCTTGGGGTGTCCGCGGCGCGATACAATGCCGTCCATGACACGCAAAACCCGAATCCAGCCGATCGAGCATGCCGCCGAAGACGACGACAATGGCTACGATCGCCCCAGCAAATCCCAGTTGAAGCGCGAGATGCACGAGTTGCAGGTGCTCGGCCAGGCACTCGTCGATCTGCCGAAAGACGCGCTGAAACGCATGCCGATGCCCGAAAGCCTCGGCGATGCCGTGCGCGAGGCGCGCCGGATCACCGATCACGAAGGCAAGCGCCGCCAGCTCCAGTACGTCGGCCGCGTGATGCGCTCGCTGACCGACGACGAGACGGCCGCGCTGCGCACCGCGCTCGACGCGCAGCGCGGCGTGAACAAGGCCGCGACGGCCCGCCTGCACTGGATCGAACGCACCCGCGAACAGTTGCTCGCGAGCGACGACGCGCTGACCGAATTCCTGCGCCAGCACCCGGAAGCCGACATCCAGGAAGGGCGCACGCTGATCCGCAACGCACGCAAGGAAGCGCAGCAAGGCAAGCCGCCGCGCTATTTCCGCGAGCTGTTCCAGTGGATCAAGACCGCCGGCGGCACGTCCCATGTGGACGAAGAAGCGGCGGACGACGCCGGAGACGACCATGACGACGACGAAGCGTAACCACCCGGACGAGCTCGTCGTCGGCCTCGTGTCGATCAGCGACCGCGCGAGCACGGGGGTCTACGAAGACAAGGGCATTCCGGCACTGCAGGAGTGGCTCGCCGGCGCGCTGGTGTCGCCGTGGCGCGCCGAAACGCGCCTGATCCAGGACGACGCGCCGACGATCTCCGCCACGCTCGCCGAACTCGTCGACGTCGCGGGGTGCGACCTCGTGCTGACGACCGGCGGTACGGGCCCGGCGCGCCGTGACGTGACGCCCGAGGCCACGCTGGCCGCGGCGACGAAGGAAATGCCGGGATTCGGCGAACAGATGCGGCAGATCAGCCTGAATTTCGTGCCGACCGCGATCCTGTCGCGGCAGGTCGCGGTGATCCGCGAGACAGCCGACCACGCGGCGCTGATTATCAACCTGCCTGGCCAGCCGAAGTCGATCCGGGAAACGCTCGAAGGGCTGCGCGATGCCGACGGCAAGTCGACCGTGCCCGGCATCTTCGCCGCGGTGCCCTACTGCATCGACCTGATCGGCGGCCCGTACATCGAGACCGACGCCGCGGTGGTCACGGCGTTCCGGCCGAAAAGCGCTCAGCGCGCACCGCGCTAAGCGCATGCCGGCCCGCTCAGGCGGCCGGCGCGGACTCGCCCGCCGAAGCCGACGCGGCCGGAATCAGGAAATGCTCGCGGTAGTACTTCAGTTCGTCGATCGACTCGTGGATGTCCGCGAGCGCCGTGTGCATCGCCCGCTTCTGGAAGCCCTTGTAGATCGCGGGCTGCCAGCGTCGGCACAACTCCTTGAGCGTGCTGACGTCGAGGTTGCGGTAGTGGAAGAACCGCTCGAATTTGGGCATCCAGCGCGCCATGAAGCGACGGTCCTGGCAGATCGAGTTGCCGCACATCGGCGACTTGCCGGGCGACACGTACTGCGCGAGAAAGGCCTGCAATTGCTCGGCGGCTTCCGCCTCGGTCACGGTCGACGCACGCACGCGGTCGATCAGGCCCGAGCGGCCGTGCGTCGACTTGTTCCAGTCGTCCATCTTTGCGAGCGTTTCGTCGCTCTGGTGGATCGCGAACACGGGGCCTTCGACGGCGACGTCGAGCGTGGAATTGGTCACGACGACCGCGATCTCGATGATGCGGTCGTTATCCGGGTCGAGGCCCGTCATCTCCATGTCGAGCCAGACGAGGTTCAACTCGTTGCGCACGAGCGCGGGCTGGCTGGCGGAAGCGGCGGTATCGGTCATGAGTCATCCTGGAAAATGGCGGCCGGCGCGCGGCGCCGCCCGGGCGGCCGGCATCGCATCAGCGGGGCCGGTCCGCAAGAACATATAATTCTCGCATAGAACCCTTTGGCGCCTTCGATGTCACCCTTTTCGTTCACCCTGCTGTTCGCGCTCGCCGTGCTCGCGATGGTCGTCACCAAGCTGTGGCTCGCGTCGCGGCAGATCCGCTTCGTTGCGGCGCACCGCAACGGCGTCCCCGCGCAGTTCAGCGCAACCATCCCGCTGACCGCCCA
This sequence comes from Burkholderia contaminans, assembly GCF_029633825.1. Lineage (NCBI taxonomy): Bacteria > Pseudomonadati > Pseudomonadota > Betaproteobacteria > Burkholderiales > Burkholderiaceae > Burkholderia > Burkholderia contaminans. The sequence continues at coordinate 2,194,265 of NZ_CP090640.1, read as the reverse complement.
CCAGCGCGCGGCCGACTATACGGTCGAGCGCACCCGGCTGACGATGCTCGAGATCGTCGTCAGCGCGGCCGTGCTGGTCGGCCTCACGCTGCTCGGCGGCGTCGGCGCGCTCGACACGCTGCTCACCGGCTGGATCGGCCGCGGCTACGGGCAGCAGGTCGCGCTCGTCGCCGCCGTGCTCGTGATCACGAGCGTCATCGACGTCCCGTTCGAGTATTACCGTCAGTTCGGGATCGAACAGCGGTTCGGGTTCAACCGGATGACGAAGCGGCTGTTCTTCACCGACATGCTGAAAAATTCGCTGCTCGGCGCTGCGCTCGGCCTGCCGCTGCTGTTCGTCGTGCTGTGGCTGATGAACCAGGCCGGCAGCCTGTGGTGGCTGTGGACCTGGATCGTCTGGGTCGCGTTCCAGATGCTCGTCCTGCTGATCTACCCGACCTTCATCGCACCGATCTTCAACAAGTTCGAGCCCTTGAAGGACGACGCGCTGCGCGCGCGCATCGAGGCGCTGATGAAGCGCTGCGGCTTTGCGGCGAAGGGACTCTTCGTGATGGACGGCAGCCGCCGCTCCGCGCACGGCAACGCGTACTTCACGGGCTTCGGCGCGTCGAAGCGGATCGTGTTCTTCGACACGCTGCTCGCGCGCCTGTCCGGCGAGGAAATCGAAGCCGTGCTCGCGCACGAACTCGGCCACTTCAAGCGCCGCCACGTGATGAAGCGGATGCTCGTGTCGTTCGTACTGAGCCTCGTGCTGCTTGCGCTGCTCGGCTGGCTCGCGCAACGCACGTGGTTCTATACGGGGCTCGGCGTCACGCCGTCGCTCGACACGAGCAACGCGGGTGCCGCGCTCGTGCTGTTCTTCCTCGCGATTCCCGTGTTCCTGTTCTTTGCAACGCCGTTCGGCAGCCTCACGTCGCGCAAGCACGAGTTCGAGGCCGACGCATTCGCGGCCAGCCAGACCGACGCGCAGGATCTCGTCAGCGCGCTCGTGAAGCTCTATGAGGACAACGCGTCGACGCTGACGCCCGACCCCGTCTACACGGCCTTCTACTACTCGCATCCGCCTGCGTCGCAGCGGATCGACCGCCTGATGCAGCACGCATGAGCCGGCCGACCTCCCGCAAGCCGGCCCCGCGCGCGTCGGGCGCGCAACGTGCCGAAGGCCGCGTGATCGCGGCGCACGGGCGCCACTACATCGTCGCGCCCGACGACGGCGGCCCGATGCTGCAGTGCTTCCCGCGCGGCAAGAAGAGCGATATCGCGGTCGGCGACCGTGTCGCGTACGAACTCGCGTCGGCCGACCAGGGCGTCATCGTCGAGATCGGCGAACGGCGCAACCTGCTGTACCGCTCCGACCAGTTCAAGTCGAAGCTCTTCGCGGCCAACCTCGATCAATTGCTGATCGTGCTCGCGACCGAGCCCTACTTCAGCGAGGACCTGCTCGGCCGCGCGCTGATCGCCGCCGAGGCGAACGAGCTGAAGCCGCTCGTCGTGCTGAACAAGATCGACGTCGAGGCCGCGCTGCCGGTCGCGCGCGAGCGCCTCGCGCCCTACCGCGCCCTCGGCTACGACGTGCTCGAGCTGTCGGTGAAGGGCTCGCCCGACGACGCACGCGCACAACTGATGCCGCACCTCGCCGGACATTCGACGATCCTGCTCGGCCAGTCCGGGATGGGCAAGTCGACGCTCGTGAACCTGCTCGTTCCCGATGCCGAAGCCGCCACGCGCGAGATTTCGGCCGCGCTCAACAGCGGCCGTCACACGACGACGTTCACGCGCCTCTACCCATTGGCGGGCGGCGGCGCGCTGATCGATTCGCCGGGCTTCCAGGAATTCGGCCTCTACCACCTGACGGAAGGCCGTCTCGAGCGCGCCTTTCCGGAGTTCCGGCCGCTGCTGGCCGACTGCCGTTTCTATAATTGCCATCATCTGCACGAACCCGGCTGCGCGATTCTCGACGCCGTCGCTGACGGCCGCATCGCACCGTCACGGCATGCGCTGTATGCGCAGCTCGTGCATGAGGCGAGCCAGATCGTCCGCTGACCGCGCGGCACGCGCGCGGCGGCCAGCCGGTCCCTTGCGGGCCGGCGTTCACCGACAGGAGCCGTGATGCGTTTCAAGGCACCCGATCTCGCGACGGCGCAGCATTGGGCCAACGTGCTTCAGGTGGCCGGCATCGGTTGCGAGCTGCATAACTGCTACGCGACCGGCGCGCTCGGCGGCCTGCCCGCAGACGCGTGCACGCCCGAACTGTGGCTCGACGATGAACGCGACGACGCGCTCGCGCGCCGGCTCCTCGATGCCGCGTCGCACGGCCCGTCGGCCGGCGCCGCAGCGTGGCGCTGCCGGCAGTGCGGCGAGGCGCTCGAGGCCCAGTTCACCGCGTGCTGGCAATGCGGCGCCGTGCGCGATCCGCTGGACGACTGACCCACAGCAAAAAGGCCGGCTTCGAGCCGGCCTTCTGCCTTTCATCGGGTACCGCACCGCCCCGTCACGACACCCAGACGGCGAGCGTCAGCATCAGCAGCAGAATCATCCACAGGATCACCGCACGCCAGACAAGGCCCACCGCGGATTGCAGCGTACGCGGCGTGCAATCGTCACCGACCGTCAGCGGACCACTGTCGCCGACTGCCAGCGCATCGAGGCTCGACGGTTCCGCAAGCGGCCCCGCGAGGCGTGCGCCAAGCGCGCCGCTGCCGGCGGCCAGCAGGACGCCATCGTTCGGATCGGGCCACTGGCGCGTGTGGTTGCGCCACGCGTAGATCGCGTCCTCGAAATTGCCGACGATCGCGAAGCCGAGCGCGGTCAATCGCGCGGGAATCCAGTCGATCACGAAGAACGCGCGCTGCGCGAACGTCGAGAAGGCCGCCGTGCGGTCGTCGCCGGGCGTCGACCAGCTGCGCGCGAGGTATTCGGAAATCCGGTACAGCACGGCGCCGGCAGGCCCGAGCGGCAACACATACCAGAAGAACACGCCGAACACGTGGCGATGCGATGCGACGACGGCGTGAATCAGCGTATGGCGGACGATTTCGCCGACCGGCATGTCGACCGTGTCGATGCCCGTCCACTCGCGCAGGATTTCGCGTGCACGCGGCACGTCGTCGTTGTTGAGCGCGAGGTGAATGTCGGTGAAGTAGTGGCTGAACTGGCGGAAGCCGAGCGTGAAATACACGACGACGACGTTCCAGATGAAGGCGAGCACGAAGCTCACCTTGTACAGCAGGAAATAGATCAGCGCGACGATCAGCACCCACGGCAGCACGACCGCGAGCCACGCGAGGATGCCGTGCTTCTGCTTGCCCGCGTCGAGACCATGCGCGACGGTTTCCGCATGAAACTGGAACAGTGCGAACACCGGATTGTTCGGCGACAACGCGCGGACCTGTTCGATGATGAGAGCGAGGAGAACCGAGAAGAAAGTCATGCGTGGCGCCGTCTTCGGAGTTATGTCATTTTTTGCATAACGATAGCACAGCGTAAGCACCGGATGGCTGCCGGTGCAGTCGCCCGCCAGCCGGCCCCGCACGCCGACAGCCGTGCACGCCTAGCCGGCGGCCAAGAAGCGGTACAGATTGCGCAACATGCCGGCAGTTGCGCCCCAGATGAAGTAATGCCCGCCTGGTTCGCCATTCGGATAGGGCATCGCAAAAAAACGACGCTCGCCGCCTTCCCAGCGGAACACACGGACCTGATGGTTCGCGGGATCCATCAGGAACGCGAGCGGGACCTCGAAAATCTCGGCCACTTCGAACGTGTCGGCCTGCACGGTGAACGGCGGATGCACGAGGCCGACCACCGGTGTCACGCAAAAGCCCGTACCGGTCAGGTAGTCGGGCAGCGCGCCGAGGATCTCGACACGCTCGTCTGCCAGACCGATCTCTTCCTTCGCCTCGCGCAACGCGGTTGCGGTTGCATCGCGATCGAACGGTTCGCGACGACCGCCGGGAAAGCTGATCTGTCCGGCGTGGTCGTTCAGGTGGTCGGCGCGCTGGGTCAGCAGCATGGTGAGACCGGATTCGCGGACGACGAGCGGCACGAGAACGGCCGCGCTGCGTGGATCGACGCCCTCCTGCAACCTCGCCTCGCCGGGCTCGACGCTCCATTCGAGCGTGCGCGCGAAACGGTCGCGCAGGCCGGACGGCGTCATCAGGCGGGAATCGATGGCCGGCAGGCCGGCGCCGGTGCCTTCGACCGGCAGGACTTCGGGATCGATGATGGGGCGGCGATTCAATGGGGCTCTCGGGTTCGTGTCGTATCGAGCATATTGTCGCGCCAGAATGAAAAAAGCACCCGGTTGGGTGCTTTTTCCTTACAGCTCTTACTCTTGGGAAGCTGCTGCGGCGCGATCCTTCGACACCAGCTTTTCCTTGATACGAGCCGACTTGCCCGAACGCTCGCGCAGGTAGTACAGCTTCGCACGACGCACATCGCCGCGGCGCTTCACGACGATGCTTGCCAGCAGCGGCGAGTACGTCTGGAACGTACGCTCGACGCCTTCGCCCGACGAGATCTTGCGGACGATGAAGTTCGAGTTCAGACCACGGTTGCGAATCGCGATCACGACGCCTTCGTAAGCCTGAACGCGCTTGCGGTTACCTTCAACCACGTTCACGTTCACGATCACCGTGTCGCCCGGGGCGAATTCGGGGATCGTCTTGCCGGCGAGCGCGCGCTCGATTTCTTCCTGCTCAAGTTTTGCGATCAGATTCATTACTGACTCCTTATGCCATCGTGTCGGCGTTGACACCCGCCTGCTTCCAGGCCTGGCCCCGATAGAGGATGGATTCACATCAGGCGCCGCACACGCATGCACGACACCGCCAATTCCCGCTCGCGCAGCCGCCTCAGGAGGCGTCCTTCGCTTCGCGTGCGAGGTTCGCAAGCCACGCCTCGTCGGCGCGGCTCAACAACTTTTCGCGGCGCGCCCGGACGATCAGGTCCGGCCGCTTCCGCAACGTATTCCTCAATGCTTCCTGCCGCCGCCACTTCTCGATCTCGGCATGATGCCCGCCGAGCAGCACGTCCGGCACGCGCACACCGTCGTATTCCTCGGGGCGCGTGTAGTGCGGACAATCGAGCAGGCCGTCAGCGAAACTGTCCTGTACCGCCGACAGCGAATCGTTCAGCACACCGGGCAGCAACCGCACGACGGCATCCATCATCGCCATCGCCGGCAATTCTCCGCCGGACAGGACGAAATCGCCGAGGCTGATTTCCTCGTCGACGCAACGATCGAGCAGGCGCTGGTCGATCGCTTCATAGCGGCCGCACAGCACGACGACACCGGGTTCCTGCGCCATCCGCACCGCACGATCGTGCGTGAGCGGCGCGCCCTGCGGCGACATCATCACGACACGCGTGCTCGCGATGCCCTGCTCCGCCTGCGCCGCTTTCGCGGCATCGATCGCGGCTTCGAGCGGCCTGGCCAGCATCACCATGCCCGGACCGCCGCCGTACGGACGATCGTCGACCGTGCGGTAGTTGTCCGTCGTGAAATCACGCGGGTTCCAGGTGCGCAGCCCGAAGCGCCCTTGCTTGACGGCCCGGCTGGTGATCCCCCAGTCGGTCAGTGCACGGAACATCTCGGGAAAGAGCGTGACGACGTCGAACTGCACCGCGCTCTCGGTAACCTGGTTCATTTCAGTAATCGGCTTCCCAGTCGACGACGATGCGACGCGCCGCCTGATCCACCGTTTTGACGTATACGCCGACGAACGGAATCAACCGCTCGTCGGTGGTCGGCTGACCGTCTTTGCCGGTCGCCGGATACTCGACACGCATGATCGAATGCACGCCATTGTCGATCATCCCGCTCACCTTCCCGAGTGCCACCGATTGCTCGTTGACGACGTCGAGACCGATCAGGTCGACCCAATAGAATTCGTCCGCGGCCAGTGCCGGGAAATCTTCCCGGCGGACGAACACGCGAAAGCCGCGCATAGCGTACGCGGCATCGCGGTCGCTGACGCCCGCGGGTTGCGCAACGACGGTGTCGCTGTGCGCCTTCGACTGCATGATGCGGACGGAAAGCCGCTCCGCACCGCGTTCCAGCCACCAGTGGCGCGCCTTGAGCAGCGCATCGCCGCCGCGGCCGGCGTCGGCATGCGTCGCCACCTTGACCCAACCCTTCAGGCCATAGGCGTCGACCACCGCTCCGACCTCGACGGCATCGTCGGGCCAGGCTTGCGCCACTTCGAGACTGCCCTGCTCGGCAGCCTGACCGGCGTTCGCGACAGCGTCGCGTTCGACCGGCTTGCGGACGAATGCGCCAAACGACGCACGCCCGCGCCTTGCATTACCGGAATCGTGACCCGCCATTAATTCACCTCACAGCCGGCACGACCGGCACACCGTGCCATGTTAGGCAGCCGGTTGCGCCTTTTGCGCTTCCTTCACGAGACGCTGGACGGTCGGCGACAGTTGCGCGCCAACACCTTGCCAGTACGTCAGGCGATCCTGAGCGATACGCAGCGATTCGCCCTTCGTAGCGACCGGGTTGTAGAAGCCGACGCGCTCGATGAAGCGGCCGTCACGACGGTTGCGCGAATCGGTAGCAACGATGTTGTAGAACGGGCGCTTCTTCGAGCCGCCACGAGCCAGACGGATGATAACCATATGATGTCCTTCGGGAAAACCGGGTTCGAAACTACTGAAACACGCGATTATAGCCGGAAACCAGAGGTACAACAAACACTTACGCGTAAAAAATCGGGAGGCGGCCTGTCCGCCGGGCATACAATCGTCGTGTCCGGGACGTTCCACACCGCCATGTCGCCCCTTCGCGCCGCTTCGATGCGCCGCGCGCAGCACCGTTTCGCGGCGCTGCTTGCCGGCCTTGCCTGCCTCGTGTCCGCACCGGCGCTTGCCGCGCCGTTGCCGGTGGGCGAACTGGTCGTGCCGCCCGGCTTCCACGTCGAAGTGCTGGCCGACGCGGTACCGACCGCACGCGAAATGGCGTGGTCGCCGCGCGGCATTCTGTATGTCGGCACCCGGGAAGGCCGCGTGCATGCGCTCGTGATGCATGAGGGCCGGATCAGCGCGCGCCATGTGATCGCTTCCGGGCTCGACATGCCGGTCGGTGTCGCCTACCGTGACGGCGCACTCTATATATCCGCCGTCTCACGCATCCTGCGCCTCGATCACATCGACGATCGGCTTGCCACACCGCCCGCACCCGTCGTCGTCACCGACGCGCTGCCGACCGAACACCATCACGGCTGGAAATTCATCGCGTTCGGCCCCGACGGCAAGCTATATGTGCCGACCGGCGCACCGTGCAACGTCTGTCTCGCCGATCGCAGCCGCTACGCGATCATCGCACGCATGAAGACGGACGGCAGCGGGAGCGAGGTTGTCGCCCGCGGCGTACGCAATACGGTCGGCTTCGCATGGCACCCCGATTCGGGCGAGCTCTGGTTTACCGACAACGGGCGCGACATGATGGGTGACGACGTGCCCGACGACAAGCTGAACCGCGCACCGCGCGCCGGCCTCGACTTCGGCTTCCCGTATTGCCATGGCGGCGACACGCCCGACCCCGAATACGGTGGCGCCGACGTATGCCGCCGCTATGTGCCGCCCGTATTGAAACTCGGCGCACACGTCGCAGCACTCGGCATGCGCTTCTATTCAGGGTCGATGTTTCCGGCGTCATATCGCAATAACGTCTTCATCGCCGAACACGGCTCGTGGAATCGCAGCACGAAGGTCGGCTACCGCGTGATGCGCGTCGTCGTCTCGGCGGACGGCAGCCAGGCACGCCAGACCCCGTTCGTCACGGGCTGGCTGCGCCCCGACGGCACGGTGTGGGGACGCCCCGCCGACGTGCTACCGCTGCCGGACGGCTCGCTGCTCGTCAGCGACGACTACGCGGGTGCGATCTACCGCGTGACCTATGCGGCACCTTGACGCAGGACAGGGGTGACCGGGCCCGACCGGGCATCGTAGAATGCGTGCCGGGCCGCGCGCCCGCGCCGGCCCGCCGGCCGCCCATGCCAACGACAATACGCCGCCATCCATGTCCAGCAGCACCGCACCGTCCCGCCGCTTTCGCTCCAAGACGCTCACCGCCGCCCTCGCGTTCCTGTTCGGATCGCTCGGCGCGCACCGCTTCTACCTGTATGGATTCCGCGACGTGTTCGGCTGGGCTCACCTGCTCGCGACGATCGTCGGCATCCCGGGCTTCCTCCTGCTCGCCGCAACCCAGCGCAGCGCGGGCCTCGGCTGGTGGCTTGCCGTTCCCGGTGCGATCTCGCTGCTGGCAGCGTTTCTCGCCGCGCTCGTCTACGGGCTGCGCCCCGACGAAAAATGGGACGCGCAATTCAACGCGGAAACGGGCAAGCACAGCAAGTCGGGCTGGACCGTAATCTTCGTGGTGATCTTCTCGCTGCTGATCGGCGCATTCCTGCTGATGACCGCACTCGCGCTGTCGTTCCAGACGTACTTCGAGTCGCAGGTCGAAGCAGCCAAGCAGATTTCGCAGTAAGGGCAACGGCCGCTACACACCGGCGCCCTGCGCCGGTTTGGCAAGCCGGTCAGAACAGATTCAATTGCGTGTCGTCACGCGTCTGCGTCGACCGCGCCGCAGCTGAACGAACAGCAACACGCGGCGCCGCGGTGGCCGGCGCGCCGCGAAACTGCGACAGATCGAGAATCCCGTTCGTGCGCTCGTTCAGCCCGAGCCGCCTGACGGCCTGGCGGAAGCGCTGCCGCAGCAAGTCGGCCCAGATCCCCTCGCCCTTCATCCGTTTCGAGAAATCCGAGTCGTAGTCTTTACCGCCGCGCATGTCGCGCACGCGGTTCATCACACGCTCCGCGCGATCGGGAAAATGCGCGGCAAGCCAGTTCTTGAACAGCGGCGCGACTTCCCACGGCAGCCTCAGGATGATGTAGCTCGCATGCGTCGCGCCGGCTTCCGCACACGCCTCGAGCACGCGCTCCATGTCGGGCTCGGTGACGAACGGAATCACCGGTGCGATGCTCACGCCGACCGGCACACCCGCCTCGCTCAGCGCACGAATCGTGCGCAACCGCCGCGCCGGCGTTGCCGCGCGCGGCTCGAGCGTGCGCGCAAGATCGGCATCGAGCGTCGTGATCGTGACCGCCGCCATCACCTGCCCGCGTTCGGCCATTGGCGCGAGCAGGTCGAGATCGCGTTCGATCAGCGACGACTTCGTGATCGCCGCGAACGGCAACCCGCGATCGTGCATCACCTGGATCACGCTGCGCGTGATGCGAAGGTCACGCTCGACCGGCTGGTATGCGTCGGTGTTGACGCCGAGCGCGATCGGCTCCGGAACGTAACGCTTGCGCGAGATCTCGCGCTCGAGCAGTTCGGCTGCATTGACCTTCGCATAGATGCGACTTTCGAAATCGAGCCCCGGCGACAGGCCGAGATAGCTGTGCGTCGGCCGCGCGAAGCAGTAGATGCAGCCGTGCTCGCAGCCGCGATATGGATTGAGCGATACGCTGAATGGAATGTCGGGCGACTGGTTGTGCGTCAGGATGCTCTTCGCGCGCTCCTCGAAGACCTGCGTGCGCAGCGGCGCGGGGAAGTCGGCATTGTCGGACTCGTGTGTCCAGCCGTCGTCGACCGCTTCGCGCTGCGCGATTTCGTATCGCCCCTGCAGGTTGTCGACCGCACCGCGCCCCTTGCGGGGCGCGGGCGGCGCTACCGGAAATTCGTTGTCGGACCGATCGTCCATGTGCCCACCCATTCGCCTGCACCCAATACTGTATATTTATACAGTATTGGGTGCAGCATGCCAAGGGCGGGATAAAGGGCCCGACGGCCCGCCGCAGGCACGTCAGTCGCCCACGGCGATCGTCAGCGTCTCCTTGATTTCCTCCATCACGACATAGCTCTTCGACTGCACGGCGCCGGGCAACTGCAGCAGGATGTCGCCGAGCAGCTTCCGGTAGTCGGCCATCTCACCGATCCGCGCCTTGATCAGGTAGTCGAAATCGCCGGACACGAGATGACACTCGAGCACCTCGTCGATCTTCATCACTTCCCGGCGGAACTGCTCGAACATGTTGCCGCCCTTGTGGCCGAGCGTGATCTCGACGAACACCAGCAGCGCGGCATCCAGCTGGTGCGGGTCGACCCGCGCGTGATAGCCGGTGATCACGCCGTCGCGCTCCATGCGCCGCACACGCTCGATACACGGCGTGACGGTCAGTCCAACCTGTTCCGCAAGGTCTTTCATCGCCATCCGGCCGTCGTCCTGGAGCAGTTTCAGGATGCGTCGGTCGAGCTTGTCGAGCGAGCGTACGGGCTGACGTTGCGTTCTCATTTGTTTATGCTGAAAACCTGAAAAATACGATAACAAAACCTACACATTCGACAATACCATAGCGCAAAAAACTAGATCAGCTAGAGGTTACACGGAGACGCAGGTGCGCCCGGCCTCGATCTGGTCCCTTCCATCTGGAGCAGCTATGCGAGTCGTCATTCTGGGCAGCGGTGTGGTGGGCGTGGCAAGCGCGTATTACCTCGCGCGCGCCGGCCATGAAGTCACGGTGATCGACCGGGAAGCCGGCCCGGCGCTCGAGACGAGCTTCGCGAACGCAGGCCAGATCTCCCCCGGCTATGCCGCGCCGTGGGCTGCACCCGGCGTGCCGCTGAAGGCCGTCAAGTGGATGTTCGAAAAACACGCGCCGCTCGCGATTCGCCTCGACGGCACGCGCTTCCAGCTCCAGTGGATGTATCAGATGCTGCGCAACTGCACGGCCGAGCGCTACGCGGTCAACAAGGGGCGCATGGTTCGCCTCGCCGAATACAGCCGCGACTGCCTGCAGGCATTGCGCGCCGACACCGGCATCCAGTACGAAGGCCGCACGGGCGGCACGCTGCAACTTTTCCGCACGCAGCAGCAACTCGACGGCGCGGCGAAGGACATCGCCGTCCTGCAGGAAGCGAACGTGCCGTTCGAACTGCTTTCCCCGGCCGACCTGAAGAAAGCCGAACCGGCGCTTGCCGCCGTCTCGCACAAGCTGACGGGCGGCCTGCGCCTGCCGGGTGACGAAACGGGCGACTGCCAGCTGTTCACGACGCGCCTTGCAGCGCTCGCCGAATCGCTTGGCGTGAAGTTCCGCTACAACACGCCGATCGACGCGCTCGCGATCGCCGGCGGCAAGATCGCCGGCGTGCAGTGCGGCAGCGAGACGGTGCGCGCGGACGCGTACGTCGTCGCGCTCGGCTCGTACTCGACCAGCCTCATCTCGAACCTGATGAAGATCCCCGTCTATCCGCTGAAGGGGTATTCGATCACCGCGCCGATCGTCAACGAAGCGGCCGCGCCCGTGTCGACCGTGCTCGACGAGACCTACAAGATCGCGATCACGCGTTTCGACCAGCGCATCCGCGTCGGCGGCATGGCGGAAATCGTCGGCTTCGACAAGAAGCTGCGCGCCGCGCGCCGCGAAACGCTCGAAATGTGCGTGAACGACCTGTTCCCGGGGGGCGGCGACACGTCGAAGGCAACGTTCTGGACGGGCCTGCGCCCGATGACGCCGGACGGCACGCCGATCGTCGGCCGCACGCCGGTGTCGAACCTGTTCCTGAACACCGGCCACGGCACGCTCGGCTGGACGATGTCGTGCGGTTCGGGCCAGCTGCTCGCAGACCTGATCTCGGGCAAGATGCCGGCGATCCAGGCCGACGACCTGTCGGTGCATCGCTACCTGAAAGACGTGGCCGGCCAGACGCGCCCGGCATACGCATAAGCCGACGCAGGCCGTAGCCATGCAGGCGGCCGGCATCAAATAGGACGGCGCCCTTCGGGGCGCCTTTTTCATTTCATCGAATCGTCGTCGTGCCGGTCACGGGCGTGATGGTTCATGAGGTGTCACCCTCTTCCCCTTCTGTCGACGGCGAAAAAAAGGGGCGCTCGCCGCGCCCCTCTTCTCGTGTGCTTACCGCTGAAGCATCACACTGCCTCAGCCGAGCTCGGCCACGAGCTCCGGCACGAGTGCGAACAGATCGCCGACGAGGCCGTAGTCGGCCACGCTGAAGATCGGTGCTTCCGGATCCTTGTTGATCGCAACGATCACCTTCGAATCCTTCATGCCGGCCAGGTGCTGGATCGCACCCGAGATGCCGACCGCGATGTACAGCTGCGGTGCGACGATCTTGCCGGTCTGGCCGACCTGATAGTCGTTCGGCACGTAGCCTGCGTCGACTGCGGCACGCGAGGCGCCCAGTGCTGCCGACAGCTTGTCCGCCAACGGCTCCAGCACCTTCGTGTAGTTCTCGCCGCTGCCCAGACCACGGCCGCCCGACACGATGATGCTTGCGCTCGTGAGTTCCGGACGGTCCAGCTTCGTCACTTCACGGCTCACGAACTGCGACTTGCCGGCATCGGCCGCCGCGTCGATCTTCTCGACCGACCCGCTGCCGCCTTCCGATGCCACCGGATCGAAACCCGTCGCACGCACCGTGATGACCTTGATCGGATCGCTCGACTGCACCGTCGCGATCGCGTTGCCCGCGTAGATCGGGCGCTCGAACGTGTCGGCCGAATCGACCGCCGTGATGTCCGAGATCTGCGCGACGTCCAGCTTCGCGGCGATACGCGGGGCGATGTTCTTGCCGTAGGCCGTCGCCGGCGCGAGGATGTGCGAGTAGTCCTTCGCGATGTTCAACGCGGTCGCTTCGACGTTTTCCGCCAGGCCCGCTTCGAGTTGCGGTGCGTCGGCCAGGAGGACCTTCGACACACCTGCGATCTTCGCTGCTGCGTCAGCAGCCGCTTGCGCATTGTGGCCCGCGACCAGCACGTGAATGTCACCGCCAATCTTCGCTGCCGCCGCCACCGTGTTCAGCGTCGCGGCCTTGATCGACGCGTTGTCGTGTTCTGCAATCACCAGAATCGTCATTTCTTTCCGCTCCCTCTTACAGCACCTTGGCTTCGGTCTTCAGCTTCTCGACCAGCGTCTTCACGTCCGGCACCTTCACGCCGGCTGCGCGCTTCGGCGGCTCGACCACCTTCAGCGTCTTCAGACGCGGCGCAACGTCCACGCCCAGGTCTTCCGGCTTCACGGTCTCGAGCGGCTTCTTCTTCGCCTTCATGATGTTCGGCAGCGTCACGTAGCGCGGCTCGTTCAGGCGCAGATCCGTGGTGATGACGGCGGGCAATTGAAGCGACAGCGTTTCCGCGCCGCCGTCGACTTCGCGTGCGACGGTCGCACGGCCGTCGGCGATCGTCACCTTCGATGCGAACGTCGCTTGCGGCAGGCCTGCCAGCGCCGCCAGCATCTGGCCAGTCTGGTTCGAATCGTCGTCGATCGCCTGCTTGCCGAGGATCACCAGTTGCGGCTGTTCCTTGTCGACCAGCGCCTTCAGGATCTTCGCGACGCCCAGCGGCTCGACGCCATCGTTCGACTCGACGAGGATCGCGCGATCCGCACCGATCGCCAGCGCCGTACGCAGCGTTTCCTGCGCTTGCGCGACGCCGACCGACACCGCGATCACTTCGGTCGCGACGCCCGCTTCCTTCAGGCGCACCGCTTCTTCCACCGCGATCTCGTCGAACGGGTTCATCGACATCTTCACGTTCGCGATGTCGACACCCGTGTTGTCCGACTTCACGCGGACCTTCACGTTGTAATCGACCACTCTTTTCACTGGCACCAGGATTTTCATGCACACGCTCCAAAGTTACGAATACGACCAGAGGCCATTTTATAGCGAGGCCTCATGACTGCGCGGCCAAGCGGACCCAACCTTCGTGGTTGTCGAGGATACCGCTTCTTGGCGACGCGCCAATGATAGCGAACGGTCGTTCTATTTTAAAAGAGAAAAAACCCGGACGCAAAGCCCGGGTTTTCGATCATCGACTCTAATCGCGCCGGGCGCCTCGTGCTTCGCCTGTTACCAGGCGGCGATGACCGCGCCGCCGAACTTGCCTTCGATGAATTGCTTCACCTCGGCCGAATGGTAGGCCGCGACCAGTTTCGCGACCCACGGCTTGTTCCGGTCCGCGTCGCGGATCGCGAGGATGTTCGCATACGGGCCGCTCGGGCCCTCGATCGCGATCGCGTCCTGTTTCGGTTTCAACCCCGCTTCCATCGCGTAGTTGGTATTGATCGCGGCCGCGTCGACGTCACCGAGCGAGCGCGGAATCTGCGCCGCATCGAGTTCGACGATCTTCAGCTTGCGCGGATTGTCGACGATATCGAGCGGCGTCGCCTTCAGCCCTGCGTCGGCGCGCAGCTTCAGCAGGCCCTGCTTCTGCAGCAACAGCAGCGCACGGCCGCCGTTGGTCGGATCGTTCGGGACCGCGATGCGCGCGCCCGGCTTCAGTTCGGCCAGCGACTTCACCCGCTTCGAATAGATGCCCATCGGGAACGTGACGGTATCCGCGACCTTGATCAGCTTGTAGCCGCGGTCCTTCACCTGTGCCTGCAGATACGGATCGTGCTGGTAGCTGTTCGCGTCGAGGTCGCCCGACGCGAGCGCGGCGTTCGGCTGCACGTAATCCGAGAATTCGACGATGCGGATGTCGAGGCCGCTCTTCGCCGCGACCTTCTTCACCGCTTCCATGATCTGCGCGTGCGGCCCGCCCGTCACGCCCACCTTGATGGTTTCGGCCTGCGCGTGTGCGCCCGCGAACAGCGCGGCCGCGCCCAGTGCCGCCGCGAATTTCAGCATGAAGCGTCGTTGCATCGAGTGTCCCCTAACGGATCAATCTTGTTTTACTTGTGGCTCAGCCGGCGGACGAGCCAGTCGCCGAACGACTGCACGATCTGCACGAACACGATCAGGATCGCGACCACCGTCCACATCACTTCGGGCAGATAGCGCTGGTAGCCGTAGCGGATCCCGAGATCGCCGAGGCCGCCACCGCCGATCGCGCCCGCCATCGCCGAATAGCCGACCAGCGACACGAACGTGATCGTCAGGCCCGCAACGACGCCCGGGAGCGATTCGGGCAGCAGCACCTTGAAGACGATCTGCGACGTGGTCGCGCCCATCGACTGCGCAGCCTCGATCAGCCCGCGGTCGACTTCACGCAACGCCGTCTCGACGAGACGCGCGATGAACGGCGCGGCCGCGAGCGTCAGCGGCACGACCGCCGCGGCCGTGCCGATCGACGAACCCGTGACGAGCCGCGTAAACGGAATCACCGCGACCAGCAGGATGATGAACGGCGTCGAGCGGACAGCATTCACGATGCCGCCGAGCACGCGGTTCACCGCGAGGTTCTGGAGCACGCCCTGGCGGTCGGTCAGGTAGAGCAGCACGCCGAGCGGAAGGCCGACGAGCGCGCCGACCACTCCGGAGATGCCGACCATGATCAGCGTCTCCCAGAACGACTGCACGAACATATCGAACATCTCACTCAACATACGAAAGCTCCTCCACCACCACACCTTGCTCGCGCAGGAACGCGAGCGCCTGCCCGACCTTGCCCGGTTCGCCGCCCGCGAGCACCGCGAGCGAACCGAACGCCTGCCCCTGGATCTCGTCGATCTGGCCGTGCAGGATGTTGAAATCGAGTTCGTACCGGCGGATCGTCTCCGACAGGATCGGCTGGTCGACACCCGAACCCGTGAACGCGAGCCGCAGCAGATGCCCGCTGCCCGTCTTCAGCCGCTCGGCCACGCGCACCTTCAGCGCGGGCGGCAACTCCTGCGCGATCACGTCGCCGATCAGCGCGCGCGTCACTTCGTGATGCGGCTGCAGGAACACGTCGATCACGCGGCCTTCCTCGACCACGCGCCCCGCATCGAGCACCGCGACGCGATCGCACACCTGCTTGATCACCTCCATCTGGTGCGTGATCAGCACGATCGTCAGCCCGAGTTCGCGGTTGATGCGCTTCAGCAGGTCGAGGATCGAACGCGTGGTCTCGGGATCGAGCGCGGATGTCGCTTCATCCGACAGCAGCACCTTCGGCTGGCTCGCGAGCGCGCGTGCGATGCCGACGCGCTGCTTCTGCCCGCCGCTGATCTGCGACGGATAGCGATCCTTCTGCGCGGACAGCCCGACGAGGTCGAGCAGCGGCAGCACGGCGGCCTCGATCTCGGTACGGCTTGCACCGGCCAGTTCGAGCGGCAGCGCGACGTTGTCGAACACCGTGCGCGACGACAGAAGGTTGAAGTGCTGGAAGATCATGCCGATCTCGCGGCGCGCCTCGCGCAGCGCGCCAGCCGGCAGCAGCGTGAGATCGCGCCCGCCGACGACGACATTGCCTTCGGTCGGCCGCGTGAGCAGGTTGATGGTGCGCACGAGCGTGCTCTTGCCGGCGCCGCTTCGGCCGATGATGCCGAACACCTCACCCTGCGGGATCGTCAGGTTGATGTTGCGCAGCGCCTCGACCCAGCCACCCGGCCCGGGAAATCGCTGCGAAAGATTGCGTAATTCGATCATGTAAACAAAACGGCGGCCCGGCTGGCGAGTTGGCCCGCCAGTCGGCCGCCGATGCATCTGGAGTAGCCGTCGATTTTACCGCAAACCCCTCATTCCCCTTAATAATCGATTTCGATCTTTTCATAACCACACGAAATTAGAGGAGCACCGCTGGCGCGCCGCGACGGTGCCGCGACTATGATCCGGAACACACATGCCAACCGACAGGGGACACGCCAGATGACCGCCACCACTACGCCGGCCGCCGCACCCGCCACCGCAGGACCGGGCCCTGCGTCGTCGCCCGCGCCGACCATGGGCCGCCTGCGTACCGCGGACGGGCTCGAACTGGCGTCGTACCGGTGGTCTGCCGGCAACGGCACCGCGCCGCCGCGCGCGACGATCGCGCTCGTTCACGGTCTTGCGGAACACGCGGGCCGCTACGCCGCACTCGCGGGCCGGCTGAATGCGGCCGGCATCGACGTGCTCGCGATCGACCTGCGCGGGCACGGCCAGTCACCCGGCAAGCGCGCGTGGGTCGAGCACTTCGACGGCTACCTGAACGATGCGGATGCGCTTGTCGCCGAAGCCGCGCGCGGCAATTCGCAGCTGTTCCTGATGGGGCACAGCATGGGCGGCGCGGTCGCGGCGCTCTACGCGATCGAACGCGCGCCGACGCGCGGCCACGCGCTAACCGGCCTCGTGCTGTCGAGCCCGGCGCTCGCGCCGGGGCGCGACGTGCCGCGCTGGATGCTCGCGGTGAGCCGCGTCATCAGCCGCGTCTGGCCGACCTTCCCTGCCATCAAGATCGATGCAGCACTGCTGTCGCGCGATCCGGCCATCGTCGCGGCCAATCGTGCCGACCCGCTCGTGCATCACGGCGCGGTGCCCGCACGCACCGGTGCGGAGATTCTCGACGCGATGGCGCGCATCGAGAGCGGCCGCGGTGGGCTCCGCGTTCCGGTGCTCGTCTACCACGGTACCGAGGACAAGCTGACCGAGCCCGACGGCAGCCGGGCGTTCGGTGCGCATGTCGGCTCGCCCGATCGCACGCTGACGCTATACGAAGGCGGCTTTCACGAAACGATGAACGATCTCGAACGCGACCGCGTGATCGACGCGCTGATCGCGTGGATTCACGCCCGCGCGCCGGCGCGCTGAGCACGCACGACACAGCCCCGGTCAATCGATAATCAGATACCGGCCAGCACGCGCAGGTGCGCGACGACGCTGCGCCCGAGCGCAGACAGGTTGTAGCCGCCTTCGAGGCAGCTCACGATGCGGCCCTGCGCATGCCGGCGCGCCACGTCGACGATCTGCGCGGTCAGCCATTCGAAGTCGGCTTCGACGAGGCCGAGGTTGCCGATGTCGTCCTCGCGATGCGCATCGAAACCCGCCGACACGTACAGCATCTGCGGCTTGAACGCATCGAGGCGCGGCAGCCAGAACATGTCGACGGCCTCGCGGATCGCCATCCCGTTGCTGCGCGCGGGCATCGGCAGGTTGACCATGTTCGGCGCCTGGTGATCGACGCCCGAGAACGGGTACAGCGGATGCTGGAAGAAGCTGCACATCAGCACGCGCTCGTCATTCGCGAATGCGGCCTCGGTGCCGTTGCCGTGATGCACGTCGAAATCGATGATCGCCACGCGCTCCAGACCGTGTACGTCGAGCGCGTGCCGCGCGGCGATCGCGACGTTGTTGAAGAAGCAGAAACCCATCGCGCGCGCAGGTTCCGCATGGTGGCCAGGCGGGCGCACGCCGCAGAACGCATTCGCATAGCGGCCTTCGATCACCGCGTCGGTCGCCGCGATCGCGGCACCGGCCGCGCGCAGCGCCGCACGCCACGTATCGCGGTTCATCAGCGTATCGGGATCGATCTCGACATAGCCGTCGACCGGCGTCATGCTCCGGATGTAATCGATGTGCGCCTGCGTATGCACCCGGCCCAGCGCCACCTCGCTCGCGAACGGCGCGGTTTCATGCACGATCAGGTCGTCGATGCGGCTCGCGATCAGTTGATCCTGGATCGCCGACAGGCGCGCCGGGCATTCCGGATGCCATTCCCCCATCTCGTGCAGCATGCAGTCGGGGTGCGTATAGAAAGCGGTTGCCATAAGCTGTCATCCGCGGCGCGCGGTGCGCCGCAGGTCTCCATCAATGATGTCCATCGTCTGCCGCGAATTCGCCGCTAACTTACCACAACGGGGGGCCGCCACGCCCCGGCGCGCCGGATCCGTCGGGTATACTGCGCCGAACCCAATCGCCTCGTCCGCCCGCTTCGACATGAATCCCAGCAAGCCTGCCGCCCTTCTCTCCGCGCTGTTCCGTGCTCGCGCGCCGCTCGTTGCGGCCGCCGTGGTCGCGGCTCTCGGCACCACGCCTGCCGGCGCGCAGACGCAACCCGCGAAGTCGGCGGGCAAGCTCGTCGCACAGGCCCAGCCACAGCAGCCGACACCGCAAGGCCAGACCTTCGAAGAGGAAATTGTTCCGCAGCGTTACGCGAACAACGCGAAGGTCGATGCATTCATCGACGAGATGGTAAGCCGCAACGGCTTCGACTCCACCAGCCTGCACGCGCTGTTCGCGCGCATCAGCTACTCGGCGACGGCCGTCAAGCTCGTGAAGCCGGCCCCGTCGCCGACGGTCAAGAACTGGCGCGTCTATCGCTCGCGCTTCATCGAGCCGATCCGCATCAACGCGGGCGTGAAATTCTGGAAGGCGAACCAGGCAACGCTGCAGCGCGCATCCGAGCAGTTCGGCGTGCCGCCCGAGGTGATCGTCGGCATCATCGGCGTCGAGACGATCTACGGCCGCTACATGGGCAATTTCCGCGTGCTCGACGCGCTGACGACGCTCACGTTCGACTATCCGGACACGCCGAATCGCGACAGCCGCCAGGCGACGTTCCGCAAGAACCTCGAGGATTTCCTGGTCTGGACGCGCGACAACCAGCTCGACCCGACCACCGTGCTCGGCTCGTATACGGGCGCGATCGGGATCCCGCAGTTCCTGCCGAGCAGCATCCGCGAATACGCGGTCGACTTCGACGGCACGGGCCATGTCGACCTGCGCAGCAGTCCTGTCGATGCGATCGGCAGCGTCGCGAACTACCTGAAGCAGCACGGCTGGGAAACCGACCGCCCGGTGGTCTGGCAGATCACGCCCGATACGGGCAGCCTGGGGATCGCCCAGGCCGCCGCCGACGGCCAGCCCGAGCCGCACTGGGCACTGTCGCAACTGCTGCGCGCGGGCATGACGCTGAACGAGCCGACGGTCAACATCACGACCGAAGGCGGCACCCCTGTGACGGTGGTCGACCTGCCGTCGCCGGGGCGTGCGACCGAGTACATGCTCGGTCTCAAGAATTTCTATGTGCTGACGCGCTACAACCGCAGCTTCTTCTACGCGCTCACCGTGTACCAGCTTGGCGAGGCGGTGAAGGCGCAGATGGAAGCGAGCGGCGCACTTCAGCCGGCCACCGCCGACACCGAGTCGCAATAAGCGCCAACCGCTCAAAGAAAAAGCGCCGCAGTAGCGGCGCTTTTTTTATCGCACGCGCACGGCGCGCACCTGCCTGCGTTCAGGCGGGAAACACGCCCGTGGACAGGTAGCGGTCGCCGCGATCGCAGATGATGAACACGATCGTCGCATTCTCGACCTGACGCGCGATGCGCATTGCGACGTCACACGCGCCGCCCGACGAAATGCCCGCGAAGATGCCTTCGACCGACGCGAGCCGGCGCGCCATCGTTTCCGCCGCGGCCTGGCTCACGCTCTCGACGCGGTCGACGCGGCTACGATCGAAGATGGTCGGCATGTACGCTTCCGGCCACTTGCGGATGCCCGGAATGCGCGAACCGTCTTCCGGCTGCGCACCGACGATCTCGATCGCCGGATTCTGTTCCTTCAGATAGTGCGACGTGCCCATGATCGTGCCCGTCGTGCCCATGGCCGACACGAAATGCGTGATGCGCCCCTCGGTATCGCGCCAGATTTCCGGGCCCGTCGCTTCGTAATGCGCAATCGGATTGTCGGGGTTCGCGAACTGGTCGAGGATCACACCCTTGCCTTCGCGCTGCATCTGGTCCGCGAGATCACGCGCCAGCTCCATCCCGCCCTTCACCGGGGTCAGGATGATTTCGGCCCCGTAGGCGGCCATGCTCTGGCGGCGCTCGACCGACAGGTCCTCCGGCATGATCAGCACCATCTTGTAGCCGCGGATCGCCGCGGCCATCGCGAGTGCGATACCCGTGTTTCCGCTCGTCGCCTCGATCAGCGTATCGCCCGGCTTGATGCGCCCGCGCGCCTCGGCCTTGCTGATCATCGACAGTGCCGGACGATCCTTCACGGAACCAGCCGGATTGTTGCCTTCGAGCTTCGCGAGCAGCACGTTGTTGCGCGCGCGAATTTCATCGTCCGGCAAGCGGACCAGTTGGACGAGCGGCGTATTGCCGATCGTATCTTCGATAGTTTTGTAAGCCATGGATATACCGTGAGTACGAGGCCGATCAATCGATCGATTGTAAACCAGCACCGCTGCTCGCGCCGGCAACCCCATTACGACGATGGAATACACGTGCCGTGCAACGCACGGTCGCCATACGCCGTGCCCACGCAAAAAACCCGCGGCATGCCGCGGGAAGCCGTCGCAACGACGGCGACTGAAGGAGCTCGTTGTCGGTCGCGCGCGACGCGTTACTTCTGTGCTGTGCGGGCGGGTGGTGCCGCTGGCTTGCCGGGCGGTTTGCCCGGCGCCGGCGGCGTAGTGCCCGTACCGGCCGCGCCTATCGTCAGGCCTTCCTGCTGAAGCCGCTCGACGGTATGGCCGCCCATGCCTTTCACGCGCGATGCGAGATCTTCCGCATTCTTGAACGGACCGCGTGCGCCGCGTTCGTCGAGAATCGCCTTCGCTCGTGCCGGGCCGATGCCCTTGATGCCGACGAGCGCATCCTCGTTCGCGGTGTTGACGTCAACGGCCGCCCAGGCCGACGCGATCGTGCCGAGCATTGCCGCTGCGGCCAACCATTTCCTGATCATGTGCTGGATCTCCGATGAAAAACGGCCGGCGGCTGCCGACCGTGAGACCCAGTCTATCGATGCAACGCTTCCGTTTAAACCTGGCCAGATAGCCAACGCACATAGCGGTCGACGCCTTCCTGCACGGTCAGGAACGGTGCGTCGTAACCGGCCGCGCGCAGCTTCGTCTGATCGGCCTGCGTGAAGCACTGGTACTTGCCGCGCAGTGCATCGGGGAACGGCACGTATTCGATCAGCCCTTGCTCGACCTGCTGCGCGAGTGTCAGCGGCGGCTGGTTGTCGAGTGCACGCAGCGTATTCACGACCGTCGATGCGATATCGTTGAACGGCTGCGCACGGCCCGTGCCGAGGTTGAAGATGCCCGACTTCTCCGGATGATCGAAGAAGAACAGATTCACCTTCGTCACGTCCTCGACCGACACGAAGTCGCGCGTCTGCTCGCCCGGTGCGTAGCCGTTGTACTCGCCGAACAGCTTCACCTTGCCTTCTGCACGGAACTGGTTGAAGTTGTGGAACGCGACCGACGCCATGCGCCCCTTGTGCGTCTCGCGCGGGCCGTACACGTTGAAATAGCGGAAGCCGGCGATCTGGCTCTTCGCGGTCGGCAGCACGCGGCGGATCACCTGGTCGAACAGGAACTTCGAATAGCCGTAGATGTTCAGCGGCGCCTCGACCTCGCGCTCCTCGACGAAGCGCGTCGACCCGCCGTAGGTCGCGGCAGACGATGCGTACAGGAACTGCGTACCCTGCGCGAGGCAGGCGTCGAGCACCGCGCGGCTGTAGCGGAAGTTGTTGTCCATCATGTAGCGGCCGTCGGTTTCCATCGTGTCCGAACAGGCGCCTTCATGGAAAATCGCGCGTACCTTGCCGAAATCGCCGCGGGCGAAACGTTCGACGAATTCCGTCTTGTCCAGATAGTCGTCGATCTCGCAATCGACGAGATTCCGGAACTTGTCCGCGCGCGTCAGGTTGTCGACCGCGATGATGCGCGTTTCGCCGCGCTCGTTGAGCGCCTTGACGATGTTCGCGCCGATAAAACCGGCTGCGCCGGTGACGATGAGGGTCATGATCGTCCTGCCTGAAAAGTGCGAGCCATGCGTGCGGCGCGCTCGTCGCGCCACCGCATGCGCTCAGTGAAACAGTTCGTCGTAATCCACCGTGGCCGTGCCGAGCTTGCCGACCACGATGCCTGCCGCGCGATTCGCGAGCACGACGGCGTCGACGAGCGGCACGCCCGCGCCGAGCATCGTCGCGACCGTTGCAATCACGGTATCGCCCGCGCCCGACACGTCGAACACCTCGCGCGCGAGCGCCGGCGCGTGCAGTTCGCCGGTGGCGGAAAACAGCGTCATCCCTTCTTCCGAACGCGTGAGCAGCAGCGCGTCGATGCCGAGCTCCGCACGCAGCTTCGCGACGCGCGCGCGCAGATCGTCTTCCGACTTCCACTGCCCGACCACTTCGCGCAGTTCCGCACGATTCGGCGTGATCAGCGACGCGCCGCGATAGCGTGCCCAGTCGTCGCCTTTCGGGTCGACGAGGACGGACTTGCCGGCCGCACGCGCCTTCTCGATCATCGTCGTGACGTGCGTCAGGCCGCCTTTCGCGTAATCCGACATCAGCACGACGTCGTGCTGCGGCAGCAGCGCATCGAAGCGCGCAAGCCCCGCGAGCAGCACCTCGTGCGTCGGCATGGCCTCGAAGTCGACGCGCAGCAGTTGCTGCTGGCGCGCGAGCACGCGCAGCTTGATCGTGGTCGGCAGCGCCGGGTCGCGCTCGAGATGCGGCGTCACGCCGCTGCTGCCGAGCAGCTCGACGATCCGCTCGCCGGGTTCGTCGCAACCGACGACGCACAGCAATCCGGCCTGGCCGCCGAGCGTCACGGCGTTGCGCGCAACGTTGGCCGCACCGCCGAGGCGCTCTTCCTGACGCTGCACATGCACGACCGGCACCGGCGCCTCAGGCGAAATGCGATCGACGTTGCCGAACCAGTAACGGTCGAGCATCACGTCGCCGACGACAAGCACGCGCGAGCGCGCGAGCTGCTCGCGCGGCACCGGAACGACTTCGCGGAGAGTATTCATCGTGTGGTCAGCCACGGGTAGACGACTGGGGATCGACATACGGCCGGCCGATCGCGTAGTAGTCGATGCCCAGTTCGGCCATCGCATCCGGCTCATAGAGGTTGCGACCGTCGAAGATCACCGGCGCCTTCAGTTCGGCCTTCAGGCGCGTGAAGTCGGGGCTCCTGAACTCCTTCCACTCGGTCACGATCACGAGCGCGTCCGCGCCCGTCACGGCGATGTCCTGCGTCTCGACGAGATGCAGCCGCGCCAGCGCGTCCGCATCGGCGCCGAAATCGAGCGCAAACACGCGCCGCGCCTCGTCGACCGCGACCGGATCGTACGCACGTACGGTCGCGCCGCGTTCGAGCAGCGCGGCGATCAGGCGGCGGCTCGGCGCCTCGCGCATGTCGTCGGTGTTCGGCTTGAACGCCAGGCCCCAGACCGCGAACTCGCGACCGGTCAGGTCGGCGCCGAAGCGCTGCTCGATCTTGCTGATCAGCACGTCCTTCTGCGCATGGTTGGCCGCCTCGACGGCCTCCAGGATGCGCAGCGGCTGGCCATTCTCACCGGCCGTGCGAATCAGCGCCTGAACGTCCTTCGGGAAGCACGAGCCGCCGTAGCCGACGCCGGCGTACAGGAAGTGGTAGCCGATGCGCGGATCGGAGCCGATCCCGCGGCGCACGGCCTCGATGTCGGCGCCGACCTTGTCGGCCAGATTCGACATCTCGTTCATGAACGAGATGCGCGTTGCGAGCATCGCGTTCGCCGCGTATTTCGCGAATTCGGCCGAACGCACGTCCATGTAGATCGTGCGCTCGTGGTTGCGATTGAACGGCGCGTAAAGCTTCTTCATCTTCTCGCGCGCGATCGTGCCCGTCTCGTCGCCGTCGACGCCGATGATGATCCGGTCCGGACGCATGAAGTCTTCGACCGCGGCGCCTTCCTTCAGGAACTCCGGATTCGACACGACCGAGAAGCGATGCGCGACGCTGCCTGCCAGACCGCGGGCGGCAAGCGCCTCGTCGACCACGCCGCGCACGCGCTGCGCGGTGCCGACCGGCACGGTCGACTTGTCGACGATCACCTTGAAGCTCGTCATGTGGCGGCCGATGTTGCGTGCGGCTTCGAGCACATACTGCAGGTCGGCCGAGCCGTCCTCGTCGGGCGGCGTGCCGACGGCGATGAACTGGATCTCGCCGTGCGCGACGCTCGCCTCGATATCGGTCGAGAAGCGCAGGCGCCCCGCCGCGCGGTTGCGCGCGATGATGTCCAGCAGCCCCGGTTCGTGAATCGGCATCCCGCCGTTGTTCAGGATGTCGATCTTGCGCTGATCGACGTCGAGACAGAAGACGTCGTGACCGATCTCCGCGAGGCAGGCGCCCGTGACGAGACCGACATAGCCGGTGCCGATGATGGTGATTTTCATAGATGTTCCGGTACTTCCCGGTAATTGACTAACTTGGCCGCCGGGACGAGCCCGGCGGCAACCGCAGCGCGTTGGCTCCGCGTGCCGGGATCAGCCCGGCATCGCAGGTTCGACGCGGCGCGGCGCATAGGTTTCCCAGCCGCTGCATCCTGGGCACTGCCAATAGAAGAGCCGTGCCCGGAAACCGCAATTCTGGCACGTATACCGCGGCAGATTCTTCGTGCGCTGCTTGATCAGCGCACGCATCATTTCAAGTTCCTTACGACGCGGTTCGTCGGCCGCCGCAATTTGCGCGTCGAGCAGATGCAGCATCCCCGACAGGTTCGGCGACTTCTCCATCTGCGTGCGCGCGAGCGTGTGCGCCGCGTCCTGGCCACGCAACCCCGCAATGTGCTGGTACGCGATGTCGAGCAGGTCGTTCGACGGATAGCGGTCGATATACCCCATCAGCAGCTCGGCGCCTTCGACATTCTTGCCGAGCGCGACATACGCCTTCATCAGCTTGTCGGCGACGAGCGGCAGATACGCAGGATTCTGCGCTTCGACGCGCTTCCAGTACTCGATCGCGGCCGCGTGGTTGCCCTCGGCTTCCGCCGCGTCGCCGGACAGCACCGTCGCGCGAACGTTCTGCGGGTTCACGGTCAGCGCCAGGCGCAGTTGTTCGGCGGCCGCTATCGCGTTCTTGCGCTGCAGCGCGTCCTGAGCGAGTTCGCAGTGGAACTGGGCAATTTCGACGCCGAGCGGCTTGTCGCTCATCGACTCGATGCGCTTCGCCGTATCGATCGATTTGTTCCAGTCCTTCTCGATCTCGTAGATCGTCAGCAGCGCCCGCTGCGCACCGAGCGCGTAATCGCCGTCGGCGAGCTTGTGAAACGCCTCTTCGGCACGATCCAGCAACCCGGCCTTCAGGAAGTCCTGGCCAAGCTCGTACAGCGCGTGATCGCGCTCGTTGACCGGCAGGTCCGTGCGGCTCAGCAGGTTCTGGTGCACGCGGATCGCGCGATCGGTCTCGCCCCGGCGGCGAAACAGGTTGCCGAGCGCGAAGTGCAGCTCGACCGTCTCGGGATCGAGCTTGGCGACCTCGATGAACGCATCGATCGCCTTGTCGGGTTGTTCGTTCAACAGAAAATTCAGGCCGCGAAAATACGATCGCGGCAGGTTGGCACTCTCCGACAGGAGATTCTTCAGGTCGTAGCGAGACGCCGCCCAACCAAGCGCGAACGCGACCGGAATCGCGAGCAACCACCAGAAATCCAGATCCATGCGAAATATCGAAGCAGAGACGAAAACCGCGCGATGATCGCGCGGCGTCCGTGTTAAATGACGGGCGGCATCGGCGGCTGGTCGATGACGGCCGGCGTTTCGCGCGCCGCACGCAGATCGCGCTTCAGGCGCCCGTTCTCGAGACGCAGGCGGAAGATCGAAGGCAGCGCGGACAGCAAGCCGGCCAGCAGCCCCACGGCGAAGAACGCCAGGCCGATCAGGATCAGCGGCGCTTGCCATGAATAGCCGGCAACGAAATTCAGCGTCGCGGTTTGCGTATTGGCCAGCGCAAGCACCAGCAGCAGTACGAACACCAATACCCGGATCAGCCAGACGATAAACTTCATGAAGCCCTCTCTTTGTTGAGGTTTGCCGCGGCGCGCGACTCCCCTTCGTCGCGCCGAATCGACCCGTATTGTAAAGGATGCGTTTCCGCGGCTGCGCAGATCCTGCGCGCATCCGTCGCGCGGCGATCGCCGGAAATGAAAAAAGCGCCCGCAAGGGGCGCTTTTCTTTTCAGCCTTCGCCGGATGGGTTCCGGGCAAACCGGATGACGCTTAACGCTCGTCGTCCGGATCATCAGCCTTCAGCGGTTCACCGGCGCGGCCGTCGACGCGTTCGCGCAATTCCTTGCCAGGCTTGAAGTGCGGCACGAACTTCTCGGGCACCTGCACTTTCTCTCCTGACTTCGGGTTGCGTCCGACGCGCGCCGGGCGACGGTTGAGGCCAAAGCTGCCGAAACCCCGAATTTCAATGCGATGCCCTTTCGCCAGGGCGTCGGACATCGCATCGAGCATCGTTTTCACCGCGAAATCCGCATCCTTGAGGACAAGTTGCGGAAATCGCGATGCCAGCTGCGCGACCAACTCGGATTTGGTCATACTTCAGCAGACCTCGTGAGGCTTACTGGTTCTGGCCGTCGAGCTTCGCCTTCAGCAGCGCGCCGAGGTTGGTCGTACCGGTCGCAGCAGCGCTGGAGTCCGACTGCAGGCCGCGGATCGCTTCCTGTTGTTCGGCCGAATCCTTCGCCTTGATCGACAGGTTGATGCCGCGCGACTTGCGATCGATGTTGATCACCATCGCGTTGACCTTGTCGCCTTCCTTCAGCACGTTGCGTGCGTCTTCGACGCGATCCTGCGAGATTTCCGATGCACGCAGGTAGCCTTCGATGTCGCCCGTCAGCGTAACGACCGCACCCTTCGCATCGACCGTCTTCACGACGCCGTCGACGATCGAGCCCTTGTCGTTCATTGCAACGTAGTTGCTGAACGGATCGCCTTCGAGCTGCTTGATGCCGAGCGAAATACGTTCCTTCTCGACGTCGATACCGAGCACGATTGCTTCGACTTCGTCGCCCTTCTTGTACTTGCGAACAGCCTCTTCGCCAGCTTCGCTCCACGACAGGTCCGACAGGTGGACCAGGCCGTCGATGCCGCCCGGCAGACCGATGAACACGCCGAAGTCGGTGATCGACTTGATTGCGCCCGTGATCTTGTCGCCCTTCTTGAAGTTGCGGCTGAAGTCATCCCACGGATTCGGCTTGCACTGCTTCATGCCGAGGCTGATACGACGGCGGTCTTCGTCGATCTCGAGGACCATGACTTCGACTTCGTCGCCCAGCTGGACAACCTTCGACGGAGCAACGTTCTTGTTGGTCCAGTCCATTTCCGACACGTGGACGAGGCCTTCGATGCCCGATTCCACTTCGACGAATGCGCCGTAGTCGGTGATGTTCGTGACCTTGCCGAACAGGCGCGTGCCCGACGGGTAACGGCGCGAGATGCCTTCCCACGGATCGTCGCCCAGTTGCTTGATGCCCAGCGAGACGCGGTTCTTCTCCTGGTCGAACTTGAGGATCTTCGCGGTGACTTCCTGGCCAACCGACAGGACTTCGCTCGGGTGACGCACACGACGCCATGCGATGTCGGTGATGTGCAGCAGGCCGTCGATGCCGCCGAGGTCGACGAACGCGCCGTAGTCGGTGATGTTCTTGACCACGCCGTTGACGATCGCGCCTTCCTTCAGCGTCTCGAGCAGCTTCGCGCGCTCTTCGCCTTGGGTTGCTTCGATCACTGCACGACGCGACAGCACGACGTTGTTACGCTTGCGATCGAGCTTGATCACGCGGAACTCGAGCGTCTTGCCTTCGTACGGGGTCGTGTCCTTGACCGGACGCGTGTCGACCAGCGAACCCGGCAGGAACGCGCGGATGCCGTTGACCATCACGGTCATGCCGCCCTTCACCTTGCCGGTGATCGTGCCGGTGACGAGCTCGTTGTTGTCGAGCGCCTTTTCCAGCGACAGCCACGATGCAAGGCGCTTCGCCTTGTCGCGCGACAGGATCGTGTCGCCGTAGCCGTTTTCGAGTGCGTCGATTGCGACGGACACGAAATCGCCCGACTGCACCTCAACCTCGCCCTGATCGTTCAGGAATTCCTCGATCGGAATGTAAGCCTCGGACTTCAGGCCTGCATTGACGACCACGAAGTTGTGGTCGACGCGCACGACTTCGGCGGAAATCACTTCGCCGGCGCGCATGTCTTGGCGGGTCAGCGACTCTTCGAACAGAGCCGCGAAAGATTCAGTATTCGGGGTAGAGGTTTGCAGGTCGGACATAAAAATCTGATTGTGCATGGATCGCTGTGCCACGCCGGCCGGAATGGCAGGCTGAAAGGGCCAGATCGAAGTCCACACGGGGTTAAGGGTTCGAAACACGCTTCGCACTTACGCGCGGAGCACCTACCGCTGCCCGCCTTCTCAGGCGGGCTGGCCGAGCGCCCGGTACCACTGCAGCACCTGGTCGACGGCTTCATCGACCGAAAGCGCCGACGTATCGAGCAGCTTGGCATCTGCCGCCGGCTTCAGCGGCGCGGCCGCGCGATTGCTGTCGCGCGCATCACGTTCACGAAGATCCCGGAGCAAGTCATCTATATTAGCAGAAAAACCTTTTTGCATCAATTGCTTATGCCGCCTGGTCGCGCGCGCCTCGGCGCTGGCCGTCAGGAACACCTTCAGCACGGCGTCCGGGAAGATCACGGTACCCATGTCGCGCCCGTCTGCAACGAGGCCCGGCGTCTTGCGGAACGCGCGCTGGCGCGCGACGAGCGCGGTGCGCACCGGCCCGTGCACGGCAATCGCCGATGCGCGGTTGCCGACCGCCTCGGCGCGGATGTCGTTCGACACATCGACGCCGTCGAGCTGCGCGCAGCCTTCGCGGAACGTGATGTGGAGATCGTCGATCAGCTTCACCAGCGCGTCGATGTCCTCCGCCTCGATGCCGTAGCGCACGCTCGCGAGCGCGGCGAGCCGGTACAGCGCGCCGCTGTCGAGCAAGTGGAAGCCAAGATGCGCGGCGACGAGCGCGGCGACGGTGCCCTTGCCGGAAGCAGTCGGGCCGTCGATCGTGATGACGGGGGTCGGGTGAAAGGGGCGGGTCGATTTCATCAGAACAGTGGGGTCAGGCTTTGGCGAGCGCGGCGAAGCGGTCGAAATAGTCGGGGAACGTCTTGCCGACGCACTTCGGATCGTTGATCCGCACGGGCACGCCGCCGAGGCTGATGAGCGAGAAGCACATCGCCATCCGGTGATCGTCGTAGGTGTCGATCGCCGCGTTCGGCGTGAGCTTTTCCGGCGGCGTGACGACGAGGTAGTCAGGGCCTTCCTCGATGATCGCGCCGACCTTGCGCAACTCGGTCGCCATCGCGGCGATGCGGTCGGTTTCCTTCACGCGCCAGCTCGCGATGTTGCGCAGCGTGCTCGTGCCGTTCGCGAACAACGCCGCGACCGCGATGGTCATCGCCGCATCGGGGATCAGGTTGAAGTCCATGTCGATCGGCTCGAGCTTGCCGTGGTCGTGGCCGATGCCGCGCACGTCGATCCAGTCGTCGCCCATCGTCACGTTCGCGCCCATCTGCATCAGCGCGTTCGCGAAGCCGACATCGCCCTGGATGCTCGCGCGCCCCACGCCTTCGACGCGCAGCGGGCCGCCGCCAAGCGCGCCGGCCGCGAGGAAGTACGATGCGGACGACGCATCACCCTCGACCATGATCCGGCCCGGCGAACGGTAGCGGACGCCGGCGGGCACGACGAAGCGCTGCCAGCCGTCGCGCTCGACGGTCACGCCGAAGCGCTCCATCAGCCGGATGGTGATGTCGATGTACGGCTTCGAGATCAGTTCGCCGTCGACCTCGACGACGATCTTGCCGTCCTTTGCCTTCACGAGCGGCAGCGTCATCAGCAGTGCCGTGAGGAACTGGCTCGACACGTCGCCACGCACGCGGATCGGCGCGTCGACGGAAATGTTCGCGGGCTTGATCCGCAGCGGCGGGTAGCCTTCGTTCAGCTCGTAGTCGATCTGCGCGCCGATTTGTCGCAAGCCGTCGACGAGATCGCCGATCGGCCGCTCGTGCATGCGCGGCACGCCGTGCACGCGATAATCGCCGCCGTTCACGGCGAGCGCGGCGGTCAGCGGCCGCACGGCCGTGCCCGCGTTGCCGAGGAACAGATCGGCCGTCTTCGCGGTGAATGCGCCGCGCGTGCCGGTGACCACGCAGGTGTCGCCGTCGCGCGCGAGCTTCACGCCGAGCTTGCCGAGAGCGTCGAGCATCACGCGCGTGTCGTCGGAGTCGAGCAGGTTGGTGATCGTCGTTTCGCCTTCGGCGAGCGCCGCGAGCAGCAGCACGCGGTTCGAAATG
Source organism: Burkholderia contaminans (assembly GCF_029633825.1). Classification (NCBI taxonomy): domain Bacteria; kingdom Pseudomonadati; phylum Pseudomonadota; class Betaproteobacteria; order Burkholderiales; family Burkholderiaceae; genus Burkholderia; species Burkholderia contaminans. Next base: position 2,163,422 of record NZ_CP090640.1, on the reverse strand, counting down.
CTCTTCGAGCCGGGCAGGCGCACGGTGCCCGAAGCGCTGGAGTACGGGCCGAGATCGAGGTAGTCCATGGGAATCGTCCTGTTATTTCTTGACCGGTTCGGCAGCGGGCGCGCCGCCGCGCTCCTGCCATGCCTTGCGTGCGGCACGCGAGCGCGTGAACACCGCTTCGAGCGCCGCGCCGTCGCCGGCGTCGATCGCCGCACGCAGCCGCGTGAGCACACGCGTGTAGCCATCGAGTTCATCGAGCAGCGCCGCGCGGTTCGCGACGCACACGTCGCGCCACATCTCCGGACTCGACGCTGCGATGCGCGTGAAATCGCGGAAGCCGCCCGCCGCATACGAAAATTTCAGCTCCGCGTCGGCCTCGCCGAGGATCTGCTCGACGAGCGCGAATGACAGCACGTGCGGCAGATGGCTGATCGACGCAAACACGCGATCGTGCTGCTCCGTGCTCATCGTGCGCACATCGGCGCCCGTTGCGCGCCACATCGCGTCGATCCGCGCGACCCATTCGGGTGCGTTCTCCGGCAGCGGGCACAACACGACGTTACGGCCGACGTACAGATCCGGTAACGCGGCCTCGACGCCGCTCGACTCGCGACCGGCGATCGGGTGCCCCGGCACGAACTGCGCGATCCGTGCGCCGAGCGCTGCGCGCGCGGCCGCGACGACATCGGACTTGGTACTGCCCGCATCGGTGACGATTGTCGTCGCTTCAAGCCACGGCGCGATGCGCGCGAGCAACGGGCCCGTTTGCGCGACGGGTGCGGCCAGCAGCACCAGATCGGCGCCAGCCAGTGCGTCGCGCAATTGCGCATCGTCGTCGAGCGCCGCCGCGCGGTCGATCACGCCGAGTGCGAGCGCACGCTCGACCGAAGTACGTGAACGCCCCACGCCGACAACCTCGCCCGCGCCGCCCGGCGCGCGCTCGCGCAGCGCGCGGGCCAGCGATCCGCCGATCAGGCCGACGCCGAAGATGACCAGTTTGTTGAATGCAAAGCCTGACACGACAAGAGCCAAGTTACGCGCACAGGACGACGCCCCGCACGCGGAATTCCAGATTCCGGGCAACGGGCCCGCAGCCGGCGCAACCTGCGCCGGATGCCGCCCGAACCCGCCTTCGGCAGCGCCGATCGGCCTGCCCTGCCCGCCCGGCCCCAACGCCTGCGCAAACAGGCGACGGGCCGCCACGCATCAGCGTGCGCGCGGATACGAACCGAGTATCTTCAGGAACGCGGCCTTCTGGCCGAGTTCCGCGAGCGCGGCCGCAACCGACGCATCGTCCCGGTGCCCTTCGATGTCGATGTAGAAGTAGTACTCCCACGTGCCGACGCGCGCCGGACGCGACTCGAAGCGCGTCATCGACACGCCATGCCGCGCGAGCGGCTCGAGCAGCTTGAACACGGCGCCCGGCTCGTTCTTCACCGACACGATCAGCGACGTCTGGTCGTGACCGCTCTGTCCGGCCGGCTGCTTGCCGATGATCACGAAGCGCGTGCGGTTGTGCGGATCGTCCTGGATCAGCGAGAACGCGATCTGCAAGCCGTAGTGTGCGGCTGCGCGGTCGCCCGCGATCGCCGCGACGGTCGGATCGGCCGCCGCGAGACGCGCGGCCTCCGCGTTGCTCGCCACCGCCTGCCGCTCGAGCTGCGGCGCATTTGCCGCAAGCCACTGCTGGCATTGCGCCAGCGCCTGCGCGTGTGCGCAGACGCGTTTCACGCCGTCGAGCGTGCCGCTCTGCGTCAACAGGTTGTGATGGATCGGCAGCGCGAGTTCGCCGCTGATCAGCAGCTGCGTCTGCAGCAGCAGATCGAGCGTGCGCGAGACGGCACCTTCGGTCGAATTCTCGACCGGCGCGATACCGAACGCGGATGCGCCGGCCTCGACCGAGCGGAACACCTCGTCGATCGACGGGCACGGCAGCCCCTCGATCGACTGGCCGAAATACTCGAGCATCGCCTGCTCGCTATACGTGCCGACCGGCCCGAGGAACGCGACGTGGATCGTCTGCTCGAGCGCGCGGCTCGCGGCCATGATCTCGCGCCAGATCGCGCTGATGTGCTCGCTCTCGAGCGGCCCCGCGCTCATGTCCTGCAGCCGCGCGATCACTTGCAGCTCGCGCTCCGGCCGGAACACCGGCGCGTTGAAATGCTTCTTGACCTCGCCCACCTCCAGCGCCACCGCGGCGCGCTGGTTGAGGAGCGCGATCAGCTGCGCGTCGATCGCATCGATGCGATCGCGCAGCGGTTTCAGGCGGGAATTCAGTTCGTCGTCCATGCGTTTTGCCGTGCTGTTTGAACAGCGCCGCCGTCAGGCGCCGCGCTGCTCGAAGTCCTTCATGTACTCGACGAGCGCTTTCACGCCCTCGAGCGGCACCGCGTTGTAGATCGACGCCCGCATGCCGCCGACGGACTTGTGGCCCTTCAGCTGCAGCAGCCCGCGCGCCTTTGCGCCGGCAAGGAAGTCTTCGTTGCGCGTTTCGTCGGCCAGGAAAAACGGCACGTTCATCCGCGAACGTGCTGCCGGCTCGACCTTGTTCAGATAGAAACTGCTCGCATCGATCGTGTCGTAGAGCAGCTTCGCTTTTTCGATATTGCGGGCCTCGATCGCTTCGAGGCCACCCTGCCGCTTCAGCCACTGGAACACCAGGCCCGCGATATAGATCGCGTAGGTGGGCGGCGTGTTGTACAGCGAGTTGTTCGCCGCGATGGTCTTCCACTCGAACGCGGACGGGCAGATCGACAGCGCGCGGTCGAGCAGATCCTCGCGCACGATCACGAGCGTCACGCCGGCCATCCCGATGTTCTTCTGCGCGCCGCCGAACAGCACGCCGTACTTCGCGACGTCCATCGGACGCGACAGGATGTGCGACGAGACATCAGCAACCAGCGGTACGTCGCCGAGATCGGGAATCTCGAACGTCTCGACGCCGTCGATCGTCTCGTTGGTACACAGATGCACGTAGGCCGGATCGTCCGACAGCTGCCATTCGGCGCGCGCGGGCGCACGCGTGAAGCCGTCTTCCGTCTTGCCGGTTGCGGCGAGATGGGGCGTGCCGTATTTCCTCGCCTCGTTGAACGATTTCTGCGACCACGAGCCCGTGACGACGAAGTCGGCCGTCGTGCGCGACCCGAGCAGGTTCATCGGTACGATCGCGTTTTCCGCGATGCCGCCGCCCTGCAGGAACAGGATCCGGTGACTGGCCGGCACGCCGAGCAGGTCGCGCAGGTCGGTCAGCGCGGCCTCGTGGATCGACATGAATTCCTTGCCGCGATGGCTCATCTCCATCACGCTCATGCCGCTGCCGTGCCAGTCGAGCATTTCGTCGGCCGCTTGTCGCAGCACTTCCTCGGGCATCGCCGCGGGGCCGGCGGAGAAATTAAAGACGCGCATCGTGAAAACCTCGGAGGGACGCGACCGGCTCGCCGCCGGCAGAACGCGCCAGAAAAGAAATGGCCGCTTGCGCTCGCGCGCAAACGGCCATTATCGCACTGTCGTCTGGCTCCCGCCAAACCCGGCCGAACGGCCGGGGGCGTACCCCGACGGCTTTACTTGCCCGGCTTGACTGCTGCGACTTCCTTGTCAGCCTGCGTGCGCGTTGCCTGGATAGCTTGCGGCATGTACTTCTGCATCAGGCCGTTGACCACGTCGCGACCGACCTGGTCCTGAACCTGGATGAACTTGCGGCCCGTCGGGCTCTTGTAGAACGTCGTCAGATCCTTGATCTCCGACGTGCTGTAGTACTTCGCGTACGCGTCGTACTGAGCCGACATCGCGTCGCTCTGGAACTGCTGCGTGCCGAACACCTTGCCTGCGCCGTCAACCAGCTTCGGCACCGCGTTCTTCTGCAGCGTCGGAACGGCAGCCTGCTTCTGCTTGTCGTTCAGCGTCTTGTTTTCCGACAGTGCGTCCGACAGGATCGCCGGGACGAGTTGCTTGGCCTGCATTTCGGCGCTGTTGCCGATTGCCGACACGAGCTTCGGCGCGTCGATCGCGTCGAGCAGATCCTTGATCGCTGCCTTCTTGTCGGCGTCGATCGGCGCAGCTGCCGCCGGAGCTGCCGGTGCGGAATTCGACAGCGCTTGCGCCATCGCGAACGTCGGCACCAGTGCAGCCAGCAGAACCAGTTGCTTGAATTGCTTTTGCATCATCACTCCCTTTTGGAAATATGAATGGTTGCTCGCCGGCCGCGGCGCTTTTCGCCCGCGGCGGCCAGAGTCTCATCCGTTCTTCAGGCTTCGCCGTCCGACGCCTCGTCGGCTTCGCCCTCTCCCTCTTCGGCCTCGGCGATCTGCTGCAGGCCAGAGAGCTTCGTACCCTCATCGAGACTGATGAGTGTAACACCTTGCGTGGCGCGCCCCATCTCGCGAATCTCGGAAACACGGGTGCGAATCAACACGCCGGCCGTCGTGATCAGCATGATCTGATCCTCGGCATCGACGAGCGTGGCAGCCACGACCTTGCCGTTGCGCTCGGACGTCTGGATCGCGATCATACCCTTCGTGCCGCGACCGTGACGCGTGTACTCGGTGATCGGCGTGCGCTTGCCGTAACCGTTCTCGGTCGCGGTGAGCACCGTCTGCTCCTCGCTGCCGGCAACCAGCATCGCGATGACCTGCTGCCCGTCTTCCAGCTGCATGCCGCGCACACCGCGCGCCTCGCGCCCCATCGGACGCACGTCGTTCTCGTCGAAGCGCACGGCCTTGCCGGAGTCCGAGAACAGCATCACGTCGTGCGCGCCGTCGGTGATCGACGCACCGATCAGGTAGTCGCCTTCGTCGAGGCCGACCGCGATGATGCCCTTCTTCATCGGACGGCTGAATGCCTCGAGCGGCGTCTTCTTCACGGTGCCGAGCGACGTTGCCATGAAGATGAACTTGTCGGCCGAGAATTCCTTGACCGGCAGCACGACGTTGATCTTCTCGCCTTCCTGCAGCGGGAACATGTTGACGATCGGGCGGCCGCGCGAGTTGCGCGAGCCCTGCGGCACTTCATAGACCTTGACCCAGTACACGCGGCCGCGGTTCGAGAAGCACAGGATGTAGTCGTGCGTGTTCGCGATGAACAGCGTCTCGATCCAGTCGTCTTCCTTCATCTGCGTCGCCTGCTTGCCGCGACCGCCGCGCTTCTGCGCTCGGTACTCGGACAGCGGCTGCGACTTCACGTAGCCCGCATGCGACATCGTGACGACCATGTCCTGCGGCGTGATCAGATCCTCGGTGTTCAGCTCGGTCGCGTTCAGCTCGATCTTCGAGCGGCGCGCATCGCCGAACTCGGCCTTCACCGAGGTCAGTTCCTCGCCGATCATCGTCGTGATCCGCTCGGGGCGCGCGAGGATGTCCAGCAGGTCGGCGATCTGTGCCATCACTTCGCGGTACTCGCCGATGATCTTGTCCTGCTCGAGGCCGGTCAGGCGCTGCAGACGCATCTGCAGGATTTCCTGGGCCTGCGTGTCGGACAGGCGGTACAGCCCGTCGGCCTGCATGCCGAACGCCGGGTTCAGGCCTTCCGGGCGGTACGCGGAGCGGCCGCCGGCCGCCGCGTTCTCGCTCTCGGCACGCGTGAGCATCTCGCGCACGAGCGACGAATCCCACGGCTTCGCCATCAACTCCGCCTTCGCGATCGGCGGCGTCGGCGCGGCCTTGATGATCGCGATGAACTCGTCGATGTTCGCGAGCGCGACCGCGAGACCTTCGAGCACGTGGCCGCGTTCGCGGGCCTTGCGCAGTTCGTAGATCGTGCGGCGCGTCAGCACTTCGCGTCGATGCGACAGGAAGCACTGCAGGATTTCCTTCAGGTTCAGCAGCTTCGGCTGGCCGTCGACGAGCGCGACCATGTTCATGCCGAACGTATCCTGCAGCTGCGTCGCCTTGTACAGGTTGTTCAGCACCACTTCCGGCACTTCACCGCGCTTGAGCTCGATCACGACACGCATGCCGCTCTTGTCCGACTCGTCGCGGATGTCGGAGATGCCTTCGAGCTTCTTCTCGTTGACGAGCTCGGCGATCCGCTCGAGCAGCGAGCGCTTGTTCACCTGGTACGGCAGCTCGTCGACGATGATCGCCATCCGCTGGCCGCGGTCGATCTCCTCGAAGTGCGTGGCCGCGCGCATCACGACGCGGCCGCGCCCGGTGCGATAGCCGTCGCGCACGCCGGCGACGCCGTAGATGATGCCGGCCGTCGGGAAATCCGGCGCCGGGATGATCTCGATCAGCTCGTCGATCGTCGCTTCCGGGTTGCCGAGCAGATGCTGGCACGCGTCGACGACTTCGTTCAGGTTGTGTGGCGGGATGTTGGTCGCCATGCCGACCGCGATTCCCGACGAGCCGTTGATCAGCAGGTTCGGGATGCGCGACGGCAGGACCGACGGCTGCATTTCGTTGCCGTCGTAGTTCGGCTCGAAATCGACCGTTTCCTTGTCGATGTCGGCGAGCAGCTCGTGGCCGATCTTCGCCATGCGAATTTCGGTGTAACGCATCGCCGCGGCATTGTCGCCGTCGATCGAGCCGAAGTTGCCCTGCCCGTCGATCAGCATGTAGCGCAGTGAGAAGTCCTGCGCCATCCGCACGATCGTGTCGTAGACCGCCGTGTCGCCGTGAGGGTGATATTTACCGATCACGTCACCGACGATACGCGCCGACTTCTTGTACGCGCGGTTCCAGTCGTTGTTCAGTTCGTGCATCGCGAACAACACGCGCCGATGCACGGGTTTCAGGCCATCGCGGACATCCGGGAGGGCACGTCCGACGATCACGCTCATCGCGTAATCGAGATACGAACGGCGCATTTCCTCCTCTAGGGAGGTGGGCAGGGTCTCTTTGGCGAATTGATCCATGTATCCGTATCGTTTCGGAGCGAAGACGGCGAACGCCTTTCGCGTGGGCGCTGCATGCGCAACGCAACGCGAGATTCTAACATGCGCCCATCAGCCGCCAATCCGCCTCCCCCTCTATATGTAAACAGCAAAAATCGCGGCCACGACGAATCGGCGAAATCATCGGCTGAAATCGCGCGCGACTCGACGTCGCAGGCAATCGCACCCGCCGCGTTTCACGCGCACAAGTAAACAACTGCACGCAATCGCGCAATTTCGCCGCCACACTCTTGACAATCTCTAAAAGTTACGGCAGGTCGGTGTTGCGCATGCACCACAAAGTTGAAGCGATCTTGGGGTGGGGAGGATTTTTTTTCGTAGGAAGGGAACGATATGGCAAAATGCCAACGCACTGAAAGTTAGACGCTGCTCGAAGTCTACACAGAGCGGTGCCGCGTTTTTTGTGCCGCACCAATGTTATACTTCGAGCAATGTATGACTTGTCACCGTCAACAGGCTCGCAGTAAACCTGCGGTAATCTCAATTTCGAGAGGAGAAATATGAATAAACTTTCAAAGCTCGCGTTCATTGCAGCTACCGCAGTTATGGCTGCATCCGCTTCGGCACAGTCGGTGCCGGCGTCGCGTCAAGCCGTCAATGACAACTGGGTGAACGGCACGGGCGAATGGGTGTGGATGAACGGCACGAACGAGCTCTGCTGGCGCGATGCGTTCTGGACGCCGGCCACCGCCAACGCTAAGTGCGATGGCGCACTGGTCGCCCAGGCACCGGCACCGGCTCCGGTCGCTCCGGTCGCTCCGGCAATCACGAGCCAGAAGATCACGTATCAAGCTGACGCACTGTTCGACTTCGACAAGGCAACGCTCAAGCCGCTGGGCAAGCAAAAGCTGGACGAACTGTCGTCGAAGATCCAGGGCATGAACACGGAAGTGGTCGTCGCAACGGGCTACACGGACCGCATCGGTTCGGACAAGTACAACGACCGTCTGTCGCTGCGCCGTGCGCAAGCCGTGAAGTCGTACCTGGTCAGCAAGGGTGTGCCGGCCAACAAGATCTACACGGAAGGCAAGGGCAAGCGCAACCCGGTTACGACTGGCTGCAACCAGAAGAACCGCAAGCAACTCATCGCCTGCCTCGCACCGGACCGCCGCGTGGAAGTCGAAGTGGTCGGTACGCAAGAAGTCCAGAAGACGACCGTTCCGGCAAACTAAGCCGCGGTTTTCGACTGCTTCAAAGCCCCGCTCCGGCGGGGCTTTTTCTTTGACGCTCGTCCAGGCGCTCGCCGCTTCGCCGCTCGTCCGCTTCTTATATACTCGGGGCTGACGAATCGCAGCACCGCCCTCCTCCCGTAGCCCGTTTGCCGACATGACCAACGCCGATCCGCACGAACTCCAGAAATTCAGCGACCTTGCCCATCGGTGGTGGGATCCGAATGCCGAATTCAAGCCGCTGCACGACCTGAACCCGGTCCGGCTCGGCTGGATCGATGCGCATGCGCACCTCGCCGGCAAGCGCGCACTCGACATCGGCTGCGGCGGCGGCATCCTGTCCGAATCAATGGCCGGACTCGGCGCGCAGGTGAAAGGCATCGACCTGTCGACCGAAGCACTCGGCGTCGCCGACCTGCACAGTCTCGAAAGCGGCATCTCGGTCGATTACGAGGCCATCGCAGCCGAAGCGATCGCCGCGCGCGAACCGGGCACCTACGATGTCGTCACGTGCATGGAGATGCTCGAGCACGTGCCGTCGCCCGGCGATATCGTCGCCGCCTGCGCGACGCTCGTGAAGCCGGGTGGCTGGGTGTTCTTCTCGACGCTGAACCGCAACCTGAAGGCTTACCTGTTCGCCGTGATCGGCGCGGAATACATCGCGCAAATGCTGCCGAAGGGCACGCACGACTACGCGCGCTTCATCCGTCCGTCGGAACTGGCCGGCTTCGTGCGGGCAACGGATCTGCACATCGTGGAGATCAAGGGCATCACGTATCACCCGATCGGCAAGCGCTTCGCGCTGTCGAACGACGCCGACATCAACTACCTCGTCGCGTGCCGTCGCGGCGCGTGACCCTCCAACCGGCATGACGACTCCCCTCTCGACCGCGCGGGCTGCATTCGACGAACCGCGCCTGCTGCACTGCGATGCCGTGCTGTTCGACCTGGACGGCACGCTCGCCGACACGGCCCCTGATCTCGCGGCTGCCGTCAACAAGATGCAACGCATGCGCGACCTGCCAGAAACACCGCTCGACGTGCTGCGGCCGCTGGCCTCGGCCGGCGCGCGCGGCCTGCTCGGCGGCGCGTTCGGCATCGATCCGCACACGCCCGGTTACGAAGCGATGCGCGACGAGTTCCTGGCCAACTACGCGACGGATCTGTGCGTGCATACGACGCTGTTCCCCGGCATCGGCGACGTGCTCGACGAACTGGACGCGCGTGGCGTGCGCTGGGGCATCGTCACGAACAAGGCAATGCGGCTCACGGCGCCGCTCGTCGACCTGCTCGGCCTCGCGCCGCGCGCCGCCTGCGTCGTCGGGGGCGACACAACGCCGCACTCGAAACCGCACCCGGCCCCGCTGCTGCATGCGGCCGACCAATTGACGCTCGCACCTGCGCGCATCGTCTACGTCGGCGACGACCTGCGCGACATCCAAGCCGGCAGCGCCGCCGGCATGGCGACGGTCGCGGCGGCGTACGGCTATTGCGGCGATGGCGCCGCACCGGCCGACTGGCAAGCGCAGCATCTCGTCGACACGACGCAGCAACTGCGCGAACTGCTGCGCGATGTTGGGCTATAATGGTTGATCTTATCCGCGGGGGCGACCTGGTTTCGACAGGGGTTGTGAAGCGGCTAGGGCATGTCGAGGACCCGTCACCTCGTTAATCAATGGGAAAATCGTAACTGCAAACGACGATACGTTCGCACTGGCAGCCTAACGGCCGCCGTCCTCTGCCTAGTTCACTGACGGGCTAGTGTCGCAAGACCGGTAGCAATACCGCCAGAGGTCATTTACGTCAGTTAAGCCCTGTCGGCGTCGCGACGCCAGGGTCGAAAACCTAGCGAATCGCCGTAGTGCAGCGTGTTCGTCCGCGTCGCTGCGGTTAAATCAAATGACTGAACTAAACATGTAGAACTAGTCGTGGAGCGCTTCTGGACGCGGGTTCGATTCCCGCCGCCTCCACCAAATTCCGCGCTCGCCGCACGAACCCCGCATGACGCAAGTCTGCGGGGTTTTTTGTTGCCGGCAAAACGCACTCACCCCCTTCTTTCGAAAAAGCGCCCGGCCACGGGCGGGCCGGGCGGAATGCCACCGGACTTCCGGCGACAGGAGGTGACGGATATCCTGCCTTGCCCGCGCACGCATCGATCGCGCCGGGCAGCGGCCGGCCCGGGTGCTACGCCGCCAGGCGCGACGCGTCGTCGCACCCGGCATTCACGCACACCGGGCGATACGCGGTTCAGCTGCCGCGATACAGCGACTTCATTTCTTCAGCGGTGGCCGGACGCACGCCCATTGCACGCGAACCCGCTGCCGATGCGCCCTGCGCCTGTGCGCCATAACCGCTGGCATCGGCGCCTTGCGCTTGCGCCAGCGCGGCACGCTGCTGCTCTGCAACACGAGCCGTGGCAGCCTGGATCGCTTCCGGATAATGCGGATCTTCGCCGCGAGCGGAGTTGTAACCTGCCTGCTGCAGCTGGACCAGTTCGGCGCGAACCTGCGCGCGGGTGATCGTCGAGCCCGACTGGGCGAACGACACGACCGGGGCAACGAGAGCGGCAGCAACGACAACAGCTTGAACGAGCGACTTCATGATGACCTACCTCCAGATTTGTCTGTGTTCGCGGTGAACACCTTGTTCATCGCTGACAACCCGAAGTTTATGTAGGTGAATGCTTAAGAATAAGGCAGGTTTCTGGAAGTCATCCTTGCTGATTTACGGGTTAACCCTAAATCACCCATCAGGCCGGCGATACGCATATCCCTGCGTCGCCCGGCATCGAATTGCACGACGACTCACCGGAAAGCAAAAGCCCCGCGAAGCGGCAACGCTTCGCGGGGCTCGGACAAAATCGGAATCGCACGGTAGTCCGGCTGCCGCCGATCAGCCAGGTCGGCGTGCGAGCGCAACACCCGCCAGTCGAACCCGTGCTGCGGGCCTCTCGTGCGAACGCGCCCGTCGGCCAGGTTACCGGCTATCCATCGGACACTTCAGGTTGCAGCCGTTGGGATCGCCCAGGTCGCCCTTGCGGCGCAAGGCCGATTTGTTGCCGCTCTGGTATTTCTGCGACGGCGCAGACGCCGCGAACGGCATCTGCGGATGCTCGTTCAGGCGAAACTGTTCGCTCAGGATACCGCCGGGCACCCCGGGCGAATTCTGCGCGAGCGCAAACGGCGAAACAGCGACCAGCAGCCCCGCGGCCAACACTGCCGCGGTGAGGGAAACGGAAAATTTCATGGCGGGATGACGCTTGAACGGCGTGCTTGTTGGAACGTTGGTCAAGCGGCAAGCGTAGCGCAAATCCCCTGCTGCTGCATCGCGGTTAGATTGCGTCCGCGTTACCGGGAATTGCCCTCCGGCGCGCTCGCGCCGTCGCCGCCGGCGAGCCCCGACGCGATGCTCGTCAGCGTTCCGCACGCAGCCGGATCGTAGCCGTCGAGATGCGCGACGCGCTCGACAAAGCGCGCATCGCGCAGCAGCGCCAGCACACCGGCAAGCGGCCGCGCGTCGAGCCGCGCGCGTTCGCATGCAAAGTAATAGTCTTCGTCGACGACCGGGATGAAATCGAGCCCGAAATGACGGGCGGCCGGCTCGACGCCGAAGCCGAGATCGGCCATCCCGCTCGCGACGAACGCCGCGATCGCCGAGTGCGTGAGCTCGGCCGACGCATAGCCGTCGATGCGCTCTGGATCGATGCCGATCGCGCGCAGCGCGAGATCCAGCAGCATGCGCGTTCCCGACCCCGGCTGGCGGTTGACGAAGCGGATGTCATTGCGCGCGAGATCCGCGAGCCCGCGAACCTGCTTCGGGTTGCCGCGCGGAATGAACAACCCCTGCTGACGTCGTGTCAGGTGGATCAGCACATGGCGCGTATCGTCGAGCCACGGCCGGTAGATCTGCGCGCACCGCGCGCGAAACGCGCCGCGCGGCAGATGGAAGCCGGCCAGGTCGCACTCGCCGCGGCCAAGCGCCTGCACGGCCTCGACACTCTCGCGATACTTGATGTCGACGGCCGCCTGCGCATCGACGAGCGCGGAGACGAGCGTCGCGACCGCATAGCCGTGCGACGCATGGATGCGCACGGCGCCGTCGCGCTGCGCGAGCCGCCGGTTCAGGTCGCTCGCCACTTCGGCCGCCAGCGTGCGCAGGTTCCCGTCGAGACGGCTGCGCGCGAGGCGCTGCGCATCGACGACGGCCTGCCCGAGCGCCGACAACGTCGAGCCCTTGCCGCGCGCGGTTTCGATCAGTTCCCCGCCGATGCACGCCTCCAGCGCGCGGAGCATGCCCCATGCGTGCCGGTAGGACAGCCCTTTCGCTTGCGCGGCCTGCGCAATGCTGCCCGTGTCGGCCACGAGTTCGAGCAGCGGCGCGACATCCGACAGGCCGGCCGCACGACCTTCCGTGTCGCGTACGGTCAGATACGCGTCGCATTCGATGCGAATCATTTATGCACTCTGATTTCCTATTGCGACCGCCAGATCTTCCGCTTATCGTTGTTCAAAATCAATCAGAACGAAGTTTCAATGTGCACTATATGAATCACGAGCACATATGAGACTTTGGAGGAGCACAGCTGATGTCCCCGAATTCCCAAGCGCCCGACGCACTTGTCGAGCGCCATGCACGCGCCGGCCGGTCGCTCGTGGCGATCCTGCACGCGATCCAGGACGACACGGGCTACGTGCCGCCGGGCTGCGTCGCGCCGCTCGCCCGCGCACTCAACCTGTCGCGCGCGGAAGTGCACGGCGTCCTGACTTACTACCACCACTTCCGCACCGCACCGCCCGCCCGCGTGACGATCCAGATGTGTCGCGCCGAAGCGTGTCGCAGCATGGGCTGCGAAGCGCTGGCCGCGCATGCGGAAGCCCGCACGGGTTGCCGGTTCGACGCAGCGCACGGCGATGCCGCCGATGCGCATGCGCCCGGTGACGTCGCGCTTGAATCGGTCTACTGCCTCGGACTGTGTGCGCAGTCGCCGTCGATGACGGTCAATGGCGTGCTGCACGCGAAGGTCACGCCGGAGAAGTTCGACGCCCTGCTCGCCGACGCGGCCGCTCACACCCCGGAGGCCGCATGACGACCCGCATCTACGTTCCGCGCGATTCGTCCGCGCTGGCACTCGGCGCCGACGCGCTCGCCGCCGCGATCGAGGCGGAAGCCGAACGCCGCGGCATCGCCATCGAACTGGTCCGCAACGGTTCGCGCGGGCTGCTGTGGCTCGAGCCGCTCGTCGAGGTCGGCACAGCCGCCGGCCGCGTCGGCTATGCGAATCTGTCGGCCGCCGACGTGCCGGCCCTGTTCGACGCGAACTGGCTCGAAGGCGGCACGCATCCGAGCGCTGTCGGGCTCGTCGATGCACTGCCGTATCTCGCGCGCCAGCAACGCCTCACGTTCGCACGCATCGGCCTGACGGACCCGCTGTCGATCGACGACTACCTGCGATACGAAGGGCTCGTCGGCCTGAAGAACGCGCTCGCGCTCGACGGCGATGCCGCGTGCGAAACGCTGATCGAATCGGGGCTGCGCGGCCGCGGTGGTGCAGCGTTCCCGGCCGGCATCAAGTGGCGCACGGTCCGGCAGGCGCGCGCCGCGCAGAAATACATCGTCTGCAATGCAGACGAAGGCGATTCGGGCACCTTCTCCGACCGCCTGATCATGGAATGCGATCCGTACTGCCTGATCGAAGGGATGATCATCGCGGGCGTCGCGACCGGCGCGACCGTCGGCTACATCTACGTGCGCAGCGAATACCCGCACGCGATCGCCACGCTCGAAGCCGCGATCGTCCGCGCACGTGAAGCCGGCTGGCTCGGCGAGCACGTGCTCGGCTCCGCGCACGCGTTCGAGCTGCACGTCGCGAAAGGCGCGGGCTCTTACGTGTGCGGCGAGGAAACGGCGCTGCTCGAATCGCTCGAAGGCAAGCGCGGCGTCGTGCGTGCGAAACCGCCGCTGCCCGCACTCGCCGGCCTGTACGGCCAGCCGACCGTCATCAACAACGTGATCACGCTCGCAACGGCGCCCGTGATCTTCGCGCGCGGCGCGGCGTTCTATCGCGACTACGGGATGGGCCGCTCGCGCGGCACGCTGCCGTTCCAGCTCGCCGGCAACATCCGCCACGGCGGCCTCGTCGAACTCGCGTTCGGCGTCACGCTGCGCGAGCTGCTGTTCGACTTCGGCGGCGGCACGGCCAGCGGCCGGCCCGCACGTGCCGCGCAGGTGGGCGGCCCGCTCGGCACCTACCTGCCCGACCACCAGTGGGACGTGCCGCTCGACTACGAAGCGTATACGGCGATCGGCGCGGTGGTCGGCCACGGCGGCATCGTGCTGCACGACGACACGTCGAACCTCGCCGAGCTCGCCGAATACGCGATGAAGTTCTGTGCGATCGAGTCGTGCGGCAAGTGCACGCCGTGCCGGATCGGATCGACACGCGGCGTCGAGACGATCGCACGCATCCGCCACGGCGATACGTCGGAGCGGCAGGTCACGCTGCTGCGCGACCTGTGCGACACGATGCTCGCCGGTTCGCTGTGCGCGATGGGCGGCATGACACCCTACCCGGTGCTGTCCGCACTCGACCATTTCCCCGAAGATTTCGGGCTCGCTGCCGGCAAACATGCCGCGTCGGGTCCGGTCAAGGCTGCGGCCTGACCCAGAAGGAGCCCTGCATGTCCCTCGACACGAACAACGTCCGCCAAGGCGGCTGCGGCTCGGGCCAATGCGCGTGCAAGAGCGCCGCTCAGGCGCGTGCCCGCGATCCGTTCGACGATACCGACTACGGCACGCCGCAACGTCATGCCGATACCGACGTCACGCTCGAAATCGACGGCCAGCCGGTCACGGTGCCGGCCGGCACGTCGGTGATGCGCGCGGCGATCGAAGCCGGCGTCAACGTCCCGAAGCTCTGCGCGACCGATTCGCTCGAACCGTTCGGCTCCTGCCGGCTGTGCCTCGTCGAGATCGAAGGCCGCCGAGGTTATCCGGCGTCGTGCACGACGCCTGCCGAAGCGGGCATGAAGGTGCGCACGCAATCGGACCGGCTGCAGTCGCTGCGTCGCAACGTGATGGAGCTGTACATCTCCGACCATCCGCTCGACTGCCTCACCTGCCCCGCCAACGGCGACTGCGAGCTGCAGGACATGGCGGGCGTGGTCGGCCTGCGCGAAGTGCGCTACGGCTTCGACGGCGCGAATCACCTGAAGGACACGAAGGACGAATCGAACCCGTACTTCACGTACGACCCGTCGAAGTGCATCGTCTGCAACCGCTGCGTGCGCGCCTGCGAGGAAACGCAAGGCACGTTCGCGCTGACGATCGCCGCACGCGGCTTCGAATCGCGCGTCGCCGCCGGCGAAAGCGAATCGTTCATGGCATCGGAGTGCGTGTCGTGCGGCGCGTGCGTCGCCGCGTGCCCGACCGCCACGCTGCAGGAAAAATCCGTCGTGCAACTCGGGCAGGCCGAACACTCGGTCGTCACGACCTGCGCATACTGCGGCGTCGGCTGCTCGTTCAAGGCCGAGATGAAGGGCACGCAGGTCGTGCGCATGACGCCGCACAAGAACGGCCTAGCGAACGAGGGCCACGCGTGCGTGAAAGGGCGCTTCGCATGGGGCTATGCCACGCACAAGGACCGCATCACGAAGCCGATGATCCGCGAGAAGATCACCGACCCGTGGCGCGAAGTCAGCTGGGAAGAAGCGCTCACCTACGCGGCAACGCAATTCCGCAAGCTGCAGGACAAGTACGGCCGCGATTCCATCGGCGGCATCACGTCGTCGCGCTGCACGAACGAGGAAACCTACCTCGTGCAGAAGCTGGTGCGCGCCGCGTTCGGCAACAACAACGTCGACACCTGCGCACGCGTGTGCCACTCGCCGACGGGCTATGGCCTCAAGACGACGCTCGGCGAATCGGCCGGCACGCAGACGTTCGCGTCGGTCGGCCAGGCCGACGTGATCGTCGTGATGGGCGCGAACCCGACCGACGGCCACCCGGTGTTCGGCTCGCGGCTGAAGCGGCGCGTGCGTGAAGGCGCGAAGCTGATCGTGATCGACCCGCGCCGCATCGACGTCGTCGACGGACCGCACGTAAAGGCGACCCACCACCTGCAGTTGCGGCCCGGCACCAACGTCGCGATCGTCAACGCGCTCGCGCACGTGATCGTCACCGAAGGGCTCGTCGCCGACGCATTCGTCGCCGAGCGCTGCGAGACGCGCGCATTCGAGCAATGGCGCGACTTCGTCTCGCGAGCCGACAACTCGCCCGAGGCGACCGCCGCCGTGACGGGCGTGCCGGCCGAGCTGGTACGCGAAGCCGCGCGCCTCTATGCGACGGGCGGCAATGCCGCGATCTATTACGGTCTGGGCGTGACCGAACACGCGCAGGGCTCGACGACGGTGATGGGCATCGCGAACCTCGCGATGGCAACCGGCAACATCGGCCGCGAAGGTGTCGGCGTCAATCCGCTGCGCGGCCAGAACAACGTGCAGGGCTCGTGCGACATGGGCTCGTTCCCGCACGAACTGCCCGGCTACCGGCACATCGGCGACGAGGTCGTGCGCACGCAGTTCGAAGCGGCGTGGTCGGCGAAGCTGCAACCGGAACCGGGGCTGCGCATCCCGAACATGTTCGACGCGGCGCTCGACGGCAGCTTCAAGGGGCTTTACTGCCAGGGCGAGGACATCGTCCAGTCGGACCCGAATACGCAGCACGTCGCGGCCGCGCTGTCGGCAATGGAATGCATCGTCGTGCAGGACATCTTCCTGAACGAGACCGCGAAATACGCGCACGTGCTGCTGCCCGGCTCGTCGTTCCTCGAGAAGGACGGCACGTTCACGAATGCGGAACGCCGCATCTCGCGCGTGCGCAAGGTGATGCCGCCGCTCGCGGGCTACGCGGACTGGGAAGTCACGCTGATGCTGTCGCGCGCGCTCGGCTACGAGATGGACTATGCGCATCCGTCGGAAATCATGGACGAGATCGCGCGGCTCACGCCGACCTTTTCGGGTGTGTCCTACGCGAAGCTCGATACGCTCGGCAGCATTCAGTGGCCGTGCAACGAGCACGCACCGGAAGGCACGCCGACGATGCACATCGACGCATTCGTGCGCGGCAAGGGCAAGTTCGTGATCACGCAGTTCATCGCGTCGCCGGAGAAGGTCACGCAGCGCTATCCGCTGATCCTGACGACGGGCCGCATCCTGTCGCAGTACAACGTCGGCGCGCAGACCCGCCGCACCGAGAACGTGCGGTGGCACGAAGAGGATCGCCTCGAGATCCATCCGCACGACGCGCAGGATCGCGGTATCCGCAGCGGCGACTGGGTGGGCATTGAATCGCGTGCGGGGCAGACGGTGCTGCGCGCGCTCGTGACCGAACGCATGCAGCCGGGTGTCGTTTATACGACGTTCCACTTCCCCGAATCGGGCGCGAACGTGATCACGACGGACAGCTCGGACTGGGCGACGAACTGCCCCGAGTACAAGGTGACGGCCGTGCAGGTGCTGCCCGTCGCGCAGCCGTCCGACTGGCAGCAAGCGTATGCGCGCTTCAACGCGGAGCAGCTCGACCTGCTCGAGCGCCGCGCCGCCGCGACCGCCGGCGTGACGACGGGCAAGTGAGGAAGCGATGGACAATGGACACCTGATCGACATGGCCAACCAGATCGGCGCATTCTTCGAATCGATGCCCGATCGAGACGAAGCGTTGACCGGCATCGCCGACCATATCCGGCGCTTCTGGGAGCCGCGGATGCGTCGCGCGTTGCTCGCGGCGCTCGACGATCCGTCGAGCGAGGCCGGGCAACGGGCGGCACCGATCGTGCGCGACGCGATCGCCGCGCACCGCGCGTCGCTCATACCCGCCGCGGCGAGCGCCTGACCGCACCGCTACGCGGACCGCGACATGCCAGCGAACCAGCTTTCGCAGTGGCGCAGCAGCGCGTTCGCGTCGGTCGCCGTGCGCCCGCGCGCAGCGACGTAACCATCCGGCCGCAGCAGGTAAAACGACGGCCGCGAGCGGCCGTATTCCTGCGCGAGGCCGGCATCGCCGCCTTCGGCATCGGTGACGCGCCAGACGCGCACCGCGTCCGGCATGATCCGTTCGAGCCCCTGCACGAGCGCCTGCGCATCGGTCGGCATCGGCGGCACTGCGCCGGTATCGGCGTTCACCGGCTCTTCCAGCAGCAGCAACGTGAAGCTCGCCGGATCGTGCAGGTCGTATAGCCGCGCCGTTCCGGGCGCCTGACCGAGCGGCCCGTCGAGCACCCGCACGCGCGCGTCGGGTGCCCGCTCGCCTGCGCGAGGCCCGCCATCGAGCACGCGCTCGAGCGTCAGCGGACTCTTCCGGTACTGCACGCCGAGTTCGCTGACCGTGCGCCGCACTGCGTCGCGCATCGGCCCGAACGACGCCAGCACCGGCACGACGTGATCGCGCAGCAGCTTCATCGCGCCGCGCTCGGCTTCGACGATTTGCGTGACGAACCCGGTTTGCCGCAACACGTCGCGCTCGATCGGGTGACGCTCCGCGTGATACGTGTCGAGCAGCCGCTCGGGCGTGCCCGCGCCGAGCACGCGCGCGAGCTTCCAGCCGAGATTGAACGCCTCCTGGATGCCGGTGTTCATGCCCTGCGCGCCGGCCGGACTATGGACGTGCGCGGCGTCGCCCGCGAAGAACACGCGGCCGTGACGCAGCCGGTCGACCATCCGGCTGTGCAGATGAAAATACGACGACCAGGCGAGATCGCTCGGCGAGATCGACGCGCCGGCGCGGGCACGCACGATCGCGTCGCATTCCGCGAGCGACGGGGTCGGTGCATCGGGCGATGCGTCGCTCCCGGGCGGCCGGTCGGCCACGAGCCGGTAACGGCCGCCGCCCATCGGAAACAGGCCTGCGATGCCTTCGGCTGTCGTGAACAGGTGGATCTCTTCGTCCGGCCAGTCGGGTATTGCCGCGAAATCGGCGAGCAGGAAGGTCTGCTCGAACGCATGCCCGGTGAAACCCAGGCCGAGCAGATGCCTGACCGTGCTGTGCGCGCCGTCGGCGGCGATCAGGTACGACGGCGCGAACGATTCGTCGCGGCCGTCCGCGCAGCGGATCGACACGTCGAGCGACGCACCGCCCGCATCGCATGCGGTCAGCGTCGCGCCGCGCTCGACCGTCACGCCGAGCCGGGCCAGATGGTCGGCAAGCAGGCGCTCGGTGATGGTCTGGTCGAGAAACAGCAGGTACGGATAGCGCGTTTGCAGCGGATCGAAATCGAGCCGCGCGATCACGCGGCCGTCGGCATGCAGCGCGGCCGCATGGGCACGATGGCCGAGCGCGAGAAACGGTTCGACCGCGCGATGCTGCTCCAGCAGTTCGAGCGTGCGCGCCTGGATGCCGATCGCGCGCGAATGCGGCGCGGGTGCAGCGAGCCGATCGATGATGCGCACCGGCACGCGGGCTCGCGCGAGGCTCATCGCCGCGGCAAGGCCGGTCGGCCCCGCGCCGACGATCAGCACGGGCTGGATATCGGGCAGTGTGTCAGCCATGAGAACCTCGATGACACGCGACCCTGCAAGTCTACGCCGCTCCGCGTGACGGGGCCATATGCCGATCGGCCGACGCGCGGCACCCCCGCGCGGTGTGGGAAAATACGCGCTTTCCGTCAGTTTTCGCGTTATGGATTCCGCATTCGACCGGGCGTATGCCGCACACCGCGCGGGCCGCCTCGCCGAGGCCGAGCACGGCTATCGCAACGCGCTCGCCTCCAATCCCGCCGACGCCGACGCGCTGCATCTGTTCGGCGTGCTGCGGCACCAGCAGGGCCAGCACGCCGAGGCGGCCGATCTCGTCGGTCGCGCCGTCGCGCTGCGGCCGGGCGATGCCGCGCTGCAGCTCAATCTCGGCAACGCGCTGAAGGCACTTGGCCGGCTCGACGAAGCAGTCGACCGCTTTCGCAACGCGCTGACGCTCGCGCCCGAATTTCCGCTCGCGCACTACAACCTCGGCAACGCGTATGCGGCGTTGCAGCGCCACGACGATGCGATCGACGCATTCGGCCGCGCGCTGCGGCTCACGCCCGACGATGCATCGATCCACAACAATCTCGGCAATGCGCTGAACGCGCTCGGCCGCCACGACGACGCGCTCGCCGCGTTCCATCGCGCGCTCGAGCTGCGGCCCGGACATGCGGGGGCGCACAACAACCTCGCGATGGCGCTGAACGCGATGGGCCGTGCCGACGACGCGATCGCGCACTTCCAGGCCGCGATCGCCGCGCAGCCGGGCTTCGTCGCCGCCCATTTCAATCTCGGCAACACGTTCGACGCGGTCGGCCGGCATGCGGAGGCGGCCGCCGCGTTCGAAGCCGCGCTCGCGCTGCATCCGTCGTTTCCGCTCGCGCTGTTCGGGCTCGCGAACGCACTGGGCGCGCAGGGCCGCCACCGCGACGCGCTGCCCTACTACGAGCGTGCCGTCGGGCTCGATCCGTCGTTCAGCCTCGCCTGGCTGAATCTCGGCAACGCACATCACGCGCTCGGTGCGCACGAGATGGCGCTGCGCGCCTTCGACCAGGCACTGCGCGTCGCGCCGGATCTCACGCTGGCACGGCTGCACCGCGCGGTCACGCTGCTGACGCTCGGCGACTTCACGCGCGGCCTGCCCGCCTACGAAGCGCGCCACGACACGCCGGGCGCGACGCCGCTCGGCACGCTGCCGCGCTGGCAAGGCGAGCCGATTGCGTCGCGCACGCTGCTGATCCGCGCGGAACAGGGCTTCGGCGACACGCTGCAGTTCGTCCGTTTCGTGCCGCTCGCCCGCGCACGCTGCGCGCGCGTCGTGCTCGAAGTCCAGCCGGAACTCGTTACGCTGCTGGCGCCGGCCGCGGCACGCTGGCGCGTGACGCTCGTCGCCCTGGGCGCGGCGAAGCCGCCTGCGGCGGATGTCGCGTGCACGCTGATGAGCCTGCCGTTCCTGCTCGGGCTTCAGACGCAAGAGGACATCGTCGCGGGCGCGCGCTACCTCGACGTCCCCGACGGCGCCGGCCGGCGCTTTCGCGGCTCGCTCGGCGGGCGGTCGAAGCGCAAGTTCGGCCTTGCGTGGTCGGGGCGCCGGCAGGCGCAGGAAAATCGCTCGATGCCGTTCGACGCACTCGCTCCGCTGCTCGCGCTACCGGGCATCGACTGGATCGTGCTGCAACCCGCACTCGACGACGACGAGCGAGCGCGCGTCGACGCACATCCGCGCGTGCATCGGCTCGACGGCCGGCTGAACGACTTTGCCGACACGGCCGCGCTGATCGATCGGCTCGACGGCGTCGTCACGATCGATACGGCGGTCGCGCACCTCGCCGGCGCGCTCGGCAAACCGCTGTGGGTGATGCTTCCGTTCGCGCCGGACTGGCGCTGGTTCACCGGCGACGACTGCCCGTGGTATCCGCAGGCCAGGCTCGCCCGCCAGCCCGCGCCGGGCGAATGGCACGACGTGGCGGCCGCGGTCGCCGGCATGCTGCGCGAAGCCTGACCGCAGACGAAAAAAGGGAGCGCGCCGCGCTCCCTTTTCAGTACATCGCGTGCGGCCGCCGCCACGCGTGATACGTGTGCCGGTCAGGCCGCCTTGTACTGGTTGCGCGCCTCGGGCGTGCGATACAGCACGAGTGTCGCGATCAGCCCGCAAATCGCGGCAACGCTCAGCCACAAACCCGGCGCCGCCTTGTTCCCGGTCTGATGAATCAGCAGCGTCGAGATTGCGGGCGTGAAGCCGCCGATCGTCGTCGCCAGGCTGTATGCCAGCGAGAAACCGGCCGTGCGCACGTCGGCCGGCATCACTTCGGTCAGCGCGACGACCATCGCCCCGTTATACGACGCGTACAGGAATGACAGCCACAGCTCGACCGCGAGCAGCCGCAGGAACGACGGATCGCCGACGAGCCACAGCACGGCCGGGTAAGCCGTCAACAGCGTCAGCACCGTGAACGCGATCAGCACCGGGCGGCGGCCGATGCGGTCGGACAACGCACCGGACAGCGGCAGCCACACGAGATTGGAGATCCCCACGCAGACGGTCACGACGAGCGCATCGAGCGACGACAGGTGCAGCACTTCCTTGCCGAACGTCGGCGTATAGGCGGTGATCATGTAGAACGACACCGTCGTCATGATCACCATCCCCATGCCCGCCACCACAATGCCCCAGTTGTCGAGCATCGAACGCATGATCTCGCCCATCGTCGGACGATGACGCTTCGCGAGGAACTCGTCGGTTTCCTTCAGCGAACGACGGATCAGGAACAGGAACGGCACGATCAGGCAGCCGATCAGGAACGGAATGCGCCAGCCCCACGCGGTCATCTCCTCGACCGGCAGTGCGCGGTTCAGCAGCACGCCGACGAATGCGGCGAACACGACGGCCACCTGCTGGCTGCCCGACTGCCACGACGTATAGAACCCCTTGTGCCCCTTCGTCGCAATCTCCGACAGGTAGACCGACACGCCGCCGAGTTCGACGCCCGCCGAAAAGCCCTGCAGCAGCCGGCCGAGCAGCACGAGCGCCGGCGCGAGCACGCCGATCGTCGCATAGCCGGGTATCGCGGCCACCGTGAGCGTGCCGAGCGCCATCAGGCCGAGCGTCAGGATCAGCCCCTTGCGCCGGCCGTGATGGTCGATATACGCGCCGAGCACGATTGCGCCGACCGGCCGCATCAGGAAGCCCGCACCGAACACCGACAGCGACAGCATCAGCGACGCGAATGCGTTGCCGCTCGGAAAATAGGTTTTCGCGATGGCCGACGCGTAATAGCCGTAGACCATGAAATCGTACATTTCCAGGAAGTTGCCGCTGACGACCCGGAATACGGTGCGGAATTTCGATTCCTGCGCGATGGCGTGTGACGCTGTGGACATGTTTTCTCGCTCAGCTCGGATGGCGCGAATCCGCGCCGCATGGATCCGACGACGCACGCGGCGCCGGGCCGGCGCGCACGGGCATCGCTGCCCGCCGGCGGCGCGCCGCGCAACGACGCGCGCACCGGCATGGTTCGCGCATCATGCCATGCCAACCCGACATTTGCCTTGTGCCGCCCCTGCCGCTGAGGTCGCGGCGCTCTCCTCGTACTAGTCGTCCCGAAACGGAAGCAAAAATCAGATTGATCTGATCGACCGGCCTTCGCCGGCTGACGACAATGTCTCGATTTGCGACGACATATCCGCGCCGCACCGGCACGGATGTCCGTGCCGCATGGCGCACCGCCCTCATGACTCCATCGCACCTCGTCCCCGTTGCCGGCGCGCTTGCCCGCCCTCGCATCGCTCCGCTCGATCAGGTCCCGTCGTTCGGCCAAGACTGGATCTTTCGCGGCGCACCCGGTGCGCGCGCCGGCAAGCACTGCCTCGCGACACTGGCAACGTCCTGCATCGACGTCGACCGGCCGCACCGCACGTGCCACTGGAAGCCGCTGCCGACGATCGCGCCTGCACCGATTTCCACCAGGCCGCCGGTTGCGATTCCGGCCGCCGCCGGCCGGCGCCCCCACCGTATCGCCGGTGGCGCTCGCGACCGGCGTGCGAAGTACGCGCTCTGCTGGAGCATCGGCGCGCTCGGCATCATTGGCTGGCTGATCGCCGCGCACGAGCCCATGACGGAATTCTGGCCCACCTACGCGATTCGAACGGCCGATGGCGCGCCCGATCACGCCACGTCGTCGTCCGGCACGGTGCAGGTCGCGATGGCTCAGCCGCATGCGTCGACGAACGCCATGCCGCAGCACGAGACGGCCGCCACCGTCGCGACGACGGCCGGATCACCGCCGGCCGCGCACCCGGTCACGCGTCGTCCGGCGTCGCTTCGTCCGCCGGCTAAATCCGACACGCCGCGCACCGCCACGGCCTCGTCGCTCCATTCGAACGGCAAGCGCACGACAGTGGCACCGGCCGGGCGCCCGACCGTGCAGCGGCTGGCTGCGCGTCCGCCGGTCCGGAACAACCCGATCGACACCCGGGCACGCGATCGGCTCGCCACCGCGCCGCACGCAATCGCCAATTCACACGATGCGCTCGACGATCCGCTCACGCTGATCGCCATGGCAGGCGCGCTGCGCGCGACGCAGCCAGCCCGCGCAACGCACGCTCCCCCCGTCAATTTCGACTGGACGGCACAACTGTCCCACCGCCGCTTGACCGACACGCCGAACGCGTTCGCGCGCTGACGGCACGGCCGTAAAAAAACCCGGCGAAGCTCGCTTCGCCGGGTTTTGCTCGTCTCTGTGTCGGTCTGACGATTCGTTACTTGTGCGTGGGCAGCCCCGTCTCGGTCTGCTTCTCGAGCTGTCGCACCTGCTCCTGCAGATCGCGCAGCTGCAACTGCGCAGCCCGCTTCTCGACCTGCAGCGCCTGTGCCTGCTCCTGCGCCGAGCGCTGCCGCTGCGCGACTTCGGCCTGCTGGCTGCGTGCAACACTCAGGTCGGCCTGCAACTGCTGTGCACGATTCGCCTGCAGCGCGATCACGCGCTCGAGAAACGCCTTCTGCGCCTCCAGCTCGGTACGGCGGATCTCGATGTCGGCAAGTTGTACGGTCTGCTGAACGAAGTTTGCATACACCATCTCCGCGCGGCTCTTTTCCTGCGACCGGATCACACGCCACAGATGCTTGTCCTGGAACAGCGCGACGTAGTACGTCATCTCGCGCGGGTCGAACATCAGGCTTGCACCGTAGCTGCCGTTGTAGGTCGTACGCATCTCGACGATGCGGCCATCGCGCAGCATCTGCGTCAGCTCGGCGACGTTGCCTTGTGCGGACGCATCCGTCGCAGCCGGATTGGAAGCCGCCGCGTCGCCGCGCAAGCTCGTGACCGCCGGACGCGTTCCGGCGGCGGGCGCGGTCGTGTCGGCAGACCAGGCCGCACCCGCTTGCGTGCAGGCAACCAGCGCAACGATCCACGTTGCGCACCGTGCAGGGGAAAAATTTCGGAAAGCCAACGTCAGACTCCGGCGAACGAATCGGAACTCGCGATTATCGTTCAAAACGAAACGGCCGCATCTCGAATTTATCGGACTGCGGCCGGTCGTCGTGCGACGCGAAGCATCCAGCTTGCTACAGGCGGGTTTCGCGCGCCGCGCGCAGGAATGCATCGAGCAACGGCGTGCAGTCGAGCAGTTCCGAACCGCCGGCCCGATGGAACTCCGGGTGCCACTGCACGCCGACGACGAACGGCGAACGGCGATGACGAATGCCCTCGATGATCCCGTCACCGGCCGACACGGCTTCGATGTTCAGATCGCGGCCGAGATCCCGGATCGCCTGGTGGTGGATCGAGTTGACGATCGCTTCGCTGCGCCCGGGGAACATGCTCGCGAGCGTCGACGAATCCGGGAAGCGGATCGCGTGTCGATGCTGGTCGTAATGCTCGCTCACGTGCGCATTCGCGGTCGGCACGTCGGTGGCGATGTCCTGGTACAGCGAGCCACCGAACGCGACGTTGATCAGCTGGCAGCCGCGGCATACGCCGAGCACGGGTTTGCCGGATTCGACGAACTCGTGCAGCAGCTCGAGCTCGTACATGTCGCGCACGCGATCGCCCGGCCATTCGGGGCGGGCGTCGGATGCGGCGTAGGTTTGCGGCGATACGTCCGCGCCACCCTGCAGCAGCAGGCCGTCGAGATGCTTCGCGTAGTCGCGCAGGCGGATGTTGCTCGGGTGAATCATGCCCTGGTGGCCGACGGTCGGAATCATGAACACGAGCACGTCGCGCGACATGACCCAGTGCGCGATCGATTCCTCGAGATACTGGAGCGTCTTGCCCCGCAGCCCCTTCGCACCCGGCTCCGGATGGAAGATCCGCGCCGACACGCCGATGCGCAGCGTGCGCTGCGTGATGCGCTGGCCTGCACGGTCGAACAGCCTGCGCGCGCGCGCGGCCACGATCCGGCCGAATACCGACCACGGCGTGTCGCTTTGCTTCAGATAGGCCGGCGGCGCATTCTGCGCGCTCGCAGGCGGCGGGCGCGGCGTGTCGAAATCAGGCGGTGCGCCGAAACCGGGTGGCGGCGTTCCAGCCTTCGGCGGCACGGCGGCAGCAGCACCATCGATGGCGGCGCCGGTCGCACCGGGCGCGCCCGGCTCGGACGCGGCCGTAACCGGTGACGCGCCGTCGGCAGCGACGTTCTGCGCGGCGGCCTGGGCAGCCGGCGCATCGGGCGCTTTCGCCGGATCGGAACGGGGGGAATCGGAAGAAACGGAGGAGGTGCCGGGCAGACCGGCCGGGGAAGGCGTGTTTTCGCTCATGACGATGGTCTGGTACGTCGCTCACGCGTATGGATAAACGAGGATTCATTATGCTTCAGCGCACGATCGAGCGGCAAACCTGCAACATCCTGTCGATATTGTTGCAAGTCGGCGGCAAACTGCGTCGGGGAGCGTCCCCGCCCACGCGCCGGCGAGGCTGTTACAGCGCCTCCGGCACTGGACACCAGTGATATATCACAATAATATCCACGCATCGTCCACGTTTCCCGCCAGCCTGCGCCATGATCGCGCCCCGCCCGGCCACCGCGCCGCACCCCGCATGAATGCCCTGACCGACGTCACCCGCGAGCCCCCGGCCGCACCGACGGCCAGCCTCGCCGACCGCGCGTATGCGCTGATCCAGCGCGACATCATCACGATGCGCCTGAAGCCCGGCGCCGCCCTCAACGAAGCCGACCTCGTCGCCCGCACCAGCATCGGCCGCACGCCGGTGCACCAGGCCGTGCATCGGCTCGTGCTCGAAGGGCTGCTGTCCGTGATGCCGCGCAAGGGATTGATGGTGCAGCCGCTGTCGCTCGACGACATCGTCGCGGTGATCGACGTGCGGCGCATCAACGAAGCGCACTGCGCGGAACTCGCCGCACGCCACGCAACGCCTGACGATCTCGCGCGCCTGGCCGCGCTGCTTGACGGCGGGCAGGCATGTGTCGACACGCACGATGTCGAAGGCATGATGGAACTCGACCGCGCATTCCACCAGGCGATCGCCGCGGCCGCGCGCAATGCGGTCCTCGCCGACATCCTGCGCGGGCTGCATGAGCGCTCGCTGCGCTTCTGGTTCGTCACGCTGTCCGAACCTCACCATCTCGCCGACGTCCAGCACGAGCATCGCGAACTGTTCGACCGGCTGTCCGCACGTGACGCCGCCGGCGCACGCGCGGCCGTCGAAAGTCATATCGATTCGTTCCGCTCCGCGCTTCTTCAACATCTTCGCCCCTGAGCCGCCCATGACCACTTTCACGCCCTTCCCCCCGCTCGCCCAGCTCGCCGCCGACCTCGCCGCCGGCCGGACCACGAGCCGCGCGCTCGTCGACACCGCGCTCGACCGGATCGCCGATCCGTCGGGCCAGGGCGCGGTCGTCTTCACGGAAGTCGATGCCGACAACGCGCGCGCGGCCGCCGACGCGCACGACCGGCTGCGCGCCGCGGGCACCGTTCTGTCGCCGCTCGCGGGCATTCCGGTGTCGGTCAAGGACCTGTTCGACGTCGCGGGGCAGGTGACGCGTGCGGGTTCGCGCGTGCTCGACGGCGCGCCGCCCGCCCGCACCGATGCGGTCGCGGTCGCGCGGCTCAAGCGCGCGGGCGCGGTGCTGGTCGGCCGCACCAACATGAGCGAATTCGCGTTCTCGGGGCTCGGGCTGAATCCGCACTTCGGCCATCCGCGCTCGCCGTACCACCGCGACGTGCCGGGTGACGCACGGATTTCCGGCGGCTCGTCGTCCGGCGCCGCCGCATCCGTCGCCGACGGCATGGCGGCCGTCGCGCTCGGCACCGACACCGGCGGCTCGATCCGCATTCCGGCCGCGCTGTGCGGGCTGACGGGCTTCAAGCCGACCGCGAGCCGGATTCCGACGCAAGGCGGCGTGCCGCTGTCGACGACGCTCGACTCGTTCGGCCCGATCGGCCTGACGGTTGCGTGCTGTGCGCTCGTCGACCGGATGCTCGCGGGCCTCGAACCGCACGTGCCGGCCGCCCGGCCGCTCGAAGGCGTGCGGCTCGGCGTGCTGACGAACTACGTGACGGACGGTGTCGATGCCGACGTCGCGGCCGCGCTCGACGCCGCGCTCAAGCATCTCGAAGCCGCCGGCGCGATCGTCACGGAAGTGCGCTTCCCCGCGCTCGACCGGCTGCCGGACGTCAACCGCTTCGGCTTCTCGCCAATCGAGGCCTACGCGTGGCATCGCCCGCTGCTCGCCAAGCACCGCGACCAGTACGACCCGCGCGTGCTCACGCGGATCCTGAAGGGCGAACCCGCGACCGCGGCCGACTATCTCGACCTGCTCGCCGCACGCACGGCGATGCTCGACGAAGCCGCCCACACGGTCTGGTCGCGTTTCGATGCACTCGTCGCGCCGACGGTGCCGGTCGTGCCGCCGCGCATCGCCGAACTCGAAGCGGACGACGCCGCGTTCACACGCACCAACGCGCTGATCCTGCGCAACCCGAGCGCGTTCAACTTCCTCGACGCGTGCGCGTTGTCGCTGCCCTGCCATCCGCGCGACGCGGCGCCGGTCGGGCTGATGCTCGCGGCCGCCCCGCACCGCGACGACGCGCTGCTCGCGATCGGCCAGGCGGTCGAGGCCGTGCTGAACACGATCCGCTGAGCGCAACCGTCCAAACGCCGGCGGACACGACGCGCGATGCGGCAGGTTGCCGCACGCGCGCTGTCAGTTTCGTGCCAGACCATTCGCGCTAAAATCGCGCGATTGTTTTCCGGACCGACCCACGAGGAACCCCGCCGACATGAACGACTACACGCTCGCACTCCGCCGCGAACGCCGCCTGCTGATGCTGCTCGGGTGGGTGTGCATCGCCCTGCTGGCCGGTGCGCTGTACCTGCAGTACGTGAAGAACGAAGATCCGTGCCCGCTGTGCATCATCCAGCGCTACTTCTTCTGCGCGATCGGGATCTTCGCGTTCCTGGCCGCCGGGATCCGCAACTGGCGCGGCGTCTGGGTGCTCGAGCTGCTGATCGCGATCGCCGCGGCCGGCGGCGTCGGCACGGCCGCCCGGCACCTGTCGATCCAGATGAATCCGGGCTTCAGCTGCGGTTTCGACACGCTGCAGCCGATCGTCGACAGCCTGCCGCCCGCGCAGTGGTTCCCCGGGATGTTCAAGGTCGCCGGGCTGTGCGAGACGGTCTACCCGCCGATCTTCGGCATCCTGCTGCCCGGCTGGGCGCTGATCGGCTTCGCGGTGATCCTGATCGCCGTGGTCGCGAGCCTCTGGCGCCATCGCCGCAAGCTCGCGGCCTGACCGGCCGGTTTCGACCGGCCTGCGCGCGGCCCGCTCGCCCCGGGGCGCACACTGCCGCCGGCCGGTAGCCGCCCGGCTCCGGCGCACCCGCCGTCCCGGCCCGGCGAGCCGCATCCGGCCCGTCAAGCGTAAACACCTACCCCGCCGCCGCCCGGCTCTCCGGGCGAACGCGCATCGCGCGACTTCCGCGCCCAGCCCCGCCACGCCTGCGTTTCGGCCCGATGTGCACGCATCGGCGCCCCGATCCCGCGCGGCGGGCCTATGATCGACATGATCGCCTCCTGATAGTCCGGATCACCGCCTGGCAATGTTCCCGTCGCCTTGCGGTGCTATCTTCGTGACTGGATGGCGATCTACGTGCGCGAGGCCAGGCGGTCTCACCACCCCTGCGTAACGCGCGCCCGATCCGCAATGTCGACTGGATTCATCATGACAACGCAAACCATCCGCATCCGTCATCCTCATGGCGTCCGCGCATCCGGCGGTGCCGACCGCGCGCGCCGTTCGCGCGCTGCCGCCGCACTGCATCGGCCGTGCGGCCGGCCCGCCTCGCTCCCGTCCGCCATCGTTGCCGCCGCGCCCGCCAGCCCGCGCCGCGTGTCGTGCCGCGTCGCCCCGAACGGAGCGTGCTGATGGAAGCCTGGCTCGGCGATCTGCAGCAACTGCTCGCACATGGCGAAGCGGCCGTGCTCGTGACGGTCGCGCACACCGACGGCTCCGCGCCGCGCGAAGCCGGCACCAAGATGCTCGTCACGCGCGACATGGCCCGCCATACGATCGGCGGCGGTCATCTGGAATGGAAGGCGATCGAGATCGCGCGGCATCTGCTCAAGGATGGCGCGCACGTGCCGCACGCGCGCCGGCTCGAACGGCTCGCGCTCGGCCCGAGTCTCGGCCAGTGCTGCGGCGGCGCCGTGGTGCTCGCGTTCGAGCGGCTCGATGTGGGCGATCTCGGCTGGATCATGTCGCTCGCGAAGCGTGTCGCGGCCGGCGCCGCGACCGTGCGTAGCGTATCATTCGGCCCCTCACCGGGCGCGCCGCTGTTGAGCGAGCCCGAATCGGAAGCCGCGCGTGCCGACTGCCTGCTGTGGGAAACCGGCGGCGTGTCGCTGATGACCGAAACGATCGCGCCGTATGCGTTCCCCGTCGTGCTGTTCGGCGCCGGGCACATCGGCACCGCGCTCGTGAAGGTGCTGGCGACGCTGCCGTGCCACGTGCGCTGGATCGACGGGCCCGATGCGGTGTTCCCGCCGGCCGACGCGCTCGCCGGCATCGGCAACCTCGCGATCGAAGCGGCCGCTGCCCCGGCCGACGCGGTCGACGCCGCACCGCCGCAGTCATACTTCGTCGTGATGACGCACGACCACGCACTCGATTTCGTGCTGGCCGAGCGTATTTTGCGGCGCGGCGACTACGCGTACTTCGGGATGACCGGATCGCACACGAAACGCGTGCAGTTCGATCATCGCCTCGCCGCGATCGGCATCGACCCGGCCCAGGTGGCACGGATGCGCTGCCCGATCGGTGTCGAGGGCATCATCGACAAGGCACCCGAAGTGATCGCGATCTCGGTGGCTGCGCAATTGCTGCAGGCCGTCGAGGCCAACGCGAATGCGAACGCGTCCACGCAGGCTTCCCCTACCTACTGACCGACCAAGAACGACGCCATGACCCCGACATTCAAGGACAAGATTGCCCGCGCGCCGAAAGCGGAGCTGCACATCCATATCGAAGGCTCGCTCGAGCCCGAACTGATTTTCGCGCTGGCGCAGCGCAACGGCGTGAAGCTCGCGTACGACTCGATCGACGCGCTACGCGCCGCGTACGCGTTCACCGACCTGCAGTCGTTCCTCGACATCTATTACGCCGGCGCGAGCGTGCTGCTGACCGAGCAGGATTTCTACGACATGACGGCCGCGTATTGCGAACGCGCGCTCGCCGACAACGTCGTCCACACCGAGCTGTTCTTCGATCCGCAAACGCACACCGAGCGCGGCGTATCGATCGAGACGGTGGTCGCGGGTATCGAGCGGGCACTCGCCGATGCCGAACAACGCGGGCTGTCGAGCAAGCTGATCCTGTGCTTCCTGCGTCATCTGTCCGAAGAGGACGCGCTCGCGACGTTCGAATCCGCGCTGCCGCTGTTCGAGCGCTATCGCCATCGCCTGATCGGCGTCGGCCTCGACTCGTCCGAGCTCGGCCATCCGCCGACGAAGTTCGCACGCGTGTTCGAGAAGGCGCGCGCGCTCGGGCTGAAGCTCGTCGCGCACGCGGGCGAGGAAGGCCCGCCCGCTTACATCTACGAAGCGCTCGACGTGCTGAAGGTCGACAGGATCGACCACGGCGTGCGCAGCATCGAGGACGAGGCGCTCGTCGAGCGCCTCGCGAAAACCCGCACGGCGCTCACCGTCTGCCCGCTGTCGAACCTGAAGCTGTGCGTGTTCGACGACATGGCGAAGCACACGCTGAAAGCGCTGCTCGATCGCGGCGTCGCGGTGACGATCAACTCCGACGATCCGGCCTATTTCGGCGGCTACGTCAATGAAAACTACTTCGCGACGGCCGAAGGGCTGCAACTCACGGATGCCGAAGTCCATGCGGTGATCCGCAACGGCTTCGAGGCGTCGTTCATCGAACCGGCGCAGCGCGACGCACTGTACGCGCGCCTAGACGCGTACTGGCAGGCCGCGTGACGGCCGGCATCGAGGAACGCTGGACAGATGAAACACGGCAACGGCATCCGCTTCGCGACCACCGGCCCGGCCTTGCGCCGGGACTATCGCGTGCGTGAGCGCGCGGCGACGGCGCTGTTCGTCGTCGCTCGCGCGTGCCTGCCGTCGCGATTTGCCGTTTCGCTCAAGGCCGCATCGGTCGTGAGCGCAACGGCTGCGAGGCCCGCCGGCAACCACTCGCGGGCGGCTTCGGCCGCCACGTTCGCCCGCGCAATCGCATCCGGTCGTGCCGCACGCAGCGTGCCGCACCCGCTCGCCAGGCGCTGTCTTGCCGCCGTGCGGCGTCGCCCGTTTTCTTCTGTTCGCCTTACCTTGATGCAGGATCATTCGTCATGACGCAAACCGCTTTCCGTTCCCAGTTACTGACCTTCAACGGCGACCCGGCGCAATCGAGCCAGGCCGCGATCTACGAGACCGACGGCCTCCTGATCGTCGACGACGGCAAGGTCGTCGCGGCCGGCCCGTACGCGCAGCTCGCCGCGACGCTCGCGCGCGACGCGATCGTCCATGAGCTGCGCGACAAGCTGATCGTGCCCGGCTTCATCGACACGCACATCCACTATCCGCAGACGGACATGATCGCGTCGCCGGCACCGGGCCTGCTGCCGTGGCTGGACAAGTACACGTTCCCGACCGAGCGCCAGTTCGGCGATCCCGAGCACGCGCGCGAAGTCGCCGACTTCTTCGTCGACGAACTGCTCGCCTGCGGCACGACGAGCGCGCTCGTCTACTGCACGGTGCACAAGCAGTCGGCCGATGCGCTGTTCGCGGCGAGCGACGCGCGCGACCTGCGGATGATCGCGGGCAAGGTGCTGATGGACCGCAACTGCCCCGAGTTCCTGCGCGATACCGCGCAATCAGGCTATGACGACAGCGCCGAGCTGATCGACCGCTGGCACGGCAAGGGGCGCCAGATGTACGCGCTCACGCCGCGCTTCGCGCCGACGTCGACCGAGGCGCAGCTCGAGGCGTGCGGCGAACTCGCACGCCGCCATCCGGACGTGTTCGTGCAGAGCCACGTCGCGGAAAACGTCGACGAGGTGAAATGGGTGGGCGAGCTGTTCCCCGGCCATCGCAGCTATCTCGACATCTACGACCGCTACGGGCTGCTGCGCCCGCGCGCGGTGTACGGCCACTGCATCCACCTCGACGACGAGGACCGCCGCCGGATGGCCGAGACGCGAACCGTCGTCGCGCACTGCCCGACGTCGAACTTCTTCCTCGGCAGCGGGCTGTTCGATTTCGACAAGGCCGGCGAATACGACGTGCCCGTCACGCTCGCGACCGACGTCGGCGGCGGCACGTCGTTCTCGATGCTGCAGACGATGAACGAAGCGCACAAGGTCGCGCGGCTGTCGGGCCACCACCTGACCGCGACGCGGATGTTCTGGCTCGCAACGGCCGGCGCCGCGCAGGCGCTCGACCTCGCCGACACGGTCGGCACGCTCGCACCGCGTACCGAAGCCGACTTCGTCGTGCTCGATCCGCAAGCCACGCCGCTGCTCGCACGCCGCACGAAGCGTGCGGATTCGCTCGAGGAACTGCTGTTCGCGTTCGCGCTGCTCGGCGACGACCGCGCGGTGTACCGCACCTATGCGGCCGGCCAACTCGTCCACGAGCGCGGCGCGGCACCCCGCCCCGCCGCGTAACGACCTGCCGGGGTGCGCCCCGGCACGTGCGGGCATCCACCGCCGCGCGCGCCGGGCCGCCGAGCTTGCCATGCGCCGATCCCGCCCCGACTCGGGGCGTAGCGCCCGCCAACCGCTTTCCCGCGCGTAACGCGCCGTGCTAGAATTCGCCGCTCATTGGGGAGTAGCCGCTCCGCTCGATGTCCCGCGCCCCCGGCGCGCATCGTGACGGAGGCGTCCGTCAACAGACTTGGCCATACGGCCATGGCGGACGCAGCCACCTAGGCCTGGCGAGACCGATGGTTCACAGCGCGCCGCATCAGGGCCCGGCGCGCGGTGGATCGTCGCTCGCACGCACAACATCGGCCCGTGGAACCCCATACGTGTCCCAAGCCTTCCTGATCTCCACCGGCGCCGTCGCCCTCGCTGAAATCGGCGACAAGACCCAACTGCTTTCCCTCGTACTGGCCGCGCGCTATCGCAAGCCGGTGCCGATCATTCTCGGCGTGCTCGTCGCGACGCTCGTGAACCACGGTTTCGCCGGCGCGCTCGGCGAATGGCTCGGCGCGCTCGTCACGCCGTCGATCATGCGCTGGGCGCTCGCATTCTCGTTCATCGCGATGGGGTTGTGGATCCTCGTGCCGGACAAGCTCGATGCCGACGAAGCCAATGCCAACCGCTCGCGGCTGGGCGTGTTCGGTGCGACCCTCGTCGCATTCTTCCTCGCGGAAATGGGCGACAAGACGCAGATCGCGACCGTCGCGCTCGCCGCGCGCTTCCAGGACTACATCGGTGTCGTGGCCGGCACGACGTTCGGGATGATGCTCGCGAACGTGCCCGCGATCCTGCTCGGCGACCGCTTCGCGCACCGCCTGCCGACGAAGCTCGTGCACGCGATCGCGGCCGTGCTGTTCGTCGTGCTCGGCGCGCTGGCGCTGCTGGGTATCGGGGTCTGACGGAAGGGCATGGCCGGCGCGGCCGGACGGCCGCGCCGAGAGGGATACCGCGTTACTTCGCGGCGGCAGCACCCGAGGCGGGCGCCGCCGGCACCGCGCGCTCGTTGGCAGCCGGCGCCGCCGAGCCGCCGCGCTTGTCGACCGGCAGCCGGACCGAGCGAACCGCGCCGTTGGACAGCGGGAAATCAGCGAGCGCGCTGCGCGCGAGGAACGGCATCGCGTACAGCAGCGTGCCGTTGTCGCCGGTCGTGCGCGCGGACACGTTGTACACCTCCTTGCCCGTCGCGCGCTCGGTGATGCGGATGCCAAGCGTGTAGTCGAACACCTGGTATGTCTGCGCGACGTAGCCGGCCGGCATCGGCCCCCAGGGACCCCACGGGCCCCACGGCCCGCGCCGCCAGTACGGCCCGGGCGCGAACCACGGATCGTAATAGACCGGCTGCGGTACCGTCACGAGATCGCTGCCGACCGCATAGGTCAGCCCGACGAGGTACCGCGCCTGCGCCTGCGGCACCTGCCGGAACGCATACGTCGACAGCTCGTTCGCGACGATCGGCTCGTAGGTCGACTGCTCGATGCTGTTCTTCTGCGCGTCGGTGCGCGTGAACGCATAGGTGCGTGTCGCGTCGCTGCCGCTCCAGTCGGAGAAGGCCGTGACCTGGGTCGTCACGTAGCTGGTACAGCCGGTCAGCAGCGCCACGCACAGCGCCGCCGCCCAGCCCGCACCGCGTTGAATCCATTCGCGTTTCATGTTGATCCTCTTCGATCCGTCACCCGTTCGTCGCACCGCGCGAACCGTAACGGGATGCCGATAATACGCGGACTCCCGGAACCGGTAAAAAGTTCGGCCGGCACGCGGCCGCCAGCCTTTGTACAATGGCCCGGTTCGCCCGGCCCGTGCCACGGGCCCGTCCCCTACTCCACCGATCTCGACGACCATGTCCGACAACGCCTCTTCCACCGTGATCCGCCGCGCCGACTACACGCCGCCGGCCTTCCTCATCGATTCCGTCGCGCTCGAATTCGATCTCGCGCCGGCCCGCACGATCGTCAGGAACACGATGCGCGTGCGCCGCAATCCGGACGCCGCGCCCGCGCCGCACCTGGAGTTGATGGGCGAAGCGCTCGAATTCCTCGGCGCGCACCTGGACGGCGCGCCGCATGGCGCCGTGCGCACGCACGAGCACGGGCTGACCGTCGAGAATGTTCCCGAGGCCTTCGAGCTGACGCTCGAAAGCGCATGCGCACCCGACCAGAATACGACGCTGTCGGGCCTTTATGTGTCGAGCAGCAACTTCTTCACGCAGTGCGAAGCCGAAGGTTTCCGCCGCATCACCTACTTCCTCGACCGCCCGGACGTGATGGCGTCGTACACGGTGACGCTGCGCGCCGACAAGGCCGGGTACCCGGTGCTGCTGTCGAACGGCAACCTCGTCGATTCCGGCGACCTGCCCGACGGCCGCCACTTCGCGAGATGGGAAGACCCGTTCCGCAAGCCGAGCTACCTGTTCGCGCTGGTCGCGGGCAAGCTCGTCGCGATCGAGGAAACGATCACGACCGGCTCAGGCAAGGAAAAGCTGCTGCAGGTGTGGGTCGAGCCGGCCGACCTCGACAAGACGCGTCATGCGATGGATTCGCTGATCCACTCGATCCGCTGGGACGAGAAGCGCTTCGGCCTCGAGCTCGATCTCGACCGCTTCATGATCGTCGCGGTGGGCGACTTCAACATGGGCGCGATGGAGAACAAGGGGCTCAACATCTTCAACACGAAGTACGTGCTGGCGAACCCCGAGACCGCGACCGACACCGACTTCGCGAACATCGAATCGGTGGTCGGACACGAGTACTTCCACAACTGGACCGGCAACCGCGTGACCTGCCGCGACTGGTTCCAGCTGAGCCTGAAGGAAGGCCTGACGGTGTTCCGCGATCAGGAATTCTCGGCCGACATGGCCGCGGGCGACGACGTCGAATCGGCGGCCCGCGCGGTCAAGCGCATCGAGGACGTGCGCGTGCTGCGCCAGCTGCAGTTCGCCGAGGATGCGGGCCCGATGGCGCACCCGGTGCGCCCGGAAAGCTACGTCGAGATCAACAACTTCTACACGATGACCGTCTACGAGAAAGGCTCGGAAGTCGTGCGGATGTACCAGACGCTGTTCGGCCGCGACGGCTTCCGCAAGGGGATGGACCTGTACTTCAAGCGCCACGACGGACACGCCGTGACCTGCGACGACTTCCGTCACGCAATGGCCGACGCGAACGGGCGCGACCTCGCGCAGTTCGAGCGCTGGTACAGCCAAGCGGGCACGCCGCGCGTGTCGGTGCGCACCGCGTACGACGCGGCCGCGCGCCGTTATACGGTCACGCTCGCGCAGGGCTACGGCGACGGGTCGCCGGCCGCGCGCGAAACGCAGCAGGGGCCGCTACTGATTCCGTTCGCGATCGGCCTGATCGGCCGCGACGGCCGCGACCTGCCGCTGCGTCTCGACGGCGAAGCCGCCGCCGCAGGCACGACGCGCGTGCTCGACTTCACCGACACCGAGCAGACCTTTACGTTCGTCGACGTGCCGGAACACCCGCTGCCGTCGCTGCTGCGCAACTTCTCGTCGCCGGTGATCGTCGAGTACGACTACAGCGACGACGACCTCGCGTTCCTGCTTGCGCACGACAGCGATCCGTTCAACCGCTGGGAGGCCGGCCAGCGCCTCGCGACGCGCGCACTGCTGACACTCGCCGCGCGTGCGGCCGCGAACGAGCCGCTCACGCTCGGCGAGAACTTCGTCGCCGCGTTCCGCCGCGTGCTGACCGACGCGACGCTGTCGCCGGCGTTCCGCGAACTCGCGCTGACGCTGCCGTCGGAAACCTACCTCGCCGACCAGATGGCGGAAGCCGATCCGGCCGCCGTGCATCGCGCGCGCCAGTTCGTGCGCCGCCGGCTCGCCACCGCGCTGCGCGCGGAATGGCTCGCCGCCTACGAGCAGCACCAGACGCCCGGCGCCTACGAACCGACGCCGGAGGCCTCCGGCCGCCGCGCGCTGAAGAACCTCGCGCTCGCGTATCTCGCCGAGCTCGAGGATCCGGCCGATGCGGTGCGCCTCGCGACCGCGCAATACGACGCGGCGAACAACATGACCGATCGCGCGGCTGCGCTCGGCGCGCTGCTGTCCGCCGCGGCCGCCGGCGCGACCGAACCGGCCGAGCACGCACTCGACGATTTCTACCGCCGCTTCGAGAAGGAAGCGCTCGTGATCGACAAGTGGTTCGCGATGCAGGCCGCGCAACGCGGTACGCCCGCGCAGCCGACGCTCGCGAAAGTGCGCAAGCTGCTCGCGCATCCGGCGTTCAACCTGAAGAATCCGAACCGCGCCCGCTCGCTGATCTTCAGCTTCTGCGCGGCCAACCCCGCGCAATTCCACGCGGCGGACGGCTCGGGTTACGCGTTCTGGGCCGAACAGGTGCTCGCGCTCGATGCGATCAACCCGCAGGTTGCCGCGCGCCTCGCGCGCTCGCTGGAACTGTGGCGCCGCTTCACGCCGGCACTGCGCGACCGGATGCGCGAAGCGCTCGAGCAGGTTGCCGCCGGCGCGAAATCGCGCGACGTGCGCGAGATCGTCGAGAAGGCACTCGCGTAACGCGATCGCCCGCATCGCGCCTGCGCGATACAGCCGGTGCCGCCCGTCGCGGCACCGGCTTTTTTATTGTGTGAAGACTCCCGGAACCGCGCGCAATCGCAGGGTCCGATCACACCGCCTGCCGTTGCCGCGAAGCGTGTCGCGCCGGTTTCCCCCACCGGAAAGCGGGCCGGTCCGGCTGCCCAGCCGTGTAACCGGACGAAAAAACCCGGCGGCACGGAAGGCGCGACGGGTAAAATTGCGGCCATTCAAGGATTCTTTGGCCTTCTGGAGTCTGTCATGTCCATTGCCCGCCGCACCACGCTGTCGAAGTTCCTGATCGAACAGCAACGTGAGACCAACAACCTCCCCGCCGACCTGCGCCTGCTGATCGAAGTCGTCGCACGCGCGTGCAAGGCGATCAGCTACAACGTGTCGAAGGGCGCGCTCGGCGAAGCGCTCGGCACCGCCGGCAGCGAGAACGTCCAGGGCGAAGTGCAGAAGAAGCTCGACATCCTGTCGAACGAAATCCTGCTCGACGCGAACGAATGGGGCGGCAACCTCGCCGCGATGGCATCGGAAGAAATGGAAACGTTCTTCCCGATCCCCGCGAACTACCCGCGCGGCGAGTACCTGCTCGTGTTCGATCCGCTCGACGGCTCGTCGAACATCGACGTGAACGTGTCGATCGGCACGATCTTCTCGGTGCTGCGCTGCCCGGACGGCAAGCAGGCCACCGAGGAATCGTTCCTGCAGCCCGGCACGCAGCAGGTTGCGGCCGGTTACGCCGTGTACGGCCCGCAGACGGTGTTCGTGCTGACGACCGGCAACGGCGTGAACTGCTTCACGCTCGACCGCGAAGTCGGCTCGTGGGTGCTCACGCAGAGCAACATGCAGATCCCGGCCGACACGCGCGAATACGCGATCAACGCATCGAACGCGCGCCACTGGTACGACCCGGTCAAGCGCTATATCGACGAACTGAACGCCGGCAAGAACGGCCCGCGCGGCGACAACTTCAACATGCGCTGGATCGCATCGATGGTGGCCGACGTGCACCGGATCCTGAACCGCGGCGGCATCTTCATGTACCCGGCCGACAAGCGCACGCCCGACCGTCCGGGCAAGCTGCGCCTGATGTACGAAGCGAACCCGATGTCGTTCATCGTCGAACAGGCGGGCGGCGCCGCGACGACCGGCACGCAGCGCATCATGGAAGTGCAGCCGACGGGCCTGCATCAGCGCGTCCCGGTGTTCCTCGGTTCGAAGAACGAAGTCGAGCGCGTGACGGGCTACCACCAGGAAAAGGAATAAATTTGCACTGCAGCACTAGACAGTATCGCGCGACGTACGTAGAATCGCGGCTCTCGATGTGACCCCAACGGGTCGCATCGCAGTGAAACGAAGCGGGAAGTTTGCCGAGTCGATGAGTTTCGCGAAACAGCAGCAGCAAGCTGAAAAAAATTCGCAAAACCTATTGCCAAGGTCTCAGATTTCACCTTATAATTTCGTTTCTCTGATGCCGGTGTAGCTCAGTTGGTAGAGCAGCGCATTCGTAATGCGAAGGTCGTAGGTTCGACTCCTATCTCCGGCACCAAGTTATAAAGGGCTGACAAGCAATGCTTGTCAGCCCTTTTCTCATTCCGGGCGCCAAATCGTGCGCTGCCCTTCTTCTCTCTGCGTCCGCTCCGCTTGCGGGCATCACCCGACTCCCGCGCAGCACGCCGCCGATTACAATCGCCGGACCACTCCGCCCTTTCCGAGCATCATGCGCACCTGGCGTCTCGAGCGACCGAACCTCACCGGGCAACTGGACGTATTACGTGCGACGCGCCTTGTCGCCGCGATCGGCGGCAACGAGCCCAACGCATTCGCAGCCGAAGTGCTGAAGCTGTTCGACGATGCGCTGTCGGTCACGCAATGCACGATCTTCGCGTACGAGCTCGGCAACCGCCCGCGCACGCTATCCGTCGCCGACCATCGCGGCGGCCGCTACCTGCGTGACGTCGCCGACATCTACGCACGACACTTCTACACGCTCGACGGCAACCAGAAGATCGTATCGAGCGCGCCTCGCGGCGCGCGCCGCCACGACCTGCTGCTGCACCAGCAGGCCGGCGACGAGATCGATCACGAAGCGTATCGAGCGGCCTGCTACCGCGGCCCCGACGTGTCCGACCGGCTGTCGTTGCTGATGCAGCCCAACGATGCGAGCTGGCTGTCGATCAACCTGTACCGCGCGCATCGCAGCGGCGCGTTCCAGCCGCGCGAGATCGCGGAGATCGAAGCGCTCGCCCCGCTGATCGCGCAGGCCGCGAAGCATCACTACGCACTCGCCGGTGCCGCGCAGATCGGCATCCCGCAACGGATGCTCGCGCGGTTACGCAGCGCCTGCCCGGCGCTGTCCAAGCGCGAACTCGACGTGCTGCGCGGCGTGCTCGAAGGCCAGACCGCGCACGAGATCGGCGAGACGATCGGCGTGAAGGCGTCGAGCGTCGTCACATACCAGAAGCGCGCGTACCGGCGCCTGGGCATCTCGAGCCAGCGCCAGTTGTTCGCGCTCTGCCTGCAGCCTTGAACCGACCCGGCTTGCGATGACCGAATCGGGGTAAATCCCGGTCGGCTTGCCGTACCCCGAATGGGGACAGCGGATTCCCGCACGGCTTCCATACTGCTTCGACTGCCTGCACGCGGCCCCGGCGCGCGTGCACGTCGAACCGCTCTCCCCTGGAAGCCAACGATGGATATCGACTTCAAGCCCTACCCGTTCGTCGCCGAGCGCCATCCCGCGCATCTGCCGGCCTGCGACGACGGTATCGACACGCACCGGCATCGCGTCGCGATCGTCGGCGGCGGCCCCGTCGGCCTCGCCGTTGCGCTCGGTCTCGCGAACCACGGCATCCGGAGTGTACTGATCGAGGCCGACGACGCGGTCTGCCACGGCAGCCGTGCGATCTGCATCTCGCGGCGCAGCCTCGAGATCATCGAGCGGCTCGGCGCGCTCGACGACTTCCTGCGCACGGGGCTGCCGTGGACCGG
This sequence comes from Burkholderia contaminans, assembly GCF_029633825.1. Classification (NCBI taxonomy): domain Bacteria; kingdom Pseudomonadati; phylum Pseudomonadota; class Betaproteobacteria; order Burkholderiales; family Burkholderiaceae; genus Burkholderia; species Burkholderia contaminans. Next base: position 2,122,149 of record NZ_CP090640.1, on the reverse strand, counting down.
CGGACGCAGCTTCTACCGTCGCGACGAAGTGCTGCATTTCACGATGCCGCAGGACGAAAACCAGAAACTGCCGCCGATGATCAATCTCGCGCAGTATCACATCGAACAGTTCCTGCTCGACGCCGCACTGCGCCGCCCCGAACTCATCGAGATCCGCTGGCAGGCGAAAGTCACCGGCGTCTCCCTGCACCCGGAGGGCGTGCGCCTCGACGTCGACACGCCGCTCGGCGGCTACGCACTCGACGCCGACTGGGTCGTGGCGTGCGACGGCGGACGCAGCACGATGCGTGAAGCGCTCGGCCTGTCGCTGCAAGGCACGAGCTACGAGGGCCGCTACGTGATCGTCGACATCGCGCTCGACAGCGACCGGCCGACCGAACGGCTCGCGTACTTCGACCCGTCGTCGAACCCGGGCTCAACGGTGCTCGTCCACAAGCAGCCCGACAATGTGTGGCGGATCGACTACCAGTTACGCGACGATGAGGATCCCGAAGCGGCCATCAAGCCGGAAAACGTGATCCCGCGCGTGCAGAATCTGCTCGACATGATGGGCGAGCGCGGCGACTGGTCGCCGATCTGGATCACGATCTACAAGGCGAATGCGCTGACGCTCGAACGCTATCGGCACGGCCGCGTGCTGTTCTGTGGCGACGCCGCGCATCTCGTGCCGATCTTCGGCGTGCGCGGCGCGAATTCGGGCATCGACGATGCCGACAACCTTGCATGGAAACTCGCGTACGTGATTCGCGGCCTTGCATCGGACACGCTGCTCGACAGCTACTCGGACGAACGCGTGTTCGCGACGCACGAGAATCTTCGCTACGGCACGAAGAGCACCGAGTTCATGGCGCCACCGTCGTTTGCATTCGACCTGATGCGCAAGGCCGTGCTGTCGCTCGCGGTCCGGCATCCGGCGCTGCGTTCGCTGATCAATCCGCGCCAGACGACGGCCATCGCCTATGCGACGTCGTCGCTCAACGCAGTCGAACGCGATACGTTTTCAGCCGGCCCCGCGCCCGGCACGGTGCTCGCCGAATGTCCACTGATGCTGTACGCGCCGCACGGCAACGCCACGCGGCGCGGCCACCTGACCGATCTCGTCGCCCCGCGCTTCACCGCGTTCTGCTTCACGTCCGACGGCGTGCCCGATCCGACGCTCGCTGGCCTTGAACAGCGCCTGCAGGCTGCGCGGATACCGTTCGCGCTCGTGACGCTCACGCGACATGTGGCGCCGCGGCAACCGGCCTGCGGCGGCCGTGACGGAGACGGCCGGCTGTTCGACATGTACGGCGCGCGCGATGGCACCGTCTATCTCGTACGTCCGGATGGCCACGTACTCGGCCGCTGGCACGACGCTCGCGCGAGCGACGTGATCACCGCGCTCGAACGCGCACTTCGTCCGTGCGCATCAACCGATCCTCAGGAGACCGCATGATGACGGATACCGAACGCGACGTCCTCTACACCGACCTGTGCCACACGATGACACGGATCGGTGAAGCCGATGCATCGCTCTTTCTCGCCCGCTTCGCACTGCTGTCGATCGAGGCGATCGGCGAACCCGCGACCGTCGCACGGCTGATCGCCGACGCAGGCGACGGATTGCCCGACGTGGGCATGCAGGCATCGGTGCACGAACGATGACGCCGACGGGCGACCTGCTTCACCGGCGGCCGTTTATTACAACTTCATTTCATCATGCATCACCCACGCACGAGCCTAGCCGTATGCAGACAAATTCCCTGGAAAATCCCGTTAAGGGTGCATAACATTACTTAACGATTCCGACCCGTCTAACGCGTTACATTGCGTGGGCGGCGCGGCAGGTCGCGATGCCGCCTTCATTCAGCTTGCGGCAACGCAGCCGACGTCCGGTCTTTCGACACAACTCAAGGAGAGGACAACCATGACTCATGGCTTGATTATGTGGCTCATCATCGGCGCGATCGCCGGCTGGCTTGCCGGTTTGCTCGTCAAGGGCGGCGGCTTCGGGCTGATCGTCGACATCATCGTCGGGATCGTCGGCGCGGTGATCGGCGGCTGGCTCGCCGGGATACTCGGCATCAGCATCGGCAGCGGCTTCATCGGTTCGGTGATCGTCGCGGTCGTCGGTGCGGTGATCCTGCTGTTCGTGATCCGGCTATTCAAGCGAGCGGCCTGACGCTTCTCTCCACGCGCCTTCGGGCGCGTTTTCGCATCAGGCCGGCGCGCGGCCCGTTCGCCGCGCGCCGTCGCCCCATTCAGCGCTTCGCGCGCTCCAACCAGCTGTCGAACACGTCGGCCGTCAGCAATCCGCTGCGCGCCTCGCGTGCGCCATCGCGTCCGATCCTCACGGTGCGCGGCATCTCCCCTCTCTACCCCGCATCGAGCGCAGACGCTCGGGCATCGGCTCCGCATTCGCATACTGCGTGATCCTCAGGCGATTCCCGGCGCTCGTGTAGATCGGTTCCGGCATCGCGTTGACGGTGACGGGCGCGGACAGCGTGTCACCGGGATCGTCGGAATGCGCGACGACAACGTGCGCGCCCTCGACCCATGGGACCCACAGCCGGTGATGCATGTCGAATGCCGCCCCCGTCGCGAGCGGCTGCTTCTGCCGCGCGGGTGCGGCCTGCATGCTCATGCGCGCGGCTTGCGAATCGGCGGTCTTCGGCACGTCGTGCGCGTCGTGCAGCCGGCTGGCGACAGCAACGCGAGCGATCTCACAGCGACCATTTCAGTTCTCCATTGAAAGTACGGCCCGGATACGGGTGGAGAACGTAATAGCGGCGGTCCGTCAGGTTGTCGATGCCGAGCGACGCGCTCCAGTGACGGTCGAAGCGGTAACGCGCCTTCAGGTCGACGACCGTGAACGAACTCGTGCCGCCGTAGACGCCCGGGTTCACGTCGCTGTTGTCGAGCGTGTTAGACAGGCGGCCCGAGTAGCGCACGCCGACGCTCGCCACCCAGTGCTCGTCGAAGCGATACGACGCGAGCAGGTTCGCATGCACGCGCGCAATCCGCGGAAAGCGCGAGCCGACATATGCGGGATTCGCGACGTCGGCGAGGATCCGCGCGTTGCTCGCCGACACGTTCGCGTCAATCGCGAGCCCCTTCAACCCGACGTTCTCGCCGCTGAACGCGAGTTCGACGCCACGCACGCGCCCGCTGCACTGCACAATTCGAGCGTGAGCTCGCCGGAGCCGCTCGACGCGAGACGCGCATAGCCGATGACGGGCGACAGTACGTTCAGCGCCAGCCACACGAGGCCGATCCATCGCGTCGTTCGTTGCATCGCGGTCCAGAAAAAGTGCGCGCAAGTGGAACAAGCGGCCCGATTGTTGCCGATTCCGCACGATGCAATAGTCGGCATCGCAGCGCGCGTCAGAGCGCATGTGCCGTTAATACAACAGAGACAAAATCTAACGATTCGCCACTGGCATAAATCCAAGCACGAGGTTGATAATCATTGAACCTGCTGGAGAAATGACCATGGACGAAAGACCAACTCGCATGCCACCGCCGGAGCAAGTGATGAGCCCGGATCCAGAACCCGTCGGCGTGGAATTCCTCGCCGAATTGCCTGACCACGTTCGGGCATTCTTCGACGAGCAGCACAAGCTGTACTCGCCGAAGTGAACGCCTGTTCGGTTCTGTAACCGCCACGTGTCGATCATCGCTATCGTGCGGTTCATCAGTGCGCATCGCGCGCAATTCGCCTCGCACCCGGGCCGCAACAGCCTGACGGTGCCGGATCAGCTCGCCTGCTGATTCTCCGGTCGCTGCGCTACGCCGCGCGACTGTCTTCGTCTATCCTTCTGGTTTTCCACTTCCGGCCCGCCCGGCTCTCCCGATCGTTCCGATGAAGCAAGCCATTCGTGCCAGCCTCGCTGTCGCCGCGCTCGGCGTCGCCCTCTTTTCGTCCCCGCGCATCGCCAATGCAGACGGTGACGACACCGCCCTCACCAATATCGTCGCGCTCGCGTCACAGCGCCTCGCGCTCGCCGAACCGGTCGCTCGATGGAAATGGGCGAATCACAAGGCAATCGAGGACCGGCCGCGCGAAGCGGAACTGCTCGTATCGGTCGAGAAGCGCGCGGCGCAGGCCGGCGTCGATCCCGCGTTCGCACGGACGTTCTTCGAGGATCAGATCGCCGCGAGCAAGGATGTGCAGAACGCGCTGTTCGCGACCTGGCGCGCGACGCGGCCACCGGAAGGCACGCCGCCCGATCTCGCGACCAGCACGCGCCCGGCTCTCGACCGGCTGACGCAGAAAATGCTCGCGGGGCTCGCGCAGGTTGCGCCGCTGCGGGATGCGCCTGATTGTCAGGCGAGGCTCGCGCGCAGCATCGCCAACTGGAAGACGCTCACGCGCTACGACGCCACGCAAACGCAGGCACTCGACACTGCGCTATCGCACGTCTGCTCGGCCGGCGGCGCAAGCGCGATCGGCTGACGGCCGCGGGCGCGGGTGGCGCGACCGCGCCTGATTAAGCCGCCTGCCCCGCAGGCGTGAGCGCGGCGAGCGGAATCAGCTGCAGGCCGCGTGCGAGATGCGTCTGCAGCAGGCGGTGGGTGAAAGGTTCGAACGCACCGTCCGCTCCGTCGGCCGCGAGTTGCGCAGCCGCGTCGAGTGATTCCGTCGCACCGAGATAGCGCCAGCCGTCGATCACATGAAACAGGCGGCGCTCGCCGCTCGCCTCGAACGCGACGGCACCTTCGAATGGCCAGGGCGCAGTGCCGGCACGAGCATCGGCCGCGGGACGCCGGTTGTACGACGGCCGCAGCCGGGCAATCCATTGCGCTTCGGCCAGCATCGCCCCCAACTCGTTGCCGGTCTCGCGCCATTCGACCCGCCGCACCTGTTGCGCCAGCCGCATTTCCTTCGACGAACGGCGCTCGCCCGTCAGCAGCGCACGCAGCCGCTGCCGCACACGCACGCTGCGGCCGACATACAGCGGCACATCCTCCTCCCCGAATAGTGCGTACGCACCGCAGCCGGGCGGCGCGGTATCGAGCCACGCTTCGGTCAGGTCGCCGCCCAGACGGAAGTGGCGCGTCGTGCGTGCGATCTGCTCACGCAGCCGCTCGAGCGGCACGATGTCGTGCAACAGGCGCCAGAACTGCCACACCAGGTCGGCATCCGCCAGCGCCCGGTGGCGTGCCGCCGGCACGAGGCCGTGGCGCTCGATCAATGCGTCGAGGCCGTGCCGCGATTCACGCGGGAACAGCGCCTTCGACAGCCGCACCGTACACAGCACATCGGGATTGAACGCGAAGCCGGCGCGCTCGAATTCGGCCCGCAGGAAGCCGCGGTCGAAGCTCGCGTTGTGCGCGACGAAAAGCTTGCCGTCGAGCCGCTCGAACAACGCCGGCGCCAGCGACGCAAATGACGGTGCGTCGCGCACCATCTCGTCCGAAATGCCCGTCAGTTGCTGGATGAACGGCGGAATCGACTGCCCCGGATTGACGAGCGTCGTCCACGTCGACACGCCGAGCGGGCCGATTTCGACCACGCCGATTTCGGTGATGCGGTGTTCGGCGGGCGAGCCGCCAGTGGTTTCAAGGTCGACGAAAACGAGCGGCTGTTCGCTGGCGGGATCGGACGGACAGGGAGAATCAGACATGAAAAGACTGGAAAACGATGCTTCCGTGAGTATGCACCGGCATCCGGGTTCGCGGCCAGCGCGAACCCGAATGTTCCGCCCCCGCAAAACAAAAAGCCCCCGCAATGCGGGGGCCGGACGTGATCGGCAATGCGTGGCGCGTCAGACCGCCTGGATATTCGCTGCCTGCTTGCCTTTCGGCCCGACTTTCACGTCGAACGAAACACGCTGGTTTTCCTTCAGCGTCTTGAAGCCGTCCATCTTGATTTCGGAAAAGTGCGCAAACAAATCTTCACCACCATTGTCCGACGTAATAAAGCCGAAACCTTTAGCATCGTTAAACCATTTCACGATACCGGTATCCATGTCTTCGTTCCCCACTCGATTAGATCCAAAAAAGCTATTTTTATAGCCGTTTCCCGAAATCCCGAAACATTGCGCCAGCACCCGCACCAGCACGCCGCCCGAGGACGGAGTGCTGACATTTATAAATTGGACAATCCGGGTGCGTCAAGGAAATTTTTGACGATCGTTTTATCAAAAAAGAGCTAATACCACTGGAATCGGTACACCGGCGCCTCTGATTAATTGATTCGCATCAAAAACCTGTCAATATTACCGGGATCGGAGCATTAATAATCGTGGTCGTGAAATTCCTACCGGGGACAAATCGACTCGGTAATTTCCTCGGGTTTTTTCCGGGTTGCGGAAGGCCAAGGATATTGCGATGCTCGGTTAACGCCGGAAGGAAGGAGATGGTCATGTGGCTGGACGGAATCAAGCGCTTCGCGAGCCGGCTCGGACGCGCACGCCGCAAGTCCCGCGCCCTGGCCGAGTCCGCGGCCTCGCGCGAAGCGCCGTACGACACCGAATTCGATACGACCTGGCACGGCGATCACTGGCAGAACCTGCTCTCGTCGCCTCTCGATGCCCGTCACTACGTGATGGAAGACTGGACATACACGCCGCCCCCCAACGAAGCCAAGGAGGCCGCACCCGCGGCCAAGCGCAAGCGGCGCTCGTTCGCGCAATAGCGCGCGGACCGACGGGGCAAAAAAAAAGCGCGACTGGGAAGTCGCGCCGACAAAGGTTTGGAGATCTTTTCCGTCAACGAAAAAGTCTGCTTCGGAAAGCAGAGATCGCAGTATAGCGAGAGAACAACCTTTCATTAGCCATGCTCCACACAAACCTCTATTGCCGATGTGTCAATAATCGGACTACAGGCATCCCCGCCTCCTGTTGACCGCCTGTCGCGAACACGCAACGCCTGTTACGTAGTCCTGACCACTATTTTTCTTCGCTGCACCGCCGCAAACCCTTGATGGGCAATCGTTTGCGCCACATTTCCGATCTTTGCGGATTCCAAAATATACTATTGCTTAAAGCGCATCCCTCCCCCGCTCCGCGCGCTCCGTACACTGCAGATGGCTTTCTGATAGGCGCACCGCCGCCCTGCGGACCGGCCGCAACGTCAAGCAAAGCATGCCAGTCCGCAGCAGGTTCGATCGATATCATCCTGTTTGGAGACAGATCCATGAAAAAAACGCTGATCGTCACCGCGTTGTCGGGTGTATTCGTTACGGCAGCTCACGCTCAGAGCAGCGTGACGCTATACGGCCTGATCGACGCAGGCATCACCTATACGAACAACCAGGGTGGCCACAGCTCATGGTCGGAGCGCAGCGGCCAGATCAACGGCAGCCGCTGGGGCCTGCGCGGCACGGAAGATCTCGGCGGCGGCCTGAAGGCAATCTTCGTGTTGGAAAACGGCTTCAACATCGCCAACGGCACGCTCGGCCAGAATGGCCGCGAATTCGGCCGCCAGGCGTTCGTCGGCTTGTCTCATGACCAGTTCGGCGCGGTCACCCTCGGTCGCCAATACGATAGCGTCGTCGACTACATCGGGCCGCTGTCGCTGACCGGTACGCAATTCGGCGGCACCCAGTTTGCCCACCCGTTCGATAACGACAACCTCAACAATTCGTTCCGGATCAATAACGCCGTCAAGTATACGAGCATCAATTACGGCGGCCTGAAGGTTGGCGCGTTGTACGGCTTCTCGAACAGCAACCAGTTCTCGAACAATCGCGCGTACAGCGCAGGCGTGTCGTACACGTACGCCGGCTTCAATATCGGCGCTGGCTACCTGCAGTTGAACAATGACATCTCGGGCCTCACGTCGGCTGCGGTCACCAACAGCGGCGGCGCGGTAGCAGGCGACAACACGTTCGTCGGCAAGCGTCAGCGCGTGTTCGGCGGCGGCCTGAACTACACGTTCGGCCCGGCAACGGCCGGCTTCGTGTTCACGCAATCGCGTGTGAACCGGGCGCTCGGCATCTCCGCGGGTGCCTCGGGCGTGTCGAACGGCCTGGGTCTCGACGGCACGTTTGCCCGGTTCAACAACTACGAAGTGAATGCGCGCTACGCGCTCACGCCTGCCTTGTCGCTGGCCGGGTCGTACACATACACCGCCGGCTTCCTGGACGGTCGTCATCCGGGCTGGAATCAGTTCAACCTGCAGACCGACTATGCACTGTCCAAGCGGACCGACGTGTATGTGCAAGGGGTGTATCAGCGCGTCAGCACGGATGGCCTGGGCATTGGCGCCTACGTCAATGGCCTCGGTGGCGCTTCGTCGACCAACAAGCAGATCGCGGTCACGGCCGGCCTGCGCCATCGCTTCTGAGCGACCGGCATTTCCACCGCACGCCGAATGGCGACGCGCCCCATCGGGGCGCTTTTTCTTTGCCGGGTTGCACCGTGCACCGCTCAGGCGTCGCCAGGCGCCGGGTAACGGACGTCGAGCACGTCGATCGGCTGCGGGCCGGCGGGCGTCATCAGCATGACGGTATCGCCAATCTTCGCCTTGATCAGTGCGCGCGCGACCGGCGAAATCCAGCTGACACGGCCGTGATCGAGATCGACCTCGTCGATCCCGACAATCGTGATCGTGTGATCCTCGCCGTCCGGCGTCTCGTAATCGACCGTTGCGCCGAAAAACACCTGGTCGACGTTTTCCTGCCGGCTCGCATCGACGACTTCGGCCAGATCGAGCCGTTTCGTCAGGAAGCGAATGCGGCGATCGATCTCGCGAAGCCGCCGCTTGCCGTAGATGTAGTCGCCATTCTCCGACCGGTCACCATTCGACGCGGCCCAGGATACGAGCCGCACGACCTCGGGACGCTCGACGTCGATCAGGTTCAGCAATTCGTCCCTCAGCCGCTTGTGGCCGGCGGGCGTGATGTAGTTCTTCGAGCCCGCCGGAATCGCGGGCTGGGCCTGGTCCAGATCGTCGTCGTCGCCGTCCGACTCTTTGACAAACGCCTTGTTCATGATGCGGATTCAACATGGATGACTGATGCTCCAAGGGTACACGAAGGGCGCCCCGGCAAGGCCATGCACCTAATTTGCGAATAAGGCTTCCCTTTTTATACAACCCTGCTATAATTTCGCTTCTGCGTGCGGCTGTAGCTCAGTTGGATAGAGTACTTGGCTACGAACCAAGGGGTCGTGGGTTCGAATCCTGCCAGCCGCGCCACTTTTTTCGAGGGCCTTCTGAACCGAAGGCCCTTTCAGTTCGAAGCAGTAGAAGTTTTGTTTTGCGTGCGGCTGTAGCTCAGTTGGATAGAGTACTTGGCTACGAACCAAGGGGTCGTGGGTTCGAATCCTGCCAGCCGCGCCACTTTTTTGGGGGCCTTCCCATCGCAGAAGGTTCCGACAGTCAAGCAGTACCGTTTTGCGTGCGGCTGTAGCTCAGTTGGATAGAGTACTTGGCTACGAACCAAGGGGTCGTGGGTTCGAATCCTGCCAGCCGCGCCACCTTAAAAGGGCTTTCCTCCGGGAAAGCCCTTTTTCTTTTCCGCCTTCCCTTCCCCTGCTCGCCGCACGGCAACGTCAGTTGCGTAACGCCTCCTTTCGGAAGAACGTCGACCACACCGCGCGCTCGCGCCTCCGGCAGCACACATGAAAACGGCGGCCATTGGCCGCCGTCGATCGCCCCTGCGGGCCAGGCGTCAATAATCCTGCCGCTCGCGCTCGATGCGCATGCCGCCGTCGTGGCGCGCATGCGCGCCGTCGTCGGTCGAACGCTCACGCATGATCCGCATCACGTCCGGATTGGTTCGCACGCGCCGCATCACGTTCGCGAGATGCACGCGGTCGCTGACCTGGATCACGAAGCGCAGTACCGTCGATTCGTGCGTCAGATCCTCGTCCATCGCGATATGCACGATGTTCGCATCGGCCGACGTGATGTCCGCCGCCACGCGCGCAAAGATGCCCTTCGTGTTCTTCACGAGCGCCTTCACCGCGACATCGAACAGGCGACCAGGCTGCGGCGCCCATTCGACGTCGATCCAGCGGCCCGGATCGCGGCGATGGATACGCTGCGCCACGCGGCAATCGGTCGTATGAATCGCCATGCCCAGACCGATGCCGATGTAGCCCATGATCGCGTCGCCCGGAATCGGCCGGCAGCATGCGGACAACTGCACGGACATCCCTTCGGTGCCGGTAATCACGACCGGCGGTGCGTGGTGCGCAGGATGCCGCTCGGACTTCGGCAGATCGTCGTCCGCATCACGGCCGCTCATCAGCACCTCGATGCGCTTGGCCATCACCGCGGCCACGCGGCGGCCGAGGCCGATGTCCGCGAAGATTTCCTGACGGCTCTTGTTGCCCGTCCACTGCACGAGCTTCTCCCACACTTCCGGCTCGACATCGGCCAGCGCGAGACCGTAGCCCTTCAGGCTCTGGTCGACCAGCCGCTCGCCAAGCTGCACCGACTCGTTCAGGCGCATCGTCTTCAGGTAGTGACGGATCGCCGAGCGCGCCTTGCCGGTACGCACGAAGCCGAGCCATGCGGGGTTCGGCTTCGAATACGGCGCGGTGATCACCTCGACGATGTCGCCGCTCTTCAGCTCGGTGCGCAGCGGCAGCAGCTCGTTGTTGATCTTCACGGCCACGCACTGGTTGCCGAGATCGCTGTGGATCGAATACGCGAAATCGAGTGCCGTCGCGCCACGCGGCAGCGCCATGATCTTCGACTTCGGCGTGAACACGTAGACCGCGTCGGGGAACAGGTCGATCTTCACGTGCTCGAGGAATTCGCTCGAATCGCCGGCTTCGCTCTGGATGTCGAGCAGCGACTTCAGCCACTGGTGCGCGCGCTTCTGCACGTCGCTGAGATCGGCGCTGCCGTTCTTGTACAGCCAGTGCGCGGCGACCCCCGCCTCGGCGATCTCGTGCATCTTGCGCGTGCGCACCTGGAACTCGATCGGCGCGCCGAACGGGCCGACCAACGTAGTGTGCAGCGACTGATAGCCGTTGATCTTCGGGATCGCGATGTAGTCCTTGAACTTGCCGGGCACGGGTTTGTACAGCGCGTGCAGCGCGCCGATGCACGTGTAGCAGTCGAGCGGGCTGTCGACGACGACACGGAAGCCGTACACATCGAGCACCTGCGAGAACGACAGCTGCTTGTCGCGCATCTTGCGGTACACGCTGTAGATGGTCTTTTCGCGGCCGGTGATCTCGGCGTCGATCTTCGCATCGGCCATCGCGCGCTGCGCGGCTTCGAGGATCTTGCTGATCACTTCGCGGCGGTTGCCGCGCGCGGCCTTCACGGCCTTCTCCAGCGTCGCGTAGCGATGCGGGTTGAAGTTCGCGAAGCTCATGTCCTGCAGCTCGCGATACGTGTTGTTCAACCCGAGGCGGTGCGCGATCGGCGCGTAGATGTCGAGCGTCTCGCGCGCGACGCGGCGGCGCTTTTCCATCGGCACTGCGCCGAGCGTGCGCATGTTGTGCAGGCGGTCGGCGAGCTTGACGAGAATGACGCGCACGTCTCGTGCCATCGCGAGCAGCATCTTGCGGAAGTTTTCCGCCTGCGCTTCCTCGCGGCTGCGGAATTCCATCTTGTCGAGCTTCGACAGACCGTCGACCAGTTCGGCGACCTTCGGGCCGAACCGTTCGGCCAACTCGCTCTTGGTCACGCCCTGGTCTTCCATCACGTCGTGCAGGAGCGCGGCCATGACGGCCTGCGCGTCGAGCTTCCAGCCGGCGCAGATTTCTGCAACGGCGACGGGATGGGTGATGTAGGGTTCGCCGCTCTGGCGATATTGACCGAGGTGGGCTTCGTCGCTGAAGTGGAACGCCGCCTTGACCTCTTTGATTTCTTCCGGAGGAAGATACTCGGCAAGCACGCCCGTCAGTTTCGCGATCGAAACGACGCCGTGCTTGCGAGGCTGCTCCGGTGTGGCGGTCGGCCCGAACAGATGCCGGAAGGACTGTTCGAGGACCGCGTCGATGTACTGGCGCGCAGGCGACTGGGCCGTGGCTTCGGTGGTCGGATCCGCGGAGGCGGACGATGGGGTGGTGCTCATATTCGCCTCCAGGTCGAGTCGTTGCGCGCGTGGATTACATGGCTGGAACGGGCCGGATGCGCGTTACACCGGCACCTTCTTCAGCATCTCGACGCCGACCTGGCCGGCAGCGATTTCGCGCAGCGCGACGACGGTCGGCTTGTCGCGGCTCTCGATCTTCGGCGTATGGCCTTGCGCGAGCTGCCGCGCGCGATAGGTGGCGGCGAGCGCCAGTTCGAAGCGGTTCGGGATTTGCTTCAGGCAGTCTTCGACGGTAATGCGAGCCATGTTGGTAATTCCTTCTGAATATAGTCCTTATTCTACCTTATGTCCCTCGTCCCCCGCGTCATTCCGCGTGGGGCAGATGGACGCCGAGGTCGATGAACAGCTCCGTATGTCGCGCGTACTGCGAAGCAAAGCGCAGGCGCGTGGCCGCGACGATGCATTCGAGCTCCGCGAGCGCACGCTCGAAATTCTCGTTGATCACCACGTATTCCGCTTCGGATGCGTGCGCGATCTCGCTGCCGGCGGCCAGCAGGCGACGCGTGATCACGTTCGGTTCGTCCTGGCCGCGCTTCTTCAGACGCTCCTCGAGCGCGTCGAGCGACGGCGGCAGGATAAAGATGCCGACCGCGTTGCGGAACTGCTTCTTCACCTGCAGCGCGCCCTGCCAGTCGATCTCGAGCAGCACGTCGTGGCCATTCTTCATCTGCTCTTCGATCCAGACGCGCGACGTGCCGTAGTAGTTGCCGTGCACTTCCGCGCTCTCGAGGAATTCGTGCGCCGCGTGACGCGCACGGAAATCCTCGACCGTCGTGAAGTGATAGTGCTGGCCGTCCTGCTCGCCCGGACGCGGCTTGCGCGTCGTGTACGAGATCGACAGGCAGATGTCGCTGTCCTTCGACAGCAGCGCATTCACGAGCGTCGACTTGCCGGCGCCCGACGGCGCGACGACCATGAACAGGTTGCCGGGATAGACGCCGCCGTGCAGCGAATGCGACGCGTGGCCGTCGCGGTGGGATTCGGTCATGTTGCTTTACTCCAGGTTTTGCACTTGCTCACGCATCTGCTCGATCAACAGCTTGAGCGCCATCGATGCGTCGGCGAGTTCCTTCGCCGCCGCCTTCGAGCCGAGCGTGTTTGCTTCTCGATTCAGTTCCTGCATCATGAAGTCGAGACGCTTGCCGACGCGGCCGCCCTTCTCGATCACGTGACGCGTTTCGTTCAGGTGCGCGGTGAGCCGCGACAGCTCTTCCGCGATGTCGATCCGGATCCCGTACATCGTCACTTCCTGACGAATGCGCTCCGCTGCCTCCTCGCGCGTGACGATCGTCGAGCTGCCCTCGGGCGCCGCGATACCGAGCGCCTCCTGCAGCCGTTCGACGATCTTCTGCTGGTGCTTTGCGATCAGCTCCGGCACGAGCGGCGTGATGCGCGCGACGATCGCTTCCATCTCGGTGACGTTCGACAGCAGCATCGTCGCCAGTTGCGCGCCTTCGCGCGAACGCACGACGACGAGTTCGCCGATCGCTTCCTTGCCGCACGCGAGCACCGCCTCGCGGATCGCGTCAGCCGATACGCCGCTCTCGGCGATCACGCCGGGCCAGCGCAGGATCTCGCCCGCGCGCAGGCGGCCGACGCCCGGGAACGAGTCGAGCACCGAGCGCTCGAGCTCGGCGAGCTGGCCGAGCGCGGACTGGTTCAGCGCGCCCGCGCCGATGCTCTGCTCGCCGCGCTGCAGGTTGATGCGGATGTCGACCTTGCCGCGCGACAGCTTGTTCATCAGCATTTCGCGCAGCGCGGGTTCGCACGCGCGCACGTCGTCCGGCATCCGGAAATTCAGGTCGAGGAAGCGCGAGTTCACGGTGCGCAGTTCGACCGACACGCTGGTGCCGCCGTTGCCGGTGGCCGTCGCGAGTTCGCGCGTCGCGCTCGCGTAGCCCGTCATGCTGTAGATCATGGTTCGTCTCGCCGTCTGGGTGCCCTCGCGGGCGGGGATATGTCGAGGCGCCCGGCGCATCGGAAAGCGCGGGGCGGGAAGCGCGCATTATCCCATTTTTGCGGACCACCCCGCCGGGCACGCCCGCCGTTCGGCGCTAAAATCGGGGTTTCCTCTCGTTCCGCGATTCCCACATGACGTCCTCCGTTTCCCGCCCGAGCGGCCGCCGCGCCGACGCACTGCGCAAGGTCGCCCTTACGCGCCACTACACGAAACATGCCGAAGGCTCGGTGCTGGTCGAATTCGGCGACACCAAGGTGCTCTGCACCGCGAGCGTCTCCGAACGCGTCCCCGACTTCCTGCGCGACCGCGGGCAAGGCTGGCTGACCGCCGAATACGGGATGCTGCCGCGCGCGACGCACACGCGCAGCGACCGCGAAGCCGCCCGCGGCAAGCAGACCGGCCGCACGCAGGAAATTCAGCGCCTGATCGGCCGTGCGCTGCGCGCGGTGTTCGACCTGGAGGCGCTCGGCCCGCGCACGATCCATATCGATTGCGACGTGATCCAGGCGGACGGCGGCACGCGCACGGCCAGCATCACCGGCGCATTCGTCGCCGCGCACGACGCCGTGTCGAAGCTGATCGCGGCCGGCAAGCTCACGCGCTCGCCGATCACCGACCACGTCGCCGCGATCTCGGTCGGCGTATATCAGGGCGCGCCGGTGCTCGACCTCGATTACGCGGAAGATTCGCAGTGCGACACCGACATGAACGTCGTGATGACGGGCGCCGGCGGTTTCGTCGAAGTCCAGGGCACGGCCGAAGGCGTGCCGTTCTCGCGTGCCGAGATGAACGCGCTGCTCGACCTCGCGCAAGGCGGGATCGCCGAGCTCGTGCAGCTTCAAAAAGACGTGCTGGGCGCCTGACATGCCGGACGACCACACCACCGCGCCGCTGTCGCGCATCGTTCTCGCGTCGAACAACGCCGGCAAGCTGCGCGAATTCACCGCGCTGTTCTCGACGGTCGGCATCGAGATCGTCCCGCAGGGCGACCTTGCCGTGCCGGAAGCGGAGGAGCCGTTCGGCACCTTCATCGAGAATGCGCTGACGAAGGCACGCCACGCGTCGCGGCTCACCGGGCTGCCGGCGATCGCCGACGATTCGGGCCTGTGCGTGCGCGTGCTGCGCGGCGCGCCGGGCGTCTATTCGGCCCGCTACGCGCAGCGCGCGGGCCGCGACAAGGGCGACGCGGCGAACAACGCGTATCTCGTCGAACAGTTGCGCGGCGTCGACGACCGGCGCGCATACTACTGCTGCGTACTTGCGCTCGTGCGCCACGCGGACGACCCGGAGCCGCTGTTCGCCGAAGGACGCTGGGCGGGCGAAATCGTCGATACGCCGCGCGGCGAGCACGGATTCGGCTACGACCCGTATTTCTACCTGCCGTCGCTCGGCGCGACGGCCGCCGAACTCGAGCCGGCCGTGAAGAACACGCACAGCCATCGCGCGCTGGCGCTGAAGGCGCTGCTGGCGCGGCTCGCGGAGGAAGCATGAGCACGCCCGATACCCGTTCGCCAACGGAGGCCGCATGAGCCAGGCCGCGGAAACCGGCGCGCGCGTCGTCGCGACCTTCACGTCGCCCGGCCAGGTGCGGCTCACGTCGCTGCCGCCGCTCGCGCTGTACGTGCATTTCCCGTGGTGCGTGCGCAAGTGCCCGTACTGCGATTTCAATTCGCACGAGTGGAAGGGCGAACGGTTTCCGGAAACCGAATATCTCGACGCGCTGCGCGCCGATCTCGAGCAGGCGCTGCCGCTCGTGTGGGGCCGCCAGGTGCATACGGTATTCATCGGCGGCGGCACGCCGAGCCTGCTGTCGGCGGCCGGCCTCGACCGGATGCTGTCCGACGTGCGCGCGCTGCTGCCGCTCGACGCCGATGCCGAGATCACGCTCGAGGCGAACCCGGGCACGTTCGAGGCCGCGAAGTTCGCGCAGTTCCGCGCGAGCGGCGTGAATCGCCTGTCGGTCGGCATCCAGAGCTTCAACGAGACGCACCTGAAGGCGCTCGGCCGGATTCACGACACCACGCAGGCACGCGCGGCCGTCGAGATCGCCGCGAAGAACTTCGACAACTTCAACCTCGACCTGATGTTCGCGCTGCCGAACCAGACGCTCGACGAATGCCGCACCGACATCGAGACCGCGTTGTCGTACGCGCCGCCGCATCTGTCGCTGTATCACCTGACGCTCGAGCCGAATACGCTGTTCGCGAAGTTCCCGCCGGTCGTGCCCGATGACGACGCGTCGGCCGACATGCAGGAATGGATTCACGCGCGCACGACCGAGGCCGGTTACGGACGCTACGAAGTGTCCGCGTATGCGAAGCCGAATCATCAGTGCAAGCACAACCTGAACTACTGGCGCTTCGGCGACTATCTGGGGATCGGCGCGGGCGCGCACACGAAGCTGTCGTTCCCGAACCGTATCCTGCGGCAGGCACGCTACAAGCACCCGGCAACCTTCATCGAGCAGGCGATGGCCGGCACGGCCGTGCAGGAAGAGCGTGAAGTCGGCGCGCGCGACCTGCCGTTCGAGTTCATGCTGAACACGCTGCGGCTCGTCGAGGGTTTCCCGGTGCACAGCTTCGCCGAACGCACGGGCCTGCCGATGAGCACGATCGAGCCGGCGCTGCAGGAAGCGGAACGGCGCGGGCTGATCGCGCGCGATTTCGCGCAGATCGCGCCGACGCCGCTGGGCCAGCGTTTCCTCAACGACCTGCAGGAATTGTTCCTGCGCGACGATTGAGGGGATGAACCATGCGGCATTTCGGTTACAATGCCGCCTCGTGTGGAAGCGTGGCCGAGCGGTTTAAGGCACCGGTCTTGAAAACCGGCGACGGGAAACTGTCCGTGAGTTCGAATCTCACCGCTTCCGCCAGAAAGTTCGCCAAACCCCGTCCATTCACCGAATGACGGGGTTTTTTGTTGGTCCGTTCACGCCCTTCCGTCACGTTCCGACGCGTCACGCCGGATGCCGTTACAATCCGGCGCTCCGATTCGCGAAACGGGAAACCCACGTCATGAAGCCCTTCATCGTCTCGTCGCTCGCTGCATTGCTGGTTGCCGCCAGCACGCAGGCGACGGCCGACACCGCCGCCGGCAGCAACGCGCAATCGTCGTGCGCGATC
This sequence comes from Burkholderia contaminans, assembly GCF_029633825.1. NCBI lineage: Bacteria > Pseudomonadati > Pseudomonadota > Betaproteobacteria > Burkholderiales > Burkholderiaceae > Burkholderia > Burkholderia contaminans. The sequence continues at coordinate 2,105,081 of NZ_CP090640.1, read as the reverse complement.
GCCTACGTGACCGGCGTCGGCGGCTCGCCGCGCGGCCTGAGCGAATACCTCGCGAGCCCGTCGCCCTACAACTACGTGAAGGACAACGACCTTCAGTGCAAGGTGGGCGACGACGGACGCACGTCGAACTGCACCGGCGTGACGTACCTCCGGAACGAACAGGTCAGCGTGTACGACGATTCCGATCCGGCAACGCTGACCGTCGTGGCGCGCGTGGAGCTCGACCACGGCCAGAAATACCCGGTGATCATCGTCGTGCAGCGCAAGGACGCGCGCTGCAAGCAATGATGAAGCGCCGCGCGCGAGCCCGTCCGCCGAAACGGCACGGGCGTTCGCGCCGGCCCTCGCCGCACGGCGCTTAAGCTGCGGACACGGCCAGCGGCCTGCCATCGCGCCGCGCCGCGTCGGAAGCCATCCTCCCGGCCGGCCGCTCGATCACCTAGAATTCGATCAACACGGCGACACGACCGCCGCCGCGTACTCGATGCCGCGCGCGCCACCCCTGCGTGCGGTACACGGAGATCGCCATGACCGAACTGTCGACACCGGCGGAACACGTCGATTACGAAGGCTTCGAGATCCATGTCGTGCCGGCCACCGTGCCCGGCAACGACACGCGCTACACCTACACCGGTTACGTGTGCCATCCGGGTGCGAATCCCGCATTGCCCGGCCACGCGGTGCCCTTCCATGCAGACGGCGAGGAAAGCTTCGCGAGGCTCGACGAAGCCGTCCACGAAGCCGTGCACATCGGCAAGAGCATCATCGACGGCACGCACCCCGACCTGTCGATCCTGTCACTCGTGACGCACGGCTTCTGACCCGGGCGGCACGCATCGCCGAAAATGGCGCGGGCGCCCGCCGCGGTGCTGCCTGCGGCAACCCGCTGCGCTCGCGCCGGGCCATCGCCCCGCGCCTGCGTGCCGCTCGCGTTCCTCACGATTCTTTCAACCTTGCAACACGCACGCCGGGATGCATACGGCCGGCAGCCACGCGGGCGTGCCGTCACATGTCACGTCACATCGCGATGCGCGAGCGCACGTCGTCTCGTCATCGGCAAACGTATCGTCCGGCATCGCCCTTTATGCGTTTCTCCCGATATCGCCTCGCGTCCGTGCGCCTATCATTTTTTTATAGTCACTTCTGGCTAGCCTCCCATGCGCCCCCTTCCCCGTTTGCATGTCGACCGGCTGCGTGCAGTTGCGCTGGCCGTCGCCGCCATGCTCGCGGCGTGCACGATCACGCCGCCTCCGTCGCTGCATTCGATCCTGACGATTCCGTCGATCACCCGCAGCGGCAACCTCGACCAGTACCGCGTGGAAGTCGCGCAGCGTGTCGCCGAACGCAATCCGTCCGGCATGCTGCACGGCACACCACAGGCGATGCTCCGCTCGCTCGTCGTCGTGGCCTTCACCGTCGATGGCAGCGGCCGGCTCGTCAACGCGTCCGTCTATCGCAGCAACGGCGACAGCGAAGCGGAAGCACTCGCGCTCGCGTCGCTGCGCCGCTCGGCGCCGCTGCCGCCGCCACCGTCGCGACTGCTCGACGGCAACGGTCGGCTCGAATTGATGGAAGGCTGGCTCTTCAACGACGACGGCCACTTCCAGTTGCAAAGCACCGCGTCGGCGCAGGCGCAATCGATCGACTGACCGGTCGCCGCCCCGCGATTGCCGGTGCGCGGCGGCGCTGGCTATAATTTTCCGCAATCGCGCGGCCATCACGCCGCGCGCACGTTCGCGCGCCCCACCCGGCATGCGAGCCGACCACGCCGGCACCGGGCGGCGGCGACGTACCCGTCTCCATCGTCGACCGGCGGGTGACGCGCGCGCCACGGCGCGCGTCCACGCCGCCACCGCATCATCCGCTCGGCTGCCACCGGCAGGCATCCGCCTGCCCGTCCGCACGCCCAGCCGACCGCCCCAACGACAAAACGGAGACATCCATGTCCGCATCCCCCCCGACCGTTGCACACGCAACCGGTTCGGCCGGCGCCGTCAGCCACCGGCGCATCGTGTTCGCCAGCTTCATCGGCACCGCAATCGAGTTCTACGACTTCTACGTGTACGCAACGGCCGCCGCGCTCGTCATCGGCCCCGTGTTCTTCCCGCACGGGTCCGCGACCGCGCAGGCGCTGTCGGCCTTCGTCACGTTCGGCATCGCGTTCATCGCACGCCCGATCGGGTCGTTCCTGTTCGGGCACTTCGGCGACCGTATCGGCCGCAAGTCGACGCTCGTCGCATCGCTGCTCGTGATGGGGGTGTCCACCACCGCCATCGGCTTCGTGCCCGGCTACGACGCGATCGGCGCGCTCGCGCCGGTGCTGCTGTGCGTGCTGCGCTTCGGCCAGGGGATCGGCCTCGGCGGCGAATGGGGCGGCGCAGCGCTGCTCGCGACCGAGCACGCGCCGCAGGGCAAGCGCGGCTGGTTCGGGATGTTCCCGCAGCTCGGGCCATCGGTCGGCTTCCTGATGTCGAACGGGCTGTTCTTCGCGCTCGCGCTGTCGCTGTCGGACGAGCAGTTCCGCAGTTGGGGCTGGCGCATCCCGTTCCTGGTCAGTGCGGTGCTCGTCGCGCTCGGCCTGTACGTGCGGCTCAAGATCAGCGAAACGCCCGCGTTCCAGGCTGCGCTCGATCGCAACGAGCGCGTGCGCGTGCCGGTCGCGACACTGATCACGCAACACTGGCGCCCGACGCTGCTCGGTGCGCTCGCCATGGTCGTCTGCTACACGCTGTTCTACATCTCGACGGTGTTCTCGCTGTCGTACGGCGTGTCGGCGCTGCATATTCCGCGCCAGAGCTTCCTCGGCCTGCTGTGTTTTGCAGTCGTGTTCATGGGGCTCGCGACGCCGCTGTCCGCGTGGGCATCGGACCGTTTCGGCCGCAAGCCGGTGCTCGTCGTGGGCGCGATCGCCGCGCTGCTGTCGGGTTTTGCGATGGAGCCGCTGCTCGGCAGCGGCTCGATGCCGCTCGTCGCGCTGTTCCTGACGATCGAGCTGTTCCTGATGGGCGTGACGTTCGCGCCGATGGGCGCGCTGCTGCCGGAGCTGTTCCCGACCAACGTCCGCTACACGGGCGCGGGTGTCGCGTACAACCTCGGCGGGATCCTCGGCGCGTCGATCGCGCCGTATATCGCGCAACTGCTGGCGGCGCGCGGCGGGCTGTCGTGGGTCGGCGGTTATGTATCGGTTGCGGCTGCAATCAGCCTGATCGGCGTGCTGCTGATGCGCGAAACGCGCGACGCATCGCTCGTCTGAGACTCCGGGGCGACCCGGGTTGTGCGGTGGCCGGCGCTGCCTATACTCGATCCTGGGTGCGCCGCTGCGCGCCCCCGGGAACCCGCCCCGAAGGAGCCGCCGCCATGAACATTCGCCTCGGCAATGCCGATCTCGTCCTGATCCTCGCGCTCGCGCTGGGTGGCGCGATCCTGCTCGCGATGCGCTTCCGGCCGCAGACGTGGCGCGGCCTCGTGTTCGAGGCGCTGCTGGCGAACCTGGCGGCCGTCGCCGCCGTCGTCACGGTCGAGGCGCTGCTCGCCTGAACCGCCGCGCCCCGCCTCCTCAGGCGGTCAGCCGCGCGCGCAGCGCGCCGTAGGCCGGACTGACCGTATCGATCGCGTCCAGCGCCTCGTCGACCGACGGCATCGTGCCCGGCTCGCCGATCGACAATGCGTTCGGCGCGCCGCCGATCCCGCAATGATGGCGCGACGTCGCGACGAAAATCATCACGGTCGGCCGCTGCAGCGCGTGCGCCATGTGCACGAACCCCGTATCGACCCCCACCACGAGCGCAGCCCGGCCGAGCGCCGCGCCGAGCTCGCGAACCGTCATCGCCGGCAGCACGACCGAACCCGGCGCGCGTGCGGCGATGTCCTGCGCATCGTCATGCTCGGCAGCCGATCCCCACGGCAACAGCACGCGCACGCCACGCGCCATCATCTGCGTGGCGAGCGCGGCCCAGCGGTCGGCCGGCCATTTCTTGTCGGGGTTGGACGTTGCATGGAACAGCAGCATGAATGGGGCGCCATCGGTCACGGCGGCCGGCAGATTCACATCGCGTGGCGGGACGATGCCGTACGTGGCGATGCCTTCGGGCACGTAGCCGAGCGCCTCGCCGGCGCTCACGCGCATCCCGTGCCACGCGTCGCAGTCCGGCCGCGGGCCGAAACGATGCGAATACGCGAAGCGTGCGCCCGTTTCGCCGAGATCCTGCGTCTGGTAGCCGATGCGGCGTGCGGCGCGTGCGAGCGCCGAAATGATCGCGCTCTTGTAGACGCCATGCAGGTCGATCACCGCGTCGTAGCGATGCGCCCGCAGCGCGCCGATCGATGCCGTGATCGCCTTCAGGTCACCGCGATTGCGCAGCTTCTTGAAGCGGCGCAGCGGCGCGCACAGGACGTTGCTGACGCCCGGATGCCAGCGCACGACCTCCGAGCACGATTCATCCACCGCCCAGTCGACCGTTACGCCCGGAAAGGCGCGATGAAGATCCGCGACGACGGGTAGCGTCTGGACAACGTCGCCGAGCGACGTCACTTTCACGATGAGGATACGTTTCACGATGTGTGGGGAAAAGCCGGCCAATTTGGCATGCTAACGATGGTTACATGCGCGAACATTACGTGAACATTACTTTTGCAACAAAATGCATCTCCTTTCGGAAACATTCTCGCCTCCCGCCTCCATCCGGTTCTTTTTATAATCCGGTCTTTGCCTACCGGCCCGCGTCGATGCCACGCCCCGCCCTTCCCGCCCTGTTTCCCGCCCTTACCCGTCGTTCGCTTAGGATCTGGCGCCAATACGGCGTTTTCTGGCTCGGTGCGATCGTCGTCGGACTCGCGGCTGTACTTTACGCGCGATTGATCGACTGGGGCTACGAAACTTTCCGCACGATGCGCGACCACGCCGCGTGGCTGCCGCTGCTGCTGACGCCGGCCATCGCCGCCGTGTCGGTATGGATCACGCGCCGCTTCTTCCGCGGTGCCGAGGGCAGCGGCATCCCGCAGGTGATCGCGACGCTGCATGCGCGCCCGAGTGCATTCGGCTCCCGGTTGCTGACCCTGCGCATCCTGTTCGGCAAGGTGCTGGTGTCGTTCCTCGGTATCCTGGGCGGCTTCACGATCGGCCGCGAAGGGCCGACCGTGCAGGTCGGCGCGGCGCTGATGTTCAACCTGCGACGATTCTACCCGCGCTCGAACGCGCAGATCGAGCGCCAACTGGTGCTCGCCGGCGCGGCGGCCGGGCTGTCGGCCGCGTTCAATACGCCGCTCGCCGGGATCGTGTTCGCGATCGAGGAGCTGACGCGCAGCTTCTCCGCGCGCGCCAGCGGCGTGCTGATCACCGCGATCATTCTCGCCGGCGTCGTCGCGCTCGGGCTGAACGGCAACTACACGTATTTCGGCACGATCGATGCCGGCCCTCACTTCCCGAAACTGCTGGCGCTCGCCGTGCTGGTCACCGCGATCGTGACGGGGATCGCAGGCGGCCTGTTCTGCTGGCTGCTGCTCAACACGGGGCGCTGGCTGCCCGCGCAGCTGCTCGGTCTGTACCGCGAGCGGCCGATCGCATTCGCCGCGCTGTGCGGCTTCGCGATCGCCGTCGTCGGCCTCGTATCGGGCGGCACGACCTTCGGCAGCGGCTACGCCGAGGCGCGCGGCCTGCTCGACGGCAGCCAGCATCTGTCGGTGTTCTATCCGTTCCTGAAGATGATTTCGATGGTCGCGTCGTACCTGCCAGGCATCCCGGGCGGGATCTTCGCGCCATCGCTGTCGATCGGCGCCGGGTTCGGCAACCTGCTGCACGTCGTGTTCAGCAACATGAGCCTGCCGATGCTGATCGCGCTCGCGATGGTCGGCTACATGGCGGCCGTCACGCAGTCGCCGATCACGTCGTTCGTGATCGTGATGGAGATGATCAACGGCCACGCGCTCGTGATTTCGCTGATGGCCACCGCACTGGTATCGAGCCGCGTGTCGCGCTTCTTTGCGCCGCCGCTCTACGAAACGCTCGCCCTGCGCTATCTCGCACCACCCGTCACGGCTACGGAACCGACTGCGGCAGCCGCGGCGAGCGCGACGGTGGCGACCGGCGTCACCGAGCCGCAGGATGCGGCCGCGGCGCCCGCCGATCCGCTCGACACACTGCGCGACGAAGGCGGCAGGGGCGACGAAGCGGCCGCCGCCGCCACGCTGGCCGAACGCGCATCGCATGCACCGGCGCCGCACGACGACGAGCCGGCCGCAGCCGGGACGAACGGCCACGCGCAGCCCGGCCCGCGCGACCCTCAGTAGATCACGACGGGCGCCGGCCGGTAGTACACGGGCCGCGCCGGCACGACGATGCATCCGGCCAGCGTGATCGCGACGAGCGCGATGGCGATTGCGGTTCGTTTCATCGTCCGCCTCCATCATGCCCAGTGGCCACGGGTCCAGAACCAGTTCGGACCGCGCTGGTCCCAATGGCCCGGCACCCATTGCATGCCGACGCGCTCGGCTTCCCAGTGGCCGCCGATCCACACGTAGCGGCCATGCTCCCAGTGCCAGTGCCCGCGATCCCACACGTAGCCCACGCGCGAGGCCGGCACGACCTCGTAGCGCACCGGCGGCGGCGCATTCGGCGCGACGACCACGATTTCCTCGGTGCGCACGGCGACCGGCTCGGCGACGACCACGCGGCCCTGCGGCACGATCACGGGGGTGCCGACGAGAATCTCGTCCGCATGCGCGGCAAACGGTGCGACGACGGCTGACAGGCCCGCGGCGAACAGGGCGAGCGAAACGATACGACGTTGAACAGTAGAGACAGCCATCACAACCTCCTGGTTGAACAAGTTACGCGAGCGTATTCGTTCAATGCGGGAGGCGCGGTAACGGCCGACAGACGCCGTGTTACGGCATGCCCGAAAGTGCAACAGGGCGTAAGGCGCGCACGGCGGCGAGTGCCGCCGTGCGGAGGGATACCCGCAACGGTCAGGCTTGCGGGATCTCGATCTTCACTTCGAGGACTTCGAGATCGTCCTGGCGCTCGAGGCTCACGCGGATGTCATCGTCCGAAATATGGACGTACTTCGAGATGACCGCGACGAGCTCTTTCTGCAGCGCCGGCAGGTAATCGGCCGGCGGCCGGCCGCCGACCCGCTCGTGCGCGATGATGAGCTGCAGGCGCTCCTTCGCGACCGATGCGGACTTTTTCTTCTCGCCGAGGAGAAACGAAAGGATGGACATGGTCGGCCTCCGTTACTTGCTGCCGAAGAGGCGCTGCAGCAGGCCCGGCTTCTGGTAATCGGTGAAGCGCAGCGGCTTGTCTTCGCCGAGGAAACGCGCGACGACGTCCTTGTACGCTTCCGCAACGTCGGTACCGTCGATATGCACGGCCGGCAGACCCTGATTCGATGCATGCAGCACGGCTTCCGACTCGGGCACCACGCCGATCAGCTTGATGCGCAGGATCTCGCTGATGTCCTCGAGCGACAGCATCTCGCCTTCGCTGACGCGCTTCGGGCTGTAACGCGTGATCAGCAGGTGTTCCTTGATCGGGTCCTTGCCTTCGGTCGCGCGCTTCGTCTTCGACGACAGGATGCCGAGAATGCGATCCGAGTCACGCACCGACGACACTTCCGGGTTCGTGACGATCAGCGCTTCATCCGCGAAGTACATCGCGTGCAGTGCGCCCGCCTCGATACCGGCCGGCGAATCGCAGACGATGAATTCGAAATCCATCGCGACCAGGTCGTTCAGCACCTTCTCGACGCCGTCACGCGTGAGCGCATCCTTGTCGCGCGTCTGCGACGCCGGCAGGATGAACAGGTTCTCGCACTTCTTGTCCTTGATCAGCGCCTGGTTCAGGTTCGCTTCGCCCTGGATCACGTTCACGAGGTCGTACACCACGCGGCGCTCGCAGCCCATGATGAGATCGAGGTTGCGCAGGCCGACGTCGAAGTCGATCACGGCCGTCTTGTGGCCGCGCAGCGCGAGACCGGACGCGAAGCTCGCGCTCGTCGTCGTCTTGCCCACGCCGCCCTTGCCCGAGGTCACCACGATGATTTTTGCCATTTACCCAATACCCTGTGTTCGTCAATGAGAGCCGATCGACCCGGAGCGCACCGCGTGTATTACGTCAGGCGCAGCGGTTCGATCATCAGTTTTTCCTCTTCGAGCCGGATCTGTACCGATTTGCCCAGTACGTCGGCGGGCAACGGGTTCTCGGTCGTTCGATAGATACCCGCGATCGAAATCAGTTCCGGCTCGAGACACGTGCAGAAAATGCGCGCGTCGTGATTGCCGTGCACGCCCGCGAGTGCGCGGCCGCGCAACGGCGCGTAGATGTGGATATTGCCTTCCGCGATGATCTCCGCGCCGTGACTGACCGGCGCGAGCACCACGAGGTCTCCTTTCGCGTAAATCTGCTGCCCCGAACGCAATGGCCGGTCGATCACCAGCGTCTGGCCACCGGCCTGCACGGGCGTCGGTGCGGGCTCCGACGGCTGTTCGGGCACCGCTGCGGCTGCCGCAGCGGCGGCGGGCTCGACGGCTGGCACTGCCGCCGGTTCCGCTTCGTCGGCAGGTTTCGCGGCCGGCGCGCGGCGATCGCGCGCCTCCAGCAACGGCAGGCCGGCTTCCCCGCCCAGCCCTGCGTTGCCAGTGCGACGACGCCCACCGGACGCATCCGCACGTCGTTCAGCATCTGGCGGATGTCCGCGAGCGCGACGCGCTCGCCGTCAGCCAGGCGGCGGACGTCGATCGCGACGACATCGTCGGCGAAAAACTCGGGAGTCGCTTCGAAGCGCTTGACCAGTTCGGTACGCAACGCATCGAGATCGGTCGTCTTCACGGTGAACAGCAACGTATCGACCGATCCGCTGCGCAGCTCGAAGAATGGCGATTTTTTAAGCGACATGGACACTCTGCAAAAATTTTTTGCGTATTTTACAGGCGTCCACGCGTGCGGCCATTATTTTTGGGGAACCGGGTGGCAGCGGCCCGGGCGGGCGTACAACCGGCAGGCGGGCGGGCCAGCGGGCGCTCGGGCTTTCGTCGCGCCGCGCGGCGGGCTGTTTCGAGGTCGCGTCAGTGCTTCACCTGCGACACGAACAGCGATTTCATCGCGCCGGGCATCCGCGCGATCGGCGCATGTTCGCCGGTGTTGCCGAAACCGGCACGCTCGTAGAAGCGGATCGCGTTGCGGTTCGCATCGGCGATCCACGCGTAGACGTCGGTGGCACCGCGCTCGGCGAGCCATGCGGTGGCCGTCTCCAGCAGCAGCACCCCGCCGCGCAGGTGACGCACCGCATGCGCGACCCACAGCTCGCTGACGAACGCGCGCCGATCGGGCGTGTTGTCGAAATACGCGCCGATCATGCCGGCCGGGTGGCCTTCGGTGTACAGCAGGAAAGTCGTCGACTCGTCGGACACGGCGCGCTGCGCGGCAATCGCCGACGCCGCGTCCGTTTCGACGGTCAGCAATTCGGCCTCCGGCGCTTCGCCGGGCGCATAGGGCTCACGCAGCGATGCGGCGCGGAGTTCGCGATACACGCCGCCCTGGTCGGCAACGATACGACGAACGGTCAAGGTCGAACTCATGCAGGCACAGCCCCCTTCGGACAGCAAGCTAGTAGCTTCAACCGAAAGCGGGGCATGAGTCAAATCGTAATTTTCAAATGACAGCGCGAATCGAAAGGCAGCATGCACCGCCGGCGGCCGGGCGACCGGCTGGTGTGCACGTGCAGCATCGCCGCGTCGATACGTGCCGCCGAAAGACGATTGCGGCGGCCTGGTTCGACGCATGACGGCGGTCGCCTTGCGACACGCGGCAGTTGCCCGTCGGACCCCGTGGATTTCAGCGCGAAAGCCGTAATGATCCGTAAGATTGGCGACCCCTGAAATAGGTATCGCGGGTACGAGCCGGCCGCCCTATATTGCATCGCAACATTTGTTGCGGACCCGTGGCGCCGACACCCTCACGCGTCGCGACGCGCCATCCGTCTGACGAACCGGTCGGCCGTGCGGGTCGATCCGGCGTTCCGCGCATGTTTCAATCAGCGTGCGCGGGCCCTTCGCTGCCTGCTCCGCCCGCGCCCCGTCCGTTTGGAGCTTCGCGCCTAGTGGCGGAGTTTGGCAAGCGTGCGCATGGGTCGTATAACAGGCAGGACCGGGTGACGATCCGGCCCGACCGCGCGTGCTTCGCGGACCAACGATAATTCGAACAACCGTACAGGCGGCCGCCCTCGGGCCGGCCGGCAGGAGGGAGACAATGGCAATGACCAACGGATCGGCTTCGGGCTGGTCGGATGGCAAGCGTTACCTGTGGCTGCTCGGCGCGCTGACGATCACGCTGCCGATCCTCGCCGCCCAGCTCGCGCTGTCGACGGGCCTGCACGTGTTCTGGTGGTTCGGCCCGCTGTTTGCGTTCGGCGTGATCCCGGTCCTCGATACGCTGATCGGCGACGATCGCGACAACCCGCCCGAGGACGTCGTACCGCAACTCGAACGGGAGCGCTACTACCGGTTGATCGTCTATCTCGCGACGCTCGTCGAATACGTCGCGTTCTTCGTGTGCGTCTGGATCGTCGGCACGCACGCGCTCGCCTGGTACGACTACGTCGGCTTCGCGCTGTCGCTCGGCGCCGCGACGGGCATCTCGATCAATACCGCGCATGAACTCGGGCACAAGACCAACCGCTTCGAGCGCTGGCTCGCGAAGATCACGCTCGCGCCGGTCGCATACGGCCACTTCTACGTCGAGCACAACCGCGGGCACCACGTGCGCGTCGCGACGGCCGAGGACCCGGCGAGTGCGCGCTACGGCGAATCGTTCTGGGCATTCCTGCCGCGCACCGTGACCGGCAGCATCCGCTCGGCGTGGCGGCTCGAGAAGGCGCGCCTCGAACGGCTCGGGCATTCGCCGTGGACCTGGCGCAACGAGGTGCTGCACGCGTGGGCGATGACCGTCGTCGTGTGGGGCATCGCGATCGCGATGGCCGGCAAGGTCGTGATCCCGTTCCTCGTGATCCAGGCCGTCTACGGCGCGTCGCTGCTCGAAGTCGTGAACTATGTCGAGCATTACGGGCTCGGCCGCCGCAAGCTGCCGAACGGCCGCTACGAACGCTGCACGCCGCAGCATTCGTGGAACAGCAATCACGTGGTCACCAACCTGTTCCTGTACCAGTTGCAGCGGCACGCCGACCATCATGCGAATCCGACGCGCTCGTACCAGGCACTGCGTCACTTCGACGATGCGCCGCAACTGCCGGCCGGCTACGCGACGATGATCCTGTTCGCGTACGTGCCGCCGCTCTGGTATCGCGTGATGAATCCGCGCGTCGTCGCGCACTACGGCGGCAACATGGCGCAATCGAACATCAAGCCGTCGATCCGCGCCCGGGTGCTCGCGCAATATCCGGCCGCGGCGTGATCGCGGGGGACGGGCCGGGGTCGACTGGCGCAGGTGCGCCGCTGAAAGCCGGCACCGCGCCGGCCCCGGTTCCATCGAAGCCGGGCGCGACGGCGGCCGCCGTCACGCCATTTCCGGCAGCCTGAACACGGCCACCGCATGCCGCAGCGCGCTCGCCTGCTCGGCCAGCGCCTGCGTCGCGGCCGAGGCCTGCTCGACGAGCGCCGCGTTGCGCTGCGTCGCTTCGTCCATCTGCGTCACCGCGATGTTCACCTGCTGGATACCGCCGCTCTGCTCCTGCGACGCGGACGAGATCTCGCCGACGATCGTCGTGACACGCTGCACCGCACCGACGATCTCGTGAATCGATTCGCCCGCTCGGCCAATCAGCACGGCGCCCTCGTCGACCCGCTTCGTCGACTGCTCGATGAGTTCCTTGATCTCCTTCGCGGCGGCCGCGCTGCGTTGCGCGAGCGTACGCACTTCCGCCGCGACGACCGCGAAGCCGCGGCCCTGTTCGCCCGCACGCGCGGCTTCGACTGCCGCGTTCAGCGCGAGGATGTTGGTCTGGAACGCGATGCCGTCGATCACCGCGATGATCTCGCCGACCTTGGCGGAGCTGTCGGCGATGCCGTTCATCGTGCCGACGGCATCCGTCATCACGCCGCCGCCCGCCGCTGCGATGTTCGACGCGTCGTGCGCCAGCTGCGCCGCGTGCTGCGCGTGCTCGGCCGACTGGCGGACGATGCCCGTGAGTTCGGTCATGCTTGCAGCCGTCTCCTCGAGCGACGCAGCCTGCGCCTCGGTCCGCGCCGACAGGTCGTGATTGCCCGATGCGATCTGTGCGCTCGCCGTCGCGACGGCTTCGGCATGCGTACGCACTTCGAGCACGACGCCCGACAGGCTCGCCTGCATCGTCTGCAACGCGCGCAGCAGATCGGCGATCTCGTCGCGGCCGACTGCATCGACGTCGCGCGTCAGATCGCCTTCGGCGACGGCCTGCGCGCACGCCACCGCACGGTCGAGCGGACGCAGGATCGCGCGACTGAACAGGAATGCGCCGACCATCGCGACGCCGAGCACGGCCAGCATCAGCACGAGGCTCGCGGTCGTGGCGTGCTCCGCGTCGCGGCTCGCCTGCGCCGACACCGCGGCACTCTCGTCGGCGATCGACTTCGCGGCCCGCTCCAGCAGCGCCGCCGGCTCGCGGTCCACGCCCGCCACCGCGGCATCGCCCGCCGACGGCTCGAAGCCGGCCGCCTTGAACGCGTCGAACCCGCGCCGGTAACCCTCGCCCATCGCCGCGTGCGCGCGCATGAACTGCTCGACGAGCGATCGGCTCTCGCCAGGCGGCAACTGGTGAACGAGCTGCGCGGCGAGCGTATCGACCGTTCGCTCGCGCGTCTGGAAAGCCTGCCAATACTTGTCGAGCTTGTCGGGCTGCTTGCCGCGCAACAGCGTGTCCTTCCATTCCTGAACCTGCAGCTTGAACTGCACGAGCGTGGCCGACACGAGCCGTTCGTTGCCAACGTTCGTCTGCACGTCTTCGGCGAACGTATCGATCGACCGATTGAGAATATGGATACCGTACAGCGCGCCACCGAACATCAGTAGCAGCGCGACGGCGAATGCGAGGGGAATCTTGTAGCTCAGCTTCATGGGACCTTGAATCGACGGGGAACGATGCGGTCCGGCGCGGGCGCCGGCCGCCGCCACGTGTTAACGGCGCGGGAAGCACGGGCTTAAAGCTGAAGATTGCGGCGAAGGCTGGACGCGCATAGCGAGGCCGGCCAGTGCGCTCAGGTCGGATGCGTCGCGCGCGGCCCGATTGTCGCGCCCCTGCGCGGGCCCGCCATCCTGCGACGCACGACGATGATCGACGGCACCCCGTGTACGATCCTCGCGATCACGTGCGACAGGTAGTGGAGTGGCCACCTTGGGTCGGCGTCGACACGATCATCGCGGCAATCAGCACGATCGATGCTGCGTTTGCCATTCAGCGCGGCTGTATCGAGGACGCGCCACGATCATGCATGCGGTGGGCGCCTTCGCATCCGCACGATCCGAACTGCCGAAGGTCGAGCTGTTGCCACTGCAACGGCTTGCGACACAACGCACGAACCGCGAACCCAAAACGAAAAACCCCTTGATCCTTCCGGATCAAGGGGCTTCGTATTTTGGCGGAGAGGGTGGGATTCGAACCCACGGTACGGGGAAACCGTACGCCTGATTTCGAGTCAGGTACATTCGACCACTCTGCCACCTCTCCTTCCTTGCTGCATCTCGCGGCTGGTCGTTTCCGCGAGAAAAAGATTATAAGACGATCGCTCCGTAGCTGACAAGCCCTTTCTGCAAATTTTTTTGCGAGGGCTTCGAAGGCCGCGTTACGACGCCTGTGCCGGCGCGTCGATACGCTCGATGCCGCCCATGTACGGACGCAGCACTTCCGGCACCGTGACCGAGCCGTCCGCGTTCTGGTAGTTCTCCAGCACCGCGACGAGCGTGCGGCCGACGGCAAGACCCGAACCGTTCAGCGTATGCACGAGCTCCGGCTTGCCTTGCGCGTTGCGGAAACGCGCCTGCATCCGGCGCGCCTGGAACGCTTCGGTGTTCGAGCAGCTCGAGATCTCGCGATAGGTGTTCTGCGCAGGCAGCCACACTTCGAGGTCGAACGTCTTCGCGGCCGAGAAACCCATGTCGCCCGTGCACAGCGTGATCACGCGGTACGGCAGGCCGAGCTTCTGCAGGATCGCTTCCGCATGGCCGACCATCTCGTCGAGCGCGGCGTACGACGTTTCCGGCGCAACGACCTGCACCATCTCGACCTTGTCGAACTGGTGCTGGCGGATCATGCCGCGCGTGTCGCGGCCGTATGAACCGGCTTCCGAGCGGAAGCACGGGGAATGCGCGGTCAGCTTGATCGGCAGCGCGGACGCGTCGACGATCGACTCGCGCACGGTGTTCGTCAGCGAGATTTCCGACGTGGAGATCAGGTATTGCGTGACCTTGTTCTCCTCGCCGCCCTTCTCGACGCGGAACATGTCGTCCGCAAACTTCGGCAGCTGGCCCGTGCCGTACAGGATCTCGGGGTTCACGATGTACGGCGTATACGCTTCGGTATAGCCGTGCTGCAGCGTGTGCGTATCGATCATGAACTGCGCGAGCGCGCGGTGCAGGCGCGCGATCGAGCCGCGCAGCATCGTGAAGCGCGCGCCGGCGAGCTTCGCACCGGTCTCGAAATCGAGGCCGAGCGGCGTGCCGACATCGACGTGATCCTTCACTTCGAAATCGAACTGGCGCGGCGTGCCCCAGCGGCGCACCTCGACGTTGTCGGCTTCGTCCTTGCCGACCGGCACGCTCTCATGCGCGACGTTCGGCATGCCCAGCATCAGGTCGGACAGGCGCGCCTGGATCTCGCCGAGCTTGGCTTCCCCCGCCTTCATTTCGTCGCCGATCCCGCCGACCTCGGCCATCACGGCCGACGTGTCCTCGCCCTTCCCCTTCATCGCGCCGATCTGCTTCGACAGGCTGTTGCGGCGCGCCTGGAGCTCTTCGGTACGGGTCTGGATCGCGCGGCGTTCCGCTTCGAGCGCGGAGAAGGCGGCGATATCGAGGGTGTAGCCGCGATCGGCGAGGCGCTGGGCGACGCCGTCGAGGTCTTTGCGCAGCAACTGGATGTCGAGCATGGGAGGACTTGGAGAATCGTTGTGTAAGACGGGAATTCTAACGCACCACGGGGCCCCCACGGCACTGGCCGGACGGACAATGCTGCAAACGGGCGATGACCGTGGCGCGACGGCCATGGCAGTATCGCATTGCCGGTCCGCCAGTCGGCACCCGCGAAATCGCGCGGCATCGACGCGCCGCGGATCGCGAAACACCCGGGCGTGCCCGCCGCAGCGCATCGAACGAGGCACGTGCCACCCGTCACAACGACCCAAGGAACCCGATGGCCATCGAACTGGAGAGGGACGTACGCGACCGTGCGATCGCGTCGCTGCAACGCTATTTCACGGAAAACATGGATGAGCCGATCGGCAATATCCAGGCGGGTGCACTGCTGCACTTCTTCGTCGAGGAAATCGCGCCCGCCATCTACAACCTCGCGATCGCCGATGCGCAGCAGAGCCTGCACGCCCGCGTCACCGAACTCGACATCGAGTGCCATCAGGAGCCGTTCGGCTACTGGAAGAAGCAGCCGGCCCGCAAGCGCTGACGCGTTCGCGGCACCGGCGCGGGCCGCGCCGGACGTTGCCCGGTCAGTCCTTCTTGCCGGCCTCTCGGTCGAGTTCGCGCAGCCACGCGAGCTTGTCGGCGATCTTCGCTTCGAGCCCGCGCGGCACCGGCTTGTACCAGCGCGGCTCGCGCATCCCGTCCGGCAGGTACGTCTCGCCGGCCGCATACGCATTCGGCTCGTCGTGCGCGTAACGGTACGCGTGACCGTAGCCGAGCTCCTTCATCAGCTTGGTCGGCGCGTTGCGCAGATGCACGGGCACCTCGCGCGACTTGTCCTGCTTCACGAACGCCATCGCCTGGTTGAACGCGTTGTAGCCCGCGTTGCTCTTCGCCGCGCAAGCGAGATAGATCACCGCCTGCCCGAGCGCGAGCTCGCCTTCCGGCGAGCCGAGCCGCTCGTAGGTCTCGGCCGCGTCGTTCGCCACCTGCAGCGCGCGCGGATCGGCGAGGCCGATGTCTTCCCACGCCATCCGCACGATACGCCGCGCGAGATACTTCGGATCCGCGCCGCCGTCGATCATCCGGCAGAACCAGTACAGCGCACCGTCCGGGCTCGAACCGCGCACCGACTTGTGCAGCGCCGAGATCTGGTCGTAGAAGTTGTCGCCGCCCTTGTCGAAGCGCCGGGCGTTCAGCGTCATCGCGCTGCCGACGAATTCGGCATCGATCGTCGCGGTGCCGGCCGACGTGGCCGCCGTCTGCGCCTGCTCGAGCAGGTTCAGGAAGCGCCGCGCGTCGCCGTCCGCGTAGCCGACCAGCGTATCGACCGCCTTGTCGTCGAACGACAGGCCGTCGAGCGCGGTTTCCTGCGCGCGCTTCAGCAGCTGGCGCATCTCGTCGTCGTCCAGCGACTTCAGCACGTACACCTGCGCACGCGACAGCAAGGCCGAGTTGACCTCGAAGCTCGGGTTCTCGGTCGTCGCGCCGATGAAGGTCACGAGCCCCGACTCGACGAACGGCAGCAACGCGTCCTGCTGCCCCTTGTTGAAGCGGTGGATCTCGTCGACGAACAGGATCGTGTGGCGGCCGGTGCGGTTCAGCGTGTCCTTCGCCTGCTCCATCGACTCGCGGATGTCCTTCACGCCGCCGAGCACCGCGGACAGCGCAATGAACTCGCAGTCGAACGCGAGCGCGGTGAGCCGCGCGAGCGTCGTCTTGCCGACGCCGGGCGGCCCCCACAGGATCATCGAATGCGGCTTGCCCGATTCGAACGCGAGCCGCAGCGGCTTGCCTTCGCCCAGCAAATGCGTCTGGCCGATCACCTCGGCGAGCGTCTTCGGCCGCAGCGCCTCGGCGAGCGGGCGGCGCGGCTCGACTTGAAACAGGTCGGACATGAACCCTCGCTCCACATCAAACAATGGCGGCCGAACCGGCCGCCGGACCCGACATTATGACAGCCGCGCGAAAGCACCGCCGCGCCTGGTGCCCGGCGCCCGGCGCCCGGCGCCCACAAACAACAAGGGCCTGCCGTTGCCGGCAGGCCCTTCGGTGAAACGGCAGCGCGCGGCGCGGTCAGCCGGTAATCACGTCGGCGCCCTTCGGCACGACGAACTTGAACGTATCGCCCTTCAGTGGCGGATTCGTCTGGATGTTCGTAAACGTCAGCAGCGTGACGTTGCCGAACACGTCGTGCAGTTCCATCGCGGCCAGCGTGCCGTTCTTGAAGCCGATGCCGATCCGCTGGAACTGCGTGTCCTGCGCCTTCGGCAGCATCTCGAGCCACTCGATGCCGCCTTTCTCGCCGGCATCGCGCAGCGTGTAGTTCTTGTCGAGATCGTTGCTGCCGAACAGGATCGCGGCCGGGCTCGCGCCCAGCGCGCCGTTCAGCTTGCGCTCGGTGACCTGGTTCAGGTCGCGGTCGTACACGTAGAGCTTTTCGCCGTCGGCCTGCAGCACCTGCTGGTACGGCTTCTGGTACGTCCAGATGAACTTGCCCGGGCGCGCGAACACGAACGTGCCGCTCGAATTGTCGGTGGGCTTCGGCACGGCCTGCGCGGCGCTCGCACCCTTCGCCGGGGCCTTGACGATCTGCTGCGTGAAGTCGCCCTTCGCCGAACGCACTTGCGACACGAACGCCTTCAGTTGCTCGGTGCCGCCCGCGAACGCGTGCGTCGCCACGAGCATCAGCGATGCGCCGGCGAGCGCCGCGCCGAGCCAGCGGCGCGTCGAACGAAGGGACATTGCGAACGAATGTTGCTGCATATTGCGGTTTTCTCCCTGGGTGGCCGGCGCGGCGAGCGCCGCGGACTCATTCCGCGTCGCGCGCCGGCACAAGAATTTCGCGGTTGCCGCTCGACGACATCGCCGACACGAGCCCCGACTGCTCCATCTGCTCGAGCAGCCGCGCCGCGCGGTTATAGCCGATCCGCAGGTGGCGCTGCACGAGCGAGATCGATGCGCGGCGGTTCTTGATGACGATCTCGACCGCCTGGTCGTACAGCGGATCAGACTCGTCGCCGCCTTCGCCGGTTCCCGCGCCGGCCGAGCCCTCGTCGCCGTCGGTCGTGCCGCCTTCGAGCAGGCCCTCGACGTAGTTCGGCTCGCCCTGCTCCTTGAGCTTCTCGACGACGCGGTGCACTTCGTCATCTCCGACGAACGCGCCGTGCACGCGCACCGGCAGCCCGGTGCCCGGCGCCAGGTACAGCATGTCGCCCATCCCGAGCAGCGATTCGGCGCCCATCTGGTCGAGAATCGTGCGCGAGTCGATCTTCGACGACACCTGGAACGCGATCCGGGTCGGCACGTTGGCCTTGATGAGGCCGGTGATCACGTCGACCGACGGACGCTGCGTCGCGAGGATCAGGTGGATGCCGGCCGCGCGCGCCTTCTGCGCGATCCGCGCGATCAGTTCCTCCACTTTCTTGCCGACGACCATCATCAGGTCGGCCAGCTCGTCGATCACGACGACGATGTTCGGCAGGCGGCCGAGCGGCTCCGGATCTTCCGGCGTCAGGCTGAACGGATTCGGCAGCTTCTCTTCGCGCTTCGCGGCCTCGTCGATCTTGTTGTTGTAGCCGGCCAGGTTGCGCACGCCGAGCTTGCTCATCAGCTTGTAGCGGCGCTCCATTTCCGCGACCGTCCAGTTCAGCGCATGGCCGGCCTGGCGCATGTCGGTGACGACCGGGCACAGCAGGTGCGGAATGCCTTCGTAGACACTCATTTCGAGCATCTTCGGATCGATCAGGATCAGGCGCACCTGGTCAGCGGTCGCCTTGTACAGCAGCGACAGGATCATCGCGTTGATCCCGACCGACTTGCCCGAACCGGTCGTGCCGGCGACGAGCAGGTGAGGCATCTTCGCGAGATCCGCGCACACCGGCTTGCCGCCGATGTCCTTGCCGAGGCTCAGCGTGAGCGCCGACGACGCGGCCGCGTACACCTCGGAACCGATGATCTCGGACAGGTGCACCGTCTGGCGGCGCTGGTTCGGCAGCTCGAGCGCCATGTAGTTCTTGCCGGGAATCGTCTCTACGACGCGAATCGACACGAGCGACAGCGAGCGCGCGAGATCCTTCGCGAGGTTGACGATCTGGCTGCCCTTCACGCCGGTGGCCGGCTCGATCTCGTAGCGCGTGACGACCGGGCCCGGATACGCGGCGACGACGCTCGCCTCGACGCCGAAGTCCTTCAGCTTCTTCTCGATCAGGCGCGACGTGAATTCGAGCGTGTCGGCGGAAATCGATTCCTGCGCCTTCGGCGCGGGATCGAGCAGCGATACCGCGGGCAGCGTCGAATCGCCCGGCAGGTCGGTGAAGAGCGGCACCTGGCGCTCGCGCTCGACACGCTCGGACTTCGCCGGCGTGACGACCGGCGGCACGATCGTCACGGGCTCGTGATCCTCGATGCGCACGCGCTCCTCTTCGACCTTGCCTTCACGGCGCACGGCCGCGGCCTCGCCGAGCTTGCGGTCGCGCTCGGCCTCGCGGCGCAGCTTCGCGACGTTGACGGCGGACAGGATCGCGCCGCCGACGCGCTCGGCGACCGACAGCCACGAGAAGCGGAAATACAGCGACAGGCCGATCGCCAGTGCGATCAGCAGCAGCAGCGTGCCGCCCGTGAAGCCGAACGCGTGCGACATCGCGCCCGCGACGGCCTCGCCGACGACACCGCCCGGCGCACGCGGCAACTGCACCTTCAGCGACCACATGCGCAGCGCCTCGATGCCGTCGCACGCGAGCACGACGAGCACGAACGCGAGGATTTCGGTGAGCCAGCCGATCGGCCGCTCGGGTTCGTCCGCGACCGCCTCGTGGCGCGTGATGCGGCGATAGTTGACGGCGATGCGCCGCGCGAGCGGCACGATCAGCCAGTAGGCCGACAAGCCGAACAGCAGCAGGATGATGTCGGCCGTCCAGGCGCCGACGCGGCCGGCCCAGTTCGTGATGTGGTCCACCTGGGCGGCGTGCGTCCAGCTCGGATCGCGCCGGCTGTAGCTCAGCAGGGCCATCACCAGAAATGCGCAGAGCGCGACCTGGAGAATCCAGCGGATCTCCGTGAGGAGCTTCGACATCCGGTGCGGCAACGCCTGTGCCTGGGCGGAATAAGGAGCTTTTGCCATGAATCCGTATTTAGAGGACGGGCCGTGCGCCCGCCTGTCGTTCGATCCCGCTTATTGTAAACGCTGCACCGGGCCGCCAAGTGTAAATGACGGTTACATAACGGGGCCGGGGTACGGGCGGCCCGTCGGACGCGCGCCGCAGCGGCCCTTTCCCCCCGTCCGTCCGGCGCCGGCGGGCACCGCTGCCACGCTCCCCGAGCCGGCGCCGGGCCCCGCCGCCCCCGTGCGGCAACGCGCCGCCGCGCGCGTCGCCCACCCCGCGTGCGCGTCCATTGCGCTGCCCGACACTATCGCCACGATTGAAACTCTCGTTCGGCAACGCAGCAACGGGGCCTTTATAATGCGCGTCTGATACCCATCTATGACGGCATCCCGGCCAACCCGGATCGTCCGGCGAGCCCTACCCCGCCCGCCACGGCCGCCTTTTACGGATTCGCACATGTCCACGCCCAAACACGCCAAAGTCCTGATTCTCGGTTCCGGCCCCGCCGGCTACACGGCTGCCGTCTACGCGGCACGCGCCAACCTGTCCCCGGTGCTGATCACCGGCATCGCGCAGGGCGGCCAGCTGATGACCACGACCGACGTCGAAAACTGGCCGGCAGACGCGAAAGGCGTGCAAGGTCCGGAGCTGATGGCGCGCTTCCTCGAGCACGCCGAGCGCTTCAACACCGAGATCGTGTTCGATCACATCCACACTGCGAAGCTGCACGAGCAGCCGATCCGCCTGATCGGCGACTCGGGCGAATACACGTGCGACTCGCTGATCATCGCGACCGGCGCGTCCGCGCAGTATCTCGGCCTGCCGTCCGAAGAAGCGTTCATGGGCAAGGGCGTGTCGGCCTGCGCGACCTGCGACGGCTTCTTCTATCGCGGCCAGGAAGTCGCGGTGATCGGCGGCGGCAACACGGCCGTCGAGGAAGCGCTCTACCTGACCGGCATCGCGAAGAAGGTCACGGTGATCCACCGCCGCGACAAGTTCCGCGCGGAGCCGATCCTGATCGACCGCCTGCTGGAGAAGGAAAAGGAAGGCGCCGTCGTGATCAAGTGGGATCACGTGCTCGACGAAGTGACGGGCGAGGATTCGGGCGTCACCGGCCTGCGCATCAAGAACGTGAAGACCGGCGCAACGGAAGACCTGCACGTGCAGGGTGTATTCGTCGCGATCGGCCACAAGCCGAACACCGACCTGTTCCAGGGCCAGCTCGAGATGAAGGACGGCTACATCCTGACGAAGAGCGGCCTGCACGGCAACGCAACCTCGACGAGCGTGCCGGGCGTGTTCGCCGCGGGCGACGTGCAGGACAACGTGTACCGCCAGGCGATCACCAGCGCCGGCACGGGCTGCATGGCCGCGCTCGACGCGCAGCGCTACCTCGAAAGCCTGCACGACAAGAAGTAAGCCGCGAGTCTCGCCGCGCCGGGCGCTACAATGGCGTCCGCTGCCGCGAAGCGGGCTCGACCGGAAAGCCGCTGCCGCCGCGCAGCGGCTTTTTTTCTGCCCGCGCGCCCGAACGCGCTTGCCTCGTTACCGAATCATGGCGAAGAACCAGCCCCATCCGAGCGATCCCGCGAAGCGGACGATCGCTGCCCGCCCCGTGACCCCGGCGCCCGAAGCGCCGCCGCCCGCGCTCGATGCGGCCGCGTTGCGCGGCCAGGGGCTCGCGGGCCTCGGCGCATTGCGCAAGTCGCTGCAAGGCGAAGCCGATCGCCGCGAACGCGCACGCGTCGAAACGGCCAAGGCCGAGCGCAAGGCAGAAGCCGACGCGAACCTGTTCCGCAACGAGATCGGCGCGATCCAGCCGCTGAACGCGCCGCCGCGCGCGGCGGCCGGCCGCACGCCGCCCGACCCGGTGCCGAAGCAGACGCAGCGCGACGAGGAAGCCGTGCTGAACGCGACGCTATCCGACGAATTCGATCCCGAGACGCTGCTCGACAGCGACGACTCGCTGTACTACCACCGCCCCGGCATCAGCCGCGACGTCGTGCGCAAGCTGAGGAGCGGCGCATGGATCGTGCAGGCGCAGATCGACCTGCACGGCATGCGGCGCGACGAGGCGCGCGACGCGCTTGCCGAATTCATCCGCGAAGCCGGCAAGAAGGGGCTGCGCTGCCTGCGCGTCATCCACGGCAAGGGGCTCGGCTCGATCGGCAAGGAACCCGTGCTGAAGGGCAAGGTGCGCGCATGGCTCGTGCAGAAGGAAGAAGTGATCGCGTTCTGCGAGGCGCGCGGCAACGACGGCGGCGCGGGCGCGGTGCTGGTGCTGCTGCAGCCGTTCGCGACACCGGCCGACCGGGGGCCGCGTGCCGCATCCTAGGCTGACGCTCGCGATCGCGGTACTGGAGGCGATCGCCACGCTGGCCTTTGCGATCTCGGGGTTCATCGAGGCGCGCAAGAACCGCCTCGACTCGGTCGGCACGTTCGTCGTCGCGCTCGCCACCGCGTTCGGCGGCGGCACGCTGCGCGACATCCTGCTCGAGCGCCGGCCGTTCTACTGGGTCGTGCACGACGACTACGTGATCGCGATCTTCGTGCTCGCGCTGTTCGCGCCGTTCGTGCTGCGAATGTTGTCGCGGCTGTCGGCCGAGCGGTTGCTGCTCGTGGCCGATGCGATCGGGCTCGGGATCTTCAGCATCTCGGGCACGGCGATCGCGCTCGACGCCGAGATGCCGCGCTTCATCGCGGTGATGATGGGCGTGATCACGGGCGTGGTCGGCGGGATCGTCCGCGACGTGCTGTGCAACGACATCCCGCTGATCCTGCGGGATTCGCGGCCGTATGCGACCTGCGCGTTCGTCGGCTGCTGGTTCTACCTGCTGCTCGTGTGGCTGCAGTTCGACTCGGTGTACAGCGTGCTGCTCGCGACCGGCTTCATCCTCGTCGCGCGGCTCGCGACGTTCAAGTTCGACGTCAGGCTGCCGCATTGACGCATTGACGCCGCACCCGCTTGCGCAAACGAAAGGGGCCGTTTCGAAACGGCCCCTTCTTCGTTCAGCGCATGGGCCGCGTCACGCGATCCGCTCTTCCGACGCCGGATCGAACAACACCGCCTTCGACACGTCGAACAGCAGCGACAGCGTCTGGTCGGGCTGCGGGTTCGCGGCCGGGTGCACGCGGCTCACGATGCGCTTGCCGTTCACCTGCGCGAACACGTGCGTGTCCGGCCCGGTCGGCTCGGTCACGTCGACGCGCACGTCGAACGGTTGCAGATGCGACGCGTCGCCGTTGTGCGCGTGGCGCACGTCGGTGATGCGCTCCGGCCGCAGGCCCAGGATCACCTCGCGGCCGACGTGCGACTTCAGCTTCGCCGCGTCGAACGGCAGGTTCAGCGCGCCGCGCTTGACGCCCGTATCGACTTCGAGCGCGATCCCGCTGCCCTGCTCGATCAGCTTGCCGTTGATGAAGTTCATCGGCGGCGCGCCGATGAAACCCGCGACGAACAGGTTCGACGGCGAATCGTAGATCTCCTGCGGCGCGCCGAACTGCTGGACCACGCCGTCCTTCATCACCGCGATCCGGTCGCCGAGCGTCATCGCTTCGATCTGGTCGTGCGTCACGTAGACGATCGTCGTGCCGAGGCGCTGGTGCAGCAGCTTGATTTCGGCACGCATCTCGATGCGCAGCTTCGCGTCGAGGTTCGACAGCGGTTCGTCGAACAGGAACAGCGACGGATCGCGTGCGAGCGCACGGCCCATCGCGACGCGCTGGCGCTGGCCGCCCGACAGCTGGCCCGGCTTGCGGTCGAGCAGGTGCTGGATCTGCAGCATCTGCGACACGCGGTCGACGATCTGCTGCTGCTCGCTCTTCGGCACCTTGCGGATGTTCAGGCCGAACGAGATGTTCTCGCGCACCGTCATCGACGGGTACAGCGCATACGACTGGAACACCATCGCGATGTCGCGATCCTTCGGCGACAGGTCGTTGACGACCTTGCCGTCGATGCAGATCTCGCCGCTCGTCACGGTTTCGAGCCCGGCGATCATGTTGAGCAGCGTCGACTTCCCGCAGCCCGACCCGCCGACCAGGATCAGGAACTGTCCGTCCTCGATCTCGATGTCGACACCCTTCAGGACCGGCACCCCGTTCGGGTAGGTCTTGTACACGTCACGGATGGAAAGGCTTGCCATGCTGTGAATCCTCTGTCTCGTCTCGCGCGGCGCACTCTGGCGCCGCGTCGGGTTCGTTTCGATGCGCCGCGCGCGAGGCGCGGCCGGTTCGTCGTATCGGATGAAACCGCGCTTACCCCTTCACCGCGCCCGCCGTCAGCCCGCGCACGAAATAGCGGCCGGCGACGATGTAGACGAGCAGCGTCGGCAGCGCGGCGATGATCGCGCCCGCCATGTCGACGTTGTATTCCTTCACGCCCGTCGACGTGTTAACGAGGTTGTTCAGCGCAACCGTGATCGGCATCGAATCGACGCCGGAGAACACGATCCCGAACAGGAAGTCGTTCCAGATCTGCGTGAATTGCCAGATCAGGCACACCATGAAGATCGGCAGCGACACCGGCAGCAGGATCTTCGTGAAGATCGTGAAGAAGCCCGCGCCGTCGATGCGCGCGGCCTTCACGAGCTCGGCCGGCACGCTCACGTAGAAGTTGCGGAAGAACATCGTCGTGAACGCGATGCCGTACACGACGTGCACGAACACGAGGCCCGGAATCGTGTTGGCGAGGCCGAGCATCCCCTGCAGGCGCGCCATCGGCAGCAGGATCACCTGGAACGGGATGAAGCAGCCGACCAGCATCATCGTGAACAGCGCATCCGCGCCGCGAAAGCGCCAGTGCGTAAGCACATAGCCGTTGAACGCGCCGATCAGCGACGAGATCAGCACGGCCGGGATCACCATCTGCAGCGAGTTCAGGAAGAACGGCTTCATGCCGTCGCAGCGCACGCCGGTGCACGCGCCGCTCCATGCCTTCACCCACGGGTCGACGGTCCACGTGGTGGGCGGCGTCAGCAGGTTGCCGGTGCGCAGCTGGTCGAGATCCTTGAACGACGTCGACAGCATCACGTAGATCGGAAACAGGAAATACAGCGCGAACAGGATCAGTGCCGCATAGATCACTGCCCGGCTGATCGTCATCTTAGGCTGCATTGCGGGTGCTCCTCGATTCCATATACATCAGCGGCACCAGCACCGCGACCACGGTCGCGAGCATCATCACCGAGGACGCCGCGCCGAGCCCGAGCTGGCCGCGGTTGAACGAAAACGTGTACATGAACATGGCCGGCAGCGACGACGACGTGCCCGGGCCGCCCGCCGTCAGCGCGACGACGAGGTCGAAGGTCTTGATCGTGATGTGGCAGAGGATCAGCAGCACCGAGAAGAACACCGGGCGCATGCTCGGAATCACGATCTTGCGGTAGATGGTCGGCAGCGTCGCGCCGTCCACCTGCGCGGCCTTGAAGATCTCCGCGTCGACACCGCGCAGCCCCGCGAGAAACAGCGCCATCACGAAGCCGGTCGACTGCCACACGGCCGCGATCACCACGCAGAAGATCGCCTTGTCCGGATCGTCGAGCCAGCCGAACGAGAAGCTCGTCCAGCCCCAGTCGTGCATCACCTTCTCGAGGCCGAGGCCCGGGTTCAGGATCCACTGCCAGGCGGTGCCGGTGACGATGAACGACAGCGCCATCGGATAGAGGAAGACGGCGCGCAGCGCGCCTTCATTGCGGATCCGCTGGTCGAGCAGGATCGCGAGGAACAGCCCGAGCGCGACGCAGATCACGATGAACGGGATCCCGAACCAGCCGAGATTCGCGGCGGACGTCCACCATACGTCGTTCTGGAACAGGTCCGAGTAACGGCCGAAGCCGTCGAATTCGTAGTTCGGCAACAGCCGCGAATTGGTCAGCGACAGATAGCCGGTAATCAGGATGAAGCCGTAGATGAACACCACGGCGATCGCGACGCTCGGCGCAAGCACGAGCTTCGGGATCCAGCGATCGGCGAAGGCCGACATCGGCGACGTACGCCGCGCGGCGGCAGCGCCGGATCCGTTTCCGCTAAGAGGGGCAGCCACTTGATTCGACTCCTGGAACGAGGGCGACGCAGGCCGGGCCGGCGCCGGGTACGGCACGGGCTTCGCGGGCGAGCCCGTTTGCTGCACATGCAAAAACGCCCGGCCGATGAAGCGTTTCCGGCCGGGCGCCTGTCGCGCGTTACTTGACCTTCGCGGCCTTCGCGAGCGCGGCGACCGCGCTCTTCGAATCCTGCTGCGAGTTCATGAACTTCGTCACGACGTCCGTGATCGCGCCGGCGGTCGCGTCGCTCTGCGCCATCCCGTGCGCGAGCGACGGAACGAAGCCGCCCGACTTGATCGCGGTCTGCTCGTCGGCGTACGACTTCTTCGCGCAGTCGTCGAACTTGTCCATCTTCACGCCGAGGCGTACCGGCACCGAACCCTTCAGCAGGCTGAACTGTTCCTGGAAGTCCGGCGTCATGATCGTCTTCGCGAGCGCGAGCTGGCCCGGCGTTGCCGCCTTCTCGCCCTTCTGCTGGAAGAACACGAACGAATCGACGTTGAACGTGTACGCATTCGCCGTGCCCGGCACCGCCGCGCAGATGTAGTCCTTGCCCGCCTTCTTGCCGGCGTTCTCGAACTCGCCCTTCGCCCAGTCGCCCATGAACTGCATGCCGGCCTTGCCGTTGATCACCATCGCGGTCGCGAGGTTCCAGTCGCGGCCGTTACGGCCGGTATCGAAGTAGCCCTGGATCTTGCGCACCGTGTCGAACACGGACAGCATCTGCGGCGAGGTCAGCGTCGCCTGGTCGAGGTCGACCAGCGCCTTCTTGTAGAACGCCGGGCCCTGCGACAGCACGACGTCTTCCCACAGCGTCAGGTCCTGCCACGGCTGGCCGCCCATCGCGACCGGCTGGATGCCCGCGGCCTTCAGCTTGTCGGCCACCGCGAAGAATTCAGGCCAGGTGGTCGGCACCTTCGCACCGACCTTGTCGAGCGCGGCCTTGTTGATGTACAGCCAGTTCACGCGGTGCACCGAGAACGGCGCCGCGACGGTGTGGCCCTTGTACTTGATGATCTTGTCGATTTCCGGCGGCAGGTTCTGCTTCCAGTCGCCGGCAGCGGAATCGATGTTGACGAGCACGCCCTGGTCGGCCCAGTCCTGGATCAGCGGGCCCTTGATCTGCGCGGCCGACGGTGCGTCGCCGCTGATCACCTTGGTCTTCAGCGCGGTCATGGCCGCGGCGCCGGCGCCGCCCGCGACCGCGAAGTCCTTCCACACGTAGCCCTGCTTCTGCACGTCGTCCTTCAGCACGCCGACGGCCTTCGACTCGCCACCCGAGGTCCACCAGTGCAGCACCGTCACATTCTCGGCTGCCTGCGCCGCCACGGCGCCAGCCATCAGACCTGCGGCGCAGAGCGCGCCCATGATCGAGCGAACTTTCATTACTTATCTCCTCCAGACTGAATCAACTCGTGAGGTTCCCGGACGGGGAACCGGCTTCTTGATAACGACGGGGAAATCGAGCCGCGGGACGCATGCAGCGTACGGGGCCGATGACCGGCCGGGCTCTTACAGAAAGCGTGAATCGAGATTCAACGGCGTGTCTCCTCTTTGTGTTTCTGGCCCGCCGCGATGATGCGGCGCGAGCCCGGGGCCGACGCCGCGCTGACGATGCGCGCCGTCAATGTCCGATAACATTCGGCACAAGGCGTTCCCGAAGGCGAAGCTCGCGCAGTTCATCGACCGCACTTCTTTTTTTCTTCACCCAGGTGCTACCCCTTGCGGCGGATTGTAGTTAAACTACAATTCAGTGTCAAAAATATTTTTATCGCACTACGGATCGCTTCCGGGCACCCCCAACACGGCGGAGACACATGCATACCGATTCCAGCTTTACCTTCGTACTTTTCGGCGGCACCGGCGATCTGTCGATGCGCAAGATCCTGCCTGCGCTGTTCGAAGCGCACCGTGCGAACATGCTGGCGGAGAGCGGCCGGATCGTCGCCGTGGCGCGTCATGAATCGGATCGGGCGTCCTATCTCGAATGGGTCGACACGCACGTGAAGCCGCACGCGGCCAAGGCCGCCGGCAAGGCGTTCGACGAAGCCGCGTGGAAGTCCTTCCTCGATCGCATCGAGTACGTGCACCTCGATCTCGGCCGCGCGGAAGACTACGTCGTGCTGCGCGACGCGGTGGCATCGCTGCCCGGCATCCGCGTGTTCTATCTGGCAACGGGCCCGTCGCTGTTCGTGCCGATCTGCAAGGCGCTCGCGGCGGTCGGCCTGAGCGAAGGCTCGCGCATCGTGCTCGAGAAGCCGCTCGGCTACGACCTGAAGTCGTCGAACGCGATCAACGACGCGGTCGGCGAGATCTTCGCGGAAGGCCAGATCTACCGGATCGACCACTACCTCGGCAAAGAACCCGTGCAGAACCTGCTCGCGCTGCGCTTCGGCAATGCGCTGTTCGAGCCGCTGTGGCGCCGCGAATGGGTCGAGAGCATCCAGATCACGATCGCCGAGGAGCTCGGCGTCGAGGCGCGCGGCGATTTCTACGACAATACCGGCGCGCTGCGCGACATGGTGCAGAACCACCTGCTGCAGTTGCTGTCGATCGTCGCGATGGAGCCGCCGCATTCGATGGATTCGGATTCGGTGCGCGACGAAAAGCTGCGCGTGCTGCGCGCGCTGAAGCCCGTCGATCCGCGCGACATCGGCAAGGTGGCCGTGCGCGGCCAGTATCATGCGGGCGTGATCAAGGGCGCGCAGGTGCCGGCCTACGCGACCGAGCCGGGCGTGAAGCCCGACAGCCAGACCGAAACCTTCGTCGCGCTGAAGGTCGAGATCGAGAACTGGCGCTGGGCCGGCGTGCCGTTCTTCCTGCGCACCGGCAAGCGGCTGGCCGATCGCGTCGCGGAGATCGTCGTCAATTTCCGCCCGGTGCCGCATTCGGCGCTCGGGCCGACCGCGCTGCGCCCCGGTTCGAACCGCCTCGTGATCCGGCTGCAGCCGAACGAGACGATCCGCCTGTACTGCCTCGCGAAGCAGCCCGGCGAAGGGATGAACCTCGCGAGCGTGCACCTCGACCTCGCGTTCGACCAGTTCTTCAAGGAAGGGCAGATGGAGGCGTACCAGCGCCTGCTGCTCGACGTGATCAACGGCCGTCTCGCCCTCTTCGTGCGCCGCGACGAACAGGAAGCCGCATGGCGCTGGGTCGAGCCTATCCTGA
The DNA here is from genome assembly GCF_029633825.1 of Burkholderia contaminans. Lineage (NCBI taxonomy): Bacteria > Pseudomonadati > Pseudomonadota > Betaproteobacteria > Burkholderiales > Burkholderiaceae > Burkholderia > Burkholderia contaminans. The sequence goes on along the minus strand of NZ_CP090640.1, from coordinate 2,075,709 downwards.
ACGAATGGGCGCGCACGCTGAAGCCGCCGAAGCCCTACGCGGCAGGCACGTGGGGGCCGGCCGCGGCGAGCGCGATGCTCGCGCAGCACGACACCTGCTGGCTCGAAGAAGAGAACTGATGCAAACCGTTGCCGCGCACGCCAGCGTGCGCGGCAACGTGCTCCACGATTCGTACGATTTGAACAGACAAAGCAGTCCGGAGGAGATGTGATCGAGATTCACGCTTTCGACACCCAGGAAGCGCAAAGCGAAGCGCTCGCGCGCGCCGTCGGCGATGCGCTGCGCGCCGCGCTCGCCGGCCCCGCGCGCCCGACGCTCGCGGTGTCCGGCGGCACGAGCCCGCGCCCGTTCCTGCAAACGCTGTCGCACGCGGCGCTCGACTGGGCCGGCGTCGACGTGACGCTGGTCGACGACCGCTGGGTGCCGGAGGACGACGCCGCCAGCAACGCGCACCTCGTGCGCGACACGCTGCTGCAGCACGCAGCCGCCCCTGCCCGCTTCCTGCCGCTCGTCGACACGCGCGCCGCGCTCGACGCACACGTCGCCGCGCTGAACGCAAACGCCGACTACCGCGTGCCGACCGTCGCGGTGCTCGGCATGGGCGAGGACGGCCATACCGCGTCGATCTTCGCCGATGCGCCCGAATGGGATCACGCGATCACGACGCCCGAGCGTTTCGTCGCCGTCCATCCCGGCGCTGCGCCGCATGCACGCGTGAGCTTCTCGCTCGATGCGCTCAAGCGCGTCGACCGGCTGTTCCTGCTGATCGCGGGCGAACGCAAACGCGCGGTGCTCGACGCCGCAGCCGCATCGCTGCAGAAGAACGCGATTTCCCAACTGGCCAACGACAAGGGGACCCAGCTCGATGTCTACTGGTGCGCAAAGTAAGGCGGCCGTCGCAGGCCAGCATGCCGACGGCCCGCGGCTGCTCGCGGACGTCGGCGGCACCAACGCGCGCTTCGCGCTGGAAACCGGCCCGGGCGAGATCACGCAGATCCGCGTCTATCCCGGCGCCGACTATCCGACGATCACCGACGCGATCCGCAAGTATCTGAAGGACGTGAAGATCAGCCGCGTGAACCACGCGGCGATCGCGATCGCGAACCCGGTCGACGGCGACCAGGTCACGATGACCAACCACGACTGGAGCTTCTCGATCGAGGCGACGCGACGCGCGCTCGGCTTCGACACGCTGCTCGTCGTCAACGATTTCACCGCGCTCGCGATGGCGCTGCCCGGCCTGACCGACGCGCAGCGCGTGCAGGTCGGCGGCGGCACGCGCCGCCAGAACAGCGTGATCGGCCTGCTCGGGCCCGGCACCGGGCTCGGCGTGTCGGGCCTGATTCCGGCCGACGACCGCTGGATCGCGCTCGGCAGCGAAGGCGGTCACGCATCGTTCGCGCCGCAGGACGAGCGCGAGGATCTCGTGCTGCAATACGCGCGCAAGAAGTTTCCGCACGTGTCGTTCGAGCGCGTGTGCGCCGGCCCCGGCATGGAGATCATCTATCGTGCGCTCGCCGCGCGCGACAAGAAGCGCGTGGCCGCGTCCGTCGACACGGTCGAGATCGTCGAGCGCGCGCATGCGGGCGACGCACTCGCGCTCGAGACGGTCGAGTGCTTCTGCGGGATTCTCGGCGCGTTCGCGGGCAGCGTCGCGCTGACGCTCGGCGCGCTCGGCGGCGTGTACATCGGCGGCGGCGTCGCGCTGAAGCTGGGCGAGCTGTTCACGCGCTCGTCGTTCCGCGCGCGCTTCGAGGCGAAGGGCCGCTTCACGCACTACCTCGAGAACATCCCGACCTACCTGATCACCGCCGAATACCCGGCGTTCCTCGGCGTATCGGCGATTCTCGCGGAGCAGTTGTCGAACCGCTCGGGCGGTGCGTCGTCGGCCGTGTTCGAGCGGATCCGCCAGATGCGTGACGCGCTGACGCCGGCCGAGCGCCGCGTCGCCGATCTCGCGCTGAACCATCCGCGCTCGATCATCAACGATCCGATCGTCGACATCGCGCGCAAGGCCGACGTGAGCCAGCCGACGGTGATCCGCTTCTGCCGCTCGCTCGGCTGCCAGGGGCTGTCGGATTTCAAGCTGAAGCTGGCGACCGGCCTCACCGGCACGATCCCGATGAGCCACAGCCAGGTGCATCTCGGCGACACGGCCACCGATTTCGGCGCGAAGGTGCTCGACAACACGGTGTCCGCGATCCTGCAGCTGCGCGAGCACCTGAATTTCGAGCACGTCGAGAACGCGATCGAGATCCTGAACGGCGCGCGGCGCATCGAGTTCTACGGGCTCGGCAACTCGAACATCGTCGCGCAGGACGCGCACTACAAGTTCTTCCGCTTCGGGATCCCGACGATCGCGTACGGCGACCTGTACATGCAGGCCGCATCGGCCGCGCTGCTCGGCAAGGGCGACGTGATCGTCGCGGTGTCGAAGTCGGGACGCGCGCCCGAACTGCTGCGCGTGCTCGACGTCGCGATGCAGGCCGGCGCGAAGGTGATCGCGATCACGTCGAGCAACACGCCGCTCGCGAAGCGCGCGACCGTCGCGCTCGAGACCGATCACATCGAGATGCGTGAATCGCAGTTGTCGATGATCTCGCGGATCCTGCATCTGCTGATGATCGACATCCTCGCGGTCGGCGTCGCGATCCGTCGCGCGTCGACCAACGGCGAGTTGCCGGAGGCTGTCGCGCAGGCGCGCGCGCGGGCGAGCGACGACGAAACGGCCGACGTGCTCGACTGGCTGAGCCACGGCGCGTCACCGGCGGCGAAGGACGTCACGCGGGATTGACGCGGCGCGGCAGCAGCCGCTTGCCGCGTTCCAAACGAGAACGCCACCGGCGCAGCGCGCACGGTGGCGTTTTTCATTGTGCGGCCCGGCTGGCCACGCGGCTCAAGCGCCCGCTTTCACGGGCCGACCATGCCAGCGCAGCACGAGGTAGCGTCCGGCGAGACACAGCACGCCCGAAACACCGATCGTCACGCCCATCGCGAACGGCGTGCCGTCCGCGAGTGCGCCGATCGCGACGCTCGCGAGCGCGCCGAGCGCCAACTGCATCGCGCCGAACACGGCCGCCGACGCGCCCGCGTTGTGCGGATAGCGATGCATGAGGTCGGTCGTGCAGTTCGCCGACAGGATCCCGACCACGCCGACGACGAAGAACAGGCACACGACGATCGACCACAGCCCGCCCCACCCGGTCAGCGCGACGAGCGCGACCGCGAGCGACGCGATGCAGCTCACGAGCGACGCGGCCGCGATGATGCGCAGCGAACCGAGGCGACCGACGAGCCGCGTGTTCGCGAAGTTGCCGATCATGATGCCGACGACGTTCAGGCCGAACAGCAGCCCGTAGTGTTGCGGCGACACGTGGAAATACTCGATGTACACGAACGGCGTCGCGGTGATGTACGAGAACATCGACGCGAACGCCATCCCGCCGCACAGCATGTGCCCCCAGGCGACGGGATCGGACAGGATGCGCCCGTATGAAGCGAACGACGCGAGCACGGCCGCGCTCTTGCGCCGCTCCTTCGGCCAGGTCTCGGGCACGCGCAAGTACGCGGTCGTCGCGCATATCGCACCGAACACGGCCAGCACGACGAATACGCCGCGCCAACCGGAGAAGCGCAGGATCTGACCGCCGATCAGCGGCGCGAGCAGCGGCCCGACCGCGGTGACGATCGCCACCATCGACAGCACCTTCGCCGCGTCGGTCGGCTCATGCGCGTCGCGCGCGATCGCACGCGACAGCACCGATGCCGCGCCGGCGCCAAGCGCCTGCAGGAAGCGCACGAGGATCAGCATGTCGATCGACGTCGACACGAAGCAGCCGATGCTCGCGAGCGTGAACAGCGCGATGCCGCCGAGCAGCACGGGGCGTCGGCCCCACGTGTCGGACAGCGGGCCGTACAGCAGCATCCCGACCGAGAAGCCGGCCATGAAGCTCGTGAGCGTGCGCTGCGCGGCGCCGGGGCTGACGGAGAAGCCGTGGGCGATCGACGGCAGGCTCGGCAGGTACATGTCGGTAGCGATCGGCCCGCAGGCGGCGAGCGCGCCGAGCAACAGGATCAGCCGGGCATCGGGCCGGCGTCGGATGACGTGAGACATGGGTATCCGGAATGGAGCCCGCGCGCATCGGGGCGCGCGTGGCGGTGAAGACGGCCGGCCGCGCCGCGAACGGCGCGCCCAGGCCCATGATTGTACGCGCAACTTTTTTGCTTGCTGGCGGCGTGAGTGCGCAGCAGGCCCGAAAGTCACTGTGCGGCACCCGCCATGCGGGATCGAGAGCATGGATTCGATTAAGCTTGCAGCGCCTCCTCCCTTCTTGTCTGACCAATACAGCGCACGACCGAACCGATGACCGCCTTCCTGTTGATCTGGAGCCCCAAGAAATGGCCATGGCCCGAGCTGCCCGACGTCGCCGCGCGCGTGAAGGCCGGCGAGGCCGTACATGACGTGTGGGGCTGCGGCTTCGCGCGCGGCATCCTCCCGGGCGACCGCGTGTTCCTGCATCGGGTCGCGAAGGAGCCCAAGGGCGTGTTCGGCTCAGGCTACGTGACGCGCGCGCCGTACGAGGTGCCCGATCCGTCGACGAAGCGCGGCTACCGGCTGTGCATCGACTTCGTGTACGACTGGCTGGTCGACGCGCACCAGGACGTCGTGATCGCGCGCGACGCGCTGCGCGTCCATCCGTATTCGGTGCAGACCTGGGATGCGCAGAGCTCCGGCACGGTGATCAAGCCGATGGTCGAAGGCCCGCTCGAGAAGCGCTGGGCCGAGCTGACCGGCAAGCGCAAGCCGCCGCCGTTGCCGGATCGATAACGGGGCCGAATCCCCCTGTTCCTTCCCGACCCGCGCGATCCCTCGCGCGCCGATACGCCGCAGACCGCGCCGCGGGCCTGCCGCGCGCGTCTCCGGTACAATCGGACGATCGTTCCGCCCAGGCGCCGCGGCCCGTGCACAGGCCCCCGCGCCCTTCTCTCGCAGGTTTCGTCCATGTCCAACAACCAGATCCTCTTCGAACGCGCCCAGAAAACCATTCCCGGCGGCGTCAACTCGCCGGTGCGCGCATTCCGTTCGGTCGGCGGCACGCCGCGCTTCGTCGCGCGCGCACAAGGCCCGTACTTCTGGGATGCCGACGGCAAGCAGTACATCGACTACATCGGCTCGTGGGGCCCGATGATCGTCGGCCACGTCCATCCGGAAGTGCTGTCGGCCGTGCAGGACGTGCTCGCCGACGGCTTCTCGTTCGGCGCGCCGACCGAAGCCGAGATCGAGATCGCCGAGGAAATCTGCAAGCTCGTGCCGTCGATCGAGCAGGTGCGGATGGTGTCGAGCGGCACCGAGGCCACGATGAGCGCGCTGCGTCTCGCGCGCGGCTTCACGGGCCGCAGCCGCATCGTCAAGTTCGAGGGCTGCTACCACGGCCACGCGGACAGCCTGCTCGTGAAGGCCGGCTCGGGCCTGCTGACGTTCGGCAACCCGACGTCGGCCGGCGTGCCCGCCGACATCGCGAAGCACACGACCGTCCTCGAATACAACAACGTCGCCGCGCTCGAAGAAGCGTTCGGCGCGTTCGGCGACGAGATCGCCGCCGTGATCGTCGAACCGGTCGCAGGCAACATGAACCTCGTGCGCGGCACGCCCGAATTCCTGAACGCGCTGCGCGCGCTGTGCACGAAGCACGGGGCCGTGCTGATCTTCGACGAAGTGATGTGCGGGTTCCGCGTCGCGCTCGGCGGCGCGCAGGCCTACTACGGGATCACGGCCGACCTCACCTGCCTCGGCAAGGTGATCGGCGGCGGGATGCCGGCTGCCGCGTTCGGCGGCCGCCGCGACATCATGGCCCACCTCGCGCCGCTCGGCGGCGTCTACCAGGCCGGCACGCTGTCGGGCAACCCGATCGCGGTCGCGGCCGGCCTGAAGACGCTGCAACTGATTCAGGCGCCCGGCTTCTACGACGCGCTCACCGCACAGACGAAGCGTCTCGCCGACGGCCTCGCGGCCGAAGCGCGTGCGGCCGGCGTGCCGTTCGCGGCCGACTCGATCGGCGCGATGTTCGGCCTCTACTTCGCCGAACGCGTGCCGGCGAGCTTCGCCGAAGTGACGAAGAGCGACACCGAGCGCTTCAACCGCTTCTTCCACCTGATGCTGGACGAAGGCGTGTACTTCGCGCCGTCCGCGTACGAGGCCGGCTTCGTGTCGAGCACGCACGACGACGCGGTGATCGACGCGACGCTCGCGGCCGCGCGCCGCGCATTCGCGGCACTCGCCGCCTGACCCGGGGCCGCGCGCATGTTCTCGGACATCGATTTCGCCCACATGCAGCGCGCGCTCGCGCTCGCCGCGCGCGGCATGTATACGACGGCGCCGAACCCGCGTGTCGGCTGCGTGATCGTAAAGGACGGCGACGTGATCGGCGAAGGCTTCACGCAGCCGGCCGGCCAGGATCACGCGGAAGTGCAGGCGCTGAAAGACGCGCGTGCGCGCGGCTACGACGTCGCCGGTTCGACCGTCTACGTGACGCTCGAACCGTGCAGCCATTTTGGCCGCACGCCGCCGTGCGCGAACGCGCTGATCGAAGCGCGCGTCGCGAAAGTCGTCGCCGCGATGGAAGACCCGAACCCGCAGGTGTCGGGGCGCGGCCTCGGCATGCTGCGCGACGCGGGCATCGACGTGCGCTGCGGGCTGCTCGCGCACGAAGCGGGTGAACTGAACGTCGGCTTCGTGTCGCGGATGACGCGCGGCCGCCCGTGGGTGCGGATGAAGACCGCCGCGTCGCTCGACGGCCGCACCGCGCTGCCGTCCGGCGAAAGCCAGTGGATCACCGGCGAGGCCGCGCGCCTCGACGGGCATGCATGGCGTGCGCGCGCCTGCGCGATCCTCACCGGCATCGGTACCGTGCGTGAAGACAACCCGCTGCTGACCGTGCGCGGCATCGACACGCCGCGCCAGCCGCAGCGCATCCTGGTGGACAGCCGCCTCGACCTGCCGCTCGATGCGCGGCTGCTCGAGGGTGCGCCGCTGCTGATCTTCTGCGGCCGGCTCGACGCCGCCGGCGAAGTGCGCGCGAACGTGCTGAAGGCGCGTGGTGCGGAAATCGTGCCGATCGCGAATGCGCAAGGCAAGGTCGACCTGCCCGCGATGCTGGCGGCGCTTGGCGCGCGCGGCGTCAACGAGCTGCACGTCGAGGCCGGCCACAAGCTGAACGGCTCGCTGCTGCGCGAGCAGTGCGTCGACGAATTGCTCGTCTACCTCGCGCCGAGCCTGCTGGGCGCCGATGCGGCCGGCATGTTCGACCTCGCCGCGCCGGCGAACCTCGACGCGCGTACGCGGCTGTCGTTCCACGGAATCGAGCGGGTCGGCGACGACCTGCGGATCCTCGCGCGCTTCGCACCGCCCGACGCCACGCACTGAACGGGTCGATCACGGTCAGCGGTGTGCGCCCGACCGTCAACACGGTCGACGATCGCGCAGGCGGCTGCGCGTTCTCGATCTACCTGATCTCCCGTCCCATTTCGCGCCGCGCGTCGCCGGTCGAAGCCACGATGCCTGCGCTCGACGCTCGCCGGCCCACGCCGACACCTGGCCGAATGGCCAACTACGCGCACGGGTCATGCCGCCGCGCTAAGATGCGTCGACAGCGGTTCCGGCGCCGCAACGCACGGCGCGGCCGCGTATTGGTCACCCTCTTCCTCAAGGAGTCGTCCCCATGTCCATTTCGATGTATCAGGCCTCGGTGCCTGTCCTGATCCGTGGCCTGACCAATCTTCAGCACATTCTCGGCAAGGCGCAGGCGCATGCGGCCGAAAAGCAGATCGATCCGTCGGTGTTCATCGGCGCCCGCCTGTACCCGGACATGCTGCCGCTCGTCCGCCAGGTCTATATCGCGACCGACACGGCCAAGGGCTGCGCCGCGCGCCTCGCCGATGCCGAGATCCCCAGCTACCCGGACGTCGAGCAGACCTTCGACGAACTGCACGCCCGCATCCAGAAGACGATCGACTACCTGAAAAGCTTCGACGCCGCGCAGATCGACGGCAGCGAGACGCGCCAGATCGTGCTGAAGATGCGCGTCGGCCCGATCGAGTTCACCGGCCAGTCGTACCTGCTGAACTTCGTGCTGCCCAATTTCTTCTTTCACGTGACGACCGCGTACGACATCCTGCGCCACAGCGGCGTCGAGCTCGGCAAGCTCGACTACCTGGGCGGGCGCGACCAGCACGCCTGACGCACGGCCGGGCAAAGCCCGGGCCGCCACCGTCCGCACGCGCATGCAGCCAATGCGCGGCGGCCACGCCAGGCCTGCCGCGCAGGCCGGCCGCGGCGCTTTCCGGGGCGCTCGGCGGTCGAGCGCGGTCCACGCCAGCCGAAACGTCGTCCGGCTGGCGTAAAATACGCACTTTCCTCTTTCACGCCCCCTTATGACGCTCGCCTCCACGCTCGACATCATCGCCGAGCTGAAAGCCGGCCGGATGGTGATCCTGGTCGACGAAGAAGACCGCGAAAACGAGGGCGACCTCGTGATCGCCGCCGAATTCGTCACGCCGGAAGCGATCAACTTCATGGCCAAGTACGGCCGCGGCCTGGTTTGTCTGACGTTGACGCAGGAACGCTGCAAGCAGCTGCACCTGCCGCTGATGACCTACCGCAACGGCACGCAGTACGGCACCGCCTTCACGGTCAGCATCGAAGCGGCCGAAGGCGTGACGACGGGCATCTCGGCCGCCGACCGTGCGCACACGATCGCCACGGCGGTCGCGCACGACGTGCGCCCCGAGCACATCGTGCAGCCGGGCCACGTGTTCCCGATCATGGCGCAGCCGGGCGGCGTGCTCGTGCGCGCGGGCCACACCGAGGCCGGTTGCGACTTCACCGCGCTGGCGGGCCTCACGCCGGCCGCGGTGATCTGCGAGATCATCAAGGACGACGGCACGATGGCGCGCCTGCCCGACCTGATCGAGTTCGCGCAGGAACACAACCTGAAGATCGGCACGATCGCCGACCTGATCCAGTACCGCAGCCGCACCGAATCGATCATCGAGCGGATCGCCGAGCGTACGATGCAGACCGCGCACGGCACGTTCCGCGCGGTGCTGTACCGCGACCAGCCGAGCGGCTCGCCGCACATCGCGCTGGTGCGCGGCACGCCGTCGCCGGACGTCGATACGCCGGCGCGCGTGCACGAGCCGCTGTCGGTGCTCGACCTGCTCGAGACGGGCGTGTCGACGCACTCGTGGACACTCGACGCCGCGATGCGCGAGATCGCGGAGCGCGACCTCGGCGTGATCGTGCTGCTCAACTGCGGCGATACGAAGGAACACCTGATCGACGTCTTCAAGGCGTTCGACGAGGAAGAAAAGGCCGCTGCGCTCAAGCGCCGGCCGGTCGATTTCAAGACGTTCGGCATCGGCGCGCAGATCCTGCGCGATGTCGGCGTCGGCAAGATGCAGGTGCTGTCGAATCCGCGCAAGCTGGGCAGCATGTCCGGCTACGGCCTCGAAGTCACGGGCTTCATTCCGATGCCCGGCGGCGAAGCCACGTCCTGCCCGGCGTCCCACGCGTAACCCGCCACGGCGCTTTCGCCCTATAACCGTTCATCCACACCACGGACCAGATCATGGAAATCGGACAATACCAACCGAATCTCGAAGGCGACGGCCTGCGTATCGGCATCGTGCAATCGCGCTTCAACGAACCCGTGTGCAACGGCCTCGCCGACGCGTGCGTCGAGGAACTGGAACGCCTCGGCGTCACCGGTGAAGACGTGCTGCTCGTGTCGGTGCCCGGCGCGCTGGAAATCCCGCTCGCGCTGCAGAAGCTCGCGGAAAGCGGCCAGTTCGACGCGCTGATCGCGCTCGGCGCGGTGATCCGCGGCGAGACCTACCACTTCGAACTCGTGTCGAACGAGAGCGGCGCGGGCATCACCCGCATCGGCCTCGACTTCAACCTGCCGATCGCGAACGCGGTCCTGACGACCGAAAACGACGAACAGGCCGTCGCGCGCATGACCGAAAAAGGTCGTGACGCCGCACGCGTCGCCGTCGAGATGGCCAACCTGACGATGGCCCTCGACCAGCTCGGCGACGACGACGAGGACGAAGAGGAAGAAGACGACGAAGAGGAGCGCGCATGAAGAAGAGCGCCCGCCGACAATCGCGCGAGCTGGCGACGCAGGGGCTGTACCAGTGGCTGCTGTCGAACGCGTCCTCCGGTGAGATCGACGCGCAACTGCGCGGCGCGCTCGGGTACGACAAGGCCGACAAGGAGCTGCTCGACGCGATCCTGCACGGCGTGATCCGCGAGCACGCCACGCTCGTCGAAGCGCTGACGCCGTCGCTCGACCGCCCGATCGACCAGCTGTCGCCGGTCGAACGCGCCGTGCTGCTGATCGCCACGTTCGAGCTCACGCACCACGTCGAAACGCCGTACCGCGTGATCATCAATGAAGCTGTCGAACTCGCGAAGACGTTCGGCGGCTCCGACGGCTACAAGTACGTGAACGGCGTGCTCGACAAGCTCGCCGCGAAGCTGCGCCCCGCCGAAACGCAGGCGCGCCGCAACGGCTGAACCCGTTGGTCCGGAACGGGCGCGCATGCGCCCGTTTTTTCTTTTGCCCGCCTCCCTCGCCCTGCCCGCCCGATGAATACCGCCACCGATTCGCTCGTCAGACTCGCCGCACGCGTCGACGCGATCCAGCCCTTCTACGTGATGGAACTGATGAAGGAGGCACAGCGTCTCGAGTCCTCGGGGCGCGATGTTATCCACATGGGCATCGGCGAGCCGGATTTCACTGCGCCGGAGCCGGTCGTCGAAGCGGCCGCGGCCGCGCTGCGCCGTGGCGTCACCCAATATACGAGCGCGCTCGGCATCGCACCGCTGCGCGAGGCGATCGCCGCGCACTACGCACGCGCCTACGGCCTCACGATCAGCCCGGAACGGATCGTCGTGACGGCCGGCGCGTCGGCCGCGCTGCTGCTCGCGTGCCTCGCGCTCGTCGGGCGCGACGACGAGGTGCTGATGCCCGACCCGTCGTATCCGTGCAACCGGCACTTCGTCGCGGCGGCCGAAGGCCGCGCGGTGCTCGTGCCGAGCGGCCCGGATGCGCGCTTCCAGCTCACCGAGGATGACGTCCGTACGCGCTGGGGCGACCGCACGCGCGGCGTGCTGCTCGCGTCGCCGTCGAACCCGACCGGCACATCGCTCGAGCCGGACGAGCTGAAACGGATCGTCGAAGCCGTGCGCGCACGCGGCGGCTTCACGATCGTCGACGAGATCTACCAGGGGCTCAGCTACGACGCGGCGCCCGTGTCGGCGCTGTCGTTCGGCGACGACGTCGTCACCGTGAACAGCTTCTCCAAGTATTTCAGCATGACGGGCTGGCGGCTCGGCTGGCTGGTCGTGCCGCCCGCGCTGGTCGGCACGTTCGAGAAGCTGGCGCAGAACCTGTTCATCTGCCCGTCGGCGCTCGCGCAACACGCGGCGCTCGCGTGCTTCGAGCCGGCCGCGCTCGACATCTACGAAGCGCGCCGGCTCGAATTCAAGCGCCGTCGCGATTTCATCGCACCGGCGCTCGAACGGCTCGGCTTCACGGTGCCCGTGATGCCGGACGGCGCGTTCTACGTGTATGCGCACTGCGGCGGCGTCGCCCACCCTGCGGCCGGCGACAGCGCCGCGCTCACGACGGCAATGCTGCACGATGCGGGCGTCGTGCTGGTGCCCGGCATGGACTTCGGTGTCCATGCGCCGCGTGACTATATCCGCCTGTCCTATGCGACCGCCTACTCGCGGCTCGAGGAAGCGGTCGACCGGCTCGCGACGCTGTTCGGGCAACACTGACACGCGGCCGGCACGGCGGCCACTCCGCCCACCGCAAAAGCAAAAAGGCACCCGATCCGGGTGCCTTTTTCATGTCCTGCCGGCTGGAGCCGTGCAAGTTACGCGCCAAGCTCCGAACGATCGCCGTGCGACTGCTTCGCGGTATCGACGCTCGCGTCGTCCTGCGACGGGGCTTCCTTCGATGCCGTCGACTTCGCCGACGTTTCGAGCGTCGCATGCACGCGCTTCGCGCCGCCTGCGGCCGCCGTCACGGCGGCGGCCGTGACGATCGGCTTCGCCGGCGCCTGCGGCGCATTGACCGGCACGCTACGACCACGTGCGACGTCACGCAGGCGACCGCGCTCGGCCATCACCTTCGAACCGTAGCCGTTGTCGTCGGGGTTCGTCGAGCCGTTGTACAGGCGCAGGCCGTTCGCGAGCGAGCCGCCGCGTGCGATGCAGTCCTTCAGCACGAGTGCGCCGACCTGGAGGTTCGCGAGCGGCTGCAGGGCGGTATCGGTGCCGCCGAAATACTCGAACTTGTCGGAATGGACCTTCGACATGACCTGCATCAGGCCCTTCGCACCGACGCCGCTTTCGGCATACGGGTTGAAGCCCGACTCGATCGCCATCACGGACAGCAGCAGCAGCGGATCGAGGCCGACGTCACGGCCGGTCTGGAACGCAGCCTTGACGAGCTGGCCGAGAGGCTCCTGTGCGACGCGGTAACGGCGCGACAGGTAGGTCGCGACGAGCGCCTGTTCGCGATTCGATGCGAGCGCACGGTCGTCACGCGCATCGGCCGCCACGCGCTGGGTCGGGATCAGCTTCGCCAGCGCGACGGGCGACGGGCCGTTGCGGGCCGGATCGGACGCATCGCCCTGCGCGGCGGCGGCTTCCGGTGCGACGTCGAGGCCGACCGCAAGCGCGTCCGTTTCGGGACTGTTGTCTTCCTGCTGCGGCTGCGCGCCGGCGGGCGCGAAGTTCGGCAGCGGATGGCCGGTCAGCAGACGGGCCGGGCCGGCTTGCACGGCCGCGGATACGACCGGCATCAGCTTCGCGGCGAGCGTGCCGCGGACGGTTGGCAGCAGCCACAGTGCAAGCGCAACTGCGACAGCGAGACAGCCGACAACGCTGAATAGATGGTGACTGACACGCGTCCCGCGACGCAGCATGCTGCGCACGAATTGCGCATGCTGCTCACTAGGACGCCACGATAACCAAGCGTTCATTCAGATCATCTCCCATGAACATGACTCGTGCGGCTCGCTCAGCTCGATGGCGAGACAGGTAACGCGCCGCGGAATCACGACGCCGCACGCTTTGGTTGGGGCGTGCAAGCATCGGGGAAACGGTATAAGTACCGTTCGAGGCCACGGTGTAAGAGGGCCGGCACCTTCGCACAATGGGCGAGGCGGGCATACGCGGTGGCACCCACGCAAAAAACCAGCGTCTGGTGGCGCTGGCTGAGACTACGACTAATGCCGTCGGATACGCCGTGCAGGATTCGGCGGACGGTGACGCGCTGCGTCAAAGATCGGTGATTGGCGGCTCGAAGCCTTTTACCCTGCAGCCAATGTGAGCGGATTCTAGCAGGGTTTTATAGATCGTCAACACTATAAAACATTGAAATCATAACAAAAAGTAATTTACGAGCACTCTTCAGATCGCAAGTCCCGTGCCGTAGGGGGTTTGCGCGCGGTCGACTTTTTTCTCCGCCGGGCGGGCATGCGGCAGCGCGGGTAAAATCGTCGGTCGATTCGGGGTCGCAGCCGGCCGCTGCGCCCACCCATCGCTGCCCGCCTGGCGGGTGGCCCGGACCATCTTCATGAAATACAAAGACTTACGCGATTTCATCCAGCGCCTCGAGGCGCTCGGCGAGCTGCGACGCGTCACGCAGCCCGTGTCGCCCGTGCTCGAAATGACCGAGCTGTGCGACCGCGTACTGCGCGCCGGCGGCCCTGCGCTGCTGTTCAACGCGCCGACCGGCTACGACTTCCCGGTGCTCGGCAACCTGTTCGGCACGCCGCGCCGCGTCGCGCTCGGGATGGGCGTCGATGCGGGCGACGACGCCGCGCTCGATTCGCTGCGCGATCTCGGGCGCCTGCTGTCCGCATTGAAGGAACCCGATCCGCCGAAGAGCCTGAAGGACGCCGGCAAGCTGCTGTCGCTCGCGAAGGCCGTGTGGGACATGGCGCCGAAATCGGTGTCGTCGCCGCCGTGCCAGGAGATCGTCTGGGAAGGCGCCGACGTCGATCTGAACCGGCTACCGATCCAGACCTGCTGGCCTGGCGACGCGGGGCCGCTCGTCACGTGGGGCTTGACGGTCACGCGCGGGCCGAACAAGTCGCGGCAGAACCTCGGTATCTACCGCCAGCAGCTGATCGGACGCAACAAGCTGATCATGCGCTGGCTCGCGCATCGCGGCGGCGCGCTCGACTTCCGCGAATTCGCGCTGCAGAACCCCGGCAAGCCGTATCCGGTCGCGGTCGTGCTCGGCGCCGATCCGGCCACGACGCTCGGCGCGGTGACGCCGGTGCCCGATTCGCTGTCCGAGTACCAGTTCGCCGGCCTGCTACGCGGCAGCCGCACCGAGCTCGCGAAGTGCCTGACGCCCGGCGTCGACACGCTGCAGGTACCCGCACGCGCGGAGGTCGTGCTCGAAGGCTTCATTTATCCGCAGGAAGGCGCCCCCGCCCCGGCGCCGGCCGGCGCACCGCCGCGCCCGGCCGGCAATGCGTCCGCCAAGTACGAGCACGCGCTCGAAGGCCCGTACGGCGACCACACCGGTTACTACAACGAGCAGGAGTGGTTCCCGGTGTTCACTGTCGAGCGCATCACGATGCGCCGCGATGCGATCTACCACTCGACCTACACGGGCAAGCCGCCTGACGAGCCGGCGGTGCTCGGCGTCGCGCTCAACGAGGTGTTCGTGCCGCTACTGCAGAAGCAGTTCACCGAGATCACCGACTTCTACCTGCCGCCCGAAGGCTGCAGCTACCGGATGGCCATCGTCCAGATGAAGAAGAGCTACGCGGGCCACGCGAAGCGCGTGATGTTCGGCGTGTGGAGCTTCCTGCGGCAGTTCATGTATACGAAGTTCATCGTGGTCGTCGACGAGGACGTGAACATCCGCGACTGGAAGGAAGTGATCTGGGCGATCACGACGCGCGTCGACCCCGTGCGCGACACCGTGATGGTCGACAGCACGCCGATCGACTATCTCGATTTCGCGTCGCCGGTGGCCGGCCTCGGTTCGAAGATGGGCCTCGACGCGACCAACAAGTGGCCCGGCGAGACCAGCCGCGAATGGGGCCGCCCGATCGAGATGGATGCGGCCGTGAAGGCGCGCGTCGACCGGCTCTGGCAGGAGATCGGCCTCTGACGCCATGCGGCCGGCGCCTGCCGGCCCGTGGACTGCCATCGCGACACGAACCTCGAAGATGACCTTTCCGCCCGCCTCCATGCTGTCCGACGGCTTCTTTCTGTCGCTGTCGTTGTGTCTCGACATCGGCCTCGTCAATGTCGCGATGCTGTCGCTGACGCTGTCGCACGGCTTCCGGCCGGGCTTCTGGCTCGGTCTCGGCTCGTGCGTCGGCGATCTCGTCTATGCGGCGCTCGCACTTGGCGGGATGGCCGTGCTGCTGCAGTTCGAGCCGGTGCGCTGGATCGTATGGATCGGCGGCGGCGCCGTGCTGCTGTTCCTCACGTGGAAGATGGCGCGTGAAGCGCTCGCGCCGGCCAAGACGGCCGGCGACGATGCCGAGGACACGCCGCAGCCGCGCGCCAGTGCGCGGCGCAGTTTCCTGCGCGGGATGCTGCTCGCGATGTCGTCGCCGAGCGCGATCCTGTGGTTCGCGGCGGTCGGCGGCGCGCTGATCGCGAAAGCCGGCGCGACCACGCCGGCCACCGCATCGGTGTTCCTGTCGGGCTTTTTCCTCGGCGGCCTCGCGTGGACGCTCTTCATGTGCACGCTCGCAAGCCAGGGCCGCAAGCGCGCGGGCGCCGGGCTGATGCGCGGGTGTCACATCGCGTCGGCGCTGCTGTTCGCGTATTTCTCGTACAGCGTGATCGTCGGCGGGTACCGCGACCTGATCGTGCGCGCGGTGTAATCGAAACCGGCCTGCACGCACCACTCATCGAAGTCGGGCGTCAACCCAAAGAAAAACGGCGCAGCGCCCCTCGCGGGACGTTGCGCCGTTTTGCCACGCGCGGCCCAGGCCGCGCGGCACGAATCAGCGACGCCAGTAGCCGTGATGGCCCCAGCCGCCACCATAGTAGCCATGGTGCCAGTACGGTCGGCCATAGTAGCCGCCGACGACCACGGCGGGCGGCGGTGCGTAGTAGGCCGGCGCCGGTGCGTAGTAGACGGGCGGAGGCGGCGGCGCGTAGTACACGGGCGGCGGCGGTGCATAGACGGGGTACGCGGGCGCGACCGGGATACCGATGCCGACCCCGATCGACACGTGAGCCTGCGCAGCGCTTGCGGCACCCAGGCCCAGCGCGGCGGCGGCGATGAACGGAATGAGCTTTTTCACTTCGATTCTCCTGCTGGAGCGGTATTTTGTGCGCCCCTGTCGGCAACGGCGGGCATGCACGTCGCATGGAAGCAATGTAGCGAAAACCCGCCCCTCGCGTGTCGTGCATTTGTTGCAAATTGCAATTGCACGCGGGCGAAGCCGCCGTGCGACATGGCTCGCAGCGCCTGCGGCGACCCTTGCCGGTCGCGCGATTCCGTCCGGTGAGTCGGGTCGCACCATCAGGGCCGGTCAGTCTTACCGGATACGCAGCGCGCGGCGGGCACGCAACCGTAATGAACGATTACAAATTCGAGACAAGATGCCGACATTTCAAGCCGGATACGGGACGATATGTTTCGGGGTCGGGTTCCGTGATCTTGAAGCGACCGTGTGCCGGGCGGTGAAACACTTGCCGATATAGCGCCGCAAACCGATGAGCCAGCCACGTGCCCATGCAGAAACTGCCGTTTCACGGCCCCGCGGTCATTCCTGCGATACTGGCGGCTGCTTCGTTTTCGCTTACACCCGCCGCCATGTCCGTTCCCGACACACCCCGCCTCGGCTTTATCGGCGCCGGCCGTCTCGCACGCTGCGTCGCGCAGCGCTTTGCGCAGGCCGGCTTTCCGGTCGTCGCGATCGCGAGCCGCACGCCCGCGTCGGCCGCCGCGCTCGCCGCGCGCATCGACGGCTGCCGGGCGGTCGACACCCCGCAACAGGTTGCCGACGCCGCCGACCTGGTCTTCCTGACGGTGCCCGACGACCATCTCGCGCCGACGGCCGCGGCGCTGCACTTCGACGCGTCACGAGCTGGCCGGCAGGCCGTCGTTCACTGCAGCGGCGCGTCGGCGGTCGCCCTGCTCGATCCGGCGAAGCAGCAAGGCGCAGCCACCGGCGGCTTCCATCCTCTCTATCTGTTTGGCGGCACCGACGCCGACCTCGCCCGCATCGACGGCTGCTCGGTCACGATCGAAGCCGACGGCGCGTTGCATGCGACGCTGCTGCGACTTGCTGCCGCACTCGGCTGCCATCCGCTGTCGATTCCCGCGGGCGGCCGGATGCTCTATCACGCGGCCGCGCACTACGCGGCGAGCTTCGCGCTGTGCGCGCTGGCGGAAGCCGTCGAGCTGTGGCGCGGCCTCGGTTTCGACGAGGACGCCGCGCTGCGCGCACTGCTGCCGATGCTGGCCGGCACGATCGAGACCGCGCGCGACAAGGGGCTCGCGAACGCGCTGTCCGGCCCGGTGTCGCGCGGCGACACGGGCATCGTCGAACGCCAGTTGGCACTGCTTGAAACGCGCGGCGGCGATCACGCGACGCTCTACGCGCTGCTGACGCGCCGCGCGATCGCGCTCGCGGCGCAGCGCGCCACGCCGCCGGCGTCGCTGCCGGCGCTCGCCGACGCCGTCGAAACGTCGCTCGCGCGCACCGCCGCGCCCCTCCCCGCCGCAAGACGAGGCGTGATAATGTGTCGGCCGATGCGCCGCCATCCGGCGTTGGCGGCCGCACGCTACTGACTAAAAAGGATGCCAACGATGTTCGGCGAGATCGCCCGTTTTCTGCTCAATACCGTCTTCACGCTGTTCGGCGCCGCGCTGATCCTGCGCGTCTGGATGCAGGCCGTCCGCGTGCCACCGTACAACCCCGTCACGCAGGCCGTGCTGCAGGCAACCAACTGGCTCGTGCTGCCGCTGCGCCGCGTGATCGCGGGCGTGCGCGGCATCGACTGGGCCAGCGTCGTCGCCGCGCTGCTCACCGCGCTCGTCTACGTCGTGCTGATGGTCGTGATGGCCGGCTTCGATCCGGCCTCGGTGATCGCGACGCTCGTCGTGGTCGCGCTGCTCACCGTCGTGAAGTGGGCGCTCAATCTCGTGATCTGGATGACGATCCTGATGGCGCTGCTGTCGTGGCTCAACCCGCGCTCGCCGGCGATGCCGATCCTCTACCAGCTCACCGCGCCGTTCCTGAACCCGCTGCGCCGCATCATCCCGAACCTCGGCGGCATCGACCTGTCGCCGATCCTGCTGTTCGTGATCGTGCAGGTACTGCTGATGATCGTCACGCGCGCCGCCGTGTCGCTGACTATGTTCGGCATCTGACGCTCACGCCGCCCCCCTACGCCGCCGGCCCCTGCGCCGGCGGTGCGCCAAGCGTGTCGATCACGCCGAAGCGCGCCGGCATCATCGCGTAGCACACACGCACCTTCTCGTGCGACAGCCTGTCGAGCAAGCGCTGCGCCTCGTCCTCGCTGACGATGAATTCGATCTCGATCGCGAGCGACCCCTGCAGTTCGAAGAAGCGGTCCTCGTGCAGCACGCGATGCTGGCCGAACCCGGCCATCGCGCGAAACGCGGAACCGCCCGCGACGCCCATCCGGTTCGCCTCCTCCAGCAGCCATTCCCACAGCGGCTTCCAGTGCAGCCGATGCTTCTCGTGCACGTAGAAGCGCAGGAAGATCTTGTCCATCGCACCCTCCGATGGCGGCACGCTCAGGCCGCCGCGAGCCACGCGCGCGCGGTCCACATGCCGAGCGCCGTCAGCACGAACGATCCAGTCAAGTGTAGGGCAGCCACCGCAAACGCCCATCCGAATTCGCCCTGCACCGCATGCGTCACCACTTCGACCGAATAGGTCGAGAACGTCGTGAGGCCGCCGAGAAAGCCCGTGATCACGAACAGTCGCCACTCGGGCGGCAGCCCGACGCGGGTCGTGAACACGACGGCGGCGATGCCGATCACGTAGCCACCGATCAGGTTCGCGGCGAGCGTGCCGAGCGGCACGGCGGGAAAGTATGCATTGAGCGCGAGACTCAGGAACCAGCGCAGCAGCGCGCCGAGCCCGGCGCCGACGAAGATCGCGACGATCGAATAGAACAAGGGCGCTCCCGGTCGAAGATGCGGCTGGAGTCAGCCGCCGGCCCCCGGTTGCCCGGGGCGAGGTCCGCTCCCGGACGCCGATGGCGCGTGCGCGGGCGGCACACGCTGAACTGTATGCGGATTCGCCGCGCACCTGCAACGGCGGCCGCCTGCGGGAAACCGGCCCGTTCGGGGCCTTCGGGTCGTCAGCCCGCCCTCAGGCTCACGCGCGTTGCCAGGCTGCGTCGAGCGCGCGCAGCGTTGCCAGCGCGCCGCCCTTCAGGCCGATCACGTCCGCACGGCGCGCATGCGCCTCGCGCGCGTTGATGCGGATCACGTCGGCGCCGAGCCGTTCGCTCAGCAGGCGCACGGTCGGGATCGCGGTGCCCGCGCCGATCTCGACCACGGCAACGCGCCCGGCCCGCGCGAGCCAGTCTTCCAGCGCCCGTTCCTGCGCGTCGTAGCGCGCCCCGAGCCAGCCGGTGTCGCCGAACATCAGGATGTTCGGCCGCGCGAGGCCGCCGCAGTGCGGACAGCGCGGCATGTCGCCGACGAGGCGGCAGGTGGCTTCGTTGACGTCCGGCACGAACGGCGCCGCTTCCCACGTGTCGTCCGAACACGGGCGCAGGCACTGCATCGCATGGATCGAACCGTGGATCTCGACGATCCGCGCCGGATCGAAGCCGGCTTTCTGGAACTGGCCGTCGACGTTGCTCGTCAGCACGAAGCCGCCGTTCGGCATCGCGTCGATCCAGCGGCGGAGGATCGAGAATCCCGCATGCGGCTGCGTCGCGCGGTAAAGCGCGAGACGGTGCCCGTAGAAGCCCCACGCGATCGGCGCGCGTGCCCGGAATGCGTGCGGCGAGGCGATCTCGTGGAATTCGAAACGCTCGTGGCGCAGCGCCGGATAGGCGCGCCAGAAGCCGTCCGTGCCGCGAAAGTCAGGCAGCCCGGAATCGACGCCCATGCCGGCGCCGGCCGTCACGAGCAAGGCGTCGGCACGCGCGAGCGCGGCGACGGCGGAAGCGACGAGATCGGCAGGCAGCTGCGCGGCGGCAGCAGCAGCAGCAGCGGTCGCGGCAGCGGAATCGGAAAGCGGCATGATGGGACGGAGGTGGCGTCGGTCGGTGCTCGAGTGGCGTCGCGATCATACGCCGGTTCGCGCGCAGCGCGGCATGCGCGATTCGACGGCGCGCCCCGATGCTCGCCCGGCCGCGGCGGATGCAGGCAGCCGGCCGATGCTGGCGGCGGCCGGAGGCGCCACGGCCGGCCGCCTTCCCGTCTGTTCAGCGCTCCGAATCGTCCTGCGCGACCGGAATGTCGTCGGCCGCGAAGTACACCGGCTTGCCGAGCTGCCGCGCAAGACCGACGTCCATGTCCGCCCCGCGCGACGCACCGTCGATGCGCAGCACGGCATCGCAGCGGCGCAGCAACCGGTGCGCGGCCGGATACAGGAATGTCTCGCTGATCGCGTCGCCGACCTGTCGCGACCCGGCCGCAACGGCGAGCGGCAGCGACACCCATTCGCCGATCATCGGCACGTGTCCGCGGCGATACACGGCAAGCGCCGCCTCCTCCAGGCGATGCAGGTTCGCGGCGATGCGCGCGGGGTCGCCGTCCGTGCCGCTGCGATAGGGGCCGGCGACCAGCACGAGCAGCGGCGTCATGCCGTGCGCGCGCCGGAGGTTTCCCGCAGCGCGACGTACTGGAGCAACATGATCGTCTTCGCATCGACGATTTCGCCGCGCTCGATTGCGTCCAGCGCCGCCTGCAGCGGCATCTCGACGACCTCGAGATCCTCGCCCTCTTCCGCAACGCCGCCGCCGTCGCCGGTGCGCAGCGACGCATCGTATTCGCCGACGAAGAAATGCAGCTTCTCCGTCACCGAGCCCGGGCTCATGAATGCTTCGAACACCTTGCGCACGCCGCGCACGCGATAGCCGGTCTCTTCCTCGGCCTCCGCGCGGATGCGGGCTTCGGGCGTCGCGTCGTCGAGCAGGCCGGCAGCGGCCTCGAGCAGCATCCCATCGTGCCCGTTGACGAATGCCGGCATCCGGAACTGCCGCGTCAGCAGCACGTCGCCCGTCCCGGCGTTGCGCAGCAGGATGGTCGCGCCATTGCCGCGATCGTAGGTCTCGCGGCTCAGGCGCTGCCACGTTCCGTCGCGGCGCAGGAAATCGAACGTCACCTTCTTCAGCACATACCAGTCATCGGACAGCACCGTCGTATCGACGATGCGGACACGGTCCCGCGTTGCAGCCATCCCAGCCTCCGGTTCGACAAAAGACGGCGCCCATGGTAACGTGCATATTCGTGCAACTTCAAGAAAATTCGTGCAAACACGATGCTGACGACTCAACGCAAGAAAGCGATCCTCGACGCACTCGCGCGTGACGGCCAGGTGCTGGCGGTCGAACTGAGCGCGCAATTCGGCGTGTCCGAAGATACCGTCCGCCGCGACTTGCGCGAGCTTGCGGCCGAAGGCCTGCTGCAGCGCGTGCATGGCGGTGCGCTGCCGGCATCGCCCGCCGTTGCGCCGTTCGCGCAGCGCGAGACGCTCGAAACGGCGGAGAAGCGGCGCATCGCGCGGCGGGCCGCGGAGATGATCGCGCCCGGACAGGTGGCGATCGTCGACGGTGGCACCACCTCGGCGCTGCTCGTCAGCCAGTTGCCGGCCGACCTGCGCGCGACGATCGTCACGCACAGCCCGAGTGTCGCGGTGGCGCTCGCCGCGCATCCGTCGATCGACGTGATCCTGATCGGCGGGCGGCTCTACAAGCATTCGATCGTGGCCGTCGGCGCGGCGGCGATGGAAGGCATCGCGCGCATCCACGCGGACCTGTACTTCATGGGCGTCACGGGCGTGCATCCGGTCGCGGGGCTCAGCACCGGCGATTTCGAGGAAGCGGCGATCAAGCGCGCGCTCGCCGAACGCGCGGCCGAGACGGTCGTGCTCGCGTCGCAGTCGAAGCTGCGCGCGGCGTCGCAGTTCGTGATCGGCGAGCTCACGCTGGCGCACACCGTGGTGGTCGAAAAGGAAACCGACGCCGCGCTGACGAAGCCGATCGAGGCGGCGGGGGTGACGGTCGTGCGCGCGTAGCGGCGGCGGGGGGCTGGCCGCGCGGGGTGTGCGGGGCGCGTGGGGCGCACAAGATGCGCGGGATGCGCGGGGGCGCGGGATGTGTCGGATGCCCCGGAATACGCCCGCCGACTCAGCAGCGGTCTTCCATCACACCGCCCCCGAGCCCATGTCAGCGTGCTGACAGGCTCCGCTTGCTAACATGGGCGACCGCCCAACCGCCACGCGCCGCCCGCCCGATGCCCCCGCCCTCCGCCGCCACCTCACCTGCGCCGCCAGCAGGCGACGCACCGCCGCCCGGCGTCCTCGCGCTGTTCATCGCGTTCTCGCAGATCGGCCTGACCAGTTTCGGCGGCGGGCTCAGCGGGCGGATGATGCGCGACTTCGTCTACGAGCGGCGCTGGCTCGACGAGGAGGCGTTCCTCAATGGCCTCGCGCTGTCGCAGGCGCTGCCGGGCGTCAACGTGAAGAACCTCGCGATCTGGATCGGCTACCGGCTCGCCGGATGGCGCGGCGCCGTGGCCGGCTTCACCGGCATCATCGCGCCGCCCGCCGTGCTGATCGTGCTGTTCGGCGTCGCGTTCTCGACCCTCACGCGCTTTCCGCTCACGCATGTCGCGCTCGCCGGTGCGGCAGCCGCGGCGATCGGGCTGTCGATCTCGATGGCGATCACGGCGGTGCGCCGATTGCCGCGCCGCGCGCTGCCGTTCGCGGTGATGGCGCTCACCTTCGTGTCGGTGGCCGTGCTGCACTGGCCGCTCGTGTGGACCGTGCTGGTCGGCGGCACGCTGAGCGTCGCGCTCGAATATCGCCGCGCGGCCGCTACGCCGGCCGGGAGCGACACGCGATGACCGCATCGCAACGCTACGCCGCGCTGTTCGGTGTGTTCGCGCCGCTGTCGATCGCGACGATCGGCGGCGGACAGGCGATCATCGCCGACATCCAGCGGCAGGTCGTCAACGTACATCACTGGATGACCGCCACGCAATTCGTGAACGACTTCGCGATCGCGCGGATGGCGCCGGGCCCCGGCTCGCTGCTGGCGACGCTGATCGGCTGGCAGGTGGCCGGCTTCTGGGGCGCGGTGATCGCGACGCTCGCGCTGTTCGGCCCGACGGCGTTCCTGATCTACGGCGTCGCGCATCTTTGGCGGCGGCACAAGGGCGCGCGCTGGCAGATCGCGCTCGAGGCCGGCCTGCGCCCGGTTGCGGCCGGCATGATCCTCGCGTCGGTGTGGGTGCTGCTGCAGACGCTCGACGGCGGCTGGACCGCGCGCGCGATCGCGGTCGCGTCGACGCTGTGCGTGATGTACACGCGCATTCACGCGCTGCTGCTGATCGCGATCGGCGCGCTGTTGCTCGTCGGCGTGCACGCGCTCGGCATGTGATGCGCGGCGACGCGGCAAGCGATGGCGGCCGCGAACGACGCAGCCGATACGCGTGCGGCAATACTAGCGCGTCCGCATACCATCACCGTGTGCGCACCGGCTGTTCGCGCGCGACCCGTCGCGGTGCTGGCACGATACGGCGCTCGTCAGCAACGCGGTGCAGAAGGTGAAAGCGGAGATCGTCCTGCTGTTCGACACGCTCGGACAGCGGCCCGAGTGGGCGGCCGGGCGCCCGAAACGGCATTGACAATGCCCTCGGGCGCCCCTTAAGGTTTCGTTCATCGTAACCATCACCGGTTCAGCTTAAGAGGTTGTCGGCCCGCTCGTGCTCGACACCTCTGCCTTCATCGAAGGCCTGCTGCTTGGCGCCGGACTGTTCACGTCCGTCGGCCCCAAGGACGCTTTCGTCATCAAGCGCTCGATCTCGAGCCCCCATCTGCTTTCCATCGCCGTCGTCTGCGCGGGCAGCGACGCGCTGCTGATCATGCTCGGCGTGCAGGGATTGTCGTCGTTGCTGTCGCGACATCCCGGCGTGGTGCTGGCCGCATTGTGGGCCGGAATCGCGTATCTCGCCGGCTATGGCCTGCTCGCGCTGCGCTCGGCGATCCGGCGACGACAGCCCGAGCACGTCGACGGTCCGCGCACGGGCAGCGAACCCACGCGTGCGCGCACGGTGCTCGCGACCGCCGCCGTCTCGCTGCTGAATCCGTATGCGTGGATCGATACCGTGCTGCTGCTCGGTACCGTCATCGTGAGTCACACGCCGGCCGCGCGCGCGCCGTTTGCGATCGGCGCGATGACGGCTTCGTTCGCATGGTTCCTGATGCTCGCCTATGGCGCGCGCGCGTGCCGCGCATGGTTCGCCCGTACGCTGGCATGGCGCGTGCTCGATTGCTTCGTCGCGGTGATGATGCTCGGCTTCGCGGTGCGTTTCGCGATCGACGCGCTTCAGGCGTCAGCGGCGCGATAACGAGCGTAACACCTCGTGCGCGCCGGCATGCAGCTCGAAGCCGATGCCTGGTGCCTGCGGTACCCGCGCGTATCCGGCGTCGACACTCGCGCCATCAGCCAGTCCGCTGAACGGATGGAAGGCGAACGGATTGACTTCCGCGCCGCCGAGCCCAAGCGCCGCGACGACATGCAGCGAGAACAGGTGGCCGCCGTGCGGCCAGAATGCGTCGCGCCGCCAGCCGCGCGATGCAAAGTGCTCGACGATCTGCAGATAGCCCGGCAGCCCGTAGGCATGCACCGGATCGAACACCAGCACGTCGCGATCGGGGCGCAAACCGCCGTAGCGGTCGAGCAGCTTCGCTTCCGCGAGCGAGAACAGCGCTTCGCCGGCCGCGATCGGCGGTGCGTAGCGTGTGGCGAGATCCGCCTGGAGCGGCAGGTCGAGCGGATCGCAGATGTCCTCGAACCACCAGAGGTCGAACGGCGCGAGCATCGCGGCGGCGGCGTCGACGGTCGTCGCGTCGTACGTGTTCATCGCGTCGACCGCGAGATGCGAACTGTCCGCCAATTGCCTTGCGGCCGCTTCGATGCGCCTGCTGTCCTGGCCGAGATCCGCGCCGCCGATCTTGATCTTCGCGTGCGTGTAGCCGAGATCGGCGATGCGGCGCATCTCGTCCGACAGCCGCGCGAGATCGTCATGCGGATAGCGGTAGCCGCCGCCTGCATAGACGCGCACGCGTGGTGCCGCCGTGCGTTCAAGTCGGTCAGCGAGAAAGCGATGGAGCGGCAAGTCGGCGATCTTCGCGGCGGCATCCCAGATCGCCATGTCGAGCGTGCCGACTGCGACGCATCGTTCGCCGTGCCCACCCGGCTTTTCGCCGGCCATCATCGCGCGCCATGCGCGAAACGGGTCGAGGTTCGTGCCGGCTTCGTCGGCAAGCGTATCGGCAGCGGCCAGCAGGCGTGGCGCGAACCGCTCGCGGATCAGGCCGCCCTGCGCGAAGCGGCCTACCGATGCGTAGCCGTAGCCCGTCACCGGGTGGCCATCGCGCACGACGTCGGTGGTGACCGCGACAACGCTCGTCGTCAGGCCGCCGGACGGGATCGCCGGATCGGCATAGCGGGACACGGGAATCGCTCGTTCGTGGATCGCGGTGATGCGCATGGTCGGGGTTCCGAAGGTGACGGCCGAGCGCTGGCGCACGAAACACGCGATGCGGCCGGCACGATGGGCGGACCGCTGCATCATAGGCGCTGTCGCCGCAGGCTGCAGGCGAGCGCCACCGTGGCGGACGATCGCGCTGCAGCCGTTGCGTAAGCGCGGAATTCCGATCCGGAACGAGCTCTATTGAGCCGGAATCGTCCGCTTGCCCTCCCGGCTCCGGGAGCCGGGAAGGGTTCGGGCGACGCAGGTATGCGTGGAGGGAATCGACCGGCCCGCTCAGGCAAAGACGAAGTACTTGCGCACCGTTTCCACCACTTCCCAAGTGCCTTTCATGCCGGGTTCGATCACGAATACGTCGCCGGCCTTCAGGTGCACCGCCTCCTCGCCTTCCGGCGTGATGATGCAGTAGCCGTCGAGGAAGTGGCAGTACTCCCATTTTTCGTAGTTCACCTCGAACTTGCCCGGCGTGCAGATCCAGGTGCCCATGATCTTGCTGCCGTCCTTCGAGAGGTAGGCGTTCAGGTTCACGGTGTGCGGATCGCCGCCGATGCGCTTCCACTTGGTCGCATCGAGGACCGGGGTCGGGCAGGTTTTGCGCAGAACGGTGATGAAATCGGACATGTCGGCTCCAGACTAACGATCGTATGAGAGGCCTGTCACGTTAGTTCGAAAGCATCGGGGGGACTTGTATGCTTCCGACGCGGACTCGTCTATTTTCGACACGGGCTTGCAAGCGGGCACGTTGCCGCGCTTAGTCGATTCCTCGTTGCGCCGACGGGCCGATGCCGGTCGATCCTGGTTGACGACCGTTCCCGGTGGCGCCCCCGCACCTCCGTCGAGCGTTGCCGCCCTCGAAGCCACCGCCCCAAACAAGCCCACTTGCCACATCCCTGCCAAAGCCTGTAGAATTGCGCGTTCTGCGGGCGTCGTATAATGGCCATTACCTCAGCTTCCCAAGCTGATGACGTGGGTTCGATTCCCATCGCCCGCTCCACTTTCCGGCTGCATCGCAGCCTGCGCATGAGCCGCCTCGTCGAAGGCGGCTTTTTTGTACCATGTGCCGGTTCCCCCGGCGCACTGCTGCGCAACGGGCCCTCGCCCGCAACCGAGCCTTTCTCTGTCACCGATGATGCACGACGATCCGAACGAAGCCGGCCTGCCGCCGCACGACGACGCCATTCCTGACGAAGCCGCCGAAGGCGCCGACGCAGTCAATCCGCTGCACCACCGCCGCATCCGCAGCTTCGTGACGCGCGCCGGCCGCGTATCGACCGGCCAGCGCCGCGCAATGGACGAACTCGGCCCGCGCTTCGTGGTGCCGTATGCGCCGGAGTTGCCCGACTGGAACGCGGTGTTCGGCCGCAGCGCACCGCGCATCCTCGAGATCGGCTTCGGGATGGGCGCATCGACCGCGGAAATCGCCGCGAACCGCCCCGGCGACGACTTCCTCGGCGTCGAGGTGCACGAACCGGGCGTCGGCGCACTGCTGAAGCTGATCGGCGAGCAGGATCTGTCGAACATCCGGATCATCCAGCATGACGCGGTCGAAGTGCTCGAGCACATGCTCGCGCCGGAAAGCCTCGACGGCGTGCACATCTTCTTCCCCGATCCGTGGCACAAGGCGCGCCACCACAAGCGCCGGCTGATCCAGCCGCCGCTCGTCGCGCATCTCGCGTCGCGCCTGAAGCCCGGCGCGTACATTCACTGCGCGACCGACTGGCAGAACTACGCGGAACAGATGCTCGAAGTGCTCGGCGCCGAGCCGACGCTCGAAAACACGGCCGCCGACTACGCGCCGCGCCCCGACTATCGCCCGGTGACGAAGTTCGAACGGCGCGGGCTGCGGCTCGGCCACGGCGTGTGGGACCTGGTGTTCCGCAAGCGCGCAGGCTGAGCCCTCCCGCCGAGTCGGGCGCACGCCGCCCTGCTCCGAACAAGAAAAAGCCCGACCGGCCTGTGCCGATCGGGCTTTTTCTTTTCATGCGTGGCGCGCCGGCCTTCGTGTTCGCGTCACGCCCAGTTCAGCCAGCCGCTGTACCCGACCAGCAGCACGAACAGCCCGAACGCGATCCGGTACCACGCGAACACCGTGAAATCGTGCGACGCGACATAGCGCAGCAGCCAGCGCACGCACACGAACGCGCTGACGAATGCCGCGACCGCGCCCAGCACGAACAGGCCGAGCGAATCGACGGTGAACGCCTGCCAGTCCTTGACGGTTTCATAGAGCGTCGCGCCGAAGATGATCGGGATCGCGAGGAAGAACGAGAATTCGGTGGCCACGCGCCGGTCGAGGCCGAACAGCATCCCGCCGATGATCGTCGAGCCCGAGCGCGACATGCCGGGAATCAGCGCAAAACACTGTGCGATGCCGACCTTCAGCGCATCGAGCGGCGTCAGCGCGTCGACCGACACCACGCGCGGCGGCTCGCTGCGCTCGCGCTGTCGCGCCTCGGCCCACAAGATGATCGCGCCGCCCACGACGAGCGCGAACGCGACGGGGACCGGCGAGAACAGCACGGCCTTGATCTTCTTCTCGAACAGGAGGCCGAGCGCAATGGCGGGAATCGTCGCGATCACGACGTTCAGCGTGAAGCGCCGCGCGTCGGGCCGGCTCGGCAGCCCGGATACGATGGACGCGATCCGTTGCCGGTATTCCCAGCAGACCGCGAGGATCGCGCCGAACTGGATCACGACGTCGAACGTCTTCGCATGCGAATCGTTGAAATTCAGGAAGCTGCCCGCGACGATCAGGTGACCGGTGCTCGATACCGGCAGGAATTCCGTCAGCCCCTCGACGACGCCGAGGATCAAAGCCTTGCAGATCAGGATCCAGTCCATCCGTGGCCCAACTCCGAAATGGTCGAATGAATGGGCCACTCTTCCGCGCGCGGCCCCCCTCCGGCCGAGCGCGGTTCGTCGTCATTTTTCGACGATCGCCACGCGTATGCCGTTTGTAAGAATCGTAATTGTACCGGGTTCGTAGTTCACCCCGGCAAATTGCAGTTGTTCGGGCTTGAACGTATAGATCGGATAGTTGGTCAGCAACTGCGTCGCGAGCAGGCCGGCGGCCGCGCCGACCTGCTGCGCGTACATCTGCGCGTCGCCGTCGAGCGCGAGGCTGTCGACGGCCGGCGACCTCAGCACGACCGAGCGGCTCGGCGCGTCGTAAGCCAGCTGGCCCGACACGGTGAACTTGCCGCTGACGGGCGCGCGCAGGAACGGGCTCACGAAGTGCGCGTCGAGCTGCACGGCCACGCGGTTCTGGTCGGGCAGCAGGTTGACGGCCGGGTTCGCGAGCGACACGTCGACGACCTGCGCGACCGTCTTCTGGTACGGGAACTTGCGCGCGACGGCTTTCTGCACGTCACCGCGCGAGAACGTGTAGTGATCGGGGATGAACGGAAACGTCGACGCACACGCGGCAAGCGAGAGCGTCACGCCGATGGCGCCGACGGTTGCGGCGAGAAAACAGCGCCGGCCGGGCGCGCAAGGTGCGGTCATGCTGAACACTCTCCTGGTTGCGACGGCCGCGTCGCGGCCTCGAGACGCGTGAGCCACGCGAGTGCGTCGCCGCGCGACGCGCCGCACATGTCCGCGGCCGGCTGCAGCCCGGAACAGCACGCGGGCCGCTCGGGGCGGCCGAAGATCCGGCAGCGCAGATCGTCGCCGAGCTGCACGCAGCGCACGCCGGCGGGCTTGCCGTCGGGCATGCCGGGAATCGGGCTGGAAATCGACGGCGCGATGCAGCACGCACCGCAGCCCTCGCGGCACGCATGCGGCGGCGGGACGGCTGACGCCGGGCGGACAGGCAATTCGACGGACACTCGGCTCTCTCGAACGAACAACAAAAGACGGTGCGGCAACCGGACGCGGTGCCGGCAGCCCCACCCCGCATTGTGCCATCGCCGGCTGCGACGTTATTACACAATGCAGCCGAATCGCGCGTTTATATACTCGAAAGCATCTAAAAAGCGCGAGATCATCATGCGTTCCGGTTCTGCCGACACATTGTTCCGTCCCGATTTGCTCGCGAAATACGGCGCGAACGGGCCGCGCTATACGTCGTATCCCACCGCGCTGCAGTTCCGCGACGATTTCGACCCGACCGACTATGTCCGTGCGGCAAGCGACCCCGGCGCATCGTCGAGCGAGCTGTCGCTGTACTTCCACATTCCGTTCTGCAACACCGCGTGCTTCTACTGCGGCTGCAACAAGATCGCGACCAACAACCACCGCCGCGCGCGCCCGTATCTCGACCAGCTCAAGCTCGAGATGGCGCTGCAGGCCGCGCTGTTCGATCCCGCGCGCCCGGTCACGCAGCTGCACTGGGGCGGCGGCACGCCCACCTTCCTGTCCGACGATGAAACGGCCGAGCTGATGGCGGCCACGCGCGAGCACTTCATGCTCGCGCCGGATGCCGACGCCGAGTTCTCGATCGAGATCGACCCGCGCACGGTCACGCCCGCGACGCTCGTCCACCTGCGCAATATCGGCTTCAACCGGCTGAGCCTCGGCGTGCAGGATTTCGATCCGGTCGTGCAGCAGGCGATCAACCGCATCCAGCCGCTGGCGATGACGGCCGACCTGCTCTCCGCCGCGCGCACAACGGGCTTCCACTCGGTGAGCGTCGACCTGATCTACGGGCTGCCGCACCAGACCGTCTCCGTGTTCGCGCGCACGCTGGAAACGATCATCGAACTCGCCCCCGACCGGCTGTCGGTGTTCGGCTACGCGCACATGCCGCACCTGTTCAAGATGCAGCGGCAGATCGACGGCGCGACGCTGCCGCCGCCGGAAACGCGCATCGCACTGCTCGGCCTCGCGATCGACATGCTGACGTCGGCCAGCTACGTGTACATCGGGATGGACCACTTCGCGCGGCCGTCCGACGAACTCGTGCGGGCGCAGCGCAACGGCACGCTGCAGCGCAATTTCCAGGGCTACAGCACGCGCGCGGATACCGATCTCGTCGGGTTCGGCGTGTCGTCGATCGGCAAGGTCGGCGACGTCTACGCACAGAACGCGAAGGACCTGCCCGCCTACGGCGCCGCGCTCGACGCGGGCCGGCTGCCGATCGCGCGCGGCGTGCGGCTCACGCCCGACGACCGGCTGCGCCGCGACGTGATCACGCAACTGATGTGCAACCTCGACCTGCCGTTCTCGCACGTCGAGGCCGCGCACGGCATCCGCTTCGCCGATCATTTCGCGCGCGAACTCGACGCGCTGCGCCCGTTCGAGCGCGACGGGCTGCTGACGATCGCGGCCGACCGCCTGACGATCCATCCGGCCGGCCGGATGGTCGTGCGCAACATCGCGATGGCATTCGACGCGTATCTCGGCCAGACGCCGCAGCAGCGCTACTCGCGCACGGTCTGAGCCCGACGTGCCCGGCCGGCCGCACGCGGGCGGCCGGTTTGATACAGTGTGGGGCTTACGCTCCGCCAGAATCCGCACGATGCGCACCACCAAAGCGACCCACGCGGTCGAACGCCTGAAGACCCGCTCCGGCAACCCGCAATTCGCGGCCGTCGCGATGGCGGGCGGCCTGTTCTATCTCGTCGACCGCTCCGGCGGCACCGCCGAGAAGCGCTGCGAGCCGCTACCGCTCGACGAGTTCGTCAAGTTCGTCGACGAATTTGGCCCCAAAAAGCCGCGCAAGGCGAGCAAGCTCGATCTCGCGTTCGAGGCGCAGATCAAGAAGAGCAAGGGGTAAAGGTCTGTTGCAGGCCGCCTGAAGGCTTCGCGGCCGCCCCGTTTGGTACAATCACGAAGTTTCTCTATCCCCGCTGATGGCCGACCAGGCTGCGTGACCACACCATGAATATCGAAAACGCGCGTTTCAACATGATCGAACAACAGATCCGGCCGTGGGACGTGCTGGATCTCGACGTCCTGGGACTGCTGTCGATCGTCAAGCGTGAAAACTACGTTCAGGCCGAATACCGCGATCTCGCGTTCGCCGACCTCGAACTGCCGCTGCCGGGTGGCGGCAAGATGCTGTTCCCGCGCGTCGAAGCGCGCGTGCTGCAGGAGTTGACGGTCAAGAAGCACGAGAACGTGCTCGTGATCGGCGCCGGCTCGGGCTACCTGGCCGCGCTGTTCGCGCACCGCGCGCAGCACGTGACGGCCGTCGAGATCGACCCGACCAACGCGAAGTTCGCGGAAGACAACCTGCGCAACGACGGCGTGACCAACGCGGAAGTCGTGCTCGGCGACGGTTCGCGCGGCTGGGCCGGCAAGGCGCCGTATGACGTGATCTGCGTCGCGGGCGGCCTGCCCGTCGTGCCGCAGGAAATGCTCGAACAGCTGAAGGTCGGTGGCCGCCTCGCGGCATTCGTCGGCGGCCGTCCGGTGATGAAGGCGCAGATCATCACGCGCATCGACGACAAGCAGTACCGCGTCGCCGACGTGTTCGAAACGTACATCGACCACCTCGTCAACGCGATCGAGCCGTCGCGCTTCAAGTTCTGAGCGGCGGAGCCCCCATGCAGATCCTGACGGCCGCGATGCTCGCGGAATGGCTCGGCGACAAGGCGCGCCCCGCGCCGGTCGTGCTC
Organism: Burkholderia contaminans; assembly: GCF_029633825.1. Lineage (NCBI taxonomy): Bacteria > Pseudomonadati > Pseudomonadota > Betaproteobacteria > Burkholderiales > Burkholderiaceae > Burkholderia > Burkholderia contaminans. The sequence continues at coordinate 2,043,371 of NZ_CP090640.1, read as the reverse complement.
GACGTGCGCGAACCGTGGGAAATCGCGACCGCGCACATCGCCGGCAGCGTGTCGATCCCGATGCAGCAGATTCCCGCGCGCAGCGAAGAGCTCGACGACGAAGCGGAAATCGTCTGCGTGTGCCATCACGGGATGCGCAGCGCGCAGGTCGCGATGTTCCTCGAATCGCGCGGCTTCACGAAGCTGTACAACCTGCAAGGCGGGATCGACGCGTGGTCGCGCGACGTCGATCCGTCCGTGCCGCGTTACTGATCCTGCCCGCGGCGCATCACGCGCCGCCTCGCCGACCGGCACCCTGCCGCCGGCCGCACCGATCCCCCGAACGGGCACGCATCGCGTGCCCGTTTCTCTTTTCCACTCCGGTTCATCACTTCGACGGCACTGCGCTGCGCCCGCGCCCTGCCCGCGTGATGCGAAGTCGTGGTGCACGACGGTTCCAGCCCGACGCGCAGGCTCAGGCACCGGAACGGGGAACCGCGACCGTGCACCATTTACGCCCGCGAACCTGCACCGCGACGGACCGCGCATGCTGCACGACGCATCATCCGCACCGTCACGACGCCCCGCACCGCCCCGCGCAGGCACGCCGGACGTGCATCCGCACGACTGGCACATGCCTTGCGTTACTCGTTGGCCGACGCCTTCAAGGCGCACGCATATCCAACACGTCAAGGGGAACCCGATGAAACGTCGCAGTCTGTTGAAGTTCGGTTCGATGGCCGGCGCGCTCGCGCTCGCGGGCAAGAGCCCGTTCGCCCACGCGGCCGATGCGGGCACCGGCCCGATCAAGGTCGGCATCCTGCACTCGCTGTCGGGCACGATGGCGATCTCGGAGACGTCGCTGAAGGATACCGCGCTGATGACGATCGCCGACATCAACAAGAGCGGCGGTGTGATGGGCCGCAAGCTCGAGCCCGTGGTGGTCGATCCCGCGTCGAACTGGCCGCTGTTCGCGGAGAAGGCGCGCCAGTTGCTCACGCAGGACAAGGTCGCGTGCGTGTTCGGCTGCTGGACGTCGGTGTCGCGCAAATCGGTGCTGCCGGTGTTCGAGGAACTGAACGGGCTGCTCTACTACCCGGTGCAGTACGAAGGCGAGGAAATGTCGCGCAACGTGTTCTACACGGGTGCGGCGCCCAACCAGCAGGCGATCCCGGCCGTCGAGTACCTGATGAGCGCGGAAGGCGGCGGCGCGAAGCGCTTCTTCCTGCTCGGCACCGACTACGTGTATCCGCGCACGACCAACAAGATCCTGCGCGCGTTCCTGAAATCGAAGGGCGTGAAGGACGCGGATATTCAGGAGGTCTACACGCCGTTCGGCCATAGCGACTATCAGACCATCGTCGCGAACATCAAGAACTTCTCGCAAGGCGGCAAGACGACCGTGATCTCGACGATCAACGGCGACTCGAACGTGCCGTTCTACAAGGAGCTCGGCAACCAGGGGATCAAGGCGACCGACGTGCCGGTCGTCGCGTTCTCGGTCGGCGAGGAAGAACTGCGCGGGATCGACACGAAGCCGCTCGTCGGCCACCTCGCCGCGTGGAATTACTTCATGTCGGTGAAGAACCCGACCAACACGAAGTTCAAGGACCAGTTCGCCGCGTGGGTGAAGGCGAACAACCTGCCGGGCGGCGCGAAGCGCGTGACCAACGACCCGATGGAAGCGACCTACGTCGGCATCCACATGTGGAAGCAGGCCGTCGAGAAGGCGAAGAGCACCGACGTCGACAAGGTGCGCGTTGCGATGATCGGCCAGACCGTCGCCGCGCCGTCGGGCTTCACGCTCGCGATGGACGGCAACCATCACCTGCACAAGCCGGTGATGATCGGCGAAATTCGCGGCGACGGGCAGTTCAACGTGGTGTGGAAGACCAAGACCGCGGTGCGCGCGCAACCGTGGAGCCCGTTCATCGCCGGCAACCAGGGCAAGCCGGACATCGTCACGTCGATCCCGGCCTTCCTGCGCCGGCAGCGCGCGGCGCTCGCCTGATGCAGGGCGGTACGTCGCGTGTCACGCGCGACGTACCGCTCGCACGCCGATGCCGAACCCGCTGCGCGGGCCGCGCTCGCCGTGATGAACCGCCCGCGCATCGCCGCACGCATCCGCTTCCCCACGCCCGACAGGAATTCCCGATGCCTACACGCTTTCGCCGAGCCGCCGTCGCGATCGTCGCGTGCGCCGCCCTCGCGGGCGGGCTGCCGCGCGCCGCGTTCGCGCTGACGGCTACCGATACCGCGGCGCTCGCCGGCGACGACTTCGACGCGAAGACGGCCGCGATCGAACGGCTCGCCGCCGACTCCGATCCGCGCGCCGTCGCGGTGCTCAACGCACTGTCGACCGGCGACGCGCTCGCGACCGGCGACGGCCGCCTGCTGATCCAGACCGGCGACACCGCGCACGATGCGCTCACGCAGGCCGCGACGCCGGCCGGCGACGCGCAGCCGGTGATGCTGAACAACCTGCTGCGCACGAAGATCACGGGCGCGCTGTCGGGGCTCGCGCTCGCATCGCCCGACATCGCCGCACGCCGCGACGCGATCGACGCGTTGCTGAAATCGCCCGACCCGGCGCTCAAGCCGATGATCGACCGCGCGCGTGCAAAGGAAACCGACCCCGCGCTGAAGCGCCGCCTCGACGCACTATGGGCGATCGCCGCGCTGCACGATGCCGATCCGGCGAAGCGTCTCGAAGCCGTGCAGGTGGTGGCCGCGCGGCACGACCTCGACATGATCGAGCAGTTGCGCCCGCTCGTCGCGAAGAACGCCGACGGCAGCTATGCGGAGCCCGACGCGCGCGTACGTGACGCCGCGCAGCAAGGTCTCGACGCACTGCATTCGCTGCAGCGCCGCGGCGAAATTGTCGGCACGCTGTTCGCCGGACTGTCGCTCGGCAGCGTGCTGCTGCTCGCCGCGCTCGGCCTCGCGATCACGTACGGGCTGATCGGCGTGATCAACATGGCGCACGGCGAATTCCTGATGATCGGTGCGTACGCAACCTATGTCGTGCAGACGCTGATCCAGCGCTATGCGCCCGGTGCGTTCGACTGGTATCCGCTCGTCGCGGTGCCGGTGTCGTTCGTGACGGCCGCGCTCGTCGGCATCGTGCTCGAGCGGCTCGTGCTGCGGCACCTGTACGGCCGCCCGCTCGAAACGCTGCTCGCAACCTTCGGCGTGAGCCTGATCCTGATCCAGGCGACGCGGATGCTGTTCGGCGCGCAGAACGTGCAGGTCGTGAACCCGTCGTGGATGAGCGGCGGCGTGACCGTGATGCAGAACCTGATCCTGCCGTACAACCGGCTCGCGATCCTCGCCTTCGCTCTCGCAGTCGTATTCGTCGCATGGGCCGTGCTGACGAAGACGCAGCTCGGCCTGTTCGTGCGCGCCGTCACGCAGAACCGCCGGATGGCCGCGTGCGTCGGCGTGAAGACCGCGCGCGTCGACGCGTATGCATTCGCGTTCGGCGCGGGCATCGCCGGCCTCGGCGGCTGCGCGCTGTCGCAGATCGGCAACGTGGGCCCCGACCTCGGCCAGAACTACATCATCGATTCGTTCATGGCGGTCGTGCTCGGCGGCGTCGGGCAAATCGCCGGCACCGTGCTCGGCGGCTTCGGGCTCGGCCTCGCGAGCAAGGCGATCGAGCCGTTCTGGGGCGCCGTGCTCGCGAAGATCGCGGTGCTGGTGATGATCGTGCTGTTCATCCAGAAACGTCCGCAGGGCATGTTTGCCCCGAAGGGCCGCAGTGCGGAGGCTTGACGTGACTTCAACCACCCACTCGTTGTCGAACCCCACCGTCGACTCGCCGAAGCCGGCCGCTGCCGCACGCGCGGCAGACGGTTTCGCGCTCGGCCTGCCGCCCCGCCCCGCGCTGCTGTCGCGGCGCGCGTGGCTCGCGCTGATCGCGCTGTGCATCGCAATCGGCATCGGCGTGCCGCTCGCCGCGCTCGTCGCGCCCGAGTCGAGCGCGTTCCATCTGTCCGCGTACGCGATGACGCTCACCGGCAAGCTGATGTGCTACGCGATCGCCGCGCTCGCGCTCGATCTCGTCTGGGGCTACTGCGGGATCCTGAGCCTCGGCCACGGGCTGTTCTTCGCGCTCGGCGGCTATGCGATCGGCATGTACCTGATGCGCGAGATCGGCCGCGACGGCAAGTACGGCAGCGACCTGCCCGACTTCATGGTGTTCCTCGACTGGCACCAGTTGCCGTGGTACTGGAGCGGCACGCAGCATCTCGCGTGGGCGCTCGCGCTCGTCGTGCTCGTACCGGCCGTGCTCGCATGGGTGTTCGGCTTCTTCACGTTCCGCTCGCGCGTGAAGGGCGTGTACCTGTCGATCATCACGCAGGCCATGACGTTCGCGGCGATGCTGCTGTTCTATCGCAACGAGACTGGCTTCGGCGGCAACAACGGCTTCACCGACTTCAAGCGCATCGCGGGCTTCGCGATCACGTCGCCCGGCACGCGCACGGTGCTGTTGCTGCTGACGTTCGCGACGCTCGTGCTCGCGTTCATCGCCGCGCGCGCGATCGTCACCAGCAAGCTCGGGCGCGTCGTCACCGCGGTGCGCGACGGCGAGACGCGGCTGATGTTCCTCGGCTACAGCCCGCTTGCGTACAAGCTGTTCGTATGGACCGTGTCGGCCGTGCTGTGCGGCATCGCGGGCGCGCTGTACGTGCCGCAGGTCGGCATCATCAATCCCGGCGAGATGTCGCCCGGCAACTCGATCGAGATGGCGATCTGGGTCGCGGTGGGCGGGCGAGGCACGCTGATCGGGCCGATCGTCGGCGCGTTCGCGGTGAACGGCGCGAAGAGCCTGTTTACCGCGTATTTCGCCGAATACTGGCTGTTCTTCCTCGGCCTGATCTTCGTGCTCGTGCCGCTGCTGCTGCCGCGCGGGATCATGGGCCTCGTCGAAACCGTGCTCGCGAAGGGGAAACGCGCATGAACGGAACGGCCCTCTACCAATTCACGCCGCCGCCCGAGGACGAAGGGCTGGCCGTCAGCGGCACCGCGTCGATGGGGCGCGTGGTGCCGCCCGGCATCGACACGTCGCACGGCACGATCCTCTACCTCGAGGATATCGAGGTGAGCTTCGACGGCTTCCGCGCGCTGAAGAAGCTGTCGCTCGCGATCGACGCGGGCGAGCTGCGCTGCGTGATCGGCCCGAACGGCGCAGGCAAGACGACGATGATGGACGTGATCACCGGCAAGACACGCCCCGACGCGGGCAAGGTGTTTCTCGGCCAGACGATCGACCTCGCGCGGATGAACGAGCCCGAGATCGCACGCGCGGGCATCGGCCGCAAGTTCCAGAAGCCGACCGTGTTCGAACAGCATCCGGTGTGGGAGAACCTCGAGCTTGCGATGCAGACCGACAAGGGCTGGCTCGCGTCGCTGCGCGCGCGGCTCGACCGCACCGCGCAGGCGAAGATCGAGGAGACGCTCGCGCTGATCGGCCTCGAAAGCCAGGCCTTTCGCGCGGCAGGCGAGCTGTCGCACGGGCAGAAGCAGCGGCTCGAGATCGGCATGCTGCTGATGCAGCGCCCCGCGCTGCTGCTGCTCGACGAGCCCGCGGCCGGCATGACCGACCACGAGACGATGGAACTCGCCGAGCTGCTGAACACGTTGCGCGGTACCTGTTCGATGATGGTCGTCGAGCACGACATGGAATTCGTCGCGGCGCTCGCGGGCGACACCGGCCGCGTGACGGTGATAGCCGAAGGCGCGGTGCTCGCGCAAGGCACGCTCGACCAGGTCAAGCGCGACGACGCGGTGATCGAGTCTTACCTTGGACGATGATGCGATGCTGAAGATCGATGCACTGAACCAGTACTACGGCGGCAGCCACATCCTGCGCAACGTGAGCCTCGCCGCCGACGACGGCAAGCTCACCGTGCTGCTCGGCCGCAACGGCGTCGGCAAGAGCACGCTGCTGCGCTGCCTGATGGGCGTCGTCGCCGCGAAGAGCGGCAGCGTGTCGTGGCGCGGAACGGCGCTCGGCGCGATGCCGCCGTATGCGCGCGTCGCGGCCGGGCTCGCCTACGTGCCGCAGGGCCGCGACATCTTTCCGCGGCTGACCGTCGAGGAGAACCTGCTCGTCGGCGCGGCGAGCCGCAAGGCGCCATCGAAGGTGCCCGATCGCATCTACGACCTGTTCCCGGTGCTGAAGGACATGCGCGCGCGGCGCGGCGGCGACCTGTCGGGCGGCCAGCAGCAGCAGCTCGCGATCGGCCGTGCGCTGATGAGCGAACCGCAGTTGCTGATCCTCGACGAGCCGACCGAAGGCATCCAGCCGTCGATCATCCAGGACATCGGCCGCACGCTTCGCCAGCTCGTCGACGAATCGAAGATGACCGTGCTGCTCGTCGAGCAGTATTACGACTTCGCCCGATCGATCGCCGACCGCTACTGGGTAATGAGCCGCGGCGAGATCGTCGCGGGCGGCGACGCGCACGAGATGGAAGCGAACGGCGTGCGCGAGCTGATCGCGGTGTAGCGGGACAGGTGGCTCGGGGCGGCGTCGCTTCCGGCCATCGATCCGGCGCCTCGTCGAACGGCACATGTCGGTCTCACGCCGGCAAAACGACACGGCGCGGGATCGGCGTTGCCACGCCCTGCAACGCGGGTATCGAAGCGTATATTGTTGCGGTAGCATCCTCGTTCACCGCGCCCGTCCCCTGTTTCCCGCCGATGTCCGCCCCAGATTCCCATGCCCCGCTGTCCCGCCCCGCCGTCGCCAAGTCGTGGCGCGGCCGCCTCGAACTCGGCTTCGAGCGGCACGGCGCGCGCACGACGCTCGCGCACCGGCTGCACGACGGCCCGCTGCGCGTGCAGCGGCCGCTGTACCCGGAAGGCGATGCGGTCTGCCACGCAGTGATCGTCCACCCGCCGGGCGGCGTCGCGGGCGGCGACCGGCTCGACATCGACATCGCGCTCGGCGACGGCACGCACGCGGTGCTGACGACGCCCGGCGCGACCAAGTGGTACAAGTCGAACGGGCTGGACGCGACACAGCGCATCGGCATCACGGTCGGCGAGCACGCGAAGCTCGACTGGCTGCCGCAGAACAACCTGTTCTTCGACTCGGCGCATGCTGCGCTCGATTTCACGGTCAAGCTCGGCGCGGGCGCCAGCGCGATCGGCTGGGACGCGTCGCAGCTCGGCCGACAGGCGGCAGGCGAAACCTGGTCGGCGGGCCGCATCGCGTCGACTTCGGCGCTCGTCGATGCCGACGGCCGGCCGCTGTGGACCGAACGCGCGCTGCTCGATGCGCACGACCCGCTGCGCGGCGCGCTGCAGGGTCTCGCCGGTTTCCCCGCGTACGGCACGCTGTGGGCCGCCGGCACCGCGTGCGACGCCGCGCTCGCCGAATCGCTCGCCGCGCGGATGCCGTTCGACGGCACGCTACGCGCGGGCGCGACCTGCGTGACGCCGGGCGTCGTGCTGGTTCGCGCGCTGTCGACGTCGATGGAAGCGCTGCTACGGCACTTCACCGAGTGCTGGCTGCAGCTGCGGCCGATCGTGCACGGCGTCGACGCACGGCCGCTGCGCCTCTGGCAAACCTGAGCGCGGCCGCGCCACGCACCGTTTCGGCGCAGTGTCGCGGCGGGCGCTGCACGTTGCCCATGCATCGCGCACCACGATTGCGCATCGCGCTGCGTTTCATGCACATGGCACGCGCCTTGCTCCTTACATAACCGATACACGACGCACGCAAAACAGCGCGGTGCTACGATGAACCGCGCGTTCGCCCCGTTGCGCGCGCACCGATAAAAATTACGTTTTCCTGAACGTCTGCCTTCATGAAACTGACTCCCCGCGAGAAGGACAAGCTGCTGATCTTCACGGCGGCGCTGCTGGCCGAGCGTCGCCGCGCACGCGGCCTGAAGCTCAACTATCCGGAGGCGGTCGCCTTCATCACCGCCGCGCTGATGGAAGCCGCGCGCGACGGCAAGACGGTCGCCGAAGTGATGCATTACGGCACGACGCTGCTCACGCGCGACGACGTGATGGACGGCGTGCCGGAGATGATTCCCGACATCCAGGTCGAGGCGACCTTCCCCGACGGCACGAAGCTCGTGACCGTCCATCACCCGATTCCGTGAGGCCCCGCATGATCCCCGGCGAAATCCTCACCGACGACGGCGAACACGAACTGAACGCGGGCCGCGCGACGCTGACGCTCGTCGTCGCGAACACCGGCGACCGCCCGGTGCAGGTCGGCTCGCACTACCACTTCTTCGAAGTCAACGACGCGCTGTCGTTCGATCGCGCGGCCGCACGCGGCTTTCGCCTGAACATCGCGGCCGGCACCGCGGTGCGCTTCGAGCCGGGCCAGACGCGCACCATCGAGCTGGTCGCGCTCGCGGGCGATCGGGCCGTCTATGGTTTTCAGGGCAAGGTGATGGGGCCGCTGTAAGCCGCGCCCCGCTCTTCAGGAACAGCACATGACACTACGCTTGAGCCGCCGCGCGTACGCGGAAATGTTCGGGCCGACGACGGGCGACCGCGTCCGGCTCGCCGATACCGAACTGCTGATCGAGATCGAACGCGACTACACGACCTACGGCGAGGAAGTGAAATTCGGCGGCGGGAAGGTGATCCGCGACGGGATGGGCCAGTCGCAGCGCGTGGCCGCCGACGTGCCCGACACGATCATCACGAACGCGGTGATCCTCGATCACTGGGGCATCGTGAAGGCCGACATCGCGATCAAGCACGGCCGCATCGCCGCGATCGGCAAGGCCGGCAACCCGGACATTCAACCGGGCGTGACGATCGCGATCGGCGCGGCGACCGAGGTGATCGCCGGCGAAGGACTGATCGTGACGGCCGGCGGCATCGACACGCACATCCACTTCATCAGCCCGCAGCAGATCGACGAGGCGCTCGCGTCGGGCGTCACGACGATGCTCGGCGGCGGCACGGGGCCGGCCACCGGCACCAACGCGACGACCTGCACGCCGGGCCCGTGGCACATGGAGCGGATGCTGCAGGCCGCCGACGGCTGGCCGATCAACCTCGGCTTCCTCGGCAAGGGCAATGCGAGCCTGCCGCAGCCGCTCGTCGAGCAGATCGCGGCCGGCGCGATCGGGCTGAAGCTGCACGAGGACTGGGGCACGACGCCCGCGGCGATCGACAACTGCCTGTCCGTCGCCGACGACACCGACACGCAGGTCGCGATCCACACCGATACGCTGAACGAAGGCGGCTTCGTCGAATCGACGGTCGCCGCGTTCAAGGGCCGCACGATCCACACGTACCACACCGAAGGCGCGGGCGGCGGCCATGCGCCGGACATCCTGAAGGTGTGCGGCGAGATGAACGTGCTGCCGTCGTCGACCAACCCGACGCGCCCGTACACGATCAACACGCTCGACGAGCACCTCGACATGCTGATGGTGTGCCATCACCTCGATCCGTCGATCGCCGAGGATCTCGCGTTCGCCGAATCGCGCATTCGCCGCGAGACGATCGCGGCCGAGGACATCCTGCACGATCTCGGCGCGCTGTCGATGCTGTCGTCCGACTCGCAGGCGATGGGCCGCGTCGGCGAAGTGATCATCCGCACCTGGCAGACCGCGCACAAGATGAAGGTGCAGCGCGGCGCACTGCCGGAAGACAGCACGCGCAACGACAACTTCCGCGCGAAGCGCTACGTCGCGAAGTACACGATCAACCCGGCGCTCACGCATGGCATCGCGCACGAAGTCGGCTCGATCGAGCCGGGCAAGTGGGCCGACCTCGTGCTGTGGGAACCCGCGTTCTTCGGGATCAAGCCGTCGATGATCCTGAAGGGCGGGATGATCGCGATGGCGCAGATGGGCGATCCGAACGCGTCGATCCCGACGCCGCAGCCGGTCCACTATCGCGAGATGTTCGCCACCCGCGGCGGTGCGCTCGCGCGCACGTCGCTGACCTTCGTGTCGCAGATGGCCGCCGATGCGGGCATCGCGGAACGCTACGGCCTCGCGAAGCGGATCGTGCCGGTGCGCAACTGCCGCAACGTGACGAAGGCCGACATGATCCACAACGCGTGGCGCCCGTCGATCAGCGTCGATCCGGAAACCTACGACGTGATCGCCGACGGCCAGTTGCTCACCTGCGAACCGGCCACGGTGCTGCCGATGGCGCAGCGCTATTTCCTGTTCTGATCCGATTGCCGGTTTTCGATTCATGCGCACCCTCGACAAACGCATTGCCCCGAACGTGAAACTCGCCGCGTCGCTCGTCGCGCGCGCACCGACGCTCACGCTCGCCTACGACGCCCGCTGCAAGAGCCGCCTCGCGGCGACGCTCGACACCGGCGAGGAGGTCGCGGTCCTGCTGCCGCGCGGCACGATCCTGCGCGACGGCGACGTGCTCGTCGCCGACGACGGCGCACTCGTGCGCATTGCCGCGGCGCCCGAGACCGTGCTGCGCGTGAGCGCGGCCGATCCGCTCACGCTGATGCGCGCCGCGTACCACCTCGGCAATCGTCACACGCCAGTCGAGATCGGCGACGGCTACCTGAAGCTCGAAGCCGACCCGGTGCTCGCGGACATGTTGCGCCGCCTCGGCACGCAGGTCGAGGAGACCCTCGCACCGTTCCAGCCGGAAGCCGGTGCGTACGGCGGCGGCCACAAGCACGGGCACGATGCGACGTTCGCCGAGGATTACGCACTTGCGCAGCAGGTGTTCGGCGAGCATCACGGCCACTCGCATTCGCACGATCACGACCACGACCACGACCACGACCATCAGCATGGCCCCGGTTGCGCGCACGGCCACGGCCATGACCACCACTGAACTCGTCGCGCTGCTGCACCTCGCGTCGCCGGCGCTGCCGATCGGCGCGTTCAGCTATTCGCAGGGGCTCGAAGCGGCGCTCGACGCGAACCTGATCCACGACGCGGATACCGCGCGCGACTGGATCGCGAGCGGCCTGACCGACGTGCTCGCGCACGGCGAGCTGCCGTTCCTCGCGCACCAGCTCGCGCGCTGGCACGCGCACGACGCGCCGGCACTCGCCGCCGAGAATGCGTGGTTCATCGCGAGCCGCGAATCGGCGGAACTGCGCCGCGAGACCGAACAGATGGGCTGGTCGCTCGCGCAGCTGTGCGCGTCGCTCGAATGGGGCGATGCCGAGCGCCGCGCGACGCTCGCGGCGATTGCGCCGATCGCGCTGCCCACCGCATTCGCATACGCGGCCGCCGCGCACGACGCGAGCGCCGATGCGGTGCTCGCCGCTTATGCATTCGGCTGGGTCGAGAACCAGACGTCCGCCGCGCTGAAGGCCGTGCCGCTCGGCCAGCTCGCCGGGCAACGCATCATCGTCGCGCTGCGCGGTGCGATCGACGCGGCCGTGCGCCGCGCGCTCGCGACCCCGCCCGACGCCGTCAACACGTTCGCGCCGCAGCTCGGCATCCTGTCCGCGCGGCACGAAAGCCAGTATTCGCGGTTGTTCCGCTCCTGAACCCGACGCTACCCGCCATGAACGCACCTGCTCCCTCCTCCGCCCGCCGCACGAAGAAACTGCCGCCGCTGCGCGTCGGCATCGGCGGCCCCGTCGGCTCCGGCAAGACCACGCTGCTCGAAATGCTGTGCAAGGCGATGCGCGACAAGTACGACCTCGTCGCGATCACCAACGACATCTATACGAAGGAAGACCAGCGCCTGCTGACGGTCGCGGGCGCGCTGCCCGAGGAACGCATCATGGGCGTCGAGACGGGCGGCTGCCCACACACGGCGATTCGCGAGGACGCGTCGATCAACCTCGAAGCCGTCGACCGGATGCTGTCGCGCTTTCCCGATGCCGACATCGTGTTCATCGAATCGGGCGGCGACAATCTCGCGGCGACCTTCAGCCCCGAGCTGTCGGACCTGACGATCTACGTGATCGACGTCGCGGGCGGCGAGAAGATTCCGCGCAAGGGCGGCCCCGGCATCACGAAGTCCGACCTGCTCGTGATCAACAAGACGGATCTCGCGCCGCTGGTCGGCGCGAACCTCGACGTGATGGCGTCCGACACGAAGAAGATGCGCGGCGAGCGGCCTTACGTGATGACGAACCTGAAGGCGCTCGAAGGCGTCGCGGACGTGATCGCGTTCATCGAGAAGAAGGGTTTGCTGACGGTCTGAGCGGCGCGGCGGCGCCATACGGTTGCCGCCACGCATGCTCCCGGCGGCATGGCGCCGCCTTTGCCTAGTCGTCGGAAGGGTCCTGCGCGTCCTGCAGTGCGCGCACGCCGCGTTCGGCGGGCGGCAGCAGTGCCGCGAGCACGTCCACCGTGCGCGCGGTCGCGCCGCGGTGGCGCGACGCGAATGCGGCGCCGGCCGCGCCCATTGCGATACGCCGCGCCTTGTCGGCGAACAGCGCATCGAGCACGTGCGCGAGATCGAGCGGATCCTCGACCTGCAGCGCAGCGCCGGTCGCGACCGCGTCGGCGGTCGCCTGCGTGAAGTTGAACACGTGCTTGCCGATCAGCACGGGCACGCCGACCGCGCAAGCCTCGATCAGGTTCTGGCCGCCGAGCGGCAACAGGCTGCCGCCGATGAACGCGATGTCGGCCGCCGCGTAATACGCGCCGAGCTCGCCCATCGAATCGCCGAGCAGCACCGTCACGTCATCCGGCAGCGGCTCGGCAGCCGGCCGGCCAGACGCGAGCGCGGCCTTGTCTGCCGCCCACACCGAGCGTCGCACGCACTTGAGCCCGCTGCGCTCAATGAGCGCCTCGACCTCGGCGAAACGCTGCGGATGACGCGGCACGAGCACCAGCAACGCGCCGGGCGTGCGCATGGCCGCAAAGGCCTGCAGCACCAGCGCCTCCTCGTTCTCGCGCGTGCTCGCAGCCACCCATACGGGCCGCGCGCCGATCGCGTCGCGCCACGCATGGCCGCGCGCCGCGAGTTCCGGCGGCGTCGTCATGTCGAACTTCAGGTTGCCGAGCACGGTCACGTTGCGCGCACCGAGCGACGTCAGCCGCTCCGCATCGGCCGGGCTCTGCGCGAGCACGCGCGAGAAGCCGCCGAACACGTCGTGCGTCGCCGCGCCGAACTTCGAGGCACGCCGGAACGAACGCGCGGACATGCGCGCATTGGTCAGCACCAGCGGCACGTCCGCACGGCGGCACTCGTCGATCAGCGTCGGCCACACTTCGGTTTCCATCACGAGGCCGAGCGTCGGCCGCCACGCGTGCAGGAAACGCCGCACCGCGCCGGGCATGTCGTACGGCAGGTAGCAGCGCAGCACGCGATCGCCGAAGATCTGTTCGCCGGTCGCACGGCCGCTCGGCGTCATGTGCGTGAGCAGGATGCGCGCATCGGGTCGGGCGTGCATCAGCGCGTCGATCAGCGGCTGCGCCGCGCGCGTCTCGCCGACCGATACCGCATGCACCCAGATCAGCGGTGCACGGTCGTCGCGCGAGCGGCCCGCCACGTGGCCGAAGCGTTCGCCGATGTGCTCGCGATAGCCGCGCTCCTTGCGCGAGCGCACATAGAGCCGGATGACGGCGATCGGTGCGACGAGCCACCACAGCGCGCGATAGATCACCCTCAGCATGCGGCGACCCTCGTGTTGCAACGGAGAAGTGGCGCGCTCAAACCAGCGACCTGCCCGTCAGGCGTTCGAGGATGCCGAGCGGCGCGCATTCGCGGCGGACCATCGCGTCGACCGGCAGGAAGAAGGTCTGTTCGAGCATGAACTGGCCGGACATCACAGCGTGCGAAGTCTGATCGGAGAAACATATCCACACGCAGCCCGGCGGGAACGGCATCGTCTCCTGCGGGCTCGTCTTCTGGTAGTCGAGATCGGCCTTCATGCTGTCGTGCAGGTTCAGCATCAGGTGGTCGTACGCGCTGCGCGGCGACTTCGTCACGTGCAGCAGGTTCAGCAGCCACGCCGAACCCGGGAATTGCGGCCGGATCTTCGGCAGGAAACGCTTCGCGACGTCCTCGAACGGCTCGCCGACGCGCCATACGCGCGGCACGCCGGCCGGGTTCACGTTCGTGAACACGCGCAGGATGCGCTCGCCGTAGTTGGGCCGCGACGGGAACGCGTCGACGTGCAGCCGGCTGTCGTCCTTGCGCCACGACGTCTGGCGCGTCTCGACCTGCATCAGCCGCAGGCTCGTCGGCGCGACGCGCAGCTTGCCGCGGTATTCGGGAAAGAGGCCGTCGACGAGCGTGCCGGCCTGCTGCTGGAAGCGCGCGACGAGCGCGCGCACCGCCGACTGCGTGACGCTGTCGCCGAGCACGCCGGCGAGCGCGCCGCCGTTCGGCGCGAGGCTGATGTTCTTGCGTTTCGGGTCGGCGAGCGCCGGATCGAGCAACGCTTCCTCGCCGCCGTCGATCGCGAAGCGCAGGTGCGGGAAATACAGCACCTTGCCCTCCTCGACGGCGGCCAGCAGCTGCTCGCGCGGCGCCGACAGGTTGTGTCCGCTCCAGTCGGCGGACGGGACTTCGATGATCTGGGATTCGCTCATGGTCGGTTCGCGTGGGTTCGCGCGTGTGTCAGCGTTACAGGAGACCGAAGCCCGCGAGCGCCGACTTCACCTGCGCGATCGACGGGGGTTGCCCCGCCGTGCCGAGATTGACGACGCTCGGCGACCAGTAGCCGCCGGTGCGCCAGGCCGTCGCGAAATTGTACAGTTCGACCGTCGGACGCTTCAGCGCGGCCGCGATGTGAACCAGACCTGTATCAACCCCGACCGTCGCGGCCGCGCCGTCGATCAGACCGACCACGGCCGGCAGCGACAGCTTCGGCGGCACGATTGCCGCATCGCCGAATTCCTTCGCCAGCCGCTCGCTGGTCGCGCGCTCCGCGTCGTTGCCCCACGGCAGCACGAGCGACGCGCCGCGCCGCACGAGGGCCTGCCCGAGTTCGATCCATGCGGCGTCCGGCCATTGCTTGTCGGCGCGCGACGTCGCATGGACGAACACCACGTACGGCACCGGCAGGTTCAGGCCGAGCGCGGCCACCGCGAGCGCCGCCGCGCGCGTATCGAGGCCGAAGTCGACCGGATCGGCCGGCGTCGGCGCCGGGTCGCTCAGCGCGGCTGCGACGAGTTGCCGCGAGCGCTCGACGACGTGCGTGCGCGGCGCGATCGGCACGCGCTTGCGATAGAAGAAGCGCACGGGCCACTCGTAGCCGGCGCCGTCGGTGCGGTTGCCGAGCCCGACGAGCGGGCCGCGCGCCCAGCTCGCGACCCAGGCCGTCTTGATGAGGCCCTGGCAGTCGATCACGAGGTCGTACTGCTCGGCCGCGAGGCGCTGGCGGAACGCGCGGATCTCGCGCCACGTGGCGCCCGAGAGCGGCTTCTTGCGCCAGCGGCGCAGCGAGAACGGCAACACGTTGCGCACGCCGTCGACGAGCTTGACCAGGTCGACGAAGCTTTCCTCGACGAGCCAGTCGATCTGCGCATCGGGGTGGCGGCGCCGGATATCGGCGATCACCGGCATGTTGTGCACGACGTCGCCCAGCGACGACACGCGCACGATCAGGATCTTTTGCACGCTGAAAAAACGCCGGCAGGCAGCCGGCGACAGACATAAAGGAGGGATTTTATCCCGGCCGACGGGCCGGACAGACAAAAAGCGGCCGCACGCCTGTGGCGTGCGCCGCTTTTCGGGGATGGCGCGACGATCGGACTCACCGTCGGGCCGGTGGCGGCCCGAGGCCGCCGACGCTCAGAACGGCAGCTTGACGTCCGGCTTCGCGGCCGTCAGCACGCGGCGGAAGTCCTCCTGGATACGCTTGAGCCCTTCCTGCGTCTCCGACTCGAAACGCATCACGACGACCGGCGTCGTGTTCGACGAACGCGCGAGGCCGAAGCCGTCCGGGTACTCGACACGCAGGCCGTCGATCGTCACGACTTCCTCGGCGCCGTCGAACTTCGCCTCTTTCTGCAGCTTGTCGATCAGGCGGAAGTTCTCGCCCTCGTCGAGCCACAGCTGCAGTTCAGGCGTGCTCATCGCGTCCGGCAGCCCGTTCAGCAGCGCGCTCGGGTCGGCCGTCTTCGCGAGGATCTCGAGCAGGCGCGCGCCCGTGTAGAGACCGTCGTCGAAGCCGTACCAGCGATCCTTGAAGAACACGTGGCCGCTCATTTCTCCGGCGAGCGGTGCCCCCGTCTCGCGCAGCTTCGCCTTCACGAGCGAGTGGCCCGTCTTCCACATCAGCGGCTCGCCGCCCTTCGACTTCACCCATTGCGCGAGGTGGCGCGTGCACTTCACGTCATAGATGATCTGCGCGCCCGGGTTGCGCGACAGCACTTCTTCCGCGAACAGCATCAGCTGGCGGTCCGGATAGATGATCTTGCCGTCCTTCGTGACGACGCCGAGGCGGTCGCCGTCGCCGTCGAACGCGAAGCCGATCTCGGCGTCGGTGTCCTTCAGCGCCTGGATCACGTCCTGCAGGTTTTCCGGGTGGGCGGGATCCGGGTGGTGGTTCGGGAACGTGCCGTCGATGTCGGTGAAGCGCTCGACGAGCTCGCAGCCGAGCGCCTTGAACAAACGC
Organism: Burkholderia contaminans; assembly: GCF_029633825.1. NCBI lineage: Bacteria > Pseudomonadati > Pseudomonadota > Betaproteobacteria > Burkholderiales > Burkholderiaceae > Burkholderia > Burkholderia contaminans. The sequence continues at coordinate 2,026,882 of NZ_CP090640.1, read as the reverse complement.
GTCGCGAGCGGGCCGGCCACGCCGTTGCCGGCGTCGACGACGAGCTTCATCGGGCGGGCCGGCTTGATGTCGCCGACGATGCGCGCGATGTACTGATCGGCCACGTCGATCTGTTCGTACGAGCCGCTGCCCGTCTCGAAGCGCTCGTCGACGATGCGCCGGTACAGCGCCTGGATCTGCTCGCCGTAGATCGCGGCGCCGCGCAGCACCATCTTGAAGCCGTTGTAGTCGGGCGGGTTGTGGCTGCCCGTGACGACGATGCACGAATCGACGCGGCGCTCGCCGCCCTTCAGCGCGAGCGGGACGTTCGCCGCGAAATAACCGACCGGTGTGGGCACCATACCGACGTCGACCACGTCGACGCCTGCCGCACGCAGGCCGTCGGCCAGTGCGCCGACGAGGTCCGGCCCGGACAGGCGGCCGTCGCGCGCGACGACGACCGCATCGCCGCCCTGCGCACGCACTTCACTGCCGAATGCCCGGCCGATCGCGCGTGCGGTGTCGGTGTCGAGCGTCTTGCCGACCACGCCACGAATGTCATATGCCTTGAAGATGGATTGGGAGATCATCGATTCTCTTCTCTCGGTTGCGTGCATGGAAAATTGTCTGGCTTGCCTGGCCGCCGCTCGCCCGTGCCGCGCATGATACATGCGGGCCCGGCACGGCGTGAAACTGCTGGCGCCGAACGGCGGGAGCGACCCCGATCCCACTTATAATCGCGGGTTTTGATGACGCGCATACCGCCCATTTTAATGCCTAGCCGTCCCGTCGCCGCCAACCTGCAGCCTCCGGGCGCCCTGCCGGCCGCCTCGCGCGCACGCCGCTGCCGCGCATGCTGAAGCGCTTCGGCAACCCGGACGTCGCGAAGGCCGTCGCGAATCTCGTCTGGCTGGGGCTCGAACGGCTCACGCAGATCGGCGTCGCGATCGCGATCAGCGGCCTGCTGGCCCGTTATTTCGGGCCAGATGTGTTCGGCAAATGGCAGTATGCGAATACGCTCCTCCTGGTACTGGCGCCGCTCACCTGGGTGTGCGGCGCGGAAATCCTCGTCCCGACCATCGTCCAGCGCCCGCCCGCCCAGCTCGGCGCGGTGCTCGGCAGCGCATTCGCGCTGCGCATCGCCGTCTCCGTCGCCGCGCTCGTCGCGACCTGGATCGCGATCGCCGCGGGCGCCTTCGATCCGCTGGTCGGCGCGATGCTCGCGGGCCTCGCGGTCACGATGGTGTTCCGCGAGCCGTTCGTCGGCGTCATCAACGCGTGGCTGCAGAGCATGACCTACAGCAAGCCGCAGCTCGTCACCAGCATGGTCACCGCGCTGGTGAAGGCGCTGCTCGTCTGGCTGCTGGTCCGCGCGGCCGCGGGCCCCGCCCGCTTCGCGTGGCTGTGGGCGCTCGAGGCCGCCGCAATCGGCTTCGCGCTACTGCTGTACTACCGGCATCGTAACGGCGGCGCGCTCGGCTGGACGTTCGACAAACCGCTGTTCAGGCACTTTGCAACAGCTGGCACCGTATTTTGGCTCGGCCTCATCTGCATGTACCTGTTCCTGAAGCTCGACCGCCTGATGCTCGAGCGTCACGTGTCGTTCGCCGATCTCGGCCGCTACTCGGCCGCGCAGCAACTCAACGAGAACTGGATCACGCTCGCGCTGATGCTCGCGCAGACGATCGCGCCCGCCTTCGTCTACCGCGTGCAGGACGTCGCGCGGCTGCGCCGCAACATCGTCCGGCTGATCGCGATGACGGCCTGCCTGATGACGGCCGGCGCGCTCGTGCTCGACGCCGCCGCCCCGCTGATCGTCGGCAAGGTGTTCGGCCACGGCTACGAGGCCTCGGTCGACATCTTCCGCTGGGCGGTCTGGCTGTCGGTGCCGGCCGGCATCGAGGCGATAGGCAATCTTATCGTTCTCAAATATCAAGCAAAATTCGTGTTGCTGTCGAAATGGCTGCTCGCGCTCGCGATCGCGGCGCTCGTCAACCTGTTCGCGATCCCGCGGCTCGGCCTGTACGGCGCGCTCGTCGGGCTGGCGGCCGGCTACCTGGCCGCCGCCGCCGTCAATTTTTATTACATCCGTTTCAAGCTGCGACCATGACGTCCCCTGATTGCCCGACCCCGCTCGACGACGTGGCCGTGCTGATGCCGGCCTACAACGGGCACGACGACGTCGGTCGGACCCTCGCGTCGTTTCGCGAGGACACGCCCGTGCACGTGCTGATCGTCGATGACGGCAGCACGCCGCCGATCGTCGCACCCGACCTGCCCGGCCTCACGATCGACGTGCTGCGCATGCCGCAGAACGGCGGCATCGAGCGTGCGCTCGCGGCCGGCATCGATGCGCTCGCGGCGCGCGGCTTCCGCTATGCGGCGCGCATCGACGCGGGCGATCTCGCCGCGCCTCAGCGCCTCGCCAAAGAGCGCGCGTACCTCGGCGCCCACCCGCGCGTGGCCTGTGTCGGCATGTGGACGCAAGTCGTGTCCCGCGCCGGCGAACCGCGCTTCATGCTGACCCCGCCCACCGATCCGGGCACGCTGCGCCGCACGCGCTTCCTGCGCTCGCCGCTCGTGCATCCGTCGGTGATGCTGCGCATCGACGCCGTGCGTGAAGTGGGGAACTATCGTGCGAAATACCGTGCGGCCGAGGATCTCGATCTTTTTTTGCGGTTAATGGAACGCTACGATTGCGCGAACCTGCCGGAACTGGGCCTCTATTACGAACTGAACGAGGGCGGGATCAGTGCGACCAAGCGCCGGCGCCAGCTGGTGTCGACGCTCACGCTGCTGCTGAGCCACTTCAACGCGCTGAACCCGTACGACTGGGCCGGCCTCGCCAAGAACCTGCTGCATTTCGTGACGCCGTACCGGACGTTGCAGCGGATCAAGCAGACGCTGTTCGCCGCGCGGCCGTCCGCGTGACGCCCATTCGGCGTATCCGGCATTTACGACGCTTTATTTATTCTTTTTTCATGTCCGCCACCTCCCCGCTGCGCATCGCGCTCGTCTGCAACACGGCCTGGGCGATCTACACGTATCGCCACGGGCTGATCCGTACGCTCGTCGCGCGCGGCGCCGAGGTCATCGTGATCGCGCCGCACGACCGCACGGTGCCGCTGCTCGAGCAGATGGGCTGCCGCTACGTGGCGCTCTCGGTTGCATCGAAAGGCACGAGCCCGCGCGAGGATCTCGGCACGCTCGCCGCGCTGGTGCGTCACTACCGTGCGCTGAAGCCCGATCTCGTGTTCCATTACACGATCAAGCCGAACATCTACGGCTCGGTCGCCGCGTGGCTCGCGCGCGTGCCGTCGATCGCGGTGACGACCGGGCTCGGCTACGTCTTCATCCAGAAGAGCCGCGCGGCAAGCGTCGCGAAGCGCCTGTACCGGTTCGCGTTCCGCTTCCCGCGTGAAGTGTGGTTCCTGAACCGCGACGATCTCGCGACCTTCACCGATGAGCAGTTGCTCGCGCATCCCGAACGCGCGCGGCTGCTGCACGGCGAAGGCGTCGATCTCGAACAGTTCGCGCCGGTGCCGCTGCCGGCCGGCGACGCACCTGTCTTCATCCTGATCGGCCGGCTGCTATGGGACAAGGGTGTGCGCGAATATGTGGAGGCCGCGCGCATCGTGCGTACGCGCTTCCCGAACGCGCGCTTCCAGCTGCTCGGGCCGCTCGGCGTCGATAATCCAAGCGCGATCGGCCGCGCGGATGTCGATGCGTGGGCCGCCGAAGGCGTGATCGAATATCTCGGCGAAGCGCACGACGTGCGCCCGCATATCGCGGCGGCCGACTGCGTCGTACTGCCGTCGTACCGCGAAGGCGTGCCGCGTACGCTGATGGAAGCATCGGCGATGGGCCGCCCGATCGTCGCGACCGACGTGCCGGGCTGCCGCGACGTCGTCGCCGACGGCGAAACGGGGTTCCTGTGCCGCGTGCGCGACAGCGCGAGCCTCGCGGAACAACTGAATCGCATGATCGCGCTCGGACCGGAAGGCCGGGCAGCGCTGGGCGCACGCGGCCGGCAAAAGGTCGCGGCGGAGTTCGACGAGCAACAGGTCGTCGAGCGCTATCGGGAGACCATCCATTCGTTGACCGGATTCACACTTTGAAGGAGCGCATCTGCAATGACCGCTAAAGGCACCATCCTCGTTACCGGCGGCGCGGGCTACATCGGCTCGCACACGGCCGTCGAGCTGCTCGACAACGGCTACGATGTCGTGATCGTCGACAACCTCGTCAACAGCAAGGCCGAATCCGTGCGCCGCATCGAGCGGATCACGGGCAAGACGCCCGCGTTCCATCAGGTCGACGTGTGCGACGAAGCCGCGCTCGCCAAGGTATTCGATGCGCACCCGATCACCGGCACGATCCATTTCGCGGCGCTCAAGGCCGTCGGTGAATCGGTCGCGAAGCCGCTCGAGTACTACCAGAACAACATCGGCGGCCTGCTCGCCGTGCTCAAGGTGATGCGCAAGCGCAACGTCAGGCAGTTCGTGTTCAGCTCGTCCGCGACCGTATACGGCGTGCCCGAGCGCTCGCCGATCGACGAATCGTTCCCGCTGTCCGCGACGAACCCGTATGGCCAGTCGAAGCTGATCGCCGAGCAGATCCTGCGCGATCTCGAGGTTTCCGACCCGTCGTGGCGCATCGCGACGCTGCGCTACTTCAACCCGGTCGGCGCACATGCGAGCGGGCTGATCGGCGAGGATCCGGCCGGCATCCCGAACAACCTGATGCCGTACGTCGCGCAGGTCGCGGTCGGCAAGCTGGAAAGGCTGCGCGTGTTCGGCTCCGACTACCCGACGCCGGACGGCACCGGCGTGCGCGACTACATCCACGTGGTCGATCTCGCGAAGGGGCACATCGCCGCACTCGACGCGCTCGCGAAGCGCGACGCGAGCTTCGTCGTGAACCTCGGCACGGGCCAGGGCTACAGCGTGCTGGAAGTCGTGCGTGCATTCGAAAAGGCGTCGGGCCGCCCGGTGCCGTACGAGCTCGTCGCGCGCCGCCCGGGCGATATCGCCGAGTGCTACGCGAATCCGCAGGCCGCGGCCGACATCATCGGCTGGCGCGCGACGCTCGGTATCGAGGAAATGTGCGCCGACCACTGGCGATGGCAGGAGGGGAACCCACGCGGTTTTGTATAATCCGCTGTCCATTTTTCGAGCGATCCCATGCTCAGCTTCGCGTCCGGCTTCATCGTCTCCCTGCTCGTCACGCTGTTCATCGTGCGCTATGCGCACCTTCACGAGAAATTCTCGATCGACAGCGACCTGGCCGGCGTGCAGAAATTCCACGTGCGGCCCGTGCCGCGGGTCGGGGGCATCGGGATCCTCGCGGGCGTCGTCGTTGCGGCGCTGATCCTGTCCCGGCGCTATCCGACGATCGCCGGCAGCATCCTGGGCATCACCGCCTGCGGAATGCCGGCCTTCCTGTCCGGCCTCGTCGAGGACCTGACCAAGCGGGTGTCGCCGCGCGCGCGGCTGCTCTGCACGATGGGCGCGGCCGCGCTGGCGTTCTGGCTGATGAACATTGCAGTCACGCGCATCAGCGTGCCGCCGCTAGACTTCCTGCTCGGTTATGTCGCCATTTCGGCGTTCGTCACCGTGCTCGCGGTCGCGGCGCTCGCGAACGCGATCAACATCATCGACGGCTTCAACGGGCTCGCGTCGATGGTCAGCTTCATGATGTTCGCGTCGCTCGCGTATGTCGCGTTCCACGTCAACGACCCGGTCGTGATGTCCGCGTCGATCATCATGATGGGCGCCGTGCTCGGGTTTTTCCTGTGGAATTTCCCGGCCGGGCTGATCTTCCTCGGCGACGGCGGTGCGTATTTCATCGGCTTCATGCTCGCGGAGCTCGCGATCATGCTCGTGATGCGCAACCGCGAGGTGTCCGCGTGGTACCCGGTGCTGCTGTTCATGTACCCGATCTTCGAAACCTGCTTCTCGATCTACCGGAAGAAATTCATTCGCGGGATGTCGCCGGGGATTCCGGACGGCGTGCACCTGCACATGCTCGTGTACAAGCGGCTGATGCGCTGGGCCGTCGGCACGAAGCATGCGCATGACCTGACGCGGCGGAATTCGCTCACGTCGCCCTATCTCTGGCTGCTTTGCCTCGTCGCGGTGATACCCGCAACGCTGTTCTGGCGGCACACGGTGCACCTGTTCGTGTTCGTCGTGCTGTTTGCGCTGACTTACGTGTGGCTCTATCTGAGCATCGTGCGGTTCAGGGCGCCGCGGTGGATGGTGGTGAGGAAGGGGAAGCGGGGGTATTGAGGGGGGCGGGTAGCCGGCTCGCACGGCCCGCGACTGGTTACGGGGCCGTGATGATGTTGCTACACCGCGAGGCACGGCCCACTAGATTCCGGAGGTATTCGTGCTCCAGCGCGGCTGTCGTGTATAGATCACAATGTTACCGTCGTCCTGAACAGCAGTCACCGCGCCCGAATATCCGCTGGTACCGGAATACCAGAGCGGGACGCCCGTCGGGCTGTAGACGACCAGATTGCCATCCGTTTGCATCGTCGCAAATGCACCCGGATGACTATAAGTACCCGAACTCCATTGCGCAACGCCCTGGCGAGCCAGCACCAAGTTCCCGTCTCTCTGCATAGTCACCACGTTTGCACCGTTGCCTGAAGTAAGACTTTGGCCACTGCCGAGGGTGACACCACCCGCCCAGACGGCCGGGCCACTTGTGGAGTTCGTATACACGCTCGAACCGGTCGATGTTGCAAATACCGGAAAGGAAGACCGATAGATCACCATGTTGCCGTCGTCCTGAACGGCAAGATACTGGCCGAAAGACGCACTGTTGGTCGCCGAATACCACAACGCGTTGCCGCTAGCGCCATATATCACAAAATTGCCATCGGCCTGGAAGACGGCATGCGCCCCGATGTTGCCATACGTGCCGGAATTCCATATCGCGGCACCATTGGCTGCGTTAAACAGCACGAGGTTGCCGTCATCCTGCATGGCGAGCGCATGGCTTCGAGACGGCGAATAAACGATTTGCCCAGGCTTGAGTATCGTACCTGCATTAATGTAGCCGCCGTAGATCGGCGACGTCGGAGCGCATATCGCCGAATTCAGCACGCTGACAATCGGTGAGCCCCAGCCGGTCACGAAGTCCCAGCCGGAACCGGCGCTGTATGCGCCGTTGCTGCCGTAGGTGACATCGTGAAAGACGGACCCGGTCGTTGATTGAACGCTGTATATCGTGGGCGCCGCGAACCCCAGCTTCGTCGCGCAACTGCCGGACAGCATCCGCGCCCAGGTCGCGCTGAACAGCGGCGCGGACAGGCTCGTGCCGCCCACCGTCACGAGCTGTCCGCCGACGATGACCTGTGCGCCGCTATTAGGATCGGCATCGAATGCAAGATCCGGCAGGCCGCGGAGCGCGCGCCCCTTGAGCGCGGGTACGTTCGACTGCCATGTCGGAATCGGTTCGAAGCCGCTGGTGCCGCCGCCGCTGTAGTTCCAGGCCGTCTCGCCGGCGTAGCTTCCATTCCCGTTCGTATAGAGGCTCGTGCCGCCTACGGATACGACATAGGGCGAACTGGCCGGATATTGCACCGATGTGCCGGTGCAGCCATATGCCACGCTGCCCGCATCCCCGGAACTCACCGAGAAAGTCTGTCCCTGCGCGACAGCGAGTTGGAACAGCGTATCGATGGAGGCCGTCGGTGCCCAGTTCTCGCAACCGCCAATCGACATATTGATGACCCGGGCGGTGTTGTCGCTCACGGCGCGATTGATCGCGAGCGCAATGTCGCTCCACGCTAACGAGTGCGCAACATAGAAATTGAGTTGCTTGACGCCGCCGGACATCCCGACGATGGTCTGGCTGTCAAGCGACCATTCCATGTTTGCGCTCGTGTCGGCGCTGGGCGTCCCGACCTTGATCACCGAAACGGGAACGGCGGGCAACTTGTTGTTGCTCGTGAACGTAGCCAGGTCGATCACAGGCTGCGTCACGTCGCCTTCGGCAATGATGCCGATCGTGGTGTTGGCCGCCGTCGGGGCGCTGCCGACGGAATAAATACCGGGAAATTCCGTCGGGTTATGGCCCACCGTGACTGCGGAGGTCGTCGGCGACGCATTTGCAGCCGGGGCGGCGGCATTGGAAGCGGGCACGAAATTGGGATGCACGCGAGTCGCGGTATCGAGCCCGAGAACCCCCTGGACGACCCCGCTGATCGCATTGGGCACAATCTCGGGGGCGGTGTTGATATGCGAGTTGGTGCCGTCCGCCATCGCGACCGGGACGAGCGACGTCTGGAACACGCCGGATATTACGCCGGCCGGGGCATCGGCTTCGACGATCATGTTGTTGTCGGCCACCTTGATGTTCGTGAAGCCCTTACTTCCCAAATAGGCCTCCACGTTGGCGACCTGCTCAGCGGTGGGTGCGTATTGCGCGGCAATCTGCGCGGAAGTCAGCACGGCCCCGAAGCGGGCGCTTCCGGGCGTTCGCGCATCCTGCAGAAAGTGGCTCAATCCCGCTTCGTCATTCAGCTTGAGCACCAGCGCGACATGAACCGGTGCCGTCGCGCTCATCGGCGCCGCACTCACCACGTTGCCGGTCGCACGCAGCGCCGACAGTCTGCCGGTTTGCGCAGTAGCCACCGACGGACTTGCGTCGTCGTCCCCGCCGCCGCAACCGGCAAGCGCGAACACCATGAGTGCCGCGCTGATTCCCCTGGCAATATGTTTCATCGAATTGGTATGAACCGGAGAGCTCGTATTTGGTTTTTCACTCTTGTTCTTTACGGCAATCGCACGGCTACCTTGAGGAAAACACAGGCAGGAAATGGCCGGCATTCAAATACGCAGACATATCGAGGCAATGCTCGTCACCCCAATTCGCGCTTTCGGTCTCTTCCAATAAACGCCACATCGTTGTAAAGCTGAAAGAATCGCGTGGCGGGATTCGTCACGCGTCAACGACTTTATCCGCGGTGATTTCACCAATAAAAAATGCCGTTCAGTACACCACTGAACGGCATGGATTCCGCGATCGATCGTTGTCTCGGCACGATCGATTGCCGGCCTGATCACTCGCTGGCAACGATCCGTTTCGGCACGCTTTGCAACACCGGCGCGACGGTCGTCTGATATTCCGGCACCCAGCGCCGCAGATCGCGCCGCACCTCGTCGTCGCTGAGCACGCGGTGCTGCATCAGCCACGGCAACAGCTCATCGAGCAGATGGTCCGGCACTTCCCGGGCGCGGGCGATCCGCAGTTTCGGATGCGGCGTGCGCGTGGTCGTCTCGTCGTCCGCGAGCAGTTCCTCATAGAGCTTCTCGCCAAGACGCAGCCCCGTGAATTCGATCCGGATCTGCCCGTCCGAGAAACCGTAGAGACGAATCAGATCGCGCGCAAGGTCGACGATCTTGACCGGCTCGCCCATGTCGAGAATGAAGATCTCGCCGCCGTGGCCCATGCTCGACGCCTGCAGCACCAGTTGCGATGCTTCCGGAATCGTCATGAAGAAGCGCGTGATCTCGGGATGCGTGACCGTCACCGGCCCGCCCTTCGCGATCTGCTGCTGAAACTTCGGAATCACGCTGCCGGCACTGCCCAGCACGTTGCCGAAGCGCACCGTCTCGAACTGCGTGCCGTCGCTCGTCTGCTGCAATGCCTGGCACGCCATCTCGGCAAGGCGCTTGCTCGCGCCCATCACATTGGTCGGATTGACGGCCTTGTCGGTCGAGATCAGCACGAAGTGACGCACGTTGTGGCGGATCGCCGAGCGCGCGACGCGGTAGGTGCCGAGCACGTTGTTGCGCAGCGCCTGCCACGCGTTGTGCTCTTCCATCAACGGCACGTGCTTGTAGGCAGCCGCGTGGAATACGATGTGCGGTGCGTGACGCGACATCACCTGATCGAGCAGCAGCGAATCCTTCGCGTCGCCGATAATCGGCACGATAGGTTGGTCGGGGAAACGCTCGCGCAGTTCCTCGGTGAGCCGGTACATCGCATATTCGGAGAGATCGAACGCGACCAGTTGCGCCGGCTTGAAACGGAGGATCTGCCGACACAGCTCGGAACCGATCGAACCACCCGCCCCCGTCACCATCACGACACGACCGCGCAGCAGCGCCTCGACATGCGGCGTGTCGATCGTCACGGCCTCGCGGCCGAGCAGGTCCTCGAGGTCGATGTTCCGCACCTGCGACAGGAACCCCTGCCCCGGCATCAGCGCGGTCAGCGACGGCAGTACCATCGCCTTGATGCCGGCGCGCACGCACAGCGTCGCGACGCGGCGCTGCGTTTCGACGGATTCCGACGGAATCGCGATGATCGCGTATTCGACCTTCATCGCGTCGGTCCAGTGCTTCAGATCGTTGAACGAACCGAGCACCTTGTAGCCGTAGATTTCGCGCCCCCGCTTGGTCGTGTCGTCGTCGAGCAGGCCGACCAGACGCCATTCACCAGAGCGCGACAGTTCACGGGCGAGGCTGGCGCCGGCCGTACCCGCGCCGAGCACCAGTACGGGCTTGCCCTGCCCGACGAGCCCGCCGTACAGGTAGAACTCCTTCGTTGCACGGTACAGCGCACGAGCGCCACCCATCACGAGGAACAGCATCAGCGGCGACACGAGCAGCACCGAGCGCGGGATGATCGGTGACGGCTGGAACATCACCGCACCGATCATTACGATCACGCCGCCGCCGATCACGGCCTTCGAGATCCGCATCAGGTCGGGAAGGCTCGCGAATACCCACAGTCCGCGATACAGGCCGAACACATGGAACATCAACGCATAGACCGGCAGCACCCAGACAAGCGAGGTCAAGCCGCCGCTCATGAAATCGGGCGGAACACTACCGTTGAACCGGATGAGATAAGCGAACAACCACGCGGCAGCGACCGCCGTCAGGTCAAACAGGAAAGCGCTCAACGAAAGCCATGATGCTTTGGATCGCAACATCGGCGGGACACCTCAAGAGTTGTTTTCGGCGATCGACTGAAACCGTCGCCAGCGCACGTCGATCAACAATCCGATACATGCCAGGACGCCATACCACGCGAAGAACGACAGCCACTGCTGCAATTCCGGGCGGCCCTTTGCCCACACGGCGACGATTATGCCCGCGAGCATGATGAGGTACCAATAAAAAGCGGTGCGGCGGTGACCTACGCCCGCTCGAACCATCCTTTGATAATAATGCTCCCGGTGCGCCTGCCAGAACTTTTCGCCGCGTAACAGACGTCTCAAAAGTGTTACAGATGCGTCGGCAATAAAGGGTGCGAACACGAGCGCCGGAAACCAGATTGGCCAGACGTTGGCCCGCCAACCCCAGTAGCCGAGCGCACCGGCCAGAAATCCCAACGGAATCGAGCCTGCGTCGCCGAGAAACAGCCTCGCCGGATGCAAATTCAGCAGAAGAAAGCCGAGCGCCGCACCCGCGATCGCAGCGCCGCCCGCCGTGAGATCCGGCGACGTGCCCAACGCAGCGACCGCATATGCACCGAATCCGAACAGCGCCATCCCGCCAGCCAGACCGTCAGCGCCGTCCATGAAGTTGTAAAGATTGGTCAACCAGACCATCACGAAACCGACGCACACGAGGAGCCACCACGGCGCGGCCGCCGGATACGCGGCGATCAGCGCGATGACCGCTGCAAGATGCGCTGCGAACCGCACACGCGCCGGCAGCCCGCGCCGGTCGTCGATTTGCGACACGGCCGCGAGCCCCGCCGCCGCAACGGCGATCGGCCACATCCGCGGCGCGAGCCACAGCAGCGCAACGACGCTCACCGGTACGATGCCCCAGCCGCCCACACGCGGTGTCGGACGCGTGTGCAGCGAACGGTCGTTCGGAATGTCGGTTGCGAGCCGCCACGCCAGGCCGGTGGCGAGCAGCGCGCGCAGGATCGTCGTCGACGCGGCGGCGGCGGGTAGGGCCACCGCCAGCGCGGCGAGCCACGTGGTAATCGCGAATGGCATGTTGCTTATTATCGGATGTCGCGCGAACGATACCACGCGGCGGTCGCTTCGAGACCTTGCCGGGTGGTATAAGGAGGATGCCAGCCCAGCACGCGCCGCAGGCGGCCGGTATCGAGTTGGAGGCTGCCCGTCAGGCGATCGATCGCGGCGCTGCGCCCGGTCAGCTTGCCCAGTGCGCGCAACGCTCCGGCCGGAACCGGGAACAAACGCGCAGGCTTTCCGAGCGCGTCGCCGACCATCCGCAGCAGCCCGGCAACCGACGGCGCATCGTCGTCAGCGACGTGGAAGCACCCGCTCGCGGCGCGCGGATCTGTCGCGCATCGCAGCAGCGCGTCCGCGAGGTTGTCGACGTAGACAAGGCTGCGCCGCGCGGCAATCGTACCAAGCGGCAGCGGCGTACCGCGAGACACGGCGTCGAGCATCCGCAGAAAGTTCGCGCGTACGTCCGGCCCGTAGACGAGCGGCGGCCGGACGATCACGACGTCGAGGCCGACTGTCTCGCCGAACTGCGCGAGTTCCCGCTCAGCGCGCAGTTTCGAGCGCCCGTACGCGTCCTGCGGGTCGGGCGTGACGTCTTCCGCGAGCGGTGCGCCCGCGTCGCGCTCGCCGACCGCCTTGATACTGCTCGCGAAGACTATGCGTCGCACGCCGTGCGCACGCGCTGCCTCGGCGACACGTAGCGTGCCGGTCACGTTGGTCCCGTTGAATGCGGCATCCGGATCAGGTGACTCGTCGCGCATCACGTGGACGCGCGCAGCCAGATGGATGACGCAGTCTGCTTCGAGGTCTTCAGGCCATGAGGCTTCGAGTCCGTAGAAATCGGGGGTGTCATGTACCCATACGCGCACGCCCGCGACGCATCCATCGGGCCTGCGCACCAGCGCGGTTACGGTATGTCCCGCCGCCAGTGCCAGCCGGCAGACCGCGCGACCGACGAAGCCGTTCGCGCCTGTCACGATTATGTGGCTCACCACCACCTCCAGCCGAAGCGGTCACGGACATTACCGACCGATGCAGCGATTTGCCGTTCGCAAAGTAGCCCCGTGTCGATATGCACATCGTTAGCGCTACTGCCATCAATCCGGCATGGATCGATCTGACGCTCCTGTCGTGCGACATGCGTCACGGGCTCGTGCACCGCGTCCTGCCGACCTCTCATTTGCCAGAGCCAAGCGCAACCAGGGCAACAGGCGCCGGAAAACGACAGCCCATTGGTAGAGGAGAACGGCGTGCTTGTATGGTTCATGCGCGATTTGATGGCCCTATGGATAGGTCGCCAGCTACAGGTGGAAGACTCACGATGGCGAAACTCGTCCTTCATTCAGCAATTTATCTCTATCGGCCGGACTACCTATCGGATTGAGTCCCGGTTAATACCTGTGATGGAAGCGTGCGCCGGGGCACACTGGATCGCGTCGACTTCAATCTCAGGGTCAGAAAGCCAAGTTGGTCGTCCAAGGCGATAGGAACGGCTTCGCAGTGCAAACGACCTTCGAGGCGACATCGCTCTCGAGTGCGCGCTTACCGGTTCGCATCATTCATACAACCAACGCGCCCACCCTCTCAACGAGCGGCGCTAGCATCCGTTCCCATCCGTGTTCCCGTTCGACAAACGTCCTCGCGCGCGCGGCCATCTCGGCCGCAAATGCCTCATCGAAAACCAGCCCTTCGATACGGCGAACGAACTCCTCCGGCGTATCCGCGATCAGCAGATCCTGCCCGCTTTTCGCGCCAAGGCCCTCGTGCCCCAGCGATGTGGTGACGACCGGCAACCCGAGCGCCATGTACTCAAGGATCTTGTTCTGCACCCCGGCGCCGATCCGCATCGGGCACACGCCAATCGCGCCGTCCGACGCCGCTTCCGCAACCGAGGCGACCCGCCCCGTCACCTCGACACCTTCGTAGGCACGGAAGCGTTCAGCCAGCACGGGCGCAATGGAACCAACGATCCTGAAACGGTAGCCCGCACGCTTACGTAGCAACGGCAACACTTCTTCGGCGAAGAAACGGCACATGTCCTGGTTCTGGACCGTCCGCATGTCGCCTATGAAAATCAGCAGGCGGCTCGCCATGCTGCGCGCCACGTACGGCAGGCCAGACAAATCCACACCATTCGAGCACACCATCACCTTCCGAGCCGATTCGCCGGGAAACAGGTAGTCGCGGTCGGTCTTGGAGACCAGCACCGACAGATCAAAGTCGTCGACGATCATCCGCTCGTAGTCGAGCAGGCGTTTCGCCTCGATGCCGAACACGCGCGACTTGAGCCCTCGCGCATGCCTAAGCTGCTTGACCCGGCTATAGTTGAGCGAGATCGCGTCAGTCATTTCCAGGACGCGCGGCTTATCCGATTTGCGCACGTACTCGGCGCAGCGCACCAGATGAACGAACACACCGTCGTGCAACGGCAGCAGCCAGGAAACGGCCGCCGCAAACGCTCGGCTCCGGTAGTAGGCAACCTGCAACGGTGTACGCGTGGGCAGCGCAAGCAAAGTATTGACGTACGAACGCCATCTTGGCAGAAAGACCCGCTCGACTCGATCGAATACACCGTCGTCCGGCAATGCGGCGCACATCTCTTCGGGGGTCTCACACAAGCTCAACAGCGTCAGCGAGTAATGGCGGGACAATACCCTGCAGAGGTGATAGACCCGCAACTTGTCGCCGCCGATCACCGGGTAGGGAAATCTGGGTGTCAGGACCAACAGCTTTTTCTTGGCTGTGCTCACGACAAACGCTCCCAGAAGTCCTGAATCAACGGACTAACGGTCGACTCGGAAAACGTGCGAGCACGGCTTATACCCCCGCGAACCATCACATCGACCGCGGCGGCGCCGCTGCAAATCTTGCGAATCTGCTCGGCCATATCGCCGACCGAAAACGGATCGAAATGCAGACCACACCCGCCGACGATCTCAGGCATCGATGTTGTATTACTGCACGCGACAGGCGTACCCGACGCCATGGCCTCGAGGAGTGGGATGCCAAACCCTTCGAACAAGGAAGCAAAGATGAACGCCCGCGCTTGCCGGTAGTACATCGTCAACTCCTGCCGGGAAACATAGCCGAGTAGCTCGACATGGCCTCCGAGCCCCAGTGCTGCTGCGCGTTGGAGAAAATACTTGTGATGTGGGGTTTTAATCCCGGCAATACACAATTTGAGATCCTCGCTTAGCGTCGGCCTGGCCAATGCAAAGGCTTGCAAGAGACGATCAACATTTTTGCTGGGTACCTCCCCCGCCACCGTGAACAGGTACGGCTGACGCTCTGCTCGACTCAGCGGGGGAGCAAACCAACTGTCCGAAATCGAGCACGGAATGACGTGCACATCCTGCTCCGACAGGCCGAATTTTTCCACCAACTCCCGTTGGGTAAACTGGGAGACGGTTAGCACGACATCGGCCCGACGCGCCAATCGGGGCACGACATGCCGCCGGTAAACCCGCCCGGCGGTCTGATACAAGGATCTCGACGCAGGAAGCACACGCCACGGTTGCAGAAAGATCAAATCATAGATGACGGAGATCAGCCGCGTGCTGCCCGTCGACCGCAATGGCCCGGTGTTGTACGGACAAAGCAGGTAATCCAGCTTCTGCTCCCGGCACAGCCGAGGCAGTTCGATCTGCTCCCACAATGGAAAGAAACCGCGGCCATCGCTGATACACGGCCATTCGTCGGTAGTTACGCCGCTCGGGGCGAGTCCTAGCACCGACTCACTGACCGGTGCGACCAGCTGTCGGGCGAACCGTCCCATGCCACGGTAGTTACCAACCATCCAGGTGATATCCACCCCCAACTTCACGCAGCACTCTCCCAGGCAAATTCAATCAGTGGCGACATGAACCATCCAGAACAGCGCGATAGACTGCGCGGGTCTTTTCGGCACACGCCTCCCAGGTCAACTCGCGCGCGCGCTCCAGCCCTGCCGCGCGAAGGGCGTCGGCCACGTGCGGATGGTCGATCAACAGTTGCATGGCGTCGGCAATTTCACCGGAGTTGCAGGGATCGACCATGACTGCTGCTTCCCCGGCCACTTCGGGAACGGATGTCGTGTTGGACGCGATAACAGGAAGACCCGAGGCGAACGCCTCCACAACCGGCAGTCCAAAGCCCTCGCCCAACGACGCAAACACCAGTGCGCTTGCAGCCTGCATCAGTGCACGCACATCGAAATCGGGCAAATATTCCAACCAGCGAACGCTGCCCTCCGCCTCGAGCGCGCGCAAGCGGGCGACAAGGCTCTCGCACCCCCACCCGGCGCGGCCGACCACAATCAACGGTACTTCACGGCGCAATTCAGCCGGGAGGCTCGAGTGCGCATCGAGAACACGATCGAGATTTTTCCGCGGCTGCAAGGTTCCCACACACAGGAAAAAGCGCGCGGGCAAGCCCATTCGTTTCAACACCTCATCGCGAGTCGTTCGGTCGATCTGCTCAAAAAACCGGCGATGCACGCCCAAAGGCACGACGGAAATGCGTTCCGGTGCGATGCGGAAATGTTCGGCAATCGCCTGCTTCGAATACTCGGAGATCGTGATCACATGATCCGCCCAGCCCCCTGAGCGTCGCAATAGCCAACGTCGCAGCGCAGCCAGCCGCATTGTCGTCCACTCGGGATTCGACAACGGAATGGCATCCATCAACGTTGCGATGACAGGTATGCCGGAGAACTTGGGAATCAGGTGGTCCGTCGCATGAAACACATCTATGTGCTGCGCAACAAGCTCCTTCTCGGCGAGGCAGGTCCACGAACTCACGGCGCCCAGCGTCGTCATGACCGAATGCCGGCCCAGATTTACGGGCGGGTGAGCACCCGGGAACACGCCGTCGCCAACCATGGCGCGATAGCCGGCAGGAATCAGCTCGATCTTCCCCTGTGCCAGCAGCGCGCGCCCCAATTCCCGCGTATACGAGCCGATGCCGTCCACCCCGCCGCGAGCGATGCTCCGGGCCAGGGCCGTCGTTCCAAAGCCGACCTTCACCCATGCCCCTCGTCGTACATCCAGCTCAATGTGCGTTCCAGCGGATAATCTTCGAGCGGCCCGACAACGGACTCCAGCCGGGCTGCATTGCCCTGCAGGCGCCGTACTTCATTCGCTCGCACGAACGCAGGATTGACGCGCACTTCGATCTGGTAGCCCGCGATCTGCTCCATCATCGCAATCACAGCCTTCAAGGAAACCGCCCGGCCCGAGCACACGTTAAAGACGCCACCAATCGGTGCAAGCTGCAGCAAGCGCCGATATGCATCCACCACGCGACGCACGTCGGAAAAATCTCGCTCGACATCAATATTGCCGAGTTCGATCACACGCTCGCCGCGCTGGAAATGGCTGACGATCTTCGGCAGCAGAAACTGACCGGACTGTCCCACGCCGGTGTAGTTGAACGGACGCGCGATGACAATTGGCAGCTTGTCCGTCCACAAGCGCGCCATATATTCCATCGACAGCTTGCTGACCGCATAGTCGTTCGCAGGATTCGGCTCCACCGACTCGTCGATGATCTCGACCGCCGCATTCCCGTAGATATTGGCGCTACTGGCCAGCAGAACCGCCTTGGGACGGTTCTTAAGACCCGCCAGCGCCTCCAGCAGGTTGCGCGTGCCGACCACGTTGGTGCGATAAATCGCATCCGCATCGCCGTGCGCGACGAACGCGATCGCAGCAAGATGCGCGACCACATCTGGCTGCACATCTGCCACGACCCGTGCCAGCTGCGCCCGGTCGCACAGATCGACTTGATGGATGTCCGGCCCCAGCGGTTCGGAACCGTGCGCGGTCCCAAAAACGCGATAACCCGCCGCCTCCAGCGATCGTGCCAAATAACGGCCCGTGAAGCCGGCGAGCCCCGTCACCAGCGCCCGAGGCGCCTCAGAACGAGAAGCCGCGCTCATTGCGACGCAAGTCCGCTTCGACCATCATCGCGCACAGCTGCTCGAGCGTGGTCTTGGGTTCCCAACCCAGTTTCTGCTTGGCCTTCTCCGGGTTGCCGATCAGCAAATCGACTTCAGCAGGGCGATGGAACTTCGGATTGACCTTGACAACCGTCTTGCCGCTTGCAACATCAACCCCGATCTCGTTTTCGTCCTGGCCCTTGAACTGGAGGTCGACACCCGTAGCCTTGAATGCCATTCGCACAAAGTCGCGCACCGTCTCCGTACGATTCGTGGCCAGCACGAAGGTATCCGGTTCGTCGGCCTGCAGCATGCGCCACATTCCTTCGACATATTCCTTCGCGAAGCCCCAGTCACGCTTCGCATCCATGTTGCCCAGTTCGAGCACGTCGAGCTGGCCGAGCTTGATCTTGGCGACGGAGTCAGTAATTTTACGCGTCACGAACTCGCGGCCGCGCAGCGGCGATTCGTGATTGAACAGGATGCCGCTGCAGCCGAAGATGTCGTAGCTTTCGCGGTAATTCACCGTGATCCAGTGTGCGTACAACTTCGCAACGCCATAAGGGCTGCGCGGATAGAACGGCGTCGATTCGATCTGCGGCACGGCCTGCACCTTGCCGAACATCTCGGATGTGCTCGCCTGATAGAAACGAATCTTCGGGTTGACGATACGGATCGCCTCGAGCAGGTTCAGCGGACCAATCCCGGTGATTTCCGCAGTGGTAACCGGCTGTTCGAAGGACACGCCAACGAAGCTTTGTGCCGCAAGGTTATAGACCTCGGTTGCGCCGGTAGTCTGCAAAAGCCGGATGCTTGCCGACAGATCCGTCAGGTCATATTCGACCAGATGCAGGTTCGGATGCTTCGCGATGCCCAACTCTTCGATGCGCCAGAAGTTGACCGAGCTCGTGCGGCGATAGGTGCCGTAGACCTGATAGCCCTTATCGAGCAAGAGCTCGGCAAGGTAAGCGCCATCCTGGCCAGAAATACCGGTTACGATTGCTGATTTCATATCTTTCACTAAAACAATTCAGGTTATTTATCTTACCAAAAAGGAAATGACCTCAAACGACTGTCACGCGAAAATTCATTCCCGCGACTCAGCAACAGGAATAACGTTCTCGAGCATCATTTTTGTACTTTCCTTCCAAGTAAGCCAAGGCATATCGCCTGACCGCGGATGCAACCCATCCTTATATAAACTCAACCACTCAGACACGGATTGAGCCAGATCCTCCGGCTTTTCTCCAGCAAAATAAAATGCAAATTTACCAGCCACTTCTCGAAACACTGGTATCCCCCTGGCGATAATCGGCAGTCGATGCTGCGCCGCCTCGATCAGCGGAAGACCAAATCCCTCATTGTAAGAAGCGGCAATCAAACACGCCCCTGCGGCGTAAAGCTTCTCCAAATACACATCACTCACACCTTCCAACCAGAAAAGGCGTTTATTAAGTTCAGAATGATTGCGTAAACGTTTAGCCAGCCCATCCACCATCCATCCCTGCTTTCCAGCAATTACCAGATTGACTTTAAGACCGTCTCTCCAGAGCTGTTCAAAAGCATCCAGCACTTGCTCATGTCCTTTTCTCGGCTCCAGCGTCCCGACCATAAGGAAGGACGTATCGATCTTCATCGCCTCCAAGACACGATCCGACTCAACCGATGAATCTTGAACAGGTGTTGCAAAATCAATATCCGCCCCAAGGTGGAAATAGTCAATTCTCGGCAGCGATTTATCCGGGAACTGATTTCTCAACCAAGCCTCGACATCATGCGCAACAGCCTGAGAAATGCACACCAAACCATCAGCACAGTTTACCAACGAGCTCAACCATGCATGAAATGCCTGGGTTATTCCCGCAACAGTATGATGTGGGTCACGCAGCGGAATAATATCGTAGATTACATAGTACGCACGAGCACCAGAAAGACGAAAATCGGATATATCTTGCTCAGCCTCAGGAAACAAATGCGCAGCCAAGTCGAGACCGAGGAATATATCGCCCGACCGCACCTCGATTGGCAAACCATCGCGCCAAGAACTCCCCTCAGGACTGAATTTACCTGTATATCGAAATCCTTGGCCTTTATCACCATATACCGGCCTTATTTCATAACCGTCCGGCGGGGTCCGGAACAATTCAGCGAGCACATTTCGGACCACACGTTGAATCCCTGTTCGGGCATCGCGATGGTAGATCTCCGACACATCGACCAACAACTGTTTCCGCTGATTTTCCTCCCACATCGCTAGCCAGTCATGGCGAGCAGGAGCCACTACATCTGCTAGTTGACGCTCTCGACGCAGTGTCGCCATCAAAGTCAGCAAACGAGTCGACAACTTGCTCCAATCTCGAGCTTGAAGCCAAGCGCGTTGGCGCTCAATCAAATCGGTAGTGAGTTGGGATTGAGCATGCAGACTCTGCACCGCACGAAGGACATCCGCGGCGCCGTTCCCTTCCATCTTCCAAGTCACATCTGCCAAATCGGAAAAAATCTCCAATGGGCTAACCAAAACTGGCTTAAGTGTAGACAAGCCAATAGTTACAGCACCGCTGGCACTTTCGCGAGTATCTCGGTACGGAAACACAATGTAATCCGCCGCACCCAAAAGCCTCTGGCAGGTTTCTATTGATCGATAGTCGGTAATCCACGAAATTTTATCATTCACACCTAGCTGACGTGCGCGCTCCTGACAGTGCAATATTATTTGCTCACTGCGCTCATCAAGTATCGAATTCAATGCGACCAGATGAACAGCTCGCCCGACGGCCTTTGAAAGCGGCTCGATAACTTCAACCAACGTATCGATACCTTTATGCGGAAGGGCGAAACCAAAACATCCTAAAACCAGCGCATCACCTGGTATTCCGAGTTCTGCGCGTGCACCTTGTTCATGAGGCTCGTCCAATGGCTGGATTACACCATGATGCAAAAGCATTACGTTATCGGCCAGACCCAGGGCCAACATATGATTCAGGTCTTCTGGCTTGTGCACAATGATGCGATCAAGCTTGGCCAACAGCTTGACTGCTGCCGCGGTTACACGGCACTCCTCCAGCAACGGCAATGTGGAATGCAACTCCAATACCACTACTCGCCCCTGATCATGCAATGCCGCCAAACGCTGGCAGCAAATCTCAGAAAGCGGGAACAAGCTTGGCTGATGCTGCACCAATACAACCTGCGCATCCGTTTTTGCAATACGATCCAATACTTCAGGCACTGTGTCATTAGCGCCCACGCGCCAACTGACCAGCGCATTAGCCGGGGCCGAATCCGTGCGGTCGTCACAATAAACGTTCAGCTGTACCCCCGGGTTGTCATTCACGGCGACTAGCAGTTTGTGGCTGTATTCAGCGATACCGCAGCGTGTCGCCCATGGACTCACCAATGCCAAGTGCAATGACTCGAATTTATTTACTGGTTTGCAATCTGCAAGCCACCCCGCACTCGCCAATAAACTGCGCGCACTATTTTCCCAACGGTAGGTGCTCCGCACGTGGTTCAAAGCGACTTGTCGTTGAGCGTTTAGTTCCGGATCTTCAGCCAGGACCCGCTTATGGAGTATACGTAGCTTAGCGGTCAAATCGGCCGCGTCAGGCTCCATCCAGCAAGAGTCACTGGACCGGACGTGGCTACGTGACGGAGCGAAGTGGAAGTTCACTAGTGTGGACGTCGCACGGGTGCAAAAATCAACTTGAGCGCCATAACCAGTGGTAATTACAGGCAAAGCCATAGCGAGGGCTTCCGCTGCCGGAAGATTGAAACCTTCACCGCGCGTTGGCAATACCATGGCATGTGCAGTGCGATAAAGCGCCAGCAACCCTTCGTCGTCAAGTGGGTTCTCATCGATGACAACGCGAGCAGGTCTCTCAAATTCGGCGCTAATTTCCTTCAGTTGCGCACCAATTTGGTTGTGCGGATTGGGAAACGTCTTAATGTATAGCTCAACGTCGTCGTCAGCGGTAAACGCCTTCAAATAGGATGTCAGCAGCACATCAACACCCTTGCGTTCGAATACCGACGATACATGTAAAAAGCGGAAACGCTGCCCCTCGGTCACACGCAAATCACCCAATGGCTGTACATCATCGGATACGAGATGATCAATACCAATAGGAATGACAAAAATTGGAACACTACAGCCAGAGTTGATCAAGGCGCGTTTAACCGATTCCGCGGCAACCCACACCAAGTCAAAAAAAGCATTTATATGATTAACAATGCCCTCTGGAACCGAAGTTTCCTCCCAAAAGAACACCATGCCTCGCTGCCCTGCAGGCAGATCGTCATTGATAAACGGGTAGTGATGGACGATTGAAATCGCATCATCAACAGCCTCGGCAGGAATACTCCTTCGGAGCGCCTGATGCAGAACTTCGTCCTGGTCAGGAGGCAAATTCGGAACCTCAGTATATGGCGTTCCGTGATAAGGCACGAAACTCACCAACTTCCGGGTAACCTGCTCCAATGCGCCAGCCAATCCTCGGTTAACGATGGCAAGGCTGTAGTGACCCTCGACGTGTCCGACCAAACGCACCCATCGACGCGTGCTCGACGCGACTTCGGGCAAAAGCATTGCTTCTGGAATACTCGGTGCTGATGGCAATACGCTTGGATTCGCCAGCAATCCGCCTTCTGCGTCCTTACGCAACACCGGAAGTATCGAGGTTTGTTGGACAAGTATCCGGGCCAGTCGCCCCTTCAGCGCGGGCAATCGATTAAGGACCATCAACATGACGCGCTTGACCTGCGGATATCGGTCAATACGCACGGCTGCATATCGAAGCAAGACCTTAGTCAAGATCTTGCCCCTCAACGACGCGGAAGACACCAAGATGCTTAGTTTCCGCAAAGGCGCAGTAATGCGCCAAGAGTTGCTCGCATAAACTGCAGCCAATTGCGTTGCGACCTGTGCATGCTGTCCAGATGCATGTGCCAGAGCATCCTCGACCTCTTGCATACGTGCGGCAAGGTCGCGCATCTGCGCGTTCTCAGCCTGCAGCGCGGCGCGGCTCTCTTGGGCCGCCCGGAATTGCTCTTGCGATTGATGCAATTGCTCTCGCAATTGATGCAATTGCTCTTGTGACTGAGACCAATGCTCTTGCAATCGATGCAATTGCTCTTGTGACTGACACCAATGCTCTTGTGATTGATGCAGTTGTTCTTGTGCCTTCTGAAGACTTCCCTCCAAAAGTACTTGGTCGCTCCGTACAAAACCGTCAAACACGTTGGGAGGATACTTAAACGCCTCCGCTAGGTCACCATGCTCGCGAGCGAGATAGTACCTATTCAAACCGTCAGCATAGACGAGGCTGTAGCCATGCTGCACCAGCATTGGCTCCCACAACTGATAGTTTTCCACTATCGAATTGGGTAGCGTCGCCTCAACAACGACAATCCAAGGACGGTATTGCTCGAAATTCATTCCGGCAATGACAGACTGCTCAAAGCCCTCAACATCCACCTTTAGAAAATGGATATCACTAGGGGCGTATTCTTTGCAAATCTCAGTCAGGGTCCGCACTGCCACTTTGTGCCAAGTTCCGTTGTGCCCGTCCTCCTGGTGTTTCTTTATCACCGACGGAGAAGACGTGGCCCAACCGCGAACATCAGCTTCCCAAAGATCTAGCTCACCACTGGCCGCACCAGCCGCACACTGGAGATTGGTATCCTCGGGACGATCCCGCTGCAGATCATCCCAATGAGATCGCAGTGGTTCAACATTAATGCCGCGCCAACCTCGCTCATAAAACGCCTTGGTTACCGAATCGATATTCGGATCATTAGCCCCTACGTCGATATAGAAACCCTTCTCCACTGCCTTCAAAGCACGCCAGAGAATGACATCCTCGAGATTCTGTGCGTAAGAAATAAATCTCATCGTTGCTCTATACCAATTTCCGGATCGATCCACGCCAATCCCACAAACGTCGGCTTGCTGACGTTAATGACATTAAAAACCAATGCCAGATCACGCCACTCGTAATTATGGACCAAATGCGTATCAGTGCTGACCAGTGCAGTCTGTATGGAATACGTCCCAGCCCCCAACGAAGCCGAGAAATTAACATTGAACCGAACCAAAGAACCAGCGCGAACATTAACCAGAGGCTGCTTCTTCAAATCCGTATTGGTGCCATAAACCACTTGACCCAATCTATCTTTAATGCCGTAACCCAATACCAAACGCTCGATAAAGGCATGAACACGCACATCCACGCGTAACGTCACGGATTGACCGACGTCTACTACTTCGATTCGCTTTCCGTTAATATCCAACAGCGCAATATCTTCGACGACGGCCTCGCCAGTTCCAGAAACTGTCTGCACCTTGCCATTTTCCAAAACTTCCTGCTGCACGCTTTGATTTTGATGATCTGCAAGTAATGCATTGTAGTAGTCCATTACTGCTTCGGGCTCGCCCTCCATAGCGAGCTTGCCGGCGTCGAGCAAAATGGCGCGATCACAGATGGACTGGATAGCCTGCTTGTCGTGCGACACGATCAGAAGCGTGGTTCCCCGCTTGCGGAACTCACGGATGCGGTCGAAGCTTTTGTGCTGGAAGTAGGCATCGCCCACTGACAGGGCCTCGTCCACAATGAGCACGTCGGGGCGGCGAGCCGTTGCCACGGCGAAGGCCAGCCGCACCTGCATGCCGCTGGAATACACTCGCACCGGTTCATCAATGTACTCACCGATCTCGGCGAAAGCCTCGATATCGGGCATGAGCGTCAAAATCTCTTCTACACTCATGCCCAACAATTGGCCCGCCATGATAGCGTTCTGCCTGCCTGTGAAGTCTGGATGAAAGCCCATACCCAACTCCAGCAATGCCGCCACGCGGCCCGTCATCTCGACGGAGCCAGTGGTAGGTTGGGTAGTACCGACGATCATCTTGAGCAAGGTACTCTTGCCCGCGCCGTTCATGCCGATAATGCCCACGGCCTCGCCCGCGCGTACTTCAAAATTCAGGCCTTGCTGCACCCAATGCAGTTCGTGACGAGGTTTGCCGCGCGGGTCCAGCCACTCCAATAGGCGTGACCAGCGCGAGGGGTACTTTTTGTAGGCCTTGCCCAGATTTCTAACGACAATGGTGCCCATCAGAGTTCATCCACCATTTCACCCGCATGTTTGCGGAAGAGAGTAAAGCCCAACCCGCACAACGCTAATGCCAACACCAACACGGGCCATAGGCTATACCAGTTGGGCCAAGCCCCCCGCACCAGAATCGTCTGAAAGGCTTCAATCAACCGCGACATGGGGTTGAAGCGCATCCAAGACTGAACGCGCTCGGGCAATATGCTCACTGAGTAAACAATGGGCGTCATCCAAAACCAGAAACTAAGGACAATACCGAAGAACTGGCCCACGTCGCGGAAGAACACGTTGAGCACACCCAATGTAATGCCCAGACCAACGGCAAATAACACCAGCAAAGCGATCGTGGGTATCAGAGCGACAAAGGCCAAGCCGGGAAAATTACCGGAAAACATCAAAAACACGGTGAACAGCCCGAACACAATGCCAAAGTTGACCAAGGCATTGGCCACCGCGATCACTGGCAGGCAGAGACGCGGGAAACTCAATTTCTTGAGCAGGTTCGCATTTTCGATGAAGGTGTTCTGCCCCCGACCGACGATCTCCGTGAATAGGCCCCAAGTAAGCACACCCGCGCACAGGTAAACGCTGTATGCAAAACGGTTCTCCACCCCAGGCAAGCGATTGTGCATGACACCGGAGAAGATCACCGTGTAAACCACGATCATCGACAGTGGGTTGAGCACCGTCCATGCCGCGCCCAGCAAGGAGTTGCGGTACTTGGATTGGAACTCACGCTTCACGCTCCCCAGTATGAAGCCGCGGTAGCTCCACAAGGCTTTGAATATTCCCAGCATCACGCGCGCCCGTAAACGTCTTGGAAACGAACGATGTCGTCCTCTCCCAGATACTCGCCGCTCTGCACCTCGATCATCACGAGGTCCAGCACACCCGGATTCTCGAGGCGGTGCTTGTGCCCGGCAGGAATATAGGTGGACTCGTTGGTCCGGACGAAGATTTCCTGATCGCCGTTGACGACCTTGGCCATCCCGCTCACGACGATCCAGTGCTCGCTGCGATGATGATGCATCTGCAGGCTCAGGCTCCCGCCCGGCTTCACTTCGATACGCTTGATCTTGAACCGCGGCCCTTCTTCCAGGACCGTATAGGTGCCCCACGGGCGGCTCACCGTGCGATGCAGCTTGTATGCGTCGTGATTGCGTTTCTTCAGGCGCGCGACGACCTGCTTCACATCCTGCGCGCGGTCGGGATGCGCGACCAGCAATGCGTCGGGCGTATCGATGATCATCAGGTCAGCCACGCCGACCGACGCCACGACGCGATCCTGCGTCTGCACGTACATGTTGCGACTATCGACGAAGATCGCATCGCCGACAGCACGGTTGCTGTCCTCGTCCGGCTCGACCAGGTCACGCACCGCGCCCCACGAACCGATGTCGCTCCAGCCGAAGCTCGAAGGCACCACCGCCACGTTCGACGAGCGCTCCATCACCGCATAGTCGATCGAGATGTCGGGCATTTTCTCGAATGCTTCGGCGGGAATCTCGAGCATCTGCGTCGACGCCTTGTTCGCTTCCTGCACCGCTGCCCAGCATGATTCCGCGGCAGCGGCGACGTCCGGCGCATGACGCGCCATCTCGTCGAGAATGACGCCGGCCTTGAAACAGAACATGCCCGAATTCCACAGGTAGTTGCCCGCCGCCAGGTACTCGGCCGCCTTCGCGGCATCCGGCTTCTCGACGAAGCGCAGCGCTGCACGGCCGGCCCCAACCGGTTCCCCGGCCTCGATGTAGCCGAAGCCGGTATCCGGGCTCGTCGGTACGATGCCGAACGTCACCAGCCGACCCTGCTTCGCCAGTTCGGCCGCGCTCGCGACGGCGGCCACGAAACCCTTCTGGTCCTGCACCAGGTGATCGGCCGCCAGCACCAGCATCAGTGCGTCGCGCCCGTATTTTTCAGCGACGTGATGCGCCGCCATCGCCACGGCGGGTGCCGTGTTGCGACCGGCCGGCTCGAGCATGAACACGCCGGGCCGCTGTTCGCCGAGCGACGCGCTCGCGAACTCGTCCTTGCTCATGAAGTAGTAGTCGCGGTTGGTGACCGTCAGCAATTCTCCGCACGACACATCCTCACCGCCGCCAACCACCGCAGCAGCGCGACGGTAGGTCTTCAGCAGCAGACTCTCGCCATCGGCGAGCTTCATGAACGGTTTGGGATGCCCTTCGCGAGAGACGGGCCAAAGTCGCGTACCGGCACCACCGGACAGGATGACGGGGATTAACATCACATTCACTCCAGATTTAGTATTCGCTGGCGAAGCCAACGCCTTCGCCACTTACATCCATACACCCGCCGGCGTAGTTGCCAGCCGGTCATGCCCAACCCGGCCAGAATGGAATTATAGCCGGCGCCAATCCCCCGAAAACGACCGTCACCCTGGAACGGCCGCCAGAACAGGCCCGAAGACACTTGCCGCGCAACCATCCGGCCCCACATCGGTCCCGATCGGCATCCAATCGTTACCGAACGGTCACCTCGACATCGCCGAATGCGCCACGCCGGTCGTCGTCAGGCCGGGGCCAGCACCTTGCCACCCGTGAACGATCCGACACGACCGTCACTCGGGCCTGCGCCCACTCGACGGTCGCACGCATGCGGGCAGACCGGGATCACTCGCCCAGACACAGCGCCAGCGCCTCGCGCCAGTCCGGCATCTGCAGCCCGAACGTCGCACTCAGTTTGTCCAGCACCAATCTCGAATTCGCAGGCCGCCGCGCCGGCGTCGGATACTCGCTCGACGCGATCGGCTCGACCTGCGGTGCAGGCGCCACCTTCGCGGTCGCGAAGATGGCTTCGGCAAAGCCGCACCAGGAGGTCGCGCCAGCCGACGTGAGGTGGTATACACCGGAGCGGCTTGCCCACCAGTCGGCGTCGCTCGACGCCGCGCCCTGCGCGACGATGTGCGCCGTGGCGGCCGCGATGGTCCTCGCCCAAGTCGGCGCACCGATCTGGTCCGCAACGATCCGCAACGCCGGTCGCTCGGCACCCAGCCTCAGCATCGTCGGCAGGAAGTTTCTGCCCCGACGGCCATACACCCAGCTCGTTCGCAGAATCAGGTGCGCACATCCCGTCGCCGCGATCGCCCGCTCGCCGTCGAGCTTCGTCGCGCCGTAGACGTTCAACGGATTCGTCGCGTCGGTTTCCTCGTACGCCTCCGCTTTCGTGCCGTCGAACACGTAGTCGGTCGAGTAGTGAACCAGCGCACCGCCGCTGCGCGCCATTTCTTCCGCGAACACGCGTGGCACGTCGGCGTTCAGCCGACGCGCGACATCGACATCGTTCTCGGCCTGGTCCACCGCCGTATAGGCGGCCGGATTGACGATCAGCGACGGCTTCACGTCGCGCACGAATGCCCGCACGCGTTCGGTATCGGACAGATCGAGCGTCGCTCGGTCGCACGGCACCACGCGGCCGAGCCCCTGCAGCGTCCCCAGCAGTTCGAAGCCGACCTGACCGTTCACACCCGTTACAAGGATCGTCGGCGCGGCGTTCGGGTCGGTCTTACGCATAGACATCGGACTCGCTCAGACGCTTGCCTGCCGCGTCCTTCGGCGCCAGGACCGGTTCGCCGTCGATCGGCCATGCGATGCCGACCTCCGGGTCGTTCCAGACGATGCTGCGCTCGTGCTCGGGAAACCAGTAGTCGGTGGTCTTGTAAAGGAATTGCGCGGCCTCCGACAGCACGACGAATCCGTGCGCGAAACCGGGCGGCACCCAAAGCTGACGATGGTTGTCGGCCGACAGGACCACGCCGACCCACTTGCCGAAATTCGGGGAGCTGCGGCGAATATCCACCGCGACATCGAACACCTCGCCTTCGATCACGCGCACGAGCTTTCCCTGCGCATGTTCGATCTGGTAGTGCAGCCCACGCAGCACCCCCTTGGTCGACCGCGAATGGTTGTCCTGAACGAATTCGACATCGGATCCAACGCGTTGCGAGAACTCGCGTGCGTTGAAGCTCTCGTAAAAATAGCCGCGTGCGTCACCGAAAACCTTCGGCTCGATGAGCTTGACGTCGGGCAACGCCGTTGACGTTACGTGGATTGCCATGCGACCTGATGGGTGAGAAGGTTCCGGAGGTACTGCCCGTAGGCATTCTTCGCGAGCGGCTGCGCCAGTTTCAGCACCTGTTCCGCGTCGATCCAGTTGCGGCGATACGCGATCTCTTCAGGACACGCAACCACGAGCCCCTGACGCTTCTGCAGCGTCGCGATGAACGTCGCGGCCTCGATCAGGGAATCGTGCGTGCCGGTATCGAGCCACGCGTAGCCGCGCCCCATGATCTCGACGTTCAACGTGCCGTCCGCGAGATACCGCGAATTGACGTCCGTGATTTCCAGTTCGCCTCGTGCGGACGGCCTGATGTCTGCCGCGATGTCGCACACGCGGTTGTCATAGAAGTACAGCCCCGTGACCGCATACTGCGAACGCGGTTTCGCTGGCTTCTCCTCGATCGACAGCGCGCGGAAGTTCCGGTCGAACTCCACCACGCCGTAGCGCTCGGGGTCGTGCACGTGATAGGCGAACACGGTCGCGCCTGCATCGCGCTCGTTCGCGCGCTCGAGCTGCTTCGCGAGATCGTGCCCGTAGAAAATGTTGTCGCCGAGGATGAGCGCCGACGGATCGTTGCCGACGAAGTCACGGCCGATGACGAACGCTTGCGCGAGCCCGTCCGGCGACGGCTGCGTCGCATACTCGATATGCATCCCCCACTGGCTGCCGTCGCCGAGCATCGACGCGAAGCGCGGGGTGTCCTGCGGTGTCGAGATGATCAGCACGTCCCGGATGCCCGCGATCATCAGCGTCGACAGCGGGTAATAGATCATCGGCTTGTCGTACACCGGCAGCAATTGCTTCGAGACCGCGTGCGTGATCGGATAGAGCCGCGTGCCTGAGCCGCCGGCCAGAATGATGCCCTTGCGTGTCATCACCGCTCCTGTCAAACGCGCTCTGCGTAGTTGGTCTCGACCCACTTGCGGTATTCGCCCGAGGCCACCTCGTCGGACCACGCCTGGTTGTCGAGATACCAGAATACCGTCTTCGCGAGGCCGGTCGCGAACGTCTCGGCCGGTTTCCAGCCGAGTTCGCGCTCGAGTTTGCGCGCGTCGATCGCGTAACGGCGATCGTGCCCCGGACGATCCTTCACGTATGCAATCTGATCGCGATACGAACCTTGCGCCCTGGGCCGCGCGCTATCGAGCAGATCGCACAGTGTATGCACGACGTCGAGGTTCGTCATTTCGTTCCAGCCGCCGACGTTGTACGTCTCGCCCGGCACGCCGCGCGCGAGCACTTCGCGAATCGCGCTGCAGTGATCGCCGACGTACAGCCAGTCGCGCACGTTCTTACCATCGCCGTAGACGGGCAGCGGCTTGCCGGCGAGTGCATTGGCAATCATCAGCGGAATGAGCTTTTCGGGGAACTGGTACGGGCCGTAGTTGTTCGAGCAATTGGTCGTCAGCGTCGGCAGGCCGTATGTATGGTGATACGCACGCACCAGGTGATCAGAGCCAGCCTTCGTCGCCGAATACGGGCTGTTGGGCGCATACGGCGTCGTTTCGGAGAACTGTGGATCGGTCGGGGACAGCGAACCGAACACTTCGTCGGTCGACACGTGCAGGAACCGGAAGCCGGCTTGCTCCACCTCGGGCAACGCACCCCAGTACTGACGCGCGGCTTCGAGCAGCGTAAAGGTGCCGACCACGTTCGTCTGAACGAACTCGGCCGGACCGTGAATCGAGCGATCGACGTGGCTTTCCGCTGCGAAATGCAGGATCGCGCGCGGCCGGTGGGCGGCCAACAGCGTATCGAGTGCCGCGCGATCGCAGATGTCGACGCGAGCGAATACGTGCTTCGGGCTTCCGTTCAACGATTGCAGCGTACGAAGGTTGCCTGCGTAGGTAAGCTTGTCGACGTTGAGCACGGCCTCGTCGGATTGACGCAGCCAGTCGATTACGAAATTGGCGCCGATAAAACCCGCGCCGCCCGTCACCAGGATCATGAGGCTCCCTTTAGTCATACATGGCGTGCCTCAAGCAAGGGCCGCCACAAACTCCGAACGCGACGTCACCGTGCGCGTCCCCCCAAGGCGGGCATTCTAACTGCTGACCTTAACCGTCAAAGTCATGAAATGCTAATTTTGTTGAGGAGCGGCCAATTATAAGAAGCTGCGTCGGTCAAACGCCATGTCGCTAACAACTTGAAACAGTCCGCCGGCTCCTCCGCCACCAAAAAATCGGCATTCAAATCAATACGTTAAAATTGTTCGATTACGCGCGAAGTCGCCCGCCAGCGATCGCCCCCCTTTTTCGATCAGCGCCAGGATTCGTCACACCTTGCCTCTCATGACCCTCCCCCCCATCGCCATCGGCGACATCCAAGGCTGCCATTCAGCTTTCCAGTCTTTGCTCGACAAGCTTTCAGCCCCCGCCGACACGCCCCTCTGGATCGCCGGCGACGTCGTCAACCGCGGCCCGGGCTCCCTCGCTGCGCTGCGCGCGGTCGTCGACCTCGGCCCGCGCGCGACCGTCGTGCTCGGCAACCACGACCTGCACCTGCTCGCGGTCTCCGCCGGCCTGCGCACCGAGCGCCCGGGCGACACCATCGGCGAGATCCTCGACGCGCCCGACGCCGACGCGCTGCTCGACTGGGTCCGCCATCGCCCGTTCGTGCATGTCGAAGACGGAAAGCTGCTCGTGCACGCCGGCGTGTTGCCGCAATGGGATGCCACGCTCGCGCTCGAACTCGCGGACGAACTGCAGCGCGCGTTGCGCGCCCCCGACTGGCGCGACACGCTGCAAGGCCTGTACGGCAACGAGCCGAACCAATGGAGTCCGAACCTGAAAAAGCGCGACCGGATGCGCGTCGCATTCAACGCATTCACGCGCGTGCGCTTCTGCACGCCCGACGGCGTGATGGAATTCAAGGCGAACGGCGGCCCAGACAGCGCGCCGCCCGGCTACCTGCCGTGGTTCGACGTGCCGGGGCGCCGCACGGAGGACGTGACGGTCGTGTTCGGGCACTGGGCCGCACTCGGCCTGATGGTGCGAGACAACGTCGTCGCGCTCGATTCGGGATGTGTGTGGGGGAACCAGCTGTCGGCCGTGCGGCTCACGGCCGATCCGGCCCGGCGCACGGTCACGCAGGTGCAGTGCGAAGCGTGCCGCACGCCGGGCGGCGAGTGACGGCACACTGATTCGCCCGGCCGCCGGAAGCGCCGCGTCTCACCCCTCGCGCCCCGGCACCGGCTCCTCGGCCGCCGCGTCGCCCGCCGCACCGGCGCCGAGCCCGGTCGCCGGATACGCATGCTTCTGCAATTCCGCGAGCGACTCGGCCGTCGGCTTGCCAACCTTCTCCTGCAGCTTTGCAAGCGCAGCCGCGATCGCATCGCGCGCCGCCGCGGACGTCGCGCGCCGGTCGCCACCCGGCGCGATCGGTTCACACACGTACAGGTGCGCGACGAGCGGGCCGCCGCGCAACACCATGTCGAGCGACGTGCCCAGCGCCAGTTCGCCCGTATACGCTGGCGCGACCGACTGCCGCCCCTGCGCATCCTCGTACATCAGGCAGATCGGCTGCACCGCGCAGCCGGCCGACACCGCGGCCTGGAACAGGTTCGCATGGAACGGCAGCAGTTCCTGCCCGTCGGTCGTCGTCCCTTCCGGAAACACGCACATCAGCCCGCCGTTACGCAGGCGCTCGGCCATCTCGTGCATGACACGCATCGCCTCGGTGCGCTTCTCGCGCTGCAGGAACACGGTGTCGAGCTTCTCGGCGAGCCAGCCGACCACCGGCCACTGCCGCACCTCGGCTTTCGACACGAACGGCGTCGGCCGCCATGCGTTGACCGTGTAGATGTCGAGCCACGACACGTGATTGCCGACCACGAGCGCGCTCGCGTCGAGCCGCGCGCTGTCGTTATGGACGACGAGACGCATCCCGCAGATCCGCAGCAGCTTGAGCGACCAGCGGCGTATCAGCTCGGCGCGGCGCGCGGGCGTGACGTGCGAAAAACGCAGCGCGACGATCGCCATGCCGCGCAACAGGTGAAAGACGAGACGCAGCTTGCGAATGGCAATCATGGCGAGAGTCCGGCGTGGTTCAGTGGCGCTCGAATGCGACCTGCCCGGCCACGAGCGTCGCGCGCACGGTGGCCGGCAGTTCGTAGCCGAGGAACGGCGAGTTGTGGCCCTGGCTCTTCAGCGCCCGCGGCTCGACACGCCAGTGTGCACGCGGGTCGAACACGCACAGGTCGGCCGCGCCGCCTTCGGTGAGGCGGCCGGCCGGCAGCTTCAGCACATCGGCCGGCGCGGACGTGATGCGGCGCAGCGCCTGCGCGAGCGGCGTGCGCGTCTCGTCGGCCCACTTCAGCGTCAGCGACAGCAGCAGCTCGAGCCCCGTCGCGCCCGGCGTCGCTTCGCCGAACGGCAGCAGCTTCTCGTCGTCGTCGACCGGCGTGTGGTCGGAGCAGATCGCATCGATCGTGCCGTCGGCGAGCGCCACGCGAATCGCTTCGCGATCGCGCTCGCTGCGCAGCGGCGGATCGAGCCGGAACTGCGAATCGAAATAGCCGATGTCGACGTCGATCAGGTGCACGTGATTGACACCGACGTCACAGGTCACGGGCAGCCCCTCGGCCTTCGCCTCGCGCACGAGCGCGAGGCCGGCGGCGGACGACAACCGCGCGAGATGCACGCGCGCGCCCGTCACGCGCATCAGTTCGAAGATCGTGTGCAACGCGATCGTCTCGGCCGCGACCGGCACGCCGGACAGCCCGAGCCGCGACGCCAGCGCACCGCTCGCGGCGACACCGCCGCGGCCGATGAATGCGTCTTGCGGGCGCAGCCACGTGGTGTAGTCGTAAGTGCTCGCGTACTGCAGCGCGCGCAGCAGCACCTGCGTGTCGCGCACCGGCACGTTGGCATGCGTGAAGCCGACGCAACCGGACTCGGTCAGCGCGACCATCTCGGTGATCACCTCACCCTTGAGGCCGACCGTCAGCGCGCCGAGCGGATGCACATTCGCCTGGCGCAGGTTGCGCGCGCGGAACTTGAGCATCTCGACGAGGCCCGGCTCGTCGAGCACGGGGTCGGTATCCGGCGGACACACGAGGGTCGTGACACCGCCCGCGACGGCCGCGGCCATCTCGGACGCGAGCGTCGCCTTGTGCTCGTAGCCGGGTTCGCGCAACCGCGCACACAGGTCGACGAGGCCGGGCGCGACGATCAGGCCAGCCGCGTCGATCGTCTTGTCCGCGTTGAATCCGGCCGGCGCCGCCGTGCCGAGCGCGGCGATCGTGCCGTCCGCGACGAATACGTCGGCCTGCTGCTCGGTGCCGGCGACCGGGTCGATCAGCGTGCCGCCTTTGATATGAATCTTCATGCGCTGTCTGTGAATACGTTGAATGCGTTGAATGCCTGATGAAGGATGCGCGAAACGGGCTCAGTCGCTGTTGCCGGCGACGATGCCCATCACCGCCATCCGCACGGCGATGCCGAAGGTGACCTGGTTGAGGATCACCGACTGCGGGCCATCGGCGACCTGCGAATCGATCTCGACGCCGCGGTTCATCGGCCCCGGGTGCATCACGATCGCGTCGGGCGCGGCGAGCGCAAGGCGCTCGGGCGTCAGGCCCCACGTCTTGAAGTACTCCTGCGCGGACGGCAGCAGCGCGCCGCTCATCCGCTCGTTCTGCAGGCGCAGCATGATGATCACGTCGACGCCCTTCAGCCCTTCGTCGAGGTTGTGGAACACCTTCACGCCCATCTGCTCGAGACCGCCGGGCAGCAGCGTGCGCGGGCCGATCGCGCGCACTTCCGGCACGCCGAGCGTGGTGAGTGCATGGATGTCGGAGCGCGCGACGCGCGAATGCAGGATGTCGCCGACGATCGCCACGCGCAGCTTCGTGAAGTCGCGCTTGTAGTGACGGATCGTGTACATGTCGAGCAGGCCCTGCGTCGGGTGCGCATGGCGGCCGTCGCCGGCGTTGATCACGTGCACGTGCGGCGCGCAGTGCTCGGCGATCAGGTACGGCGCGCCGCTCGACGCGTGGCGCACGACGAACAGGTCGGCATGCATCGCCGACAGGTTGTTGATCGTGTCGAGCAGGGATTCGCCCTTGCTCGTCGACGATGCATTGATGTTCAGGTTCAGCACGTCGGCCGACAGGCGCGTCGCGGCGATCTCGAAGGTCGTGCGTGTGCGCGTCGAGTTCTCGAAGAACAGGTTGAACACGGACTTGCCGCGCAGCAGCGGCACCTTCTTCACTTCACGGTCCGTCACGCTGACGAACTGCTCGGCCGTATCGAGGATATGGTTGACGATCGAGCGCGGCAGGCCCTCGATCGACAGCAGGTGCTTCAGCTCGCCGTTTTTCGTGAGCTGCGGGTTGCCCTTCAGGAAGCCGTAGCGGAACCGGTCGGGGCTCGCGGCCGCAGCGGGATTGCCGGTGCGGCCAGTGGTGTCGGTGGTCATGGTGTGCGTGATTCCAACTATGCAAACGGGCCGCGGTGAAAACCAGCGGCCCGGGATACGGTTCGCGTGTCGTTCAGGCGCCGTGCGCCTCGACGCGCAGCGTGAACTGCGCATCGTCGCGTGCGAGCACGAGCGTCGCGCCGGCCGGCACGTCGAGCGCGCCGCCCGCGAAGCGCGCGGCAACCGGCAGCTCGCGGCCGCCGCGATCGGCGAGCACCGCGAGCTCGACCGCGGCCGGACGGCCGTAGTCGAACAACTCGTTGAGTGCCGCGCGCACGGTGCGCCCGGTAAACAGCACGTCGTCGACGAGCACGATGCGCGCGCCGTCGATCTCGAACGGCAGCGACGTCGGGCTGGCCTGGCTGTGCAGCCCCTTCTTCGCGTAATCGTCGCGGTGCAGCGCGACGTTCACGACACCGAACGCCGGCGCGCCGAGATCGCGCGCGAGGCGCTCGGCAAGCCATGCGCCGCCGCTGTGAATGCCGGCGAGCCGCGGGCCGCCCGGTTCGGCGAAAGCCGTGCCGTACGCGGCGCGGATCTGGTCGAGCAGGACGCGGTAAAGCGCCTCGGCGTCAATGGTGCTCATGGTCGGACAATTGATCGAGATACTGTTGAAGGATGACGCGCGCGGCCTCGGCATCGAGCATGTCGGCCAGGGCGCGGCCGCGCACGTTGCGCTCGCGCAGCCCGGCCTCGGCCTCCACCGACGAATAGCGCTCGTCGACCCACGTGACGGGCAGCCCGAAGCGGCCGTTCAGCTGGTTGCCGAAGCGCTTCGCCTGCTGCGTCATGTCGTGCGGCGTGCCGTCCGGATGCATCGGCAGGCCGACGACGAGCGCGTCCGGCCGCCATTCGGCCAGCAGGTCGCCAACCGCCTTGAAACGGTGTTCGCGGTTCAGGTTCTGGATTACGACGAGCGCACGGGCCGAGCGCGTCAGCGCGTTGCCGACCGCGACGCCGATACGTTTTTCGCCGTAGTCGAACGCCAGGAGCGTCGCATCGCGCGCGCTCGCGCCACTCATGCGTGCCCTGCTTCGCCGGACAGCATCGACGAGCTGACGCCGAGCAGGCCGAGTGCGGCTTCGAAGCGCTCTTCGGCCGGCGTGTCGAACACGATGCGCGGATCGGCGGCGACCGTCAGCCAGCCGTTGCGGGAAATTTCTTCCTCGAGCTGCCCGGCACCCCAGCCGGCATGGCCGAGCGTCAGCAGGAAGCGCTTCGGGCCGGTGCCCGTCGCGACCGCCTCGAGCACGTCCTTCGACGTGGTCATCTCCAGCCCGCCCTCGACGGACATCGACGAGTTGTAGCTCGCGCCCTCCACCGGCTCGTGCAGCACGAAACCGCGCTCGGTCTGTACCGGGCCGCCGAAGTACACAGGGATGTGCAGCAGCGGCTCGATGTCGAGCTTCAGGTCGATGCGGTTGAACAGCGATTCGAGGTCGATGTCGGTAGGACGATTGATGACGAGGCCGAGCGCACCGCGCTCGCTGTGATCGCAAAGATAGACCACCGTTCCCGAGAACGTCGGATCGGCCATGTTCGGCATGGCGATCAGGAACTGGTTGGTGAGATTGATGCGATCGGAAGGCTTTGACATGGTTTGAATTTTAGCAAAGACGCCGCGGCCTGACCGGGCCGCGATCAACAAGCAACGCCGCACCGCGCTGGCAACGGCGCGCACGGATCACACGGCACTCTAACACGCGCGCGGGCGCTGTCGGCAGCGTGTTGCGGGCCCGCGCGGCAAGGGCCGCCGGCGCGTGTCCGTCCCCTTGTTCGTCAGGCCCGGCCGAGCGCCGCGCCGAGCGCGCCGGACGCCGCCGTGAGGTCCGGCGGCGCAACACCGGCTGCGATCTTCAGCAGCGCCGCGCGCAGCATGTCGGACGCGTGGCCGTGCGCATCGAGGCCGCCGTCGGCGAGCGGCACGCCGTGCGCCGCACGCCGCCACGCGAGGCCGAGCGTGTCGGCCAGGAGTGCCGCGTGACCGAGCCCGAGCGCGCACGCGGCCGTGCCGACCCGGTAGGCGGCGCCGGACGCATGCCATGCGGCCCCCGCATCGGCTCTCGCCGGATCGGTAGCAAGGTCGGCCATCGACGCGTCGGCCGTCTGCAGGAAATCCTCGTAGGCATGCGCGTTGACCGTCACGACGCCGAGTGCGCGAGTCGGCGCGGCGGCAACCGCGTCGTGCTCGGCCCGGGCGGCATCGGCCTCCCACAGCGCTTCGGACGCGGGCGTGCCCGCGACGTGCCAGTCGACCGTCAGCCCGTAGTCGTGCAGCACGTCGACGAGCGCGACATCCTCGGCCGCGGCGCCGAACAGCGCGAAATCGCGCCACAGCAGCGCCACCGTCTCGCGCACGAGTTCGGGCGGCGCACTGCGCCGGCCCTGCGCGTGCTCGCCGAGCAGCAGGTTCGTCCGCGCGAGAAATCGCTTCAGTTCGGGCGCGCCGCTGGCACGCAGCGCACGCACGCATGCGGCCGCGAGCCGCCAGAAATCGTATGGATCGTCGCCGGCGAGCGCGGCCAGCATCGCATCGAGTTCGTCGAGTGCCGCATCGGGCGCGCCGTGTTCCGCGCGCAGCACGCCGAGCAACGCCTGTTCGTAGCGGGCGCGAATCCGGGTCGCGAACGCGTCGGGCAGCACGCGCAGCGCGGCTGGCGGCACCGCGCGGCCAACGAGCGCGAGCGCGTCGAGCGGCGCATGCGCGCGCAGGTCGGCGGCGCTTTGCGCACGCAAGGCACTGAAGTGTTCGAAGAGAACGGGCGAGCAGGCAAGCTCGCGCAGGTTGTGGCGTGCGACTGCCGCGCGGAAATCGCGCAGCGCGGCACGCCAGCCGGCCGAAGTCGGCTCGGTGGCGACGAGCGGCGCAGCCGCCGACAGCTGCCCCGCGAAACGCGCGGCCGGCAGCCAGCCGGCTTCCGCCAGCACGGCCGCTGCAGCGGACAGCGGTGCGGCCGCATCGTCGCGATGCTCGAAAGCGTCGGCGGCCGCCGCAAGCCATGCGTCGGCCGCACGCACGGCTCCGCCGCGCGGGTTGGGCAGTGCGTCAGGGTGGGGAACGTTCGCCGGTTCGGGCCTCATGGACACGCGCGCCTGTCATCGTCAACTCGCTCGCGCAAGCCCCGGCGCGCGAGCGCCGGGCCGATGCGAGGCCTGAGCGGTGTGTCCGTGGGCCAAGGGTCCGGTCAGATCTGGACCATCTCGAAGTCTTCCTTGCGGGCGCCGCATTCAGGACACGTCCAGTTGATCGGGACGTCTTCCCAGCGCGTGCCCGGGGCAATGCCCTCTTCCGGCAGCCCGGCTTCTTCGTCGTAAATCCAGCCACAAATCAGGCACATCCAGCTCTTGTATTCCATCTTAAGCCGCGTCGGGAAAGTCGGTAAATTCGGGAGCCATGATGGTACCGTGTCGGGGCCGGACTGCCTAGCAATCGCGCTGGAGTAACGCGACTACGTTGCGCTGCGCTAAAAAATCCGTCGTGCGGGCCGGATTCCGCCGCATAATGGCTGAAAAGTGCGGCCTGCCGGGCAACACAGGGCCGAAAACGCCCATTTCGCCTCGCCGTCCGCATGCCCGTCGCTTTCCCGTTTTTCTCTTGCCCCATTTTTACATGTCCAGCAACGCCCCTCCGATCGTCCTCACCTTTGGCCTGTCCGACCCCACCGGCGGCTCTGGCATTCAAGCCGATCTGTTGACCCTGGCGAGCATGGGCTGTCATGGCGTGTCCGTCATGACGGGCTACACCGTGCGCGACTCGGCCGCCTGCGACGAAGTGACCGGCCTCGATCCCGACGTGGTCGCCGCCCAGGCGCGCATGCTGCTCGAAGACATGCCGGTTGCGGCGTTCAAGATCGGCGCGGCGACGCGCGCGGAAGTCGTGAGCGCGATCGCCGAGGTGGTCGCCGACTACGACGGCGTGCCGCTCGTGCTCGCGCCCGACTTCACGCTCGACGACGAGCACGTGCTCGCAGCCGACGACCTGCGCGAATCGATCGCCGACCTGCTGGCGCCTCAAACCACGCTGCTGGTCGCCGACTACGCGACGCTGATCGCGCTCGCGCAGCCGGACGGCGACGCCGAGGCGCCGAATCTCGACGCGGCCGTCTCGCACCTGCTGTCGCAAGGCTGCGAGTACATCCTGTCGTCCGAGACGGGCTCGCACCGGCTCGTCAACACGCTGTACGGCGAGGAAGGCCAGCTCCGCGAGGACATGTGGGATCGCTCGCCGCACCGGCTGATGGGCATCACCGACACGCTGGGCGCGGCCATCGCGGCGCTGCTCGCGAACGGCCAGGAGCCGCCCGAAGCGGTTCGCGAAGCGCAGGAATATCTGTACCAGGCCGTGCGTGACGCGTTCCGGCCCGGCATGGGTGCGTACCTGCCCGACCGGTTCTTCTGGGCGCGCAGCAACGAAGACTCGGATACGCCGCCGGCCGTCAAGGCCGACCCGGCGCCGAGGACGTCGCACCGGCATTGAGGTGACTGGGGGCACGCGGGCGTTTGAGCGATCAAACGCACGCGTGCCCCTTTTGCCCCCTTACGGCACGCATCCGTCATTCAGTCCGACACGACTGCAGTCCTTTTGGCTGAATCCACCTTCCTCCAGCCCGATTCGATTCGTATCAACGCTCGGTTGAGCGATGAACGGACATCGAACATTTCAACACCCAAGCCAACACC
Organism: Burkholderia contaminans; assembly: GCF_029633825.1. Taxonomy (NCBI): domain Bacteria; kingdom Pseudomonadati; phylum Pseudomonadota; class Betaproteobacteria; order Burkholderiales; family Burkholderiaceae; genus Burkholderia; species Burkholderia contaminans. Next base: position 1,986,749 of record NZ_CP090640.1, on the reverse strand, counting down.
CAAGCTCGCCAAAAATCGAATCGGTCCGTTCGCGTGCAGTTACGGCCTTCACGATGAAGACAACGACACTTCGTGTTATCTGCCGGGATTCTGATTACGATCGCTCAGCGAATCCATAAAAAAGACCCGCATCGCTGCGTCCGTCGTCGGCCGCAGGCCTGCAACCGACGCTGCGTTCGGCAGCACGGTACGCGTCAGGCGCGCAGTAACGAAGACTCCGAACGTCCGATGACGGAAGGCTGCAAAAGCTCGCCGAGAATTGCCCACCACGAAGCTAACGGCCGGATCTTCATGCGTCAGTGCGCCTGGACCGACACCGGAAGATCTGCCGGCCGCGCCTCCGCGCTCGCATCAACGCCCCCTCCATTCCGCGACGCCCTTCCTCGTCAGGTGCAGTGCAGCATACAACGTGTCGCCTTCTTCCTTCCCCCTCTGCCCGGCGCTGCCGACTACCCGACGCCCACGCCTCCCGCCGCAGTTTTTGCAACTTTTGGTTACAAGATAACAGACAGCCCGTCTACACCGACACACCGATCCATGTGGCCGGTTCGCCCGTGGACACTGACCATACCGTAAAAAATCAGCGCGTTTCCGATCGCATCGGGACGTCGTTTTGCTGCCCACGATCGATCATGGAAAGTAATTTATCGTAATTTTTTGTCAATTCAATTTGATTTATATTTCATGGACGTTCGCCAAAACACGATATTGTTTTTCTCAATATTTGAAATCCGGCGACGCGGGGGCGAATCTACCTCTCACGGACGATGAAATTAATTATTCAAATCCCCTGCTTCAACGAGGCCGCCACGTTGCCGATTGCGCTGGCGGCATTGCCTCGCCGAGTGCCGGGTTTTGATAGGGTCGAATGGTTGATCGTCGACGACGGCAGCACCGACTCGACAGTCGATGTAGCGCGCGCCGCCGGTGTCGACCACATCGTCCGACATCCGCGCAACCAGGGCTTGGCGCGCGCGTTCACGACCGGGCTCGAAGCCTGCCTGAAACGCGGCGCCGATGTCATCGTCAATACCGACGCCGACAACCAATACAATGCAGCCGATATTCCCGCGCTCATTCGGCCTATATATGCGGGTGAAGCCGATATCGTAGTCGGGTCACGGCCGATCGACGAAATCGATCATTTCTCGCCGATCAAGAAATCGCTGCAGAAAATCGGCAGCTGGGTGGTTCGTGCAGTCAGCCGTACCGAGATTCCCGATACGACGAGCGGTTTTCGCGCCTACAGCCGCCATGCCGCCCAACGCCTGACAGTATTCAGCGATTACACCTACACCCTGGAAACGATCATCCAGGCAGGGCAGCGCAACATGTCGATCGTCTCGGTACCGATCCGCGTCAACGGGTTCCTGCGACCGTCTCGCCTGGTCAAAAGCATCCACTCGTACGTGATGCGATCGGCCCACACGATCTTCAGGATCTTCGTCATCTATCGGCCTGCCGCATTTTTCGGCACGCTCGGTGCCATTCTGTTCGGCACGGGTGTACTGACCGGACTGCGCTTCGTCTACTTCTGGGCGACCGGCAACGGCACCGGACACGTCCAGTCCCTCATCCTTGCATCGATCCTCGTCGGCGCCGGATTCCAGACGCTGTTGATCGCCATCGTTGCAGACCTCCTGTCGACCAACCGCAAACTGCTCGAGGACGTACGCTTCGCGGTCAAGCAGATGCAAACGGATCTCGACCCTGCTGCCCCGACCAAACAGACACAAGCGAACCGCGGCCACGTCGCCGCGGTCGAGAAGGAAACCACGCGCGCCTTCGGGGTCGTTCAATGAAGATGTCGGGTGGCATGGCCGAACAGGGCATCGTCGTTGGCAACAACTACGACAAGTACGGCTCGACGAATCCGATCGTGCGGCGCCTCATGCGAGGTTTCGACGACGCGTTGACCGATTTCGTAACGCAAGCGGCACCATCGTCGATCCATGAAATCGGCTGCGGCGAAGGCTACTGGGTCCTGCGGTGGCGACAACAGGGCCTTCAGGCCACGGGAAGCGATTTTTCTACTCGCGTGATCGAGCTGGCGCAGGAGAACGCCGTGACGCAGTGCGTCGACCCGGCGCATTTCTCCCGCCAGGACGTCTATCGGATCGAAGCGCAGGACATACAAGCGGATCTCGTCGTCTGTTGCGAAGTGCTGGAACATCTCGAGCAGCCGGAAGTCGCGCTGCGCAACATCGCGACGCTCGGCGCTCGCCACGTGATTTTCAGCGTTCCGCGCGAACCGGTCTGGAGCGCGATGAATGTCGCGCGAGGCAAATATATCTCCGCCCTCGGGAACACGCCCGGCCACATACAGCGCTGGTCGAAACGGGCATTCATCGCATTCGTTTCCACGCGCTTCGACATCTTGTGTGTGCGCACCCCCTTGCCGTGGACGATGTTGCTTTGCCGCCCTCGCATCGCCGCACGGTAGTGAAGTTAGGCAAGCAGCAACGACGCTGGATACACGTCACCGGTAGCGCGCTGGGCGCACTCGGCACGATCTTCGTCGGCGTGAAGCTCGTCGAGTACAGCCACCAGCTTTCGCTCGACACTTTCTCGGCCGTTACCTGGAGCGCCGTAGCGACACTCGGCGCCGGTTACGGGGCTTGCGGCATGCTGCTTGCACTGGCCTGGCTGCAGTTGCTCACCCACCACGGTGTCACGTCGTCGCGCCTCTGGGCGATCAAGACGTACGGCGTCTCGCAGCTTGCCAAATATACGCCGGGCAACATTTTCCATCTCGCTGGCCGACAAGCGATTTGCGTTGCTGCGGGCCTGCCTGCATGGCCCGTTGCCAAATCGATCGTGTGGGAACTAGCGGTCATTGCGTCGACCGCCCTTCCGTTTGCACTGATGGCGGCACCGCTCAAATGGCCGGTGATCGGCACGGCAACCGCCATCGCTGCGTTCGCGGGCGCGCTTGCCATTGCCGTGTCGGGCATCCGGACCTGCTGGTCCCTTTGCATTGCCCGGGCGGTATCGCTGTATGCAGCGTTTCTGCTCGTCTCCGGGCTGATCTTCAGCGCCCTGCTGGCGATCACGGTGCAACACGCGAAGATCGACACGCACGATGCCGCATTCTGGTTGCCCGTATGCGGCGCCTATGTCATTGCCTGGCTCGCCGGGCTCGTCACGCCCGGTGCACCAGCGGGCGTGGGCGTTCGCGAAGCCGTCCTGTACTGGCTGATGCATGGTGTCGTCGGACAAGCGGACCTCATCACCGCGATTGTCCTCGGCCGCATGGTGACGGTAGCCGGCGACCTGATGTTCTTTGTCGGCGCCGCCCTGGTGCCCAGGCCCCCACACTGACCCGGATATGCGTACCACTCCAACAAGCCAGCATCCGTTAGGATCAACCTTGCGCGAGTCGCTGCCGTTCGCGGTCGCGCTATCGATTGTTGCCGTCATCTACGGGGCCGTGCCATTCATCGCCCTTCCGACACTCGGTCAGGCACTGTGGATTTCGTCGTTCGCCCAGTCTTTCGCAAACAGCGGATGGCCATCGATCTTCGTCCACAATTTCGGCCTCCCCGTCCCCGCGCCGATTGCGTTCGGCCTATCCGGCGCGCTGGTGGAAAGCGCTATGCTTGCGGCCACGCCGCTGAACCCCGCCGACGCGTACAGCACGACCACGTTGCTGTTCCTGGCGCTCGCGCTGTGGGGCTCGAAACGCTATGCGTCGGCACTGGGTGCCCCCGCGCGATATGCGCTGGCGTTGGCCTTGGTGTGGGCAACCATGCCGGTCATTTGGGCGCACTCCGGCTATTCGATGCTGTCGATCGGGATCGCGCTGTTGCCGCTTTATCTGTGGACGACGCACCGGCTATGCGAAGCGATCGACGCACGACGCTCCCGGACGATCGCGATATCGGCGCTCGCCCTTGCGGCCGTCGCATGCCTGGCCGTCTTCACCGACGGCTATACGTTCGTCATGTTCGCCTTCGGCTCACTCGTCCAGTATGCGGGCTGGCTCAAGCGATCGAGTGGCCGCAGGGTACGCCTGCTTGCCGTCGGCATGCCGATTTATGCCGCGGACTTCGGACTCGCGTTCGTGCTTTACCGTCAATTCGTCGGCACGCAGAGCTTCGCAGCGGATCCGCTGTCGGTATTCCGTGGCTTCGGCGTCGACGTCACCATGCTCGTACAGCCAACCCAAGGACTTCTGTGGCTATGGGATGTGCTCCGCATCAGCACCCCGAGAAGCGACTCGGCCTACTTCGGCGACGCATCAGTGTGGCTCACGACGTTCATCGCCCCCATCGCCATCGCAGGCCTGGCCGGATTCGTGCTGTCGAAAAACAAGACCCACGGCATTCCGCTACTGGTGCTTGGCATGCTTGCGACGTACCTCGCGCTCGGGCCGTCATTGAAAGTCCATTCCGTGCGGCCCGACGCCGACCGGGCTGCAGGCAACTTCCAGGCCGCGATGCCGCCCGAATATGCGGTCGCGCCTACCGGAACGGCCTATCTGTCGACGCACGTACCGGGCTTCAGGAACATGCGCGCGTCGTATCGATGGTCCGCCCTGACCGTTCTGGCATTCTGGGCATTGTTTGTACTACTGATCGCGGAGTTGTCGCGTCGCGACAGGAACAAGGCTGCGTGGTGGCTGTTGGGTCTGATGATGGTGTCCAACCTGCCGAATCCGGAATCAGGGCTCACGTATTCCGAAGTCCGCCATTACGAACATCAGGTGCGGGTGCATGCGCCACTGCACTTCCGCGACCAGTTCGCGCAGCTCGACCAGTCGATCGTCGCTGACTTCCGGCAGGATGCCCCGAAGGATGGCATCACCGCGTTTTTCCCCCAGGGCAACGACTTTCTCGCCGCCTACCTGGCCGCTGCATCGAATACACACACCTACAACATCGGCGGCGACAAGAACGTTGCGCTGGCACAGGAGCACTGGCCCGCATCCATCTCGACACTGTTCGCGTCCGACACGACGACGCTCGCCGGTAACATCGAACGCACCCTCGGGGATCGCAGCGTCCGCGCCGTCGTCATCAGCTACGTCGACCTGCTATGGAATGCACATCAATGGCCACCGTCATCAGCAGAGCTGGCCCAGGCTCGCGCACGCTACGCCCCGGCAGTGAGTACGCTCTCGGCCGATCCCCGTTTCGTCGTGAAGGAGCGACCCTACTACGCGTTGGTCATGGCGCGCGAATAGCACGGGTGCCAGCCGCCCACTTTCACCTCGCATCGTCATCCGCGCGCACATAAAAAAAGACCCGCATCGCTGCGGGTCTTTTTCTTTGGCTGGAACACGCATCGCTGCGCGCTCCGGACACCATCGACCGAAGTCGATTACATGTCCATGCCCATGCCGCCCATGCCGCCCGGCATGCCGCCCGGCATCGGTGCGTCTTCCTTCGGCAGTTCTGCAACAGCTGCGTCCGTCGTCAGCAGCAGGCCCGCAACCGAAGCTGCGTTCTGCAGTGCGGTACGCGTGACCTTGGTCGGGTCGACGACACCGGCTTCGACCATGTCGACGTACTCGCCCGTCGCTGCGTTGTAGCCGTAGTTGCCTTGGCCTGCAGCAACTGCCGCCACCACGACGCTGGCTTCTTCGCCGCCGTTCGTGACGATCTGGCGCAGCGGCTCTTCCATTGCGCGCAGCACGATCTTGATGCCGGCGTTTTGATCGGCGTTAGCGCCGGTCAGGCCTGCGATCGCGGTGCGAGCGCGGATCAGCGCAACGCCGCCACCTGCCACGATGCCTTCTTCCACAGCTGCGCGCGTTGCGTGCAGTGCGTCTTCGACACGTGCCTTCTTTTCCTTCATTTCGACTTCGGTCGCAGCGCCGACCTTGATCACTGCAACACCGCCGGCCAGCTTGGCCACGCGCTCTTGCAGCTTTTCACGGTCGTAGTCCGACGTCGCTTCTTCGATTTGCGCGCGCACTTGCTTCACGCGTGCTTCGATGTTCACGGCTTCGCCTGCGCCGTCGATGATCGTCGTGTTTTCCTTGCCCACTTCGATGCGCTTCGCCTGGCCCAGTTCTGCCAGCGTTGCCTTCTCGAGCGTCAGGCCGGTTTCTTCCGCGATCACCTGGCCGCCGGTCAGGATCGCGATGTCTTCCAGCATCGCCTTGCGACGATCGCCGAAGCCCGGTGCCTTGACCGCAACGGTCTTCAGGATGCCGCGGATGTTGTTGACGACCAGCGTTGCGAGCGCTTCGCCTTCGATGTCTTCAGCGATGATCAGCAGCGGACGGCCAGCCTTCGCGACTTGCTCGAGTACCGGCAGCAGATCACGGATGTTCGACACCTTCTTGTCGTGCAGCAGCACGAACGGGTTGTCGAGGACGGCGACTTGCTTTTCCGGATTGTTGATGAAGTACGGCGAAAGGTAGCCGCGGTCGAATTGCATGCCTTCGACGACGTCGAGTTCGTCTGCCAGCGACTTGCCGTCTTCGACGGTGATGACGCCTTCCTTGCCGACCTTGTCCATCGCTTCAGCGATGCGATCGCCGATCGACGTGTCGCTGTTCGCCGAGATCGAGCCGACCTGTGCGATTTCCTTGTTCGTCGTGCACGGCTTGCTGATCTTCTTCAGCTCTTCGACAGCCGCTGCGACTGCCTTGTCGATGCCGCGCTTCAGGTCCATCGGGTTCATGCCCGATGCGACGTACTTCATGCCTTCGCGGACGATCGATTGCGCGAGGACGGTTGCCGTCGTCGTGCCGTCGCCTGCGTTGTCGCTGGTCTTGGAAGCAACTTCCTTGACCATTTGCGCGCCCATGTTCTGGAGCTTGTCCTTCAGCTCGATTTCCTTCGCGACCGACACACCGTCCTTGGTGACCGTCGGGCCGCCGAAGCTGCGCTCGAGCACCACGTTGCGGCCCTTCGGACCCAGCGTGACCTTGACTGCGTTGGCGAGAATGTTCACGCCTTCGACCATCTTCGAACGGGCGGAATCGCCGAATACGACGTCTTTAGCTGCCATCTTCTAACTCCTTGAATTCTTGGGAATATGTACCGTCAGTGGACGCTTACTTCGCGTTGACCACGGCCATGATGTCTTCTTCGCGCATGACCAGCAGTTCGCTGCCGTCGACCTTCACGGTCTGGCCTGCGTACTTGCCGAACAGGACGCGATCGCCGACCTTCACGTCGAGCGCGATCGGAGCGCCCTTGTCGTCGCGCTTGCCCGGGCCGACGGCCAGGACTTCGCCCTGGTCCGGCTTTTCAGCAGCGGCGTCGGGGATCACGATGCCCGAGGCGGTCTTGGTTTCCTGATCCAGGCGCTTGACGATCACGCGATCGTGCAAAGGACGAAGGTTCATATTCACTCCTCTCTTGACTGAGATTGAAGAACGCTTAGGGAATCTGCCCGGCTTATCGCCCGGCAGAGAATTGTTAGCACTCTCGTGCAGCGAGTGCTAATTATATGGACGGGTTTTGACAAATTCAAGAAGGGAAACCGGAGGAATTTTCGGGGCGGGGACGGGACGAAAAAAGCATACGAATCCAACAAAAATCCATTAAAAACAAATACCTAAAAGAATCGCCCAGCCTTGCCGGCCGGCCCGCGCGGCCCCGGAATCTCATCGCGCCCCGTTTGGACACCGGGAAAGCACGGAGTTCCCGCGATCGGCGGCGTCATCCTGATAAATTCCGTGGCGGCGTCGATTCCGTCTGCCGGCACGCGCCATCCGACGCCCGCCGGCTGCCTCCTGCGCCCCGCCCCCCCGCCCCATCGATCCGCATCGATCCATTCATTTTCATTACACCGATATTTACGGTTTACCTCGGCACTAAACACGTGCTGGCCTCCATCCGTAAGGAGGCGGATTACATTCAGTAATTTAGATGCGAATCATTCTCGTTTACATTGACTTTCGCATTTGACACTCCTACGATGCGCCGCGTTGCGTTCATCTTCATGCGCTGGCCAATCAGTGCCGAGCGTCCGGACAGCGACCGACAAGCAGGACTCCAGACTAAATAGAACCAGGGATTTGATATGAAGTTTGCGTCGTTCCAGGGAGACAACATCCGGGCCCGGATGCGCCCCGCCGCGTGTGCGGCCATCCTCGCGTGCGCATCGTTCGCGAGCGGCGCGGCTTTTGCCGCCGTGCCGGTCGACGCACAGCCCGAAGCCCCCGAAGCCGACCTGGCGATCCAGGCGAAGCCGACCAACATGTGGACCGGCATCTGGACGCGCCAGAACCTGCTCGGCGACATGGGCGGCATCCGCCCATGGCTCGGCAAGTATGGCGCGACGCTGCTGATCACCGAAACCAGCGAATACCTCGCGAACGTGCGCGGCGGGCTGAACCGCGGCGGCGCCTACGACGGGCTGACGACGGCCACGTTGACGGTCGACACGCAGAAGGCGATCGGCCTGCCCGGCGGCACGTTCAACGTCAGCGCGCTGCAGATCCACGGCACCAACCTGAGTGCGCGCAATCTCGGCACGCTCAACACTGCGAGCGGCATCGAGGCGCAGGGCACGACGCGCCTGTGGGAGCTGTGGTACCAGCAGTCGTTCATGGACAAGCGCGTCGACGTGAAGATCGGCCAGCAGAGCCTGGACCAGGAATTCATGGTCAGCACGTATGCGAACACGTTCGTCAACACGATGTTCGGCTGGCCCGCGCTGCCGTCGTACGACCTGCCCAACGGCGGCCCCGCCTATCCGCTCGCGGGTCTCGGCGTGCGCGTACGCGCGCAGATCACGCCGAAGCTCACCGCGCTCGCAGGCGTGTTCGACGGCGATCCGCTCGGCAACAACCCGAATAACCTGAGCGGCACCAACTTCAACCTGCACAACGGCGCGCTCTATATCGGCGAACTGCAGTACGCGCTGAACCAGCCGTCCGACGGCGAAATGGACACCGGCCGCTCGAACGGGCTGCCGGGCACCTACAAGATCGGCGTCTGGTATCACAACGGCCGCTTCGCGGACCAGAACGTCGGCACCGACGGGCTGTCGCTCGCGGACCCGGCGTCGAACGGCACTGCGCAGCAGCGTCACGGCAACTACAGCTTCTACGCGGTGGCCGACCAGATGATCTGGCGCCCCGACCCGACCGGCCCGCGCAGCCTCGGCGTGTTCGCGCGCGTGATGGGCGCGCCGGGTGACCGTAACCTGGTGAGTTTCTCGGCCAACGCGGGGATCGTGCTGAAGGCGCCGTTCGAAGGCCGCGACAACGACAGCGTCGGCCTCGGCGTCACGTACATCCAGGTCGGCAACCACGTGACCGACCTCGACCAGACCGCGCGAACGTTCGCGACCGGCCCGTACGGCGTGCGCACCCGCGAGACGACGCTCGAAGCGACCTACCAGTACCAGGTCAACCCGTGGTGGATCGTCCAGGCCGACGCGCAGTACACGTTCAATGCCGGTGCTGGCCAGAACCCGAGCGACGCGACCCAGCCGCTGCGCAACACATTCGTGATCGGCGCGCGTACGACGATCACGTTCTGAGCGTGACGCGCCCACGCTGACCATTTTCGCGCGCCGCCCGGACGGCGCGCTCCCCAGGAGATTCACATGATTCAATCCGCCCCGCTTCGCCGCCTCGCGACGGGCGCACTGGCCGCCGCCGCGCTGACGGCCGCCGCCGGCGCACTCGCCGAGCCGCAAGGTTTCCTCGAGACCGTGCATCGCCACACCACGCTCGTCAACACGGTGCCGGACAACGGCGACCAGAACCCGTACGCGATCGCGGTCGCGCCGGTGTCGGCCGGCACGATCCAGGCGGGCGACGTGCTCGTCGACAACTTCAACAACTCGGCGAACCTGCAAGGCACCGGCAGCACAATCGTCAACTACCGCCCGTCGACGAAGCAGCTGAGCCTGTTCGCGTCGATCCCGCGCGACCTGAAGGCGTGCCCCGGGGGCGTCGGCCTGTCGACGGCGATGACGATGCTCAAGTCGGGCTGGGTGATCGTCGGCAGCACGCCGAGCAACGACGGCACGACCAACACCAAGGGCGCCGGCTGCCTGATCGTGCTCGATCCGCAAGGCAAGATCGCGTCGACGTGGTCGACGCCCAACATCAACGACCCGTGGGGCAACATGGCCGTGGTCGACCGCGGCGACAGCGCGACGCTGTTCGTCAGCATGGCCGGCTTCGGCGTCGGCGGCGCGGACGGCAATCCACCTATCTACAAGCAGGCGACGGTACTGCGTCTCGACCTCGACGTGCCGGCCGGCAAGCCGCCCGTGATCAAGCAAGAAACGGTCGTCGCAAGCGGCCTCGGCGCGCAGGCCGACAAGGGCGTGTTCCTGGTCGGCCCGACCGGCCTCGCGCTGTCGGGCGACCAGAAGAAGCTGTACGTGTCGGACGCGATCGGCAACCGCATCGTCGAGATCGACGACCCGCTCACGCGCGACACCAGCGCGGGCGTCGGCCGCCAGGTCACCGCCGACGGCTTCCTGCGCCGCCCGCTCGCGCTCGCCACCGCACCGAACGGTCACCTGCTCGCAACCAATGCGCAGAACGGCCAGGTCGTCGAAATCGACCCGGTTGCCGGCAAGCAGATCTACGCGCGCTGGATCAACACCGACAAGGCGCAGACGCCCCCCGGCAACGGCAACCTGTTCGGCATCGCGATGACACCTGAAGGCGACGGTTTCTACTACGTCGCGGACGACGTCAACACGCTGTTGCTCGCGAAGTAACGGAGCCCATCATGGCAGACGATTCCAACCAGCCACCACGCCCCGCGCGGCGTGGCTTCCTGAAGGCGGGCGGCGCCGCGGTGGCCGCCGGCCTCGCGGCAGCGTCGATCCCGGCCGCGAAGGCGGCGGATGCACCAGCCCCCGCGCCCGCGCCCGCTTTCGCGCATGACGACGTCGAGCCGTTCTACGGCAAGCACCAGAGCGGCATCGCGACGCCGCAGCAGCGCCACGCGTATTTCGCGGCGCTCGACCTGACGACGGCCCAGCGCGCGGATGTCATCGCGCTGCTGAAGACCTGGACCGACGCCGCCGCGCGGATGACGCGCGGCGATACCGCGCAACCGCTCGCCCCGACGGGCGGCGACGAAGTCGCGCCGGCGGACGGCGGCGACGCGCTCGGCCTCGGCCCTGCGCGCCTGACGATCACGTTCGGCTTCGGCCCCGGCATGTTCGTGCTGGCGGGCAAGGACCGCTTCGGCCTCGCGAAGCACCGCCCCGCTGCGCTCGTCGACCTGCCACGTTTCAACGGCGACCAGCTGCTGCCCGAGAAGACCGGCGGCGACCTGTTCATCCAGGCGTGCGCGGACGACGCGCAGGTCGCGTTCCACGCGGTGCGCCAGCTCGTGCGCCTCGGCGCGAAGGCGACGCAGATGCGCTGGGGCCAGGCCGGCTTCACGTCGGGCAAGCCCGGCGAAACACCGCGCAACCTGATGGGCTTCAAGGACGGCACGATGAATCCGCCGATGTCCGACCCGGCCGCGATGAACGAATTCGTATGGGCCGGCAGCGAAGGCCCGGCATGGATGAACGGCGGCACCTACACGGTCGTGCGCCGGATCCGCATCACGCTCGAGCACTGGGACAACACGGAACTCGGCTTCCAGGAGCAGGTGGTCGGCCGTCACAAGTACAGCGGCGCGCCGCTCGGCCAGAAGAACGAGTTCGAGGCACTCGATCTCGACGCGGCCGACAAGGACGGCAACCCGGTGATCCCCGACAACTCGCACGCGCGTCTCGCGTCGCCGCAGTTGAACAACGGCGCGCAGATCCTGCGCCGCGCGTACTCGTACAACGACAGCACGAACTTCTACATCGAGCGCTGGCCGCCGTGGCGCCAGCAGACCGAGTACGACGCGGGGCTGATGTTCGTCGCGCACCAGCGCGACCCGCGCAAGGGCTTCATTCCGATCAACGAGAAGCTCGCGAAGCTGGACATCATGAACCAGTTCACCACGCACGTCGGCAGCGCGATCTTCGCGTGTCCGCCGGGCGCGCAACCGGGTTCGTACATCGGCGCCGCGCTGTTCGAGGCATGACGACACGCAACGCAAGGCAACGCACACCTTCCCGGCCCGGCCGGGTGCAACCTGCTGAAAACCACATGAACACTTCACCCGTTAGCCGCCCGCTGCGGCACCTGATTTCCGCGGCGGCCGCCGCGCTCATGCTGACCGGCGCACTGCACGCCGCGCGTGCACACGCCGCGACGCTCACGCTGTACAACGCGCAGCACGAGCAGGTCGTCAACCAGCTCGTCAAGGACTTCGAAGCACAGAGCGGCATCACCGTGAAGGTGCGCTCGGGCGAAGGCCCGGCGCTCGCCGCGCAGCTCGTCGCGGAAGGCGACCGCACGCCGGCCGACGTGTACTTCACCGAGAACTCGCCGGAGCTCGTGCTGCTCGACCGCAAGGGCCTGTTCGCGAAGACGGACGCCGCCACGCTGCAGTCGGTGCCCGCGCGCTTCAACCCGGCGGACGGCAACTGGGTCGGCGTGCTCGCGCGCGAGAACGTGCTTATCTACAACACCGCGAAAATCCAGCCGCAGCAGTTGCCCGCTTCGCTGCTCGATCTCGCGAAGCCCGAATGGAAGGGCAAGGTCGGTGTCGCGCCGAGCGACGCGGACTTTCTGCCGCTCGTGAGCGCGGTGCTCGCCCTGCACGGCGAAGCCGCGACGCTGCAATGGCTGAAGGGCCTGAAGGCCAACGCGCAGATCTTCGACGACGACGAAGGCGTGACGGCGGCCGTCAACCGCGGCGGCGTGCTGACCGGCATCGTCAACAACTACTACTGGGACCGCCTGCACGCCGAGCTCGGCGACAAGTCGACCCGCAGCGCGATCTACCACTTCGGCAAGGGCGACGTCGGCGGTGCCGTCAACGTGTCCGGTGCCGCGGTGCTGAAGGCATCGAAGCACCAGCCGGAAGCGCAGAAATTCGTCGCGTATCTCGTCAGCGAGCGCGCGCAGAAACTGATGGCCGGCGGCCATATCAGCTTCGAGTATCCGCTGCATCCGGGCGTCGCTCCGGATCCGATCCTGAAGCCGTTCAACGAACTGACCCCGCCGGCGCTGACGTTCGAACAGCTCGGCGATGACAGCCAGGCCGGCAAGCTGCTGCGCCAGGCCGGTCTGCTCTGACCATGAGCGACGCCGTGTCCCGCACGGCACGCGCCGCACGCGGCGGCGAGCACATGGCGACACGGCGCCGCCCGTCACGCGCGCTCGTCGCCGCGGCCGCGTGCGGGCCGCTCGCGATCCTGCTGCCGCTCGGCTTCACGCTGTACCGCGCGGCCACTTTCGGCATCGACGATGCGATCGAGCTGCTGTGGCGCCCGCTCGTCGGCGAACTGCTGGTCAACACGCTGTCGATCACGCTCGCCGCGACCCTCGCGTGCACGCTGCTCGGCACGGCGCTCGCGTGGTTCATCGAGCGCACCGACCTGCCTGCCCGGCCGCTGTGGACCGCGCTCGCGGCGGCGCCGCTCGCGGTGCCGCCGTTCATCACGAGCTATGCGTGGGTGTCGCTGAGCCTCGACCTGCAGGATTTCCTCGGCGCGCTGATCGTGCTGACCTCCGCGTACTTCCCGCTCGTCTACCTGCCGGTGGCCGCCGCGCTGCGCGAGCTCGATCCCGCGCTGGAAGAAAGCGCGCGCACACTCGGCTGCTCGCCGTGGCATACCTTCTTTCGCGTCGTGCTGCCGCAGCTGCGCCCCGCGCTGTGCGGCGGGATGCTGCTCGTCGCGCTCGGCGTGCTGTCCGAGTTCGGCGCATTCCAGTTGCTGCGCTTTCGCACCTTCACGACCGAGATCTACGCGGAATATCGCACCGCATTCGACGGCGGCGGCGCATCGCTGCTCGGCTGCGTGCTGATCGCGCTGTGCCTGCTGTGCCTTGCGATCGAAGCGCGCGCACGCGGCCATGCGCGCTACGGTCATACGCACCGGGCCGCGCGCCGCGTCGCGATGCGTTACCCGCTTGGCCGTCTGCGCGGCCCCGTCACCGTTGCATTCGCCGCACTCGCGGCCGCGACGCTCGGCGTCCCGCTCGCGATGATCGGCTACTGGCTCACGCAACAGGGCGCGGCCGCCGTCACGCCGGCCGACGTGTCGCCCGAGCTGCTGTGGCAGGCCACGCTCGCATCGTCCGGCTATGGCCTGATGGCCGCAGCCGTCACGACGCTGCTCGCACTGCCGCTCGCGTTCCTGCTGGTCCGTTATCCGGGCCGCGTCGCGACGCTGCTCGAGCGCACCGCGATGACCGTGCAGGGCGTGCCGGGCATCGTCGTCGCGCTGGCGATCGTGTCGATCACGGTGCGACTGCTGCAGCCGCTCTACCAGAGCGCACCCGCGCTCGTCGGCGCATACGCGATCCTGTTCCTGCCGCTCGCGGTCGTCAGCGTGCGCGCCGCGCTGTCGCACGTGCAGGTCCGGCTCGAGGAAACCGCGCGCTCACTCGGCCTTGGCTGGCGCGCGACCCTCACGCGCGTGGTACTGCCGCTCGCGGCACCCGGCCTCGGCGCGGCCGCGACGATGGTGTTCATCTCGGTCGTGACGGAACTCAACGCGACGCTGCTGCTGTCGCCGATCGGCACCCGCACGCTCGCGACGCAGGTGTGGAGCGATACGGCGACGCTCGCATTCGCCGCCGCGGCGCCCTACGCGGCGCTGCTCGTCGCGCTGTCGCTCGGCGCATCGGGACTGCTGTTCCTGCTGCTCGGCCGCGCGTCGGTGCGCAACTGAGCGACGCCCTTTTTCCCCGGAACCGCCCATGAGCGAACTACGCATCCACGGCCTGTCGAAATCGTTCGGATCGCATACCGTCCTGCACGACATCGACCTCACGGTGCGGCGCGGCTCGCGCCTCGCGCTGCTCGGCCCGTCCGGCAGCGGCAAGACCACGCTGCTGCGCGTGCTGTGCGGCTTCGAGCGCGCCGAGCGCGGCACCGTCGAAATCGATGGCCGCCGCGTGGCCGCGCCCGACGTGCACCTGCCGCCCGAACAGCGCCGGATCGGCTACGTGCCGCAGGAAGGCGCGCTGTTTCCGCATCTGTCGGTGGCCGACAACATCGCGTTCGGGCTGCCGCGCGCGGCGCGGCGGCGCCATCATCGCGTCGACGAACTGCTCGAGATGGTCGGGCTCCCCGCGTCGTATGCGAGCCGTGCGCCGCAGCAACTGTCCGGCGGGCAGCAGCAGCGCGTCGCGCTCGCACGCGCGCTCGCGCCCGAGCCGTCGCTCGTGATCCTCGACGAACCGTTCTCGGCGCTCGACACGTCGCTGCGCCACGAAACGCGCAGCGCAGTCGCCGATGCACTTGCCGCAGCCGGCGCGACATCGGTGCTCGTCACGCACGACCAGCCCGAAGCAATGACCCTCGGCGATGAAGTAGCCGTGATGTGGCATGGCCGGCTCGTGCAGACGGCCGCGCCGCAGACGTTGTATCGTCAGCCCATCACGCGCGACGTCGCGTCGTTCGTCGGGCAGGCGGTGCTGCTCGCAGGCCGTGTGCGCGGCACGCACATCGCCTGCGCGCTCGGCGACCTGCCGCTCGTCGCGCCGCTGCCGGACGGTCCGGCCGATGCGATGCTGCGTCCCGAGCAGATCGGCATCGTGCCGCTCACGCACGCCGATGCGGCGCGCGGCCATACGGCGCGTGTCGAAGCCGCGCAGTTCGCGGGCCAGGACGCCGACGTGCTCCTGCGCCTCGATGCCGATGGCGACGTGCGCGTGCGCGCACGCGTGCCGGGACACCGGTGTCCGGCCGTCGGCGAACGTGTCGCACTGGTGGTGGATGGCGCGGTGATGGCGTACGCGTGCTGAGCGGCGCAGCACGCCGCTACGCGCTTTTCCTCGCGTTCACCCGCGTTCAGGCATCGGCGCAGCCCGCGTCCGGCAGCGGCCGGAACGTCCGGCCCTCCGTCTCGACTGCCGCGCCCAGCAGCCGCGCGAGCCCCTTCGCGCCTTCACGCATCACGACGTCGTGATTCCATCGGAACAGCGGGCGACCGAGCCACTCCAGCCGGTTCATCCAGCGCACGTGCGTGCGGATGTGCCAGTCGTAGCGCACGATCGTACGGGCGCCGTCGGCAATGAACGACCAGCATCCGTCGCCTTCGATCGCGCCGCCAGCACGGCCTTCGAGTGCATGCGGCGGCTCGACGCGTCGCACGCGCATGTCGAAGGTCAACCGGTAAGGCAGCGCCCCCTTCCACGTGTACCGGTGCAGCGCGCCGACGCCGCGCACGTCGCCCGGCTCGATCTCGACGGTGCGCACGGCCCCCTTCCACCAGACGGGCCAGCGGTCGACCTGGTAGATCGCGTCCCACACCGCCACGAGCGGCGCGTCCACGCGCCAGATCGTCGAGAACCGGTATTCCGCCATGCAGCCTCCGGCATGCCTGTCACGGGCATGAGTCAGCGCACCGCTCAGGGCGCGAAGAAGCGTTCGGGAAACGCGACGTCGATCTCGACGTCGTCGAGCGTCACGGTTTCGAGCGGCACGTCGTCACCGTCCGCGAAACTGACGACCTTCAGCGGAAAGCCGTCCTCGGTATCGAGCCACAGCCGGTAGCGATGCACGCCGTCGACCGCATGCGCGGGCGCGCCCGTGACCGACACGCGCAGCGCAGTGCGGCCGCCGACGGCCTCCTCGCCTTCGGTCACCGTCGCACCGCCCTCCTGCAGCGCATGGACGTTGCGCAGCAGTTCGCCGACGTCCGACCGGTCGACCCGGTGGCCGCTGCGGTCGCGCACGAGCGGATTGGACGGCGACAGCGTCAGCGCGGGCGGCGCGTGCGCGCCGAACGGACGCAACCGCACCTTGCCGTCGCCGGGATCGTACGCGAGCACCGCGCCGTGATGCGGCGACACGAAATCCATCCGGACGAAGCCCGGTTTCAGGTACGCGTAACGGATCTCGGTGTGCTCGCCGCCGCGCGCGGACGAGCGGATCGTCGCGCGATACGAGCGGACGTGGTCGAAATGCGCCTGCGCGACGGTCACGGGATCGGCGGTCATGCTCGCTCCTATCAGGCTCGCGGCCAGCAACGCGGCGATCACGGCGCCGCCTCGACATCGAGCGCGCCTTCCATCCCGCGCTCGCGATGGCTTTTGAAAAACAGCAGCCGATGCGTGCAATAGTAGGCGAACCGGCCCGGCTGCGACGGCGTGAAGCGAAACGTCTTCGGCGTCGTGCCGAGCTCGGTGCGCACCGCGATGCCGGCCTGCGGCGCATCGATTTCGAAGCTGTGCGGCACCGGCCCGGGCTCGGCCGACACGGTCAGCTCGACCGGCACGTGCGCCCGCACGATCACGTGGTTCGGCCGGAAGAAGTAGCTGCCGCCGACGATCGCCACCCGTTGCACGCCATCGGCGTCGACCGGCACGCGCAGCGGCACGTCACCGTCCGCCTGCGCAAGCGCCGTGCCCGCGGCGAGCGCCGCCAGCACCAGCATCGGCACGAGCCCCTTCGTCATCGTCGTCTTCATCACGTGCTCCCTGCCGGCGCCGCGCGCGTCACCCCTTCCACGCATCGGTCGGGCCGCCTAGCGCGCCGCACGCGTCGATCGCGAGTTCGCGCAGGCGCCGTTCGTCGCCCTGGCCGGACAATGCATAGCCCATCCCGCGATCCGACCAGAAATACGTGTAGCGGCCGCCGGCCGACATCGCCTGCGGCGCGAGACGCCGTGTGTCGTAGGCCGTCATGTACAGCGTCACGCGTTCGCCGTCCGCGCGCTGGTACATGAGTTGCGCGGCCGGCCCCGCTTCGCCCGGGAGCAGCCGGCCGCCGAGCAACCGGTAACCGTATTCGTCGAGCGACGGCGCACGCACGGGCCGCCCGAGACGCGCGGACAGCCACGCGACGAGATGGTCAGGGTCGCCCGCACTGACCTCGACCGGATGGTCGCGGTCGGCCACGTACGTCGCATAGGCGACATCCGCGCGCGCGGCGAACCCCGGTTCACCGCCGAACGCCACCCAGCCCGCATGCAGCGCGACACCGATCAGCAGCCCGGCCGCGAGCCCCGCGAACGCATAGGCGATCCCGCGCCGGCGCGGCTCACGACGTTGCACGAACAGCGCGGGCGCGGCGGCCGGCAGCGGAAACAGCGCCTGCAGTGCATCGCGCTGCGCCCGATAGTGCGCGAGTCGTTCGGCCTCCTCCGGATCGGCCAGCACGCGCTCGAGCACCTCGCGACGCTCGTGCCCGGACAGCTCGCCGTCCAGCAACGCGGACAGCAGTTGCGCCGACGCATCGTCATCCCGCGCGTTCGAAGGCTTGTGCGGATCGTCCATCATGTCTTCCCGATCACCCGTAATGCAGCCGTGCCGTGCGCCGGCGGCTCGTCGGACAACAGCGCACGCATCTGGCCGCGCGCCCGTGCGAGCCGCGACATCACCGTCCCCACCGGGACGCCGAGCACTTCCGCGGCATCGCGATAGCTCAATTCCTCGAGCGCGACCAGCAGCAGCACCTCGCGCTGTTCGACCGGCAGCCGGTACAGCGCGCGCTGCACGTCGCGCAGCACCAGCCCGCCGATTTCGCCGGCCGGTGCGGCCATCGTCTGCCACGGCGCCGTCGCGTCGTCGACCGCGATCTCGTGCCGTGCGCGCAACTGGTCGATGAAGCGGTGCCGCAGCAGCGTCAGCAGCCATGCGCGCAGGTTGCCGCCGTCGCGCGGCGGGCGGTTCAGCGCTCGCTCGAGCGTGTCCTGCACGAGATCGTCTGCCCAGGCCCGGTCACCCGTCAGCGCGCGCGCATAACGCGTGAGATGCGGCAACCACACCAGCAGGTCCGATTCGTAGCTCATCAGGATGCCTCGCGCACCGCCCCACCGCCCGTCGTCACGGACGCGCGACGTGCCACATGCCGCCGACCCCATCGCCGCCCGCGTCACCGGGCTTGTGATCGAGCTTCCAGCGATACAGCGGGCGCCCGCGGTATGCCCATTGCTTGCTGCCGTCGTCGCGCGCGACGACACTCAGCGCGCCGGTTGCCTTGTCGTACGCGTCGGCCAGCGCAGGCGGCCAGTTCGTCGCGCATGCGCGGTCGCATGCGCTCTTGCCGGGCGCATCGCGATCGAACACGTACAGCGTCATGTGATCTTCGTCGACCAGCTTTCCGTCGCCGGCTCGCGGCGGTTCCGCGGCGGCCGGTCGCACGACTGCCGCCGTCAGCGCGGCGACGACGAGTATCCGGTTCATGCCCTTTCTCCTTGACACGGCATCGCGATACGGCGGCACCGGCCGGGACGATCGGCTTCGTCACGACCATTATCCCGCCGGCCGGCGTTGCCGGGATTCGGTATGTAAACGGATGGAGGCGACCGGTTATTCCACGCCGGCCGGCGAGCGTCGTCTTCGGCGGCGGCAACCATTCGTGCGGCGAAAGAAAAAAGGGGCACCAAAAGACAACGCGGCATGACATTGCTGTCATGCCGCGTTGTGCGGCCCGTTGCGCACGGCGGCCGATCCGGCTCCGCCGTGCGTGCGCGCCGGTTACTTCGGCAGTGCGCCCGTGAGCGACTGGAGCAGCGACGACACCGGCGCGAGCGGGTTGCCCGGCGCGCTGTTGCCCGAATGCGGCGTGACCGACAGGCCCGGCGCGGAGCCGAGCGCCGTGCCCACCGTCGTGCCGACCGCGTTGACGACCGTCGCCGTCGCGTTGGCGCCCGTCGTCAGCAGCGAGCCGACTGCGCCCGCCGTGCCGCCGGCCGCGTTCGCACCCGAGCCGAGCAGGCTGCCGCCCGCTGCCGCCGTCGAACCGGCCGCGCCCGACAGCGCGCCGGCCGCCTGCCCGAGGGCTACCGGACCGTTCGCGAGTGCGCCCGTCACCGAACCGAGCGCACCGGTCAGTGCGCCGGCCGGGTTGCTGCCGCCCGTCAGACCGCTCACGAGGTTCGTGATCGGGGCGATCGGGTTGCTGCCCGCCGCGCCCGACAGCGTGCCGACGACCTGGTTCACGACGCCTTGCACCGGCGCCAGCGGGTTCGAGCCGCCGAGGTTGCCGAGCGTGCCGACCACCTGGTTCACGACGCCCTGTACCGGGGCCAGCGGACTCGAGCCGCCGAGGTTGCCGAGTGCGCCCACGACGGAGCCGACCGCGTTACCCAGTGCGTTCGTGGCCGTGCCGACCGCGTTGCTGCTGCCGAGCGTGCCGACGACCTGGTTCACGACGCCCTGCACCGGTGCCAGCGGGTTCGAGCCACCGAGGTTGCCGAGTGCGCCCGTCACCGAGCCCAGTGCGCCGGTCAGCGCGCCGGCTGCGTTGCCGCCCGTCGGCAGCGCATTCTGCAGGCCGTTGACGAGGTTCGTGATCGGCGTGATCGGGCTACCGCCACCGGCGCCGGACAGCGTGCCGACGACCTGGTTCACGACGCCTTGCACCGGCGCCAGCGGGCTTCCCGCGCCGCCGAGCGTACCGGCGAGCTGCGTGACGACGCCCTGCACCGGAGCCAGCGGGCTTCCCGCGCCGCCGACGTTGCCGAGCGTGCCCGTGATCGTGTTGACCGCGTTGCTCAGTGCGCCGGCCGGATTGCCGCTGCCGAGCGTACCCGTGACCTGGTCGACGACGCTCTGGATCGGCGCCAGCGGGTTCGAGCCGCCGCCGATGCCGCCCAATGCACCCGTCACCGTGCCGAGCGCGCCGGTCAGTGCGCCTGCCGGGTTGCCGCTACCGAGTGCGCCCGTGACCTGGTTCACGACGCCTTGCACCGGTGCCAGCGGGTTCGAGCCGCCGCCGATACCGCCCAGTGCACCCGTCACCGTGCCGAGGGCGCCGGTCAGTGCACCTGCCGGATTGCCGCTGCCGAGCGCGCCCGTGACCTGGTTCACGACGCCTTGCACCGGCGCCAGCGGGTTCGAGCCACCGCCGATACCGCCCAGTGCACCCGTCACCGTGCCGAGGGCGCCGGTCAGTGCACCTGCCGGATTGCCGCTGCCGAGCGCGCCCGTGACTTGGTTCACAACGCCTTGAACCGGCGCCAGCGGATTCGAGCCACCGCCGATGCCGCCCAATGCGCCCGTCACTTGATTGACGACGCCTTGAACCGGAGCCAGCGGGTCCGAGCCGCCGCCGATGCCTCCCAATGCACCCGTGACCGTGCCGAGGGCACCGGTCAGTGCACCCGCCGGATTGCCGCTGCCGAGCGCACCCGTTACTTGATTCACGACGCCTTGAACCGGTGCCAGCGGGTTCGAGCCGCCGCCGATACCGCCCAATGCGCCCGTCACCGTGCCGAGTGCGCCAGTCAGTGCGCCAGCCGGATTGCCGCTACCGAGTGCGCCCGTGACCTGGTTCACGACGCCTTGAACCGGCGCCAGCGGATTCGAGCCACCGCCGATGCCGCCCAGTGCGCCCGTCGCCGTACCGAGCGCGCTGCTCAGTGCCCCGGTCGCGGTGTTCAGCGCACCGGTCAGGGCACCTGCCGGATTGCCTCCGCTCAGCGCACCCGTTACTTGATTCACGACGCCTTGAACCGGCGCCAGCGGGCTCGAGCCGCCACCAATACCACCCAACGCGCCCGTCACCGTGCCGAGTGCACCGGTCAGTGCGCCGGCCGGGTTGCCGCCACCGAGCGCCCCCGTCACTTGATTGACCACACCTTGCACCGGCGCCAGCGGATCCGAACCACCGCCGATGCCACCCAACGCGCCCGTCACCGTGCCGAGCGCGCCAGTCAGTGCGCCAGCCGGGTTGCCGCTACCGAGCGCACCCGTTACTTGATTGACCACGCCTTGCACCGGCGCCAGCGGGTTTGAACCACCGCCGATGCCACCCAGTGCGCCCGTCACCGTACCGAGCGCACCAGTCAATGCACCAGCCGGGTTGCCGCTACCGAGCGCACCCGTTACCTGGTTCACGACGCCTTGAACCGGCGCCAGCGGGTTTGAACCGCCGCCGATACCGCCCAGCGCGCCCGTTACCGTGCCGAGGGCACCGGTCAACGCGCCGGCCGGATTGCCGCCACCGAGCGCACCCGTTACTTGATTGACCACACCTTGCACCGGCGCCAGCGGATCCGAGCCACCGCCGATGCCACCCAGCGCACCCGTGACCGTGCCGAGCGCGCCAGTCAGTGCACCAGCCGGATTGCCGCCACCGAGCGCACCCGTTACTTGATTGACGACGCCTTGCACCGGCGCCAGCGGGTTCGAGCCACCGCCGATACCGCCCAGTGCACCCGTCACCGTGCCAACCGCATTGCTCAGCGTCCCCGTCGCCGTATTCAGCGCACCGGTCAACGCACCCGCCGGGTTGCCGCCGCCCAACGCACCCGTCACCTGATTCAGCACACCCTGGACCGGCGCGAGCGGCTGCACCGTGCCGCCGCCACCGCCGAGTGCGCCGGTCACCGCCCCCACGGCGCCCGACAGTACTTGGCCGGGATCGCCCAGCGACGTCTGGATCGCGCCCGCCCCGCCTGCCGCCACGGTGACCGAGCCCAGCGGCGACGTACCCGTCGCGACCAACCCGACCGACACGCTGTTCGTCGGCGGGTTGACGATCACTTGCGGAATCGGCAGCGCATCAAGGGCCCCCGCCATCGCGGAACCCGAAGCCAGTACCCCGAACACCGTCGCGACCGACAGCGCTACACCCGTCAATTTCAGATTGTGTCCCATCTTTATTTTCCCCATCTCGGTTGGCACAACGTTGATAAAGCATGGGGACCGATTGCACGAAGTGTGCCAATTCGAAAAACAGGATTGATTCGTCTGTCTAATGACCGGCAATAACGCTTTTTTAATCGATTTCAGACGAAATTCACGGCATTCACGCCGCAATCATCTGACGAAAAAGGCCGCTGGAACACGGATGTAACGTAACGTTTGCGAGCCCCGCGGTAACGTGTTCCGGTACATTCCGCGTAACACCGGAACATCCGCTGCAACGGCGCACCACACCGTCACGAGCGACCGCCTATTACGTATTTCAGCAATATGAAAATGCATTGCTCAATCGCCGATTTGCCGATTTTCTTTATTTCGCGATTATCTTTCTCGGCGATTACGCAGATCATTTCCGATTGCGCGATTTCCGATAATTCGGATAGCAGAATGAAACATTGTGAAGGCCGGCGCGCGCGACGCAGCGCGCACCGCCGGATCAGCCGAAGCGCGCGGGCCGGTACGGATGGGGATCGATATAGGTCGGCGCGCCCGTCATCATTTCGGCGAGCAGGCGTCCGGTTGCGGGGCCGAGCGTGAGCCCGTGGTGACAATGGCCGAACGCGAACCACAGGTGGCGATGGCGCGGCGCGGGCCCGATCACCGGGCGCATGTCGGGCGTGCACGGCCGCATCCCGAGCCACGGTTCGGGATCGAGCCGCTCGCCGATGCCGAATGCATCGCGCGCCAGCGGCTCGGCGCGCGCGAGCTGCACGCCGGTCGGCGGTGCGCCGCGCAGCGCGATCTCGACGCCGGTCGTGAGCCGCAGGCGGCCGCCTTCCATCGGCGCGACGACGAAACCTGCCTCGGTATCGCACACAGGCACGTTCAACGGCGCGCGCGTGGGCCGGTAGTGCATGTGGTAGCCGCGCTTCGCGCGCAGCGGAATCCGGTAGCCAAGCGGCTCGAAGACGTGATCGGACCACGGCCCGAGCGCCACCACGGCCGAGCGCGCCGAGATCGGCCCGTGCTCGGTACCGACCTGCCAGCCGTCATCGACCTGCACGAGCGTCCTGGCATCGCCGAGCGCGAACGTGCCGCCGGCGCGCTCGAACAGCCGCGCGTAGGCCTTGGTCAACCCGCCCGGGCTCGACACGGTCTTCGGGTCCTGCCAGTGGAATGCGCCGCAGAACGCGTCGCCGATACCGGGCTCGCGCGCCCGCAACGCACCCGCGTCGAGCACGGTCATCCGCAGCCCGTGCGCGTCGGCCACGCGCTGCTGCGCGCGCGTTTCCGCATCGAACAGCGCGGGCGAACGGAACGCCTCGATCCACCCGCCGTCGTGCACGAGCGGCTGGGCATCGGTGCGTGCGAGCAGCGCGTCGTGCTCGGCGACGCTCGCGGCGACGAGCGGCAACAGGTCGCGCGCAGCGGCCGCGAGCCGCTGCGGCGACGATTCGCGCCAGAAGCGCGCGAGCCAGCCCGCATACGCGGGCAGCGCGCGGTAGTCCCAGTAGAGATCGACCGAGCGGTTGCGCGCATAGCGCAGCAGCGTGCCGAGCCGGCGCGGAAACGCGTACGGCACGACCGACGAGCGCTCGATCAGCCCCGCATTGCCGTGGCTCGTTTCCTCGCCAGGCGCGCGCCGGTCGACGAGCGCGACGCGCAGCCCGCGATCCTGCAGATGCAGCGCCGACGACACGCCGACGATGCCGGCCCCCAGAACGATGACGTCGAAGTCCATGATTCCCCGTACTGCGTCGAGATTCGATGCGGCACGCGCCGGCGCGGCGGCCGGCGCGCGCCGGTGCTCACTTCGCGACGATGTCGCGCTTGAAGTACTTCTGCGACAGCGCGCTGAGCGTGCCGTCCTTCTTCAGCGCGTCGAGCGCGCCGACGATCTTCGCCTGCAGCGCCTTGTCGCTCTTGCGCATTCCAAAGCCCGTGCCTTCGCCGAGCGTCGCCGGATCCTTCAGCGGCTCGCCGACGATCTGGTAGTCGCGGCCGGCCGGCTTGTCGAGGAAACCGTCCTGCGCGGTCTGCGCTTCCTGCACGGCCGCGTCGAGACGACCCGCGACGAGATCCGCATAGATCTGGTCCTGATCCTGGTACGACACGACGGCCACACCCGCCGTGGCCCAGTGCGCCTTCAGGAAATCCTCCTGCGACGAGCCCTGCAGCACGCCGACGTGCTTGCCGCGCAGGCTCGCGACGTCAGGCCGCAGCGACGAGCCGTGCCTGGCGATCATCACGATCGGCACCACGTAGATCGCCGGCGTGAAGTCGATGCTCTGCCGGCGCTTCGACGTGATGTTCATCGCCGAGTTGATCGCGTCGAACTTGCGCGCCTGCAGCGCCGGGATCAAGCCGTCGAACGCATTCTCGACCCACACGCATTTCATGTTCAGCTTCGCGCACACCGCGTTGCCGATGTCGACGTCGAAACCCTGCAGCTGGCCGGCCGGCGTCTTGCTCTCGAACGGCGGATACGCGGCTTCGATCCCGAAGCGCAACGTGGTCTGTTCCGCATGGGCCGTGACGGCCGCGCAGGCAAGCGCCGCAGCGGCGCAAAGGGAGAGCTTCCAGTTCATGACGGTCCTTCCGTTCTGGATTGAGGCGATGAAGATCGGTACACGACGGCCCGGGCCGGGCGCCGGATCGGCATTCGAAGCAGGCAGCCACCACGCTGCGACGTGTCGTGTCCTGCACGCGAAATATAGACTCAAAGTCTACTATAGACTATAGGGGATACGAGAATCGTGCCCCGATACGCGACGTCCGGAATTCGCCAGGCATTCTGAATGCCTTTGATTTACCGCTGTTTTTTTAGAACCGCGCGACGACACCAAGTCTCGAACAGAAAAATTCTCCCGATTTTGTTTGTCTATATTAGACTTTTCGTCCATCACGAACACCGCCGGACACCGTCGATCGAGACGGCCCTGTCCGGCCCCGACCGGAGATGTCCCCATGACGCAAACCGCCCCGACCCTGCCGCTGACCGTCGACGAAGCCGCGGTGCGCGCGGCCCTGCCGTCGCTCGACGTGCTCGGTACGCTGCGCAGCATGTTCGCGTCGCTCGCCGCGGCGCGCGCGGTGCAGCCGCCGCAAACGCTGACGCTGTTTCCCGACCAGGCCGGCGACTTCATCACGTATCTCGGCGCGCTCGCCGACGCGCAGGTATTCGGCGCGAAGCTGTCGCCGTATGTCGTGACGGGCGGCAAGCCTGACGGGAAACCCATCGTCACCGCGTGGACCGCGCTCATGTCGATGCGCACGGGCCAGCCGCTGATGTGGTGCGACGCGGGGCTGCTGACCGTCGAGCGCACGGCCGGCACGACCGCGCTCGCGGTCGACTGCCTCGCGCCGCGCGACGCGCGCCATCTCGCGATCGTCGGCGCGGGCGCGGTCGGCCTCGCGCACCTGCGGCACACGGCGGGCTTGCGCGACTGGGAGACGATCCGCGTGTATGCGCCTTCGCTCGCCGGCGACGCGGCGCAGCAGGCGGCGCTCGCGCAGCTCGATCCGCGCGCCCGCGCCGCGGCGAGCGTCGAAGCCTGCGTGCGCGACGCGGACGTCGTGATGCTGTGCACGTCGTCGGGCACGCCCGTGCTCGGCGACGGGATGCTCACGCGCCCCGCGCTCGTCACGTCGATCAGCACGAACGTCGCACGCGCACACGAAATCCCGCCCGCCTGGCTGCCCGACATGGACGTGTACTGCGACTACCGGCACACGACACCCGCGAGCGCCGGCGAGATGCAGATCGCGGCGGCCGAGCACGGCTGGGACGCCGCGCGGATCGCCGGCGACCTGCCCGCGCTCGTCGCCGGCACCTGCCCGGCGCCGTCGTATGCCCGTCACGCGTTCTTCCGCTCGATCGGCCTCGGGCTCGAGGACATCGCGATCGCGCACGCGCTGTACACGCACCTGGCACGCGCATGAGCGGCACGCGCGCGCGGGGCCGATACAATGGCGCAACCGCCGCGGCGGCCGCGCGCGGGCGCACGGGCATGCCGGCCAACGGTGCGCCGGCGCTCCGGCCCGACGCGCTGCCCGGCCCCCGCCCACCCGAGATGGCGAACCCGATGCGCAAGAAGAAATCCCCCGTCAAAGACCTGCTGCTCACCCGTTATGCGCCGATCGCCGACGGTATCGCCGCGCTGTTCTTCCCGTACGCGGAAGTCGTGATTCACGACCTGCACGACCAGACCGTGCTGTATCTCGCGAACAACCTGTCGAAGCGCGAGGTCGGCGACGATTCCGCGCTCGAGGAAATCGACCATTCCGCGCGCGAGCGCGTGATCGGCCCTTACGAGAAGCTGAACTGGGACGGCCGCCGGATGCGCTGCGTCAGCAACGTGCTGTTCGACGACGAAGGCCGCCCGGCCGGGATGATGTGCATCAACTTCAACATCGCGGTGTTCGACGAGGTGCGCGCGACGCTCGACCTGTTCATCAAGGGCGCGGGCGTCGTCGCGCAGCCGGACGAGTTGTTCCGCGACGACTGGCAGGAGCGCATCAACACGTTCCTGCACGGCTGGCTGCGCGAGCGGCAGGTCGGGCTGAACGGGCTCACGCGCGAGCACCGGCGCGAGCTCGTCGAAGCGCTTTACGCGGAGGGCGCGTTTCGCGGCAAGAGCGCGGCGAACTACGTCGCGAACGTGCTCGGGATGGGCCGCGCGACGGTCTACAAGCACCTCAAGCACCTGAAGGAAACGCAGGGCGACGCTTGAGCGAAACACGTCGCGGGCCGGCGCGCCGCAACGCGCGGCGGCGGCCCGCATCGGCAATCGCTATCGGGGCGCCGCTTCCGTGTCTATGCTTCGTGGTACGCCGGGCGCCCGTTTCACCCGGTCGCCGGGCAAGACGAAGCGTCGAAGCACGAAGTGATATAGTCCCGGTTACATTTTTTGCTGCCCGGAACCGCCCATGACGACCGCTCCCGCCCCGACTGCCCGCCCGACCCTGACCGTCGAAATCTGGTCCGACCTGATCTGCCCGTGGTGCTGGATCGGCAAGCGCCGCTTCGATGAGGCGCTCGCCACGTTCGCGCACGCCGACCGCGTCGACGTCGCGCTGCGCGCGTACCGGCTGATGCCCGGCCAGCCCGTCGAGCCGGTCGAGGCGATGCTCGGCGGCAAGTACCGGATGTCGCCCGCGCAGGTCGACCAGATGCTGCGCCAGGTCACCGATGCCGCCGCCAGCGTCGGGCTGCGCTACGACCTGCCCGGCACGCTCGTCGGCGACACGCTCGATGGCCACCGGCTCGTGAAGCTCGCGGAAGCGACGGGCCGCGCGCACGCGCTGACCGAGCGGCTGTACCGCGCGTATTTCTGCGAGCACGGCTCGCTGTTCGATCACGCCGAGCTGACCGAATTCGCGGTCGAGGCCGGGCTCGAGCGCTCGGCCGTCGAAGCCGTGCTGCGCAGCGACCAGTACCGCGCCGAAGTCGAAGCCGACGTCGCCCGCGCCGCGCAGATCGGCGGGCGCGGCGTGCCGCTGTTCGTGTTCGGCGGCCGCTACGCGGTGTCGGGCGCGCAGCCGGCCGACGCATTCGCGCAGGCGCTCGACCAGGCATGGCGCGACGGCATCGTCGAGCTCGACGGCGGCGACGCGGCCGCGTGCGGCCCCGATGGCTGCGAGTTGCCGGCGCGCTCGTAACGCCCGTCGCATCCATCATCACGCGCGTCCCGCCCGGACGCGCGACTACGCTTCGCTGCTGCCACAAACCGGCAGGAAGCCCGCGCCGATGGCGCCTACAATGCAGCCTTCCAATAACGATCAGAAGGCGGCAAGCCCATGACCCACGGGATTCACGGCGAGAAGCGCTGGTACGCGCTGATCGTCCTCTGCCTCGGCGTGCTGATGATCGTGCTCGACAGCACGATCGTGAACGTCGCACTGCCGTCGATCAGCACCGACCTCCATTTCACCGAGACGGCCCTCGTGTGGGTCGTCAACGCGTACCTGCTGACGTTCGGCGGCTGCCTGCTGCTCGGCGGCCGGCTCGGCGACCTGTACGGCCAGCGGCGCATGTTCCTTGCCGGCCTCGTCGTCTTCACGCTCGCATCGCTCGCGTGCGGCCTCGCGCAATCGCAGGCGATGCTGATCGCCGCGCGCGCGGTGCAGGGAATCGGCGGCGCGGTCGTATCGGCCGTCGCGCTGTCGCTGATCATGAATCTCTTCACCGAACCCGGCGAACGCGCCCGCGCGATGGGCGTGTACGGCTTCGTCTGCGCGGGCGGCGGCAGCATCGGCGTGCTGCTCGGCGGGCTGCTGACGAGCTCGCTGTCGTGGCACTGGATCTTCCTCGTCAACCTGCCGATCGGCATCGCGGTCTATGCGATGTGCGTCTCGCTGCTGCCGCGCCTGCGCGCGCCGGCCGGCACCGCGCGGCTCGACGTCGCGGGCGCGATCACCGTGACCGCGTCGCTGATGCTGGCCGTCTACGGGATCGTCGGCGGCAACGAAGCCGGCTGGCTGTCGACGCAGACCGTCGCACTGATCGGTGCAGCGGTCGCGCTGCTCGCGATGTTCATCGCGATCGAGGCGCGCGCCGCGCATCCGCTGATGCCGCTCTCGCTGTTCTCGTCGCGCAACGTCGCGCTCGCGAACGTGATCGCCGTGCTGTGGGCGGCCGCGATGTTCGCGTGGTTCTTCCTGTCCGCGCTGTACATGCAGCGCGTGCTCGGCTACGGGCCGCTGCAGGTCGGCCTTGCATTCCTGCCGGCGAACCTGATCATGGCCGCGTTCTCGCTCGGGCTGTCCGCGCGGATCGTGATGCGCTTCGGCATCCGCGGCCCGATCGCGGCCGGCCTGCTGATCGCTGCGTGCGGCCTCGCACTGTTCTCGCGTGCGCCGGTGGACGGCGGCTTCGTCTGGCACGTGCTGCCCGGCATGACGCTGCTCGGCATCGGCGCGGGCGTCGCGTTCAACCCGGTGCTGCTCGCCGCGATGAGCGACGTCGATCCGTCCGATTCCGGGCTCGCGTCAGGGATCGTCAACACTGCATTCATGATGGGCGGCGCGCTCGGCCTCGCCGTGCTCGCGAGCCTCGCGGCCGCCCGCAGCAACACGCTCGCGGCAGCGAATGCCGCGCCGCTCGACGCGCTGAACGGCGGCTACCATGCGGCCTTCGCATTCGGTGCGGCGTTCGCCGCCGTCGCCGCGCTGATCGGCTTCGCGCTGCGCATCCGGCAGCAGGGTGCGGTCGAAGGCGTCGGCCCCGCGATGCACTGACCGGGCGGCGGCGGCTGGTGGCATCGACCGCCGCCATCGAACCGGGGCGCGCACTGTCGCGCCCTTTTTCATACCTGCCGGGCCTCGCACCCGCTTTCTGTTCACCGGGCGTTTCGGGCCGATCCGTCGCGAGGAGAACGGCCATCGCGCCCCTCGCGCTGCTCAAACGCCCGTTTTACTTCGAGCCGGATGCCCGCCCCACGGGCTTTCCCCTCCGATTTTTAACGCAGTCGTACATCCACGCGCCACATTTGCGACAATGGCGGACTTTGACGCGCGCGCCGCGGCCGCGCGCCGCCGCCGAACATCGCACAACCGTCGCCGCATAACCGCCTGCTTCCGATGTCGCTTCCCCATATCGACCTGCTGTACTCGTTGTCCGGCCTGTTCGTCGGCATCCTCGTCGGCCTGACGGGCGTTGGCGGTGGTTCGTTGATGACGCCGATCCTCGTGCTGCTGTTCGGCGTCCACCCTGCAACGGCGGTCGGCACCGACCTGCTGTACGCGGCCGCGACCAAGGCCACCGGCACCCTCGTCCACGGCCTGAAAGGCTCGATCGACTGGCGCATCACGGGCCGGCTCGCGGCGGGCAGCGTCCCGGCCGCGGCCATCACGCTGTGGTGGCTGCATACGCACGGGATGAACGCGCCGGGTACCGCGCGGATGATCCAGCTCGTGCTCGGCGTCGCGTTGCTGCTCACGTCACTCGCGCTCATCTTCCGGCCGCAGCTCACCGCGTTCGCCGCGCGCAACCCGCTCGCGCCGAGCCCCACGCGCACGCTGTGGTCGACCGTACTGACGGGCGCCGTGCTCGGCGTACTCGTGTCGATGACGTCGGTCGGTGCCGGCGCGATCGGCGTGACGGTGCTCCTGCTGCTGTATCCGGCGCTCGCGACGACCCGCATCGTCGGCTCCGACATCGCGCACGCGGTGCCGCTCACGCTCGTCGCGGGCATGGGCCACTGGCTGCTCGGCTCGGTCGACTGGTCGATGCTGCTGTCGCTGCTGCTCGGCTCGCTGCCCGGTATCGTGCTCGGCAGCCTGCTGTCGGCGCGCGCGCCCGAACGACTGCTGCGCAACCTGCTCGCCTCGACGCTCGTCGCGGTCGGCATCCGGCTCGTGCTGGCGTAACACGCGGCGCGCACACCCTGTCCTCGACGGTTTGACGCCATTTCGCGGCCGGCGCACAACGCGCCGGCCCATCGCCCTCCGCAAATGAAAACAGCCCGACCGGCCTGCGCCGATCGGGCTGTCGTCCATCCGGGGCGGCGCGAGCCGCCCGTGCCGCTTACTGCCCCTGTTGCTGCAACTTCTGCTGCTTGAGCTGCTGCGTGCGCATCTGCAGCTTCAGCACGCGCTGCAGCGCAGTGCGGTTGGCCAGGATGCCGTCGTAGAAGTTGGCGAGATCGCCCTTCAGCGCGGTCCGCGACGCGTCGTTCAGGTAGATCATGTGGCCCGACGGGTAGTTCTTGATCGTCAGGTTCTGCGCCTTGAGCGTCGGGTCGAGCGGCATCTGCGCGAGCGTCAGCTCCGTCTGGTGGAACGGCGTGACGGCGTCGAAATAGCCGTTTGCCGACAGCACCTTCAGGTCCGGGTTCACGCTCATCGTCGACGCCAGATCGCCCGCCGTGTACAGCGTATTGCCGCCGCCCTTGTTCGCGCCGGTCGGGTCGGTATGGCTGAAGTCCCAGTTGTTGAAGACCTGGTCGTTCAGGTCCACGAACGACGACGTCGACGTGTACTTGAGGTCGGTGTTGATGTAGCTGTTCCACAGCACCGTGTACGCGCCGCCCACGTTCGTGATCGACGGATCGTTGCTGCCCGAGTTCGGCAGGATGTACGGTGCGATGCCCTTGCCCGTGAAGTTCGCGCGACCGTCGTACTGGCCGATCTGCGTGCCCGGCACGAGCGTCAGGAAGAACGTGTACGGCGGGTTGTCGTTCGACGACGGCACGTTGCCGAGCGCGGCCGGGTTGCCGAACGTCTGGATCAGCGACGTCGGATCCGTGCCGATGTATGCGCCCATCTGCTGCGCGGTCTGCAGGTTCAGGTTCAGCCGCACGTTCACGAAGCCGCCGTCCTGCGGGTTCGGCTTCTGCGCGAGCGGCGCGAGCGTGTTGTCCGCGTAGTTGCGGGCCTGGACCATGTACGCGTCGAGGTCGGTCGGCGTCGGGTTGAGCGTCGTCTTCTTCCAGTAGAACGCATCGGCCGCGAGCGTCGGGAACGTGCCCGGCGCGGACAGCGCATTCGCGTAGTCGAGGATCGACGATTGCAGCGTGATCCCGTTCAGGTCGATGCCGTCCTCATGCAGCACCCACGACACGACCGCGCTGCGCGCGGTGCCGTACGACTCGCCGTACAGGAACTTCGGCGAATTCCAGCGCGAGTATTTCGTCAGGTAGCGCTGGATGAAGCGGTCGATCGAGCGGGCGTCCTGGTCGGTGCCCCAGAAATCCTTGTTCTTCGCCGGGGCGATCGCCGCCGAGTAACCGGTGCCGACCGGGTTGATGAACACGAGGTCGGTACGGTCGAGCAGGCTGTCCGGGTTGTCGAGCAGCTTGTACGGCGCGGGCGGCGTGAAGTTCGGGAACGACGACTGCAGGCGTTTCGGCCCGTACGAGCCGAGCAGCAGGTAGACCGACGACGAGCCGGGGCCGCCGTTGTAGAAGAACGTGACCGGGCGCGGCTTCGACGGGTCCGGATTGTCCTGCGTGTACGCGACGTAGAACATCTTCGCGTTCGGCGCCGACGTGACCGGATCGATCGTCGTCAGGTGGCCCGTGGTGGCCGTGTACTTGATGGCCTTGCCGCCGATCGTGACCGTACGGTGCACGACGGCCGCCCCTTCCGTGGAATCCGTGACCGCGTCGTTCGGCCCGGTGCCGTACACGTCGTTGTCGACGTACGGCTGGTCGGCCGCGGCGGCCGTGGCGTTGGTGTTGGCCGACGTGCTGGCGCCGGCCGACGTCGCGGCGGCGGCGGCGGCCGAAGCGGCCGGGCTCGCCCCGTCGTCGCCACCGCACCCCGTGACGAGCAGCGCAGCGGCCGCGGCCGCTGCGAGCGGCACGCTCAGTGTCGTTCCGAATAGCGCGAAACCGTCTTTCAAGGACTTCCGTGTCGTCATTATTGCCTCTCGAACAGAACGATAAATACCGCCGGTCGCAAAGGATCATCTGCGCCGGCGCTCCGCACCGGGAATGCATTCGTTATGCGACGCACTCCGAGTTTTTTACCGGCTCGACGAATACCGACCGGCATGATTTACCCCACCCATATTTTTGCGACTGCACAATGGAATCAATTCCATTGCGAACGACAATTCGATAATCCGCAGCAATACATATTCATTCGGCGTATTTGCACACGCACAAAATCGACGGCAAAAGCACACCCCGCCAGGCCACTACCCACAAGGGCGCCTCGCTTCGAACAGACGAACAATCCCCCTCGGCGAGATGCCGATTAATCGAAAAACGACGATCAATCGCGACTCGAGCCGATTTAATAAAATCGAAAGGATCGATTAACTAAACGGAAAGGAATATCTCGTATCTGGAATTTATTAAATTAAGTGAAAATACCGGCGCATATTAGGGTCCCGATTTATCGCCGTAAAGTAATAATTTGTTACGGCGCTCGCCATTCCAATAAAAGGCAGTTCGGGACCGATTCCAGGGCAACCAAAAGAAAAAGCCGGACGACTGTCCGGCTTCGTGAGGGCGGCGCGGCGCTCGCCGTCAGAGCGGCACGTCGATCGCGCCGGCCCCGACGGGAATCGCGTTCGCGCCCGGCGCAGCCGAGATCGGCGGCAGGTTCGCGCCCGTCAGCGCGGGCGCGGCGCCCGGCGTGCCGCCGCGCGGCACCGTGCGGATCACCTGCGACGGCGGCAGCGGCGCGCCGTTCTTCAGGTGCTTCCACATCAGGTTCAGCGCCTGCAGGTTGTAGTAATGAACCGGCACGAAGCGCGTGTCGAAGCCCGGCACCGGCAGGAACGCGTCGAAGTGCTGGCCGTTCGTCACCTCGTAGAACACGAGCTGGCTGCGTCCGCCTTCGCTGATGCCGTTCTGCGCGACATACGCGCGCGACGCGTGGTTCACGGGCACGAGCGCGTCGCTGCGGCCCTGCACGATGATCGCCGGCTTGCCCTGCAGGTTCGCGTTCACGCGCACCGCGTCGACGTTCGCGGGCATCCCGAGCATCCCGTTCGTCCAGAGCTGGCGCAGGCACAGCGCGCCCGCGAAGCTTGCATCGGGAGTGGCGAGCCGGTGATCGACGCCCACGCCCGTGTTGAACACGAGGTTGATGCCGGACGTCGGCGGCACGCCGTTGCCGACGCCGAACACGGCCGGCATCGGCGACGTGGCCGGCGCGGCGACGGCGCCCGTCGCCGGGTTCGTCGTCGCGAAGCTGAAATTGCACAGGTTGTCGGTGACGTGCGAGCGCGTGTACGCGTTCGCATACGTGACCGCGATCGCCGGAATCGCCTGCGAATCCCACATCGGCGCCTGCAGCAGGTCGGAATCGGCGAGATAGCCGGCCGCGTGGAGCTGCGCGAGCGCGTCGGCGGCCTGGCTTTGCGTATCGGCGCCCGACACGAGCCCGGCCGCGGCGAGCGTCGCGCAGCGCTGGGTGCGGATCGACTGCGTGGTCGCCGCCGGCAGCGCGCTCAGGGACGGCGCGTCGGCAAGCGACGCGGACGCGGCCGCGCATGGCTCCAGCAGATTCGCGAGCGTCGCATAGTCGGCCAGCGGCCGGCCGAACGACGGCACGGGCTGGCCGCCCGAGCGCACGACCGCGTTCGGCGCCATCCGCACGTTGATCTGCGGCTCGCCGACCACGACCGCGGTGATCCAGCCGCGGTTGTCCTGTTCGGCCGCCGCGAGCGACGCGCCGCCGCCGTTGCTGACCGACGCGGCGATCGTCGTGACGTCGCCCGCGCGATAGCGCACGCCGTGATGCGAGCCGTCGATCAGCGGTCCGAACTGCTCGTTGAGCGCCCAGTACGCGAACTCGACCGACTGCAGCGTGACGCGCCCCCAGTCCTGCTCGGGATTCTGCTGCGAATGCGCATGCTTGAACGCATAGCGGTTCGGGAAGCGGGAATTGAATGTGGCGAGCTCGCCGCTGGTGGCGTTCGCGGTGAACAGGCTCGCGGTGCCGGCCAGCACCGCGTTGGCGAGCGTGCCGTCGATCAGCGTGATGGTGTCCGACATCAGCTCGTGCGCGCCGTTGCCGCCGCCCTTGTCGTTGTAGGCGACCGCGCAGCCGCGCTTGAGCGCCCATTCGCCGGCCGCGGAAATCGCGCCGTACACGCCGCGCGAGCCCGACGACGTCGCGGTGACGATGCACGGCTGCGCGGGATTGAAGCTGGCGGGCACCTGCACGAGCAGCGTGACGTTCTTGCTGCCGCTACCGTCGTCGGCGTACGCGAGATATTCGGTGCCGGGAATCTTGCCTTCGCCGAGCGTGTCGTTGCCGTCGAGGTCGACGTTCGGCCCCCAGAAGCGGCCGTAGCCGCCGTTCGCGCTCATGTCGACGAGCGCGCGATAGTTCGACCAGATCGCGAGACGGCGCAACTCGGCGCTCGTCGGCCGGGCGGCATTCGCAAAGCCGGGGGCGCTCGCCGAGCCGAGGCCCGTCTTGCCGAGGCCGGCCGTCAGCAGGTCGTCGCTCGCGCCGTCGTAGGCCGTCGTGCGCACGCTGCCGGACACGAAACCGGGCAACCGGTTGCGCTCGGCCGATTCGTCGCCGTTACAGGCGCCGAGTATCGCGACCGCGGCCAGCGCCGCGCCGAAAACCATCCGCCTGCCCCACCCGAGCCTCGTCATCGCCGCCCTCTCGATATCGTTGTCGGTCCGCCGCCGCTTCATGCGGCTTGCGGCCTCTCAAGCGCAAACGGGCCCCGGCATGCCGGGGCCCGCCTGGAAACGGGCGCATGCGGCGCTCGCGCGCCGCTGCCCGGCGTTACTGCTGCTGAACCGTCAGCTTGTTGCTGACCGACGTCACGCCCTGCACGCCCTTCGCCGCCTCTTCCGCCTTGTCGATCTGAGCCTGGTCTGGCACCGTGCCCTCCAGCGTGATCGCGCCGCCCTTCGAACGCACGACGATGTTCGCCACGTCGATGCCGCCGGCCTTCGTAATGGCCTTGCGCACCGCATAGCCCAGCTTGCGGTTCGCCTTCTTCGCGGTCTTCGCGGCGGCCTTCGGCGCGCTGGTCGCGGCCGCGGGCGCTTCCGTTGCCGCGGCATCGCTCGACTGCGCATACACGCTGCCAGACAGACAGGCCGCCACGGCGGCGACGCCCAACGCTCTCAACACGATCGACTTCATGCTATCTCCTTATCACTCCGGAACGGCCGTGCACAGTACGGCCGATTACCCCCAAAAAACAGCCGGCCCGCGCGCGAACGGGCGGGACAGCCGGTGTTTTCCACGGCGATACGAGAGAGGCGAGACGGGCTGGCGGCAGGCGCACGCGAAAGCGGGCCGGCCGGGCCGGACAGCCGCCGGCCGAACGCGCCCGGTCTCATTGCGTGCCGGGTCGCGCGCAAATCGGGCGCGGCTGCGTCGCACAATGTAATCCAGCGCCCGCCGAAGCGCAAAGCTTTTGACGCGGGGCCGCCCGCCGGTGTCGCCGCGGTGCCGCGCGAGGCCGCCCCACTCGCGCTTGCCCGGTGAAACCGGGTACCATCGCCGCGAGCATCGGCGTCGTCCATGACGGCCGTCCGATCGTCACCGATACGTCACGCCAGCGTCATCCGCCGCCCCATGAAGCCAGCCCGCCCTCGCCCGCCCCGCCGCATCCTCGCCCGCTTCGTCGCGGTGTCGTGGCGCGACCTCGCGCTGTCGATCGGCCCGACCGTGCTGCTCGCCGGCGCGGCCGTCTGGCTCGCGGTCAAGCTGATCCAGCCGGCCCCGCCGTCCACGCTCGTGATCTCGTCCGGTCCGCCCGGCAGCACGTACTGGAACGCCGCGCAGAAATACAAGACGATCCTCGCGAAGAACGGCGTCACGCTCGACGTCCAGTCATCCGAAGGGTCCGCCCAGAACCTCGCGCGGCTGTCGAACCCGAACGCGCCGGTCGACGTCGGCTTCGTGCAGAGCGGCATCGGCCCGAAGGAGCGCGACGAACACCTCGTGTCGCTCGGCAGCATCGGCTACGTACCGCTCGCGATCATGTACCGCGGGCCGGTCGTCGCGCGCCTGTCCGACTTCAAGGGCAAGCGGCTCGCGCTCGGCGCGGAAGGCAGCGGCGCGCGCGAGCTGAGCCTCGCGTTGCTGAAGATGAACGGCATCGTGCCGGGCGGCTCGACCGAGCTGCTGCCGACCGCCGGCGAAGACGCGGCCACCGCGCTGCTCGACGGCAAGATCGACGCGGCGTTCCTGTCCGGCGACTCGACGCAGATCCCGGTGATGGCGAAGCTGTTCCGCGCGCCGGGCGTGCACGTGTATTCGTTCACGCAGGCCGAGGCGTATGCGCGGCGCTTTCCGTACCTGACCGCGATCACGCTGCCGATGGGGGTCTACGATCTCGGCCGGAACCTGCCGCCCGCCGACATCCACACGGTCGCGCCGACCATCGAGCTCGTCGCGCGCGACTCGCTGCACCCGGCGTTGTCCGACCTGCTGATCGAGGCCGCGCGCGAGGTGCACGGACACGCGACGATCCTGCAGCACGCGGGCGAATTCCCGTCGTCCGTCACGCGCGGCTTCCCGCTCTCCGACGACGCCGCGCGCTACTACAAATCAGGCAAGACCTTCCTGTACCGGCGGCTGCCGTTCTGGGTCGCGAGCCTCGTCGACCGGCTGCTCGTCGTGGTCGTGCCGCTGATCGTCGTGCTGATCCCCGGGCTGCGGCTCGTGCCGTCGCTGTACGGCTGGCGCGTGCGCTCGCGCATCTACCGCTGGTACGGCGCGCTGATCGCGCTCGAGCGCAGCGCGCTCGGCGAGCATACGGCCGAGGAGCGCGTGAAGTTGCTCGACGAGCTCGACGACATCGAGGAAGCCGTGAACCGGATGAAGATGCCGCTGGCCTATGCCGGGCAGTTCTACGTGCTGCGCGAGCACATCGGCTTCGTGCGCGAACGGCTCACCGCGCACGACCAGGACACGCCGGCCGGCCCGCCGGGCGCCGGCGGGCCGCCGCACGCACGTGCCGAGGCCGCGCCGCCGGCCGGCACGCCCCTCGGGCGACTCCCGGTTCCGCGTGAGCGGACGATCCGCGATCATTGCCGCATGCGCGCGCCGCCGCGTAACATGGAGGCCGCCGCCAGGCGCCGCACGCCCCACCCTCTGGAGATCGCCATGACAACCGGCCTCGACACCGCCCAACCCGCCTGGTTCTACGACTTCGTGTCGCCGTTCTCCTACCTGCTCCTCGAACAGCATGACAAGTGGCCGGACGTGCCGTTCGAACCCGTCGCCGTGTCGCTGCCCGACCTGCAGCGTCACTGGGGCCAGCGCCCGACCGCCGACGTACCGACCAAGCGTGTGTTCACCTATCGTCACGCACTGTTTCGCGCAGAACAGCTGGGTATCCGCTTCAAGATGCCGCCCTCCCATCCGTTCGATTCCGACAAGGTGCTACGTCTCGCGATCGCGCTGCGCGCCGACATCGCGACCGTGCTGGAAATGTTCCGGTTCATCTGGCATGACGGCAACGATCCGTCGACGCCGGCCGGGTTCGCCGCGCTGTGCGAACGCGTCGGCGTCGGCCACGGCGACGAGCTGATCGAATTCGAGGAGACGAGCGCGCAGCTGCGCCGCAACACCGACGACGCGATCGCGCTCGGCGTGTTCGGCGTGCCGACGTTCTGGATGAACCAGCAGCTGTTCTGGGGCGAGGACGCGCTGCCGATGGTGCTGTACTGCGCACGCACGCCGAACTGGCTCGAATCGCGCGAGGTCAAGCGGATCAGCACGCTGCCGAAGAGCCGTCCGTGATGGCCGGTATCACGCACGCCGGCGCGCGGCTGCGGTAAGGTTACGCTTCACCCGAATCACCCCCAATCGATGGAAGACGACGACCGTACCGCCTCGCTCGATATCTGGCTCGTGCGCGTGTTGCGCACGCTGCTGCTCGAGCGCAGCGTCACGCAGGCCGCGCTGCGGCTGAACCAGACCCAGCCCGCGATCAGCACCGCGCTGCGCAAGCTGCGCGAGACGCTGAACGACCCGATCCTCGTGCGCGGCAAATCCGGCATGGTGCCGACCGAATACGGCGCATCGCTGCTCGAGGCCGCGCAGCGCGCGCTGCGCGAGGTCGACTTCATCGCGACGCCGCACGGCGACTTCGATCCGTCGTCCGCGCGGCGCACGTTCCGCGTCGCCGCACCCGATTACCTGAACGATTTCTTCATGCCGACGCTGATCGAGCGCTTTCGCGACGCGGCGCCGCATGCGCATCTGGAAATCGATTCGCTGAATCCCGCACTCGATCACGCGGGCGCGCTCGAATCGGGCGCGCTCGATCTCGTGATCGGCAACTGGCCGAAGCCCGACCCGCAGTTCGCGCGTCAGGACCTGTTCTCCGACACGATCGTGTGCCTGATGCGCGATGCGCACCCGCTCGCACGCGAGCCGCTCACGCGCGAAGCGTATGCGTCGGCCGCGCACGTCGCGCCGACGCCGTACACCGGCGACAAGCGCAACGCGATCGAAATCGGCCTGGCACGCGCGCGCCTCACGCGGCGCATCGTGACGACGCTGCCGTACTTCGGGATCGTGCCGCAGGTGCTGCTGCAGTCGGACCTGATCTTCACGACGACGCGCCGCTTCGCAACACACTATGCGCAGCTGATGCCGCTCGTCGTCGTCACGCCGCCCGTGCCGTTCCCGCGCATCAAGAGCTACCTGCTCACGCATCCGCAGCCCGACCGCCCGACCGACATCGCGTGGCTGTGCGCGCTGATGCAGAGCGTGTCCGACGAGCTGACGGTTCCCCGCAGCCGCAAGCGCTGAGCCGCGACACACAACACGGCGCGGCCGCTCGAGCTCAGGCCGTGCAGAAGGTTTCCTGCAGATGGGTCCAGCGCACGACGCCCGCCGCGTCGCGCTCGAACACGGCAGTTGCGCGACGCGCGGGCAGCTCGCCCGAGGCCGCGTGCTGCGCTTCGAGATAGGTGACGGTCACATGCGACGCGTCGGCCGCGAGCACGCGGGTGTCCGACAGCGTGATGCGCAGCCCCGGCTTCGCGCCGGCGAGCTTTGCGAACAGTGCGCGCGTACCGTCGTGATCGACGACGCGGCCGTCGGTCAGGATCATCGTGAATTCGGCGGAAAACGCGGCGAGCAGCGCGTCGAGCGCCTCGGGCGCGGTATCGACGCCGGACAGCCAGCGCTCGATGGCGACGAGGCTCGCATCGAGCGCGTCGAGATAAACCTGATGATCGGACATGGCACGTGCACGGTAAGGCGCGGCCCGATGCCGCGCGTCGTCGTGCAGTGTATGCAAAATCGCGCGGCCCTGCGCTGGCCGCGCGGCGCTACCGCGCGCAGGTCGCGTCGTCGCGCGCACGTCCCGATGCGGCGGCCTTCGCGTCGGCCACCGGCATGCCCGAGCGCGCCTGCAGCAGCTCCGCGCACACGGCCACCGCGATCGCGCCCGGCGCCTTGTCGACGATCCCCGCAACGCCGATCGGGCACACCATTTCCACGAGCCGCGCCGGATCGACGCCGCGCGCGGCAAGCCGGCGCTCGAACTTCACGCGCTTGGTACGCGAGCCGATCATCCCGAAGTACGCGTAGTCGCGCCGCCGCATGATCTGCGCGGCGAGCGAGAAGTCGAGCGCGTGGTTGTGCGTCATCACGAGGAAGTACGCGCCGGGCGGCGCGGCGTCGACGACGGCCTCCGGCGTGTCGGTCGGCTCCGGCTGCACGTTCGGCGGACATTCGTCCGGGAACAGCTCGTCGCGCGTGTCGACCCACTGCACGACGCACGGCAGCGCGCCGAGCAGCGTGACGAGCGCGTGACCGACGTGCCCGGCGCCGAACAGCACGACGTGCATCGGCGCCGGCGTACCGGTCGCGCGGTTGCGCTGGCCGGTGCCCGGTGCGAACACCGCAGTCGACGCGGTGCGGAGCGCGCGTGCGGGGCCGTTCATGTCAGTCTCCGCCGGGCCGCCCCAAGGAGGCTGACCACCCCGTCGGGGGGAGCCGTGCATGGGACCGGAGCAAGCGCTGAAGCGCCAACTCCGGTCGACAGCGAACGAAGTGAGCGTGGGGGCTGTTTCATCTCAGACAGCCTGGGCGGCGCGTGCCGCACGCACCGCGCTGACCGCACGCAGGATCGACTCGCCGGTCGCCGGCGCATCGAGCAGCGGGTTCACCTTGTAGTCGCCGACCGCGGCCACTGCATCGCGCACCGCGAAGAACACCGAGAACGGCAGCAGCAGCGGCGGCTCGCCGACGGCCTTCGAACGGTGAATGCTGTCCTCGACGTTGCGGTTGTTGAACAGCTTCACGTTGAATTCGGGCGGCGTGTCGTTCACCGTCGGGATCTTGTACGTGGACGGCGCATGCGTCATCAGCTTGCCGCCCTTGTTCCACCACAGCTCCTCGGTCGTGAGCCAGCCCATCCCCTGGATGAACGCGCCTTCGACCTGGCCGATGTCGAGCGCCGGGTTCAGCGACACGCCCACGTCGTGCAGCGCATCGACGCGCAGCGTGCGCATCTCGCCCGTCAGCGTGTCGATCACGACTTCCGACACGGCTGCGCCGTACGAGTAGTAGTAGAACGGCCGACCCTGCAGCTTCGACTGATCCCAGTACAGCTTCGGCGTCGCGTAGAAACCGTCGGACCACAGCTGCACGCGCGCGAGGTACGCCTTCGCGATCACTTCGCCGAACGGCACGCCGTTGCCGCCGATCCACACGAAGTCGTTGCCGAACTTCACGTCGGCCGCATCGACCTTGCCGTCGCCGAACTGCTTCGCCGCGAACACCGCGAGCCGCTCGCGCAGCTGGCGGGCCGCATCCTGCGCGGCCTTGCCGTTCAGGTCCGAGCCCGTCGACGCAGCGGTCGCCGACGTGTTCGCGACCTTGCTGGTGTCGGTCGCCGTCACGCGGATCCGCCCGAAGCGGATGCCGAGCTCGTGCGCGACGACCTGCGCGACCTTCGTGTTGAGCCCCTGCCCCATCTCCGTGCCGCCGTGGTTCACGAGCACCGAGCCGTCGGTGTAGATGTGCACCAGCGCGCCGGCCTGGTTGAAGTGCGTGACGTTGAACGCAATGCCGAACTTCACCGGCGTGAGCGCGATGCCCTTCTTCAGCACCGTATTGCGCGCGTTGAATGCGCGCACGCCCGCGCGCCGCGCGCGGTAGTCGCTCGTCGCCTCGAGTTCGCCGAGCAGTTCCTGCAGCACGTTGTCCTCGACCGTCTGCCCGTAAGGCGTGACGTTGCGTTCGGTCTTGCCGTACAGGTTCGCATAGCGCACGTCGAGCGGATCGCGATCGAGCGAACGCGCGACGTCGTCGAGGATGTACTCGATCGCGAACGCGCCCTGCGGGCCGCCGAAACCGCGGAACGCGGTGTTCGACTGCGTGTTGGTCTTGCCGCAGTAGCCTGCGATGGCGACGTCGCCGAGCCAGTACGCGTTGTCGAAGTGGCACACCGCGCGCGTCATCACCGGGCCCGACAGGTCGGCCGAGAAGCCGCAGCGCGACGTCATGTCGAGCGCCACGCCGTCGATGCGGCCGTCGTCGTCGTAGCCGACGTCGAAGCGGTAATGGAAGTCGTGCCGCTTGCCGGTGATCATCATGTCGTCGTCGCGGTCCGGACGCAGCTTCACCGGGCACAGCAGCTTCCACGCGGCAAGCGCCGCACAGCACGCGAAGAGCCCCGACTGCGATTCCTTGCCGCCGAACCCGCCACCCATCCGGCGGCATTCGACCAGCACGTTGTGCGACGCGACGCCGAGCACGTGCGCGACGAGGTGCTGCATCTCGCTCGGATGCTGCGTCGAGCAGTACACGTGCATCCCGTCGTCATCCTTCGGCACCGCGTACGCGATCTGCCCTTCGAGGTAGAACTGCTCCTGGCCGCCGAGCAGCATCTCGCCCGACTCGCGATGCGGCGCGACGGCGAGCCGTGCAGCCGCGTCGCCGCGCGCAAGCTTCAGCGGCGGGATCACGTAGGTTTCGGCCGCGCGCGCTTCCTGCGCGGTGAGGATCGCCGGCAGTTCCTCGTAGTCGACCTGCGCGCGGCGTGCGGCGAGCCGCGCGGTTTCATGCGACGTCGCGACGACGATGAACATCGGCTGGCCGACGAACTGCACGATGCCCTTCGCGAGCACCGGGTCGTCGTGGATGATCGGGCCGCAATCGTTGACGCCCGGAATATCGTCGGCCGTGAACACGGCGACCACGCCCGGCGTCGCGCGCACCGCGTCGAAGTTCATCGACACGATCTTCGCGTGCGGCTTCGCCGACAGGCCGAGCGCCGCGTGCAGCGTGCCCGCGACGACCGGGATGTCGTCGGTGTAGGTTGCACGCCCGCTGACGTGCAGGTGCGCGGATTCGTGCGCGCGCGAGACGTGGACCTGCGCGGCGTCGGCTTGCGGATCGAGGGTGCTCAGGAACGGTTCTGCTTGCTGGTTCATGTTCGGTGTTCTCCGTCTTCAGACGCGCGCCGCGTCGGTGCCGAGTTCGGCGGCCACTTCACGCACATTCAGGGCTTGCTGCGGCAGCGGGTCGTGCGGGCGCGTCTCCAGCCAGAATCGGTAAATCAGGTTCTTCGCGGTATCGAGGCGGTACGTGCTCGTCGCGCGCATGTCGGTGAGCGGCTGGTAGTCGCGCTCGAGCGCCTGCATCGCGGCCTGCGCGGTCGCTTCGTGCCACTGCGCGCCGTCGAGCACGGCTTCCGTCCGGGTCGCACGCTTCGGCGTCGCTGCCATCCCGCCGAACGCGACGCGCGGCTCGCGGATCGTGTCGCCGTCAGCAATGAACGCGAATGCCGCGCACACGGCCGAGATGTCGGAGTCGAACCGCTTCGACAGCTTGTACGTGCGGAACTGCAGCTTCGCGCGCGCGCCGGTGCGGGTCGGCACCTTCAGGCCGACGACGAATTCGTGCGGCGCCATGTCCTT
Organism: Burkholderia contaminans; assembly: GCF_029633825.1. Classification (NCBI taxonomy): domain Bacteria; kingdom Pseudomonadati; phylum Pseudomonadota; class Betaproteobacteria; order Burkholderiales; family Burkholderiaceae; genus Burkholderia; species Burkholderia contaminans. The sequence continues at coordinate 1,942,889 of NZ_CP090640.1, read as the reverse complement.
CTGCTGGTAGCCCGTGTACAGCGCCTCGAGCGGCAGCTCGCGCACCGTGTCGCCGCCGCGCAGCACCACGCGCGCGCCGAGCGCGATCAGGCCCGGCATCGAATCGCCGATCGGCGAGCCGTTCGCGACGTTGCCGCCGAGCGTGCCCGCGTTGCGGATCGGCAGCGACGCGAAGCGCTTCCACATCTCGGTCAGTTCCGGATACTGGCCGGCCAGCGCCGCATACCCTTTCTCGACCGTCACGCCAGCCCCGATTTCGATCCAGTCGTCACCGTGCACGATGTTCTGCAGTTCGGCGATCTGGCCGACGTAGATCAGGTCGTCGAGCCGGCGCATCTGCTTGGTGACCCACAGGCCGATATCGGTGCTACCTGCCAGGATGCGCGCGTCGGGCCGCTCGACCTTCAGCGCGGCCAGCGCGTCGAGCGTGCGCGGCGCCGCGAAGCGCGCGCCGTCGATCGTCGTGTAGTCGAACGTCTCGTCACGCTTGAGCGACGCGAGCGTGCGGGCCAGCACGGCCGTGTCGACCGGCGCTGACGGCGCCGGCGCTTCGAACATCTGCACGGCCGCGTCGACGATCGGGCGATAGCCGGTGCAGCGGCACAGGTTGCCGGTCAGCGCATCGGCGATCTCGGTGCGCGTCGGCACGTCCTTCGCCTTCGCGCACGTGCCGGCGCTGCCGCAGCCTTCGTGGCCGTGCTTCTCGTACAGCGCCCACATCGACATCACGAAGCCGGGCGTGCAGAACCCGCATTGCGAACCGTGGCAGTCGACCATCGCCTGCTGCACCGGATGCAGCGCGCCGTCCGGCTGACGCAGGTCCTCGACCGTCAGCAGCGCCTTGCCGTCCAGCGTCGGCAGGAACTGGATGCATGCGTTGACGGCCTTGAATTCCACCGCGCCGGCGTCGGTCAGTTCGCCGACGACGACCGTGCACGCGCCGCAGTCGCCTTCCGCGCAGCCTTCCTTGGTGCCGGTGCAATGCGCGTCCTCGCGCAGGTATTGCAGCACGGTGCGGGTAACGTCCGCGCCGCTGACTTCGCGGATCGCGTGACGATGGTAGAAGCGGATCGGCTCACTCATGTCTCGATGGTTCTTCAAATGGGGGCAAGGCGGCCCGCGCAGTGCGCTCGACCGACGTTTTTCCGACAGTTTGCACGCTATCACCATCAAATTTCGCAACCCATAGCCCATCACGCATGGGGCCCATATAACTGCCGCGATATGAGCGGCGGGCCCGCCCGGCGGCCTTTCCAGACGGCGCTCCCGGCCCCTTCCCCGCGCCCCCGCAACCGTCCGCCATCGTCGAAAACAGGTCCCGATTAACTAAATGGTACCTGCGTGAAAACCGGTTCCATGGGAAAATCCCGATTCCCTTTTTCGCCGTCTTCCTGCTGTTTCGTCCATTCGTTCCGACCCCATGTCAACCGATTCCGCCACACCGCCGCGCAGCGGGTTCGCGGTCACGCTGCAAATCGTGTCCGTCGTCTGCTTCACGTTCATCTGCTACCTGACCATCGGCCTGCCGCTCGCGGTGCTGCCGGGCTTCGTCCACGACGACCTCGGCTTTTCCGCGATCGTCGCGGGCGGCGCGATCAGCGTCCAGTATTTCGCGACGCTCGCGTCGCGCCCGCTCGCCGGGCGCCTGGCCGATACGCTCGGCCCGAAGCAGACGGTGCTGCGCGGGCTGGTCGGTTGCGGCGTGTCGGGTGTGCTGCTGCTCGTCGCGCTGCTGCTCGCGCACTGGCCGGTCGCGAGCCTCGTGCTGCTGGTCGCGAGCCGGCTCGTGCTCGGCGTCGGCGAGAGCCTGTGCGGCACCGGCGCGATCCTGTGGGGCATCGGCCGGGTCGGCGTCACGCACAACGCGAAGGTGATCTCGTGGAACGGCATCGCGACCTACGGCGCGCTCGCGCTCGGCGCGCCGGTCGGCGTCGCGATCGCGAATACGCTGAATCCGGCGCTGATCGGCGTGATCGTGATCGCACTGGCCGCCGCCGGCTTCTACCTCGCGCGCCTGATCGCTTCGGTGCCGCTCGTGCACGGCGAACGGATGTCGTATGCGAGCGTGTTCACGCGCGTACTGCCGCACGGCCTCGGCCTCGCGCTCGGCTCGGCCGGCTTCGGCTCGATCGCGACCTTCGTCACGCTGTACTACGCGGCGCGCCACTGGCCGAACGCCGCACTGTCGCTGACCGTGTTCGGCACGCTGTTCATCGGCGCGCGCCTGCTGTTCGCAAACACGATCAAGACCTACGGCGGCTTCCGCGTCGCGATCGTGTCGTTCGCATTCGAATGTTCGGGCCTGTTGCTGCTGTGGCTCGCGCCGGTGCCGCACATCGCGCTCGTCGGCGCCGCGCTGACAGGTTTCGGCTTCGCGCTGATCTTCCCGGCGCTCGGCGTAGAGGCCGTCGCGCTCGTGCCGCCCGCGAGCCGTGGTGCGGCGCTGTCCGCGTACTCGGTGTTCCTCGATCTGTCGCTCGGCATCACGGGCCCGCTCGCCGGCTATGTCGCGGGCGCGTTCGGCTATCCGCAGGTGTTCCTGTTCGCGGCGGTGGCGGCCGCGGCGGGCGTCGCACTGTCGATGGTGCTGTACCAGCGGCAGGCGCGGGTCGAGGGAAGCGGCGCAGCGGCCTGATCGCGCTGTTCATGAAAAGGGGGGCTGGTCGCGGAAATCACGCCGCCGGCCGCCAAATGGAAAACGCCCGCATCGCGCGGGCGTTTTTGCATCCGACTCGGCCGGTGTAGCGGACAAGCCGATCAGGCCGTCCGCAGAAACAACCGCCGCGTGAGGTCGAACGCGACGAGATTGCCGGCCACGACGAGCAGCAGCCCCACCACCGCCAGCGGCGACCACTGGTAGCCCTCGAACACCGTCGACACGGCCAGCGCGACGATCGGGAACAGCACCGTGCAGTACGCGGCACGCTCGGGCCCGATCCGGCCGACGAGGGTCAGATAGGCGGTAAAGCCGATCACCGAGCCGGGCACGGCCAGGTAGACGAGCGCGCCGAGATAGCGCGGGCTCGTGTCGAGCGTGAACGGCATCCCGGCCGCCACGCTGCCGACGGTCAGGATCGCCGCGCCGATCAGCATCGCCCAGCCGTTGGTCGCGAGCGGGTGCAGCCCCATCGACTGCATCCGGCTCGACAGCAGGTTGCCGATCGAGAAACACATCGTGCCCGCAAACGCGATCGCGAGCCCCATCCACGTCGCATGGTCGTCGAGGTGGCCGGCCATCTGCTGCCAGAACAGGCATGCGATACCGGCCAGCCCGAGCAGCGCACCGGCGATCGCCGACGGCCGCAGCGGACGGCCCATGAACAAGCGGCCGTTGATCGAGTTCAGCAGCGGTGCGGTCGAGAAGATCACCGCGACGAGGCCGCTCGGCACGACCTGTTCCGCATAGTAGAAGCACAGGAAGTTCAGGCAAAACAGCGCAAAGCCCTGCGCGAGGAGAAAGCGCCACGCTTCGCGCGGCGGGCGCACCGGCCGGCGCATCACGCGCAGCAGCGCGAACAGCACGGCGGCCGCGAGCCAGAAGCGCCACGCGATCGACACGGGCGGCGGCACGGAGGCGAGCTGCCACTTGATCGCGATCCAGGTGGTGCCCCAGATCAGCACGGTGACGAAATAAAGCGACAGGTTCATGGCGGCAACGATCCAGAAAGCGGGTGAGACGGATCCCGACTATGCCGCCGCCCGGCGCGCGCCGATTGTCCGGAATTGCGGTCTTTTTCGGGCGGCCGCACGCGGCGCCGCGCGCCCGCTTATACTCGGGCCATCATGAGCCTCTCCCTTTCCGCGCCCCCCGTCGACCACCCCACCGCCCTGGCTGGCGGCGATCTGCCGTTCGGCCTGCAGTCGGTCTGCCGCACGCTCGCCGACGCGAACGCGACGCTCGAACGCTTCGCGTGGCTCGGCGACCATCTGGCGATCGCCGAATGGACGCGGATCACCGACGAAAGCGAGACGGTCTACGAGCAGCCGGGCCACCACACGCTGTCGTGCTACCTCGACGGCGGCTACCGGACGGAGCGCCAGCGCGTGCCGCGCTACGGCGCGCCGAGCCTGCTGTGCGCGCTGCCGGGCGACCATGAATCGCGCTGGTGGGTGCGCGGCGAGATGCACTTCATCCACCTGTATTTCCTGCCCGAGCACTTCACGCAGCGCGCGATCCGCGAACTCGACCGTGAGCCGCGCGAGCTGAAGCTCGCGGACCGCACTTACTTCGAGGATGCGCGCGTCGCCGCGCTGCTGCGCTCGCTCGCGCTGGACGGCTGGGACGATGCCGACGAACGGCTGCGCGTGAACGAGACCGCGCACGAGGTGCTGAGCCTGCTGCTGCGCGGGCAGAGCACGACCCGCACCGACACGTCGTTCCGCGGCGGGCTCGCGCCGGCCGTGCGCCGCCGCGTGCGCGACTACATCGACACGTACCTGACGCAACCGCTGACGCTCGGCGAACTCGCCGACGTCGCCGCGCTGTCCGAGTACCACTTCTCGCGGATGTTCCGGCTGTCGTTCGGCCGCGCGCCGCATGCGTGGGTGGCCGAGCAGCGCCTCGCGCGGGCGCGCGAGCTGCTGCGCACGACGGCGCTGCCGCTCGCGCAGATCGCGGCCGAGTGCGGCTATGCGAATGCCGGCCACTTCAGCCATCGCTTTCGCGACGCACATGGCACGACGCCGAATACGTACCGGCGCGCGATGCAGGGCCGCTGAGCGCGACCCCTCTCCCCGTTTCGCGGCTTACGCGCCGCGCCGCGACAGTTCCTGTTCGAGTGCCGCGACGCCGGCCGGCAGGTCGACCGGCACCTTCAGATCGACCATCGTGCGGCCAAATGCATGCAGCGTGCGGAACAGGTTGTGTTCGCGGCACTGCTCGCCCATCTGCCCGATCCGTACGATCGGCAAGCCGAACGAGCCCGAGATCTCGACCTGGTACTGCTTCGAGATATGGCCGCAGACCATCCCCGGCGTGAGCCCTTCCGGCGTCTCGATCCCGACCACTGAATTGAGCCGGCAGTCCTTCGGCGCATAGAGCTTGAGACCCATCGACTCGACGCCCGCCTGCAGCGCGAGCGAGCAGCGCAGGTGGCGCGCGAAGCGGCTTTCGAGCGTCTCCGCACAGACGAGCCGCAGCGCTTCGTGCAGCGCGAGCACGCCCGACACGGGCGCCGTGTAGTGATAACCGGCGTTGTGCCAGAAGTTCTCGGCGAGCGCCATGTCGAGGCACCAGTGCGCGTTCGGCTCGGGGCGAGTCTTCATCCGCTCCCACGCGGCATCGGAGAACGCGATCAGCGACACGCCCGGAATCGACGACAGCCCCTTCTGGCCGCCCGTGATCACCGCGTCGATACCCCACGCGTCCATCTCGAGCGGCATCGTCGACAGCGTGCACACCGCGTCGACGACCACCAGCGCGCCGGCCGCCTTCGCGAGCGCCGCGATGTCGCGCAGGTCGCGGTTCCATACGGTATTCGACGTCTCGCCCTGCACGATCGTGACGATCTCGGGCCGCTCGCGCGCGATTGCGTCCGCGATCTCGTCGAGGCTGGCGACTGCGCGGTCGGCCACTTCGAGCGTCGCGACGTCGGCGCCGACGCGCGTGGCCATCTCGGCCATCCGCGCGCTGAAGAAGCCGTTGCGGATCGACAGCACGCGCGTGCCGCGCCACGCGAGGTTCGAGATCGCCATCTCCATCGCGGCCGAACCGGGCCCCGCGACACCGAGCACCCACTTCGTGCGGGTCTGGAACACGTAGCGCGCCATCTCCTTCACCTGCTCGATGATCTTCGCCATCGTCGCGCCGAGGTGGTTGATCACGACCGTGTTCGCCTTCGCGACGGCGGCCGGGATCGGGACCGGGCCGGCCCCCATCATCAGCAGCGGTTCTTCGGGCAGGATCGCGTCGAGCGGCACGACGACGGGACAGGGAATCGGCGAGTAATCAATGGACATGGCTGGCAAAAGGTGAGGAAAGGAAGTGCACGGACGCCCGCCGCACTGCATGGCGAACTGATCGATCATTCCGCGTTCCGCCGCCTCGCGCAAGAGGCACGCGCGGCCGGACAGCGCGACGGCGGCCCGGTCGCCGGACCGGGCCAGCGGCCGTGCGCCGGCCGTCCGGATTGAAAATGGATGGCCGGCCAGGTGGTGAAACGGTTCCACTCGCGCGTCAATCGCACGATTTACTTCGTCAATAACACCGCGCCTCGTCGACATCGCCGCTTCAGCGCGACTTCCGCATCGATTGAAATAGACCGGATCCATGATGAAAATCATCTCGCAGAATCCGATACGCAAAACCCTGGCATGCCCGAAAAACATCCATTATTTCGGCATGAATTGGGGCACGCTTCCTGGCAATACCTGAAGAAATCCGCACAAATTGATCACAACTTGTTGAATTAAATACGAAATACTCGCATGAGACATGCTTATCGAATACCGTGCCGCCTTTGAACGGCAGGCATGCGAGACAGCGCCACGTTTAACCCGTTACTCCCGATTTCGATTTTCCGCAACCCGCCCCTTTTCTCAGGTTGACGGATATCGCTCTGTATTGAACAATCATCTGCGGAATCGAAAAAAACGATTTTTCGATACGACGGAAAACTGAGGGCCGCGCGAGGCGCTTTCGAGGTTGCGCGGCGTAAAACCACAACCATAATCAATCAACCGGGCCAGAAATACGCAAGCCATGAACCAGATTCAGACCATGCGTGTATTCGTCTGCGTCGCCGAGCAGCAGAGCTTCCGGCGCGCGGCGCACCATCTCGGCGTGTCCAATGCACTCGTCACGCGTTCGATCGCGATGCTCGAGGGCCACCTGAACACCCGGCTGATCCACCGCACCACGCGGAACCTGTCGCTCACCGAGGCCGGCGTGCGCTACCTCGACGGGTGCCGGGCGCTGCTCGAGGAATTCGACCATCTCGAATCGTCCGTCGCGCATGCCGTGCGCGAACCGGCCGGCACGCTGCGTGTCGTCGCGTCGGGCCTGCTGTCGCCGCTTGCGCTGACACCGCTCGTCAGCACCTTCCGGCACCGCTATCCCGAGTTGCGCGTGCAGCTGACCGTCGCCGAGGGGCCGCTCGACGTGCTCGATTCCGGGTACGACGTCGGCATCGTCACGGGCAACCGGCTCGACGGCAACCCGACGCTGATCGGCCACGCACTTTCGCCCAACCCGTTCGTCGCGGTCGCGGCGCCGGCCTATCTCGAGCGACGCGGCGAACCGCGCCTGCCCGACGACCTGCCGGGCCACGACTGGGTCACGCTCGCGCCGCACCAGCATGCGCCCACGTGGCAACTGGTCGGCCACGACGGCGTCGCGCATTCCGTCACGGTGCGTCCGGCCTGCACGGTCAACCAGCTCGCGCTCGTCCACGCGGCCGCCGTGGCCGGCGCGGGCATCGCGGTGCTGCCCGAGCCGTGCGTCGCCAGCGCGCTCGCCAGCGGCGCGCTCGTGCGGCTGATGGCCGGCTATCGGATCGACGATCCCGACACGCAGCTGTCGCTCGTCTACCCGAATCGCCAGTACGTGCCGGCGCGCACGCGCAGCTTCGTCGAGCACGCGCTCGATCACTTCAGCGCGCAGCCGGCCCGCGAACACACCGATTACGGCTTCCTGCGGCCGTCGCGCGGCCCCGACCGCTCCGACATCGTCACGGGGCTGCAGTAAACTGCGCGCGTCAGCCTTCGGAGGTGCAACGTGCGCGTGATCCTGTTCAGCAGCCGGCAGTACGACGACGATTCGTTTGCTGCCGCCAACCGGCAGTTCGGCTATCGGCTGCACTTCCAGCCGTCGCACCTCGACGCGGAAACCGCGATCCTCGCGCACGGCTATGACGTCGTCTGCCCGTTCGTCAACGACACCGTCGACGCGGCCGTCCTCGAACGGCTGGCGGACGGCGGCACGCGCCTGATCGCGCTGCGCTCGGCGGGCTTCAACCACGTCGACCTGGCCGCCGCCGAGCGGCTCGGCATCACGGTGGTGCGCGTGCCCGCCTATTCACCGCACGCGGTTGCCGAGCACGCGGTCGCGCTGATCCTCGCCCTCAACCGGCGCCTGCCGCGCGCCGTCGCGCGCACCCGCGAAGGCGACTTCTCGCTGAACGGCCTGCTCGGCTTCGACCTGCACGGCAAGACCGTCGGCGTGATCGGCACCGGCATCATCGGCAGCGTATTCGCGAAGATCATGATGGGCTTCGGGATGCATGTGCTCGCGCACTCGGTGCCGCCGTACAACGACGAGCTGATCGCGTTCGGCGCGCGCTATGTCGAGCTCGACGCGTTGCTGCACCACGCCGACATCGTCAGCCTGCACTGCCCGCTGCTGCCGTCGACGCACCATCTGATCAACGAACGGACGCTCGCGCGGATGAAGCACGGCGCGATGCTGATCAACACCGGGCGCGGCGGCCTCGTCGATGCGCAGGCGCTGGTCGACGCGCTCAAGAGCGGCCAGCTCGGCCATCTCGGGCTCGACGTGTACGAAGAGGAAAGCGGGCTCTTCTTCGAGGATCACTCCGACCTGCCGCTGCAGGACGACGTGCTCGCCCGCCTGCTGACGTTCCCGAACGTGATCGTCACGTCGCACCAGGCATTCTTCACGCGCGAAGCGCTCGCCGAGATCGCGCACACCACGCTGTTGAACATCGAGGCGTGGCATGCGGGCACGCCGCAGAACGTCGTGACGGCGAATCGCTGAGAAATCGACTAAACCGGGCCATTTCGTGGTTGCAAGCGATATCGCAATCGTTTGCTTTTGATCGCCGCTGAAAACACGACCTTTTGCGTCAACAATTTCGCGCTTTGTTTCAAATGATGTAACGCGGCGCGTGCGCCGTCTGCTATCGTTGCGCCGACGTTATCCCGCCGCCTCCCGTCCATGCGTTTCGACGATTCCGACATCGCCGCCGTCTACCGCGCCATTTTCGAACGGCGCGACATGCGCCACTTCACGCCGGCGCCCGTCGATCCCTCCGTGCTCGCGCGCCTGCTGCGCGCGGCGCATCACGCCCCGAGCGTCGGCTTCATGCAGCCGTGGCGCTTCATCCGCGTCACCGATCCGGCGCTGCGCACCGCGATCCACGCGCTGGTCGACGCCGAGCGCCGTGCGACCGCCGACGCGCTCGGCGAGCGCCAGGACGAATTCATGCGGCTGAAAGTCGAAGGCGTGCGCGAATGCGGCGAGCTGCTGGTCGTCGCGCTCGCCGACGGCCGCGAGCGCCACGTGTTCGGCCGTCGCACGCTGCCGGAGATGGATCTCGCGTCCGCCGCGTGCGCGATCCAGAACATGTGGCTCGCGGCCCGCGCCGAAGGGCTCGGGATGGGTTGGGTGTCGCTGTTCGACGTCGAAGCGCTGCGCACGCTGCTGCGGATGCCCGACGGCGCGAAGCCGATCGCCGTGCTGTGCGTCGGGCACGTCGACGCGTTCTACGCAAAGCCGATGCTCGAGCAGGAGCGCTGGGCCGCGCGGATGCCGATCGAAGCGTGCCTGTTCGAAAACGGCTGGAGCGATCCGGCCGCGATCGATGCCGCCGGCTCACCATCATCGCCCGCCGACGTGGCGGACGCGGCAACGGAAACCGGGACCGACTCGGCAAGCGCTTCGACCGCGAGCGTCGGCGGGTCCCGCGAACGCATCGCCTGAGAGCCCGCGCCATCATCGTTCCGCCCCCGCAATTTCACCGCCGCCAGGGCCGCCGAATCCCACACTGTGAGCGCCACGCGGGCAATCCCGTCGCACGCCGGCAACAACCGTTTTGGCCCCAAGCATAGGGGTTTTCACTGAAGTAGAATCGCGGCTGTCGTTCGCCTTCCCGCCCGCCCCGCACCGCGCATCCTGCGCCAGCCCGAGCGGCGGCTTTTCCCGAGCCCACCGCGATGCCCTTACCTCTTTTCGCCCTCGCCGTCGCCGCATTTGGAATCGGTACCACCGAATTCGTGATCATGGGGTTGCTGCCCGATGTCGCGCGCGATCTCGGCGTGTCGATCCCGGCCGCCGGCATGCTCGTGTCGGGCTATGCGCTCGGCGTGACGATCGGTGCGCCGATCCTTGCGATCGTCACCGCGAAGATGCCGCGCAAGCGCGCGCTGATGGGCCTGATCGGGCTGTTCATCGCGGGCAACCTGTTCTGCGCGATCGCGCCGGGCTATGCGGTGCTGATGGCCGCGCGCGTCGTCACGGCGTTCTGCCACGGCGCGTTCTTCGGGATCGGCTCGGTGGTCGCGAGCAACCTCGTTGCGCCGAACCGTCGCGCGCAGGCGATCGCGCTGATGTTCACCGGCCTGACGCTCGCGAACGTGCTCGGCGTGCCGCTCGGCACCGCGCTCGGCCAGGCATACGGCTGGCGCGCGACGTTCTGGGCCGTCACCGGCATCGGCATCGCCGCGGCCGCCGCGCTCGCCGTCTGCCTGCCGAAGAATCTCGCGATGCCCGACACCAGCATCACGCGCGAATTCAGCGTGCTGAAACATCCGCAGGTGCTGATGGTGCTCGGCATCAGCGTGCTCGCGTCGGCGAGCCTGTTCAGCGTGTTCACGTACATCACGCCGATCCTCGAGGACGTGACGGGCTTCTCGCCGCGCCAGGTCACCTACGTGCTGCTGCTGTTCGGCCTCGGGCTGACGGTCGGCGGCACGCTCGGCGGCAAGCTCGCCGACTGGCGCCGGATGCCGTCGCTGATCGCGACGCTCGCGCTGATCGGCGTGGTCCTCGCGCTGTTCGCGGGCACGATGCACCTGCCGTTCGCCGCGCTCGCGACGATCTTCGTGTGGGGCATCCTCGCGTTCGCGATCGTGCCGCCGCTGCAGATCCTGATCGTCGACCGCGCCAGCGACGCGCCGAACCTCGCGTCGACGCTGAACCAGGGCGCGTTCAACCTCGGCAACGCGACCGGCGCGTGGCTCGGCGGGATGGCGATCGGCTCAGGCGTGTCGCTCGTGAACCTGCCATGGGTCGGTGTGGCGATGGCTGTTGCAGCGCTCGCGCTCACGCTGTGGTCGGCGTCGCTCGAACGACGACCGGTAACCGTGCCGACCGAGTACGTCTGAAGCCACCCTGTCGAAATCGTTGCGTGCACAACTCCACGCGGACCTGATGGCCTTCATGGACCTTTCAAGGTCCGCGGTGTAGCATCCCCGCCGATGAAAGCCATTCTTAATCGCGATTTCCTCGCACTCATCCTGAGCGTCGCGGTCGTCGGTCTCGGCACCGGCGCCACGCTGCCGCTCACCGCACTCGCGCTGACCGAAGCCGGACACGGCACCAACGTCGTCGGCATGCTGACGGCCGCGCAGGCACTCGGCGGCCTCGCGATCGTCCCGTTCGTCACCGCGCTCGCGCGACACATCGGCTCGCGCCGCGCGATCGTCGTATCGGTCGTGCTGCTCGCGGCCGCCACCGCACTGATGCAGTTCACGTCGAACCTGATCCTGTGGGGCGCGCTGCGCGTGCTGTGCGGCGCGGCGCTAATGCTGCTGTTCACGATCGGCGAGGCGTGGGTCAACCAGCTCGCCGACGATTCGACGCGCGGCCGCGTCGTCGCGATCTACGCGACCAACTTCACGCTGTTCCAGATGGCGGGCCCCGTGCTCGTGAGCCAGATCGCCGAGGCAACGAGCATCCGCTTCGCGTTGTGCGGCGCACTGTTCCTGCTCGCGCTGCCGACGCTCGCGACGATCCGGCGCGCACCGCTCGCCGGCGACGACGCGCATCACGAAGCGCACGGCCGCTGGCTCGACATCCTGCCGCGCATGCCCGCGCTGATCATCGGCACCGGCTTCTTCGCGCTGTTCGACACGCTCGCGCTGTCGCTGCTACCGCTCTATGCGATGGACCACGGCGTCGCGAGCGCGACCGCCGTGCTGCTCGCGTCGATCATGCTGTTCGGCGATACCGCGATGCAGTTCCCGATCGGCTGGCTCGCGGACAAGCTCGGCCGCGAACGCGTGCACCTCAGCGCAGGCTGGATCGTGCTCGCCGGCCTGCCGCTGCTGCCGTTCGTGATCGCCACTCCGTGGCTGTGCTGGCCGCTGCTGTTCGTGCTCGGCGCGGCGGCCGGCAGCATCTACACACTGTCGCTCGTCGCGTGCGGTGAACGCTTCCGCGGTGCGGCGCTCGTCACCGCAAGCTCGCTCGTGTCGGCGTCGTGGAGCGCCGCGAGCTTCGGCGGCCCGCTGGTCGCCGGCGCGTTGATGGAACAACTGGGCAGCAACGCGCTGGTCGGCGTGCTGGTCGTCTGCGTCGCGGCGTTCGTCACTGCCGCGCTGTGGGAGCGCCGGGTCGCGCCGCAGCGCGCAGTCTGACACCAGGGTGCGGGCACGCCCCAGCGCGCCGCCCGAACGACGACGGCACGAACACGCGCCGCCCGTCCACGAATACGCCGGTCACACTGCGAAAACGACGACGGCCCGCGCAAAGCGGGCCGTCGTGCTCACGTGTGCGCCACGTTGCGCGTTACGCCTTCAACGCCGGCAGGATCTTGCCGACACACGCGCCGAAGCCGACCCGATAGCCGTCGCCCTCGCACCATCCGGCGAGCGTGAGCTCGTCGCCGTCCTCGATGAACGCGCGGCTGCCGCCACCGTTCAGCGTGACCGGCTCCTTGCCGTTCCACGTCAGTTCGAGCAGGCTGCCGAACGAATCCTCCGTCGGCCCGCTGATCGTGCCCGAACCCATCAGGTCGCCAACCCGCGTGTTGCAGCCCGCGACCGTGTGATGCGCAAGCTGCTGCGCCATCGTCCAGTACATATGCTTGAAGTTCGTGCGGCTGATCGACGTGGCTTCGGCCGCCCCTTCCTCACGTAGCGTCACTTCCAGCGCGATGTCGAACGCATGCTTGCCCGCGTGCTGCAGATACGCGAGCGGCTGCGGCGATTGCTCCGGCTGCGCGACGCGGAACGGTTCGAGCGCGTCGAGCGTGACGATCCACGGCGAGATCGTCGTCGCGAAGCCCTTCGAATTGAACGGGCCGAGCGGCACGTATTCCCACTGCTGGATGTCGCGCGCGCTCCAGTCGTTCAGCAGCACCATTCCGAAGATGTGCGCTTCGGCGTCCTCGCATGCGATCGGCTCGCCGAGCGCGTTGCCGCGGCCGACGATGAAACCCATCTCCAGTTCGATGTCGAGCTTGCGGCACGCGCCGAACACCGGACGCTCCTGGTCGGGCAGCTTCAATTGTCCGTTCGGGCGCCGCACCGGCGTGCCGCTCACGACCACCGACGACGCGCGGCCGTTGTAGCCGATCGGCATCTCCGACCAGTTCGGCAAGAGCGCATTCTTCGGATCACGGAACATCGAGCCGACGTTGGTCGCATGCTCCTTCGACGAATAGAAATCGGTGTAGCCGGGAATATCGACCGGCAGATGCAACGTCGCGTCGCGCTGTGCGACGAGCACTTGCGCACGCAGCGCCGCATCGTCGCGCAGCCGCGCGTTATCGCGCGAGAACAGGTCCGACAGCTGCACGCGCACGCTGCGCCATGCGTCGCGGCCCAGCGCGATGAACGCGTTGAGCGTCGGCGCGGCGAATACGTCGGCGCCGGCCGGCAGCGTCACGAGGCCCGCGCGCGCGAGCGCCGCGAGGTCGATGATCTGGTCGCCGAGCGCCACGCCCGCACGGCGCGACGCTTGCTTCGCATCGCTGAAGATCCCGAACGGCAGGTTCTGGATCGGGAAATCGCAGGCGGGATCGTTCGCCGTCTCGACCCAGCTCTTGCGGGCCGGGTCGAGCGTCGCGCGCCAGTCTTGGGTGTCGCTCATTTTTGCTCCGGATTGAAGTGTTTCTTGATGCCTTGCCAGCATTCGAAGTAGTCGGCCTGCAGCTGCGCGGTGTCGAGCGCGTAGCACGTCGGCCGGATCAGCGTGCGGGTTTCGAACATGAACGCCATCGTCGCGTCGACCTTGTGCGGCTTCGTCGTGTCGCTCGCCGACGCCTTCTCGAACGTGTCCGCGTCGGGCCCGTGGCCCGACATGCAGTTGTGCAGGCTCGCGCCGCCCGGCACGAAGCCTTCGGCCTTCGCGTCGTATGCGCCGTGCACGAGCCCCATGAATTCGCTCGCGACGTTGCGGTGGAACCAGGGCGGGCGGAACGTATCCTCGGCCGCGAGCCAGCGCGGCGGGAAGATCACGAAGTCGATCGTGTCGACGCCCGGCGTGTCGCTCTGCGACTGCAGCACCAGGAAGATCGACGGATCGGGATGGTCGTAGCTGATCGAGCCGATCGTGTTGAACAGGCGCAGGTCGTACTTGTAGGGCGCGTAGTTGCCGTGCCACGCGACGACGTCGAGCGGCGAATGGCCGATGTCCGCGCGCCACAGCCGGCCGTTCAGCTTCGCGATCAGCTCGAACGCGCCTTCGCGGTCTTCGTACGCGGCTTGCGGCGTCAGGAAGTCGCGCGGATTCGCGAGGCCGTTCGAACCGATCGGGCCGAGATCCGGCAGGCGCAGCTGGGCGCCGAAGTTTTCGCAGATGTAGCCGCGCGCGTCGCCGTCCGGCAGCGTGACGGTAAAGCGCACGCCGCGCGGGATCACCGCGATCTCGAACGGCTCGACGTCGACCCGGCCGAATTCGGTCGCGATGAACAGCCGCCCCTGCTGCGGCACGATCAGCAGTTCGCCGTCCGCGCTGTAGAAGAAGCGGTCCTGCATCGACCGGTTCGCCGCGTACAGGTGGATCGCGCAGCCGTTCATCGCGGCGGCCGAACCGTTACCGGCCATCGTCACGAGCCCGTCGACGAAATCGGTCGGCTCGACCGGCATCGGCAGCGGATCCCAGCGCAGCTGGTTCGGCGGTGTCGGCGGCACGTCGGCCGAGTCGCCGAACTCCGACACGAGCCGCTGCGCGCCCGCGTACGGCTCGAACGGCCGGTGCACGGCCGCCGGGCGGATACGGTACAGCCACGAGCGGCGGTTGTGGCCGCGCGGCGCGGTGAACGCCGTGCCCGACAGCTGCTCCGCGTACAGCCCGTACGGCGCGCGCTGCGGCGAGTTGCGGCCGTGCGGCAACGCACCGGGCAATGCCTCGGTCGCGAATTCGTTCGCGAAACCGCTCTGGTAGCCGGCGGGCGCCGGTGTCGACAAGTCAAGCGTCATCGTTTCCTTTCTCCCTCAATTCATGGCGGCGTTCGGCGCCTGCGCATCGTTGCGCCGCGTGACGCCGGCCAGTCCCAGCACGAACAGCGCCGAGCACAGCACGGGCACCGCGGCCGCATGGAACAGCGCGCCGTTGGTCCAGTTCAGCGCAATCAGTTGTCCGCCGACGAGCGGCCCGAGCACCGAGCCGATCCGGCCGATGCCGAGGCTCCAGCCGATGCCCGTCGAGCGCAGCGACGTCGGGTAATACTGGCCCGCGAGCGCGTTCACGGCCGGCTGCCCGCCGACCACGCAGAACCCGCCCGCGAACACGACCACCAGCAGCCACGGCAGTGCATGCGCGACCGACCCGATCAGCCCCACCGACACGGCCGCGCACGCGAAGCATGCAAACAGCACGCGCACGAAGCCGTAGCGTTCGATGAACCAGCCGAGCGACAGCGTGCCGATCACGCCGCCCGTCTGCAGCACCGTGCCGACGATCACGGCCGTGCCCGGCGAATAGCCCGCGTCGCGCATCACGGTCGGCAGCCAGTTCGACAGGAAGTACAGATCGATCAGGTTCATGAAGCTGATCGCCCACAGCAGCAGCGTGACCGGCAGGCGGCCATGGCGGAACAGCTCGGCCACCGGTGCGCCGGTCGCGGCGCGCTCGCGTACGACGAGCCGCGTATTCGCATCGATGCCGGCTTGCGGCGCGAACCGCGCGAGCCAGTCGCGCGCCTGCGCGACGCGCCCTTTCAGCACCAGGAACTGCAGCGACTCGGGCAGCCGCGCGAGCATCGCGATCGTCAGCACGAGCGGCACCGCGCCGCCGACGAAGAACACCGACCGCCAGCCGAGCGCCGGAATCAGCGCGGCGCTGATGAAGCCGCCGATCGCCGCGCCGAGCGTGAAGCCGCACGACACCATCATCATCCGCTTCACGCGATGCGCGGCCGGGCTGAACTCGCCGACCAGCGCCATCGCGTTCGGCATGATGCAGCCGAGGCCGAGGCCCGTGACGAAGCGCAGCGCCATCAGCACCGGGATCGAACCCGCGAACGGCGTCGCGAGCATCGTTACCGCGAAGAACAGCGTCGAGCCGATCAGCACCGGGCGCCGCCCGATCCGGTCGGCCAGCACCGACAAGCCGAGCGCACCGAGCAGCATCCCGAACAGGCTCGCACTGAACACGGGCCCAAGCGCCTGCTTCGGCACGCCCCATTCGGCGATCACGCTCGGTGCGACGTAGCCCATTGCCTGCGCATCGAAGCCGTCGATCACGAGGCACAGTCCACATAACACGAGCAGCATCCAGTGGAAGCCGGGGCGATGGGTCTCGTCGATCACGCGCTCGACTTCGAGCACGCGCGTATCGGCCGCCGCGTTCACTGCGCCACCTCGGCGGTCGGATGCACGGGCGGCGTCACGCCCTGGCGCGCGAGCGCCATCGCTTCGCGCAGCACGTCGGCGTCGCCGATCTGGTTCGCGAGAAGCAGGATCAGCTTCGCGTTGACGAGCTGGCTGTCTGCGTCGGACAGGTCGCGATGCATGTCGATCAGCGCTTCGTAGAACGCGTCCGGGTCGGCCAGGCGCGGGCGGGTGTCGAGTGGGGGCATGACGGAGTCTCCGGTGTCTTTATCGTTTTCAGCATGCGCAGGTCGCGCGCGCCAGCGCATCGGCCAGCGCCTGACGCTCGAGCGTGCGCATCCGCGCGCAAACGTGCTGGTCGGGACGCAGCAGGTAGAACGTGCCGGGCTTTCCGTCGTAGCGCCGTGCAGCAAGGCCGTCGACGTCCTCCACGACGTCGACACCCGCGACCGGCTGCGCATGCCCGGCCGGCACGACGAGCACGGGCCGCACCGGCAGCGCGAGGCCGTCGAGCGCCTGCGCGAGTGCGGCCGCATCGCCCGGCAACCCGAACAGCACGCCGGTGAAGCCGCTGCCCAGGTGCTGCAGCAGCCAGCCCGACGCGCCCTGCGTACGTACCGGCGCATCGGCCGCCGCCGCGCCCGGCGGCATCGCGCCCGCGAACGCGTCGCCGTTGCGGTCCGGCGTGTTCAGCGGCGAATCGGCCAGCACTGCCGGCACCGACAGGCGGCCGCTGTTCACGAGCTTGCGCGCGAATTCGCAGTCGCGTGCGAGCTTCAGCGTCGCGTCGCGGAACACACGCGACACCGGGCTCTTCGGCGTGATGAAGTCGGTCGAGCGCGTCGAGTTGCGGATGTTCTCGTCGGCCGCGAATTCACGCTCGCTCGCATACGTGTCGAGCAGGCTGTCGGCCGACCGGCCGTCGAGCACGAGCTTCAGCTTCCATGCGAGGTTGTCGGCGTCCTGCACGCCGCTGTTCGCGCCGCGTGCGCCGAACGGCGACACGCCGTGCGCGGAATCGCCCGCGAACAGCACACGGCCGTGCCGGAACGACTCCATCCGCTGGCAGCGGAACGTATAGACGCTCACCCATTCGAGCTCGAACTCGACGTCCGGCCCGAGCAGCGCACGCACGCGCGGGATCACGCGCTCCGGCTGCTTCTCGGCGACGGGGTCCGCATCCCAGCCGAGCTGGAAGTCGATGCGCCATACGTTGTCGGGCTGGCGATGCAGCAGCACCGACTGATTCGGGTGGAACGGCGGGTCGAACCAGAACCAGCGCTCGGTCGGAAACTCCGCCTTCATCTTCACGTCGGCGATCAGGAAGCGGTCCTTGAACGTGCGGCCGTGGCTTTCGAGGCCCATCATCGTGCGCATCGGGCTGCGCGAGCCGTCGGCCGCGATCACGTACTGCGCGCGCAGCGTCGCGACGCCGTCCGGC
Organism: Burkholderia contaminans; assembly: GCF_029633825.1. Taxonomy (NCBI): domain Bacteria; kingdom Pseudomonadati; phylum Pseudomonadota; class Betaproteobacteria; order Burkholderiales; family Burkholderiaceae; genus Burkholderia; species Burkholderia contaminans. The sequence goes on along the minus strand of NZ_CP090640.1, from coordinate 1,924,993 downwards.
GTCTCGATCGTCAGCACCGCATGTTCGGCCGACTGGTCGATGCCCGTGACCTTGTGCTTCCAGCGGATATCGATATTCGGCAACTCGAACGCGCGATCGGCCAGGTAGCCTTCGACGTAGTACTGCTGCAGATTGATGAACGCGGGGCGCGCATGCCCTTCCTCGGGCAGCAGGTCGAACGCATAAAGCTGCTCGTCCTGCAGGAACACCTTGCCGACATGCCAGCTCACGCCCTTGTCGACGAAGCGCTCGCCGCAGCCAAGCCGGTCGAAGATCTCGAGCGTGCGCTTCGCGAAGCAGATCGCGCGCGAGCCGGTCGACAGCGTGTCATCGTCGTCGAGCAGCACGACGCTCACGCCCTGCTGCGCGAGGTCGATCGCGGCCGCGAGGCCCACCGGGCCCGCGCCGACAACGATCACCGGGTGAACGGTCGTGTCCTGCGCACGCGGGTGGTATTCGAACTTCAGCGTCTGGTAATCGATGCTCATGGTCGCCATCCGCGCTTCAACCCTGCCGGGCGCGGGCCGATACGCCCATCCCGCCCGTCGCCTGCCGGCGCGCCGCGCCGCTCTCCCGCGTGCCATTCCTGTCAACCGCCACGTCTCGCTCCTTGCTTCCTGTTGATTCGTGAACGGCGCCGTTTCTCGGCGCCCGCATGCCGCATTTCTTGATCGGCGACAAATCTTGGATTTACGAATGGTAAAACCAATTACGAATAGTGAAATAAACGTAAACCCTAGGCGAAGCGTCGACGACGGGATAACCATATGAGCGAAACGCCAAGCCGAGCTTGGCCGGCGCTGCTAATATCAAGCTACGAGGCGACCCGTTCGGCCGCCGTTTTTCCTTCTTACGCCGATGATTCCGCCCACCATTCCCGAGCTGGTCGCCCGTGCCGGGCAACTGCCGTATCTGCGGGATCACCTCACGCTCGCCGATGGCGGCACCGCAAGCGCGAACCTGCCCGAGCGCACGCTCGGCAGCGCCTACGAACCGATCTACGACGTGACGATGCCCGGTGCGCCGCAATCGACGTCGTTCGCCGACGCGATCGAGCGCTACGGCGACGAGCTCGGCTTCCAGGCCGTGACGGTCGTCACGGGTGCAGCGCACGATCCGGTCGACTCGGCCGTCGACGACCAGACACTCGTCGCGATCGACCGCCTGTCGCGCGCGCTGCACGCGATCAACTTCTTCGGCGCGCAGCGCCACGGGCTGTTGTTCCTGCGTGTGCACGAACGGCTGCTGAAGAGCGTGAAGTACGACCACGGCAAGCATTTCTCGTCGGTGCTGCAGCGCTTCGGGCTGCCGGCCGAGCGCGTCGTGATCGAGCTGCCGGCGGTCGCGGTCGCGCACAAGACCTTCCTCGGCTACCTGACCCGCAGCTACCAGCATCACGGCTTCAAGGTCGCGGACAAGCTGCCCGACCCGGGCCGGATCCTCGCGGTCGAATCGGACATGGCGCGCCCGGACTACATCAAGATGGATGCGGGCATCGCGTTGCGCGACGGGATGGTCAAGGCGCTCGTCGCTTATGCGCAGCGCGTGCGGATTCCGCTGATCTTCGACGGCGTCGTCGATGAAACGCAGTGCGAGCTGCTGCGGCAGTACGACGTGCGGTTCATGCAGGGGCCCGTGTTTGCGAAGGTCGTGACGGCCTGAGCCTCGGTGGATGAGGGGCGCCGCACATGCGGAGCGTCATGTGCCGAAAGTGGAATGCAGGTGATGTAACGGGGAATCGGGCCGCGTGGCTTGCCTCGTCGTCCGATGCCCGGCGGTGTGTTGCCCGCCTCGTCAAAAGACCGGCTTCGCGGGAACGTGCGCGCCTCGTTTCCGGCACCGTCGATGTCGGCGCTTACCTACCGCTTACGCCCTTCCATCATCATCGTACTTGGGCAGATCGTCGTCGATCTCGATGCCCGGGAAGCGATCCCCATACCAGACATGCCAGGCCGGACGCAGCCGTGACGGCTCGTCGAGCGTCGCGTAATTGATCTCGACCGTCCGGGGAGCATCGCTGAGCCGGTATTCGAGCTGCGCGCCGCAACGGCCGCAGAAGCGCCGCTCGCCCCACGCGCTCGACGCATACACCGTCGGCTCGCCTTGCAGGTATTCGAACGCGTCGATCGGCACCGATGCCGACGCGACGACCGCCGCGCCGGTCGTGCGCTGACAGAGCCGGCAGTGGCAAAAACCGGCATCGGTCGGAACATGGGTGATCCGGTACCGGATCGCGCCACATGCGCATCCGCCTTCCATCGGTTCTGTGTGAGACATGGCGAGCCTCTTCGTCGGTGAGCTGGCGAACGATCATGCGCGCGGTTCGTCCGTGGCACAACCGGCCGCGGCATCGTGCTCGTATGCTGCCGGACCGTAACCGCGACGCCCCCCCCCTTGCCGTTCACGCCCCTCGCTCAGGCCGTCTGCCCGAGCCGCTGCGCGAGCGCCTTCAACTTCGGCCCGACCTGCGTACGGAACACGTCCTCGTCCATCGACGATGCGGGGCCGCTGCAGCTCAGGATCAGCCAGCGCCCCTCGCGCGGCTCGCGAAACGGGACGGCCGCCGCGTTGACGTCCATGTGCCACGCCCGGAACGAATAGCAGCAGCCACCCGCCGAGAACTCCGCCACCGCCTGCTGCGCGGCGGCGACGAGCGCATCGGCGTCGGCCGCGCCGCCGGCCGCACGATGCAGCTCCGCATAAAGCTGGCGGCGCACGTCTTCCGGCTGCACGGCCAGGTACGCGCGCCCCATCGAGCTCGTCAGCATCGACAGCCGCGAGCCGGGCGCAAGCCCGAGCGTCAGCGCCGTCTCGCTGCGGATCGTCTCCAGGTAGATCATGTCGAGCCCGTCGCGGCAACCGAGCGACACGGCCGCGCCGATGTCGCGCGCGAGCGCCTGCATGTGCGGCCGCGCAAGGTCGATCGTGCCCGAGCCCGACAGCAGCGCGTAGCCGAGCGACAGCACGCCGGCGTCGAGCGCATACTTTCCGAGCGTCTCGTCGTAACGCAGGTAGCCGAGCACGGTCAGCGTGTAGGCGAGCCTGTTCACCGTCGCCTTCGGCAGCCCGGTGCGCTCCGCGAAGTCGCGGTTGCCGAGCATCGTCTCCCCGGGCCGGAATGCACGCAGCAGGTCGAGCCCGCGCGCGAGCGCGACGACGAACTTGCGTTCGTCGATCGTGGTTTCGTCGATGGTTGAAAGTGTCATCTGGTGCTACACTAGGTTCGATTTGCAAAACATTGTTCCGCACAGCGGAACTTCCGTCAAGCAAACTCTCAGGCAACAAACCCGGCTGAATCAGGGACCGACCGTAAAGCATGAGGTCCGGGGGAAGCGCTGAAGTGCTGACTTGGGTTGACTGCAAAGCGTGGGATCTGAGCAAGCGCTGAAGGGCTGACTCGGGTTGACTGCAAAGCGTGGGCTCTGAGCAAGCGCTGAAGTGCTGACTCGGGTCGACTGCAAAGCATGGGACCCGAGCAAGCGCTGAAGTGCTGACTCGGGTCGACTGCAAAGCATGGGACCCGAGCAAGCGCTGAAGTGCTGACTCGGGCCGACCGCAAAGCATGGGACCCGAGTAAGCGCTGAAGCGCTAACTCGGGCCGACAGGAGATGAGACGATGAGTGCTGCAACTTTTCATTGGGACGATCCGCTGCTGCTCGACCAGCAACTGACCGAAGAAGAGCGAATGGTGCGTGATGCCGCACAGGCGTACGCGCAGGACAAGCTCGCACCGCGCGTCACCGAAGCGTTCCGCCACGAACGCACCGACGCCGAAATCTTCCGCGAGATGGGCGAAGTCGGCCTGCTCGGCCCGACGATTCCCGAGGAATACGGCGGCCCCGGCCTCAACTACGTGAGCTACGGCCTGATCGCCCGCGAAGTCGAGCGCGTCGACTCGGGCTACCGGTCGATGATGTCCGTGCAGTCGTCGCTCGTGATGGTCCCGATCCACGAATTCGGCTCCGACGCGCAGAAGCAGAAATACCTGCCGAAACTCGCCACCGGCGAATGGATCGGCTGCTTCGGGCTGACCGAGCCGAACCACGGCTCCGACCCGGGCAGCATGGTCACCCGCGCGAAAAAGCTGCCCGGCGGCTACTCGCTGTCCGGTGCAAAGATGTGGATCACGAACTCGCCGATCGCCGACGTGTTCGTCGTATGGGCGAAGCTGGAAGAGAACGGCAAGGACGCGATCCGCGGCTTCATCCTCGAGAAAGGCTGGAAAGGCCTGTCGGCGCCCGCGATCCACGGCAAGGTCGGGCTGCGCGCATCGATCACCGGCGAGATCGTCCTCGACGAGGTGTTCGTGCCGGAAGAGAACCTGATGCCGAACGTGAGCGGCCTGCGCGGCCCGTTCACGTGCCTGAACTCGGCGCGCTACGGGATCGCATGGGGCGCGCTGGGCGCCGCCGAGTCGTGCTGGCACACCGCGCGCCAGTACGTGCTCGACCGCCAGCAGTTCGGCCGGCCGCTCGCCGCGAACCAGCTGATCCAGAAGAAGCTCGCCGACATGCAGACCGAAATCACGCTCGGCCTGCAAGGCGTGCTGCGCCTCGGCCGGATGAAGGATGAAGGCACGGCGGCCGTCGAGATCACGTCGATCATGAAACGCAACTCGTGCGGCAAGGCACTCGACATCGCCCGGCTCGCGCGCGACATGCTCGGCGGCAACGGTATCTCCGACGAATTCGGCGTCGCTCGCCACCTCGTGAACCTCGAAGTGGTCAACACGTACGAAGGCACGCACGACATCCACGCGCTGATCCTCGGCCGCGCGCAGACGGGCATCCAGGCATTCTTCTGATCATCCGGATGCGGCGAGCGCGGCAACCGCGCCACGCCGTGCTCGCGCAAAAGACACGGCCCGCCCGGCAGTCATGCCGGGCGGGCCGTGTTCCATCGGATCCGCGCGCCGGGCCGCCGGCCCGGTATCGCGCTCATGTGCAGCCGACGCTTACTTGTTCGGCTGCGGCGTGAGGCGCAGATACGGACGCACCGCGTTGAAGCCCTTCGGGAAGCGCTTCTTCAGCTCTTCCGGATCCTGCAGCGACGGGACGATCACGACGTCGTCGCCATCCTTCCAGTTGCCGGGCGTCGCGACCTTGTAGTTGTCGGTCAGTTGCAGCGAGTCGATCACGCGCAGCACTTCGTCGAAGTTGCGCCCCGTGCTGGCCGGGTACGTGATGATGAGCCGCACCTTCTTGTTCGGGTCGATCACGAACAGCGAACGCACCGTCAGCGTTTCGTTCGCGTTCGGGTGGATCATGTCGTACAACTGCGAAACCTTGCGGTCCGAATCGGCGATGATCGGGAAACCAACGACCGTCGACTGCGTTTCGTTGATGTCGTTGATCCAGCCCTTGTGCGACTCGACACCGTCGACCGACAGCGCGATAACTTTTACATTGCGCTTCTCGAATTCGCCCTTCAGCTTCGAGGTCAGCCCGAGTTCGGTCGTGCACACCGGCGTGTAGTCGGCCGGATGGGAGAACAGGACACCCCAGCCGTCACCCAGCCATTCGTGAAACTTGATCGGGCCCAGGCTCGATTCCTGCTCGAAATCCGGTGCGATGTCGCCAAGACGCAGACTCATGATGTTCCCTCCTCGAACGATGCTGGTTGAAACCGCGCCCGGGTCGGCGCGGGAAAGTCTGTCAGCTTACGGGAAGCAATGCGGCATGCGAACGATTATTCCGTTTGATATTCATACTTTTTTGTCATTTTTGCCTGGTGCCGGTGCCGGACAGGCGGCCGCTGGGAAACTTTTCACCCCGTTTGCCGCTCTGTTGATGATTACAAGTCGTTTACCATGCGGTCTTGCACTGCCGTTGTGTGTCTTCCCGGCTCGCCAGCAGGCAGGCGTTTCGCTACGATGTGAACCTGCAGCATGACAGCACGAAGGGAGTTGCAATGTCGGAAATCAACAAGGAGAAACTGATGTCGGATATCAAAACCGTTCTCTCGGACGCCGAAGACCTGCTCAAGCAAGCTGCGAGCAGCACGGGCGACCGTGCGGCCGAGCTGCGCGAGAAAGCCATGTCGCGCCTCAAGCAGGCCAAGGAAAAGGCAGCCGACGTCCAGGTCGTCGTGGTCGAAAAAGGCAAGAAGGCCGCACGCGCGACCGACGATTACGTGCACGAGCATCCGTGGACGTCGATCGGCGTCGCCGCGGGCGTCGGCGTGCTGATCGGTCTGCTGATCAACCGCAAGTAACGCGCTCTGCGCTGTTTCGTCCCGTGGGCCGCGTCGCGCGGCTTGCGGGCGTCGAAGCCAGCCGGCGGTTTCCGCCTGCCGGCTTTGTCCTGGCTGCACACTGCACGCGCACGCACCTTACCCATGACGACAGACACCACCTCGCAGCCGTCCGGCCAAGGACCGCTGCGCCGCCTCGTCGGCTCCGCGATCGGCCTTCTGCAAACGCGCCTCGAACTGGTAGGTATCGAGCTTGCCGAGGAGAAGGAGCGCCTGATGGGCGTGCTGTTCCTCGGGCTCGCCGCGATGATGCTCGCCACGATGGCACTCATCAGCCTGACCGTGCTCGTCGCGATCGCGTTCTGGGATACCTACCGCTGGCAGTCGCTCGCGGCGATCACCGCGCTGTATGCCGCGAGCGGGATCGCATGCGCACTGAAGGCCCGCTCGGGCCTGCGCGCCGCGCCGACCGTATTCGAGGCGACGCTCGCCGAACTCGAGAAAGACCGCGAGCTGTTCCGCGGCAAGCCGTGAACGCAGTCGCGCTCACCCCTCCCACCTACTTCGCCGACGCGCCATGAGCCAGAACGTCACGGGCAATTCACCCCGCTCCCATTCGTCGCGATCGAACTGGAGCGCGTCACAGCATCGCGCGCTCCGCAAGGAACTGCTGATCCTGCGATCCGAAGTCGAGCGGCTCGAACTCGCGGAAGCCGCCGGCGAAATGCGCCAGGCCGTCACGCGCTTCAGCTGGCTCAAGGTGTTCATCCCCGGCCTGTCCAGCAACAAGTTCAGCCAGTCCGCCAAGAACCTGAACGCGAGCCTCGGCCAGCTCGTCAACCAGTATCCGATGCTGAGTTCGCTCGCATCGCTCGTGCTCGCCAAACCCGTTCGCTCGCTGCTGCGCGCGAGCGCGGGCCCCGCACTGAAGTGGGGTACGCTCGGTTTCGCGGCATGGGAGGTCTACCGGATCTGGAAGCAGTCCCGAGACGAGCGTGGTCTCGACACCCAAGACGACTGACCGTCGTCGGCATCCTGCGCGCACGGCCAGGCGCCGTGGCGCGCCTTTCCTCCGAGCTCAACGCGCACCCCAGCAAGCCGCGACCTGTCCGTCGGAGCCGTCACTTCGCACGTTGCCTTTCGTGCCGTCCGAACGCAGCGTGAATGCGCCGCACGCATCGTCGCGCATCAGTCCGGTGTCGAGCGGGATGGCCGCCAGGTCATAAGTCACCGGCGAATCGTCGCGGTCCGGCCGCTTCAGCGCCAGTCGATAAACCACGCGCCCGTCCGGCGGCGCTTGCGCGAGCGCCGCCGGCAATGCCGAGGGTGGCACACCGTCCAGTGTTTCGAGATATTGGGCCGCGCGGTACAACGCGGCGACCGCCGACGCGCGATGAACGCGCACGACATGCTCTCGATACGACGGGATGCCCCATCCGGCCAGCAACGAGACGATCGCGAGCACGATCATCAACTCGATCAGCGTGAATCCCGCCGAGCGGTACACGCACGCGCGACCGTTCATCGCAGCACCGTCGCGACGCGACGCCAGTGCAGGGCGACGACGTGGCCATCACGGATCGCGACCTGGTGCTGCAGCCAGACTGCGCTTAATGCATGCGCACCGACGCCACGCGCGGTGACGACGTAAGCGCGGCCGCCGGCCGGCCCCGCCCCGCGCCACGCTTCGATCAGGCATCGCGGCGGTTGAACGGCCATCGGCCATCCGGCGAACGGCGCGAACGCTTCGGCGCCCCCCAGCGCCGGCATGCGCCGCCACGCGTCGGGCTCCGCGAGCGACTCGCCTTCACTCATGTACGGCGCCGAGCCCCGGCGCAATCGCGCGGTGCACGCTGCCAGCGCGGCGTCGGCCGCGTGGAATGCGACCAGCCGATCGGATAACGCGCGCGTGCGGCGCGATTCCGTCAGTGCAGCTTCGAACCACGTGCCGGTCAGCGCCGCCACCGCTGCGCCCACCGCGATCACCGCAGGCAATGCGAGGCCCGCGTCGCGACGCCAATCGCGGCCGGCTGACCGCAAGCGTATGTGTGGCGCGTGCTGGCTCGCGGGTTGGACTTTCGCACCTGCAGCCTGCCGCGGACCGTCACAGCGTGTTTCGATTCGCCCATGCATGTTGCGTATCGCGACGCACCGCGACTTCTCCCGCGCCGGCCCCGTTCCACTCATCGCGGCACCCCGGGTTCATCCGTGACATCAAGCGACGTATCGTCGAATGTGTGTGCAGCATTGCGCAACCCGACGATGCGATCGAGCGTCAGACGCCCGCGGCCGTCTTGCGCAACGATCGTGCGGCCGTCGCAGTCGACGTGCCGCTCCGGCTCGCCCGTCGGTTCGCCGCGCGCCCGCACGCAGACATGCACGGCCACGACATCGCGCCAGTCGTCGCCGCGCAAGGCATCGGCATCGACGAACTGCGTGCCGCCGCGGCGAAGATAGCGCACCCGCAACTGATCGATTCCCGACACGACCGGCTGCGGCGTGCCCGGACGGCCGCTTCCTTCGCAATACAATTCAGGCTCGCCCGTCGAAGGGCTGGTGTGCACATCGAAGCGGTTCTCCACCGGCGCACGATCGCCGGACACGCCGACACCCTGCCCGAGGCAATCCGACACCTGGCCGCTCGCGGTGAGCCACGTCGATACGGCATCGCCGACATACCGGATCAGCAACGCGTCCGACGCACCGCGCACGGGCTCGCACCGTACCTGCGCGCCCTCGCCCCTCACACGCGCCATCGAACAGCCGAACACCGGTGGCAACGACGACACGCGTTCCATGTCGAGCGGCCGAAATCCGGCCATCTGGATCTGCTGGCCGATCAGCATCAGTGCGGTGCCGGCAGCATCGCGCATCCGGAACCCGTCATCCGCGCGCCGCTGTGCGACGCGCTGCGCGTGGTACAGCGCACCGGCCGCCGCGAGCACGAGCAGACCGACGGTCATCGCGATCAACACTTCAAGCAACGTATGCGCACGCATGCGGCGATCAGCGTCCATCGGCGCCAGCCCCCCGATACGGAATCCGGACGCACGACGGCGGCTGCGCCGAGCGTCCCGCCGCTTCGCATCGCGGCCCGGTGGCCGCATTGCCGCCGCGCCAGCCGACAACCGTGTAGCGAATGCCATCCGGCCCGTCACCGCGCGTCATCGTGCCGCCGGGCAGCGAAGCCGCGGCCCGCGTCGCGAGGCCATCGTCGGCCTGCGCAGCGACGTGCAAGCGCTCGATACGCGCATCGGCCAGCCAAAGCGCGCGCTCACGCCAGATCGTCGCGCGCTGCTCACGCGCCATCGCAAACTGGCTGCCCGCTACAGCCAGCATCACGGTGGCGAGCAGCGCGATCGCCAGCATCGCTTCGATCAGCGACGTGCCGCGCATTGCATTGCGCATGGCCCTCACGCCGCGTCACAACGGCCGGCGACAACTCGCGCCCGGCCGCCTGCCGCGATTCGTACGCAACGCGATGCATGCGCGTCGTCCGCCCCCGGAACGTCGCGTCGCGGACGCAATTCGAAGCGCCGGATGCCACCGATTGCCTGACCAACCGGCGGTGCGAACGCGAGATCGTGCGCGGCTCCCGCGACGGCCACTTCGCCATCGCGCGGATAGCGCCGCAGCACGCGCGACTGCCCGTCGACCTGCCCGCTGACGATCCAGTCACACGACCATTCAGCCGTGTCGCACCGTTCACCCGCACGTAGACAGGCGCTACCACTACCGGCCCGGCACAGCGTGACGCGCACGCCGAGACGCGTCGCCTCGGTACGTGCAAACGACAGCGCACCGAGCAACATGCGCGAGCGTGCATCCACGCGTTCGCGAATGCGCCATTGGTCGAACGCAGGTGCGGCATAAAACGTGAGCCCGGCCGCCAGCGAGATGGCGACCATCAGTTCGACGAGCGTGAATCCGCCCGCGCGTCGCAATACATTTTTCAGGGGGTGAGCGTGCAGTCCCATCGCCGTCGTCCTTCGCCAAGGTGATGCGACGACTGTAGCGACACGTGCGGACACGCACCATTTGCCGAACGGCTGACTGGCGGCATGCGATCGCGACCGACACAATCGGCGCGAATTGACTCAACGGAGAAGACGATGAACGGACGCAGCGCGTCAGCGCTTACGTGGAGTCTTGGCGGGAGAGGCACGACGGAACTCTTCGATCACGTCGGCAAATTCGGAAACGTCCTCGAACCGGCGATACACCGATGCGAAGCGGACATAAGCGATCGTATCGAGGCCGCGCAACTCGTTCATCACGAGTTCGCCGAGCTTCTCGCTACGCACTTCGCGCTCGCCGGTCGCGAGCAGTTGATATTCGATGCGGGCAACCGCCGCGTCGATCGCGTCGGCAGCAACCGGCCGCTTGCGCAGCGCGAGTTGCATGCTGGCGACGATCTTGCGACGGTCGAATTCCGTGCGGCTGCCGTCCTTCTTCACGACGAACGGCAGGGACAGCTCGACCCGCTCGTACGTCGTGAAGCGCTTGTCGCAAGCCGAGCAGCGACGGCGCCGCCGGATCGCGGCGCCATCTTCGGACACGCGGGAATCCACGACCTGCGTGTCGTCATGCCGGCAGAACGGGCAGCGCATCGTCGATCAGCGATAGACCGGGAAACGCTTCGTCAGCTCGGCGACCTGCGCGCGCACGCGCTCGATCGTCGCTGCATCTTCCGGGTTGTCCAGCACGTCCGCGATCAGGTTGCCCACCTGCTCCGCTTCCGCCGGACCGAAGCCGCGCGTCGTCATTGCCGGCGAGCCGAGACGAATGCCGCTCGTCACGAACGGCTTTTCCGGATCGTTCGGGATCGCGTTCTTGTTCACCGTGATGTGCGCCGCGCCCAGTGCCGCTTCCGCAGCCTTGCCCGTGATGTTTTTAGCACGCAGGTCCACCAGCATCACGTGGCTTTCCGTGCGGCCCGATACGATCCGCAGGCCACGCTTCACCAGCGTTTCTGCCAGCACGCGTGCGTTCTCGACCACCTTCTCCTGGTACGCCTTGAACTCCGGCGACAGCGCTTCCTTGAACGCCACCGCCTTGCCCGCGATCACGTGCATCAGCGGGCCGCCCTGGATCCCCGGGAAGATCGCCGAGTTGATCGGCTTCTCGTACTCCGCCTTCATCAGGATCACGCCGCCGCGCGGGCCGCGCAGGCTCTTGTGCGTCGTCGTCGTCACGAAATCCGCGTGCGGCACCGGGTTCGGGTACACGCCTGCCGCGATCAGGCCCGCGTAGTGGGCCATGTCGACCATCAGGTATGCGCCGACCGACTTCGCGATCTTCGCCAGGCGTTCGAAATCGATCTTCAGCGAGAACGCCGACGCGCCCGCGACGATCAGCTTCGGCTTGTGTTCCTGCGCGAGCTTCTCAGCCGCTTCGTAGTCGATGTCTTCGTTTTCGTTCAGGCCGTAGCTCACCACGTTGAACCACTTGCCCGACATGTTCACCGGCGAGCCGTGCGTCAGGTGGCCGCCGTGCGCGAGGCTCATGCCCATGATCGTGTCGCCCGGCTTGAGCATCGCGAAGAACACACCCTGGTTCGCTTGCGAACCCGAGTTCGGCTGCACGTTCGCGGCTTCCGCGCCGAACAGCTGCTTCACGCGGTCGATCGCCAGCTGCTCGACCACATCCACGTATTCGCAGCCGCCGTAGTAGCGCTTGCCCGGATACCCTTCCGCGTACTTGTTCGTGAGTTGCGAACCCTGTGCGGCCATCACCGCCGGGCTCGTGTAGTTTTCCGACGCGATCAGCTCGATGTGATCTTCCTGGCGGCGGTTTTCCTGCTCGATCGCGGCAAAGATTTCGGGATCGACGTTCGCAATGGTGCTTTGGGCTCTGTCAAACATACGGTTTCCGTTAAGTGTGTACAGGTTGACCGGAGCGGCCGAGTACGGTGCGCTGCTGGCGGGACCAGCTCGACGTGGCGGAAGAATCCGTATGACGCGAGGCAGGACAGCCACCGGCGATGCACGCGACGGCGCACAACGGCTGCCCAGGCGAACGGCAAAAACGGCGCCCCGCGCTTCACGGTGGGATGCTCCACCTTGAACCCGAAGGGTTCTATCGCCAGTCACGCGGGGGTGATGAGCGCATTAGTGTATTGGATGCGTCATGAATAGGCAACCGCACGGCAGTGCGCCGGAAGCAATTGGGGCCAGACTCTACGCGCCCGTGCGGGAACGCTGTGCCGCCTTGCCGCGGTGCGGCAATCTCAGTAGGCTTGCGGGATATCACTCGCTATTTTGTCATCCACCAGGAGCAGCAATGATCGTGTTCGTCACAGGCGCGTCCGCCGGCTTCGGCGCCGCCATCGCCCGTGCCTTCGTCACGGGAGGCCACCGCGTCGTCGCGACCGCGCGCCGCAAGGATCGTCTCGATGCACTCGCCGCCGAACTCGGCGATTCCCTTCTGCCGCTCGAGCTCGACGTACGCGATCGCGCGGCCGTCGAGGCCGCGCCGGCCGCCCTTCCCGCCGAATTCGCGGCGCTCGACGTGCTCGTCAACAACGCCGGCCTCGCGCTCGGCGTCGAGCCGGCCCACAAGGCCAGCCTCGACGAGTGGCACACGATGATCGACACGAACTGCACGGGCCTCGTCACGGTCACGCACGCACTGCTGCCCGGCATGATCGATCGCGGCCGCGGCCACATCTTCAATCTCGGGTCGGTCGCGGGTTCGTACCCTTATGCGGGCGGCAACGTCTACGGCGCAACCAAGGCTTTTGTCAGACAATTCAGCCTGAACCTGCGCGCCGACCTGCTCGGCACGCCGCTGCGCGTCACCGACGTCGAGCCTGGCCTGTGCGGCGGCACCGAATTCTCGAACGTCCGCTATCGCGGCGACGACGCCAAGGCGGCGAACGTCTACAACAATGTCCAGCCGCTCATGCCCGAGGACATCGCCGATGCGATCTACTGGATCGCGACGCGCCCCGCGCATGTCAACGTCAATACGATCGAGCTGATGCCGGTCGCGCAAGCCCCCGGCGGCCCGACCGTCCACCGCGGCTGAAGCCACGCGGGCCCGGCCCTCGGGCCGGCCCGCAGTGTGCTACGGCATACTACATTCCGTTACGAATCGGTTACGAATCAGGCCCTTGGCTTCCGGTAGAATGCGCGCCATGACCCAGCCTACCCGCTCCCCGGAAGCGCCGTCCGGCTTCATCTGGCCGGTGCGCGTGTACTACGAGGATACCGACGCAGGCGGCATCGTCTTCTATGCCAACTACCTGAAGTTCTTCGAACGCGCCCGCACCGAGTGGCTGCGCGCATGCGGCATCGACCAGCGCCAGCTCGCCGACGATACCGACGCGATCTTCGTCGTCCGCAGCACGTCGCTCGACTACCGCGCCCCGGCGCGACTCGACGACACACTGGCGATCACGAGCCGGCCCGGACGCATCGGCCGTGCATCGGTGGAATTCACGCAGGAAGCCTGGTGTGGAGACACGCTGCTCGTGGCCGGACACATCCGCCTCGGCTGCGTCGACCGTACCGGCATCCGGCCCGCGGCCATCCCGCCGGCCGTGCTCGACGCGCTGCAGCGCGGGCCCGTCATCAACGACGGGCAGACTGCACTGTCAACGAAGCTCGCATGAGCGCCGTTTAGACAAAGCCTATGAACTTGCCTTTCTGATTCGATACTAAGCAAGGTTCGGCGCCAGGCATGGCCGACGCGCCGCGCCACACGCATACCGGGCGCCCCGAAGGGACGTTACTCAAACCTCTATGAACACTTCTCAAGACCTGTCGATCATTTCCCTCGTCCTCAACGCGAGCGTGCTGGCCCAGGCCGTGATGGGGCTGCTGCTGCTGCTGTCGCTGATGTCGTGGACCTTCATCTTCCGCAAGTGGTTTGCGATCCGCCGCGCACGCGCGCAGACCGAACGCTTCGAGAAGGATTTCTGGTCGGGCGGCGACCTGCAGGCGCTGTACCAGAGCGCCGCCAACAACCGCCACACGATCGGCGCGCTGGAGCGGATCTTCGAATCGGGCATGCGCGAGTTCCTGAAGGCGAAGGAAAAGCGCATCAGCGATCCGGGCCTCGTGCTCGACGGTGCGCGCCGCGCGATGCGCGCGTCTTTCCAGCGTGAGATGGACGTGCTCGAAGCGAACCTCGCGTTCCTCGCATCGGTCGGCTCGGTCAGCCCGTACATCGGTCTGTTCGGCACGGTCTGGGGGATCATGAACTCGTTCCGCGGCCTCGCGAACGTGCAGCAGGCAACGCTCGCGAACGTCGCGCCGGGCATCGCCGAGGCGCTCGTCGCCACCGCGATCGGCCTGTTCGCCGCGATTCCGGCGGTGGTCGCGTACAACCGCTACGCGCACGACATCGACCGCCTCGCGATCCGCTTCGAGACCTTCATCGAAGAGTTCTCGAACATCCTGCAGCGTCAGGCCCAGTAAGGAGCGCGCCATGGCAGGAAGTCCCATCCGATCCAGCATGCGCGGCGGCCGCTCGCGCCGCGCAATGGCCGACATCAACGTCGTGCCGTACATCGACGTGATGCTGGTGCTGCTCGTGATCTTCATGGTCACCGCACCGCTCGTCGCCCCGTCGATCATCAACCTGCCGACCGTCGGCAACGCCGCGCCGCAGGAGCAGACGCCGCCCGTCGTCGTCAACATCAAGGCCGATCGCACGATGAGCGTCAAGTACAAGGGCGACTCGGGCGCGACCCAGGAAGACACGATGACGAAGGCCGAGCTCGACAGCTTCATCGTGGCCCGGCAGGCTGACCATCCCGACCAGCCGGTCGTGATCGCGGCCGACAAGACCGTGCAGTACGATGCGGTCATGACCGTGATGTCCGATCTGAAGGCGCGCGGCGTCAAGCGCGTCGGCCTCCTCGTCAAATCGCAATGAACCGGCAGCAATCCACGCGCAGCTCCGCCTACCCGCCTCAGCCTCCCCGCGAGCGCGGCACCTGGCGCGCATTCGCGCTCGCCGCGCTGATGCACGTGCTGCTCGCGCTGTTTCTGTATCACGGCGTACAGTGGCAGAACAGCACGCCGGCCGGCGCCGAAGCCGAGCTGTGGACCGAAGTGCCCGATGTCCCCGCACCGCGGCCCGTTGTCACACCCGCGCCGCCCGTCAAGGTCGCGCCGCCCCCTCCCCCGGTGCGCGACGAGCAGGCCGACATCGCACTGCAGCAGAAGAAGCGGCAACAGGAAGCAGCCGCGCGTGAAGCACTGCTCGAACAGCAGCGCCGCGCGCAGCAACTGAAGGCCCGGCAGGAAGAGGAAACTCGGCGCGCACAGCTCGCGGCGCAGCAGGCAGCCGCGCTCGCCGCGCAGAAGGCCGCGGAGCGCGACAAGCAGAAGCAGGCCGACAAGCTCAAGCAACAGCAGCTCGCAGAGCAGCAAAAGCTCGAACAGCAGAAACTCCAGCAGCAGAAGCAGGCGCAACTCGAAGCGCAGCAGGCGGCGAAGGCGAAAGCCGACGCGGCCGCGAAGGCAAAGGCGGAAGCCCAGGCCAAGGCGAAGGCCGAAGCCGCGGCACGCGCGAAGGCCAGCGCGGCAGCGAACGCGAAGCTCGACCGCGAGCGCAGCGCACGCCTGGCACAGATGCAGGGCCTGTCCGGCGCCGGTGAAGGCGGCGGCGAAGGCCTCGCGAAAAGCGGCACGGGCACGGGCTCAGGCGGCAATGCCGCGACGCCCGGCTATGCCGACAAGGTGCGCCGCCGCGTCAAACCGAACATCGTTTGGGGCGGCGAGCGATCAGGCCTGACCACCGTCGTCAAGATTCGGTGCACGCCGTCCGGTGACGTATTGAGCGCATCGGTTTCCCGCTCCAGCGGGAATTCGGGGTGGGATCAAGCCGTGGTGAATGCGATCCACGCGTCGGTCCCGTTGCCGCCCGATTCTAACGGTCATACCCCGTCGGACATTACGATTACCTTCAAGGCGGCGGAGTGAAAAGAAATGCGCTTACACTCCGGGCGTCGCTGTCGGACGGGAACGAATCGGGTATTTTTACTGTCTCTGCCGTTGCGCAGCGATCC
The DNA here is from genome assembly GCF_029633825.1 of Burkholderia contaminans. Lineage (NCBI taxonomy): Bacteria > Pseudomonadati > Pseudomonadota > Betaproteobacteria > Burkholderiales > Burkholderiaceae > Burkholderia > Burkholderia contaminans. The sequence continues at coordinate 1,908,780 of NZ_CP090640.1, read as the reverse complement.
AAGTCATACGGGAAGCAAGAAGCATGAGTTTGATGACAAAGCTAGGTTTCAGGGCACTCGTGGCCTCGTGTCTGATTACGGCGGGCAGCGCCGCTAACGCCCAGGTCAACGTGCTGATCACCGGTGTCGGGTCGACCCAGTTCCCCATCGCCACCGCGAATTTCGCGAATGAGGCGAACCTGCCGCAGCAGGTCACGTCGATCGTCCGCGCCGACCTCGCCCGCAGCGGCAAATTCACCAACATCGACGCAGGCAGCACGCCCGTGCCGGAGAGCGCATCGGTCGATCTCGGCGCATGGAAGGCCAAGGGCGCGAATGCGTTCGTCGCCGGCAGCGTGAACCGCGACGCGAACGGCCAGTACAAGGTCAACTTCATCCTGTACGACACCGTGAAGCAGCAAAGCCTCGGCGGCCTGTCCCTGACGGCCACCGACACCACGCTGCGCACGGCCGGCCACAAGATCGCCGACTACATCTACCAGAAGCTGCTCGGCGTGCGCGGCGTGTTCGCCACGCGCCTGTCGTACGTGATCAAGACCGGCAACCGCTACCAGTTGCAGATCTCGGATTCGGACGGCCAGAACGCGCGCATCGCGCTGTCGAGCACCGAACCGATCATCTCGCCGTCCTGGTCGCCGAGCGGCACGAAGGTCGCGTATGTCTCGTTCGAGCGCAAGAAGCCGATCGTCTACATCCACGACCTGCCGACCGGCCGCCGCTACATCGTCTCCGACCAGAAGGGCAACAACAGCGCCCCGGCATGGTCGCCGGACAGCAACACGCTGGCCGTCGCGCTGTCGCTGACGGGCAACACGCAAATCTACACGGTCAACTCGACGGGCGGCGGCCTGCGCCGTCTCACGCAGAGCAGCTCGATCGACACCGAGCCGTTCTACTCGCCGGACGGCCACTGGATCTACTTCACGAGCGATCGCGGCGGCGCGCCGCAGATCTACCGGATGCCGGCCCAGGGCGAAAGCGCCGGTGCCGCGCAGCGCGTGACTTTCACCGGCAGCTACAACACGAGTCCGCGTGTCAGCCCGGACGGCAAGCTGCTCGCTTACATCTCCCGCACGGGTGGGGGCTTCAAGCTGTACGTTCAGGATCTGCAGACCGGCGCGGCGAACGCCATCACGAATACGAATCGCGACGAATCGCCGAGCTTCGCGGCAAACGGCCAGTACCTTCTGTACGCTACCCAGTCGGGTGGTCGCAATGTTCTGGCAGCAGTGCCCTCCGACGGCAGCGCGCCGCCGCAAATCCTGTCCGTCCAGGGCGGCTCCGTTCGTGAGCCGTCGTGGGGGCCCTTCATGCAATGACCACAAGGAGAGTAAACATGATGTCGAATAAAGCTCGTCTGGCCCTGGCCGTGATGATGATCAGCGCGCTCGCAGCGTGCAAGTCGGGCGTGAAGCTCGACGACAACGCAAACAACGCGGGCGCAGTCAGCACGCAACCGAGCGCCGACAACGTCGCGCAAGTGAACGTCGATCCGCTGAACGACCCGAACAGCCCGCTCGCGAAGCGCAGTATCTACTTCGACTTCGACAGCTATTCGGTGAAGGACGAGTACCAGCCGCTGATGCAGCAGCACGCTCAGTACCTGAAGAGCCACCCGCAGCGCCACGTGCTGATCCAGGGCAACACCGACGAACGCGGCACGAGCGAGTACAACCTCGCGCTGGGCCAGAAGCGTGCGGAAGCCGTCCGTCGTGCGATGGCGCTGCTCGGCGTGAACGATTCGCAAATGGAAGCCGTGAGCCTCGGCAAGGAAAAGCCGCAAGCAACGGGTCACGACGAAGCATCGTGGGCGCAGAACCGTCGCGCCGACCTCGTCTACCAACAGTAAGTAACGGAAGAATCGCCGTATGACGCACCGTGTATCCCTGCTGCGCGTTGCTGCAGCATTCTGCGTCGCCGGCGCGGCGTGGTCGGCCGCGCCGGCGCACGCCGGCGTGTTCGACGACAACGAAGCGCGCCGCGCCGTGCTCGATCTGCGCAGCAAAACCGACAACCTGGCGAGCCAGTTGTCCGCCGCCCAGCGTACGATCCTCGATCAATCCGGCCGTCTCGACCAGCTGAACCAGCAGGTCGCGACGCTGCGCGGCGAGAACGAGGATCTGACGAACCGGCTGACGACACTCGAGCGGCAGCAGAAGGAGTACTACCAGGATCTCGACACGCGGCTCAAGAAGTTCGAGCCGCAGCAAGCGACGATCGATGGTGTCGAAGGCACCGTGCAGCCGGGTGAAACGGATGCGCTCAATGCGGCGCAGCAGCAGTTCCGCAACGGCAACTTCAAGGCGGCCGCGGCTTCGTTCCGCGCGTTCATCGCGAAGTATCCGCAGAGCCCCTACCAGCCGACCGCGCAGTACTGGTACGGCAATGCGCAATACGCGCTGCGCGACTACCGCGGCTCGACTGCAACGTGGCAAGGGATCGTCAGCAAGTTCCCGCAGCATCCGCGCGCGGCCGACGCCCTCGTGGCAATCGGCACGAACCAGCTCGAACAAGGCCAGAAGGCGGCCGCGAAGAAGACGTTCGAGCAGGTCGTGTCGCAGTACGCCGGGTCGAACGCTGCGCAGACCGCGCAGGGCAAGCTCGAGACGATCAAATAATTATCGCGGCGGGTTGTTGACAGCCTGACAACCCGTCGCTATAATCTTTTGCTCTTCGGGTCGTTGCCCAAGTTATTCAAGCAACGAACCGGCAGGTTTCAAGAACGTGGGGTGGTAACTCAGTTGGTTAGAGTATCTGACTTTTAATCAGAGAGTCGAGGGTTCGAGTCCCTCCCACCCTACCAACTATCTTCGATAGTGCAAATTAAAGCCTCCCAAGCGGAGGCTTTTTTGCGTCTGTCGCTTCCGTATCGCGCGCGACATCTCCGTGATGTCTGCGACACGCTCAGCCGCACCCGGCCGACTTGCCCGCACATCAGCGCACACTGACGTCGCGCAGCACACCACCATATCCCGCGTACAGATTGCCGTCCGGCAGCAACTGCCGCTGCGCAAGCTGCCGATGCACGACCGGCAGGTGATGAAACGGCATCCGCGCGAACAGGTGATGCTCGATATGAAAATGAATCGCGTGCGGGCCGAACAGGAACGTCTGCCACGAACGCCGGACGATCGTGCGCGCGTTGCGGCTCTGGTCCGCACAGGCCGGCAGCCCCGCATGTTCGAAAATCGCCCGCACCTGCCCCGCGAGCGGCAGCAGCGTGACGGACGGTACGATCCATAACGTCACGTACAGCAGCGGATGCCCGGCCCATGCGAGCGCGGCGAACAGCACGCCGTTGCCGGCCAGCATCGACGCAACTTCCCACGCGGCGTACGCACGCGACTTCCCGACCTTCGGCATTGCATGCGCAAACTCGCCGCGCGCGAGCTTCACGACACTCGTCACGTAGCCGATCCCGCATGCGTATGCGAGCAGGCGGCCGATCAGCCGCCCGCGCGTCACCGGATAGTCGTGCACGCCGAACAGCAGCGCGACGGGATCGTCCTGCTCCATCGGCGCTCGATGATGCTTCAGGTGGCCCGCACGATACGTACGCAGCGACAGCCACAGCGGCCCGGCCGCGAACAGTTGGCCCACCGCGTCGTTGACATGCCAGTTCCGCGCCAGCAACCCGTGCGCGCCTTCGTGCATCATCACCGCGAGCGCAAGCTGGCTGCGCGCGATCACGATCGCGGCCAACGCGTACACGAGCGGATGCACAAACACGATCGCAACCGCGAACGCGACCGCAATCATCAGCCAGTCGCCCGCCAGCGCCGCACCCACACGCAACGTGCTCACGCGAAACAGCGCGGGATCGGGCACGAAGCGCGCAAGCTCGACATTCGACCCGGCATGATGAACATGGGCATCCGTCACGCAAGCCTCCCGCGCAGCGAACGCCGCTCGACCCACCGCGCACTGACCATCGCGAGCGCCACGCCACCCAGCACATCGACGACCGTATGCTGCTTGAGCGTCAGCGTCGACGTGCAGATCAGCAGGCCGATCGCCGCGGTCACGAGCCGTCGCCGGTCCGCCAGCATCCGGCAGGCAACGCACGTCACCGCGACATGCAGGCTCGGAAAACCATTGGCCGCGAGATCGAGCTGCCACATGCGCGCAAGACGGTGGCGCACGAACGTGTTGCCGATCTCCGCGACGTCGGGCCGCGGCACGGCTTCCGGAAACAGCAGGAAGCAGACGACACCGAGTACGAACGCGATCAGCACGGCCTCCTTGAACGCGGCGAACGCGGGTGGCCGCGCATACGCGGCAAGCGCAATCACGAACGGAAAGAAGCCGACATAGACGAACCACGACCACGCGATGAACGGAATCCGCGCATCGATCGACGTGGCAAACACGTAGCGCGGCGTGACGCTGCGCTCCAGCACAAAGAAGATCGCGAGGCCGGCTGCCATGCCGAACGTCGCGGCCAGCATCTGCCGGATATCGGGCCGGCGATCGTCACGAAACGACAGCGAATTCATCGTGGTGCCGGCGCCTCGCATCGCGTCTCCGTATCGGTCAGCTTCGCATGCGGACGCAACGCGAGGAGGCGTGACGTCCATGCGTCGACGCGCGCGCGTGCGTGCTCGCGGCCGGCGATCGTTCCTGCCTGCGTACCGGGATCGCGCATCAGTTCGGCGGCAGCTTGCCCGACGTCCCGCCGGAACGCGGCCGCATCGCCGCGCCAAGTGACGACGCGATGCACGAGTTGCAGCCGCGCGGCGCGCTCGGCGTTGCACGCCTGCTCGGGCTGGTCGGACTGCACGAGCAGGATCGGGCGCTGATACACGCGCGCGATCGACAACGCGGCCATGCCGGGCGCCGACACGATCAGCGGGGCATGGGCGGCGCGCGTCACCCAGTCGGTGTCGACGCCGGTCCAGCCGTCGTGCCCGGCATAGCCCTCGCCCACGCGATGGGTGGCGAGCCCCGCGTCGCGCACGCCGGCCGACAACGCATCGGCGAGCGTGATATCGCGGAAGTGCGGGTTCAGATAGATGGCGGCTTCAGCCGGTTCCGAAGCCGACCGCTCGGCGACGATCGGCACCGGCGTCGGCAGACGGTAATGCGCGCACGATCGCCGAATGTCATCGGCGGCATCGTATGCAAAATCGTGTTCGATGCAGCATCGCGCCGAATCGATCTGCCAGTCGACGATCCATGCGAATGCACGCGCCAGTGCGCGCGGCAGACGTGCATCAAAATTCGCGGTCAACGCGCGGCGCAGGCTGCCGCCATACACGTGGACGATGCGGCGTCGCCAGCCCGGCATTGCCCCCATGAACAGCAGCGCCGGATGAAACGAGTCGTTGATCACGAGATCGGCATCGTGGACGATCGCACGCAGCCGAATGATGTCACGCAGCATGCGCGTCGGCCGGAACACGTAGTGCGCGACATTGCGATCGGTCGCGTCGCGCAGCATGTTCTGCCGTTCGTCGAACTGCACCGCGTAGTGACGAGACAGCACGGCCGCGTCGATGTCGAACGCAGCCAGGAACGCCTGCCCCGCATCGGACGTCGTCAGCACGTCGACCTGCGCGCCAGCCGCATGCAGCGCATGCACGAGCAGTTGCGCGCGCATCAGGTGGCCACGTGCGTCGGCCGTCGCGAGATAGACGATTCGCGGCATCATGTGCGCGGACGAAGCGACTGGAGCCAGCCGGCCGCGACCATCGCCAGCGCGCCCGTCACGCCGAAACCGGCTTCGATCGCGCGGATCTCGTCCAGCAACACGGCGAGATGCGCTGCCTCGGACGGCGCAACGAGACGGCGCAGCGTGTCCGAGCAGAGCCGGACATGCCGCGTCTCGTCAGCGAGCACGCACGAGAGTAGCGGGTACAGCGGATGTGCATCGCCGATCGTCGCGCAGTGACGCGCAAGCACGCGCATCGCCATCTGTTCCGCACACAGACCCGTCGCATAGGCCGGCACGAGCACGCCTTGCGAGAAATGCGGCGCATGGCGCTGCGCGAGCCGGCGCCATCGCATGATCTTGCGCCGGCTCAACCAGTCGGGCTCATGCGGTGCTGTCGACGGCGCGACGCCGCGCTCGCGCAGCGCATCGGCGAACGCCGCGGCATGGCGACGCTCGTCCGCGAGATGCTGCTCGATTCGCGGCGCGAGCCAGTCCGGCGGCTGTCCGGTCCAGTCCTCGTTCAACGCGCACTCGGTCGCTTCCTCGCCGATCAGGTACATGCGCAGCACCCAGCGCTCGCCATGTGTACTGCGATGCAACTGCCGGATCGCCGCGCGCTTGAGGCGATCGACGAGGTACGCGCGCATCCTCGCCGCCCCGCGCGGCACGGGCGCCTCGAGACAATCGAAGCGTGCATCGCGCGCTGCCTGCGGCGACGCCGGCAGTTCGCCTGCCGCGCTCATGCCGGCTCGCCTCGTGCAGACACGGATTTCGTCGCAGCCGCCGCAGCGCCAGCAGGATCGCGACGCCATCCGAGGATCAGGCCGATGAAGCTTTCCTGCATGAACGCGTGCGCGGATGCGGTCGCACCCGCAAATGCCTCCTCGCGGCCGTTGACGCGCAGATAGCCATTACCGTCACGCGCACCGAATTCGATCCGGTCGTTCTTTCTGAAGCCGCGCGTGAGCATGTCCTTCACCAGCGCGCTGCCGTCCAGGCCGAACAGGAACAGCTCGCGCTGGGCAACCCACACCGGAATGTGATTGCTCAGCGCGTCGAAACGAATCGTCCATGTGCCGGATGCGAGCGCGTGATCGACGTCGGCATCGCGCGGCGCGTTCGATGTAAAGCTCGCGCGCGCGACCGACTTCGTCAAGCCGCCGACGCCCAGCGCGATCGTGATGTCGTCCGCGGACGGCTGCTTCGGATCGGTCGCACTGACCTTCACGAGATGCCGCGCGAGCCGCGATGCAAGCGACGGATGCGCGAACAACGCCTGCGTTTCGTCCGGCGTGAGCACGTCGCGCTCGGCCTCGCCCTCCTTCACGCGCACGCGATACGGATCGATCCGGACATCGGTGAACCTGCCGTGCACGGGCGCATGGACGTACACGTCGCGGTCCCATTTCACGCCGTCGCGACGCAGCAGCACGTGCACGCCCAGCGGCACGCGCCGGCCGTCGCCGTCGACGCCCGTGCCCTGCAGCAGCACGTCGCCGAGCACGTCCTTCGTGCGGCGCGTCGCATCGCTCGAGAAGACGATCGCGTGCGCATCGGTGTCGATGCTCGCGTGAACGTCCGGCGCATCGAGCGCGACGCGATTGCAGTCAGCAGCGGCCGCGTTCGCGAACGGGCAGCCGCTTTGCGATGCGAAGTGGTAGATCCCGCGCCCCGCATGATCGACCGGCGCGGCATGGGCGCCGGCGCTGGCGGCAAACAGGGCAAGGCAGGCAACACGGGTGGCGAGAGAGGACATGGTCGTTGTCGGGATGGATGCAGGATGTCGGCGTGCCGTGGCCGCGCGTGGTGCGCGGCGCCGGTTCAATGACGGTGATAGGACAGCGCTTCAAGATCGCGCCGGGCCGATGCACGCCCGGTGAGACCCAAACCGCGTGCGAGTGCGCCGAGCGTATCGACGGCGGACGCCGCGATCGTGACGCCAACCGCCGCGAGATAGCGGACGGCGCCAAGCCGCGGCAACTGCTGGCGATTCAGCGCGCGCAGGCTGTAGCCGAGCCGCATCGCCATCACGCAGAACGGGCCGACCGGGCCGCTGCGGCCGAGCCACTGCCAGCCGCGCGGCAGGTACGCGTTCACGAGATACGGCGTCAGGCCGACGCTGTCCTCGCCGCGCATCCAGCGCAGCTTCAGCGATTCGCGTTGCGTGTCCGGCAGCCGATGTTCGGTGTGCGCGCCCGGTGCGAACTCGACGGCCACGCCGGCGGCCTGCATCCGCAGCCCCATCACCTGGCAATGCGCGCGATAGACGCCGTCGAGCGGCTCGTAGCGGAATTGCGCGAACACGTCGCGACGGAACGCGACGTTGTTCGCGTAGAAATTGCGCGTCGCACCGTCACGCAGCGGGCTCGGGAAATACATGAAATCGATCGACGTCAGCGCGATGCCGAGCACGTTCGGCGCATAGCTGGTGCGCCCCGCCACCGCGGCGGGCACATCGCCGGCTTCGCGCGCGAACGGTGCGAGCAGGTGCTCGAGCCAGTCGTCGGCCGGCCGGCAGTCGGCATCGCCGAACACGACGATGTCGCAGCGGGCCGCGTCGACGCGATCGAACCCGTCGTTCTTCGCATCGTAGTAGCCGGTGCTCGCGCCGATCTCGACGAAGTCGATCGGGCGGCCGGCCAGCGCGGCAATTTCCGCGCACGCATCGGCCGGCAGGCCGTCGTGCGTGATGACCCATTGCGCGAGCGCCGCGGGCGGCACGGTCTGCTTCGACAGCGCCGAGACGAGGCGCTTCAGGCTGTCGACGGCCTGCGCAAGCCCCGCACCGCCGCGCAGGTTGTTCGTCTCCAGCACGAGCGCGGTGTGCGCCGCCACGGCATGGGCAGCCGCGCGGGAGCGCCGCGTGGCTTCTGTGAAGTCAGGCATCCGGAATATCTCCATCGTCATGCGCACCGGCATGGATGAAACGAATGGGCGGGGAGCCCGCGACGCATCGGCGAATGCGGGTCGCCCGCGGCCGTCGTCGCAAAGCGGGCGGCCTGGAAGGCGCCCGCTTTGCGTGCCGTCACTCCTGGACTGACGGCGCCGATTCCGCGTCGGTATAGCGCGGCTTCGCGTTCTGCAGGTCGCGCGTGTTCTTCTGCACGGCGACCGAGCCGAACAGCGCGAGCACGAACGACATCGCGTAGAAGCCCTTCTCGCTCAACTGCAGCGTCGCGTTGAAGAGGCCGACGACCAGCAGCGCGATCGACAGCAGCAGCGCGATCCAGCTGAGGCCGTAGTAGATGCCGGTGACGGGAATGCCTTCCGCGCGGTCGCGCACGCTCTTCTGCAGCGAGATTGCCGCGTAGAGACCGAACACCAGCACGGTGAAGTAATAGCCCTTCTCGTTGAGCTGCATGCCGGCGTTCCAGAGACCGATCAGGAATGCCGCGAAACCGGCGAGCAGCGCGGCCCACGACGCGGCCACGAACGCGAACGACGGCTGCTGGATGGTGGTCTGGTTCATTGCTTTGCCCTCTCTTTCTTCTTGTTCGAAATCGTTTTCGTTGAACTGCGTTTCGCGCATGGTAGCAGCTTTGGCGCGTGCCACGACAGCCTCGCTTGCAGTCTTACATGCCGCGCTGCGCCCGTCGCCAGCGTCCCGGCGTCGTGCCGAGCACTGCGCGAAACGCCTTGCCGAAGGCGGCCTCGGACTGGTAGCCGACCGCCTGACCGATCTCCGCCTGCCCGCGCTGCGTGTCCTGCAGCAGCGCGCACGCGTGCATCATCCGGATCTGCGCGACGAATGCGCCGACGCTCATCCCGGCCCGCTCGCGGAAATGCCGTGCGTACGTCGCGCGCGACATCGCGGAGGCGTCGCCGAGCGACTCGACCGTCCACGGTTTCTCCGGCGCCTGCAGCACGGCCTGGACCGACGGGCCGAGCCGCGCGTCGGCCGCCAGCGCCAGCCAGCCGGACGGCACGCGCGCACCCCGACCGTATGCGCGCAACGCGTACGCGAGCAGCGCCTGCCCGAGCGCGTTCACGATCGCGCCGGCGCCCGGCTGTCCGTTCGACGCCTCGGTGCGCAGCACGCTCGTCAGCAGTTGCAGCGGCGCGAACCCCGACGCCTCGCGCAACCCGACATGCAGCACATGCGGCAGCGTGCGCATCAGCAGTTCGCCCGCGCCGCGCGCATAGACGAACCGCCCGCACAACAGGTCCACGCTCGCGCCGCCCGGTTCGGCCGGATCGAGATTCGACTTGACCGGCAGCACCGCGCCGCCGCCGGCGCCCTGTTCGCGCAGCACCGCAGCCGGCCGCGACCGGCCGCCCCCTGCATCGAGCAGGTCGTGCGCGCCACCCGCGGGCAGCAGCACGAAATCGCCGTCGGCGAGCTGCAGCGTGCGCCCGTCCGCGGTACGCAGCCGGCAGGTTCCGGCCAGCACCAGGTGAAACGCCGCCTCGCCGGACGGCAGCGGGTCGTGCGGCATCGCGAACGGCCCGTCGAGCAGGCAGCGCACGTCGAGCTCGACATGGCTGCGGCCCAGCGACAGGAGTTGACTCAACGCATCCATGAGACGATCGCGCTAAAAATTGACACTCTAGCGTATCGAAACCCTCAGCGCGAACGATCAGAATAGCCCTGCATCGCCGAGATCGCGGCACCCGCCGCCCTCCTCACCCCTACTCGAAAGGACGCATCATGCTGAACTGGAACGAATACCGGAAGGAACTCTCGACGCGCATCGGCGAGATCGCCAAGCTGTCGCCCGATACGCTGGCCGGCTACAAGGCGCTGTCGGGCGCCGGTGCCAAGACGGGCCATCTCGACGCGAAGACGCGCGAACTGATTGCGCTCGCGGTCGCCGTCACGACGCGCTGCGACGGCTGTATCGCCGTGCACACCGCGGAAGCGGCCAAGCATGGCGCGACCAAGGAGGAAGTGGCCGAAGCGCTCGGCGTCGCGATTGCACTGAACGCAGGTGCGGCGCTCGTCTATTCGGCGCGTGTGATGGACGCGCTCGGCGAGTGAACCTGACGGCCGCGGCGCTGCCGTCGTGTGGCGGCGCCCGGTCGGATGGCCGGATGACCGCCCGGTTGCGCGTCGCAGACGCGGATCCGGGCAAGCGACGTATGACGATTGGTCAGCGTACCCGCCCGAAGGACCGGCCTGGCCGTGTACAAGCACGGACGCACCGCGAAGTCGGCTACCATGCGCGAACGATCCATCGTGAAGGAGCGCTCCATGTGCCGCTGGCTCGCCTATACGGGTAATCCGATTCATCTCGAGACGGTGCTGTTCCGCGCGAAGCATTCGCTGATCGACCAGAGCCTGCATTCGGAGCTGGGGGCGACGACCACCAACGGCGACGGTTTCGGCATCGGCTGGTACGGGCACCCCGACGAACTCCCGTTCCGCTACCGCTCCGTGCATCCCGCGTGGAACGATCGCAACCTGCGCGAAGCTGCGCGCGCGATCCGCTCGCGGATGTTCATCGCGCACATCCGCGCGGCCACCGACACCCCCGTGCAGGAAACCAACTGCCACCCGTTCCGCCACGGCCGCTGGCTGTTCGCGCACAACGGGCTGATCCGCGACTTCCACAAGCTGCGCCGCGACCTGACGATGAAGGTCGATCCCGCGCTGTTCCCGACGCTCGAAGGCTCGACCGACTCCGAACTGATGTTCCGCCTCGCGCTGACCTACGGCCTCGAGCAGACGCCGCTGCCGGCGCTCGAGCGGATGGTCGGCGTGGTCGAGGAGAGCGCCACGCAGCACCGCGTGGCCGCCCCGCTCAACATGACGATCTGCGCGACCGACGGCGAACGGATCATCGCGGTGCGCTACTCGAGCGAACGGCAGTCGCGCTCGCTGTTCCACAGCACGTCGTTCAAGCACCTGCACGAGTTGTATCCGCACAACCCGCGCATCGCCGAAGCCGGCGACGACGCGTTCATGGTCGTGTCCGAGCCGCTCGTCGACTTGCGGGGTGCGTGGGAGGAAGTGCCGGAGAGCACGGCGATCGTCGCGCAGGGCGCCGATGTGCAGCAGCGGCCGTTCAGCCCGCGGCACAAGTAGCGCATTGACACCGTTGACCGCATCGAGACGGCGGTACCAGACACACGGGCACGAAGCAATTCGTTAAAAAAGGAAGGGATTACAAACTTTCCGTCGCGCTACAATCCGCCCCAGGAGTAAACCGAACTCAAGAATGTAACTGCACGGTCGCCCGCACCTCACATTGGAAATGCCCCAAGATTTCAAGAATTTGTCACCCGCCACGCCGACGAACGGTCATTCCGCCAGTTCTGACGTGAAACAGGATCGAGCCTTCGTGGTGTGGCTGACCGGTATCTCCGGCGCAGGCAAATCGACGCTGGCAACTCTGCTGCAGGAACAACTCAATGCCCGCGGACTGCGCACCTATCTGCTGGATGCTGACCGCCTGCGCGAGGGGCTGAACCGGGATCTCGGATTCAGCGATGCCGATCGCCATGAAAATATCCGACGAACCGCCGAGGTGGCGAAGCTGCTGGTGGATGCCGGATTCGTCGTCATCGCTGCGCTGATCTCACCATTCCAGGAGGCGCGCGCCAAAGCGCGTGCGCGCTTTGCGGCTGGTACGTTCTTCGAAGTCTTTGTCGATACTTCACTCGAAGTCGCAGAGGCTCGCGACCCGAAGGGACTCTACGCGTTGGCAAGGCAAGGCGCGATTCGCCAATTTACCGGCATCGATTCCGTCTATGAGCCACCGCAGTCCCCTGACGTTCACGTCAGGACGGCCGAGACGAGCCCCTCGGAATGTGTAGACGCGATCATCCGGAAACTGCCGCTGGGCGGCTGACGCCGTCGCGATCGAACGTCATCCCGCGCGCGTCGGTGTGCTATTCGTGCGAATGGCAACCACGCTCGCAAAAGATGCCAACGTACACACCGCCGGCCGTTCAGCCCGCGGCACACGTAGCGCAGAGGGCTGTCATTCGCGCCGTCAGGTGCGACGCGACAACCCCATCCGGACCGAATCGAGTTCGGCCAGCAGCCGGCGCGAACGGGCGCGCGGCCGCGGCAATGCGGTGAACCCGAGCCGTTCGTAAAGCGCACGGGCCCGCACGTTGCGGGTCAGCACGTCGAGCACGACGTCACGGCTGCCGTCGGCGGGCAATGCGCCGGTGTCCAACGCATCCCGAAACAACGCGCTGAAGATCCCCGTACCACGCTGACGCTCGTCAGTCGCACAATGCGCGACGAGGATCTGCGAGCGCTTCGGCGCCGGAATTTCCGTTTCGAGGATCAGCCCGCGCAACAACTGGCCAATCGTGCGGCGCACACCGAAAAAGCGCGCCAGTGCCCACACGACATGCACGTCGTCGAACATCGTCTGCTGCCCGTCGTGGATCGCCATCACGGCGAGCACGGAGCCATCGTCCGCGACCGCGACACGATGCCGGCGCCACGAGAAGCGCCCGTGACGCGACCGGAACGCCTGCTGCAGAAACGCGATGCAGCGTGCGTCGCTTTCGCCGAGAAAGAACCCGAATTCGGCCACGCCGGATGCAAACACGAGCGGCGCGCACGCCGCCGCGTCGCCCGCAGCGGCCGCACGAAACCGCACGCGCTCACCGGCGCGCGGCGCCGCCTGCGCGGACGCGCCGGCCAGCGTCACGCGCTGCGCCCCGCGAGACGCGACAATACGGCGACCGTCCGGCTGATCTGCTCCGGCTCGTGCGTCGAGCAGATGAAGAAGCGCAGACGCGCGGCCTTTTCCTCGACGGCCGGATAGAAGATCGGCTGCACGTTGATCCCTTCGTCGAACATCGCATTGGCCCATTGCGCGGCCTTCAGCGAGCTCCCTGTGATCACCGGCACGACCGCGAACCCCGCACTCGTGCCCGTATTCAGCCCGGCGGCACGCGCCTCGGTCAGGAACTGTCGCCCGCGCGCCTGCAGTTGCGCGACGCGCTCCGGCTCGGCCTGCAGGCGCTCGAGCGCGGCCAGCGACGCTTCGGCGAGCGTGGGCGCGAGCCCGACGCTGTACAGGAAACCCGGCGCCAGGTGGCGCAGCATGTCGACCAGCGGCTGGCAGCCGGCGATGAAGCCGCCGCAGCCCGCCAGCGTCTTGCTCATCGTGCCCATCCACATGTCGACCTGGTCGGGCGCGACGCCGCAGTGCTCGCGGATGCCCTTGCCGGTCGCGCCGAGCACGCCGAGCGAATGCGCCTCGTCGACCAGCAGGAACGCACCGTGGCGCGTCTTCACGTCGACGAAGCGCTGCAGGTCGGGGAAATCGCCGTCCATGCTGTACAGCCCTTCGATCGCGATCAGCACGTGCCGGTATTCGCGGCGCACGCGCGACAGCAGTTCGTCGAGCGCCTGCCAGTCGTTGTGCGCGAAGCTCAGCCGCTTCGCGCCGCTCAGCTGCGCGCCCTGCACGATGCTGTTGGGCGCGAGCGAATCGTGGACGACCAGATCACCGGGGCCGAACAGCGCGCCGATCACGGTCACGTTCGTCGCATGACCGCTCACGAACGCGACACAGTCGTCGGTCTCGTAGAACGCGGCCAGCGCGCGCTCGAGATCGCGCTGCACCGGACGCTCGCCCGCGACCATCCGGCTCGCGGAGGCCGACGTGCCGTAACGGTCGATCGCGGCTTTCGCACGCGACGACACGGCCGGATCGCCGGCCAGGCCGAGGTAGTTGTAGTTCGCGAAGTTCAGGTACTCGCGGCCGCCGATCTGCGTCGTCGCACCGGCCACGCCTTCATGCACGCGGAAAAACGGCGAGTCGACGCGCAGCTTCTCGCCCATCTCGCGCATGATCCGGACCTGCTGATACTGCGGCATCGATTCGAAGCGGCTGCGCGCCGATGCGGTCTGCGCGGCCAGCGTGCCGGGCACGCCTGGTGCCGCGGCCGCATCGGTCGCGCGCTCCAGTTGCCGTTTCAGCGCTTTCGCCGCCAGTTGCTGGCGAAGATGCTCTCCCAGTGCCATTGCTTCCTTCGCTTGTATCTCGAAAAGGCGCTATGTTACGCCGCGCATCATGAAAAAGCGTGGTGTCACGCGTCGGGAAACTCGGCCCATTGCCACGCCTCAGGTTCGGCCAGCAGCGCGTCGACCAGCCGGAAATTCATCTCGTGGCTCGGCCGCAGCGCGCTCACGCGCGCCAGCAGCGGCGCGCCGGCCAGCGCGAGATCGCCGACCAGGTCGAGCACGCGATGCCGGACGAACTCTTCCGGCAGCCGCATCCCGCCCAGCACGCGATTGCCGACGATGGACGCCGTGCACGACGGCCGCGCGCCGCGCAGGATCGGCACGCCGCGCAGATAACCGGCGACGATCGCGGGTACCGCCCACTTCACGCGGCCATACGAGCGCGACGGCGCGATTTCGGTCGCGAATGCGGCCGGCGTCAGCGCGCCATCCCAGTGCATGTCGCCGAAGCCGCGCAGGTCGTTGCGCACGCTCAGTTCGTAACGCGGCGCCGGCTCGATCCGCATTTCGCGCCGCTGGTCGCCCTCGCCATCCGTGACGACGACGGGCCGCAGCACGCGGATGAAGCGTTTCGGTGCATCGAGCGCGACACGGCCGCACGCGCGGATGGCATCCACCCACGGCGCGGCGCTGCCATCGAGAATCGGTACTTCCTCGGCATCGATCTCGACGATCGCGTGATCGATCTCGCATGCCAGCAGCGAAGCGAGCAGATGCTCGACCGTGCGAACGCCGACACCATCGGCATTGCGCAGCATCGTGCACAGCGGCTGCGCGCGGCGCAGCGCGGGATCGACCGGCAGCGTCGCGAGCGTGCGCCCCTGCGCGACGCGACGGAACGCGATGCCCGTCACGCCCTCTTCCGGACGCGCGGGCAGGATCCGTACACCGACCCGGCGCCCCGTATGCAGCCCGTGACCGTCGATCGCCAGCGGACGTGCCAGCGTGCCCTGACGTGTTGCCCAGCCGGACGGTGCACTCATCGCGCGACCTCCAGCGTCGGCGACGTCTGGCCCGCCACCGGCGCCTGCCGCGCATCGAGCATCGCGCGCGCCTCGCCGTCGATCGCATGCTTCGCCGCGAGCGCCGCGACGGCCTCCTGCGCGGCATCCGTCGCGGAACCGGCATCCGCATCGGTCGACGCGCCGATCGAATCGACGATACGTCCGGCCAGCGTCGTCACCGACGCGCCCTCGGCAATCGCCATCACCGACAGCTTGACCTCGAACGCTTCCTCGACCGCGAGGCCGAGTTCCATCCCCATCAGCGAATCCATGCCCATGTCGAGCACCGACTTGTCGAGCGCGATGCGGTCCGGCGTCATGTGCAGGATTCGCGCGATCTGCCCCTGCAGCGTCCGGGCAACCAGCGCGATCGCTTCGTCGCGCGGCAACGCCAGCACTTCTTCCCGCAGCTGCGTGCCGCCGTCGCGTGCATCGCCGCCCTTCGCGTGCGATTGCAGCAGCGAATACCGGCGCGCCTTCGCGGCAGGCATCCCGCGCGCCACCGCGTGCCAGTCGAGCCGGACCACGGCTTCACCTGCCGCGCCCGCCACCAGTACGCGCTCGAGCGCGACCATCGCTTCGTCGGACGTGATCGATGCACCGCCGATCCGCGACTGCAGCGCCTCGCGCGTATCCGCGTGGCGCGCGAGGAAGCCGACGTCCTCGAGCGGCCCCCAGGCCATGAACGTGCCCGGCAATCCCGCCGCGCGACGATGTTCGACGAGCGCCTCGAGGAAGGTGTTGGCCGCGACGTAGTTCGACTGCCCCGGATTGCCGAGATAGGTCGTCGCCGACGAATAGACCACGAACAGGTCGAGCGGCAACGCGCGCGTCGCGCGATGCAGGTTCCACGCGCCGGCCACCTTCGGTGCGAGCACCGCGGCCATGCGCGCATCGTCGAGATTGCGCACGAGGCCGTCGTCGATCGACATCGCGGAATGCAGCACGCCCTTGAGCGGGCCGCCGCGCCGGACAATCGCCTCGATCATCGCGTCGACCGCCGCTGCGTCGGTCACGTCGCACGATACGACATCGACCGTGACGCCGAGCGTCGCGCGCCAGCGCTCGACTTCCTCGCGCGCGGCAGCAGCGAGCTCGCCGGAACGGCTCGCCAGCGTCAGCCGGCGTGCGCCGCGCTCGACCATCCAGCGCGCGCTCGCGAAACCGAGCCCGCCCGTGCCGCCGACCACCAGGTACGTGCCATGCGGATCGAGCGCGAGCGAGCCCGCGCGTGTGACGCCGCGCGTCGGAGCCGGCGTGCCGGACGGATAGGTCACGAGCACCTTGCCGATCTGGCGTGCCTGCTGCATGTAGCGGAACGCATCTTCCGCCCGTTCGGCCGGAAACGCGCGATACGGCAGCGGATGCAGCACGCCTGCGTCGAACAGCGCCATCACTTCGCCGAACAGGCGCGCGGTCAGCTCCGGCAACGCACCCATCAGCTGGTCGGCGTCGATGCCGAAATAGCTGATGTTGTTGCGGAACGGCCGCAGCCCGATATGGCTGTTTTCGTAGAAGTCGCGCTTGCCGAGCTCGAGGAAACGCCCGAACGGCCGCAGCGTGTCGATGCTGCGCACCATCGCTTCGCCGGCGAGCGAATTCAGCACGATGTCGATGCCCTGGCCGCCCGTCAGCGCGCGAATCTCGTCCGCGAACGCGAGGCTGCGCGAATCGAGCACGTGGTCGGCGCCGAGCAGGCGCACGAACTCGCGCTTCTCGTCGCTGCCGGCCGTCGCGAACACTTCTGCGCCGAAGTGGCGCGCGAGCTGGATCGCGGCGATCCCGACGCCACCCGCGCCGCCGTGCACGAGCACACGCTCGCCGCGACGCAGCCGCGCGAGCTCGACGAGTGCGTAGTACGCGGTGAAGAACGTGGTCGGTACGGTCGCCGCTTCCTCGAACGACAGACGCTCGGGTTTCAGCGCGATCGCTTGCGCGCGCGTCCGGACGCGCGTCGCGAACGAAGCCGGCGCGAAGCCGAGCATCGCATCGCCCGGCGCGAATTCGGTTACGGCGCTGCCCACCCGCACGACGCGGCCGGACAATTCCATGCCGATGGTCGCGCCCGCGAAGCCGGTCTCGACCGCTTCATCGGACAAGAGCCCCATCGCATACATCACGTCGCGGAAATTGAGGCCGGTGGCAACGGGCTCGATCTCCACCTCGTCGTCACCCAGCTGGCTTTCCGGCAACGCGAACCATTCGAGGTTGCGCAACGAGCCCGGCGCATCGAACGCGAGCACGGCCGCACGCGCAATCGCGCCGTCGTTGCGGGCCGCGGCCTGCGCGGCGGTCAGCATGCGCGGCACCTGCCGCCCGTGTACACCCAGGACGACTTCTTCCTCGATCGCCGCGCCGGTCAGCTCGCGAATCAGCGCGTCCGGGATCCGGTCCGCCGCCCGATCGACGTCGATCAGGCGGCACGCGAGTTCGGGATGCTCGTTCGCCAGCACGCGACCGAGACCCCACAGCGTGGCCTGTTCCGGATGCGCATTCGCGGCCCCGGCGAATGGCGCGCCGCCACGCGTGACGACGGTCAGCCGCGTGGCTGCGTTCGGCTGCATACCGAGCGCGCGAACGAGTTCCGCAAGAGCGATCACGCCGTTACGCTGCGCGGCCATCAGGTCATCGCCCGTCGCCGATTCGGCGAGCGGCGTTTCCGGCGCGCAGAAGACGACATGCGCCGGCTGCCCGGCCGGCAACGACGCGATCGCATCGGCCGCGTGCGTCACGTCGACGATATCGGCCGGATAGCCTGCGCGCGCCAGCGCATCGGCCAGCCGCCCGCCGAAACTGCCGGCAGCATCCGGTGCGTGCATCACGAGCCATTGCTCGCTGCGTGCAAGCGTATCGAGATCGCTCGGTTCCTCGCCGCGTTGCGCGACAACGGCGCTCGCGGGGTTGCGCGCGATGACGAACGTCGGCGTGCCGTCCAGATCGAGCGATTGCTCGACGTGCCGCACGACGTCGACGAAGCCCGCGCGTTCGAGCGCGGCATCGAGATCCGCCGGCGCCAGCGGCGCGGGCGCATCGGCTTCCGCCGACGAAGCCTGCGCGCCGGATACGAGGTCGGAGAAACGGCCGCGACGCGACTCGGCCAGCAGCAGCAATCCGCCCGGCGCCAGCCATGACCGCATCGCATTCAGCGCGTCGGCCACATCGTGGCGGCCGCTCAACGCGCGGTTCGCGACGATCAGGTCGTAAGGGCCGGCTTCGTCGGCCGCCAGCGACAGCCGCTCGCCCGACTGCAGCGCAACCGTGCGCACCGCCGCTTCCGCATCCGCGTCGAACCCGGCCAGTTGGCCGGCAGTCCCGGCGATCGTGTGATCGCAACGTGCGGCCGCGAGATGCATGCCGAGCGTCTGCAGCACGTCGCCGTCCGTCGCGCCCAGTTCGAGCACGCGCAACCGGCGTGCGGGTTGCCATGCGTCGACCGCCTGCTCGACGCTCGCGGCCAGCAATGCGTGCACGTGCTGCCACGTCGGCGATGCGGCCAGGAGTTGTTCGACCAGGCTGTGCCCGGTCGGCGACAGCAGACGGGCGCCGTCCTTTGCGCCGTTCAGGACGTCCGGCAACGCCGCGCCGCAATGCGCGAGCAGCGTCAGCTCGGCCACGTGCCCCGGCGATTCGGCCAGCAGCCCGCGCCAGAGTTCGTCGAGCGGCGGCAACGCCGCGCACGCTGCGTCGTCGCGCACGAGCAGCGCGCCATCGCGATGAGCGAGACCGTCCTCGACCAGCATGTCGGCAAGACGTGCGGCCAGTGCCTCACGCCCGGCCGCAGGCTGCCATGTGCCGGCGAATGCGCCGAGCGTATCGAACGCACGGAGGGCGTAGAGGCTCGCCAGCACGTCGAGCAGCGGCAGGATTTCGGTCAGATGCTGCGTCCGGCGGCCGTCGTGCCCGGCCGCATCGAGCCGCGCGACAGCGTGCGCGAGCAACGCGTCGGGCGCCGGCAAACCGGCTGCATTGACGTCACCCGGCAGCGGCACTTCTTCCAGGCGGTAGACGAAGCGCGCGGGCAGGTTCTGCCGGCGGCCGACGAGGTCGACACGCCGGAACCGGCATGCGCCGAGCCGCGCGACGATCGCGCCGCGCGCGTCGAGGAATTCGAAATGCGCGACGATCGAATGCGGGCTGTGCCGGTCGATCCGCACGAGCACCCGCTCGACCGTGTCGCCGCGCAGATAGTCAACCCGGCCGATCTGCACCGGCACGTAAGCCGGATGCTCGCCTTCGCGCGCGTGCGCCGCAAGCAGTGCGAACAGCGGATGAA
This sequence comes from Burkholderia contaminans, assembly GCF_029633825.1. Classification (NCBI taxonomy): domain Bacteria; kingdom Pseudomonadati; phylum Pseudomonadota; class Betaproteobacteria; order Burkholderiales; family Burkholderiaceae; genus Burkholderia; species Burkholderia contaminans. The sequence goes on along the minus strand of NZ_CP090640.1, from coordinate 1,888,915 downwards.
ACCCGCTGTCCATCAGAGCCGGATGCAGCAGATAGGCGGACAACGCCCGCGCGTCGCCGCATGCGGCCGGCGCGGCGACGTCGGCCAGCGCCGCGCCGTCATCCGCGGCGACCCGCACGGTGCGGACCCAGCGGAACGCCGGCCCGTAGCTGAGGCCGATGGCCGCCGTATTTGCATACAGCGTGTCGCCGTCGGCGGCGGGCACCGCGAGCAGGCGATCGAGCGCGTCGGACGGCACGACGCTCGCATCGCCGAGCGTGTTGCCGCTTTCGAGCATCCGCCCCGTCACGTTCAGCGTCCATGCGCCGTCGGACATCCGGTCGCGCGTCTCGATCGTGAAGGTCGCGGTACGCGGCTCGATCACGAGCCGGAACAGCTTCGCCTGCTGCGGCTGGAATACCACCGGCGTGCGGATCTCGACGTTTTCGAGGGCCGCATCCGGCGTATCGAAGAAGGTGCGTGCCGCGGCAAGCGCCATTTCCACGTAGCCCGCACCCGGGAACGCCACGCCGCCGTCGACGACGTGATCGGCCAGCATCGGCAGCTTCGCCGGATCGAGCTGGTTTTCCCACGCGAATGCGTGCTCGTGCAGGCGATAGCCGAGCAACGGATGTTCGCGGCGACGATTGACGAGGCCGTAGCCTTCGACGGTCGGCGTCAGCCAGAAGTGGTCGCGTTGCCACGGATAGGACGGCAATGCAGCACGCGATTCACCCGGCGCGAAGCGGTCGGGATCGACGCTCGCGCCGTGCGCGATCGCCGCGAGGATCGATTGCCGCAGCGTTGCCGCGCTGCCGTGATCGCGCTTGAGCGTCGGCAGCGCCACGCCGGTCGCGCCGGCGGCCGCGAATGCCTGCTTCACGTACGTGCGCAGGATCGAATGCGGCGAGACCTCGACGAACAGCCGGACACCCTGCTCGATCAGATGCGCGATGCCGTCGCCGAAGCGCACCGGCTCGCGAATGTTGCGCCACCAGTAGCGGGCATCGAGCTCGGTGCCGGCCAGCGCGCCGCCGGTCACGGTCGACACGAACGTGCCGTTGCCCGGCTGCGGCCGCAGGCTCGCCAGTTCGGCCAGCACGACCGGCTCGATGCGGTCCATGTGGCTGCTGTGGAACGCGTAGTCGAGATCCAGCATCTGGAAGAACTTGCCGCTGCCGCGCAGCGCGGCCTCCAGTGCCTGCAAGCCCTGCAGTTCACCCGCGAGCGTCACCGCATCGGGGCTGTTGATGCCCGCGATCTCGACGCGACGCGCGAGCCCGTGGCGTGCGATCAGTTCGCGCGCCGCCGCGTCGCCGATGCCGACGGCCGCCATCCGGCCGCTGCCGCGCGTCATCGCCTGCGCGCGGCTGCGGATCTTGATCACGCGAACCGCGTCGGCGAGCGACAGCGCGCCCGTGACCCACGCCGCGGCAATCTCGCCGACGCTATGGCCGATGGCCGCGTCGTAGCGCATCCCGCGCGCGTCGATCACGCGAATCATGCCGACCTGGATCGCGAACAGCAGCGGCTGCGCGTTCTCCGTCGCGGCGAGCCATTCGGCGCCCGCGCCGGCCAGCCATTCCGCGCTCGGGCCGCCGCGCATCACGTCGACGAGCGACGAGCTGCCATCGGCACACCACAGCGCGTCGACTTCGTCGAGCGCCGCGCGGAATTCGGCGTTCTCCGCATAGAGTTCGTTGCCCATCCCGACCCACTGGCAGCCGTTGCCAGAGAATACGAGCGCGGTGCGCACCGCGTCGGCGGGCGCCTGGCCGGTTGCCACGCAGGCCGGCAGCCCTTCCGCTGCCGGCTGGGCCAGTGCTGCAAGCGCCGCACGGCCTTCGGCTACGCCGGCCGGTGCAACGATTGCACGGTGTTCCAGCCACTGGCGCCGACGTGCGGCCGCGGCGGCCAGCGCCTGCCAGTCGCCGCCATTGTCGAGCATCGCCAGATAGCGGCCTGCGAGCGCGCCGAGCGCACTCGCGCTGCGCGCGGTCAGGACGAGCGGAGACAGTTGCGCTTGCGTCGGCTCGGGTTTGGGCGCGGCCGTCGACGCCGCGTTTGCAGCCGGCGCCTCCGTCAGCACGACGTGTGCGTTCGTTCCGCCGAAGCCGAACGAGTTGACGCCGACCGTCAGCGGCGCGTCGCCCGTGTCGAGCGGCATGTAGCGATCGACGACACGCAAACGCCCGCCGTCGAAATCGATCCCGGGATTGGGCGTGACGAAATGCAGCGAGCGCGGTACCGCGCGGTGCTTCAGGCACAGCACGGCCTTCAGCAGCCCGGCCATGCCGGATGCCGTCTCGAGATGGCCGATGTTGGTCTTGACCGAACCAATGAGCAGCGGACGATCCGCCGGGCGCTCGCCCGACACGACGTCGATCAGCGCACGCGCTTCGATCGGATCGCCGACCGCCGTGCCGGTGCCGTGCGCTTCGAGATAGGCCAGCGACTGCGGATCGATGCCGGCGCGCGCGTACACGCTGCGCAGCAGCGACGCCTGTGCAGCCGCGCCCGGCACGCTGATGCCGCCCGGCGAATGGCCGACCGAATTCACGCCGGAGCCGGCGATCACCGCATGGATCGTGTCGCCATCGGCGAGCGCGCGATCGAGCGGCTTGAGCAGCACGAACGCGCCGCCTTCGGAGCGGACGTAGCCGTCGCCGGTGGCATCGAAGGCACGGCAACGGCCGCGCGGCGACAGCATCGACGCCTTGGAGAAGCTGACGAAACCGAACGGATGCAGCAGCAGGTTGACGCCGCCCGCGAGCGCCATCTCGGCTTCGCCGGACTGCAGCGCCTTGACGGCCTGGTGGAGTGCGACGAGCGACGACGAGCAGGCCGTGTCGACGGACATGCTCGGACCATGCAGGTCGAACAGGTAGGACACGCGGTTCGACGCGATGCTCAGCGTATTGCCGGTCGCCGAATATGGATCGATCACGTTCAGATCGTCCATGTTGCGGTTGCCGTAGTCCATGCTGGCTGCGCCGACGAAGACGCCGCAGTTGCTGCCGCGCATGTCGGCCGGACGCACGCCCGCGTCCTCGAACGCTTCCCATGCGAGTTCGAGCAGCAGGCGCTGCTGGGGGTCCATCTGGGCCGCTTCGCGCGGTGAAATGCCGAAGAACGCGGCGTCGAAGCCAGCGACGTTGTCGACGACGCCGGCCGAGAACGTGTAGCTCTTGCCCGGTTCGCGCTTGGACGGGTGCTGGTAGAAGTCGGTGCCGAAGCGGTCGGCGGGGATTTCGGTCACTGCGTCGCGTTCGTCGCGCAGCAGTTGCCAGAAGTCGCCAAGATTGTTTGCGCCCCCGGGAAACCGACAAGCCACCCCAATTATTGCAATCTTACTGTTCATCTTTTATGTCGCTTTCTCGGATGCGCACGGCTCTTCCGCACGATTTCCGTCATCTTGTACCACATGCAGCAGCGCCGCCCCAAGCTCTTCGGCTGCCAAATTCCGGCATTCTGGAGCATCTGTGCCGTAATTTCGCCAAATGAAGTAGTCACTGGTTTGCGGTGTGACGCCCAGCTTTTCGAATACGTGGGGTAACGCGGGAACGTGGTCGCCGTAAAAACAAACGACTGTTTCACGATCGCTGGCGCGCAAATGATCGAGCAAGCGCCCGATCATTACATCGGCGTTTTCAATATGGCGCAGGTATGCGGTCAGATCACGCCAGGAAGTGCCCTCGCCCAGAGTATGCCTTGAAGACGATTCCCCAGGCAAAACCTGCTCCAGGTGCAGCGGGCCGTGATTTTCCATCGTCATCGCGAACACGAATTGCGGCTTGTCGCGTGCAGCTTCCAGTTCGGCAAGCACGGCGTCCAGCACGGCGGCGTCGGAAATGTATGGGCCCGCTCGCGCCGCATCGGCGAAGTGTTCTATGTCGAGGAACTTATCGAATCCGAGTAACGGGAATACGCGGTTGCGACCAAAGAAATCAGCATAGTACGGATGAATCGCAACCGTGTTGTAACCGGCCTGCGCGAACCAGCGTGCGATCGATGCACACGCGCGACGCACAAACGCATAGGGATAAAAGCGCGCGTAACCCAGCTGTTCATATGCCAGACCGGTCAGCATCGCGAATTCGGTGCGCATCGTGTTTGCGCCCCAGGCCGGCACCGAAAGCTCACCGTAACAGACCGCCTCGCTTCTTGCCCGATCAAAACGGGAAAGCACAGTGGGGTTGATCGCCGGTGAAATACGCCGCACATCGAACAGCGACTCGCTCTGGATCACGATGACGTCCGGGCGTGACACAGGCGTGCCGGTCGCGAACGGTCCCGCTTCGACCGCGCGCCGGAACGCTTCGAACGTCGCGGGACGCATGCCGTTCAGCAAGTATGCGATGAATACTGCGAAAAAACCGTGACGGCGCTGATCGTCCGCGGCGTCGAGCGCCAAAGGCAGGCGAGCTGCAATGTATCGCGCCAGTGAGAATGTGAAGGTAACAACGGCCACCAGCGCGAGCACCGGACGCGGCGTGACGGGCGCCTCGGCGAGATAGCCGGCGACGACCAACACGATCCCCACGCCGATGGCAACGATCTTGCCCGTGCTCAGGAACGGCAGATAGAGCCGCGGATGCGAGAATAACTGGCTGAAGAGGCTGAGATCGGTAAAAACGAACGGTTCGCGTAGCGACTCATACTTGGCATTGCTGACGACGGCGACGAGCCCCACCAGCGCGACCGCGACGGATGAAGAGAAGATCGGACGCGCAGTAACGAGCAGCATCAGCGACGCGAAGAACACGACGACGAGCGCATGCAGAAGCAGCGCGTCGATACGACGCCGAAACTGTACGCGCGGGACGGCGATCCGGTCCGGCAGGAAAGATATGCCGGCCGCGGCGGCGAACGTCAGCCAGATTGCGCCCGTCAATTTACATCTTCCTTGCCGGGCAGATACGAAAGCTTGTCGAGGATCGCATCAGCCAACCTGATGGGCAGCACGGTCAGGATGCGCATGCCGAACGCAAGCAGACCCGGGAATGCGATTTCCGCACGCCCAGCATCGAGCCTCCTGCGAATGAATGCCGCGGCCTGATCAGCAGTCCACATGAACGGCTTGTCACCGGGAAACACGTCGCTCATCGACGTTTTGACGAAGCCGGGAAGAATGACCGAGACACCGACACCATCGCGCTTCAGAAGCGGGCGGACGGAATCGGCGTAGGCCTTGATCGCCGATTTGCTCGCGCAGTACGCGGGCGAGATAGCCATGCCGCGAAGGGCTGCCAGAGAGCTTACTGCGGCGATGCGGCCATGCTTGCGGATGCGCATGCGTTCGACAATCGGGAGAACCGTGTGCATCGCACCGTAGAAATTCGTATCGACGACAGTGGTAATACGGTCGAGGTCTTCCCAGTCGGATGCAGAGGACAGCGTGCTCGCGACACCGGCGTTGGCGATGAGCAGATCGATCGGATACTCGTCGTCGAAACAATGGAGCCATACGCGAATCGGATCGGCCTCCCTGACGTTGACGATGCCGACGATCACCTTTGCGCCGCGCGCCCTGCACGCCGCCGCGGTCAATTCGAGTTGTGTCTCGTTCCGGCCAACGATGCCGAGTACAGTATCGGGCTGCGCGTATGCGAGCGCCAGGGCGCGGCCGATGCCCGCGCTCGCGCCGGTGACAACGACATGCCGAACCGACGCCTTAGCCATCCGCACGCTCTAGCCGGGCAACCGCGCCGGCAATGGCCATCGCTATACCGGTCCGAGTGTAGAAATCGCCGTTGATTTGGGTGTGATGCATCACGTAGTCGAGGAACGCGTGATAGAGATCCATATCTGGCGGCACGCCTCCAAGCCAAAAGTCATCGAGATCACCCTGCCAGGTCAGACCGCTGAAATTGTAGATAGCCGAGCCAAGCGCAACCAGCGGCCGCTTGTGATGCAGCGCGGACAAGCCGACCGTGCTGTTGATCACCACGACCCCACGCGCATGTTCAAGCAATGTCGGAAGATGGCCGGCATCGATGAAACGAATCCGATTCTCCATGCCTGCGGCACGCGCAATTTTAAGCGAAAAATTCCGATACTCGATCAGGCCGGTATCCAGCGGGTGATTTTTGATCACCAACAACGCATCTTGCGGCGCGTATCGCGCAAAAGACTCCAAAACATGGCTGATCGCTGCTCGAATCCCATCAAAAGACGAATGCACGACGATTTGCGCATCCGAATTCAATTGCAGCGGAAACAGGTAGTAAGTCCGTCCGCTGTCGAGCAACTCGCGCGTGACCGTCTCTGCTTCGCGTCGATGTTTGCGCTGCAGAAGCATCCGGACGGCCAGCCCCGAATATTCGAAGAAGCCGTTTTTCGGTCGATGACTGCGATACTTCGGAAACCGGGGCCAGCAGATCGTGTTCGCAAAACGATACGTGATGTCGTGGAAAGCACGCTCATACAGGTTGTAGCCCGTGGCCTTCCACTGTCTGGCGGGGGGCGTTACGCTGCGTTGCTGCAGATACCATTCGGGGTCGCGCGGCAGCAACGAACGCCCGTTGACACCATGGCGCTCCAGCGTGATCCAGTGCGGTCGAACGTAGCCTTCCTCGAACACGTGGACACGCAGGCCGTACGCCGTCGAGACGGCCAGCATCTCGCGATGGACGTCGCGGCAGTCGCCGAACATGATGACGTCGGTGATTCCCTCCCGTCGCACGATATCGTCATACCATTGCGGCAAACCCCCGATCCCGCCGCTGTAATTTAGAACAGTCCCTACTCCACCATACAGCAAGTCGCCACCGCAAAAATTGACGCGGTAGACGGCAAATCCCCTGCTCCGTAGCGCACGCGAGAGTCGATAGAAAAAAAGCGAGGCAGTGCCTTGCAGCACGAGAAACGAGCGCGGCATCTAGGTAATTGAATGGAAGCCAGAAGAAGCACGGAATTCTTGCGTAATGTTGTAGAAAGCAAAATGTAATAAACGCAACCTTTCGCGCCAGACTCTGTGGCTGAATGAGGCGGCAATGACCACCGGAGGTGTGGAGGATACCTCATTGCATTTCAAACGAGAAATATCTGCCGTCGTCAAAAAAACGACATCTCTCGCCTGTCAAAAACGATCTCGCACGTGCGTCACATTCTTGCGGTTGAGCCCGCTCGACGTCGGGCCGGCATCCGCCAATCGCAACGACATACCCGGTTCGCCGTTTCGGGGCCGCGCACCTGCGGCCCTCACGTTCTGGCGAATCCGACATGCTAAGCACGACTGCATTGATCAGGCCTCAATCGATCCAATCTGAGAGTCGGCAGCTTACGGCGCGCCGAGGGGCACCCCGCCATCGCAGCGCATACATACCGAAACACATGCCAGCACGCCATAAGCTCAGCAGTTGACGCTCGCGGAGCATGCCTTCACACGCCGCACCGTTCGCCGTAGCTTCCCTGTCAAACCTGAAGCCTCTCGATAGTTGCGACCCCACTTCCAACCAGGCGAACATATAAGCGGGCTCAGGAGCGACGCATCCACTTGCGCAACCTTCCCGTGAGGATTCGAGATTTATGTGCGCCTGAAGCCGGCGACACAATTTCCTCACCCAGATAGGAATTACGCTTTCGTGTGCCGTCGACTACGCTGACCAGATTGCGGAGCTGCAAGCGGCCCAAATATTCGTCGGAGAACGCCGGCGTGTAGTAAACACAATCGTCGAAGAAATAGTGCGTCACCTGCGACCAGCGTGACATCGCAGGGTCGATCTGTGGGCTCCCTCCGTGCAACAGGTTGGCACACCAGATCAACGCTTGCCCTTTACGCGCCTCGAAAGTCTTGATGCTGGCGCCCTTTGCTTCCACCATGGCATCCCAGATTTCCTGATACGGCAATTGCGCCGACTCACTGGACACCCCAAACCCGCGTCGGCCAGCCGTCGCATTATCGATCATGGGCCAGTTATGCGATCCTGGAACCAGTTGAAGCGGCCCAGCCTCCGGCGAGATATCTTCAAGCGCGACCCACACCCCACACATGAAGCGCTGAGGGATTGAAGAGAAATGCACCGCATCGGTGTGCAGCTTTTGCTGAGTACCGACCCGGAAATTGAGTGTTTGGAACGGGAAAGCCGCCCGACCATACAAGCGTCCGAGCAAATCCAGCATCTGAACGTTGGCGGCAATCGCCTTCACATCGGGATCGTTTATCCACGCATCCTGAATGCGACCAGCAGCATAAAACACACCATCGTTGCTTAGTCCCGTGTCAGCAAACAGCGGGGCCAGGCGTTCACGAATACGAGCAATCCGCACGTCGAGATCCGGATCGGGAAAATCGATCACCGCGTAGCCGTTACGGTTCAGCGCACTCGCAATCTCGTGCTCTCCAGGTGTCAACTCCGCCTGGGAAATCTCAGCATCGAAAAGTGGTGACTCGATCAACGGAATGCCGGGCAGCAGACGCTTCTTTACATCCATGAATATTCCTTCGACGCTACTTTATTCAAGCCACTCCGAGTCACTATAGAGAAGCGATGGAGCACCCCAATCCAAAACAATCGCATGACACTCAGCCTAGTAAGACTTGAGGCAGCCGAGCTCGAGGCATTCAAACCACTCGAGCCCGCCAAGGCTCATATAATCTCGGAAAATCAGCAATAGTAAAATCCTCCCGATCGAGCGTCAGATTTTGATTGTAATACGGATCATTCAACAGGTCGGTCTTCCACCGGGAAAGCATGAAATTCTTCTCTCGATTGAACCTGGCGCGTTTTTCGGGAGACATTTGATCATCCCCTCTACTATAGGACTCGTAATGATGCAAGACTGCGTACGGAGTCCACAAAACTCTGTAGCCTGCCTCTCGGACACGAAGGCACAAATCCACATCGTTAAATGCAACCGGAAGGTTGTCCTCATCAAAACCACCGACAGCACGGAATACATCTCGGCGCATGACAAGGCAGGCCCCCGTGACCGCCGAAAAATTTTGCACAAGGCAAGCTCTTCCAGCATATCCTGGATGCGTCGCAGGATATAGTCGATGAGCGTGACTCGCAAACCCACCGATACCCATCACGACACCCGCATGCTGAATGAATCCATCGCCATAAAGGAGCTTTGCTCCCACGGCGCCGATATCTGGGCGCAAAGCATGCGAGACCATCTCGCTTAGCCACCCCGGCTCGATTGCCTCAACGTCGTCATTAAGAAAGCACAATATTTCGCCAGAAGCATGTTTTTCCGCAAAATTATTTATCGAAGAGTAGTTGAATGGGAAATCATACCTTAACACCGTGACATTACTTCTCTTCGACAACGACCGCAGAAAATCGATCGTTTCCCGACTCTCGCTTTGATTGTCTACAACGACAACTTCAAAATTATCATAAACCGTCCCGTCGAAAATACTATGCATGCATTTTTTCAACAATGGACCACCATCTCGAGTCGGTATGATCACAGTGACCTTGGGAGCGGGTGTTGGAATTGGATATCTCACCCGATAGGTTCCAGGTAACTCTCCTTGGGAAACGCTCACCCCTGGTTGATCACTGAAAAACTCGGAAAGCGCTCGCCCTCTCGCCATACAGGCATTATTTTCCACACTTGGATCGACTGAGCCAGGCTCGCCACGCCGACGAAAATGACAGAGCACACGCGGAATATGACAAATCTGAGATGACACGCTTCTTTTCACGCACCTGAGCGCAAGATCATAGCCCTGCCCTCCCTCATACTCGGCGCGGAACCCTCCCAACTCGCGCACGAGCGATGTTCTGTAAGTAGCCGAGCGAGAAATATTGTCGGAGGAAAAAAACAGGTCCGGATTCCACGAACTTTTGAAACAAACATTACCACGGACTCCGTCGCCATCAATTTCATCGGCATCTGAATATATGATATTCAGATCATCAATTTCGTTGATTTTCGCGACAACAAAGTATAACGCAGCAGATGAAAGAACGTCTTTTTGATCCAGAATTGCAACATATTCCCCTGCTGCTGCCGCCAAGGCGCCATTCGATGAGGTTGACACGGACCCACCCGCACTCAGAAAAACAACCTTTACGCGACCATCACCCTCGGAAAGAGACTTCAGATATGAAGCAGTTTCCGAATCAACATCCTCATCAACAGCGATACACAATTCCCATTCCGCATAAATCTGCTCGAAAACAGATTGAATGGCTGATTTCAGGTGACCAATGGACTCTCCACACACCGGAATCAGAATGGAAATCAGTGGCCGCCTTGCAAACGATCTCATATGCCGTCGAATCGAATCAATTTCGGATTGACGGAGAGTATCGAATTTTCTTACGTACGAGTCGTAATCCAAAGGCACCGAATGGAATCGCAATTTGGCGCAATCCTCATACGCACCCTTCAAATCAGTCAATAAACGCCCCCATGTAATATTATATTTTCTTGCCCGGCCGGTATTTTTGAATTTTATTATATCGCCAGCCACCCACTCCATCATTCTGAAAATCCGTTCCACGCCAGATATTTCTGTTATTCGCAAAAAATCCAACCGAACAATGCCCTCGCTCCGCATGGGAGCCAGACGCAAACGACGGGTGTCGCGTGGAATCTTGATGATTTGTTTAATGTTTCCCGCGCGAGTTGCCGGAATGACAATGGATTCCGCATCCGAAAAACCCGTGCCGGTATCAATGTAGAGTCGAGCCACCAGATGCGCTCCCCGGCGCATCATCCTGGCCTCGACATAGACCCAGCCTGATGGAACAGTTTCGCCCGTCTCCTCCGGCTCGAGGTCAAAGAGAGGATGATCTCCCGTAGACGCCCAGTCGAAGGACGTCGCCCCTGACAAAGCCAGATCCCTGACCGGATTGACCTTGAATCGAACGGTTCGACGAACTATCGACGGGAAGAACTCTTTCATGTTGACCAAAAGTAGATGAATCTGGGTCGACCGCATAACAAGCCCGCACAAGAAGCACGCTTCGCCCGCAGAGGATTTTTAGTGCGGTGCATGGCGCCCCGCGCAAGCAGGAGCCGGCAGAGACGTAGGAGCCGCCGCCCAACAGGCGAGACCACGGTGCACCCGGGGCCACCGCTCGCTAGAGTACACACACTGTCATGCAATTGTTCCCCACGCCCGACTTGGGCGAGTGGTCAAAGAACATTTGGATCCGCTCCGGGCAAGCATAAACAAGTCTCTTGCCCTGAATCTATACTCAAGTCGCGGTCGCTCCAGGCGCATCGAGCGCGAGGCGCCTGAGCGACGCCACCCGCGGCGGCCACGCCAACTGACAGTCGAATTGGTCGAGGGACAGGTTCGGGTTATAGGCGGGGTCATTCGCGATCAGCTCCGGCCAGTGTTGGCGCATGTAATCGATCTCTCGATTAGCCCGAGCGATCTTCTCCACGGTGTCGTCCCTGCCTCGTGTTGCGGACTCGTGGTGATACAGCACGGCATGCGGCGTCCAGAGCACCTTATAGCCCGCTTGTCGAACGCGGAGGCAAAAATCGACGTCGTTGAATGCAACTGCGAGATCGTGTTCGTTCAATCCACCCAGTTGCAGATACAGCGATCGCCGGACGACGAGGCATGCACCGGTTACCGCGGACAGTGACTGCGTCGTTACCGCGCGCGCTTGATATCCCGGCTCATCTCGCCCCAACCCGCGATGCAGGTGATCAGCACAGCCGCTGAGCCCGACTATGACCCCCGCATGCTGAACGGTTCCGTTCGAATAGAGAAGCTTGACGCCGACTACGCCTACCTCCGGACGCAGCGCGTGTCCCATCACTTCGTCGAGCCAGTCGCCGTCGATGACCTCCACGTCATTATTGACCAGAGCGACGAACTCTCCCCGCGCAATATCTATCGCGCGATTGTTGAGAGCGGAGTAATTGAACGGCCGATCGTCCCTGAGGATACTTACACCGTGGTCGATCGAAAGTCTCTCCATATAGTCGAGCGTTTCCGGGTCGTCGGAGCCATTGTCGACAATGATGATTTCGAAGGCGCGATAGCGAGTTTTTTCGATAATCGAATCGACACAGCGACTAAGTAACTCGAGCCCGTTGCGAGTAGGAATGACGAGCGTGACGAGTGGCACCTTCTCCGGCAACAGATACTGTATGCGTCTGCCGTAATCTGTCGACGAAACCGTTGCCTGAACGCCGGCACGCGACAGGTGACGTACGACTGCCATCCGGCTTGCATCGCGCGCATTGCGCCTGACAACCGGATCTTGAATTGAATCCGATTGCGCCCGGGTGTGATAAAGCACACGCGGAATGTGCAGGATCCTGTCCCGGCTCGTATGCGAGAGACAGCGAAGTGTCATGTCATAATTCGACGCTGCCCCGTGGTGCTGATTCCGACCGCCAGACGACGCAAAAACTTCCGCACGGTAAGCACCTAGACCGGTAAACAGATCCAAGGAGAGCATTAGATCCTCGTTCCAGTCGCTTTTGAAACGGGGGCTATGTCGAATTCCGTCGACGTCAATGCAATCTTCATCCGAATAGATCAAGTCGACATCGGGGCGTCGGTTAATCGAGTCAGCTACGACATACAGGCCGTGCTGCGGAAGTACGTCGCGCTGTCCCAGGAACACGACCCAACTGCCACTTTCGGCGAGTTTTCGATCAAGCGTTGAATGTGTCTCCGTCGAAGACTGACCGGAAATTACGCGGATACGAGAATCAGCACGAAGGTCGCGCGGAATCAGTTCAGAGCTGTCGGAGCTAGAGCGTCGATCAACAACCAGAAGTTTCCAGTGCGGGTAAATCTGAGCTGAGACCGAGCGAATTGCCGCCTCCAAATGCGGCGATGGTACGTCGGACACTTCCATGCCAATCGCGAAGACTGGACAAGTCGCGAAGTGACGCAGATTGTCCTTCATGACACGATACGTGTCAGAGCTCGGCGTATCGAAGTGTCGAACCCAGTCTGGGTATCCAACTAGTTCCGATTCATCAAACAGACAGCAGTAATCGCGCCATGCTTGTTCCATGTCAGCGCAACTGTGGAAAATATCAGCCAAGTCGTAATCTTCTCCACATGGCTTGTACTTCGGATGCAATGATTCGAGCTTGGCCATGATTCGCGAACGTGCAAACCGCTTCGTGACCCTGATTAGGCGGAACATCTCAACTCGATCGACAGACCGATCGTCAAGATCAATCTCAATTTCGATCCTTCCGCGCTCCGGGAGTCTTATGAGTCGCTTGCTCAATTGCTGCGAGCTGAGCTCCATCGCAAGCGTTGTGAACGAAGACCTGGCATGCAGCCTCAAGCGGGCACGTACCATTGCCGCCTGACCATTCACACGAAGTTCGATCATGTACCAACCCGGCAGCAATTGGACATTGACCAAATAAGCCCTGAATCTCGGCCGATCTGCGGACACATGCGTTTCGGTATCCGGCAGATCAGCCAAGAACGGCATTCCCCACGTTAGGCGCAGGGCATTGATGTCAAACATAGACTGGCGCGGGATGCGATTCAAAAATACTCAGCATCCTTGAAAGCGGGTGCCGCGCCATCCTTGCCGGACACTAGCGCCTCGCCGGAGATGCGCCATTCGATCGCGAGCGTCGGATCGTCCCAACGGATCGCTCGTTCGGCTTCCGGATACCAGTAATCGGTGGTCTTGTACAAAAACTCTGCTGTATCGGAAACGACAACAAAACCGTGCGCAAAACCTTCCGGAATCCACAGCTGCCGCTTGTTCTCGGCAGACAGCACGACACCGACCCATCGACCGAACGTCGGCGAATCGCGACGAATATCGACTGCGACATCGAACACTTCCCCTGCCACTACTCGAACCAACTTCCCCTGCGCGTGATTGATTTGATAGTGCAGGCCTCGTACAACGTTCTTCGCTGATTTCGAATGATTGTCCTGCACAAACTCGACGGAATGCCCCACCGCTTCTTCGAACACGCGATGGTTGAAGCTTTCGAAGAAGAAGCCACGCGCATCACCGAAGACTTTCGGTTCGAAAATTTTTACGTCTGGAATGGCAGTCGCTATTACGTTCACCGGACTTTTCCTTCTTTCAGGATGTTCTGCAGGTAACGGCCATAGCCGTTTTTGCTGAGTGGTTGCGCGAGCCGTTCAAGTTGCTCGTCGTCGATATAACCGAATCGATATGCAATCTCTTCGATGCACGCGATCTTCAAACCTTGCCGATGCTCCATCGTTGCAATGAAGTGCGAGGCCTCGAGCATCGAATCGTGCGTGCCAGTATCCAGCCATGCAAACCCGCGCCCCATGGTCTGCACGTTCAGCAAACCATCCTTGAGATACAGGGCGTTGAGATCGGTGATCTCCAGTTCGCCTCGTGGAGACGGTTTCAACGATTTTGCAAGATCGACCACCTGCTCATCGTAGAAATAGAGTCCAGTCACCGCGTAATGCGACTTAGGGACTTTTGGCTTTTCTTCGATGCTGACCGCCTTGCCCGTCGCGTCGAACTCGACAACGCCATACCGTTCCGGATCCTGAACATGATAAGCGAAGACCTGAGCACCTGAGGTCTTGTCGGTCGCCCCCTTCAACAAGCCACCAAGGTCATGGCCATAAAAAATGTTATCGCCAAGAATCAGAGCCGAATGGTCACCGTTGATGAAGGACTCACCCAACAGGAATGCCTGTGCAAGTCCGTCCGGACAGGGTTGCACTTTGTACTGCAGGCGAATCCCCCACTGCGACCCGTCGCCCAGCAGCTGTTCGAAGCGTGGTGTATCCTGTGGCGTCGAAATGATCAGAATATCCTGAATCCCCGCCAGCATCAGCGTGCTCAACGGATAATAGATCATCGGCTTGTCATAGATCGGCAGCAGTTGCTTACTGACTGCCTGCGTGGCCGGATAGAGACGAGTACCCGACCCTCCCGCGAGAATAATGCCCTTGCGCTTCATGTTGTTTTTCTTCCGTGTCAGTCGTGCAGTTGATCGAATACGTAATCAACGCCATCTCGCCAATCGGGAAGCGATATCCCGAACGTCGACATTAATTTGCTGCAATCGAGACGAGAATTCATGGGCCGCTTTGCGGGAAGTGGATACTCATGTGTCGCGATTGGCTCGATATCGGTCGAGCGCAACTTTAGATCAAGGCCCCGCGCTTCCGCAAGCGCCACGACGTGGCGTGCATATTCGCACCAATTCGTCTCTCCGGATGCCGTGAGATGGTATGTGCCGAATGCGAAGTGTTCGCGGTCTGCAAGGTAACCGGCAACCAGGTGCGCGGTCACATCGGCGATTAGCGCAGCCGAAGTTGGCGCACCGGTCTGATCGGCTACGATGCGAAGCTGTTCCCGCTCCCGGGCAAGGCGCAGGATAGTCTTAAGAAAGTTGCCGCCATGTGCGCCAACGACCCAGCTCGTGCGAAGAATCAGGTGCTGCGCGCAGGCCAGCCGAACCGCATCTTCGCCTTCGCACTTGGTAGCCCCGTAGATTGATTGCGGATTAACCGGCGCATCTTCGCGATACGGCGTCGTACCGGTTCCTTCGAATACATAATCGGTTGAATAGTGAACGAGCGGCACGTTTCGCACTGCGCCCCATCGGGCCATCGCATCGGGCGCTCCTGCGTTAACTGCTCGGGCCAACTCCGGCTCGCTTTCGGCCTTATCCACTGCCGTGTAGGCGGCAGGATTGACGATCAGATCGGGCTGATAGTGATCCAGCGCTGCAACAACACTCTCGGGATCGCCAAGGTCCACGTCGCGACGAGTCAACGCAACCACCTCTCCAAGCGGCGCAAGCGCCCGTCGCAATTCGAAGCCGACCTGTCCGTTTGAGCCCGTAATCAAGATGCGCGACATCATCGTTCTCCGTAGTGGCGGTCGATCCACGTACGATATTGGCCGCTTGTGACGTTCTTTACCCAACCCTGATTCTTCAGGTACCACTCAACAGTCTTGCGGATACCGGTTTCAAAGGTTTCAGCGGGTTTCCAGCCTAGTTCGCGTTCGAGTTTGCGTGCATCGATTGCGTAACGACGATCGTGCCCTGGCCGGTCCTGCACATAGCTGATCTGAGTCGCATACGACTGGCCATCGCCACGCGGCTGCAACTCATCGAGGATCGCACAGATCGCATACACGACTTCGATGTTCGGCTTCTCGTTCCAGCCACCGACGTTGTAAGTCTCGCCGAGCGCACCGTCGGCCAGAACGGCGCGAATTGCCGAGCAGTGATCTCTGACGTAGAGCCAGTCGCGGATCTGCTGGCCATCTCCATAGATCGGCAGCGGCTTGCCCGCAAGCGCATTCAGGATGATCAGCGGAATCAGTTTCTCGGGAAAATGATACGGACCATAGTTGTTCGAGCAATTGGTGGTCACAACGGGCAACCCATACGTATGGTGCCAAGCGCGCACCAGATGATCCGATGCCGCCTTGCTCGCCGAATAGGGGCTGTTCGGTTCGTACGCGTTCGTTTCAGTGAACGGCGGATCGTTCTCGCCAAGTGTGCCGAACACCTCGTCGGTGGAAACATGCAGGAAGCGAAATGCGCGACGCTCTTCTTCCACTAGGCCAGACCAGTAAGCGCGTACCGATTCGAGAAGGTTGAATGTACCGACAACGTTCGTCTGAATGAAGTCGCCCGGGCCATGGATCGACCGGTCGACATGCGACTCAGCCGCGAAATTGATCACGGCACGCGGCCGGTGTTCAGAAAGCAACTTCGACACCAGTTGACGATCGCCGATATCGCCGCGCACAAAATGATGACGCGAATCACTTTCCAGTGACTTCAAGGTGTCCAGGTTACCCGCATAGGTCAATATGTCGAGGTTAACGATGGACTCATTGGATCCAGCAAGCCAGTCGAGCACAAAATTTCCGCCGATGAACCCCGCCCCACCCGTAACTAACAGCATTATCAATCACCCTAAAATTTTTAAATACAGAAAACACGAACCAGATTGAATGGACACGCACAGCTACGCACCCCTCTTAATAATTCGCCCTTCCTTGATGCCGTGATTTACATAATGCCGCAACGGATCAACATTGGCTCTCAAAACGTCTGGATAAGTAGAAACATAATCCTCATGATCAAACAACCCTTGCTCTTTCAGAGATTTTTTCTGCCATTTATGCCCAAAATAAGCAGGAATCCAAGCAAGCCAACGGGCTTTGTTTGAGGTCGCAAAGCCTTTCGTCAGGACCGAAATGACCCGGCACAACCATTCGATCTGACCTTGCATATCCAATAGCCGCTGGTCGCGTTCCTGAATAAGCTGAGTCAATTTCGCAACTTCGCGAAAGCGCTCCTGCAAACGTCCTTCAGCGGCTGCCTTCTGAACGGCAAATTCGGCAGCCTGAGCCTCAAACGAACGCTTGAGCTCCACGGATTCAGCCCGCTCCCGCTCAAGCTCTGCGGTCAATGCTTGCAGTTCTCTTTCTTGCCCATCGCTCCGATTCATTTTAGTCGCCATATCGGAAAGTTTCCGATCGCGTTCTTGCACTAATCTGGTCAAATTGGCTATCTCTCGAAAACGTACTTGCAAGCACTCTTCAGCTACCGCATTCTGCTCTCTGAATTCAGCAAGCTGAACTTCGAGAGAACGCTGACGCTCACCGGCGTCTCCTCGCTCCCGATCGAGTTCCTCAGACAGTATTTGCAGCCGTCTGCCCTGCTCCTCACTTACAATCAAAAGAGACTTCAATCGCTCATCGCTCGCAGCCTTCTGCGCGACGATTTCTTCGAGTTGCGCTTCGAGAGAACCCTGGAAGGCCGTTACCTGCAACACTGTTTCGCGCGCCTGACGCAGGAGACGCATATCTTCGCTATCATCAACTGCGTTAACGATCAGCGACGATCGCCAATTAATCGCATTTGTGCATCGCACCTTGTTGTGAACAAAATCGCGATTCATTTCAGCATTGGACGGCCCTCGACGAAAGATGGCACAGAAATCGTTCCAATCATCCTCCTCGCGCTCCGTGGTAAAACTCTCAACCAATGATAAATCAAAACCTTCGCTACGCGCATACCCTTCTAATGCGAGCCCCGCGTCCGGATAAAATCGCCAGTAATCCTTCGGAAACCGACGCACCGCCCCATTAGAAGGTACATTAATATAGATGTGTCCACCCGACTTCACTTTCTTACACATCTCAATGAAAGTTCGCCAGAATGACTTATCATGCCCAAAAATCGATGACGCGATAACTAGATCAAAATTTGCGTCCAACTTCAAATTGGCAACGACAACGTCAGCCCGATCCCCCTCCACATTCAGTCGTGTGTATTCTGAATTGCGAGGCGAATGATCCTTCAAATTTCTGCTGATACTTTTCGAACCAACCTCAAGTATCTTGGCAGGAGACACAGGCAAGTATGCACCTATGACCAAACCACCGATCCGATATGCCGCATCATGCATAAGCCCCCCACATCCGAATTTTGAATTCACACTAGTCATCACAGAATATATAGCCGCTTTGCAGCACACTGAGCCATCAAGTAAAAGCCGCCAAATTCATCACAACGCAGCCACGAAAATACAAAGCATACACACTAACTTCAGACTGACAGACATCAAGAATTCCCAGCAGTATTGAGTTAATGCAATTAATCCCCCTCGCGTCCCTAGAAGTACCTCGATCGCGCTCTCGACTCTGTCACCCATCTAGCAATGGAGCGCTATCGAAGTACCGAAACCGCAGAGCATCGGATGCAGCTTGATTAGCGCTCGATGCTCAGAATTTCTCAAAGATTCATTGCCGAGAGCAATCTCCGTGCAAACGCGTCCAAAGTAAAGGTATCTCGAAAGTGCGCCTGTGCGGTGTCAGCAATATCCGCCCATACCGGCCGCTGACCAATCGCCTCGGCCAATGTTTCAGCTAAATCTTCAGGTGCACTTGAACGCGCTACAAAGCCACTCTCCCCATGAACGATATGCCCCGTCGTGCCTACATGAGCAGGAGTAACAACAATTTTTCCAAGCGCCATGGCTTCCGTTGCAACAATGGGCAACGGATCATCACGCGACGAAACAAGAAGAATGTCTGCCTCCGCAATTTCCTGAATCGCGCTGGCATGATCGAGCCCGCCCCCCAACATCACGGAATCGCCTGGCCGAATTCTCGTTTCAATTTCCGCACGAAAGTTCTTATCGAGGGTGCGGCCGAAGCAACGTAGCTCCACCGGAACATCAATCATTTCCTCAAGCCGCTGAACTGCGATAATAGCCAGGTCCTGCGCTTTTCGAGGCTCGTAAGAGCCCATAACCACAATCCGAACACCCTCGTTACGCTCCGACCTTGAAGAAACAATTCTGTCATTCGAATCGACGATATCAAATCCATATGGCATCAACTCGAAAGACACGCCTTTGTCTTCAAGAATTCTCCCCGGAACGTCACTAACCGCGAATATCTTGCTGGTGCGATTTAAGACATCGGCAATTTGCGGAGTACCATCAATCAATCCACGCATAAATTCTCCTTCGTGGATATAGGCGATGGTTTCCACCTCACCAGAGAGCAAGTCCAGTGCAGGCCATGCCACAATCGTATTACCCAGCACGATGTCAAAATTGCGAGCAAACCGCTTGAACGTATCCTGGCGATTCAGGACCAGTTCATCAACGATCACTGTCACTCCCATTCGGACAAGATCGTGCCTTGCCGGCCCATCCTCCGGCGCAATTACAACCACGAAATGCCCCGCCTTTCGCAGAATGGCAGCCATCTGCACCAAGACCATCGGTGCTCCGGATCGACTGAGTTCGTGGCTAATCAGCAAGATATCTTTACCCCCACGCAGCGGATGCGTGGCACCGGGATAAATCGCGTAATATTCCTGACTATCGTGATACACCTGTCTCCGCATCGGCATCGGGAAAAAGGGATCGTTCGCAATTTCCTCCGGCCATTTTCGGAGAAGCGCAATATCGGCTTTATCCACGCGCCGTTTCTTCTCCTGCTTCTCCTCATGCCCAATTGAGACATGACCGATGTGATGAAGACACGCGTAGGGGGTATACACACAGCGTAATCCTGCTGCACGCACTTTCAGGCACAGATCAACATCCGAATGCGCAATCGCGAAATCAACTTCATCCCATCCACCAATGGCGTGAAACACCCCGCGTGGCATAAGAATTAGCGCGCCGCATAAAAGACTCACATCCCGTACGCACTGAGCCATGTTGAAATGGAAGCTCGTATCGGCAGGTAAGCTGTGGAACGCGGTGCCTACCAGGTTACGTACCCCAGTAACCATGCCCGCGTGCTGAATTTTGCCATCTTCATAAAGCAACTTTGCGCCGACCGCGCCGACATCGCTCATCAAGCCGTACTCAAGAAGCGTTTCGATCCAATCGCGCGTAATTGGTCGCACATCATCGTTGAAGAAGCAGTAAAAGTCACCTGACGCAGCATCTGCTCCAACGTTGCACTTGGCGGAAAAATTGAATGCAGCATCGAATGCTGCAAAGCGAACCTTATCCGATGCGATGTCACGCAACTCGCAAATCAAACGAGAGTTAGTTACGACAACAATCTCGAAATTCGAATATTGAGTTCCGTCGATAATCGACTTCACAGCCTCGGAAATATGACGCACATTATCCGATGGAATAATAATCGAGACGGACGGACAGGGCATTTCTCCAGTTCTGTCCACTCGGTTTGCCGTCGACAATGGAACGGCGCGGCCCAGAATATTCCGCCGTCTCATTGCGTCACCGAGCGCCGCAATATTCGAATCACGCGCGTAATCCTTCCCGCCTGCCGCACCAGATCCCGCGATAGCACGCCAGCCGTATAGCAATTCGGGAATATGATAAATCCTCTGCGTCAACTCCGTGACACGCAAAGCCAAATCATAATCCTGAGAAAAATCGAATTCAGAACGAAACCCACCAGCCCGCTCAACAATGTGGCGACGATATACGGAAAAATGCCCGGTATACATATAATTAAGCAGCATAGCGCTGCTCCAATCAGGCTTCCGAAACATGTCTATAGGAGTATCTTGCTCATTCACTCGACACTCATCGGTGTAAATAAGATCGAGGTCAGGGCGACGATTCAGAACCTCCACAACTTTGCTCAAAGCATCCAGCGTCAGAATATCGTCATGGTCGAATAGCGCAATAAACTCACCACTAGCCAGAGAAAGGCAGCAGTTAGTCGCAACAGAAATTCCGCCATTCTGCTCGTTAATCTGAATCTTGATGCGGTTATCTCGTGTAGGCAAGGCTTTTAAATACGACGCCAGCCGCGCATCACCGGACCCATCATCAACGACAATTAATTCCCAATTATCGTATGATTGTTCGATAACCGATTTCACTGCCATGTCCAAGTATATAATCGGACTTTTGTAAGCTGGCACCAATACAGAAATTTTGGGGCGATATTTGAAGACCGGCGCTGGATCGACAGAGTGCAAGCGACGAGCGAAATCCGCTCGTTCAAAGTCGACGAAAGTGGCATTGGAACGAAAACCATGCGATTCGCGTCCTTCTGTCAATTCAGTGAAATGGTTTTGCTGGACTCGCGCCGGCGATCTTCCCAACATCCTACCCAGCCACAAATAATGCTCAGCTGGATCCATCCCGAGTTGCGCCACGTCGGGATATTCACTCAAATACCATTCCGCATCAAATTTGCCGCTAGCGCGCAGATCGTCTAGCTCACCCTTTTGAACCATCCTCTCACCTTCTTAGTATGTTTTATCCCGAAAGCAGCGGGATCTCAAAAAATCAATCATGCACACTAAAGCGATTCGTAAATTTGAATCGCCTCATCTACCGTTTCGCATATCTTTAAAACCCCATTCTCCAAAACGGCCGCGTGACTGCAATGATTTCTAATCAAGTCCGTTTGGTGCGCAACAATAATCATTGCGCGATCGCCACGCTTTTCAAACAATTCGTGATTGCACTTCTGATGGAAACGGTGATCCCCAACCGACATAGCCTCATCGATCAAAAAGCAATCAAATTCGATCGACATCGAAATAGCAAACGCCAATCGCGAAGCCATCCCCGACGAATACGACTTTACTGGCTCATTGAGATACCCACCGAGCTCGGCAAAATCCTCGACCAACGCGAGCATTTTCCGATAATCCGTGTTGTAAACCCGAGAAACCAAGCGCACATTATCTTTACCAGTCAAGCTACCTTGAAATGTGCCGCCAAATGCCAATGGCCATGACACCGACATTGTCTTGATGACTTCGCCAGAATGGGGGCGATCTGCGCCGCTAATAATACGAATCAGTGTCGATTTCCCTGCACCATTGCGCCCAAGAATTCCCCATCGCTCCCCCGCCTGAATACGCAAATTGATGCCTTTGAGTATCTCCCGATGCGAGCGTCCGTGATGGATCGGATAACGCTTATGCACATTGCGCAATTCAATCATACTGAACCTCAGTTTAATTGCACGCGCCGAATGGCAAAATGAGCCATCGAGAGCGAAAAGAGTGTAAAGAACGCCAACACTATGACCGTGTAATCAAGATAATACAACGTCGACATACGCGAACCATAATATCCATGATGGAAATACTCAACTGCATCCACCAAAGGGAAATACGTCAACATTTCAGCTATTTGCGGAGGCAGAACGTACGTAGGGAGAAAAACCCCAGTGAATGGCAACATCAAATAAAGAATAACGTGCGACACCCTCTCGATCGTCTCACTTAGCTCAGACAGCGCAACCATGGTCAAAACGAAGTTAAACGAAAACCAAAGTATCAATAAGAATCCGAGGATCATGTCAAGCAAATCGGCCGGAAGCTGACAGATACCAACCACCACGAATACTATATACAATACGATAAATGCAGCCGTGCCACCCGCAAACTCCAAAATTATACGCGAATACAAAATATCGATCGGGCGAATCGGATTGTAGTGCAACAAAGTGCGATTGTATTCAATAGCCTTTATTAACCGCCCGGTGGTATTACGCCAAAACAACAGCGTCGGATAACTGACAGCCAAATATTCAGCCACCGAATATTTTGCATGCGTATCGGTATGACTAAAGATGATCATTACACCGACCACAAACATAGCAGGCTCCGCCATCATCCATAGCACGCCGAGCCCTTCTCTGCCAAAGCGAGTGATCATCTCGCGCATGACTAGCGCCCAGATGACCCGGACTTGGATTCCCAATTGCTCCCGGAACGTCGGCGGACGGAAATCAGCGGTCATAGTGCTCTTTCACCCCGCCGATCACGATGGTCAACACACCCCACAAAATCAAACCGAGCAGGAAAGTCGCGAGAATGGCGCGGCCGCGACGCGGGTTCATAGCCTGATCCGGCAGACTAGGCTCGGAAATCCGCTCAAGATAGAGTTGCTTCCGCTCTGCCTCAACACGGGCTTGATCCAACAAAGTTATAGCGCCGGCAAGAATTTTGTCGGCAACGTCCTTCTCCAGCGTCAGGCGCTGAAACTCTGCGGCCTTGCTGGCCAACGAACCGCCCGGAGAACCGGCAACATGCTGGCTCACTTGATCGATTGCTTGTTGCAGTAGCTTTGCACGATCGCGCAGAGTCGGCAGCCCAGGGTTGGCCGGCGATAGCCGTTCCATTTGTGCAATCTGCACACGGGTGGCAATCAAATCGTCCTGAAGCTTTCCAACCTGCTGCAACGGAATTGTGGATTGGCGCTCAGGATCGATGACACCTGCGTTGTTCCGATACCGTGCCAATGCCAATGTAGCGATACGATCATTTTCTTTGGCAACGTCGACGTCGTGCTGGGCGGTATTAATCAGATCTGCTCGGGCACGTGCGTTCATTTGATTGACAATCCGCTCACTTAGCTCCAACAGACGCTTATTCATACTCCAGGCGAGATGTGCGTCGTACGCATTGGTGCTCAATGTTACAATCGGAGAGTCGGTATCGACTTTTGCATCGACGATTTTCTTTCCATAGTAGAGATAGAATTCTTCCAGGCTATCATTCAACCCAAACACAGAAAATCTGTTAATCAAATCAATCGAGCCACTTTGAAACTCCGACTTAATTTTTTGCTCTTTGTTCAGCACCATCATTGCATCACGGGAGAGAATGTACTTCTGAACCGTGTAGGCACTTCCTTCCGGCTGAGAAAATCCCCCGACGCCTTTCAGCAACCCGCCCAACCCTGAGACACTTGCTTGTTGCGGGCTGCGAATCAAGAAACTACTGACCGACGTATACTCATCGCTAGCAATAATTCCAAAATAAATAATCGCGATACCGGTCGGTATAAGGACTGTTATCAAAAACAAACGGTTAATACGCTTCAAAAATTTCATAGTTATTTGAACGTCTGAACACCGGACACGATCGGGTAGGCAACGGAGAACACGAGGTTCAGCACTTTCTGCAACTCGGCCACCGGCGCATTGGAAACATAGAGGACGTCCTTGTTGTCCATCATGAAACTCTGCGCCACGAAGAACGAATCAGGGTCCTTCAGATTAATGTGATAGATAACCGGGACTTTGCCATTTGCCGTCGTTCGTACCGGCTGATTGGGCCACTTCAGCGCCTGCTGATCTTCCAACCGGAAAATGAATACGCCCTGTGCGTCTGAACGCGAGTCTTGCAGGCCACCCGCTCGCGCCAACGCCTGCGCCAGCGTAATGCCCTGCGCCTCGAAATTGATTTCCTCGTTCTTGCCGGTCGCACCAAACGCGGTAAAGCTGTAGGGCTGGAACAGTGCGGTGACAACGTCACCTGCCTTCAGCGGTACATTCTGACGCGGGTCGCGGATCACCGTTTCGAGCGGTTCCAACGCGACGGTTTCCCCGCGCGTCACCTGAATCATGGTCTTGTTGATCGGCTGCTTCGTGCCACCTGCCGCGGCGAGCGCGTCGAGCACGCGTTCGCCGCGCGCACTCAGTTGCATGCGCGTGCTGCTCGATACGTCTCCCACCACGGTGACATATGAGGTTTCGTTTCGCGCCAGTTGCACCAGAACCTGTGGGTCATGCGCGATATTCTTGAGACGCGCTGCGATATAGGCTTGCAACTGGCTTGGCGAACGGCCCGTTGCCTTGATGGCGCCAACGAACGGCACATGAATGTTGCCGTTCCCGTCGATCACTTGTGTCGGCAACTTGGTCAGCCGCGCACCAGTTGGTACACCACTGGGCGTCGGGGCGTCACCCGTACCACCACCAAACAAAGTCGCAGGCGGTGCTTCCCAGATCGACACCTCCACCACGTCACCCACACCCAACTGCTGCTGAAATGCCGAGTTGTCGCCTAAGGCCGCGGCAAAGTCCGTACTTTTGCGGCCAGCATAGAGTTGCCGCGCCACCTGATCGGTCACATCAACAACCTGGATTCCTTGCGAACTGACTTGATTTGTGCCGGCACCACTGGCATTAATCTCGGAACGACTCGGCCCGGACGTGGGAATGGATCCACACGCAGCCAAGCCAATGGTGCCGCCAATGGCAGCAGCCAACCATACACTGCATTTTAAACTCTGCATTTAACAATCCAGTCATTCAAAGGCCGCCGGATTTTACCGCACAATGTAAGATGTACCGGGAAATTACCGGCATGGCGCGTCCGAAACCCCGATGGACGCCCTTCAGGCTCCCTCGGTTTTTCACCGTCCAGCGGCCCTGGCTTGCGCTCAGCCGAATCCTCAGCCGGCTCAGGAGCGAGCCGGTCAGGTACAAACAGGGGCGATCTCAATAGTCCATTGCTGCCGCGCGCATGGGCGCGAACGAATCGGTAAATCTGACATCAAGCTTTAATTGTTTGGCATGCCCCGCATTTGTGCTGACCAATAGACGCGCGCGCGAATTGTCCCGCGATGCGAGATGCCATAGAATTACCCGGCGGAATTGTTGCATGAGCCGTCAGGCTTCGGCAAACGGAAACATTTTTCATTTCCGCGCACAACCACATTGCACCTGCGTGACACAAATACTTCTAGACGTCACTCGTCTTGCCACCCGATTTTATGACGGCCTGATCCCCACCGGGGTAGACAGAGTTGGACTGGCTTACATCCGTCGATATGGGGACCGTGCACGCGCAGTCCTGAGCGAACGCGGTTTTTCCGTCGTTTTAACGGAAAAAGACTCGCAGAAGACATTCTCGTTGCTGCTGTCGTCCGATCGAGACCGATGGGCGCTGCGCAGAATAGTTGCTTCCGCGTTGCTAAACGGGCTTCGATCGGCAACATTCGATCGCGCAATTTTGTTGCATACAAGTCACAACGGGATGGAGTTCACCCGATATTATCGAGCGATGGCGCAACGCAACGCGCGCTCGGTCTTCATGGTCCACGATCTGATTCCGCTGACGCATGCGGAGTATTGCCGCCCTGGCGTGGACGCATCGCATCGTGCCCGCATCCATACAGCACTCCGACATGCGAGTGGCCTGATCAGCAATTCACAGGCGACCTACGACGAATTGGCGAACGAGGCCCGGCAAGCATCGCTGCCGCTGCCGCCGGTCGTCGTCGCTCCACTCGCACCCGCCGTGGAACCTCATCCACCGAGCCCGGCTCCGATCGATGGCCCGTACTTCGTGATGCTCAGTACGATCGAGCCGCGCAAGAACCACTGGTTCATCCTGCACGTCTGGCGGCGCCTGGTCGAACAGATGGGGGAAACCGCCCCCAAGCTCGTGGTCATCGGTCGACGCGGCTGGGAATGCGAGAACGTCGTCGATATGCTGGAGCGCTGCACAACGATTCGCGGTGCGGTCATCGAAGAATCGGATTGCAGCGACGAACGACTGCATGCGTGGTTGCAGCATGCACGATCGCTCGTCTTCCCGTCGTTCGCCGAAGGCTACGGGATGCCGCTCGTCGAAGCGCTAATGCTGGGCGTGCCCGTGCTCGCCAGCGACTTGCCGGTCTTTCACGAGATCGCTTCCGATATTCCAGATTATCTCGACCCGCTCGACGGGCCGGGATGGCTTGCACGGATTCGCGAGTACGCTCACTCGGACAGCAGCGAGCGTGCGAATCAGCTCACGCGGATCGGGCGCTTTCAAGCGCCGACCTGGGCCGAGCACTTCGATCGCATCGATGGCTTCCTCGATTCGCTTCGGTAAATGATTCCAGCACCCACCGAGCACTCGATGACGTCCGAACCCCGGTCCTTCGACGCAAGTGCAATCGCACGCGGCCAACGCATGATCGGCTGGCTGACCGGAAAGTCGCCGTTCGTGTGGATCGATTCGTGGCTTGGCGTCGCGCTTGCCCGAACTTCTGCATCGATCGGACGTACCGTGTACCCGGTATGCCCGGGCCCCGTCTTCGTCCGCCACGCAGCACATACCCCGCCTCTTTCGTGTTTCTGTGTTCCATCGGATCTGGTTGCGCGCGGCGGGCTGGTCGCCGCACTCGAGCGCGTGCTCGAGGCCTCGCACATCACCGACGCCGACGAGCGCTGCCGCGACCTGATGCGCCGTGTGCTCGATAGCGACGCGTTGCACATTCGACATCAGGTGACCGAATTGCCGGAGGCATGGCTCGAATCCGGCAGTGCCGAGCGCGTTGTGCTGATCGATGAACGCGAAACGTCGTATGTCGACATTTGTACGCCGGCAAGGCTCCGCGACCGAAACTTTGCTGCGATGGTGGATGCGGCATGTGCTGCGCACCCCGATGCAGACATCTGGGTCTTGCGCTCCGCCGATGCAGGTGCTGGCAACTGGCTTTCGACGAAAACGCAACTGCACGGGAATGCAAGGATTCTCGACGTCTCGCATTCCTTGCGGGACGTGCTGCGGCGCGCCGACGCCGTCCATGTCCTGGGAGCGTCTGAAGGGATGGCGGCGCTTCTGGCCGGCGTCCCGGTTCACGTGTTCGGCACCCCCTACTACGCAGGCTGGGGACTGACGCAGGACCACACCGCCATGCCAGAGCGCCGTGCACGCCCCTCGGTATTAGCGTTATTCGATGCCGCTTTCCTGCAGCTCGCGCGCTACCTTGACCCGGCACGCGGCACACAAGGCACGCTCGATACTGCACTCGACTGCGTCGAGCTGCAGCACGCCGTAGCCGACCGATACGGGGATCTCCGCCAAGTGGCCGGCGTGCGCTTCCAGTGGTGGAAGCGGCCTTACGCCACGCCCTACCTGTCGGCAGGAGGCGGAACATTGCGCTGGATCGCGGATCCGCGCGACACCCACACCGACGAACACGCAGCGATATGGGGGGGGCGGTCAGCCGAAGGCCTGCCCGCCGGCGTCGCCCATGTCCGGATCGAAGACGGCTTTATCCATTCGACAGGACTCGGCTCCGACATGTCGCCACCGTGCAGCCAGGTCATCGACCGCCGCGGCCTGTATTTCGACGCGAGTCGTCCGAGCGACCTGACCGTCATCCTTAACCAGACCACGTTCGACGAAGCGGAATTGCGGCGCGCGGCAGCGCTCAGGCAGGAAATCGTGCGGCTCGGCCTCACGAAATACAATCTCGGCCGCCAAGCGCCGACTTGGCACATCCCTCATGACAAGCGTGTGGTACTCGTCGCCGGCCAGGTTGCGGACGACGCGTCGATCCGACTGGGAACCGGCACGATAGCCACATCGGAAGCCTTGTTAAAGGAAGTGCGTGCTCGCCGACCGGACGCATTCATCATTTACAAACCGCATCCGGACGTACTGTCCGGCAATCGCGCCGGGCTCGTCGATGCAGAACACCTCGCGGACATCGTCGATGCGGACGCGGATCTCATTTCGCTGATCGACGTGACGGACGAGTTGCATACGCTCTCGTCGCTCGCCGGCTTCGATGCATTGATGCGTGGGAAGGAAGTCCATACCTATGGTCTGCCCTTTTATGCTGGCTGGGGACTGACGCACGATGCGCTGGAACAGCCGTGGCGCGAACGCCGCCTATCGCTCGACATGCTGACGGCGGGGGTACTGCTCCGTTACGCCATTTATTGGGACTGGCGGCTCTCGCTGTTCACGACACCTGAAGCAATCGCCCGGCAACTCGCGCCGGATGCAGCTCGGCCGCTCGAGAAAATACGCGGAAACCGTGTCCGCCCACTCGTCAAGGCAATACGCTGGACGCGCAACGCAATACGTTATGCCGGGTGGCAGGGGCGGCGATTCATTCACGACCGAGCGATCCGCTGAAGAGGGTCTGCACGTTTGCTGGCCGATGACCGGTCGTCTTTGCCGAGTCGCACGGCACATCCCGCTCAAACCAATCCAGGTGCCAACCGCAAAGAAGGCCACCCACCGACGGGCAGTACACTCATACGTACTGCCCGTTTTGCACTGCGTCAAACTCCACAAAAGCAGGTTGCCGCGCACGCGCTGGTCAGGTTATAAAAACGCCACCCGGTGCATGCGCCGCCCTTTCTACTTTTGACTTCGGAGAACGCATGATCGATCTCGCCACCGCCCAGCAATTCCTGATGACCCGCGGTCTCGACTTCGGCCTCAACCTCCTCGCCGCGATCGTGTTGTGGTTCATCGGCCGCTGGGCGATCCGCATCGGCACGCGCCTGCTCGGCAAGGTCGTGCGCCGCAGCGGCAAGGTCGACCCGACACTGACCGACTACCTGACCTCCGTCGTCGGCGTACTGCTGACGATCCTGCTGATCCTCGCGATCTTGCAGATCTTCGGCGTGCAAACAACCTCGTTCGCTGCCCTGCTCGCCGGTCTCGGCCTCGCGATCGGCACCGCCTGGGGCGGCCTGCTCGCGCATTTCGCTGCAGGTGTGTTCATGCAGGTGCTGCGCCCGTTCAAGATCGGCGACGTGATCAACGCAGGCGGCGTCACGGGCACGGTCAAGGAACTCGGCCTGTTCGGCACGACGATCGTCACCGCCGACAACATCGTGACGATCGTCGGCAACAACAAGATCTTCTCGGACAACATCGCCAACTACAGCGCGACGTCGTACCGTCGCGTCGACCTGACCGCGAAGATCGCGAACGGCGTCGACGCAGTCGACGCGATCAACCGCCTGAAGACGTCGATCCAGCAGATCCCGAACGTGCTGACCGCCCCGGCGCCGGATGTCGGCGTGCTGCAGTTCACGCCGGAAGGCCCACTGTTGTTCGTGCGCCCGTCCACAGCACCCGAGCACTACTGGCAGGTGTACTGCGACACCAACCGAGTGATCCTCGAGACGTTCCGCGACGCGCAGTATCCGACGCCTGAAACGCCCGTCTCGCATCGCACGGCTTGACGGTGCAATCCGTCGATGCATAAAAATTGCTCGACGCAACCACTTCAGTTTGAGGTCAAACCCGTCGTTATCCGAGAGAAGGGGCGATACTTCCTCAGCCGCCCCTGAACCTTGTTCCTTGGCTTATGAAGTGAGACTCCGGGGCAAAGAATGACGTGTCAGTCGCCGCAAGGCGCTGGAAAACGACCGCAGCCGCAGACGTAGAGTTGGCTATCACCGCCTCACTTACGGTACCTTACAGAAATTGAAACACCACCTTCTCATCGCCGGCACCGGTCGTGCCGGTACAAGCTTTCTGGTCCAATACCTCACGGCGTGCGGCCTCGATACGCACCTCGCGAGAAATCCTGAAGATCGGCTCGATGAGAATGCCAACGCCGGGCTTGAGGATTTTCCGACAGGCGACGCCAATCTTCCCTACGTCATCAAGTCTCCATGGCTTTACGAATTTGTCGACGAACTGCTGGCGCGCGACGATATCCAAGTTGACGCCGTCATCATCCCCATGCGGGATCTTGTCGAGGCAGCTACGAGCAGAGTAGTAAACGAATTGCGTGCGCGTCTCGGAAATGAAGGACTTCCCAGCGAATTGACGCGCTGGCATACGTGGGGATCTACACCGGGAGGCGTTGTCTATTCGTTGAACCCTATCGATCAGGCACGCCTACTGTCGATGGGATTCCACCGTGTTATCCATGCCTGCGTAAAGAAGCGCATACCGCTACTCTTTATGGAGTTCCCTCGCTTCATCACCGACGGGGAATACCTCTACGAACAATTGCGACCGATCCTGAATGGGGTCGATCTTTCTACAGCAATGCTCGCGCACGCCCAAACTGCTCGGCCTGACAAAGTCAGGATCGGTGGCGAGCTCGCGAGTTCGACGACCATCTCGAAGGGCGACCTCTTCCCGAATTTTGACGCACTTGATCGGGTCGCACTTCACCGAGAAATAACCAACGCACGGCGTGATCGCGAAATATATCGTACGGAAGCGGAAACCCTGAAATCCATGATCGTCGATGTGGAGCACAGGCTGGAAGAAAGCATCAGGGATCGTGATCACTGTAAGGAACAGGTCGCGCAGGAGGGCTCGCATCGAGTCCGGATGGCGCAGGAATTGGAGGAGGGTCGCCTCCAGCACGAGAGTCTGGTCTCAGACATGCAACGTGCGCATCAGCAGCAACTGGAAGAAGCCATCAGCGAACGGGATCGCACGATCTCAGAGTTGAGATCCGCCATCCTCGATGTGGAGAACAGGCTGGAAAAGAAACTCCAGGACTGTGATCACTG
Source organism: Burkholderia contaminans (assembly GCF_029633825.1). Taxonomy (NCBI): domain Bacteria; kingdom Pseudomonadati; phylum Pseudomonadota; class Betaproteobacteria; order Burkholderiales; family Burkholderiaceae; genus Burkholderia; species Burkholderia contaminans. The sequence goes on along the minus strand of NZ_CP090640.1, from coordinate 1,857,521 downwards.
GAGGGAGCAAGCCGCACAAGAGGGCTCGCATCGAGTCCGGATCGAACAGGAATTGGAGGAATGTCGCCGCCAGCACGAGAGTTTAGTCTCAGACATGCAACGCGCGCATCTGCAGCAACTGGAACACGCGATCGACGAACGGGATTGTGCGATCTCCGATTTGAAATCTACCGTCGTAGCTTTGGAGCAGCGGCTGGAAGAAAACATCCAGGACCGCGACTACTGGAAGGAACAGACCGCACAAGAGGGCTCGCGGCGAGTCCTGATGGAACAGGAATTGGAGGACAGTCGCCGTCAGCATGAGAGCCTGGTCTCGGATTTGCAGCGCGGGCATCTGCGACAGCAGGCAGAAGCCATTGGCGAACGGGATCGTGCGATCTCTGACTTGAGATCCGCTATCGTTAACATGGAACAGAGACTGGAAGAGAACATCCGGGATCGTGACCACTGGAAGGAACAGGCCGCGCAAAACGCGGCGCATCGTGCCCTGATCGAACAGGAATTGGAAGAAGTTCGCCGCCAGCACAAAAGCGTGGTCTCAAGTATGCAACGCGTGCACCTGCAGCAACTGGAAGAAGCCATTGCCGAAACGGATCGTGCGATCTCCGACTTGAGATCCACTATCGTCAATATGGAACAGAGGCTGGAAGAAAACATCCGGGACCGTGATCACTGGAGGGAACAAGCCGCGCGAGAAGGCTCACATCGGGTCCAGATGGAACAGGAGTTAGAGGAAGGTCGCCGCCAGCAAGAGAGTCTGGTCTCGGACATGCAACGCGCACATCTGCAACAACTGAAAGCAGCTATAGGCGAACGGGATCGCTTGGCCTCGGAATTGACTAAAAAGAGTGCAATGATCGACGAGATCCTTACATCAGCCTCATGGCGAATTACAGACCCAATCCGAAAACTGCACACGCTACTGCGCCACAAATAACCTATCACTCTTTGCTTAGGTAACGATGCAGGGTCCGTTGTAACAAGCGAGCACTCGTCAATAGGCCACCTCCGAGCAATCTTGGAAGGTGGTCGGAGCATGATCTCTTGGTCATACCAGAGTTAGGTGAGTGGCAAGGAACGGCCCTTCACCGCGCAAGACGATCCCCGCATGTCAACATGACGGGGCCGACGAGACCCATGCTGCCAGAGATCATCACGACGAGCAGCAGGCCGACGTTCATTTCGCCCGTCGCCGCGAACGCGCCGCCGATGAACAGCGGCGAATCGCCGGGCAGGAGCAGGAGCGCGACTAGCCCCGTCCCGCAAAACACTATCAGAAACGGCTCGATACGAAACAGGCGACGAGCTGTACATGCAGTACTCCCTTGCTAGTCCGACGCATTGCGGTGCGGCAAGACTCTCGCACCGACGGAATACCACTCTTTGCTAACGACGACCCCGTGCTCTTACCCTGACGAGACGGAGTCTTGTCGATCGATACGCTAGTGGGACGCGCCCTCCCGTGCTCTCCTCTCTACTGGAAATTGACATCGCAAGTAGAAATCTCACTCCCAAAGCAGCCGTTAGCCAGTTGCCGAAAACCGCAGCACAACGCATTCAAACCATTGCCCGAAACTATTCGCGCCTGAATGCGACGACGTTCCACCCGACTCGCAATATCCCGCACCTTTTTCCACAGCAGGACGTAAAGAAGGTTGTCGAACAACTGTATCGTTCGGGACGGCTCGCATCCGTCACGCACCGTCGTGTCCCACGGCCGTGGGGCTCCTATGAAAGCATAGATGCCGGCGATCGCTTCCAGGTCAAGCGGATCATCATCGCTCCTGGAGCACAACTGAGCCTGCAGATGCATCATCACCGTGCTGAACATTGGATTGTCGTGAAGGGCACGGGGCTTGTGACGAACGGCGATGCAGAAATCATCCTTACCGAGAATCAGTCGACGTACATCCCCCCTCGGCACCCAACATCGGCTAAGAAACCCCGGCAAGATTTCGCTCGAACTGATCGAAGTCCAGTCTGGCTCGTATCTCGGCGAGGACGACATCGTCCGATTCGAAGACACCTACGGCCGCGCAGCGTCGTAACCGCGACATTCCCCGGTTCACGCCGTACCCGGCCTTGAACCGGCACCCGAAGCGCCGATCTTGCCCCACAACGCGTAACGACGCCGCCGGACGAAAAAAGCGTGGCACCCGCCACGCTTTTTCATTGCCCTAAAAACGAAGCGCCCGCTCAGCGCCCACCCGCCTTCGGCACATTATCCGACTGCTTCCCGCGCACCAGCTTCCACACCGCGCCAAGCGCGACCGGCACGACCGCCGCCCCGATCCCGACCAGCACGATCACGTTCAGGTACTGGCGGATGAACGGGATGTTGCCGAAGAAATAGCCGAGCAGCACGAGCAGCAGCACCCACACCAGCGCACCGATCACGTTGAAAAGCTGGAAACGCGCGGCGCTCATCGACGATGCACCCGCGACGAACGGCGCGAACGTGCGCACGACCGGAATGAAGCGCGCGAGCACGATCGTCTTGCCGCCGTGCTTGTCGTAGAACGAGTGGGTCTTCTGCAGCGCGGCGCGATCGAGGAAGCGCTCGAGCACCGGGATATGCGTATTGAACACCTTCGGGCCGATCCAGCGGCCGATCAGGTAGTTCACGGTGTTGCCGGAAATCGCCGCGACGAGCAGCAGCACGATCAGCAGGCCGACATTCATCTCGCCCGTCGCCGCGAACGCGCCGCCGATGAACAGCAGCGAATCGCCGGGCAGGAACGGGAACACGACGAGCCCCGTCTCGCAGAACACGATCAGGAACAGCACGAGATAGACCCACGCACCGTACTGCCGGATGAAATCGCCGAGGAAGGCGTCGATATGCAGGACAAGGTTGACGAAATGAAGCAGCGTATCCAAATGCGATTCCTCGAAGGCGATAGGGCCGGAACGGCCGAAAAGGCTGAAGCGCCCACCGGTCAAGGCCGGGCGTGTTACGGACCCATGATACCGAAACTACCTTAAGGCTCCGTGAAAAAACGTAACCGCCGGTCGCCCCGGCACGCATTCGCCGCCTCGCTATAATTCGGCCATGTCCGATATCACCGAAACGGCCGCGGGCGCCGCGCCCGCCCCTGCTCCGCGCCCGCTGCGCGCGATCCAGCCCCTGCCCGACCAGCTAATCAGCCAGATCGCCGCCGGCGAGGTCGTCGAACGCCCGGCGTCGGTCGTCAAGGAGCTGCTCGAAAACGCGATGGACGCCGGCGCCAGCACGCTGCGCATCGTGCTGGAAGAAGGCGGCGTCAAGCGCATCTCGATCACCGACGACGGCTGCGGGATTCCGCCGGACGAGCTGGCGCTCGCCCTGATGCGCCATGCCACCAGCAAGATCCGCTCGCTCGAGGAGCTCGAGGCGGTGGCCACGCTCGGGTTCCGCGGCGAAGCGCTCGCGTCGATCGCGTCGGTCGCCGAGATGTCGATCACGAGCCGGACGGCCGATGCCGCGCACGCGATGAAGATCGACGCGCAGACGGGCGTGCTGTCGCCGGCCGCCGGCGCAACCGGCACGACGATCGAGGTCCGCGAGCTGTACTTCAACACGCCCGCGCGCCGCAAGTTCCTGAAGAGCGAACAGACCGAGTTCGGCCACTGCCTGGAAATGATCCGCCGCGCAGCGCTCGCGCGGCCGGACGTCGCGATCTCGGTGCTGCACAACGGCAAGGCGGTCGAGCACTGGAATGCGACCGAGCCGGCACAGCGCGTCGCGAAGATCCTCGGCGACAGCTTCGCGACCGCGCACCTTCCGCTCGACGAGCAGGCCGGCCCGCTCGCGGTCTATGGCTGCGCAGGCCTGCCGACCGCGAGCCGCGGGCGCGCCGACCAGCAATACTTCTTCGTCAACGGCCGCTTCGTGCGCGACAAGCTGCTGACGCACGCAGTGCGCGCGGCCTACGAGGACGTGCTGCACGGCGACCGCTACCCGTCGTATGTGCTGTTTCTTGACCTGCCGCCCGAAGCCGTCGACGTGAACGTGCACCCGTCGAAGATCGAGGTGCGCTTCCGCGATTCGCGCTCGATCCACCAATATGTTTTCCATGCGGTCCAGCGCGCGTTGGCGCGCCACGCGGGCGCGTCGCCGGAAACCACGGCGGGCGGCCATGCCGCGCAACTCTCACCGGCACCGCGCGGGCCCGCTTCATTCCTGGACACACCGCTCGGGCAGAGCCAGGGCCAGGCAACCGGCAGCGGCGGTAGCGGCTTCTCGTCGCCGTCGTCGTCCCCGTCGTCGGGCAACACGTGGATGCGCCAGGCGCGGATGACCCAGGGCACGCTGCCCGTCGCGCAGCCGCTCGCGCTCTATGACGCGCTGTTCGGCCGCAAGGACACGGGCGCCGGCACGCCGGACGGCACGACGACCCTCGCCCGCAATTCGGCCGACGCGCCGATCGTGCCGCTGCCGGGTTTCGCCGCATCGCCGATCACCGCCACCGCGCACGACGAGCAGCCGCTCGGCTTCGCGCTGGGCCAGATCCACGGCATCTACGTGCTCGCGCAGAATGCACACGGCCTCGTGATCGTCGACATGCACGCGGCGCACGAGCGGATCCTGTACGAACAGTTCAAGAACGCGCTGGCCGACCGCTCGGTCGCCGTGCAGGCGCTGCTGCTGCCGATCTCGATGACGGCCACGCCGGTCGAGATCGGGACGGTCGAGGAAGAGCGCGACACGCTCGAATCGCTCGGCTTCGACCTGGCGGTGCTGTCGCCGACGACGCTCGCGATCCGCGCGGTGCCGGCGCTGCTGAAGGATGCCGACCTGCAGTCGCTCGCGCGCGCGGTGCTCGCCGACCTGCACGCGTTCGGCGGCTCGCGCGTGCTCACCGAGCGTCAGCACGAACTGCTCGGCACGCTCGCGTGTCACCACGCGGTGCGCGCGAACCGGCGCCTGACGCTCGACGAGATGAACGCGCTGCTGCGGCAGATGGAAGCGACCGAACGCGCGGACCAGTGCAATCACGGCCGGCCGACGTGGTATCAGCTCACGCTGAACGATCTCGACCGCCTCTTCATGCGCGGCCAATGAGCGCAGCACCGCACGCCAACCCCAGCCCGACGACGATCGCCTGCCTGCTCGGCCCCACCGCCTCGGGAAAGACGGCCGCGGCGCTGGCGCTCGCCGCGCGCCGCCCGATCGAGATCGTCAGTGTCGATTCGGCGCTCGTCTACCGCGACATGGATATCGGCACCGCGAAACCGTCGCTCGACGAGCGCGCGAGCGTGCCGCATCACCTGATCGACATCATCGATCCGGCCGACGCGTATTCGGCCGCGAGCTTCCGCGCGGACACGCTGCGCCTGATCGGCGAGATCACCGCGCGCGGCCGCACGCCGCTGCTCGCGGGCGGCACGATGCTGTACTACAAGGCGCTGACGCAGGGGCTCAACGACCTGCCGGGCGCCGATCCGGACGTGCGCGCGACGCTCGATGCCGAAGCCGAGCGCGATGGCTGGCCCGCGCTGCACGCGCGGCTCGCACAGGTCGATCCCGACACGGCCGCGCGGCTCGCGCCGAACGATTCGCAGCGGATCCAGCGGGCGCTCGAAGTGTTCATGCTGAGCGGGCAGCCGATGTCGGTGCTGCTCGCCGCACCGCGCCGCACGGACGATGCGGCCGCAGCTTACCGCTTCGTGCCGGTCGCGCTCGAACCGTCGGATCGCGCGGTACTGCACAAACGGATCGCGCAGCGCTTCGACGCAATGCTCGACGCGGGCTTCATCGACGAAGTGGAGCGGCTGCGCCGTCGCGAGGACCTCCATCCCGACCTGCCGTCGATGCGCTGCGTCGGCTACCGGCAGGCGTGGGAATTCCTCGACGGCGACACCGACTACCGGACGATGCGCGACAAGGGGATCTTCGCGACGCGCCAGCTCTGCAAGCGCCAGATCACCTGGCTGCGCGCGATGCCGGAGCGGATCGTCGTCGACTGCATCGCGCCGGACTCGACGGCCCGCGCACTCGACGCGCTCGAACGCGTGCTCGACGGCAAGCCGCCAGGCTGACCGCGTCAGCCGCGCCTGCGCGCTGCGAGGCGTGCGCGCGCGCCGTCGACGATCCACGCGACACCACGCTCGAACGCCTCGTCGCCGCTGCGCTCGCGCAGCGCGGCCCAGCCCTTGGCGAGCAACGGGTATTCGGCCGGGTCCGGCAGCGGCGCATCGGCGTCGCCGTCCGGTTCCGCCTGCTCTTCCAGCACCCATCCGACCACGAAGCGGCCCAGCGCATACATCACGTCGACCGCCTCGTCCGGCGCGAAACCCGCGTCGCCGAGCAGCGCGACCTTGCGCTCGATCGAGCCGAAATGCAGCGCACGTGGCCGCGTACCGGCATGCAGGCGCGCGCCGTCGCGATAGGCCAGCAGCGCGCGCCGGAAACTGCGCGCGTTGTCCAGAAGCCACGCATCCCACGCTTCGCCCGGCCGCGGCAGCGATGCATCGTGACGCTCGAGCATGATCGCCTCCGCCATCGCGTCGAGCAGTTCACCCTTGTTCTTGAAATGCCAGTAAAGCGTCGGCGACTGCACGCCGAGCCGCTCGGCGAGCTTGCGCGTCGACAGCCCGTCGATGCCGACTTCGTCGAGCAGTTCGAGCGCCGCGCGCAATACCGTGTCGCGCGTCAGCCGCGCCCCTGTGTCCTTCATCTCTATCACCGATAGGGAAAGCTGTGGAATAATCGCCACTCTATCACCGATAGAGTCACGCTCTTGAATCCATCCCTGATTGCCATCCTGGCCACGGTTCTGCTCGACGCGATCGGCGTCGGGATCGTGATGCCGATCCTGCCCGGGCTGCTGCGCTCGCTCGCCGACGCAGGCAGCACCGACACCCATTACGGGATCCTGCTCGCGCTGTACGCGTTCGCGCAGTTCCTGTGCGCCCCGCTGCTCGGCGCGCTGAGCGACCGCTTCGGCCGCCGGCCCGTCCTGCTCGTGTCGCTCGCGGGCGCCGCACTCGACTACCTGCTGATGGCGCTCGCGCCGACCCTCGCGTGGCTTTACGTGGGGCGGCTGATCGCGGGCATCACCGGTGCGAACGTCGCGGTCGCAACTGCCTACGTCACCGATGTCACCGCCGAACCCGATCGCGCCCGACGCTTCGGCCAGCTCGGCGCGATGATGGGCATCGGCTTCATCGCAGGCCCGCTGATCGGCGGCCTGCTCGGCGCGCTGCACCTGCGTGCACCGTTCGTCGCGGCCGCCGCGCTCAACGCGCTCAACCTCGTGCTGGTCTGGCGCGCGCTGCCGGAGTCACGGCCGCGTTCGGCCCGCGGAGGCCATGCGGTCGGCGCGCTCAACCCGTTCGCCAGCCTGCGCCGGCTGACCGGCGCGCCCGCGCTCGCACCGCTGATCGGCATTTACGTGATCGTGGCGCTGGTGTCGCAGGCGCCGGCGACACTGTGGATCCTGTATGGCCAGGAGCATTTCGGCTGGTCGACGCCGATCGCGGGGCTGTCGCTGGCGGGCTATGGCGCGTGTCACGCACTCGCGCAGGCGTTCGCGATCGGTCCGCTGATCGCGCGGCTCGGCGAGCGCCGCGCACTCGCACTCGGCCTCGCGGGCGACGCGATCGGGCTCGCGGCGATTGCGTTCGCAACCGCCGCGTGGGTGCCATTCGCGCTGCTGCCGCTGTTCGCGGCGGGCGGCATGACGCTGCCGGCACTGCAGGCGATGCTCGCGCGACAGGTCGACGATGCGCGCCAGGGTGAACTGCAAGGCGCGCTCGCGAGCGTGGCGAGCCTGATCGGCGTCGCGGGGCCGCTGGTCGTCACCGCGACCTATGCGGCGACCCGCGCGACGTGGCCGGGGCTCGTCTGGGCCGCGGCCGCACTGCTTTACCTCCTCGTCCCGCCGCTGCTGGCCGGTGCACGGCCGGCGGGCGCGACACGGCCGTCCGCATGAGCGCCAGCGGGTACCGTCGCGCTCACGGCGCGAGCGTCACCAGATTCGCGTCGCGCACGAGCTGCCAGCGGCCGTCGGCCTTGCGGAAGATCGTCAGCGTATGGCCCGACCGCCGGATCGTCTCGCCGCCCGGCGGCGTCGCCTCGATCTCGATGAAATTGCGCATGTACGCCCAGTCGCCCAATACGCGCAGTTCGTCGATCCGGTAACGGCCGTCGATCTTCGGCGCGTGACCGCCGCTGGCGTTCGCGTCGCGCGACGCGGCTGCAAACGCCGCCTTGTCGAACGGCGGCTTGCCGGCCACCATGAAGATCGCGTCGTCGGCGATCAGGTCGAGCACGGTCGCCAGGTCGCCGCGCCGGCTCGATACGAACCAGTTGTCCACGAGCTCGCGGATCGCGCGTTCGTCTTCGGTCATCGTCGTCCCTCCTTCGTCGGCGCGCGCCCGTACGCCACGCCACGCCCGAAAAAAAACCGCCCGGATCGACTCCGGGCGGCTTTCCTTGCTGCATCTGCTGCAGGCAGTGCGTCAGACCACGACCGTCTGCGCCTCGCCTTCGCGGGTCGCACGCACGGTGCCGATCTTCCACACCTGTTCGCCGGCGGCGGTCAGGTCGGCGATCGCTGCGTCGGCATCGGCCGCCGAAACGATCACGGCCATGCCGATGCCGCAGTTGAACACGCGGTGCATTTCCGCATCGGCGACACCGCCGTGCTCCTGCAGCCACTTGAACAGCGGCGGCAGCGGCCACGCGTTCTGGTCGAGCTCGGCGGTGAGGCCTTCGCGCAGCACGCGCGGAATGTTCTCGACGAGACCGCCGCCCGTGATGTGCGCCATGCCCTTCACCGACAGCTTCTGCATCAGCGCAAGCAGCGGCTTCACGTAGATGCGCGTGGGCGCCATCAGCGCGTCGGCCAGCGAGCGGCCGTGGAAATCGGCCGACAGGTCGGGGTTCGCGCGCTCGATGATCTTGCGCACCAGCGAGAAGCCGTTCGAGTGGATGCCGCTCGAGGCGAGGCCCAGCACCACGTCGCCTTCGGCGATCGTGCTGCCGTCGATGATCTTGCTCTTCTCGACCGCGCCGACCGCGAAGCCGGCCAGGTCGTACTCGCCGTCCGGGTACATGCCCGGCATTTCGGCCGTTTCACCGCCGATCAGCGCGCAGCCCGACAGTTCGCAACCCTGCGCGATGCCCTTGACGACCGTTGCAGCGGTGTCGACGTCGAGCTTGCCGCACGCGAAATAATCGAGGAAGAACAGCGGCTCGGCGCCCTGCACGAGGATGTCGTTCACGCTCATCGCGACGAGATCCTGGCCGACGGTGTCGTGTTTGTTCAGATGAAATGCCAGCTTGAGCTTGGTGCCCACGCCGTCGGTGCCCGACACGAGCACGGGCTCCTTGTACTTCTTCGGCACTTCGAACAGCGCGCCGAACCCGCCGATGCCGCCGAGCACGCCGTCGCGCAGGGTTTTCTTCGCAAAAGGCTTGATCTTGTCGATGAGTGCGTCGCCCGCGTCGATGTCGACACCTGCGTCGCGATAGGACAGACCCTGAGCGTCGGGAGCGGATTTCGGAGGATTCATGGGGGAATGCGAGAAGGTCGGTAAAATGCGATTTTACCCGAAGCCGGCCCGTTGGCCGGAATTCCCAGCACCGAATCGTCAGGGATTGCATCTTGGTCAACACGTCCCCGTTTTCATCGCCGAGCGAACCGCGCCGAAACCGGCGTGGCGCCGTGCGGGCGGCCGCGCGTGAAGCCCGTGAAGACGCAAGCCCCGGCGCGTGCCCGGCGTACGGCGCGCGTATTTTCAACCGACCCGCATTGTGACTGTTGTGTCCCGTCAACTGACGCTCGATCTCGGCACGCCGCCGCCCGCCACGTTCGACAACTTCATCATGAACGAGGAGAACGACGAGCTCATCTCGCGCCTGCAGAAGCTCGACCTCGCGCTCGCGGCGGGCCCCGTGCCGGATCGGTCGTTCTACATCTGGGGCGAGCCCGGCTGCGGCCGCACCCATCTGCTGCAGGCGCTCGTGAGCGACGCGTCGTACGGCTATGCGCGCTACCTGACGCCGCAGAGCCCGCTCGGCGCGTTCACGTTCGATCCGCGCATCGGCATCTATGCGATCGACGACTGCGACAAGATGAGCGACACGCAGCAGGTCGCGCTGTTCAACCTGTTCAACGAAGTGCGCGCGCACCCGTCGAGCGCGTTCGTCGCGGCAGGCCCCGCGGCGCCGCTCGCGCTCGACGTGCGCGAGGATCTCCGCACGCGCCTCGGCTGGGGGCTCGTGTTCCACCTGTCGCCGCCGTCCGACGCCGGCAAGATCGCCGTGCTCAAGCTCGCGGCGAAGGAGCGCGGGATCGCGCTCACCGACGACATCGCCGCCTACCTGCTGACCCATTTCCGCCGCGACATGCCGAGCCTGATGGCACTGCTCGACGCGCTCGACCGCTTCTCGCTCGAGCAGAAACGCGCCGTCACGCTGCCATTGCTGCGCCGCATGCTGGCGCGTCCCGGCGACGACATCCCACCACCGGGCACGGGCCCGAACCGCTTCGAGTAAAATGCGCTTCCATGACTAATCTGGCACTCTTTGACCTCGATCACACGCTGATCCCGACCGATAGCGACCACGAATGGGGTCGCTTCATGGTGAAGCTCGGCATCGTCGACGCGGAAAGCTTCTCGCGTCAGAACGATCAGTTCTTCGCCGACTACAAGGCCGGCAAGCTCGACATCCACGCGTACCTCACGGCGATGCTCACGCCGCTCGCGAAGTATTCGCGCGCGCAGCTGGCCGAATGGCACGAGCAGTACATGCACGAGGTGATCCGGCCCGCAATGACACCCGCCGCGCTCGAACTCGTGCGCAAGCACCTCGATGCAGGCGACCTGTGCTGCGTGGTGACGGCGACCAACGAATTCATCACGCGCCCGATCGCCACCGCGTTCGGTGTCGACACGCTGATCGCCTGCGAGGTCGAAACGACCGACGGGCATCCCGATTCGCCGTACACGGGCCGGCCGACCGGCACGCCGAGCTATCGCGAAGGCAAGATCGTGCGGACCGAAGCGTGGCTCGCTTCGCTCGGCAAGCAATGGAGCGACTTCACGCATACCTACTTCTACAGCGACTCGCACAACGACATCCCGTTGCTCGAGAAAGTCACCGACCCGATCGCGACCAACCCTGACGACACGCTGCGTGCGCATGCAAGCAATCGCGGCTGGCGCATCCTCGATCTCTTCTGAACGTCGTGATCAAAAAATTCATCCGCAAGCTGCTCGGCCAGGACGAAACCGAGCAAACGTCTCCCGCAACGGCCCCGGCCGAAGAAGCGGCCCCTGCTACCCCGCGCGCCCCGAAGGGCACGCGCGGCGGCGGCGCGAAGAAACCGCGCAGCAACCATGAACCAACCGTCGTGCCGGCCAGCGTGCACGGCATCAACCCGGCGCTGATCTCGAAGAACGCCGTACGCGTGACCGACACGCTGCAGCAGGCGGGCTTCCGTGCGTTCATCGTCGGCGGTGCGGTACGCGACCTGCTGCTCGGCATCGCGCCGAAGGACTTCGACGTCGCGACCGACGCAACGCCGACCGAGGTGCAGCGCCTGTTCCGTCGCGCGCGCCTGATCGGCCGCCGCTTCCAGATCGTGCACGTGCAGTTCGGTCAGGAGCTGATCGAGGTGTCGACGTTCCGCGCGCTGGTCGACGCGCCGCCCGAGGCGGCTGCTGCCACGGCCGAGCCGCCGAAGCGCCTGAAGCGCGACGAACTCGATCGCCGCACGCATGCGGTGGACGCGAGCGGCCGCGTGCTGCGCGACAACGTGTGGGGCGAGCAGCACGAAGACGCCGCGCGCCGCGACTTCACGATCAACGCGATGTACTACGACCCGTCGACGCAGACGGTGCTCGACTACCACGACGGGATGGCCGATGTGCGCGCCCGCCTGTTGCGGATGATCGGCGATCCGGCCACGCGGTTCCGCGAGGATCCGGTGCGGATGCTGCGCGTCGTGCGCTTTGCGGCCAAGCTCGGTTTCGAGATCGAGCCGCACACGCGCGAACCGATCAACGCGCTCGCCGACCTGATCAACAACGTGCCGGCCGCGCGCCTGTTCGACGAAATGCTGAAGCTGCTGCTGTCCGGCCACGCGCTCGCGTGCCTGACGAAGCTGCGCAAGGAAGGCCTGCACCACGGGCTGCTGCCGCTGCTCGACGTCGTGCTCGAACAGCCGCAGGGCGAGAAGTTCATCACGCTCGCGCTGAACAACACCGACGCGCGCGTGCGCGCCGGCAAGACGGTGTCGCCGGGCTTCCTGTTCGCGACGCTGCTGTGGCACGACATGCGCCAGCGCTTCGAGCAATACACGGCCGAAGGCGAAATCCCGGTGCCGGCGCTCCATCGCGCGATGGACGACGTGCTCGACATGCAGACCGAGAAACTCGCGATCCACAAGCGTTACTCGGCCGACATGCGCGAGATCTGGGGCCTGCAGCTGCGCCTCGAGAAACGCTCGGGCCGCAGCGCGATGCGGCTGCTGGAACACCAAAGGTTTAGAGCGGGGTATGATTTCCTCCTGTTACGCTGCGAATCCGGCGAGCTCGATGCGGAAGTCGGACAGTGGTGGACGGATTTCATCGAAGGCGACGCGGCCGCTCGCGAGGCATTGCTCACGCAGGGCGGCACGAAGGAAAAATCGCCCCGCAAGCGGCGCCGCCGCGGCGGCGTGCGAAACCGCAAGCCGGGTGAAGGTGCCGCCGAGCAGGCACCGGAAGCCTCGGGCGATACCGCGAGCGGTTCCGACGACTGACGCGCTCGCCGGCGAACGACGTAGGAAGTGATGCCATGACGGTTGCATATATCGGACTGGGGGCGAATCTCGGCGATGCGCGCCAGACCCTGAAGGACGCGGTGGTGTGCCTTGCGCAGCAGCGCACCATCTCGATCCTCGGCAAATCGAGCCTGTATCGCACGGCGCCCTTCGAAGCGGGCGGCGACGACTACTACAACTGCGTCGTCAAGCTCGACACGACGCTGTCGGCCCGCGAGCTGCTCGCGCTGTGCCAGAAGATCGAACATCACTTCGGCCGCGAGCGCCCGTATCGCAACGCGCCGCGCACGCTCGATCTCGACATCCTGCTGTTCGGCGACGATTCGATCGACGAGCCCGACCTGATCGTCCCGCATCCGCGCCTCACCGACCGTGCGTTCGCACTCGTGCCGCTCGTCGAGATCGAGCCGGCACTCGACATCCCCGCGCGCGGCCGGGCCGATGCCTTCCTCGCCGCCGTCGCGGACCAGCGCGTCGAGAAGGTGCAGACCTGCCAGTGCCTGATGCAGAAGGCGCTCGCTGCCAGCGAAGCCGCCGACAAGAACCGCTGCCGATGACCCCGACTCCCCTCACCGTCACCGCGCCCGACCTGCGCGCCCCGCATCGCTATCTCGTGATCGAAGGCCCGATCGGCGTCGGCAAGACGACGCTCGCGCGCCTGCTCGGCGAACGCTGGTCGATGCAGACGCTGCTCGAGCGCCCGCAGGACAACCCGTTCCTCGAACGCTTCTATCGCGACACCGCGCGCTACGCGCTGCCCGTGCAGCTGTCGTTCGCGCTGCAGCGCGCGCAGCAGGCTCGCGAGCTGATCGGTGCGCTCGAAACGGGCCGCCCGGTCATCGCCGATTTCATGCCGCAGAAGAACGACATCTTCGCGCGGCTGAACCTGCCGGAAGACGAGTGGCAGCTCTATCGCTCGGTCGCGACGCACGTCGACGTGCCGCAGGCGCCGTCGCCCGACCTCGTCGTCTACCTGCAGGCGAGCCCGGAAGTGCTGTTCTCGCGCATCCAGAAGCGCGGGCTGCCGATGGAACTGCAGATCAGCGATGCGTACCTGCGCTCGCTCGTCGACGCGTACAACGAATTCTTCTACCACTACGATCGCACGCCGGTGCTGACGGTCGCGGCCGAACACCTGAACCCGCTGGATTCCCCCGAAGATCTCGCCCTGCTGGTCGAGCGCATCGAGACGATGCGCGGCCGCAAGGAATTCTTCGTCAAGGGCGAGACGACGCGCTGACGCGTCCTCGCCTGTCGTTCCTCACCCATTCGAACCGGATTTCCCATGACCTATCTCCAGGAATCGAGCCGGCCTGCCGTCACGGTGCCCAAGCTGCAGGCAATGCGCGACGCCGGCGAGAAGATCGCAATGCTCACCTGCTACGACGCGAGCTTTTCCGCACTGCTCGACCGTTCGGGCGTCGACGTGCTGCTGATCGGCGATTCGCTCGGCAACGTGCTGCAGGGCCACTCGACCACGCTGCCCGTGTCGCTCGACGACATCGCGTATCACACCGCCTGCGTCGCCCGCGCGCAGCCGCGCGCGCTGATCATGGCCGACCTGCCGTTCGGCACGTACGGCACGCCGGCCGAGGCATTCGCGAGCAGCGTCAAGTTGATGCGCGCCGGGGCGCAGATGGTCAAGCTGGAAGGCGGTGAATGGCTCGCCGAGACGATCCGCTTCCTCGTGGAGCGCGCGGTGCCCGTGTGTGCGCACGTGGGCCTCACGCCGCAGTCGGTGCACGCGTTCGGCGGTTTCAAGGTGCAAGGCAAGACCGAAGCCGGCGCCGCGCAACTGCTGCGCGACGCGCGCGCGGTCGAAGCGGCCGGTGCGCAGGTCGTGCTGCTCGAAGCCGTGCCGACGCTGATCGGGTCCGAAGTCACGCACATGCTGCGCGTGCCGACGATCGGCATCGGCGCAGGCGCCGACTGCTCGGGCCAGGTGCTCGTGCTGCACGACATGCTCGGTGTGTTCCCCGGCAAACGGCCGCGCTTCGTGAAGGATTTCATGCAGGGCGAATCGAATATCCAGGCGGCCGTCGAAGCGTACGTGCGCGCGGTGAAGGACGGTTCGTTCCCCGGCCCAGAGCATTCGTTCTGACGTCCGGGGAAGTGCCGGCGATGCGTTCGCCGGCGCCTCGATGAAAAAAGCGCGGCGCCCTTTGCGGGGCGCCGCGCTTTTTCTTGCTTACGCTGCCAGTAGCGGTCGCTCTGCCGGTTACTTCAGTACCGCGTCGAGCGCGCCGCGCAGCGCGTTGGTCAGCAATAGCGCCTCCGCACGCGCGAGATCGTCGCGGGTCACGACCCGCTCCGTCGCGCCGAACGCACGATCGTCGAGCAGCACGCCGCGCATCACGCCCGGCAGCACGCCGGACTCGAGCGGCGGCGTCACCCACTGGCCGTCGAGCTTCACGAACAGGTTCGAGCGCCCGCCTTCCGTCACCTCGCCGCGCTCGTTGACGAACAGCATGTCGAAACCGCCGAGTGCCTCCGCCGCCTGCCACGCGCGATCGTATTCGGCGCGGCGCGTGGTCTTGTGCAGCAGCAGCGCATCGTTCGCGCGAGTCGGTGCGAAGCCGTGCGCGGACGCCAGCAGCACGCCGACCGGCCCCGCCGGCAGCGGCTTGAGCGGCGCCGTGATGATCTCGATCGTGCCGTCCTTCGCGAGCGCGAGCTTCATCCGGTAAGCGCCGTCGCCGTCGAGCGCCGCGCAGCGCGCGTCGATCTCGCGACGCAACGCGTCGGCGTCGAAGCGGAAGCCGAACGCATCCGCGCTACGCTGCAGTCGCGCCAGATGGCGATCGAGATGCCGGATGCCGTCCGCACGCGTGGCGGCGGTCGTTTCGAACAGCTGGAAGCCGGGATCGGCGTCCGTCAGGAATCGTGCTTTCAATTCGCACTCCGCATATTCGTCGGCCGCGACACTGTCGAGCACGATGCCCGCGCCGACCCCCATCGTGCCGCGGCGCCGGCCGGCGATTGCCGCTTCCGAACGGCGTGTTTCGGCATCGGCTCGTGTCACACCCTCGCAGTCAGCGCCTTCGCCGGCCGCGTCGAGCGTCAGCGTACGAATCGCGACCGACAGGCAGAAATCGCCGCAACCGGCCAGGCGATCGCCCAGCGCGTCGGAATCGGCACCTTGCGTCGCAGCGTCAAGCCAGCCGATCGCGCCCGTATAGAGCCCGCGCGGCGTCGACTCGATCGCGTCGATCAGTTCCATCGTCTTGTGCTTTGGCGCACCCGTGATCGACCCGCACGGAAACAGCGCACGCAGCATCTGCGCGAATGTCGTCCCGTCGCGCCAGCCGGCCTCGACCGTCGACGTCATCTGCCACACCGACGCATACGGCTCGACGGAAAACAACGCCGGTACGCGGACCGTGCCGGTGCGCGCGATCCGCGACACGTCGTTGCGCAGCAGGTCGACGATCATCACGTTTTCCGCGCGGTTCTTCGGATCGTTCGCGAGAAACGCGGCGGCGGCCGCATCGTCGCGCGGGTCGGCCGAACGTGGTGCGGTGCCCTTCATCGGCCGCGCGCGCAGCACGTCGCCGTGCTTCTCGACGAACAGCTCGGGCGAGCACGACACGACCCACGTACCGTCGGGCAACGCGATCAGCGCGCCGTAGCGCACGGGCTGGCGCGCACGCAGCCGCCGGTACAGCGCGAGCGGCGTGCCGAACACGTCGAAGTTCAGCCGGTACGTGTAGTTGACCTGATACGAATCGCCCGCGCGCAGCGCGTCGTGCACTGCGGCGATCGCCGCGTCGAACGCATCGCGCGACACGCTCTTCCCGACATGCGCGACGCCCGCAATCGACGGCGTACCGCCGCCGTCCTGGTGCGCGAGCCACGCGTCGACTTCGTCGCACGACAGGCGCTCGCAGCACGCATACAGCAAAAAGCGCAGCGGGGCATGGCCCGGCTGCGCTCGTTGCAGGTTGCGTCCGAATTCGTAATCGCCGACGACGACCGCGTGCAGCCCGTCGCGCAGGTCCTGCGCCACGGCCGCGTCGACCTCGTCGAGCCGAGCCGGATCCGTGCACACACGTTCGCGCACGAACCCCGAATACAAACGACTCGACCGCGCGAGCGCGGTCGAGTCGCAATCGTCCAAGAGCGCGAACGACGCGCTCTCGTTGCCTTCAGTCATGCTGTTACTCGAGTTACTCGAAGAAGCTCTTCACACGGTCGAACCAGCTCTTGCTCTGCGGGCTATGACGCGCGCCGCCCTCGGCCAGCGATTTCTCGAACTGCTTGAGCAGGTCGCGCTGGTTGTCGGTCAGCTTCACCGGCGTCTCGACCTGCACGTGGACGTACAGATCGCCCGCGATGCTCGAACGCAGCCCCTTGATGCCCTTGCCACGCAGGCGGAACGTCTTGCCCGACTGCGTGCCTTCCGGCACCGGGAACGAAGCACGACCGGCCAGCGTCGGCACCTCGATCTCGCCGCCGAGCGCGGCGGTCGTGAACGGGATCGGCATCTGGCAGTGGAGATCGTCGCCGTCGCGCTCGAACACCGAGTGCGGCTTGATGTGGATCTCGACGTACAGGTCGCCCGGCGGCCCGCCGTTGATGCCCGGTTCGCCGTTGCCGGCCGAGCGGATCCGCATCCCGTCGTCGATCCCGGCCGGGATCTTCACTTCGAGCGTCTTGGTTTCCTTCACCTTGCCCGACCCGTGGCAATGCACGCACGGCTCGGGGATGTAGGTGCCCGTGCCGTGGCACTTCGGGCAGGTCTGCTGGATGCTGAAGAAGCCCTGCGACATGCGCACCGTGCCCTGGCCGTGACAGGTCGGGCAGGTTTCCGGCTTCGTGCCGGGCTTAGCGCCCGACCCGTGGCAGACCTCGCACGACACCCAGCTCGGCACGCGGATCTGCGTGTCGTAGCCGTGTGCAGCCTGCTCGAGCGTGATTTCCATGCTGTAGCGCAGGTCCGCGCCGCGATACACCTGCGGGCCGCCACGGCCGCCGCGCGCGGCACCGCCCGCGGCCTGGCCGAAGATGTCGCCGAAGATGTCGCCGAACGCGTCCGCGAAACCGCCGAAACCCTGACCACCCGCACCGCCCATGTTCGGATCGACGCCCGCGTGGCCGTACTGGTCGTACGCCGCCCGCTTCTGGCCGTCCGACAGCATTTCGTAGGCTTCCTTCGCCTCCTTGAAATGCTCTTCCGCATCCTTGTTGTCCGGATTGCGGTCAGGGTGATACTTCATCGCAAGCTTGCGATACGCCTTCTTGATTTCGTCGTCGCTCGCATTCTTCGCGACGCCCAGAACCTCGTAGTAATCCCGTTTCGCCATATCGATTCACTGTGCCGCCGCGCATCGCGCACACGGCGGCTCCTTTCGCCTGCAGTAAAGTCTCTCGACTCGTCTGGCGCCGCGCCCGCCGCGGACGGCTCGCGCAGCACCCGCCAAAAAACAAATGTGCCCGGAGGGCCGCGAAGCCCGCCAGGCGTGGAGTCGATCCGGCCATCCGGAAGGAAAGACAGACCGCTTGTCAGCCAACCCGTCGGCCGCGCCGCGCGCGGGTTGCGCGCGCGGCGTGCGGCACCGGGGCAACCCGGCTTAGTCCTTCTTCACTTCCTTGAACTCGGCGTCGACGACATCGTCGGCAGCCTGCTGCGCGCCGCCCGCGTGAGCCGCGCCTTCCGCTGCACCCGCTGCGCCGGCCGCACCTGCTTGCTGGGCCTGCATGTCGGCGTACATCTTTTCGCCGAGCTTTTGCGAAACCTTGCCGAGTTCCTCGACCTTCGCGTCGATCGCAGCCTTGTCGGCGGACGTGTCCTTCAGCACTTCCTCGAGCGACTTCAGCGACGCTTCGATGGCTTCCTTCTCGCCCGCGTCCAGCTTGTCGCCGTACTCGGTCAGCGCCTTCTTCGTGCTGTGGACCAGCGCGTCGCCCTGGTTGCGCGAATCAGCCAGCTCGCGCAGCTTGTGATCTTCCGCTGCGTTCGCTTCCGCGTCCTTGATCATCTGGTCGATTTCAGCCTCGGACAGGCCCGAGTTCGCCTTGATCGTGATCTTGTTTTCCTTGCCGGTCGCCTTGTCCTTCGCGCCGACGTGCAGGATGCCGTTCGCGTCGATGTCGAAGGTCACTTCGATCTGCGGCACGCCGCGCGGTGCCGGCGGGATGCCTTCGAGGTTGAACTCGCCGAGCAGCTTGTTGCCGGCTGCCATTTCGCGTTCGCCCTGGAACACCTTGATCGTCACGGCGCCCTGGTTGTCGTCCGCCGTCGAGTACACCTGAGCGTGCTTCGTCGGGATCGTCGTGTTCTTGCTGATCATCTTCGTCATCACGCCGCCGAGCGTCTCGATACCGAGCGACAGCGGGGTCACGTCGAGCAGCAGCACGTCCTTGCGGTCGCCCGACAGGACCTGGCCCTGGATCGCCGCGCCGACTGCGACGGCTTCGTCCGGGTTCACGTCACGGCGCGGATCCTTGCCGAAGAATTCCTTCACCTTCTCCAGCACCTTCGGCATACGCGTCTGGCCGCCGACCAGGATCACGTCGTCGATGTCCGACACCTTGACGCCTGCGTCCTTGATCGCGATGCGGCACGGTTCGATCGTGCGCTCGACCAGGTCTTCCACCAGCGCTTCCAGCTTCGCGCGGGTGATCTTCAGGTTCAAGTGCTTCGGGCCCGATGCGTCGGCCGTGATGTACGGCAGGTTGATTTCGGTCTGCTGGCTCGACGACAGCTCGATCTTCGCCTTTTCAGCGGCTTCCTTCAGGCGCTGCAGCGCGAGCACGTCCTTCGACAGGTCGACGCCCTGCTCCTTCTTGAACTCGCCGATGATGTAATCGATGATGCGCTGGTCGAAGTCTTCGCCGCCGAGGAACGTGTCGCCGTTGGTCGACAGCACTTCGAACTGCATTTCGCCGTCGACGTCCGCGATTTCGATGATCGACACGTCGAACGTGCCGCCGCCGAGGTCATACACGGCGATCTTGCGGTCGCCCTTCTCGGCCTTGTCGAGGCCGAACGCGAGCGCAGCCGCGGTCGGCTCGTTGATGATCCGCTTGACTTCGAGGCCTGCGATGCGGCCAGCGTCCTTGGTTGCCTGGCGCTGGCTGTCGTTGAAGTACGCCGGCACCGTGATCACGGCTTCCGTGACCGGCTCGCCGAGGTAGTCTTCGGCCGTCTTCTTCATCTTGCGCAGCACTTCCGCCGAAACCTGCGGCGGCGCGAGCTTTTCGCCGTGCGCTTCAACCCATGCATCGCCGTTGTCGGCCTTGATGATGGTGTACGGCATCAGGCCGATGTCCTTCTGGACTTCCTTCTCTTCGAAGCGGCGGCCGATCAGGCGCTTCACTGCGAACAGCGTGTTCTTCGGGTTGGTCACCGACTGGCGCTTGGCCGGCGCGCCGACGAGCACTTCATTGTCGTCCATGTAGGCGATGATCGACGGCGTGGTGCGCGTGCCTTCCGAGTTCTCGATGACCTTGACCTGGTTGCCTTCCATGATGGCGACGCACGAGTTCGTGGTGCCGAGGTCAATACCGATGATCTTTCCCATTTTTCCTAATCTCCAGAAATGCTTGTTTGCTGCGCAAAACGCCGCGTTTGGGGGCGGTTTCGCGCGCCAGAATTCAACTCTGTTCCCGAAATGCGTCCGTCCGATCCGTTTTCAAGACCCGACGAGCGATGCGGATATTAAATTTTTTCAATCGCTGCCGGCTAGCGGATCGCCGCCCGGCGGATCGCCGCCCGACGCGGCGATTTTCGCGCGTGCCGCCGACACCGCTGCCTGGAACTGCGCGAGGCCATGCCAGCCCGTCGCGCGCCCGAGCCGCTTGCCGCGGTGGAAGAAGAACCACGTCGGCACGCCGTGCAGCCCGAAGCGGCGCCCCAGCTGGTGGTGTTCGTACACATTGCAATGGAACCACTTCAGGTCCAGCGCGCGGATCGCGTCGGGCTGGGCGAGCATCGCCTTCTTCGCGATCTCGCAGTTGAAGCAGTCGACGCCCCAGAAGAACACCACCGCGAGCGCATCACCCGCGCCGCCGATCGCCGCGTCGAACGTGCCGGCGTCCAGTGCCTGCATGTCGAACGCGTTGAACGCGGCCGGATCGACGCCGGCTGGCAGCATCGCGACGGCCTTACTTCGGCTGCGCGACGGTAACGAGCGCCGGACGCAGCACGCGGTCGGCGATCGTGTAGCCCTTTTGCAGCACGGTGACGACGGTGTTCGGCTCCTGCTCGGCCGGCACCATCGAAATTGCCTGGTGCTGATGCGGATCGAACTTCTCGCCGACCGGGTTCAGCGCGACGACGCGGCCCTTCTCGAGCGCGCTCGTCAGCTGGCGCAGCGTCAGCTCGACACCTTCGCGCACCTTCGCGATGTCGCCGGACGTATCGTTGACGGCCGCTTCCAGGCTGTCCAGTACGGGCAGCAGGTGCTCCGCAAAGCTCTCGATCGCGAACTTGTGCGCCTTCGCGACGTCGTCCTGCGCGCGGCGGCGGACGTTCTCGGTTTCGGCCTTCGCCCGCAGGTAGCTCTCCTGCAGCTCGGCGACCTTGGCTTGAGCCTCCGCGAGCGCCGCGTCGGCTGCTTCGGCGGCGGGAGCAGCGCCTTGCGCCGCCTGCTTCTCGCTGCCGATATCTTCGGCCGATTGGGATGCCGGGTTCTCTTGCGTGTTTTCCATGTCGCTGAAAGTCGATTAGAGGTTGAAGCCAAATCGGCAACCGCCGGGTTATATACCCGGTGGCACCGCACATTGCTGGTGCAAATAAGGGTGAAAACGACGATTTCAAGAGGGTTATTCGCCGGCATTCTCCAATACCGCGAAACAACCGCGCGTCACGCCGGGGCATCGGCCGCATAGTCCGCCAGATCGGGCGAAACGGCCGGTAACAACGCTTACCTGGCAAGTACTAGCTTGGCACAGGCCCGCTGCACTACACTCCACTCAAGCGTCGGAAAAGCGTGTTTACCCCTAGCTGACCGTCGCCTGACATCCACCTGGCGCCGTTTTCACCCTTCTTCTCGAGGGGAGTACCATGAAACTGACCTTTGCGATCTCGGTGGTCGCGCTGGTACTCATTGCCGGCACCACCACCATCTGCCTGTCGGGAGCCGTCACCGACCGCACGACCGAATACGGAAGCGCGCGGGCGACGTTCGACCAGATGTTCAGCTCCCACCAGAAAATCTGTCGATGATGCGCCGGTCGCGCTTCGTCGGCCGCCCGTGCAACTCGGCTGCCGGCTCGCGATACGTGCGGCGCCGCTCCAGTTCGGCGAGCCGCGCGGCCCGCCCTGCTTCCGTTTCCGCGTAAAGCGTCTGTGCGACGCTCGCCGGCCCGCGCACGTCGCACATGCCGAGCACGGCAATGTGCCAGACGATGCCGTCGATCGCAATCTCGACCTCGTCGCCCACGCGCACTTCCTTCGCCGGCTTGACCGCCGCGCCGCCGATCTTCACGTGCCCCTTGTCGACCGCATCGGTCGCGAGCGAGCGCGTCTTGAAGAACCGGGCCGCCCACAGCCATTTGTCGATGCGCAGCTTCGCGCCCGGTTCGGTCGAAATCTTGTAGTTCATCGCAGCCTCCGCCGGGCCGCCCCAAGGAGGCTGACCGCCCCCTCGGGGGGCAGTGAACGAAATGAGCGTGGGGGTCGTTTCATCTCAACCCACGGTTTCGGGCTGCGCGGCCCCGACCGGCCAGCCCTGCAGATTCTCGGCGACGATCTCGCCGAGCGCACCGATCCACGCGGGCGCGCCATTCAGGCATGGAATGCGGTGGAACACCTTGCCACCGCCGGCGAGGAACTCGTCACGCACTTCCATGCCGATCTCCTCGATCGTCTCCAGGCAGTCGGCCGTGAAACCGGGACAGAACACGTCGGCCCGCCGCACGCCGGCCTCGCCGAACTCGCGCAGCGTCGGCGCGGTGTAAGGCTGCAGCCATTCGGCCTTGCCGAAGCGCGACTGGAACGTGACGCGGCATTCGGTGGTCGACAGCCCGAGCGCGGCCATCAGCAGCGCGCCCGTTTGCTGGCACTGGTCGTGATAGGGGTCGCCGAGGTCGAGCGTGCGCTTCGGCACGCCGTGAAAGCTCAGCACGAGCTTGTCGCCGGCCGCGAAGTCGGGCCGGCCGTGCTGCGCCCAATACTGGCGCACCTGCTCGGCCAGCGCATGGATATAGGCCGGATGGTCGGCGTAGTGCCGCACCGTGCGCACCTCGGGCTGGTTGCGCATGCGCGCGAGCGCTTCGAAGGCGGCGTCGAAGGCCGTGGCCGTGGTCGACGCCGAATATTGCGGGTACATCGGCATCAGCAGCACGCGCTCGACGCCCGCGCGCTTGAACTGCGCGAGCGCGTGCGAAATGTTCGGGCTGCCGTAGCGCATCGCGTAGTCGACCTGCACTTGATAGCCGTTCGACACGAGCAGATGTCGCACGCTGTCGGTCTGGCGTTCCGTGTACACGCGCAGCGGCGAGCCCTCGGGCATCCAGACGGCTGCGTATTTCTTTGCAGACGCGCGGCCGCGCAGCGGCAGGATCACCGTGCGCAGCAGCACCTGCCAGATAGCCTGCGGAATCTCGACGACCCGCGGATCCGACAGGAATTCGGCCAGGTAGCGCCGTACCGCGCGCGGCGTGGGTGCGTCGGGCGTGCCGAGATTGATCAGCAGCACGCCGATGCGATGGGCAGCCGCGGTGCTCGAAGGCGGCTCAAGATCGAAACGCATGGGCAATTACGTGCTCTGGGCACGGGACCGGACGGCTCTCAATTATAGCGGGCCGCTGCGCGCCGGTCGGCTGGCCGTTCGGCCGACTGTCGGCACACACGGTGCCGCGGCACGATGACGGGGCAGGATCGGGCTGGCGACGGCAGGCTACTGCTGGCTCAGCGTGAGCGACAGCAGGCGCGCGGTGATGTCGACGATCGGTATCACGCGGTTGTACGCCATGCGGGTCGGGCCGATCACGCCGAGCGTGCCGACGATCTGCCCGTTCACCTCGTAAGGCGCGGTCACGACGCTCATTTCCTCGATCGGCACGAGCGTCGATTCGCCGCCAATGAAGATCTGCACGCCCTGGGCGTGGCTCGACACGTCGAGCAGTTGCAGGAGGCCCGTCTTTTGGTCGAATACGTCGAACAGCTTGCGCAGCCGAGCCATGTCGGACGAAAGATCCGCCACTTCGAGCAGGTTGCGCTCGCCGGAAATCAGCACGGTGTCCTCGGTGTCCGGCACCTCGGTGCTGGCCGTCACGGCGGCATGCATCAGCGCGGTCATGTCGCCGCGCAACTGGTCGATCTCGTCGCGCAGGCGGCGGCGCACCTCGTCGAACGACAGTCCGGCGAAATGCGCGTTGATGTAGTTGGACGCCTCGGTCAGTTGCGACGGCGAGTAATCGCGCGGCGTCGCGAGCATCCGGTTCTGCACGTCGCCCTCGGGCGTGACGATGATCAGCAGGATGCGCTTGTCCGACAGGCGCATGAACTCGATCTGCTTGAACACGTGGCTGCGGCGCGGCGTGAGCACCACGCCCGCGAACTGCGACAGGTTGGACAGCACGCTCGCGGCGGCCGCCACGACGCGCTGCTGCGGCTCGCCGGCCTGCAGCGTGTTCTGCACCTGCCGCGCAACGGCTTCGGCGTCGATCGGCGCCTCGACCGTCAGCATCGTGTCGACGAACAGCCGGTAGCCGCGCGGCGTCGGCACTCGGCCGGCCGACGTGTGCGGGCTCGACACGAGGCCGAGCTCCTCCAGGTCGGACATCACGTTGCGGATCGTTGCCGGGCTCAGCTCGAGCCCGGAGTAACGGGACAACGTGCGCGATCCGACTGGCTGACCGTCGGCGATATACCGTTCGATCAGGGTTTTCAGGAGGGTTCGTGCGCGAGGATCTAGCATGGTGGAAAATTTTAGCGCAACCGCGCGACCGCGGCGAGTGGCGTCGGCTACCGTTGCGCGGGCCGGCCCGATCCGGCCCCGTCTGCGCACAGCCGGTTCTTTTCGTCAACGAGCTATGGTGTAATGCCGGCATGAAAACCGGTAATCAGTTCAACACTGTCGCGCTCGTCGGCCGGAGCAACACGCCGAACATCGCCGAGCCGCTCGCCACACTGGCCGCCTGCGTCGCCAAGCGGGGCTTCGAGGTCGTCTTCGAAGCCGAAACCGCGCGCGAGATCGGCATCACCGGCTATCCGGCGCTGACCCCGGCCGAAATCGGGGCGCGCGCCGACGTGGCGGTCGTACTGGGCGGCGACGGGACGATGCTCGGCATCGGCCGTCAGCTCGCGCCGTACAGGACACCGCTGATCGGGATCAACCACGGGCGGCTCGGCTTCATCACCGACATCGCGGCGGCCGACATGCAGGCGCTCGTCCCGGTGATCCTGTCGGGCAAGTTCGAGCGCGAGGAGCGCGCGCTGCTCGAGGCCCGGATCATGCGCGACGGCGAACCGATCTACCATGCGCTCGCCTTCAACGATGTCGTCGTGAACCGCAGCGGCTTCTCCGGGATGGTCGAGCTGCGCGCGTCGGTCGACGGCCGATATATGTACAACCAGCGTTCGGACGGCCTGATCGTCGCGACGCCGACCGGCTCGACCGCTTACGCGCTGTCGTCGGCCGGCCCGATCCTCCATCCGCAGCTGGCAGGCATCGTGCTCGTGCCGATCGCGCCGCACGCGCTGTCGAACCGGCCGATCGTGCTGCCCGACGATTCGAAAATCGCGATCCAGATCGTCGGCGGGCGCGACGTCAACGTGAACTTCGACATGCAGTCGTTCACCGCGCTCGAACTGAACGACACGATCGAGGTGCGCCGCTCGAAGCACACGGTGCCGTTCCTGCACCCGATCGGCTACAGCTACTACGCGACGTTGCGCAAGAAGCTGCACTGGAACGAACACGCCTCGAACGAAGACGACAAGGCGTCCTGACGCCGCTCCGCCCGACACCATGCTCCGCCACCTCTCGATCCGCGACTTCGTCATCGTCGCCGCGCTCGATCTCGAATTCGACAGCGGCTTTTCCGTCTTTTCCGGCGAAACCGGTGCCGGGAAATCGATCCTGATCGACGCCCTCGCCCTCGCGCTCGGCGAACGTGCCGACGCGAGCGTCGTGCGCACCGGCTGCGGCCGCGCCGACATCACCGCCGAATTCACGCCGCACGACCGCGTCGCGCGCTGGCTCGACGAACACGCGTTCGACACCGAGGACACCGTGATGCTGCGCCGCGTGATCGATGCGAACGGCCGGTCGCGCGCGTTCATCAACGGCACCAGCGCGACGCTCGCGCAGCTGCGCGAGCTCGGCGAAATGCTCGTCGACATCCACGGCCAGCACGCGCACCAGCTGCTGATGCGGCCCGACGCGCAACGCGAGCTGTTCGATACGCATGCCGGCCTCGTCGCCGATGCCGCGAACGTCGCGCGCGCATGGCGCGTGTGGCGCGACGCGACGCAGGCGATCGAAGCAGCCAAAGCGCACGAGCGCGAGCTGCAGCTCGAACGCGAAAAGCTCGCCTGGCAGCTCGCCGAACTCGACAAGCTCGCGCCGCAAGCCGGCGAATGGGACGAAGTCAGCAACGAGCACAAGCGCCTGTCGCATTCGGCGAACCTGATCGAAGGCGTGCGCGGTGCGCTCAACGCGCTGTCCGAGTCCGACGACGCGATGCTCGCGCAGCTGGGCGCGATCGTGTCGAAGCTGCGCAGCCTCGCCGACTACGACACCTCGCTCGGCGACGCGCTCGCGTCGCTCGAACCGGCGGAGATCCAGTTGCAGGAAGCCGTCTATTCGCTGTCTCACTATGCGCAGCGCGTCGATCTCGACCCCGAACGGCTCGCGCAGGTCGAATCGCGCCTCGATGCGCTGCACTCGACCGCCCGCAAGTTCCGCTTGCCGCCCGACACGCTGCACGAAGAACACGCGGCACGCCGCGCGCAGCTCGCCGCACTCGATGCGGCGGCCGACCTCGGCGCGCTCGTGGCGGTGCAGGCCAAGGCGCGGGAAGCCTATCTCGCCGACGCGAAGCACCTGTCCAAGGCACGCGCGCAGGCCGCCAAGGCGCTCGGCACGGCCGTCACGGCCAGCATGCAGGAGCTGTCGATGGCGGGCGGGAGCTTCGAAGTCGCGCTCGTCCCGCTCGCCGACGGCGGCCCGCACGGGCTTGAACAGGTCGA
Source organism: Burkholderia contaminans (assembly GCF_029633825.1). Taxonomy (NCBI): domain Bacteria; kingdom Pseudomonadati; phylum Pseudomonadota; class Betaproteobacteria; order Burkholderiales; family Burkholderiaceae; genus Burkholderia; species Burkholderia contaminans. Next base: position 1,830,620 of record NZ_CP090640.1, on the reverse strand, counting down.
ATTCCGGGTCGCCGGGCACCCCGGCGTGCCGCTGCGGCCGCTCGCGAAGGTTGCGTCGGGCGGCGAGCTCGCGCGGATCAGCCTCGCGCTCGCGGTGATCGCCAGCGCGGCAAGCCCGACGCCGACGCTGATCTTCGACGAAGTCGATACGGGCATCGGCGGCGGCGTCGCCGAAGTGGTCGGCCGCCTGCTGCACCAGCTCGGGCGCGATCGCCAGGTGCTGTGCGTGACACACCTGCCGCAAGTCGCCGCGCGCGGGGATCACCACTACCAGGTCGCAAAAGGCGCCGACGACCGTGGCGGTACGGTGTCGACCGTCGTCGCACTCGACCGCGCCAGCCGCATCGAGGAAGTCGCACGGATGCTCGGCGGCCTCGAGATCACGGCGACCACGCGCAAGCACGCGAAGGAAATGCTGGCCGCCTGACGCTGGCCACCCGTTATCCGTTCATCGAACGCAAAAAGACCGGCGCACGCGCCGGTCCTTTTTTGCCCGGTGGCGCAATCGCGTCCACCCTGCCGCACCGCATCGAACGGCCGTTTCAACTATCCGTTTCAACCGCCCCGAACACGCGCTCCCACAGCGCCGTGACAGCGGCCCGCTCGTCGGCCACCACCGCCGGATCGACCCGCGCCTTTTCCATGCCATCGAGCCGCAGCTTGTGCTGCAGCTTCCGGTACTTCCGGTACGCCGCACCCACCCGCTCGGCCTCGTCCTCGCCCATCAACCCGAAGCGCGCGACCTCGCGCAGCAGCGCGATGTTGCCCGTGTTGCGGATCAGCTCGGCATCGCTCGACGCGTGCAGCAGCACCCAGTACTGGACGATGAACTCGATGTCGACCATCCCGCCGCGATCGTGCTTCAGGTCGAACAGCTCGGTCTGGTTCGGGTGGCCGGCGAACACCTTGCCGCGCATGTCGACGATTTCCTTCGCAAGCACGCCGCCGTCGCGCGGCGTCGTCAGCACCTGCTGGCGGATCGCCTCGAAGTCCGCGCCGATCTGCGCGTCGCCCGCGCTGTAGCGGGCACGCGTCAGCGCCTGGTGCTCCCAGACCCACGCGGTATTCGCGGCGTCGCCCTCGCGCAGCTGGTAGCGGCGGAACGCGTCGAGATCGGTGACGAGCAGGCCGGCCTCGCCGTTCGGCCGCAGCCGCAGGTCGATGTCGAACAGCGCGCCCGCCCCGGTCGCCGTGGTGAGCCACGTGATCAGGCGCCGCGTGAAGGTCGTGTAGACGTCCGCCGAGCGCTCGTCGGCGTCGTCGTACAGGAAGATCAGGTCGAGATCCGATGCGTAGCCGAGCTCCTTGCCGCCGAGCTTGCCGTACGCGATCACCGCGAACTTCGGCACGTCGCGATGGCGCTTCGCGAGCTGCGACCAGACGACTTCGATCGTCACGTCGAGCACCGCGTCGGCCAGCTCGGACAGCCGGTCGCTCACGTGCTCGACCGACAGTTGCCCGGCCAGATCGATCAGCAGGATCCGGAACACCTCCGCGTGCTGGGCGTGCCGCAGCAGGTCCATCTGTTGCTCGGGGCCGTCGGCCGCGGCGAGTCGCGCGCGCAGTGCGTCCTTGAACGCGGGCCAGTCGAACGGGCTCGCGATCGCCTCGTCGTCGAGCAGTTCGTCGAGCAGCTGCGGATGGCGGATCAGGTAGCCGCCGCCCCAGCGCGTCGCACCGAGCACCGACAGCACGCGGTCGAGCGCGGCCGGATATTCGGTCAGCAATGCGAGATAGACACCGCGCCGGCTGACCGTCTCGAGCAGGTCGAACAGGCGCACGATCGTGTCGTCGCGGCGCGCGGCGTCGATGTTCGGCGCGGCGTCGAGCGCCCGCTGCGCGACGCTGTCGAAGCGCTGCCGGCTCTTTTCCGGCAGGCCCGTGTAGCGCGACGACTGCCAGATCGCGCGCAGCCGGGCGAGCACGGTGGCCGGATCCTTGAAACCGAGGCCGTCGAGACGCGCGACCAGCGCGTCGTCCTCGCCGTCGTCGGCCAGCGCGCCGCTCCAGATCCACGCGGCTGCCGTGTCGTCGCCGGCCGCGCAGGGCGCGCCGCTCGCCTTGTCGGCAAAAATCTGGTCGAACTGCGCTTCGACGAACGTGCGGTGGCCGTCCAGCACCGTCATCAGCGCCGCGTAGTCGGCAAAGCCCAGCGACGCGGCCAGCGCCGCGCGTTCGTCGGGCTCGACCGGCATCGCGTGCGTCTGCGCGTCGTTGCGGTACTGCAGCCGGTGCTCGAGCGTGCGCAGAAAATTGTAGGCATCGGTCAGGCGCGCACGCACATCCTCGCCGATCAGCCCGCGCGCCTGCGCATGGCGCAGCACCGCGAGCGTCGGCCGCACGCGGAACTCCGCATCCTGGCCGCCGCGGATCAGCTGGAACACCTGCGCACTGAATTCGATCTCGCGGATCCCGCCGCGCCCGAGCTTGATGTCGTCGGCCTTGTCGGGCCGCATCGACGCGCGGCGCGCGGCTTCCTGCCGGATCTGCTGGTGCAGCGAGCGGATCGCGCCGATCACGCCGAAGTCGAGGTAGCGGCGGTATACGAACGGCTTGACGAGCGACTCGAGTTGCGACGCCAGCCGTTGCGCCGCGTCGCTTTCGCCCTCCGACACGAGCCGCCCCTTGATCCACGCGTAGCGTTCCCACTCGCGGCCCTGCACGTAGAAATATTCCTCGAGCATGCCGAGGCTGCAGACGAGCGGCCCCGAATCGCCGTTCGGACGCAGCCGCATGTCGACGCGAAACACGTAGCCGTCGGCCGTGACTTCCGACAACACGCCGATCAGCCGCCGGCCGAGCCGCGTGAAGTATTCCTGCGTGGACAATGGCGAACGCGTGCCGCCGGTCGTCTCGCCGTCGTCCTCGTAGACGAAGATCAGGTCGATGTCCGACGACACGTTCAGCTCGCGGCCGCCGAGCTTGCCCATCCCGACCACGCCGAGCACGACGCGCTGGCCGTCGGCGCCGCGCGGCTCGCCGTACAGCGCCTCGAGCTCGGCCGACAGCAGCGCGAGCGAGCGCTGCACCGACACCTCGGCGAGATCGGTCATCGCGCCCGTCACTTCGGCGACGTCGGCGAGCCCGCGCAGGTCGCGCTCCGCGACCGCGCCAAACACCTCGGCGCGCAGTTGCCGCAGCGCGCGCTTCAGTTGCTCCTCGGTCGGCGCAGCCGTGCCGGCGGCCGGCGTGCCGAGCAGTTCGGTGAGGCGCGCATCCTGCTGCGCGCGGGCGAGCGGTGCGGCGGCCCACACGGCGATCTGTTCGGCCAGCGCGGGCCGCGCGGCGGCCGCTCGGGCCAGGTAACGGGAATAGGACGTGCAGATCAGGGCGGAAGCGTCGGTCATCGAGAAGCGGGCCTGGCGGAACGGCCGGCCGGCACGGGAAACGCACACGCGCCCCGCTCCCGACCGGCTCCATGGACTCGGCGCGGCGTCGCGGGGCAGGTGCGCCCGTCGCGAAACCGCGCGCCGGAAAGCCCGTGCCGCGCTGCCGCAACGGCCGCCGGCACGAACCCGTGTGATACATTTCAACGTCAGTCTGCAAAACTACCATATCGCCGCCCGTCCGCCGCATGTCCGACCGTCAGGAATCCGCCGTAGCTGCGCCCGAAGCGGGACCTCCGAAGCACGATCATCCGGTCCTGCGTCGCGTGTTCAGGGTGACGCTGGCAGTCGGGATCGGCACCTACTTCGTCGCGTCCGGCGCGTTCCTCGGGCTGCGCTACGTCCTGCTGCCCCGCATCGACGAATTCCGCCCGCGCATCGAACGCGCGGTGTCCGACAAGCTCCACGCGCAGCTTTCAATCGGCAAGCTTTCCCCGAACTGGTCCGGCATGCAGCCGGGCGTCGAACTCACGAACCTGACGATCCGCGGCCGTGACGGCAAGGTCGCGCTGTCGGTGCCGCATGCGACGGCCGCGCTGTCATGGATGTCGCTGCTGCGGCTGTCGCCCGCGCTGTCGAGCCTGATCGTCGACCAGCCCGACCTGGTCGTCGCGCGTGCCGCCGACGGCTCGCTGAGCATCGCGGGCGTCGGCGTGGGGACCACCCACGGCGGCAACGACACGTTCGGCACGTGGCTGCTGAACCAGGAGGCAATCGTGCTGCGCGGCGGCACGCTGCGCTGGCGCGACGCGCAGCATGACGCGCCGGAGCTCGTGCTGTCGGGCATCCGGCTCGCGGTGCTCAACACCGGCCGCGTGCACAAGGCCGCGCTGCAGGCGCCCGCGAACGGCACGCTGCTGCTCGGCCCGCTCGACTTCCGTGCGCGCTTCAAGCACAAGCCGCTCGCGCCGATCGGCAAGCCGGCGAACTGGACGGGCGACGCGTACCTGTCGACGGGCCCGGTCGACCTGCAGACGCTGGCGCGCTACCTCGACATGCCGCTCACGATTCACGCGGGCCGGATCGACAACGCGATCTGGGCTACCTTCAGCGACGGCCACCTGCATTCGGCGGGCGGCGACCTGCAGGGCGCGGACGTCGCGCTGCGCGTGCGCCCGACGCAGCCGCGGCTCGACGTGCCGACGGTCGGCTTCGGCTGGGACATGCAGCTCGACGCCGGCCACGACTACAAGCTGCACCTGACGCGCTTCAACGCGGAGCTCGGCCAGCCGCCGCTGCCGGACGGCACGCCGCTGGCCCGCTCGCTCGCGCTGTCGACGCTGACGGCCCGCTACCGCGTGCCGACCGCGAACCAGGGGCAGTTGTTGAGCGTCGTCGGCGACCGCGTCGATCTCGGCATCCTCAGCGAATTCATTCGCGGCCTGCCGCTGCCGGCACGCCTGCGCAACGAGCTGATCAAGATCGACCCGCGCGGAATGGTGTCGAACTATCACATCGAGGTCGAACGCGCGAAACCCGCGCACGCGGGCCTCGCCGACGAGGAGCGGCGCATGGGCGCCGCGCCGATCGTGCGCTACCGCTTCCTCGGCGACCTGCAAGGCATCAGCTTCGCGGCGCAGGAACCGCCGCCCGGGCTCTCGCCGCGCGGCCACCCGCGCGCCGGCTGGCCGGGTGTCGAGAACCTGTGGGGCCGCGTCGACGCGAACGAGACAGGCGGCTCTGCACATTTCGACACGGTCAATGCGGCCGTCACGGTGCCCGGCGAATTCGACGAGCCGCGCCTGACGTTCGACCGCCTGCGCGGCAATGCCAAATGGACGATCACGCCCGCGCCCGGCGAGAAGCACGCGCGCGTCGACGTATCGCTGCCCGACCTGCTCGTCTCGAACCCCGATGCCGAAATCGCGGTGTCGGGCTCGTACGCGAACCCCGGCCACGGCCGCGGCTCGCTCGACCTGCGCGCCGATTTCGCCCGCGCGTCGGTGGCGCGCATCCCCCGCTACCTGCCGACCGGGATGTCCGAACACCTGCGCGACTATCTCGGCCACGCGCTGCAGGACGGCCAGGTGACCAAGGGCGCGTCGATCGTCGCCCGTGGCCCGCTCGAGAAATTCCCGTTCGAACACGAGCCGGACGCCGGCGTGTTCCACATCGTCGCGCCGTTCACCGGCGGCCGCTTCGAACCGACGCCGTACCCGCCGCGCAAGCTCGCGAACGGCACGCCGAGCGTCTGGCCGGCGCTCGACGGGATCGACGGCGTGTTCGAGCTCGCGCAGAACAAGCTGCGCTTCGACATCCACCGCGCACACTACAAGCGCGTCGCGCTGACGAAGGTCGCCGGCCGCATCGACGATCTCGGCAATCCGACCCACTCGCCGCTCATCATCGACGGCCATGCGCAGGGCCCGCTCGCCGACCTGATCGACTACGCGGACAACAGCTCGCTCGGCACGATGAGCGGGCACATCGGCCAGCGGATCGATGCGCAGGGACCGGCGTCGCTCGGGCTCAAGATCACGATTCCGCAGCACGTCGCGCATCCGCACACGCACGTCGAAGGCGCACTCGCATTCGGCGGCAACACGCTGACGACCAATGGCGTGCCGCCGCTGTCGGCACTGCGCGGCAGTGTCCGGTTCACCGAGGCCGGCGCATCGCTGCACGACCTGTCGGGACGCTTCCTCGGCGGCCCGGTGCGCGCGAACGGCAACTTCCAGTCGCACGGCCCGTACACGGTAGACGTCGACGGCCGGCTCGCGCTCGACGCCGCACGCGGCCTGAACCTGCACGGCCCGGCCGCCGCACTGCTCGAACACGTGGTCGGCGACGCACCGTACAAGGTCGCCGTGCGCGGCGCACCGGGCCGCTTGCCCGACATCAGCGCTCACTCCGACCTGACCGGCGTCGCGCTGAATTTCCCCGCGCCGTTCGCGAAGACGGCCGGCACGCCGATGCCGTTCAGCTTCACACTGCAGCCGGCGCCGCAAACCGACGGCAAGCGCCTCGAACACGCGGACCTGACGCTCGGCCCCGTGTCGGCCACCTACCTGCTCGACGCGACGCGCGGCCAGCCGCTGCGCGCTGTGCGCGGCGCGATGGGCATCCACCGGATGCCCGACATGCCGCAGGACGGCGTGAGCGCGGCCGTCGACGTCAACGAACTGGACGCCGACGCCTGGCTCGCGCTTGCCCATACGCTGAAGCCCGACACGCCGCGCGCGCCGGAGCCGCAGGCCGCGCCGCGTGTCGATTTCGCAAGCTTCGCGCCGAAGCGTTTCGCGCTCCACTTCGGCACGCTGAAGCTGCTCAAGCGCAACTGGGAAAACGTGATCATCGGCGCGTCGCACGTCGACGAACTGTGGCAGGCGAACATCGCGTCGAACCAGGTGTCGGGCTACCTGTCGTGGGCGCCGGGCGGCGGCCACAACGGCGCGGGCGTGCTGAACGCGCGGCTCGCGAAGCTCGTGGTGCCCGACAGCGCGCAGCACGATCTCGTCGGCCGCGCGATGAACCTGCCGACACCGACCGACCGCCCGATGCCGTCGATCGACCTGATCGTCGACCAGGTCGTCGCGCGCAACCACGACATCGGCCGCCTCGTCGTCAACGCGCGCAATATCGATGAAGCCGGCACGCCGGTCTGGCAGCTCGACAAGCTGGAGCTGTCGAACCCGGACGCGAAGCTGACGGCGACCGGCAACTGGCGCACGTCGCGCCGCGCGCTCGCCCGCGGCGCCGACGAGAGCGACGCACCGCGCCGTACCGTGTTCGACTTCAAGCTCGACATCGGCAACGCGGGCGCACTGCTCGACCGCGTCGGCCTGCCGCGCACGCTGGCGGGCGGCCATGGCTCGGTGACCGGCAAGGTCGGCTGGCGCGGCGGCCCGACCGCGCTCGACTTCCCGTCGCTCGGCGGCCAGATCGCGATCGATCTCGAACACGGCCAGATCCTGAAGGTCGACCCGGGCGCGGCGAAGCTGCTCGGCGTGCTGAGCCTGCAGAGCCTCGCGCGCTTCCTGACGCTGAATTTCCGCGACGTGATCGGCAAGGGGCTGCCGTTCGACAAGATCACCGGCACCGGCCAGATCTCGAACGGAATCGCCCGCACCGACGACTTCTCGATGATGACGGGGCCCGCGAACGTCGCCGTGCGCGGCGCGGTCGATCTCGGCGCCGAGACGCAGGACCTCCATGCGCACGTCGCACCGAAGATCAGCGCGGGCGCCGCCGCGATCGGGGCGGCCATCATCAACCCGCTGCTCGGCGTCGGCGTGCTGGCCGCGAACTACGCGCTGTCGGAGACGCTGTCGCGCGCGTTCGCGCTCGACTACGCGATCACCGGCTCGTGGGCGCACCCGCACATCGAGCGGGTGCGGGGCGATCAGGGTAAGATGAATCACGGTCCGGCCGATGCGGCGAATCATTGAGCCGCGCGTCGAATCGCACACGGTGCCGGGCCGCACCCCATTTATGACGCAACCGATCCCGCGATGACCGACCACACCCGTTCCGCCACGCCCTTCCAGGTCGCCGCGCTGCAGATGGTGAGCACGCCGGACGTCGCGCGCAATCTCGCCGACGCCCGCCGCCTGATCGCGGAAGCCGCCGGTGAAGGCGCGCAGCTCGTGCTGCTGCCCGAGTATTTCTGCTTCATGGGCCACCGCGACACCGACAAGCTCGCGCTCGCCGAACCCTACCAGGACGGCCCGATCCAGCACTTCCTCGCGGAAGCCGCGCGTCGCCACGGTATCTGGGTGATCGGCGGCACGCTGCCGCTGAAGGCGCCGGAGCCCGATCGCGTGCTCAACACGACGCTCGTGTTCGATCCGTCCGGCAACGAAGCCGCGCGCTACGACAAGATCCACCTGTTCAACTTCGAGAAAGGCGACGAATCGTTCGACGAGGCGCGCACGATCCGCGCGGGCGATACGGTCGTCGCGTTCGACGCGCCGTTCGGGCGGGTCGGCCTGTCGGTCTGTTACGATCTCCGCTTTCCGGAGCTGTATCGCAGGATGGGCGACTGCGCGCTGATCGTCGTACCGTCGGCGTTTACGTATACGACGGGCCGCGCGCACTGGGAAACGCTGCTGCGCGCGCGGGCCGTCGAGAACCAGTGCTACGTGCTCGCGGCCGCGCAAGGCGGCAAGCACGAGAACGGCCGGCGCACTTGGGGCCACAGCATGCTGATCGACCCGTGGGGCGAGATCGTCGCGGTCCGTGACGTGGGCGCCAGCGTCGTGCTCGGCGCGATCGATCCGCAGCGCATCGCCGACGTGCGCCAGAGCCTGCCCGCGTGGCGGCACCGCGTGCTGACCTGAATCCGCCGCACCGCTTGAAACGCCGCGCGGCCAACCCATCTGCCCAGAAGCACCCGACAACTTTTTGAGAAACCCCGATATCCGCATGAACATCATCGAACCCGGCATCCGCAACCTCGCGCTGGCGAAGGACATCCTGCTCACGCCGTACGGCCTCGACGAAAGCCTGCTCACGCGCACGATCGCCGACATCTTCACGCATCGCGTCGACTACGCGGATCTGTACTTCCAGGCGACCCGCAGCGAAGCGTGGAGCCTCGAGGAAGGCATCGTCAAATCGGGCAGCTTCAGCATCGACCAGGGCGTCGGCGTGCGCGCGGTCGCGGGCGACCGCACCGCGTTCGCGTATTCCGACGACCTGTCGCCGGAAGCCATCGCGCAAGCCGCTGCGGCCACCAAGGCAATCGCGGCGGCCGGCGGCGGCCGCCAGAAGATCAAGGCGGCATCGTCGCTGAAGGGCATCTCGGGCCGCGACCTGTACCTGCCGTCCGATCCGCTCGCGTCGCTCGACGCGACGGCCAAGGTCAAGCTGCTCGAGCGCATCGAGCAGATGGCACGCGGCCGCGACCCGCGCATCACGCAGGTGATGGCTGGCCTCGCCGGCGAATACGATGTCGTGCTGGTCGCGCGCAGCGACGGCGCGCTCGCGGCCGACATCCGCCCGCTCGTGCGCGTGTCGGTCACGGTGATCGCCGAGCAGAACGGCCGCCGCGAGATCGGCTCCGGCGGCGGCGGCGGCCGCTTCGACTACGGCTACTTCACCGACGACGTGCTGTCGCGCTACGTCGACGACGCCGTGCATGCGGCGCTCGTGAACCTCGACGCCCGCCCTGCGCCGGCCGGCGCGATGACGGTCGTGCTCGGGCCGGGCTGGCCGGGCGTGCTGCTGCACGAAGCGATCGGCCACGGCCTCGAGGGCGACTTCAACCGCAAGGGTTCGTCGGCATTCGCGGGCCGGATCGGCGAGCGCGTCGCCGCGAAGGGCGTGACCGTCGTCGACGACGGCACGCTGCCGAACCGCCGCGGCTCGCTGAACATCGACGACGAAGGCAACCCGACGCAGTGCACGACGCTGATCGAGGACGGCATCCTGAAGGGCTACATCCAGGACACGCTGAACGCGCGCCTGATGAAGATGCCGGTCACGGGCAACGCGCGCCGCGAATCGTACGCGGCGCTGCCGATGCCGCGCATGACCAACACGTACATGCTGAACGGCGACAAGGATCCGCAGGAAATCATCGCGTCGGTGAAGAACGGCCTGTACGCGGTGAACTTCGGCGGCGGCCAGGTCGACATCACGAACGGCAAGTTCGTGTTCTCGGCGTCCGAGGCGTACATGATCGAGAACGGCAAGATCACCTACCCGGTGAAGGGCGCGACGCTGATCGGCAGCGGCCCCGAATCGCTGAAGGACGTGAGCATGATCGGCAACGACATGTCGCTCGACTCGGGCGTCGGCGTGTGTGGCAAGGAAGGCCAGAGCGTGCCGGTCGGCGTCGGCCAGCCGACCCTGCGGATCGACAGGATGACGGTCGGCGGTACGGCATAACCGCATCGCGGCGCAGACATTCCGCGCGTTTTCTTCAAAATGCGCGGAATGTCCGCATTTTTGACGTTTCCCGGTTGCCAGCCGCACGGCGACGGGGTATAAATTCCGAATCAACTTTTTTGACGAACCGAATCTCCGTCATGTCCGCCAAGTTTTATTTTTACTTTTTTTGGCATCTCAGACCGCTGGCGGATCGAGAGGGTTGATGGCGCGTAAAGCGCAACCGAAATTCCCGAAAAAACCGCCGGCGAACCCGGCGGTTTTTTTTCGCCCTTCGCCACCCGGTCGCCGCCGCAGCGGTCCCGCGGCCCCGACCGAAACCACTGAATTGCCTGAATTGATGAATCTGCCGCACGCGCACTCGCACTGACCGAACCGCGCCCGGAACCAAGGAGAAACAGCATGCCCCCGCACAACACCGACGACGTCCGTATTCGCGAACTCAAGGAACTGACGCCGCCCGCCCACCTGATCCGCGAATTCGCGTGCTCCGAAGCCGCGTCCGAGCTGATCTACAACTCGCGCCAGTCGATGCACCGCATCCTGCACGGGATGGACGACCGGCTGATCGTGGTGATCGGGCCGTGCTCGATCCATGACACGAAGGCGGCGATCGAATACGCGGGCCGGCTGGTGAAGGAGCGCGAGCGCTTCAAGGGCGAACTGGAAATCGTGATGCGCGTGTACTTCGAGAAGCCGCGCACGACGGTCGGCTGGAAGGGCCTCATCAACGATCCGCACCTCGACAACAGCTTCAAGATCAACGAAGGGCTGCGCACTGCGCGCGAGCTGCTGCTGCAGATCAACGAGATGGGGCTTCCGGCCGCGACCGAGTACCTCGACATGATCAGCCCGCAATACATCGCCGACCTGATCTCGTGGGGTGCGATCGGCGCGCGCACGACGGAATCGCAGGTGCACCGCGAACTCGCGTCGGGGCTGTCGTGCCCGGTCGGCTTCAAGAACGGCACCGACGGCAACGTGAAGATCGCGGTGGACGCGATCAAGGCCGCCTCGCAGCCGCACCATTTCCTGTCGGTGACGAAGGGCGGCCATTCGGCGATCGTGTCGACGGCGGGCAACGAAGACTGCCACGTGATCCTGCGCGGCGGCAAGGCACCGAACTACGACGCGGACAGCGTGAACGCCGCGTGCGCGGACATCGGCAAGGCCGGCCTCGCCGCGCGCCTGATGATCGACGCAAGCCACGCGAACAGCTCGAAGAAGCACGAAAACCAGATCCCCGTGTGCGCCGACATCGGCCGCCAGATCGCAGCCGGCGACGCCCGCATCGTCGGCGTGATGATCGAATCGCATCTCGTCGAGGGGCGCCAGGACCTGAAGGAAGGCTGCGAGCTGACCTACGGCCAGAGCATCACCGACGCGTGCATCGCGTGGGACGACAGCGTGAAGGTGCTCGAAGGCCTCGCGGAATCGGTGAAGGCCCGCCGCGTCTCGCGCGGCAGCGGGAACTGACGGACGCAAACAGGCTGGCCGCATGACCCCGCCTGTCGGTGGATTGGCCGTGCGGCCAGCGTGCGGTCGTCATTTCGCTCTGCTAGACTAGCTAACGTTATCTAGCTAACCAGGGGGGCGACGATGCCGACCGTCAACATGCACGATGCCAAGTCGCGGCTCTCAAGCCTCGTCGAAGCGCTTGAATTGGGGCGCGAGTCCGAAGTCGTGATCGCCCGCAATGGTCATCCGGTTGCGCGGATCGTTCCTTACGCGGCGCCGAAGCGAATCGGTGCCGCTCGTCAATTGCTTGCCGGGCTGAACATCCCGACAACCGTCGAGGCATTCAATGCCGGTGACGAATCGATCGCGGCCGACTTCGATGTCAGTTCGGAACAGGGGCTCGCACCGTGAAGCTGCTGCTCGATACGCACATCGCACTCTGGGCGGCTGAAGGCGCACCTCAACTTTCGGCGACCGCCGCCGCGTTGATCGAGCATCCCGAGAACACGCTGTACGTCAGCGCCGCGTCCATCTGGGAAATCGCGATCAAATACCGCAAAGGCAATCTGCCCGTTCACCCACGTGATGCACGCTCGGCATTTCGGCTCGCCGGTTTTGCGGAGTTACCGATCAGCAGCGATCACGTCGAAGGTGTCGCCGCGTTGCCCGATTTTCCAGATCACGCCGATCCGTTCGACCGCGTGATGGTCGCGCAGGCGCTCCATGAAGGCATGCCGCTCGTCAGTGCCGATCCGAAAGTGTGGCGCTATCACGCGACGCTGATGCTGCGCGCCTGACGCCCTATGCGCTCAACAAAAAGCCCGGCTCGCGCCGGGTTTTTTCATTGGCCGGAGCCCCTCCACCCGCGCATCACTCGAGCGCGCCCGAACCGAAGATCTCGGTATTCACGCGTTCCGGCGCGACGCCCAGCGCGACGAGCGCGTCACGCTGCGCCTTCATGAACCCGATCGGGCCGCAGATGTAGTAGTCGGCATCCGGCACGAGCGCGTATTGCTGCACGCGCTCCGGCGTGAGGCGCCCTTCCAGGTCGTGGTCGATGCCGGCGCGATCGTTCGGGCCAACCCGCTCGTACAACACCGTGCGCTTGACGTCCGCATGCTCGCGCACCGTATCGTTCAGCCAGTCGCGGAACGCGTGCACCGCGCCCGAGCGGCAAGCGTGGACGAACCGCACGTCGCGCTGGCTGCCCTCGGCGACCAGCGTCGACGCCATCGACATCATCGGCGTGATGCCGACGCCGCCGGAAATCAGCACCACGGGCGTCTCGACGCCACGCTTCAGCGAGAATTCGCCCATCGGCGCGGTCACTTCGACGATCGCCCCCTCTTCCACGCCGTCGTGCATCAGCGTCGACACCTTGCCGGCCGGAATGACTTCCGGCTTGCCGGCTTCACGCTTCACCGAGATGCGCAGCCACTTGCGGTGCGGCGCGTCGGACAGGCTGTACTGGCGCGGCTGGTCGACGCCCAGGTCGCCGACGAAGCGCTTCACCGTGATGTACTGGCCAGGCTCGAACGTCGGCGCCGCGCCGCCGTCAGCCGGTGTCAGGTAGAACGACGTGATCTCGTCGCTCTCGCGCACCTTGCGCTCGACCTTGAACGGACGGAACCCGCTCCACGCGGCGCCCGCGTACAGGTCGGCCTCGACGCCGATCAGGATCTGCGCGAGCTGGCCGTACGCGACGCGCCACGCCTCGAGGGTTTCGGCATCGACCGCGTCGCCCAGCACCTCGACGATCGACGCAAGCAGGTTTTCGCCGACGATCGGGTAATGCTCGGGGCGGATGTTCAGGCTCGCATGCTTGTGCGCGATCCTGGTCACGGCGCCGCCCAACGCGCCGAGATTGTCGATGTTCGCCGCATACGCGTAGACGGCTTTCGCGAGCGTTTCCGGCTGGCTGCCCGTCTTCTGGTGCGTCTGGTTGAACAGGTTCTTCAGTTCCGGATGGCGCGCGAACATGCGCTGGTAGAAGTGCTTCGTGATCGTCGCGCCGTGCACGGCGAGGACAGGGGCAGTGGCCTTCACGCGAGCCATCTGGTCAGCGGTGATGTGGGTCATGTTCGTTCTCCGTTAAACATGCACACACAATACATCTTTAAAAATCCATGCTCCCCGGACAAATTGTCGCAGTGCGTCAAAGGGGCAAGCCGTCAACGGACGCGGCCGCGCTCCCAGAGCACGTCCGATCCGCCGTCCGTGCGGTTCAGCACGCGCGCCAGCACGAACAGCAGGTCCGATAGCCGGTTCACGTAGCGCCGCGGCGCATCGTTGAGCGTCTCGGTGCGCCCGAGCGCGACGATCGAACGCTCCGCGCGGCGGCACACGGTTCGGCACACGTGCGCGAGCGACGCCGCGCGCGAGCCCGCCGGCAGGATGAATTCCTTCAACGGCGGCAGCGTCGCGTTGTAGTCGGCAAGCCAGCGGTCGAGACGCGCGAGATGCGTGTCGTCGAGCACGGTATGGCCGGGAATGCACAATTCGCCGCCGAGATCGAACAGGTCATGCTGGATCGTCACGAGCGCCGTGCGGATCTCGTCAGGAAGCGTTTCGGCGAGCAGCACGCCGAGGTTCGAGTTCAGTTCGTCGACGTCGCCGATCGCGGCGATCCGCGTGTCGTCCTTGCCGATGCGCCGGCCGTCGCCGAGGCCGGTGGTGCCATCGTCGCCCGTGCGCGTGGCGATCTTGCTCAAGCGGTTGCCCATGCGAATGTCCTCTCGTGCGCGGCCGCAAGGCGGCCCGGTTGCGTTCGAACGCGATTATCGCAGCCCGTGGTGGCGGGCGCAGCGGGCGTTCAGCGTAGAATGGGCCGAAACCCTGCAGCACGGGAGCCGGGCCTGCGCCAACGCGCTCACCCGGATCGACAAGGAGACGTACGTGAATCACCCTGCCCAGCCGGCCGCCACGCGCCGCCCCCTTCCCCCCGCCATGCTCGATGCGCTGCGCGCCGCCTTCGGCGAGCGCGTGTCGACTGCCGACGCCGTCCGCGCCCACCATGGCCGCGACGAATCGCCGTTCGACCCGCAACTGCCCGACGCCGTCGTGTTCGCGCACAGCGCGGACGACGTGCGCGAAGTCGTGTCGCTGTGCTCGCTGTACAGCGTCCCGCTGATCCCGTACGGCGCCGGCTCCTCGCTCGAAGGCCACCTGCTCGCGGTGCGCGGCGGCATCTCGCTCGACCTGTCGGAAATGAACCGCGTGCTGTCGATCAATCCCGAAGACCTGACCGTGACGGTCGAGCCGGGCATCACGCGCAAGGCGCTCAACGAAGCATTGCGCGACACCGGCCTGTTCTTCCCGATCGACCCGGGCGCCGACGCGAGCATCGGCGGGATGACCGCAACGCGCGCGTCGGGCACCAACGCCGTGCGCTACGGCACGATGCGCGAGAACGTGCTCGGCCTGAGCGCCGTGCTCGCCGACGGCCGCGTGGTGAAAACCGGCTCGCGCGCCCGCAAGTCGTCGGCCGGCTACGACCTCACGCGGCTGTTCGTCGGCTCCGAAGGCACGCTCGGCGTGATCACCGAGATCACGCTGCGCCTGCATCCGCTGCCCGAAGCCGTATCGGCCGCGATCTGCACGTTCCCGTCGATGGGCGACGCGGTGCGAACCGTGATCGAGACGATCCAGATCGGCGTGCCGATCGCGCGTGTCGAATTCGTCGATGCGCTCGCGGTACGCTCGATCAACCGCCATTCGAACCTGACACTGGCCGAAGCGCCGACGCTGTTCTTCGAATTCCACGGCACCGAGGCTGGCGTGAAGGAACAGGCCGAGCTCGTACAGGCGCTCGCCGGCCAGAACGACGGCCAGGGCTTCGAATGGGCCACCCGCCCCGAGGACCGCAGCCGGCTCTGGGCCGCCCGCCACAACGCGTATTTCGCGATGCTGCAGTTGAAACCCGGCTGCCGCGCGGTGACGACCGACGTGTGCGTGCCGATCTCGCAGCTCGCCGCGTGCGTCGAGGAAACCGAGGTCGACCTGCGCGCGTCGTCGCTGCCCTGCCCGATCGTCGGCCACGTCGGCGACGGCAATTTCCACGTCGCGATCCTGATCGACCCCGACAAGCCCGAGGAAATCGCCGAAGCCGAGCATATCAACGACCGGATCGTCGAGCGCGCGCTGCGCCTCGGCGGCACCTGTACGGGCGAGCACGGCGTCGGGCTGCACAAGATGCGCTTCCTGCCGAAGGAGCACGGCGACAACGCGATCGATACGATGCGTGCGATCAAGCTCGCGCTCGATCCGCGCAACCTGATGAATCCGGGCAAGATTTTCACGTGCTGACACGGCGGCGCGACGCCGCGCCGCCTGCTGCAGGAGACCCCATGAACGCTCCCGTCGAACTGTCGAGCGCGGCACGCGCGCAGCGTCAGCGCGAAGTCGTGCAGGCGCTGATGGCCGTGCTGCCGACGCACTGCCTGCTGTACCGCGACGAAGACACGGCGCCGTACGAATGCGACGGCCTGTCGGCATACCGCCGCCTGCCGCTCGCGGTCGCGCTGCCCGAAACGGAATCGCAGGTGCAGCGGATCGTGCAGATCTGCCGCCGCATGGAGGTGCCGATCGTGCCGCGCGGCGCGGGCACGAGCCTGTCGGGCGGCGCGTTGCCGATCGCGCTCGGCGTCGTGCTGTCGCTGGCGCGCTTCACGCGCATCGTCGAAGTCGATCCCTACGCGCGCACGGCGACCGTGCAGCCCGGCGTGCGCAACCTCGCGATCTCGGAAGCCGCCGCGCCGTACGGCCTGTATTACGCGCCCGATCCGTCGTCGCAGATCGCGTGCACGATCGGCGGTAACGTCGCGGAAAATTCCGGCGGCGTCCACTGCCTGAAGTACGGGCTGACCGTGCACAACGTGATGCGCGTGCGCGCGGTGACGATCGACGGCGAGATCGTCGAGTTCGGCTCGCTCGCGCTCGACATGCCGGGCCTCGACCTGCTCGCCGTGATGATCGGCAGCGAAGGGATGTTCGCGATCGTCACCGAGGTCACGGTGAAGCTGATTCCGAAGCCGCAGACGGCCCAGCTCGTGATGGCGAGCTTCGACGACGTGGTCAAGGGCGGCGAGGCGGTTGCTGCGATCATCGCGTCGGGCATCATCCCGGCCGGGCTCGAGATGATGGACAAGCCGGCCACGCAGGCCGTCGAGGCATTCACGCACGCGGGCTACGACCTCGACGCGAAGGCGATCCTGCTGTGCGAATCGGACGGCACGCCGGAAGAAGTCGCCGAGGAAGTCGTGCGGATGACGGCCGTGCTGCGCGAGCATGGCGCGACGCGCATCCAGGTGTCGCGCAACGAACAGGAGCGGCTGCGCTACTGGTCGGGCCGCAAGAACGCGTTCCCGGCCGCCGGCCGCATTTCCGCCGACTATTACTGCATGGACGGCACCGTGCCGCGCCGCGCGATCGGCCCGCTGCTCGCGCGCATCGAACAGCTCGAGACGCGCTACGGGCTGCGCTGCATCAACGTGTTCCATGCGGGCGACGGCAACATGCATCCGCTGATCCTGTACAACGCGAACGATCCGGACGAACTGCACCGCGCCGAGCAGTTCGGCGCGGAAATCCTCGAATGCTGCGTGGAATTCGGCGGCAGCGTGACGGGCGAGCACGGCGTCGGCATCGAGAAGCTCAATTCGATGTGCGTACAGTTCTCGCCGCAGGAGCGCGATGCGTTCTTCGCGGTCAAGCGCGCGTTCGATCCGGCAGGGCTGCTGAATCCGGACAAGGGCATCCCGACCCGCGCGCGTTGCGCCGAGTACGGTCGCCAGCACGTGCGCGGCGGGCTGCTGCCGCACCCCGACCTGCCGCGCTTCTGAACATCGCGCGCGGTACGCGGCCCGTGCCGGCGGCCGGGTCGCGGCGGCGGGCCGCGCCCGCGTGGCCCGCTCGCACGACGGCGCAGGCATGCGGCCTGCAATACGGGGCTTAGGGATAGTCGCGATGTGGATTCGCGCCACCCCGGTACAATCGACCGAACAACAAGTCGAGGCAGCAACAGAACATGGAAGAGGACGACATCGTCGCCGGTTGGGCCGAGCGCATCCGCGCCGCCAGTGCCGACGGCCGGCCGCTGCGGATTCGCGGCGGCGGCACCAAGGACTGGTACGGCCAGGCGCTCGAGGGCGAAATACTCGACACGCGCGCGTTTCAGGGCGTCGTGTCGTACGATCCGGCCGAACTCGTCGTCACGGTCCGCGCGGGCACGCCGCTCGCGCAGCTTGAAACCGTCCTCGCCGAATGCGGCCAGATGCTGCCGTTCGAGCCGCCGCATTTCGGCCGTGCGGCCACCGTCGGCGGCTGCATCGCGGCCGGCCTCGCGGGCCCGCGGCGCGCCACCTGCGGCACACCGCGCGATTTCGTGCTCGGCGTCACGCTGATGAACGGCCGCGGCGAAATGCTGCGCTTCGGCGGCCAGGTCGTGAAGAACGTCGCCGGCTACGACGTGTCGCGGCTGATGGCCGGCGCGCTCGGCACGCTTGGGCTGATGCTCGACCTGTCGATCAAGGTGCTGCCGATGCCCGTCGCCGAAGTCACGCTGAAGTTCGAGATGACCGCGACCGACGCGGTGCGCAAGCTCAACGAATGGGGCGGCCATCCGTTGCCCGTCAGCGCGAGCGGCTGGCGCAACGGCACGCTCGTGCTGCGCCTGTCGGGCGCCGAAGCGGCCGTGAAATCCGCGAAGACGCTGCTCGGCGGCGAAGTCGTCGACGCGGTCGAGGCCGAGCGCTTCTGGGCCGGCCTGCGCGAGCACACCGACCCGTTCTTCAACGGCATCCCGCCCGGCTATGCGCTGTGGCGCCTCGCGCTGCCGTCGATCACCGAACCGATGCACCTGCCCGGCACCCAGCTGATGGAATGGGGTGGCGCGCAGCGCTGGTGGATCACCGATGCCGATGCTCAGACCGTGCGGATGAGCGCGAAGCAGGCCGGCGGCCACGCGACGCTGTTCCGTGCGGGCGACGCGTACGACCGCAGCGCGGGCGTGTTCACGCCGCTTCCCGCCCCGATGATGAAGATCCACCGCGGGCTGAAAGCCGCGTTCGATCCCGCGCGCATCTTCAACCGCGGCCGGCTCTACCCGGACCTATAGGGTCTGTTTACCTATGGAATGCACATGCGAATGCCCGAAATCGCCCGTCCCCCAAGGGGACTTCCTCCGGGGCGTAGGGCACGAAGTGAGGAGCGCCGTTTGGCCTTGCCAAACGCCCCGAAGGAAGTCCTCTTGGGGGACAAGCGACGAGCGACGCCGCCATACGGGCGATTTCGGGCATTCCCGTGGAATGGATTCTTTGATTAGGGGTTGTCACGAGAACGGCCGCTCGCCGCGTTGCGCTCCTTGGCGATACGTCAGTATTCGCGGCGTCACGCGCCTCGCGGCGAGCGGCCGTTCTCGTGGCAACGCATGCGCATTCCATAGGTAAACAGACCCTAAATGCAAACGAACCTCGCCGATTTCATCCGCAATACGCCCGACGGCGACGAAGCCGACGCGATATTGCGCAAGTGCGTGCATTGCGGGTTCTGTACCGCGACCTGCCCGACCTACCAGTTGCTCGGCGACGAACTCGACGGCCCGCGCGGCCGGATCTACCTGATCAAGCAGATGGTCGAAGGCGCGCCTGTCACGCGCAGCACGCAGCAGCACCTCGATCGCTGCCTCACGTGCCGCAGTTGCGAGACGACCTGCCCGTCCGGCGTCCAGTACGGCCGGCTCGTCGAGATCGGCCGCAAGCACGTCGAGGCGCAGGTGCAGCGCCCGGTGCAGCAGCGTCTCGTGCGCCGCCTGCTCGCGAGCCTCGTGCCGAACGCCGCGCTGTTCTCGCCGGTCATGCGGCTCGGCCAGCACGTGCGGCCGCTGCTGCCGAAGCGGCTGCGCGACAAGGTGCCGCCGCGCACGCGGCTGCTCGAATGGCCGCACCGCTCGCATACGCGCAAGATGCTGATGCTCGGCGGCTGCGTACAGCCGTCGATGCTGCCGAACATCAACATCGCGACCGCGCGCGTGCTGGACGCACTCGGCATCGAGACGGTCGTCGCGCCCGATGCGGGCTGCTGCGGCGCGATCCGCCTGCACCTGAACTATCACGACGAAGCGCTCGACGACGCGCGCCGCAACATCGACGCGTGGTGGCCCCACGTCGAGCAGGGCGTCGAGACAATCGTGATGAATGCGTCGGGTTGCGGCGCGACGGTGCTCGAATACGCGCACCTGCTGCGCGACGACCCGGCCTACGCGGAGAAGGCGCAGCGCATCGTGTCGCTCACGCGCGACATCTCCGACGTGCTGCTCGCATTCGAGGCCGAGCTCGCGACGCTCGCGCGGCGCCGCGCGATCCATACCGTCGCGTACCACCCGCCGTGCACGCTGCAGCACGGCCAGCAGTCGCGCGGCAAGGTCGAACGCCTGCTCGAGACGCTCGGCATCGACGTGCGGCTGCCGGCCGACAGCCATCTGTGCTGCGGGTCGGCCGGCACCTATTCGCTGACGCAGCCGTCGCTGTCATACCGGCTGCGCAAGCAGAAGCTGCTGAAGCTGCAGGCGCTGGAACCGCAGATGATCGTCTCCGGCAACATCGGCTGCATCGCGCACCTGCAGAGCGGCACGCAGATTCCGGTCGCCCACTGGATCCAGCTCGTCGAGCATCTGCTGTACGGTTAGCGCATGCTCATGCGAATGACGGATCGGCGCTGGGCGTCGCGCGCGGCGTCCGTATAATGGGCGGATCGATGCGTCGCGTGCCGCGGCGCATCCGCACCACGCCCGCTTCCGTGCCTGCTTTCGTGCCCGTCATGTCCGATCTCGCCGCCCGCCTCGAATCCGTTCATCGCCGCATCGCCGACGCCGCCCGCGCGGCCGGCCGCGATCCCGCCACCGTGTCGCTGCTCGCCGTGTCCAAAACGTTTCCCGCCGACGACGTGCGCGCCGCGCATGCGGCCGGGCAGCGCGCCTTCGGCGAAAACTACGTGCAGGAATCGATCGACAAGATCGACGCGCTCGCCGACCTGCGTGCGGACCTCGAATGGCATTTCATCGGGCCGCTGCAATCGAACAAGACGCGCCCGGTTGCCGAGCGCTTCGACTGGGTTCATTCGGTCGACCGGCTGAAGATCGCGCAGCGCCTGTCGGAACAGCGCCCCGCGCACCTGCCGCCGCTCAACGTATGCGTGCAGGTGAACATCAGCGGCGAGGCGTCGAAGAGCGGCGTCGCGCCGGCCGACGTGGCCGAGGTTGCACGCGCGGTCGCCGCGCTGCCGTCGCTGCGGCTGCGCGGCCTGATGGCGATTCCCGAACCGGCCGGCGACACCGACGCGCAACGCGCGCCGCATCGTGCGCTGCGCGCACTGTTCGACACGTTGTGCGCCGACGGCCTGCCGCTCGACACGTTGTCGATGGGCATGTCCGCCGATCTCGACGCGGCCGTGCTCGAAGGCGCGACGATCGTGCGCGTCGGCACCGCGATCTTCGGCGCGCGCGATTACTCGCACTGAACGCCACGCCCCTTTTCCGCCTTTCCGTTCACTCACTCGCTCATTCCCGACATCATGAAAATCGCATTCATCGGCGGCGGCAACATGGCCGCGGCCCTGATCGGCGGCCTGATCAAGCGCGGCGTCGCCGCTGACGGCCTGTATGCCATCGACGTCAACGAAGAAGTACGCGCGCGCGCCGCGCAGCAGTTCGGCGTGCGCACCGGCGCAGCCATCGACGCGACGCTCGCCGACTACGACGCGGTCGTGCTCGCGGTGAAACCGCAGGTGCTGAAGGACGTCGCGCAGGCGCTCGCGCCGCACCTGAAGTCGCAGCTCGTGATCAGCATCGCGGCCGGCATCCGCGGCAGCGATCTCGCACGCTGGCTCGGCGACTACGCGCGCGTCGTGCGCACGATGCCGAACACGCCCGCGCTCGTCGGCATGGGCGTGACGGGCCTCGCTGCACTGCCGGGCGTCGACGCGGCGGGCCGCGAACTCGCGTCGAACGTGCTCGGCGCGGTCGGCGAGATCGTGTGGTTCGACGACGAATCGAAGCTCGACGCTGTCACCGCGATCTCGGGCAGCGGCCCCGCGTACGTGTTCTATTTCATCGAAGCGCTGCAGGAAGCCGCGCGCCAGCTCGGCATGAACGACGAACAGGGCCGCGCACTCGCAGTCGCGACGTTCACGGGCGCGGCGCAACTCGCCGCGCAATCGGGCGAGCCCGCGAGCGTGCTGCGCGAGCGCGTGACGTCGAAGGGCGGCACGACGGCCGCCGCGCTCGCGTCGTTCGACGCGCAAGGCGTGAAGGATGCGATCGTGCGCGGTGCGCTCGCGGCCGAAGCGCGTGCGAAGGAGATGGGCGACGAGCTCGGCCGCGCGTAAGCGCACCGGCGGTGCCTGGCCGGCCCGGCGCCCGCTACACGGGGGGAGCGCCCTGCCCCGTCATGCTGATGTGCACGCACAACAAAAAAGCGGCCCGGGCCGCTTTTTTGTTGGTGCCGCGTTCCGCACCGCATACCGCCTGCGGTGAGATCGGGAAACTCAGCTCCCTGCCAGCAGGTAATGCACGGCGATCCCGGCGAACAGCACGCCGCCGAGCCAGTTGTTGTGCCGGAACGCCGCGAAGCACGGCATCCGCTCGCGGTCCTTGATCAACGTGTAGTGATACAGCGCACAGCCGGCGGCCGCCGCCCAGCCGGCCCAGTACGCGAGGCCGAAGCCGAGCGTCACGCCGATCCACACGTAGATGCCGAGCGTCGCCGCGTAGCACAGCATCACGGCCGCGACGTCGAAGCGGCCGAACGTCAGTGCGGACGTGCGGATGCCGATCTTGATGTCGTCATCGCGATCGACCATCGCGTATTCGGTGTCGTACGCGACCGACCAGAAAATGTTCGCGACCAGCATCACCCACGCGATCGCCGGCACCGTGTCCTGCACGGCCGCGAACGCCATCGGGATGCCGAAGCCGAACGCGATGCCCAGATAGGCCTGCGGAATCGCGAAGAAGCGCTTCATGAACGGATACGAGCCCGCAACGAACAGCGCGACGACGGACAGCTGCTTCGTCAGCGTGTTGAGCGGCAGGATCAGCAGGAACGAGATGAATGCGAGTCCGACCGCGATCGCGATGGCTTCCCACGCGCGGATCTTGCCCGACGTCAGCGGCCGGTCGGCCGTGCGTTTCACATGGCGGTCGAAGTCGCGGTCGGCGTAGTCGTTCATCGCGCAGCCGGCCGAGCGCATCAGCAGCGTGCCGAGCGAGAAGATCACGAGCAATGGCCAGCGCGGATGGCCGTCGGACGCGATCCACAGCGCGTTGAGCGTCGGCCACAGCAGCAGCAGGCTGCCGATCGGCTTGTCCATCCGGACGAGCCGCAGATACAGGGGAAAGCGGGCAAGCATGGCGAAGCACCGGGAAGATAACCCCGGCATTTTAGAGCCGAGCGGTGCTTCGCGTCATGTCGGCGCGGCTCGCGGGCGGTAGCGGCCGGACGCCAGCGCACTGCCCGCGCCCGCCGCACGTGGCCGAGCCGCGGCACGCATCAATCAAGGGACAGAGCCGGTGCACGCGTGGATCCACGCAGACGGGGGTGGATCAATCAGGGCCGGAGCCAGCATGCCGCGCGCGGCACACTTACGCGAGCAACGACCGCAGCATCCACGCAGTTTTTTCATGAATCTGCAGGCGCTGCGTCAGCAGGTCGGCGGTCGGCTCGTCGCTCGCCGCATCGGCAAGCGGAAAGATCGCACGCGCGGTACGCACGACGGCCTCGTGCCCTTCGACGAGCTGGCGGATCATGTCTTCCGCGGCCGGCACGCCCTTCGCTTCCGGCACCGACGACAGTTTCGCGAAATCGCCGAAGGTGCCCGGCGCGACGACGCCGAGCGTACGAATGCGTTCGGCAACCGAATCGACCGCGAGCCACAGTTCGTTGTACTGCTCCTCGAACATCAGGTGCAGCGTGTTGAACATCGGGCCCGTGACGTTCCAGTGGAAATTGTGGGTCTTCAGGTACAGCGTGAACGTATCGGCAAGCAGGTGCGACAGGCCCTCCGCGATCTTCTTGCGGTCCTTGTCGCTGATGCCGATGTTGATCTGGGCAGCTTGAATTTTCCTGGCCATGTTCCGGACTCCTTATTCAAGAAAGCAGAGCAATGAAAGCGAATCGGGCAATCTGCCTGTAGATACCGCACTACCCGCATACGCGGCCCGCCACGGCGCGTGGCGCGTGAAACGCCGCGCTCAGGCGATCGCGTGCAGCGCCTGCGACACCAGTTCGGCCGCACCGCCGATGACGATGGCGGATCCGACGACGTATCGCGCGACCTCGCCCGGCGTCGCCAGTGCAGCGCGCATGTTGTGCATCATTTGCGTCATGATCGTCACTCCTTCAACAAAACTCAAGGTCGGGAGAAACGGCCGGTCGGGCGACCGGCCGTTTCACGTTACTGCCTCACCGCACTACTGCGCGGCGACGCTTACGCAAGGTCGAAGCGGTCCAGGTTCATCACCTTGTTCCAGGCCGCAACGAAGTCGTGCGCGAACTTCTCCTTCGCATCGGCGCTGCCGTACACCTCGGCCAGCGCGCGCAGTTGCGAGTGCGAGCCGAAGATCAGGTCGACGCGCGTGCCCGTCCACTTGACTGCACCCGTCGCGCGGTCGCGCCCTTCGAACACGTCGTTCGCGGCCGACACCGGCTTCCATTCCGTGCCCATGTCGAGCAGGTTCACGAAGAAGTCGTTCGTCAGCGCTTCCGGACGCTCGGTGAACACGCCATGCTTCGCATCGCCGGCGTTCGCACCCAGCACGCGCAGGCCACCGACGAGCACCGTCATCTCGGGCGCGGTCAGCGTCAGCAGTTGCGCCTTGTCGACCAGCAGCGCCTCGGCCGGCGTCTTGTATGCGTGCTTCAGGTAGTTGCGGAAACCGTCCGCGACCGGCTCGAGCACGGCCATCGCTTCGATATCGGTCTCTTCCTGCGACGCATCCGCACGGCCCGGTGCGAACGGCACCGTCACTGCGATACCCGCATTCTTCGCGGCCTGCTCGACACCGGCCGCACCGGCCAGCACGATCAGGTCGGCCAGCGACACCTTCTTGCCGCCCGTCTGCCCATCGTTGAACGCCTTCTGCACGCCCTCGAGCGTCTCGAGCACCTTCGCGAGTTCAGCCGGACGGTTCACTTCCCAGTCCTTCTGCGGCGCCAGGCGGATACGCGCACCGTTTGCACCGCCGCGCTTGTCCGACCCGCGGAACGTCGCAGCCGACGCCCATGCGGTCGACACGAGCTGCGACACCGACAGACCGGATGCAAGCACCTTCGCCTTCA
This sequence comes from Burkholderia contaminans, assembly GCF_029633825.1. Lineage (NCBI taxonomy): Bacteria > Pseudomonadati > Pseudomonadota > Betaproteobacteria > Burkholderiales > Burkholderiaceae > Burkholderia > Burkholderia contaminans. Next base: position 1,805,614 of record NZ_CP090640.1, on the reverse strand, counting down.
GCGCGGCGACGTCGGCGGCGTCGATCAGCGGGTGATCGACCGCCGGGATCGGGTCCTGCCACAGCAGGTGTTCCGCCGGCACGTCCGGGCCGAGATAGCGGGAACGCGGGCCCATGTCGCGGTGCGTGAGCTTGAACCACGCGCGTGCGAACGCGTCGGCGAACTCGGCCGGGTTCTCGTAGAAGCGGCGCGAGATCTTTTCGTAGGCCGGGTCGAAACGCAGCGACAGGTCGGTCGTCAGCATCGTCGGGCGATGCTTCTTCGACGCGTCGAATGCATCCGGAATCACTTCGCCTGCGTCCTTCGCGACCCACTGGTGCGCGCCGGCCGGGCTCTTCGTGAGCTCCCACTCGTAGCTGAACAGGTGCTTGAAGAAGTCGTTGCTCCACTGCGTCGGCGTCGAGGTCCACGTGACTTCGAGGCCGCTCGTGATGGCATCCTTGCCCTTGCCCGTGCCGAACGTGCTCTTCCAGCCGAGCCCCTGCTCTTCGAGGCCCGCGGCTTCCGGCTCGGGGCCGACGTTCGAGGCCGGACCGGCGCCGTGCGTCTTGCCGAACGTGTGGCCACCCGCGATCAGCGCGACCGTTTCCTCGTCGTTCATCGCCATGCGCGCGAACGTCTCGCGGATGTCGTGCGCGGCGGCAACCGGGTCGGGGTTGCCGTCCGGGCCTTCCGGGTTCACGTAGATGAGGCCCATCTGCACCGCGGCGAGCGGGCTTTCGAGCTCGCGCTTGCCCGAGTAGCGGCTGTTCGGGCCGCCGCTCAGTTCCAGCCAGATCTTTTCCGAACCCCAGTACACGTCGTCCGGTTCCCACGTATCGACGCGGCCGCCGGCGTAACCGAAGGTCTTGAAGCCCATCGATTCGAGCGCGACGTTGCCGGTCAGGATCAGCAGGTCGGCCCACGAGATGTTGCGGCCGTACTTCTGCTTGATCGGCCACAGCAGGCGGCGCGCCTTGTCGAGACTGACGTTGTCAGGCCAGCTGTTGAGCGGCGCGAAGCGCTGCTGCCCGCCGCCCGCGCCGCCGCGGCCGTCGGCCGTGCGGTACGTGCCGGCGCTGTGCCAGGCCATGCGGACGAACAGGCCGCCGTAGTGGCCGAAGTCGGCCGGCCACCAGTCCTGCGACGCCGTCATCAGCGCGTGCAGGTCCTTCTTCACCGCCTCGAGATCCAGCTTCTTGAATGCTTCGGCGTAGTCGAAATCCGGGTCCATCGGATCGGACAGCGCCGAATGCCGATGCAGGACGTTCAGGTTCAGCTGATTCGGCCACCAGTCCTTGTTCGTCGTGCCGCCACCAGCGGTGTGGTTGAACGGGCACTTCGTTTCGTTCGACATGCTTTTTCTCCTTGTCTTGCTCGTAGGCCCCCACGTGCCAGGCGCGGTTCGTGGAGCATTGCGGGGGGATGAAACGGAACAGGCGGTTCCTCCTGTCGTACTACGGGACGTCGTGCGCGGCCTGCGACCCGCTTTCCCGCAGCGACGCGCCGCAGGCGGGGCGCTCGGGAAAGCGGCTGCCGGCAGTCGTCGTGCCGGCGAGGCGGGCGGCTTTTCGGGTATCGGACATGCAATGCTCCCTCATGGCTCGGCGGCAGTTAGTCGGGGGAACACAGGACCGGCGTGCGGCGGCACTCATCCGCCATACACACGGTCCGCCAGGTACGCGAACGCAATCGGACGCAGGCTGCGAACCGCCGCCCTGGCGCGATGTACGACCGCGTCGCGCGACGGGATGTTCCGCTGCGCGTGCTGCAATACCGACCGCATCATGACATCCTCCTTTGACGCTTGCATTCAACGTGCTGATCAGTCGTTGACATCACGCTGATCCATGTTGAGGATTCTATCTAAATCTATCGATTGATTAAATTTGATAAATGTTATCTATTCGATAGAGAAAAATAAACGGGGTCGCAAGACCCCGTTCATCGTGCTGCCACACGCGCATGCCGCAGGGTGCTCAGTTCATCGTCGCCGGCATGTCGAGCTTCGCGACACCCGGCAGCTCGCACGCGGAAATCGCGTCGCTGATCGCGTCGATCGCGGGCATCCGCGTGAAGCTCTTGCGCCACACGAGCACCACGCGGCGGTCGGGCACCGGCTCGTTGAACGGCACGTACGACAGCAGTTCGGCATCGGGGCCGTTCGCGCGCGGGCCGACCTCGGCGACCGACATCCGCGGCAGCACGGTGATGCCGACGCCGCTTGCGACCATGTGGCGGATCGTCTCGAGCGACGAGCCCTCGAAAGTCTTCTGGATGCCGTCGGCCGTCTGCGAGAAGCGCATCAGCTCCGGGCACACGCCGAGCACGTGATCGCGGAAGCAGTGGCCGTTGCCGAGCAGCAGCATGGTTTCCTGCTTGAGATCCTCCGCGTCGATTTCGTGGCGCTTTTCCCACGGATGACCAGCCGGCAGCGCGACAACGAACGGTTCGTCGTACAGCGGGCGAACCATCAGACCCGTTTCCGGAAACGGCAGCGCCATGATCGCGGCGTCGATTTCGCCCTGCTTCAGCAGTTCGAGCAGCTTCAGCGTGTAATTTTCCTGCAGCATCAGCGGCATCTGCGGGACACGCTGGATCATCTGCTTGACGAGCGTCGGCAGCAGATAGGGCCCGATCGTGTAGATCACGCCGAGGCGGAACGGGCCGACCAGCGGATCCTTGCCCTGCTTCGCGATCTCCTTGATCGCGAAGGTCTGCTCGAGCACGCGCTGCGCCTGCGTGACGATCTGGTCACCGATCGGCGTCACGCTCACTTCGCTCGCGCCGCGTTCGAAAATCTGCACGTTGAGCTCGTCTTCGAGCTTCTTGATCGCCACCGACAGCGTCGGCTGGCTCACGAAGCATGCTTCGGCCGCGCGGCCGAAATGCCGTTCGCGCGCGACCGCGACGATGTATTTCAATTCAGTCAGCGTCATTGTGGGTCAATCAGAGATATACAGGCGATAGGTTTAATTTATACACCCTGTGACACCGGTTCGCCAAGTTTCTCTGCATCGGAATGCTTCAAACGGCGGTTTTAAATCCGGCCCCGACCCGCGGATCAGGCCTTCAAGTACTGCTCCCGCGCGCCGAGCCAGCGTGCGAGATGCTGCGTGACGATCTCGGGATACGCGGCAATCAGCCGCGTCGCGGCCTCGCGGGCCGGTTCGATCAGCCAGCCGTCGGTCTCGAGGTTCGCGAAGCGCAGCATCGCCGCGCCCGACTGGCGTGCGCCGAGGAATTCACCGGGGCCGCGGATCTCGAGGTCGCGCCGTGCGATCTCGAAGCCGTCGGTCGTCTCGCGCATCGTCTTCAGCCGCTCGCGGCCCGTCGGCGACAGCGGCCCCGTGTACAGCAGCACGCACACCGACGCCGCGGTGCCGCGCCCGACCCGGCCGCGCAGCTGGTGCAACTGCGCGAGACCGAAGCGCTCCGCGTGCTCGATCACCATCAGCGACGCGTTCGGCACGTCGACGCCGACCTCGATCACGGTCGTCGCGACGAGCAGCTGCACGTCGTTGCGCGTGAACGCTTCCATCACGGCCGCCTTGTCGGCCGGCGACAGCCGGCCGTGCACGAGCCCGACCTTCAGCTCCGGGAGCGCGGCGGCCAATGTCTCGTATGTCTCGACGGCCGTCTGCAGCTGCAGCGTCTCGCTCTCCTCGATCAGCGGGCACACCCAGTACACCTGGCGTCCGGTCAGCGCGGCCTCGCGCACGCGGGCGATCACCTCCTCGCGCCGCGCATCGCCGACGAGGCGCGTCAGCACGGGCGTGCGGCCCGGCGGCAGCTCGTCGATCGTCGAAACTTCGAGATCGGCGTAATACGTCATCGCGAGCGTGCGCGGAATCGGCGTGGCCGACATCATCAGCTGGTGCGGCTGGAAATCGCGCGCGCCGTTGGCCGCATTCGCGGCCTTCGCACGCAGCGCAAGCCGCTGCTCGACGCCGAAACGGTGCTGTTCGTCGACGATCACGAGGCCGAGCCGCGCGAATTCGACCGTGTCCTGGATGATCGCGTGCGTGCCGATCACGAGCTGCGCGGTGCCGAGCGCGGCCGCCTCGATCGCCGCGCGCTTCTCCTTCGCCTTCAGGCTGCCCGCGAGCCACGCGACCGTGACGCCGAGCGGCTCCAGCCATGCGCGCAGCTTGCGCGCGTGCTGTTCCGCGAGAATTTCGGTGGGCGCCATCAGCGCGGCCTGGTAGCCGGCGTCGATCGCCTGCGTCGCGGCCAGCGCCGCGACGACCGTCTTGCCGCTGCCGACGTCGCCCTGCAGCAGGCGCTGCATCGGGTGCGCAAGGGTAAGATCGTTCGCGATTTCGTCGACGACGCGCGCCTGCGCGCCCGTCAGCGTGAACGGCAGCGCGGCGTAGAGCCGGGTCGTCAATGCATCGGCATCGCTCGCGGTGCGGCGCGGCATCGCGGGCGCCGCACGCGTGCGGCGCTCCTCGTGCGCGCGCTTGAGCGACAACTGCTGCGCGAGCAGCTCCTCGAACTTGATGCGCGTCCACGCCGGATGCGAGCCGTCCATCAGCGCGGCTTCGTCCGAATCGACGCGCGGGTGGTGCAGGATGCGCACCGCCTGCTCGAGCGTCGGCACGTCGAGCGGCTTCAGATAGTCGCGCTGGATCTCGGGCGGCAGCAGCTCGGGCAGCGGCGTGCGCTCGACCGCGTTCTCGATCGCCTTGCGCAGATAGGCCTGCGACACGCCGGCCGTGCTCGGATAGACGGGCGTGAGCACCTGCGGCAGCGGCGCATCCGCTTCGACGACACGCACCGCCGGATGCACCATCTCCATCCCGAAGAAGCCGCCGCGCACGTCACCGCGCACGCGCAGCCGCTGGCCGACGGCCATCTGCTTGACCTGCGAGCCGTAGAAATTCAGGAAGCGCAGCACGAGGTGCTCGCCGTCTTCGTCCTGGATCTTCACGACCAGCTGGCGGCGCGGCCGGTACGCGACCTCGTTGTCGAACACGACGCCTTCGGTCTGCGCGATGCCGCCCGGCAGCAGCTCGCCGATCGGCGTGAGCGTGGTTTCGTCCTCGTAGCGCATCGGCAGATGCAGCACGAGATCGATCGAGCGCGTAAGGCCGAGCTTCGCGAGCTTGTCGACGGTCTTCACGGGTTTGTCGGCGGCGGGCTTCTTCTTGCGCTTCGCGCCGCCCGCGCCTGCCGTGTCGATTTCAGCGGCGCCATCGGCATCGGGCGCGGCGGCGGCCGGCTGCGCGAGCCTGCCGTCGGCGCCGCGCCTCGGGCCGGCGCGGCGCGGCGCGGCGCGCGGCGCGGAAGCACGCTCCCCCGCGCCTTGCGCGGGCGGCGCGACATCCTCCGCGTCGAACGGATCGGCGGAATCGGCAACGGCAGCGGGGGAACGGCGTGGTGACACAGGCATCGGATCGTCTGGGTGCTTCTCAAGGCAAGTACAATAGCGGCTTTCACGTCGTCCGAACGAACGACGCCGGCTAGGCCGCGCATCCCGCCATCATAGCGGCTCGCGCGCCCCATTTACGCGTTTCCGCCCTGCCGGCGACGCCCGCCGGCCGTTTCGAACCAGCCCGCATGTTCACGCTTTCCGATTTCGATTTCAATCTGCCGCCCGAGCTGATTGCACAAACCGCGCTGCCCGATCGCACCGCGAGCCGCCTGCTCGAGGTCGACGGCACCGTCGCGCCCGCACGCCTCATCGACCGTCATTTCACCGAGCTGCCGTCGTGCATCGCGGCCGGCGACCTGCTCGTCTTCAACGATACCAAGGTGCTGAAGGCGCGCTTCTTCGGCCAGAAGGCGAGCGGCGGCAAGATCGAGGTGCTGATCGAGCGCGTGACCGGCACGCACACGGCGCTCGCGCAAATCCGCGCGAGCAAGTCGCCGGGCGCCGGCACGACGCTGCGGCTCGCCGATGCGTTCGACGTGACGGTCGGCGAACGCGTCGACCCGTTCTTCACGCTGAACTTCCCCGCGCCGTGCCTCGACCTGATCGAGCAGTACGGCCGCCTGCCGCTGCCGCCCTATATCGAGCACGATCCGGACGCGACCGACGAGACGCGCTACCAGACCGTCTACGCGAGCAACCCGGGCGCGGTCGCCGCGCCGACGGCCGGGCTGCACTTCGACCAGCCGATGCTCGACCGCCTCGACGCGACGGGCGTCGAACGCGCGACACTCACGCTGCACGTCGGCGCCGGCACGTTCCAGCCGGTGCGCGTCGACAACATCGCCGAGCACAAGATGCACAGCGAGTGGTACGACCTGCCGCAGTCGCTCGTCGACAAGATCGCCGCGACCCGTGCTCGCGGCGGCAAGGTGATCGCGGTCGGCACGACGTCGATGCGCGCGCTCGAAGCCGCGGCGCGCTCGGCCGACGAAGCGGGCCGCCCGCTCGCGGCGACGCAGGCCGAAACCGACATCTTCATCACGCCCGGCTATCGTTTCCGCGTGGTCGACCGGCTCGTCACGAACTTCCATCTGCCGAAGTCGACGCTGCTGATGCTGGTGTCCGCGTTCGCAGGCGTCGAGACGATCCGCGCCGCGTACCGGCACGCGATCGACGAGCGCTACCGCTTCTTCAGCTACGGCGACGCGATGCTGCTCACGCGGCGCGACGTGCCGGAGGCGCCGGGCGCGTAAAGCAAGGCGGGCGCGACGGCCCGCGCGGCCGCCGTTGCAGCGCAGCGCCGTTTTCCCTTTGTGTGCGCGACGCTTTTGCGCGCACCCGCTTTTCCCCGCCGCCGGTTTCTCGGCAGCGTTTCCAACATGCGCCGGACTTGCGATCCAGAGTTAGCGCTTTAGCGGTTACTCTGGTCCCATGCAGAGCAGCCCGGTAGCAAGGAGAATGACTCGATGACCGAAGGTTCATCCCACGATACGCACGCCCCCGTGCAGGACCGCCCGGCGAACGGGCTCGAATTCGAACTGCTGACGACCGACGGCCATGCGCGCCGCGGCCGCGTGAAGCTCAACCACGGCGTGGTCGAGACGCCGATCTTCATGCCGGTCGGCACGTACGGCACCGTGAAGGCGATCCAGCCGCGCGAGCTGCACGAGATCAAGGCCCAGATCATCCTCGGCAATACGTTCCACCTGTGGCTGCGCCCGGGCCTCGACACGATCGACGCGCACGGCGGCCTGCATGGCTTCATGGGCTGGAACAAGCCGATCCTGACCGACTCGGGCGGCTTCCAGGTGTTCTCGCTCGGCGACCTGCGCAAGATCACCGAGGACGGCGTGACGTTCGCGTCGCCGATCAACGGCGACAAGCTGTTCCTGTCGCCGGAAGTGTCGATGCAGATCCAGAAGGTGCTGAACTCCGACGTCGTGATGCAGTTCGACGAGTGCACGCCGTACGCGACCAACGGCGTGCCGACCACGCACAAGGAAGCGGCCGACTCGATGCGCATGTCGCTGCGCTGGGCGAAGCGCTCGCTCGACGAGTTCGACCGGCTCGGCAACCCGAACGCGCTGTTCGGGATCGTCCAGGGCGGGATGTTCGAGGACCTGCGCGACGAATCGCTCGCGGGCCTCGCCGAACTCGGCTTCCACGGCCTCGCGATCGGCGGGCTGTCGGTCGGCGAGCCGAAGGAAGACATGATGCGGGTGCTGCAGCACGTCGGCCCGAAGCTGCCGGCCAACAAGCCGCACTACCTGATGGGCGTCGGCACGCCGGAGGATCTGGTCGAGGGCGTCGCGAACGGCATCGACATGTTCGACTGCGTGATGCCGACCCGCAACGCGCGCAACGGCTGGCTGTTCACGCGCTTCGGCGACGTGAAGATCCGCAACGCGACGCACAAGAATTCGCTGAAGCCGCTCGACGCGAGCTGCACGTGCTACACGTGCCAGAACTTCTCGCGCGGCTACCTGCATCACCTGCACCGCGTCGGCGAGATCCTCGGCGCACAGCTCAACACGATCCACAACCTGCACTACTACCTGCAGCTGATGAGCGAGATTCGCGAAGCGATCGAGACCCACACGTTCGACGCGTTCCGCCAGCGCTTCGCGGAGGATCGCGCCAGAGGGGTCGACTGACCGGCGGTCGGACCGCCCTTGATAGGACAAACACTATACGGATCGACAATCTGGTGGGACTCGTCCTAAACAATTGAGTCCCAACTGCCGCCCGGATCCAACAAACATTACAATTGCCTTTCCATACAAGTCGCAACGGTACCGGTTCGCGCTTTAACAGCTTGATCCGAAAGCGCATTTGCCGAGCCGTTTGCGCATGGGGCCGGTGGTAGAATAACCGGCTTATTTTTCGATCTTCCCCTACGGAGAGACCAACGTGCCGTTCATTTCCAACGCGTTCGCCCAAGGTGCCGGTGGCGCCGAATCGAGCCTGATGAGCTTCCTGCCGCTCATCCTGATGTTTGCCGTGCTCTACTTCATCATGATCCGTCCGCAGATGAAGCGTCAGAAGGAGCACCGCAACATGCTCGCGGCCATGGCCAAAGGCGACGAAGTCGTCACGAGCGGCGGCCTCGTCGGCAAGGTGACCAAGGTCACCGAAGGCTACATCGGCGTCGAAATCGCCGAAGGCACCGAAATCACCGTGCAGAAGGCCGCGGTCACGACCATTCTGCCGAAGGGCACGATCAAGTCGCTGTAAGCCCTTCACCGAGCGTCCGGCTCCCCGCGCCGTGCCCGCCTGAGAGAGCGGGCCGCCGCGGCGCCGGACGCGACGCTTTCACGCCAACCACCCGTTCGGCTCCCTCATGAATCGTTATCCACTCTGGAAATATGTCGTGATGGTCGTGGCGCTCGCCATCGGCCTTCTGTACACATTGCCCAACTTCTTCGGCGAAGCGCCGGCGGTGCAGGTGTCGAGCGGCAAGGCCACGGTCAAGCTCGACTCGACCACGCTGACCCAGGTCGAATCGGCGCTCGCGTCCGCGCAGATCACGCCGGACGACGTCACCTTCGAGAACACGGCGACCGGCGCGAACATCCGCGTGCGCCTGAAGGACACCGATACGCAGCTGCGCGTCAAGGACCTGCTGCAGAAGTCGCTGAACGCCGACCCGAACGATCCGCAATTCGTCGTCGCCCTGAACCTGCAGAGCGCGTCGCCGCGCTGGCTGACCTCCCTGCACGCACTGCCGATGTATCTCGGCCTCGACCTGCGTGGCGGCGTCCACTTCCTGCTCCAGGTCGACATGACGGGCGCGCTGACGAAGAAGCTCGATTCCGACGCGTCCGACGCGCGCACGCTGCTGCGCGACAAGAACATCCGCGACGGCGGCGTGAGCCGCGTCGACCAGTCCGTGGTCGTCAACTTCAGCGATGCGCAGACGGCGGAAGACGCCCGCAAGCTCCTCGCGCTGTCGATCACCGAGCTGCAATGGGCGACCCAGCCCGGCGGCGGCGGCACGCAGGTCGTCGGCACGTTCACGCCGGCCGTGCAAAAGTCCGTCGAGGACGCCGCGCTCAAGCAGAACCTGACGACGCTCCACAACCGCGTGAACGAACTCGGCGTGTCCGAGCCGATCCTGCAGCAGCAAGGTAGCGACCGTATCGTCGTCGAGCTGCCGGGCGTGCAGGACACCGCGAAGGCGAAGGACATCATCGGCCGCACCGCGACGCTCGAAGCGCGCCTTGCCGACCCGATCAACACGCACCCGAACCCGAACGACCCGGTGCCGCCGGGTGAAGAGCTGTTCACGCAGGGCAACCAGGCGCCGGTGCTGCTGAAGAAGGACGTGATCTTCACGGGCGACCGCATCATCGATGCGTCGGCCGGCTTCGACGATCACCAGCGTCCGTCGGTCAACATCCGCCTCGATTCGGCGGGCGGCCGCTCAGTGCGCGCAGTCTCGCGCGAGAACATCGGCAAGCCGATGGCGATGGTGCTGTTCGAGAAGGGCAAGGGCGAAGTGCTGACGGTCGCGACGATCCAGTCGGAACTCGGCGACCGCTTCCAGATCACGGGCCAGCCGACGCCGCAGGCCGCGGCCGACCTCGCGCTGCTGCTGCGCGCCGGTTCGCTCGCAGCGCCCATGGACATCATCGAGGAACGCACGATCGGCCCGAGCCTCGGCGCGGACAACATCAAGATGGGCGTCCACTCGGTGATCTGGGGCTTCTGCGCGATCGCCGTGTTCATGATCGCGTACTACATGCTGTTCGGCGTGATCTCGGTGATCGGCCTGTCGGTGAACCTGCTGCTGCTGGTCGCCGTGCTGTCGCTGATGCAGGCGACGCTGACGCTGCCGGGTATCGCCGCAATCGCGCTCGCGCTCGGTATGGCGATCGACTCGAACGTGCTGATCAACGAGCGCGTGCGTGAGGAACTGCGCGCGGGCCAGCCGCCGCAACTCGCGATCCAGTCCGGCTACGCGCATGCGTGGGCGACGATTCTCGACTCGAACGTCACGACGCTGATCGCCGGCCTCGCGCTGCTTGCGTTCGGCTCGGGCCCGGTTCGCGCGTTCGCGATCGTGCACTGCCTCGGTATCCTGACGTCGATGTTCTCCGCGGTGTTCTTCTCGCGCGGGATCGTCAACCTCTGGTACGGCGGCCGCAAGAAGCTGAAGTCGCTCGCGATCGGCCAGGTGTGGAAGCCGGAAGGCGCTGCCGCCGCGTCGTTCACCGACGCCGACGAATCGACCGACACCGCACGCGCCGCGAAGCTCGCTGCCCCCGCGAAGGGCAACGCGCCGCGCGCCGGCAAGCCGCAGCTGCGCAACCGCGCGCAGCAAGGCGTGTCGCCGAAGAAACCGGGCTCGACCCAATAAGGCCCCGGAGAAGACCATGGAATTTTTCCGCATCCGTAAAGACATTCCGTTCATGCGGCACGCGCTGGTGTTCAACGTGATCTCGCTGGTCACGTTCCTCGCCGCCGTGTTCTTCCTGTTCCACCGCGGGCTGCACCTGTCCGTCGAATTCACCGGCGGGACGGTGATCGAGGTGCAGTACCAGCAGGCCGCGGAGCTCGAGCCCGTGCGCGCGACGCTCGGCAAGCTCGGCTATGCCGACGCGCAGGTGCAGAACTTCGGCACGTCGCGCAACGTGCTGATCCGCCTGCAGCTGAAGGAAGGCCTCACGTCCGCGCAGCAGAGCGACCAGGTGATGGGCGCGCTGAAGGCGCAGAACCCGGACGTCACGCTGCAACGCGTCGAGTTCGTCGGCCCGCAGGTCGGCCGGGAGCTCGCGACCGACGGCCTGCTCGCGCTCGCGTGCGTCGTGATCGGCATCGTGATCTACCTGTCGTTCCGCTTCGAGTGGAAGTACGCGGTGGCCGGCATCATCGCCAACCTGCACGACGTCGTGATCATTCTCGGCTTCTTCGCGTTCTTCCAGTGGGAGTTCTCGCTGGCGGTGCTCGCGGCGATCCTCGCGGTGCTCGGCTACTCGGTCAACGAGTCGGTCGTCATCTTCGACCGGATCCGCGAAACGTTCCGCCGCGAGCGCAAGATGAGCGTGCAGGAAGTGATCAACCACGCGATCACGACCACGATGTCGCGTACGATCATCACGCACACGTCGACCGAAATGATGGTGCTGTCGATGTTCTTCTTCGGCGGCCCGACGCTGCACTACTTCGCACTCGCGCTGACGGTCGGCATCATGTTCGGCATCTACTCGTCGGTGTTCGTCGCGGGTTCGCTCGCGATGTGGCTCGGCATCAAGCGCGAAGACCTGATCAAGGAAAAGAAGTCCGCGCACGATCCGGACGATCCGAACGCAGGCGCGCAGGTTTAAGCGCCACGCTGCTTCGGCACAGACCAAAAGCCGGCCCGGTTGGGCCGGCTTTTTTCATGCCCGCACCACTGCCGTGCATCGCGCCGCCCGCTCGCCCTGCCCCGTCACGCGCGTCGGCTACAATCGTGACCGTCCGCCGCGCCGCCCGCCGGCCGTGCGTCGGCGGAACAGCACCTTCGCCCTCCGTTCAAATGCGCGGCCCCGATGATGCCTCCCACACGTGTCGTTCTTCGCCTTGCCGTTTGCGCTGCCGTCACGGCCACGCTCCTGCCGTGCATGTCGTCCGCCGATGCGCAACAGCCGGCGTCCGCCCCGCCCGCTTCTGCCGCTTCTGCCGCTTCTGCCACTTCTGCCGCTTCTGCCGCTTCCGCCGCTTCTGCCGCCTCTACCGCTTCCGCACCCGCCGCGTCGCCCGCCAAGGTCCAGCCGCCCTCGCCCTGCCCGCCCGACTGGGAGCCGCAGATCTGCGAGCTCAAGGCGGCCGTCGAATTGCTCAAGAAACAGCACCTGACCGACATCGACATCGGCGCGCTGCTCGACGCAACGACCCACGCGGGAATCAAGACGCTGCCGTACGCGCGTTTCTTCGACGCGAAGGAGGAGCAGGAGCGGCGCGACGACGAACGTCGCGCGCGCGACGGCACGCCCGGCATCGGCATCGTGTTCGAGACGCGGCCCGACGGGCTGCACATCGTCGACGTGATTCCCGACGCGCCCGCGGAAAAAGCCGGCGTGCGCCCCGACGATCTCGTCGTCGCGATGAACGATACGAGCGTCGTCGGCATCGATGCCGCCGACCTGACCAAACTCGCCAAGGGCGACGCAGGCGTGCCGCTGAAGCTCACGGTCCAGCGCGGCCCGTCGCACGCGGTGCTGAGCTTCGCGCCCGTGCGAACGATCCTCAAGCCGCATCCGGCGACCGCGAAACGGCTCGACGGCGACATCCTGTACACGCGGCTGTCGAGCTTCCCGGAGCCGGCGGTCGGCGACTACGTCGACGCGATACAGGCCGCCCGCCACGCGGGGCCGCCGGTGAAAGGCGTGATTCTCGACCTGCGCATCAACGGCGGCGGCGCACTCAATGCGGCGATCGGCATCACCGCGCTGTTCGCGGGACGCGACCGCACCGCGATGGTGACAGTCGAGCGCGGCGACGCCAACCGCCGCCGCTACACGACCAACTGGCCCGACTACGAATTGCCGGTCATGCACGGCCAGGATCCGCTCGCGCCGCTGCAGGCCGACGACTGGTGGCGCACCGTGCCGCTCGTCGTACTCGTCGACGGACAGAGCGCATCGGCCGCCGAAGCGACCGCGGCGGCGCTGAAGGATCTCGGCCGCGCGAAGCTGCTCGGCATGCCGACCTACGGGAAGGGGCTCGCGCAAACGGGCGTCGACCTGATCGACGGCACGCGCCTGAATTTCACGTACGCGCGCAACCTGCGGCCGAACGGCTGCCCGATGGACGGCTACGGCGTCGTGCCGGACTGGCTCGTGCCGCCGCGTCGCGACTCGGACATCGACGGCGTGCTGCTGTGGTACCGGGAAGCCGATCTCGCCCGTGCGCCGTATGCGGACCGGCTGGCGCCCGATCCGTTCGCGAAGGTGCGCAAGGAACGGCAGAAGTTGCGCGAGCAGCGTGCGCTCGCGAAGATCGATACGGCGAAGAGCGCGGCGCTGCCGCAGCGCGAGTTCGGCACGGCAACCGACTGGCAGCTCGGCCAGGCGCTTGCGGCGCTCGCCGGGCGCCCGGTGCGGACCGTCGAAGCCAGACCGCAGTTGATGCCGGCACAACCCGTATGCGAGCGCACCGGCAACTGACGCGCGCCGCCCCGTCCTGTCACCGGAAGCCGAACCGCCTGCGCAGCACGACCAGCGCCACGAGGCTCAGCACGGCCGCGAACATCAGGTAGAAGCTCGGCGCGGTCTTCATCCCGGTCGCCTTGATCAGCCACGCGATGATGAACGGCCCGAAGCCGCCGAAAATCGTCACCGCCACGTTATACGCGAGCGACATCCCGGTCGTGCGCGTCTGCACCGGAAACACTTCGGACAGCAAACCCGGCAGCGCCGCGAAGTAGCCCGTCATCAGGAACGCGAGCAGCACCTGCAGCGCGATCAGCGTGCCGAAGCCCGGATGGGCGTTCAGGTAAGCGAATGCCGGGTAGATCAGCACGAGGATGCCGACGGCCGGCGCGATCATCACGCGTACGCGGCCGTAGGTGTCCGACCAGTGGCCGACGAGCGGCGCGAACGCCATCTGGATCACGCCGACGACGAGGATCGCCGCGAACGCGGCCGACGGCGCGAGGCCGAGCTGCTTTACGCCGTAGGTCGGCATGAACAGCACGAGATAGGTCGCGACGGTGCCTAGCACGACCACGCCCATCGCGGCGACGAGGCGCGCCTTGTGCGATGCGAACGTGTCGCGCAGCGGGTTCGCGGTGCCTTCCGCCGCGAGGAACTCGGGGGTCTCGTCGACCTTCGTGCGGATGTAGTACGCGACCGGCCCGAGCAGCAGGCCGAAGAAGAACGGCACGCGCCAGCCCCACGACGCCATCTGCGCGGCCGTGAGCTGCGCGTTCAGCACGGTGCCGAAGCCGGCGGCGAGCAGGGTCGTGAGCCCCTGGCTCGCGACCTGCCAGCTCGCGAAGAAGCCGCGCCGGCCCGGCACGTGCTCGGCGAGGAACGCAGTCGCGCTGCCGAACTCGCCGCCGGCCGAGAAGCCCTGCATCAGCCGCGCGGCGACGAGGATCACCGGCGCCGCGACGCCGATCGTCTCGTACGTCGGCAGCACCGCGATGATCAGCGTGCCGCCCATCATAAGCAGGATCGACAGCGTGAGCGCGGCCTTGCGGCCCGCGCGGTCGGCATACGCGCCGAGCACGATCGCGCCGAGCGGGCGCATGAAGAACGACACGCCGAACGTGCCGAGCGTGAGCAGCAGCGACACGGTGTCGTTGCCGGCCGGGAAGAACAGCTTCGAGATCGTCACCGCGAAGAAGCCGTAGACGACGAGATCGAACCACTCGAGCGCATTGCCGATCGACGCGGCGACCACCGCGCGCCACACGCGCGGCGACGAAGCAATGGAGCTGGACTGCGTGACGGCATGCATCGGTGATCTCCTTGTCGTTGTACGTTCTGTTCGGGGCGGCCGCCCGCGCGCCGTCGGCCTGCCCGGCGCCGCATGGCCGCATGCTGCGCTCGGGCGATTATAGGCGCGCAAAAAAAACCGCCGCGCCCCCGGTGACGGGAGCGCGGCGGTTTGCCCGCGGCGGTCGGCGCGACGGCCGGCCTCGCCGGGAAGTCTTACTGCTGCTTGACCGCTTCGGCCGTGATCAGCAGCTTCGTCTTCATCTTGAAGCCGTACTGCTTGCCGTAGTCGAGGCCGAAATCGTCGCGGCTGAATTCGCCGACGGCGTCGACACCGCACACTTCACGCTTGAGCATCGGGTGCGGCATGCACTTGAGCGAATCGATCTTCAGCGTCAGCGGCTTCGTGACGCCGTGCAGCGTCAGGTTGCCGACCACCGATACCGGCTTGTCGCCGTCGAACTTGATCGTGCCCTTGTAGTTCGCCTGCGGGAACTTCGCTGCATCGAAGAATTCGGCCGTCTGCAGGTGCTCGTCGAGCTTCGCGCTGCCGGTGTGGATCGACGCGATGTCGGTCGTCACGTCGACGGTGCCCGTCTTCGCCGCGCGGTCGAGCGTCACGGTGCCGCTCGACTTGTCGAACTTGCCGCGCCAGACCGACAGGCCGCCGAAGTGGTCAGCCTCGAAGCTCGGGTACGTGTGGCTCGGGTCGAACTGATACGTTGCGCTGTCGGCAAATGCCGAGAACGACAGCGAAGCGGCCAGCGCGCCGGCGGCGATGATCAGATGCTTTTTCAAACTTTTTCTCCTGGGAACGGCGCCGCGCCCTCGCGCGGCATTCAGTTGAGGCGGCAACCCGCCGCTTACTTCGTGGCGACGAGATGGAACTTGATCTGCACTTCGTCCGCGACGATCGACGTGTCCTTCCACTCGCCGGTACCGACGTTGAAGGCCGAACGCTTGATCGGCAGCACGCCGTCGAAGGTCTGCGTCGCGCCGTTTTGCGCGACCGTGACGGGCACCGTGACGGTCTCGGCCTTGCCCTTGATCGTCAGCTTGCCCGTCACGTTGTACTTGTTGCCGCCGGCCGGCGCGATCGCCGACGACACGAAGGTCGCCTGCGGATAGGTTTTCGCGTCGAACCAGTCCTTGCCGGCGACCTGGTCGTTGTACATCTTGTCGCCGAGGTCGAAGCTCGCGACGTCGATCGTCATCTGCGCGCTGCCCTGCGCAGCTTTCGCCGGGTCGAACTTCACCTGCGCGGAAAACTTCTTGAACGCGCCTTCGGTCGGCACGTTCATCTGCTTCGACACGGCGGACACCTTGCTCTTCGCGAGATCGACGTCGGCATGCGCCGCGCCCGACGCGACAAGCGCCGCCGCGGCGAACGCGGTCAGCATGGAGCGGGAGAAAGACACTTTCATGGGATCCTTCATTTGGCAAAGGGAAGCATGCGCGACAGCAGGCCGTCGCGGTCCAACAGCTGGTGCTTGAGCGCCGCGAGCACGTGCATCGCGACGAGTGCAAGCAGAATGTAATTCAAAGACACATGCAGCGTCTTGAAGGTTTCCTTGAGCGCCGGATCGGGGTCGATCAGCCGCGGCAGCGGCACGATGCCGAGATAGACGACCGGGATGTTCGACGCCGAGCTGTACAGATAGCCCGTCGCGGGAATCGCGATCATCAGCACGTACAGCAGCATGTGCACGCCGTGCGACGCCGCGCGCTGCCACGCGGGCGTACCGCCCGGCAGTGCCGGCGGCACGTGGGTCGCACGCCAGAGCACGCGCACGACGGCCAGCGCGAACACCGTCACGCCGATCCACTTGTGCCACGAGAAGTACTTCAGCTTGGTCGGCGTGAAGCCGGGAATGTCCGTCATTACCCAGCCGAGCGCGAAGCCGCAGACGATCAGCAGCGCGATCAGCCAGTGCAGTGCGATCGCGGTATGCGCGTAGCGTGCCGGCACCGCCGGCAGCGATTTCGATGCCATCTTGGATTCCTCAGTTCAGCGAACGGCCGCGCCGGCATTCGTCCGACGCGTGTCAAGGGCGCCATGCTACCGCAACCTTTTGACGCGCGCGGACTCTGAAGACAGGCCCGCCAGCCGGCTGACAGCTTCCTGTCATGTTACCGATCAGTCACTGAACGCGAGATCGTTGACACGCCGAAAAAGGCCTTTTGGTAAGATTGGCGCGGGTTCCGGCCCCGTCGACGTGTCTCCCCAGCCGTCGCACCACTGCCTTTTCCATGCAACGAAACGACCTGATTGCCTGCCACGAGTGCGACGCACTGTTGCACAAACCGCGCCTGAGCGGACGTGAAATCGCACGCTGCCCGCGCTGCGATGCACTGCTCTATCGCAACAGCACCGCGCAGATCGAGCGGATCTGCGCGCTCGCGCTCGCGGCGCTGATCACGTTCTCGATCGCGCAGGCGTTTCCGATCCTCGAAATGGACGTGAACGGCAACCGCGTGCAGACCACGCTGATCGGCGCGATCGATTCGCTGTGGCACCAGGACATGGCGATCGTCGGCGTGATGGTGTTCTGCTCGACCGTGCTGTTCCCGCTCGTCGAGATGTCCGCGCTGCTGTACCTGCTGCTGCCGATACGGCGCGGCGTCGTACCGCCCGGCTTCAACCTGGTGCTGCGCGCGATCGAGCTCGTGCGGCCGTGGGGCATGATCGAGGTGTTCATGCTCGGCATCCTCGTCACGATCGTGAAGATGGTGAGTCTCGCAAGGGTCGTTCCCGAGGCCGCGCTGTTCGCATTCGCCGCGCTTACGCTGATGATCGCCGTCGTGCTGATGTTCGATCCGCGCACGCTGTGGGACATCGCCGACGATCTGCGCGCCGGCCGCTCGCCCGGGCAGCCCGACGATGCCGCCCCGCTGCCGGAAGCCGCCCGCCGATGACGATCCCGACCGCCGCCCGCGAGGGCTACGCCAGCTGCCACGCATGCGGCCTCGTGCAGACGCTCGACCATCCGCACGCACACTGCGCGCGCTGCGGCAGCGTGCTCCATTTCCGCACGCCGAACAGCCTGATGCGCACGTGGGCGCTGCTGCTCGCCGCCGCGATCCTCTACATTCCCGCGAACCTGCTGCCGATCATGCGCACCGCGTCGATCGTCGGCTCGCAGGAAGACACGATCATGAGCGGCGTGATCTATTTCTGGGTCTCCGGCGACTGGCCGCTCGCCGTCGTCGTGTTCGTCGCGAGCATCCTCGTGCCGATGCTCAAGCTCGGCGTGCTGCTGATCCTCGTGATCAGTGCGCAGCGCCGCGCCGCCTGGCGGCCGCTGCAGCGCACGCGCCTGTTCCGGATCGTCGAGCGCATCGGCCGCTGGTCGATGCTCGACATCTTCGTCGTGACGCTGACCGTCGCGCTCGTCCATTTTCGTTCGCTCGCCATCATCACGGCCGGCCCCGGCGCGCTCGCGTTCGGTTCCGTCGTGATCCTGACGATGCTCGCATCGATGCAGTTCGATCCCCGCCTGATCTGGGATCCAGTCGAAACCTCAGGGAATCACCATGAATAGTCCACAAGGCCCGCAGCACGACGCGCCCCGGCCGCCCGATCCGACGATCTCGACGAAAAGCGGGTGGCTGCCGTCGCTCGTCTGGCTCGTGCCGCTGATCGCCGCGCTGATCGGCATCGGCCTCGTGATCAAGTCCGTGCGCGAGCGCGGCCCGGAAATCACGATCAGCTTCCACAGCGCCGAAGGGCTCGAGCCCGGCAAGACCCAGGTCAAGTACAAGGACGTCGAGATCGGCATGGTCAAGACGATCAAGCTGTCGAAGGATCTGTCGCGCGTGCTCGTCCAGGTGCAGCTCAAGAAGGAAGCGGAGGACTTCGCGGTCAAGGGCTCGCGCTTCTGGATCGTGCGGCCGCGCGTCGGCGCGACCGGCGTGTCGGGGCTCGGCACGCTGCTGTCGGGCGCGTACATCGGCGTCGACGCCGGGCGCTCGGAGGATACGCTGACCGACTTCACGGGCCTCGAGACGCCGCCCGCCGTCACGGGCGACCAGAAAGGCACGCAGTACGTGCTGCGCGGCGATTCGCTCGGCTCGGTCGACATCGGCTCGCCGGTCTACTACCGCCGCGTGCAGGTCGGCCAGGTGGTCGGCTTCTCGCTCGACAAGGACGGCACGGGCGTCACGTTCAACGTGTTCGTCAATGCGCCGTACGACCAGTACGTCGGCGTGAACTCGCGCTGGTGGCAGGCAAGCGGCGTGGACCTGCGGCTCGACTCGAGCGGCCTGAAGCTGAACACGCAGTCGCTCGCGACGGTGATCCTCGGCGGCATCGCGTTCCAGACGCCGCCGAACCAGGGCACCGGCGCGACGGCGCCGAACAACACGACGTTCCGCCTCGCGTCCGACGAGGGCGACGCGATGCGCGACCCGGACGGCCAGCCGCTGCAGGTCGTGATGAACTTCAACCAGTCGCTGCGCGGGCTCGCGGTCGGCGCGACGGTCGACTTCCGCGGCATCGTGCTCGGCGAAGTGACGAATATCGGCATCGACTTCGATCCGAAGACGAAGAACTTCCTGATGCCGGTGACGATGAACGTGTATCCGGAACGCCTCGGCCGCCGCTTCCGCGAGACGATCGAGAGCAAGGGCGACCAGGCGCGCCGCGAGATCGTCGAGCGGCTCGTCCAGCACGGGCTGCGCGGCCAGCTGCGCACCGGCAACCTGTTGACGAGCCAGTTGTACGTCGCGCTCGACTTCTTCCCGAAGGCACCGGCCGTGAAGATCGACACGGCGCGCCAGCCGCTCGAGCTGCCGACCGTGCCGAACACGCTCGACGAGCTGCAGCTGCAGGTCGCCGACATCGCGAAGAAGCTCGACAAGGTGCCGTTCGACCAGATCGGCGCGAACCTGAACAGCGCGCTCGCGAACGCGGACAAGCTGTTCAAGCAGCTCGACACGCAGGTCGCGCCGGAAGCGCGCGACACGCTGTCGGCCGCGAAGCAGACCTTCTCGACCGCCGAGGCGACGCTGCAGCAGGATTCGCCGCTGCAGTCCGACGTGCGCGGCGCGCTGAAGGAACTCACGCGCACGCTGCAATCGCTGAACGCGCTCGCCGACTATCTGGAGCGCCACCCCGAATCGCTGCTCAAGGGCAAGCCAGGAGATAAACAATGACGACGACACGCGTGAACGGTTTCGCGAGCGGCGCGGCGGCGGCTATCGCCGCCCTCGCGCTCACCGCGTGCAGCTCGCCGCCCGCGCGGTTCTACACGCTCAGCCCGGCCGACGCCGCGACGCCGCTGCGTACCGCGCCGGCCAACCCGGCATTCCTGATCGAGGTGCCGGCGGTCAGCGTGCCCGAGCAGGTCGCGAAGAGCCAGCTGGTCGTGCAGAAGAACGCCGCGCAGGTCGACGTGCTCGAGCAGGAACGCTGGGCGTCGCCGCCCGCCGACGAGATCCGCCGTGCGCTGTCGGACGATCTCGCCGCGCAGCTCGGCACGATCGACGTCGCGAATTCCGCGTACCCGCCCGGCGTGCCCGTGTATCGCATCAGCGTGAACGTGCAGCGTTTCGAATCGTGGCCGGCCAGGCGCGCGGCGGTCGACGCCGTGTGGAGCGTGCGCTCGCTCGCCACGCAGGCCGTGATGACGTGCCGCACGAGTGTCGCGGAACCCGTTGCCGACGGCTACGACGCGCTCGTCGCCGGCCACCGGCGCGCGCTCGACGTGATTGCCACGCAAGCCGCGGCCGGCGTGCGCGCGATGGCCGCGCGACGCGGCACTGCGGCTGCCACGGCGCCCGCTGCCGGCAGCAGGACGGCCACCGCGCCGGTCGTGCCGTGCCCGGCCAACCCGACCTCCGGCGGCGACGCCGGCGCAACGGGCAAGTCCGGCGCGTAAGCAGGCAGGGCGAAGGCGAGCACTCGGCGGCAGGCTCGCCGGCGCGGTTTCGGGCGGCGTGACCGGGACCGTCGCCAACGCGCTGGCCGCCGCCGGCGTTGCGGCGCCGCCCGCCCCCATCACGCTCATCGGCCAAAAGGCCGCTTTGCATTGTTTGTCAAAGTCGGCCGGAACCGGCGCCATGCCATACGGTCGGCTTGCGTTTTCCGGCCCGATTGACGATCCTACGCACTTTCCGGCTCGCGCCGTTCGTCGTGCGCGCCGGCCAGCGCCGCCGGGCCGCGTTCGGCCCGACTGCCGTGCCTCCCGGCGCCCGCACGCGATCGGCGTGCACCGCAGCGGGGCAGCCGCATCGCGGGTCGCCGCGCATCGTCCGGCAACCGGCCCCGTCTCACCCGTTCTCCCCGGCGCCGCGCCGTTTCCCCGGCCGGCATCCCGAACCCGCCCGCCGAGGGCTTTCGCTATTCCGTTTATGTTTCGTTCCCTGACGACCCTGATCAAGAAGTGGCGCGCGTCGCGCAATGCCGGTCACCAGCTCGATGCGCTGCTCGCGCATGCCGACGCCGATGCGTCGTACGCCGAGCGCAGCGAATGGCTGATCGAGCTCGCGCACTGGCTGCGCCGCACCGGCACGATGCAGGCCGCGCACGACGCGCCGGCCGATCGCGACGCCGATGCGCGCGCGTATCCGGCCCATGCGCGGTTGCGCTACCTGTTCCACGTGCTCGATCGCAATCCCGCGTGGAAAACCCACGCCGCGCGCATCCTGCGCGGCATCCTGCGCGAGTGCGACGGCATTTCGTTGCTGTGCGACGCCGGCATGCCCGTGCACTCGGGGTTCTTCGGCGCGCTGTTCGAGCGGATCGACTCGTCGCTGATCCCGCCCGCGCCGAACCGCCGCGAGCTGTCGGCGCTCTTCACGCTGATGTTCCCGACGCCGGAAGACGCGCAATGGATCGACGCGTTGCCCGACGATCTCCTCACGCGCCTCGCCGAACTGCTCTCGTTCGACGTCACCGACGAAGAGCGCCACGAGCCGGGCTCGTTCTCGCGCGACCTGCTGGCCGCGCTGCACAATCTGACCTGCCAGATCAGCTCGACCGGCCTGTCGCAGACGGTGCGCAGCCGGCTGTCCGACGACGATGCACGCAAGCCGCTCGAAACGCAGCCGTTCTACCGCCTCACGCGTGCGATGCTCGCGGTCGAGACCGCGCATGCGGCCGTCGAGGACGGCGGCGACCCGAGCAAATTGCTGCACGAAGTGAACTACCTGCGCGTGCTGCTCGACGAATGCCGGATCGCCGTCGACGACGTGTTCTCGCACCTGTACCGCAACGGCGTATCGGTCGACATCGTGTTCCAGGTCGAACGGATGCGCATGCGCATCGTGCGCGCCGAGATGCTGCTGAACGCGTGGATGGCGCGCGACGACCTGCACGGCATGGCGCACCTGACGGCCGAGCTCGTCGACGCGAACCACAACAGCCAGAGCGTGTCGCACCTCGTGCGCAGCAACTTCTCGCTGTTCGCGCGCAAGCTCGTCGAGACCAACGCGGACACCGGCGAGCACTACATCTCGCGCGGTCGCGCCGAGTACCTGAAGATGCTGCGGATGGCCGCGGGCGGCGGCCTCGTCACCGTCGTGACCGTGTGCGTGAAGTTCGCGATCACGGGCGCGCACCTGCAGTCGATGCTCGAAGGGCTGCTTGCGGGCGTCAACTACGCGGCCAGCTTCATGCTGATGCACTTCCTGCATTTCACGCTCGCGACCAAGCAGCCCGCGATGACCGCGCCGACCCTCGCGCGCGAGCTCGACGACACCGGCAACGAGGAAGGCGTGAAGGCGTTCGTCGCGTCGGTGATCGCGCTGATCCGCACGCAGGCCGCCGCGATTTCCGGCAACGTGCTCGTCGTGCTGCCCGTGTGCCTGCTGGTGCAGCTGTTCGCCGGCAACCTGCTGCACGCGAACCTGATCTCGCCGGAGAAGGCGCATGCGACGCTGCACTCGTTCTCGCTGCTCGGCCCGACGCCGCTCTACGCGGCGCTGACCGGCGTGCTGCTGTGGGCGTCGAGCCTGCTCGCCGGCTGGGCCGACAACTGGTTCGTGCTGCACCGGGTCGGCGACGCGCTCACGTACAACCGCCGGCTGCGCCTCACGCTCGGCAAGGCCGGTGCCGCGAAGCTCGCGCACTTCTGCCGGTCGAACGTGGCCGGCGTGGTCGCGAACGTCGGGCTCGGCCTGATGCTCGGCCTCGTTCCGGCGATCGTCACCGTGATCTTGTTCCCGTTCGAGGTGCGGCACGTGACGCTGTCGGCCGGCTCGATCGGCATCGCGCTCGGCGTGCTGGGCAAGGGTGCGCTCGGCACACCCGAGCTGTGGTGGGCCTGCGCCGGCGTGCTCAGCATGGCGATCCTCAACGTGCTCGTGAGCTTCGCGCTCGCGTTCACGATGGCCGTGCGCTCGCGCAGCCTGCGCCGCACCAAGGTGCGCGCGCTCGTCGCCGCGATCGTCCGGACGGTGCTGTCGAATCCGCTCGCGCTGTTCTGGCCGGGCAGCGGCCAGGCCGCGCGCGCCGGCCAGCCGGGCTCACACTGAGCCCGCAGCGGCATGGCGGTGCCCGCCCGGGCACCGCCGCGCGGCCTGCTGGCACGCCTGTGCGGCGTCCCGCCCCGCGCCGCAGCACCGAAACGCGACGCAACGCCGGCCCCGGCCGCCCGCGCCGCGTACAATAGTGGACTTTTGCACGTCCTCACCCGCCTTATGTCCTCGCCCACCCTGTACGAATTCTTCGCTCCCTGCCCGCGCGGCCTCGAAGCGGCGCTTGCCGCCGAGCTGGCCGAAATCGCCGGCCGCCATCTGAACGGCGCGCCGTTCACCGCGGGCGCGCAGGTGCCGGGCGGCGTCCACTTCAGCGGCGGCTGGGCCGCCGGCATGGCCGCGAACCTCCATTCGCGGATCGCGAGCCGGGTCCTGCTGAAGATCGCGCACCGCGCGTACCGCAACGAGCAGGACGTCTACGCGCTCGCGCTCGAGCAGCCGTGGGAGCGCTGGTTCGCGGCGACGCAGACGCTGCGCGTCGACATCACCGCGATCAAGTCCCCGCTGAAGAGCCTCGAATTCGCGACGTTGCGCGTGAAGGACGCGATCTGCGACCGGATGCGCGACAAGACCGGCGCGCGCCCGAGCATCGACACCGGTGCGCCGGACGTGCGCGTGTTCGCCTTCCTGACGGCGGGCGAGTGCACGCTGTACCTCGACACGTCGGGCGAGCCGCTGTTCAAGCGCGGCTGGCGTCTCGACAAGGGCGCGGCGCCGCTGCGCGAAAACCTCGCGGCCGGCATCCTCCGCCTGACGGGCTGGACGCCCGGCACCGCGCTGTACGACCCGATGTGCGGCAGCGGCACGTTCCTCGCGGAAGCCGCGCAGATCGCGCTCGGCGTCGCGCCGGGCGTCGAGCGCCGGTTCGGCTTCGAGAAACTCAAGCAGTACGACATCACCGCGTGGCAAGGGCTGAAGGTCCCCGCGCTGGACGCGAAGCGCGCGGCGCGCGGCAAACGCGGCGAAGCGCTCGGCGTGTACGGCAGCGACATCTCCGGCGACATGCTCGAGAAGGCGCGCGCGAACCTCGAGCGTGCAGGCGTGCCGTCGGTATGGCTCAAGCAGGTCGACGCGCGCGGGATGACGCCGCCGTGCGACGGCCCGGGCATCATCCTCGCGAACCCGCCGTACGGCGAGCGGATCGAAGTGCGCGGCCGCAGCGCGCGCGGCGAGGTGCGCGAGACGGGCCGCAACCGCGGCAACGACGACGCATTCCGCCGTACCCACACCGACGCACCCGACAGCGAGTTCTTCAACGCGCTCGGCGATGCGCTGAAGCAGCGCTTCACGGGCTGGCAGGCGTTCCTGCTGACGTCCGACCGTTCGCTGCCGGGCCAGCTGCGGCTGCGCGAATCGGCGAAGACGCCGCTGTTCAACGGCGCGCTCGAATGCCGGCTGTTCCGCTTCGACCTGATCGCCGGCAGCGTGAAGGCGCGCCCGGCCACGCCGGAAGGCGACGCGTAAGCCTCACCGTCGCGCGGGGCCGCCGGCGCGGCGCCCGCGCATGCTGCCGGCGCGCGTCGGTGCTTCGGCAGCGCGCACGAAAGCACGCCCCCCGTCTCGAGCAGCCTCTCCCGGCGTGTTCGCACGGGCGGCCAGCCGCCGCGAATCTCCGAATCACCCCCGAATCATCCCCGGTTCATCCCCGAGCCGGACACGACCGTCTTGCGTGACGGCCAGCCTCACGACACCGTCGTATGGCTCGAGCCGATCGATCACGCGCGATTCCCCCTCCTTGAACGCGTGCGCCATCTGACGCCCAGCCGGCGCGGCGAATCGGTCTCGGCCGCTTCGCCGAGATGTCGGCCCGCGCCGGATCACCGTCATCCCGACGCGCTCGCCGCGAACCCGGCCGCCATCCATGTCAGGGCTGACAACTCTACTGACAATACGGTGTCAGCAGCCCGCGCTCACACTGCAATCCCGGCGCAATGCAGGCTGGTTTTACTCCCGAACCCGAATAACAACGCAACAAGGAGCTCGTCATGACGTCAGCAACCGCCACTGCCACCCCGGAACGCGCGATCGCGTGGTTCGACATTCCGTCCCTCGATTTCGACCGTGCGATCCGCTTCTACGAAACCGTGCTGCAAACCACGTTGGAGCGCGCAGTCATCGGCGGCGTGCCGATGGCCACGTTCGACCGCGACGCGTCCAGCACGGGCGGCAGCATCGTGTTCGATCCGCAGCAGATCAAACCGAGCGCGAACGGCGTGCTCGTCTACCTGAACGCCGGCGAATCGGTCGTCGCGGCGCTCGAACGTGCGAAGCGCGCGGGCGGCGTCGTGCAGGGCTCGGTCGTCGAGCTGCCGAACAACTACGGCTACGTCGGCTACCTGATCGACACCGAAGGCAACCGCGTCGGCCTGCACGCGCCGAAATGCCACTGAGCACAACGGCCGTCGGGCGCGCGCGGCGCTATCATCGCGAGGTCCCCACTGCCGTTGGAATCGAGGTGCCGTCATGACGCGCCGTGCCGACCGCCTGTTCCAGATCGCCGAGCTGCTGCGCGGGCGTCGTCTCACGACCGCGCAGCAGCTGGCCGACTGGCTGTCGGTGTCGCCGCGCACGGTCTATCGCGACGTGCGCGACCTGCAACTGTCAGGGGTGCCGATCGAAGGCGAGGCCGGCATCGGCTACCGGCTGAACCGCAACGCGAGCCTGCCGCCGCTCACGTTCACGGCCGAGGAGCTCGCGGCGCTCGCCACCGGCGCACGCATGCTCGAAACCTGGGGCGGTGCGCGCTTCGCGAGCGGTGCGCGTTCGGCGCTCGCGAAGATCGCATCGGCAATGCCGGCCGACAAGCGCACGGCGCTCGACCGCCTGCCCGTGTTCGCGCCGTCGTTCCACATCGACGAGACGTTTTGCGCGAAGGTCGACGCGATCCACCAGGCCATCGATACGCGCCACGTCGTCAGCTTCGACTACCGCGACCGGCTCGGCGCGCATTCGCAACGCCGCGTGTGGCCGCTCGGGCTCGTCTACTGGGGCGGGCGCTGGACGATCGGCGCGTGGTGCGAGCTGCGCGAGGATTTCCGCACCTTCGACATCGCGCGGATGGGCGACATCCTCGTACACGAGCAGTTTCCGGACATGGAAGGACGGCGAATCGCCGACTACATGCGAATCGCGGAAGCGCCGATGCGCTGACGCGGCACGACGGCGCGCGCGTTGCGCGCCGTCGCCGCTCTTGTTCCGGGCCGCCGCCCGGCGCCCGGCCCACCTCCGCTCCCTACCCGCCGAACACGACCGTCCGCTTCGGCCGCTCGTCGACGTGCAGCGAGAACACGTCGGGCCGCGCGTAATGCCCGACCACGTCGAAGTCGTAGCGCGCCCGCACGAGTTCATCGGTATCGATGCGCGCGGTCACGAGCCCGGCTTCGCCGATCAGCGGCTCCGTCAGCAGGTCGCCGAGCGGCCCGACGATCACGCTGCCGCCACGGATCAGCGGCCGCTCCGGATCCCAGCCCGGCACGTCGATGCCGAGCGCACGCGGCGACGGCTGCACCTGGCACGCGCTGACGACGAAGCAGCGCCCCTCGTGCGCGATATGCCGCATCGAGCTCTGCCAGACGTCGCGCTCGTCGACGGTCGGCGCGCACCAGATCTGCACGCCCTTCGCGTACATCGCGCAGCGCAGCAGCGGCATGTGGTTCTCCCAGCAGATCGCGGCGCCCGCGCGGCCCGCGGCCGTGTCGACGACGGGCAGCGTCGAGCCGTCGCCCTGCCCCCAGATCAGCCGCTCGGTGCCGGTCGGCATCAGCTTGCGATGCTTCGCGACGAGCCCGTCGCGCGGATCGAAGAACAGCGCCGTGCAGTACAGCGTGCTGCCGCCGCGCTCGATCACGCCGACCACGAGGCTTGCGCCCGTGCGCTGCGACAGCGCGGCCAGCTCGTCGGTTTCGGGCCCCGGCACGTCGATCGCCTGCGCGGCATAGCGCGCGTACGCGTCGCGGCCTTCGGGCAGCCGGTAGCCGAGCCGCGTGCCGAAGATCTCGCCTTTCGGATAGCCGCCGAGCACGGCCTCGGGCAGCACGACGAGCGACGCGCCGCTGTCGCGGATCGCGGTTTCGTAGCCGAGGATCGAGTCGAGCGTGGCGCGCGTGCCGGCGGGCGATGCGCCGATCTGCAGTGCGGCGATGACTGACGTGGACATGAAGGCGTCTCCGGTGAATGAGGTAACGCCATCTTTATCGATATGATGTCATCGATCAAATCGATAGAACGATAAGTGTCATGAATGTGGATGATATCGCCGGCCTCGACCTGAACCTGCTGAAGGTGTTCGAGGCGCTGTACGAGGAAGGCGGCGCGAGTCGCGCGGCGCTGCGGCTCGGCCTCACGCAGTCGGCGGTGAGCGCGGCGCTCGCGCGGCTGCGCGTGATCTATGCCGATCCGCTGTTCGTGCGCACCGGCCGCGGGCTCGCGCCGACGCCGCGCGCGGACGAACTGAAGCCGATCCTGTCCGACGCGCTCGACCGTTGCCGCGAAAGCCTCGCGATCGCGGCCGACGGCGGCGACCGCATCGGCCGCACGATCTCGATCGGGCTGTCGGACGACTTCGAGATCGCGCTCGGCCGCGCGCTGATCGACGCCGTCGCGCGGGAAGCCGCCGGCATCCGGCTGATCTTCCGCCAGACGCACAGCGGCATCGCCGGCGACGCGCTGCTGCGCCATGGCGTCGACCTTGCCATCGCATCCGGCGGTTTCTCGGCGAACGGGCTCAGCCGACGCGCGGTCGCGACGGGCGGCTATGCGTGCCTGATCGACCCGGCCGCCCGCGAGCGGCCGCCGCGCACGCTGACGCTCGCCGATTTCCTGCGGCGCGACCACCTGCTCGTATCGTCGGGCGGCGTGATCGGAATCGTCGACGAGGCGCTGGCCACGCTCGGTCACAAGCGGCGCGTCGCGGCGTCGACCACGCATTTCGCCGCATTGCCGTACCTGCTCGCCGGCTCCGATGCGATCGCGACGATTCCCGCGCATGCGGCGCGCGCGATCGCGCAGTCCACCCCGCTGCGCGCGCTCGCATGCCCGGTCGACTTGCCGCACTACCCGGTCGAAATCGGCTGGCGCACGAGCACGCAGCGCGACCCGGCGATCGTGCGCGTACGCGATACGATCTCCGCATGCGTCGCCCATCTCGTCGCGCCGTGAAATCGGCAAGCCAGACGAATTGAAAGGGTCTGATTCGTTTAGCGCAGCGACCGGCAGCGTTCGGGCGCAACCGGTAAAATGCCGAACCATGAAACCTGAAATCTGGACCCCGCATGTGACGGTCGCCGCGCTCGTCGAGCACGCCGGCCGCTTTCTCATGATCGAGGAAGAAACCTCGTCGGGCCTGCGCATCAACCAGCCGGCAGGCCATCTCGAAGCCGGCGAAACGCTGGCCGACGCCGTGATCCGAGAAACGCTCGAGGAAACCGCGCACCCGTTCACGCCCGACGCGCTCGTCGGCGTCTACCTCGCGCACTACGACCGTCCCGGCACCGCCGGTGCAACCTACCTGCGCTTCACGTTCTGCGGCGCGGCGGGCGAGCCGATCGCGGGCCACACGCTCGACGACGGCATCGTCCGCACGCTGTGGATGACCGCCGACGAACTGCGCGCCTGCAGCGCGCGCCATCGCTCGCCCGCGGTGATGCGCTGCGTCGACGATTACCTCGCCGGGCGGCGCATTCCGCTCGATTTCGTGCACACGCATTCGGTCGCACCGCGCCCCGAAGCATTCGAACGTCAGGCGGTCAACAAATGAGCAAGCGCCGTGTAGTGGTGGGCATGTCGGGCGGCGTCGATTCGTCGGTGACCGCGTGGCTGCTCAAGGAACAGGGTTACGACGTGGTCGGCCTGTTCATGAAGAACTGGGAAGACGACGACGACGGCGAATACTGCTCGACGCGCCAGGACTGGATCGACGTCGTGTCGGTGGCCGACCTGATCGGCATCGACGTGGAAGCCGTCAACTTCGCGGCCGAATACAAGGACCGTGTATTCGCCGAATTCCTGCGCGAATACTCGGCCGGCCGCACGCCGAACCCCGACGTGCTGTGCAACGCCGAGATCAAGTTCAAGGCGTTCCTCGATCACGCGATGTCGCTCGACGCGGAAATGATCGCGACCGGCCACTACGCGCGCGTACGCGAGCGTGACGGACGTTTCGAACTGCTGAAGGCCTTCGATCATACGAAAGACCAGTCGTACTTCCTGCACCGGCTGAACCAGGCGCAACTGTCGAAGACGATGTTCCCGCTCGGCGAGATCCCGAAGACGAAGGTGCGCGAGATCGCCGCGCAGATCGGGCTGCCGAACGCGAAGAAGAAGGATTCGACCGGCATCTGCTTCATCGGCGAACGGCCGTTCCGCGATTTCCTGAACCGCTATCTGCCGACCAAACCCGGCCCGATGAAGACGCCGGATGGCAAGGTCGTCGGCGAGCACATCGGCCTCGCGTTCTACACGTTCGGCCAGCGCAAGGGCATCGGCCTCGGCGGCAGCAAGACCGGCAACGGCGATCCGTGGTTCGTCGCCGCAAAGGACATCGCGTCGAACACGCTGTACGTCGTGCAGGGCCACGATCATCCGTGGCTGCTCGCGCGCGAGCTCGTCGCCGGCAACGTGAGCTGGGTTGCCGGCGAACCGCCGGCCGAAGGTTTCGCGTGCGGTGCGAAGACGCGCTACCGGCAGGCCGACGCGGCATGCGCATTCGGCGCCGCCACGCCCGGCCCGGCTGGCGAAGCACGCTTCTCGCTCGCGTTCGACGACGCGCAGTGGGCCGTCACGCCCGGCCAGTCGGCCGTGCTGTACGACGGCGAGATCTGCCTCGGCGGCGGGATCATCGAATCCGCGCTGTCCGGCAGCACGCAGCCGAACGAAGCACCGGCCCTCGCGCTCGCCCGCTGACGCACTGCCGCCGGTGCAACGCAAACGGGCGCCGGCCGGAAGCGGCCCCGCCGCTCATCGCATGTTCTGCACCGACGCGTCGTAGCGCTCGCGCGCCGCGTCCAGCTCGGGAAAATGGCGCTCGGCCCAGCGGTCGAGCGCCACGAGCGTCTCCACGAGCGACCCCGCCACCGCCGTCAACCGGTACTCGACGTGTGCGCGCCGCGCCGCCACCGCGGTGCGTTCGATCAGCCCGTTGCGCTCCAGTTCGCGCAGCGTCTGCGTCAGCACCTTCTGGGAAATCCCGCCGATACGCTTGAGCAGCTCGCCGTTGCGCAGCGGCCGCTCGGCCAGCGCCGGCAGGATCAGCAGCGACCACTTGCCGGCGACCAGCGCCAGCGCATCGCGCGCCGAGCAGTCCGCCGCATAGACGTCGCCGGGAAATGCCATGGTTACCTCCGGGTGCGTGATTGCGCGGCCCCACTGCCGCCGGCCATCATCGTCGCACACTCCCGGAGCGCGCCATGCATGTGCTGATCGTCGTCGCCCATCCCGAACCGCAGTCGTTCAACGCCACACTCGCCCGCACGGCGGCCGACGCCTGGCGCGCGGGCGGCCATGTCGCGACGGTCGCGAACCTGTATGCCGATGCATTCGACCCGTGCGAGGCACCGCGCCACTATGCGGACCGGATCGACACCGCCCGCTTCGACGCACAACGCGAGCAGCGCCATCACTGGGAGCGCGGCACACTCGCGTCCGATGTCGCGCATCATATCGGCCTGCTGAAGCAGGCCGATGCGCTGATCCTGCAGTTCCCGCTGTGGTGGTTCGGCGCGCCCGCGATCCTGAAGGGCTGGATGGATCGCATATTCGTCTACGGCGGCCTCTACAGCAGCCGGCAGCGTCACGATCGCGGCGTGCTGCACGGGCGGCGCGCGTTGCTGAGCGTCACGACCGGCTCGTCGGCCGCCGCCTGCGCGCCCGACGGCCGCGAGGGCGATACCCGCCTGCTGCTGTGGCCGATCATGTACGCGCTGCGCTATGTCGGCTTCGACGTGCTCGAACCGCACCTGATCCACGACGTCCGCGGCGGCCTGGCCGACGACGACGCGCGGCAGCAGGACGCGCGCCTCGCACGAAGCGTCGCCGACTACCGCACGCGGCTGCGCGACTGGCCCGCGTGGCCGCTGGTGCCGTTCAACCGGGACGAGGATTTCGACGACGACGCCAGGCTGAAACCCGGCGCACCGGCGTACAGCCCGTTCATCCGCCCGGCCGGGGCCGGCCGGTAGCCGCCGGCTCGGCAACACGAGCATCACGACACCCGTAGTAGACTCTCGACCATCGTGGGCGCCGGCAGCGGCGGGTACTGTACGGGCAGCATGCCCGCCGGGCCTGCGCGATGCCTCGGGCGCCGACCTGCCGGCCGCCGCGCAATCCTGGCGACGTGACGGCCATCCAGACAATGACGATGGAGTCCCCATGTTTTCCCGACGCTATATCGCGATGTGGTGCGCGGTCCTGCTGTTCGTGGCCGTCGCGGCGCTCGCTGCCCGGCACACGATCGCGTGGCTGTGGCTCGTAATCCCGGCCGCCCTCGTCGCCCTCGGCCTGTACGACCTGAAGCAGGACCGCCACGCGATCCTGCGCAACTATCCGCTCTGGGGCCACTTCCGCTTCCTGTTCGAATTCATCCGACCTGAAATCCGCCAGTATTTCGTCGAGGACGACACCGACGAGAAGCCGTTCTCGCGCGCGCAGCGCAGCCTCGTCTACCAGCGCGCGAAGAACGTCGCCGACAACCGGCCGTACGGCACCGAGCTGAACGTGAAGGCCGTCGCGCACGAATGGATCAGCCACTCGCTCGCACCGACGAAGCTGCCGAACCACGATTTCCGTATCCGCGTCGGCGCGAACCGCGCGCAGCCGTACGACATTTCGATCTTCAACATCTCGGCGATGAGCTTCGGCTCGCTGTCCGCGAACGCGATCCGCTCGCTGAACCTCGGCGCGAAGAAAGGCGGTTTCGCGCACGACACGGGCGAAGGCTCGCTGTCGAAGTACCACCGCGAAAACGGCGGCGACATCATCTGGGAAATCGCGTCCGGCTACTTCGGCTGCCGAAACGACGACGGCACGTTCAATCCCGACAAGTTCGCGAAGCAGGCCGCCGATCCGCAGGTCAAGATGATCGAGGTGAAGCTGTCGCAAGGTGCGAAGCCCGGCCACGGCGGCGTGCTGCCGGCTGCGAAGATCACGCCGGAAATCGCCGAGACGCGCGGCGTGCCGATGGGCAAGGACTGCATCTCGCCCGCGACGCACTCGGAGTTCTCGACGCCGCGCGGGCTGCTCGAATTCGTCGAACGGCTGCGCACGCTGTCGGGCGGCAAGCCGACCGGCTTCAAGCTGTGCATCGGCCATCCGTGGGAATTCTTCGGGATCGCGAAGGCGATGCTCGAAACCGGCATCGTGCCGGACTTCATCGTCGTCGACGGCGCGGAAGGCGGCACCGGTGCGGCGCCGCTCGAATTCACCGACCACGTCGGCGTGCCGCTGCAGGAAGGGCTGCTGCTCGTGCACAACACGCTCGTCGGGATCGGCGTGCGCGATCGCGTGAAGCTCGGCGCGAGCGGCAAGATCATCACCGCGTTCGACATCGCGCGTACGCTCGCGATCGGCGCGGACTGGGTGAACTCGGCGCGCGGCTTCATGTTCGCGGTCGGTTGTATCCAGGCGCAGCACTGCCATACCGACCGCTGCCCGACCGGCGTCGCGACGCAGGACCCGGTGCGCCAGCGCGCGCTCGTCGTGCCCGACAAGGCCGAGCGCGTGTACAACTTCCACCGCAATACGCTGCACGCGCTGCAGGAGCTCGTGCAGGCGGCCGGCCTCGCGCATCCGTCGGAGCTGCGCGCGCATCACATCGTGCAGCGGGTCGCGCCGCATGAAGTACGACTGATGTCGCAGTTGCTGAAGTACCTGAAGCCCGGCGCGCTGCTCGACGGCCAGACCTGCGGCTTCTCGCTGTACGACAAGTGGTGGCCGATTGCACGCAGCGATTCGTTCACGCTCGGCGAAGCCGTGTACGCGTCGATCGAATGACGCGGGCCACTGCCCCCGCCGCGGGGCGGCCCGGCAAAAAGAAAAGCGCCCCGCGGGGCGCTTTTCTTTTGTCTGCCGAATGCGTAATCGCGTGAATGCGTCGCGTGCGGCTCAGTTCTGCGGCAGCGTGTCGGCGAACGACGGCCGCTGCAGCAGCTTCGCGAAGTGCTTGTCGAGGTTCGGGTGGCGATCGCGCCAGTTGAGCTCGGGCATCCGGAAGTCGAGATAGCCGAGCGCGCAGCCGAGTGCGATG
Organism: Burkholderia contaminans; assembly: GCF_029633825.1. NCBI lineage: Bacteria > Pseudomonadati > Pseudomonadota > Betaproteobacteria > Burkholderiales > Burkholderiaceae > Burkholderia > Burkholderia contaminans. Next base: position 1,772,121 of record NZ_CP090640.1, on the reverse strand, counting down.
TCGGCGAGCGTGTAATGATTACCGACGCACCACGTCTTGCCGCCGAGGCCCTGCGACATCGCGACGAGACCGTCGTCGATCTTGCGTTGCTGGCGCGCGATCCAGCTCGCGCTGCGCTGCGCTTCGTCGCGCATCGTATGTTCGACGCGAATCGCGACCGCCGCGTCGATCACGCCGTCGCCCAGCGCTTCCCAGCACCGCACCTCGAGGCGCTCGCGGCCCGACGGCGGAATCAGCTTGCCGACCGGCGACAGCGTATCGACGTATTCGCAGATCACGCGGGAATCGAACACCGCGGCACCATCCTCCATCACGAGGCACGGGACCTTGCCGAGCGGATTCGATGCATGAATATCCGTCTCCGGCGCCCACACGTTCTCGAGCTCCAGCTTGTAGTCGATCTTCTTTTCAGCCAGCACGATCCGCGCCTTGCGGACGTACGGGCTGCTGAGCGAACCGATTAATTTCATCATCTGCCTTTTTAAGGGAACCGCCGAGAGTATACGTTGTCGCCGATCATAACCGGCCAGCGTCGCGCGACAGAAAATCGCCCGGACGGCCTGTGGATGGTTTGCAACAACCGCCGCACGGGCCTTCCGGGGCGGCTTCCCGCCCCCTCTCTCACGCATGGCGTCCCGCGGCGCTACAATCGCACGAATGAACGCGCCCCTCGATACCGCCATCGCCGTCGACGTCTACCGCCAGCGCCGTGAACGCGTGCTTGCCGCACTGCGTGCCGCCGGCGGCGGCGTCGCCATCGTCCCCACCGCGCCGGAAGTGCCGCGCAACCGCGATACGGACTATCCGTACCGGTTCGACAGCTACTTCCACTACCTGACGGGCTTCAGCGAGCCGGATGCCGTGCTCGTGCTCAACGCGGCCGCGCCGCACGGCGCGCCGGAGTCGATCCTGTTCTGCCGCGGCAAGAATCCCGACCGCGAAATCTGGGAAGGCTTCCATTACGGGCCCGAAGCCGCGCGCGACGCATTCGGCTTCGATGCGGCGTTCGCGGTCGACGTGATCGATACCGAGATGCCGCGCCTGCTCGCCGACGCGGGCACCGTGCACTACCGGTTCGGCGCCTCGGCCGATTTCGAGCGTCAGCTCGCAGGCTGGCTCGACGCGGTGCGCGCGCTGGCGCGCACGGGTGTCGCAGCACCGGACGCGATGCTCGACCTCACGCCGCTGCTCGACGACATGCGGCTCGTGAAGGACGAGCATGAGCTCGCGATCATGATGCGTGCCGCACACATCTCCGCACTTGCGCACCGCCGCGCGATGCAGGCGTGCCGCCCCGGCATCCGCGAATACGAACTCGAGGCCGAGCTGCTGTATGTATTCCGCAAGCACGGCGCGCAGTCGCCCGCGTACGGCTCGATCGTCGCGGCCGGCGCCAACGCATGCGTGCTGCACTACCCGGCCGGCAACGCAACCGCACAGGATGGCGACCTGATCCTGATCGACGCCGCGTGCGAACTCGACGGCTACGCATCGGACATCACGCGCACGTTCCCGGCCAACGGGCGCTTCTCGCCCGCCCAACGCACGCTGTACGACATCGTGCTCGCCGCGCAGCAGGCCGCGATCGACGCGACGCGCGCCGGCGTGCCGTTCGAGGCGCCGCACGACGCTGCCGTGCGCGTGCTCGCGCAGGGGCTGCTCGACACCGGCATCATCCCGAAAACGCGCTTCTCGAACGTCGATGACGTGATCGCCGAGCGTGCCTACGCGCGCTTCTACATGCATCGCACCGGCCACTGGATCGGCATGGACGTGCACGATTGCGGCGACTACCGCGAGCGGCTCGCCGAACGCGACGGCAACGGCGCGCTGCCGTGGCGCACGCTGAAAGCCGGCATGACGCTGACGATCGAGCCCGGCCTGTACGTGCGCGCCGCCGACGACGTGCCGCCCGAGTACTGGAACATCGGCATCCGCATCGAGGACGACGCGATCGTGCGCGAGCACGGCTGCGAGCTGATCACGCGCGGCGTGCCCGTCGCGGCGGACGAGATCGAAGCGCTGATGCGCGCGGGCGCATGACCGGCTGCCGCCGACCGTTACTTCCGTTTCACGAATCAAGATGACGACCGCCTCTTCCCCGGCCAAGCCGGACTACGATCTCGCCATCGTCGGCGCGGGCCCCGTCGGGCTCGCGCTCGCCGGCTGGCTCGCGCGCCGCAGCGCCACGCAGCACGCATCGATCGCACTGATCGATGCACGCGAACCGGCCGCGAGCACGAACGATCCGCGCGCGATCGCCGTGTCGCACGGCAGCCGCGTGCTGCTCGACACGCTCGCGTGGCCCGCCGACGCGACGCCGATCGAACATATCCACGTCTCGCAGCGCGGCCATTTCGGCCGCACGCTGATCGACCGCGATGAGCACGGCGTCGCCGCGCTCGGCTATGTCGTGCGTTACGGCTCGCTCGTGCAGGCGCTCGCGGGCGCCGTGCGCGGCACGCGCGTCGACTGGCTCACGTCGACCACCGCGCGCGCGCCGCAGCAGGATGCCGACGGCGTCACGCTGGCGCTCGACGGCCCGCAGGGCGAGCGCACGCTGCGCGCACGCGTCGTCATCAATGCCGAAGGCGGCCTGTTCCACGAACAGCAGGCCGACGCCGGCAAACATCGCCGCGACTACGGACAGACCGCGATCGTCGGCACGGTCACGGTATCGGCGCCGCGCCCGAACGTCGCATGGGAACGCTTCACGCACGAAGGCCCGCTCGCGCTGCTGCCGCTCGGCGGGCCGCGCCGAGCCGAGTACGCGCTCGTCTGGTGCTGCACGCCCGACGAAGCGGCGCGCCGCGCCGCGCTGCCCGACGATGCGTTCCTGCGCGAGCTCGGCACCGCATTCGGCGCACGCATGGGCGACTTCGTCGCGATCGCGGGCCGCGCATCGTTCCCGCTCGGCCTGAGCGCCGCGCAGACGCTCGTCAACGGCCGCGTCGCGATCGTCGGCAATGCCGCGCAAACCCTGCACCCCGTCGCGGGCCAGGGGCTCAACCTCGGGCTGCGCGATGCGCATACGCTCGTCGATACGCTGTCCGCGCAAGGCTTCGAAGCAACCGCACTCGCCACCTTCAACGCGCGCCGCGCACTCGACCGACGCTTCACGATCGGCGCGACCGACACGCTGGCACGCCTGTTCACGATCGACTCGGGCCCGCTCCCGCTGCTGCGCGGCGCCGCGCTCACCGCGCTGGAGTTCGTGCCGCCGCTCAAGAAGGTGATCGCGCGCCAGATGATGTTCGGCCAGCGCAACTGACCCGCGGCGCGCACAGTCGCGCCACTCAAACCGGGTCAAATCGGCGGGGCATGGGAATACGGTAAAATGCGCGTTTCCGCCTACCCTTTCCCTGCCCGCGCCCGCCGCGGGCGGTGCCATTGCGATGCCCGTTATCGGCCCTCACGTATTGCGTAACAACCTGTTCGTCGCGCCGATGGCCGGCGTGACGGATCGTCCGTTCCGCCAGCTCTGCAAGCGGCTGGGAGCCGGTTACGCCGTGTCCGAGATGGTCGCGTCCAACGCGCAGCTGTGGAAAAGCGCGAAGACGATGCGGCGCGCGAACCACGAAGGCGAGGTGGAACCGATTGCGGTCCAGATCGCCGGCGCCGATCCGGCGATGATGGCCGAAGCGGCCCGCTACAACGTCGACAACGGCGCGCAGATCATCGACATCAACATGGGCTGCCCGGCGAAGAAGGTCTGCAACGTCGCGGCCGGCTCCGCATTGCTGCAGAACGAGCCGCTCGTGCAGCGCATCGTCGAGGCCGTCGTCGCGGCCGTCGGCACGGGGCCCGATGCGGTGCCCGTCACGCTGAAGATCCGCACCGGCTGGGATCGCGAGCACAAGAACGCGATCACGGTTGCGCGCCTGGCCGAAGCCGCCGGCATCTCGATGCTCACCGTGCACGGCCGCACGCGCGCCGACCTGTACCGCGGCGACGCCGAATACGACACCATCGCCGCCGTGAAGGCGGCTGTGCGGATTCCGGTGGTCGCGAACGGCGACATCACGTCGCCCGCGAAGGCGAAGGCCGTGCTCGACGCCACCGGCGCCGACGCCCTGATGATCGGTCGTGCCGCGCAAGGTCGGCCGTGGCTGTTCCGTGAAATCGATCATTTCCTGCAAACCGGCGAGCTGCTGCCCCCGCCGCGGATCGACGAGATCCAGCACGTGATGAACGAACACCTGGAAGACCACTACGCTTTCTATGGTGAATTCACGGGAGTCCGTACTGCGCGCAAGCACATCGGCTGGTACACTCGCGGCCTTTCCGGTGCCAACGGGTTCCGGCACAGGATGAACACGCTCGATTCCACCCGCGAGCAGCTCGCCGCCGTCAATGCATTCTTCGAGGCGCAAAAGGCGCTGTCGGACCACCTCGTCTACGTCGATGACGAAGAGGAAAACGGCCAGGGCGAGTCGGACGACCATAACCAGTTAGCAGCATGAGCAAGCACAACATCGAACAATGTGTCCGCGAGAGCCTGGACGTGTATTTCCGGGATCTAGACGGCTCCAATCCGCATGACGTCTATGAAATGGTGATGTCCTGCGTCGAAAAGCCGATGCTCGAGGTCGTGCTCGTACAGGCGGGCGGCAACCAGTCGCTCGCCGCGGAGTACCTCGGCATCAATCGCAATACGCTGCGCAAGAAGCTGCAGCAGCACGGCCTGCTGTAGGCAGCCGTCCCGTCCCCGTTTCCCTGGCTATTGGTGGTTCCATCATGATCAAGCAAGCGCTCATTTCCGTTTCCGACAAGACCGGCATCGTCGACTTCGCGAAGTCGCTGTCTGACCTCGGCGTCAAGCTGCTGTCGACGGGCGGCACCGCGAAACTCCTCGCCGACGCCGGCCTGCCCGTGACCGAAGTGGCCGATTACACGGGCTTCCCGGAAATGCTCGATGGGCGCGTGAAGACGCTGCACCCGAAGGTGCACGGCGGCATCCTCGCCCGCCGCGACCTGCCCGAGCACATGCAGGCGCTCGAGCAGCACGGCATCCCGACGATCGACCTGCTCGTCGTGAACCTGTATCCGTTCGTCGCGACGATCGCGAAGGACGACTGCACGCTCGCCGACGCGATCGAGAACATCGACATCGGCGGCCCGACGATGCTGCGCTCGGCCGCGAAGAACCACCGCGACGTGACGGTCGTCGTCGACCCGGCCGATTACGCGGTCGTGCTCGATGAAATGAAGGCGAACGGCAACGCGGTCGGCTACGCGACCAACTTCCGCCTCGCGACGAAGGTGTTCGCGCACACCGCGCAATACGACGGCGCGATCACGAACTACCTGACGAGCCTGACCGACGAGCTGAAGCACGCATCGCGCAGCGCGTACCCGGCCACGCTGAACCTGGCGTTCGACAAGGTGCAGGACCTGCGCTACGGCGAGAACCCGCACCAGAGCGCCGCGTTCTACCGCGACCTCGCGACGCCGGCCGGCGCGCTGGCGAACTACCGCCAGCTGCAGGGCAAGGAACTGTCGTACAACAACATCGCCGATTCCGATGCAGCGTGGGAATGCGTGAAGACGTTCGACGCACCGGCCTGCGTGATCATCAAGCATGCGAACCCGTGCGGCGTTGCAGTCGGCAACGATTCGGCCAACGCGTACGCGAAGGCATTCCAGACCGACCCGACGTCGGCGTTCGGCGGCATCATCGCGTTCAACCGCGAAGTCGACGAAGCGGCTGCCCAGGCTGTCGCGAAGCAGTTCGTCGAAGTACTGATCGCACCGTCGTTCTCCGACGCCGCGAAGCAGGTGTTCGCCGCGAAGCAGAACGTGCGCCTGCTCGAGATCGCACTCGGCGACGGCCATAACGCATTCGACCTGAAGCGCGTGGGCGGTGGCCTGCTCGTGCAGTCGCTCGATTCGCGCAACGTGCAACCGAGCGAGCTGCGCGTCGTCACGAAGCGCCAGCCCACCGCGAAGGAAATGGACGACCTGCTGTTCGCGTGGCGCGTCGCGAAGTACGTGAAGTCGAACGCGATCGTGTTCTGCGGCAACGGCATGACGCTCGGCGTCGGCGCCGGCCAGATGAGCCGCGTCGATTCCGCGCGCATCGCGAGCATCAAGGCGCAGAACGCCGGCCTGACGCTGGCCGGCTCGGCCGTGGCATCGGATGCGTTCTTCCCGTTCCGCGACGGCCTCGACGTCGTCGTGGCGGCCGGCGCGACCTGCGTGATCCAACCGGGCGGCTCGATGCGCGACGACGAAGTGATCGCGGCGGCCGACGAACACGGCATCGCGATGGTCCTGACGGGCGTGCGCCACTTCCGTCACTGATCACGGCATGCGGCCCGCGCGGCCGCTGCACGACAACCCGGCGGCATCCCCCCGCCGGGTTTTTTATTGCGCGGCGCCTTCGCGCACGACCGGGCGACCGGCTTGCCGCGCCAATCGTTGTAGTATCGCTGCATCACGCCATTCTCCTCACTCATGCGAATTCTCGGCATCGACCCCGGCCTGCGCGTCACCGGCTTCGGCGTCATCGACGTCAGCGGCCACCGGCTCGCCTATGTCACGAGCGGCGTGATCCGCACGCCGACGGCCGACCTGGCCACCCGGCTCGGCACGATCTTCCAGGGCGTCTCGACCATCGTGCGCGAGCACGCCCCCGATCAGGCCGCGATCGAAAAGGTGTTCGTCAACGTGAACCCGCAGTCGACGCTGCTGCTCGGCCAGGCACGCGGCGCCGCGATCTGCGGGCTCGTCGCGGGCGGCCTGCCGGTCGCGGAATACACGGCGCTGCAACTCAAGCAGGCGGTGGTCGGCTACGGCCGCGCGACCAAGACGCAGATGCAGGAAATGGTCACGCGGCTGCTCAACCTCTCCGGACAACCGGGCTCCGATGCGGCCGACGCGCTCGGCATGGCGATCTGCCACGCGCACGGCGGCGATACGCTCAGCACGCTCGGCGGCCTCGCGCCGGCACTCGCGAAGAAAGGGCTGCGTGTGCGGCGCGGGCGGCTGGTCGGCTGACACCGGCGCCCCTTCACACGGCACGCCGGATCGGCCGCCGTGCCCGCGCGCGATGCGCACGCGCCGTGCATCGCCCCGGCCTGATGGCCGAGTCCGTCGGCATCGCGCCGCACGTGCGCTACACTCGCGCTTTCTTCCTCGCATCAAGCCATCCATGATCGGTCGCATCGCCGGCATCCTGCTCGAAAAGAACCCGCCCCACCTGCTCGTCGACTGCAACGGCGTCGGCTACGAAATCGACGTGCCGATGAGCACCTTCTACAACCTGCCGCAAACGGGCGAGCGCATCGTGCTGCTCACGCAGCAGATCGTCCGCGAGGACGCGCACCTGCTGTACGGCTTCCTGACGCCGCAGGAGCGCACGACCTTCCGCGAGCTGCTGAAGATCACCGGCATCGGCGCGCGCATGGCGCTCGCCGTGCTGTCCGGCATGAGCGTGCAGGAACTCGCGCAGGCCGTGACGATGCAGGACGCCGCCCGCCTCACACGCCTGCCCGGCATCGGCAAGAAGACGGCCGAGCGCCTGCTGCTCGAACTGAAGGGCAAGCTCGGCGCCGATCTCGGCGCGCTCGCCGGCGCCGCGTCGCCGTCCGACCACGCGACCGACATCCTCAACGCGCTGCTCGCGCTCGGCTATTCCGAAAAGGAAGGCCTCGCCGCGATCAAGAACGTGCCGGCCGGCACCGGCGTATCCGAAGGCATCAAGCTCGCACTGAAGGCGCTGTCGAAGGGGTAACGCCCGCATGACGCGCCGCCAACCGGTGCGTTGAAGCCAGTGTCGCGCAGCCGCACGACGCTCGCCAGTCGGCCGTTCGGCCAGGTGGGCGCGACAGCGGCGCGCGGTACAATGGCCGCATGATTGAAACCGACAAACTCGCCACCGAGCAGCGGATCATCGCCGCCACGCCCGCCTCGTCGCACGAGGAGGTGTTCGAACGTGCGCTGCGGCCGCGCCAGCTCGACGACTACGTCGGCCAGGAAAAGGTGCGCGGCCAGCTCGAGATCTTCATCGAAGCCGCCAAGCGCCGCTCCGAGCCGCTCGACCACGTGCTGCTGTTCGGGCCGCCGGGCCTCGGCAAGACGACGCTCGCGCACATCATCGCGCGAGAGATGGGCGTGAACCTGCGCCAGACGTCGGGCCCCGTGCTCGAGCGTGCGGGCGATCTCGCCGCGCTGCTGACGAACCTCGAAGCAAACGACGTGCTGTTCATCGACGAGATCCACCGGCTGTCGCCGGTCGTCGAGGAAATCCTGTATCCGGCTCTCGAGGATTACCAGATCGACATCATGATCGGCGAAGGCCCGGCCGCGCGCAGCGTGAAGCTCGACCTGCAGCCGTTCACGCTCGTCGGCGCCACCACCCGCGCCGGGATGCTGACCAACCCGCTGCGCGATCGTTTCGGGATCGTCGCGCGCCTCGAGTTCTACGATGCCGATCAACTGTCGCGCATCGTGCGGCGCTCGGCGTCGCTGCTGAACGCGCAGATCGATCCGAACGGCGCGCTCGAAATCGCGAAGCGTTCGCGCGGTACGCCGCGGATCGCGAACCGGCTGCTGCGCCGCGTGCGCGACTTCGCGGAAGTGAAGGCCGACGGCCAGATCACCGCAGCCGTCGCCGATGCCGCGCTCGCGATGCTCGACGTCGATCCGGTCGGCTTCGACCTGATGGACCGCAAGCTGCTCGAGGCGATCCTGTACAAGTTCGACGGCGGCCCGGTCGGTATCGACAACCTCGCGGCGGCGATCGGCGAAGAGCGCGACACGATCGAGGACGTACTCGAGCCGTACCTGATCCAGCAGGGCTTCCTGCAGCGCACGCCGCGCGGGCGTGTCGCGACGCTGCTCACGTATCGCCACTTCGGGCTTTCCGCGCCCGACACCGGCCGCACCGAACGCGGCGAGTGGGATACCCCCGACGGGAAGTAACCCGTCGCCCGAACCGCAACCGCCATGACGACGCCGCCCAGCTCCCGCCCCGCCGCACCCGCACCGGGCCCGCGCTGGGCCGAGCCGATCCGCAAGCGGCTCGTAGCCGGCGTCACGCACCTGACCGTGGGCGGCGGCGGCCCGTCGCTCGACCTCTCTTCGCCGCCGGGCGACCCTGGCCTGTTCGGCCCCGACGCGATCTGCTGGCGTGTGCATGCCGACTTCACGTCGATGATGACGGGCGGCATCGCCGCGCTGCTGCTGCAGGCGCTCGACCCGCTCGCGCTCGCGGGCGTCTGGGATCACTCGTCGTTCCGCACCGACATCCTGGGCCGCCTGCGACGCACCGCCACGTTCATCACCGGTACGACGTTCGGCAGCCGCGCGGACGCACTCGCGCTGATCGAACGCGTGAAATCGATCCACGCGCACATCTCGGGTACCGCGCCGGACGGCCGCCCGTACCGCGCCGACGATCCGGCGTTGCTGACGTGGGTGCATGTCGCGGAAGTGTCGAGTTTCCTCGCCGCGCATCTGCGCTATGTGAATCCGGCGCTGCCGGGCGAGTTGCAGGACCGCTACTACGCCGAGACGGCATTGATTGCCGAACTGCTCGGCGCACACGAGGTGCCCCGTTCGCGCGCCGAGGTGGCCGCCTATCTCGCGCGCATGCAGCCCGAGCTCGAGGCCGGGCCGCGCACGTTCGACGTGATGTCCATCCTGTTGAACGTGCCGGTCGCGAAGCCCGCGCTGCGGCCGGCCGCGTCGCTGGTGATGCATGCGGGAATCGACCTGCTGCCGCCGTGGGCGCAGCGCATGCTCGGCGTGTCGGCGTTCGCGCCGCTGCGCCGCGCCGTGGTCCGGCCGGGCATCCGGGTCGTCGCGCCCGTGCTGCGCTGGGCGCTCGTGAACGGCGCGTCAAAGCGTGCGCGCCGCCGCGCCACCGCGACACCGCCCGACGGCACCCCGTCTACCTGACGATTCGCTTCCTCTTATCATTTCAATTTACTGTCAAATACCTGTGACAAGCTGACGGGCTTGCACCCGCGCACGGTCGCACGCACCGTCCGTCCCGCCTGTCCGTGACCCGCGTGGTGTCCCGCCCACCCGACCGACACCCGATGCCCGCGATGCCACGCCTGCCGATCCGTTTCGCCCTTGCCGCCAGCCTGTCCACCGTCTTCGCCCTCACTGCCTGCGGAGGCGACGATGTCGCCGCCGTCGCGCGTTCGGATGCGCAAACGCCGTCCGGCGGCACCCCGGCCGCGCCGGCTCCCACGCCGCCGGCCACCGTCACGCCGCAACCGGGCAAGTGGAAGGCCGCTCGCACGGGCGACCTGATCGACGTGACGCTCGGCGATCTCCACCCGACGCAAGGCGCAATCGGCTACGACCAGATCTATTACAAGCTCGGCCGCTACGAACTGCAGCCCGACAAGAAATTCGACGACTTCTGCGCGGACGAAGGCCTCGGCGGCGTCGCTTCGGGCGGGTACACGGCCAAGTCGGTGCTGCGCGAGCCCGCGAGCTACACGTGCACGACGACCGATGCGAACGCCCGCGACCGCTCGGTGCTGAACCCGGTCGTGATCGGCCCGAACGGCGATGCGCTGTACCTGACCGACGGCCATCACGGGCTGTCGACCTACTACGAGACACCCGACGGCGGCCCGGCGCTGCGCGTGCACGTCGTCGTCAAGGACAACCTCAGCGACTACTCGGGCGACGCGTTCTGGCAGCAGATGCAGAGGCGCGGCTATCTGCGCCTCAAGAATGGCGAAGGCAAGCCGATCACGACCGCGCAACTGCCGACCGGTCTCGGCCTGAAACTCGGGATGACGAACGACCGCTACCGCTCGCTCGTCTATTTCACGCGCGACATCGGTTACAGCAAGCCCGCACAAGCCACCGACTACCTCGAGTTCTACTGGGCCGACTGGCTGCGCGCGCAACCGGGCACGTTCGCGCTCACCGGCTATGACCTGACGCGCGCCGGCATAACCGATCCGGATCCGGCGAAGGCCGACACGGGCTACCTGAACGCGGTCTGGAATGCGTCGACGCGCATGGTCGCGGCCACCGACCCGGTGATCGACGGCAAGACGGGCGCCGACCTCGGGCGCGCGGACGCGATCAACGGCGGGAAGAAATACAACAAGGGGGAATTCGACAAGCTGCGCCAGCCGATCACGGCGGACAAGCCCGGCAAGATCGCGTACGCGCTCGACTACAAGACGCGCCACGCGCTGCCGCAGTAAGCAGCCGGCACCGCGCAGGAAGGAAACCCCGACCGGCGATGCCGGACGGGGCCTGCAGGCTCAGAGCACCTTGCGGTACCCATCGTCGTCGCTTGCGGCGTCCAGGTGCGAGACGTCGGCCCACTGCACGACCTGCGCGCGGCCATCGACGTAATCGACGACGTTGATGCTCGTGTTGAGCAGCTGATAATTGCGCGGCGCCGACAGCTCGATGCCGTTCGCAAAACGATAGACGCAGTCGAGCACACCGCCATGCGCGACGCACGCGATCCGGCCACCCGGATGCTCGGCGACGATCGGTTCGAGCGCATGCAGCACGCGGTGGTAGAACTCGCGCTGCGACTCGCCGCCCTCCGGCGCGAAGCCGGGGTCGCGCGTCTGCCAGGCCGCGTACGCATCGGGAAACAGCGTCTCGATCTCTGCGCTGTCGTGCCCCTGAAACTGGCCGTACGAGCGTTCGCGCAGCCCTTCCCGCAGCCGCGGCGTCAGCCCGAGCGCGTCGGCGAACGGCTGCGCGGTCTGCTGCGCACGCATCAGGTCGCTCGAATAGATCGCGTCGAGCCGTGCACCGTCACGCGCGTCGCGCGCGAGCCTCGCGGCAAGCCGCTGCGCCTGCTCGAGGCCCGTTTCTGCCAGCGGGATGTCGATATGACCCTGGATGCGCTTGATGCGATTCCAGGCCGTCTCGCCATGGCGGATGAAAAGAATCTGCGTGGTGGCCATCGCGGCGCGTCTCCGGGGAAGAATCAGGGCCGCACTTGCAGCCAGAATGTCACGGGGCCGTCGTTGACGAGGGACACCTGCATGTCGGCGCCGAACTCGCCCGTCTCGACGACCGGATGGCGCGCACGCGCGGCCGCGACGAAATAGTCGAACAGCCGCGCGCCTTCGTCGGGCGGCGCGGCCGGCGTGAAGCTCGGCCGCAGCCCGCTGTTGGTATCCGCCGCGAGCGTGAACTGCGACACGAGCAGCAGGCCGCCTGCGCGGCCCTCGCCGTCGATATTCGACACCGGCAGGTTCATCTTGCCGGCGGCGTCGCTGAACACGCGGTAGCCGAGCATCTTCGCGAGCAGCTTGTCGGCCGCTGCGTCGGTGTCGCCGCGCTCCGCGCAGACCAGCGCGAGCAGGCCCGCGCCGATCTCGCCGGTCGTGCGATCGCCGACGCGCACGTCGGCGCGCTTCACGCGCTGGATCAGCGCGATCATGCGGTCAGCGTGACGCGTGCGAAGCGGCGCTTGCCGACCTGCACGACGAATTCGCCGGCTTCGACCTTCAGGCCCTTGTCCGAGACGGTCGCGCCATCGATCTTCACGCCGCCCTGCTCGATGTTGCGCAGTGCCTCGCTCGTCGACGGCACGAGGCCGGCCTGCTTCAGCAACTGGCCGATCGCGAGCGGCGCGCCCGCGAGCGTGACCGACGGGATGTCGTCCGGCACGCCGCCCTTCGCGCGATGGTTGAAGTCCTCGAGCGCACGCTCGGCGTCGGCCTGCGAGTGGAAGCGCGCGACGATTTCCTGCGCGAGCAGCACCTTGAAGTCGCGCGGGTTGCGGCCGCCTTCGATCTCGCGCTTGAAGCCGGCGATCTCGTCCATCGGGCGGAACGACAGCAGCTCGAAGTAACGCCACATCAGCGTGTCCGAGATGCTCATCAGCTTGCCGAACATGTCGTTCGGATGCTCGCTGATGCCGACGTAGTTGCCCTTCGACTTCGACATCTTCTCGACGCCGTCGAGGCCTTCGAGCAGCGGCATCGTGAGAATGCACTGCTGTTCCTGGCCATACTGCTTCTGCAGTTCGCGCCCGACCAGCAGGTTGAACTTCTGGTCGGTGCCGCCGAGCTCGAGGTCGGCGTTCAGCGCGACCGAGTCGTAGCCCTGCATCAGCGGGTACAGGAATTCGTGGATCGAGATCGGCACGCCGCCCTGGAAGCGCTTCGTGAAATCCTCGCGCTCGAGGATCCGCGCAACCGTGTAGCGCGACGCGAGCTTGATCATCCCGTCCGCGCCGAGCGGCATCGACCATTCGCTGTTGTAGCGGATTTCGGTCTTGTCGCGGTCGAGCACGAGCGCGGCCTGCTCGAAGTAGGTCTTCGCGTTCGATTCGATCTGCTCGCGCGTGAGCGGCGGGCGCGTCGCATTGCGGCCCGACGGATCGCCGATCAGCGACGTGAAATCGCCGATCAGGAAGATGACCGTGTGGCCGAGATCCTGCAGCTGACGCATCTTGTTCAGCACGACCGTATGGCCGATGTGGATGTCAGGCGCGGTCGGGTCGAGGCCGAGCTTGATGCGAAGCGGCGTGCCCGTCGCCGCGCTGCGTGCGAGCTTCTGCGCGAACTCTTCCTCGACCAGCAGCTCGTCGACGCCGCGCTTCGTGACGGCGAGCGCATGCCGGACTTCGTCGGTGATCGGGAAAACAGGCTTGGAACTGGGTTCGGTGCTCATCGGTGCCAGGAAGAATGTCGCAAAAACAGGGATTTTCCCATAACTTGCGCGCCCATCGCTTAACGGCGCGTCACGTTGCGCGGATAATCGGGCGCAAGGCGCGCGGCACCGGCCCGCGCCGCACGATCCAGGAGGACCCAACGTGCCGCAACGACAGCCGCAACACGCCCATCCGGCCGACGGCATCTACTTCGGGCTGATGTCGGGCACCAGCATGGACGGCGTCGATGGCGTCGCCGTGCGTTTCGAGGCCGGCCGTGCGCCGGTCGTGCTCGCGGAAGCGTTCGTCGGCTTCGCGCAATCGCTGCGCGACGCGCTGTTCGCGCTGCAGCAGCCCGGCGACGACGAGATCGACCGCGAATCGCTCGCGGCGAACGCGCTGGTCGCGCGCTACGCGGTGTGCTGCCACGAATTGCAGCGCACGGCCGGGCTGTCGCGCGACGAGATTCGCGCGATCGGCGTGCACGGCCAGACCGTGCGCCATCGCCCCGAGCGCGGCTATACGCGGCAGATCAACAACCCGGCATTGCTCGCAGAGCTGACCCAGCTCGACGTGATCGCCGATTTCCGCAGCCGCGACGTCGCCGCGGGCGGCCATGGCGCGCCGCTGGCGCCGGCCTTCCATGCGACGGTGTTCGGCACACCGGGCGAGACGCGCGTCGTCTGCAATCTCGGCGGGATCAGCAACATCACGATCCTGCCCGGCGAAGGCGGCGACGTACGCGGCTTCGACTGCGGCCCCGCGAATGCGCTGCTCGACGAATGGGCGACCCGCCATCTCGGCAAGCCGTACGACGACGGCGGCAAGTTCGCCGCACGCGGCACCGTCCACGCGCCGTTGCTCGACGCGCTGCTCGACGAACCGTATTTCACCGCCCCGCCGCCGAAAAGCACCGGGCGCGACCTGTTCAATCCCGCCTGGCTCGACGCGAAGCTCGCCGCGTTCGCGCTGGTCGCGCCAGAGGACGTGCAGGCGACCCTCACCGCGCTCACGGCCGTGTCGGTCGCACGCGAGGTCGCGCAGCACGCAGCCGGCTGCAAGGCCGTGTTCGTCTGCGGCGGCGGCGCACGCAATCCGGTGCTGCTCGACGCGCTCCGGAACGCGCTGCGCGAGGCCGGCGTGCCGGCCACGGTCGATACGACGGCCGCACTCGGCGTGCCGCCTCAGCAGGTCGAGGCGCTCGCGTTCGCATGGCTCGCGTACCGCTTCACCGCGCGCCAGCCCGGCAATCTCGCGACGGTCACGGGCGCAGCCGGCAATCGCGTGCTGGGCGCGCTCTATCCGCGCTGACGCGGCACCTGCTCCACGGCAGGCGCCCGTCGCCATTGCGAACGGGCACAAAAAAACGGGGCATGAAGCCCCGTTTTTCATTCCGGCGAACCGGATCGGATCTGCGGTGTGCTCAGACCGAGAACGACGAGCCGCACCCGCAGGTGGTGCTCGCGTTCGGGTTCTTGATCACGAACTGGGCGCCGTTGAGGTCGTCCTTGTAGTCGATCTCGGCGCCGACCAGGTACTGGTAGCTCATCGAGTCGATCAGGAGTTGGACGCCGTTTTTGTTCATCACGGTGTCGTCCTCGTTGACTTCCTCGTCGAACGTGAAGCCATACTGGAAGCCGGAGCAGCCGCCGCCCTGCACGAACACGCGCAGCTTCAGGTCGGGATTGCCCTCTTCGTCGATCAGTTGCTTGACCTTGTCGGCTGCGGCGTCGGTGAAGACGAACGGAACCGGCATTTCGGCCGTCGTTGCTGCGGATTCGGTAACAGCGTTCATTGCGAACTCTCCAAAAAGCTTTAGCCGCTATTGTAGGGCCGATCAGAAGATCGTGCTGAAGTCCATGAAATCAATAGGTTCTTGTCGATTTCATCAAACACGCCTGCGCGGGCCGCGGCAGCACGCGCCTGGAGACGGACATAAAAAAACCGCCAGCGCGAACGCTGGCGGTTTTTCCGGCGGACGCCGCCCGGGAGCGGCGAGGCCATGAAGCGGAATTAACGCTTCGAGAACTGCTTTGCGCGGCGTGCCTTGCGCAGACCAACCTTCTTACGCTCGACTTCACGTGCATCGCGCGTGACGAAGCCTGCGTTCGACAGCGACGGCTTCAGCGTCGCATCGTAGTCGATCAGTGCACGGGTGATGCCGTGGCGCACTGCACCTGCCTGACCCGTTTCGCCGCCGCCGTTGACGTTGACCTTGATGTCGAACGTCTGGCCGTGGTTCGTGAGTTCCAGCGGTTGACGCACGATCATCAGCGACGTTTCGCGCGAGAAGTAGTCAGCGATGGGCTTGCCGTTGACGATGATGTCGCCCTTGCCAGCCTTGATGAAGACACGTGCGACTGCGCTCTTGCGGCGGCCCGTACCGTAGTTCCAGTTACCGATCATGTGGGCTCCCCTTAGATCTCGAGCGCCTTCGGCTGTTGCGCCGAATGCGGATGCGTAGCTTCAGCGTAGACCTTCAGCTTCTTGATCATCGCGTAGCCGAGCGGGCCCTTCGGCAGCATGCCCTTGACCGCCTTCTCGAGCGCGCGGCCCGGGAAGCGTTCTTGCATCTTGCCGAACGTCGTTTCATAGATACCGCCCGGGTAACCCGAGTGACGGTAGTACTTCTTGTCCAGCGTCTTGTTGCCCGTGACCTTCAACTTGCTTGCGTTGATGATGATGATGAAATCACCAGTGTCGACGTGCGGGGTGAACTCAGGCTTGTGCTTGCCGCGCAGACGGCGTGCCACTTCGCTGGCAACACGGCCGAGAACCTTATCCGTCGCGTCAATCACGTACCATTCACGCGTCACCTCATGGGCTTTTGCGGAAAACGTCTTCATGATCGATCCAAAAAAATTGCTTAGCCCGATGTGTTCTTCCTGCTTGTCTGTGTGCGCTTCGAGGCGCGGTGCAGGCTCTCCCTGTTCTTTTTCCGTGGGCATGAATGCGGAAAAGCCCTGAATTATAAAGGAAATACGACAAGGCGGTCAAAGGGAATCCACTTCCCGTGTCCATGGCGGCCGAAATGGGCCAAAATCCGTTCGTGCCCCGGCAAGCCAGGCGAACCGAGCGCCCGGGGAGGCACCCATCGACGCGCGGCACATGACCATCCCGCGCCAGACCGGCCGAATCTGGAAAACAACAAACAAGCATGATGAATCAACGACTTACGCCCTTCCTTGCAGCCGCACTGCTGGCCGCCGCGGCGCCCGCCGTCGCCGCCCGCACCGACTGCGAAGCCAAGCTCGACGCACTCGATACACGCATTACCGAAGCCCGCGCCGCCCATGCCGAGGATCGCGTCGCCCGCCTGCGCGCGGTGCGCGAACGCGTCCGCCACTTCTGCGCGCGTGGGCACGGCCATGCGTCGGCCGTCCACGCACCGGCACCCGACGCACGCTCGCCCGGCACGACGCCCGGCCCGACCGCGCAGCCGGCCGCCAAGCAACCGGCGTAA
Source organism: Burkholderia contaminans (assembly GCF_029633825.1). Classification (NCBI taxonomy): domain Bacteria; kingdom Pseudomonadati; phylum Pseudomonadota; class Betaproteobacteria; order Burkholderiales; family Burkholderiaceae; genus Burkholderia; species Burkholderia contaminans. Next base: position 1,755,052 of record NZ_CP090640.1, on the reverse strand, counting down.
CGATGCCGGGGCGCGCAAGCCGCACGCCGATGTTTGCATGGGACGAAAAAAAGCCCGAACGGCTGGTTCGGGCTTAATCCACCATAGGAGGAGGGTGGAGGAGACATTCGGAGGTTGCCGCAGCGCGACAACCAATGAGGCTCATTATACGAACGCGTCGCCGGCTGCACAAGAAAATTTGCATTACGAAATCAAACACCATAATGCGGAATATCTCGCATCGCGTTTGAAAAATCCACCTTCCCTTTTAAAATCAATTACTTGATCGCACACAGCAGGGTCGAAATTCGCCTTCGATTAGAGCAAAGCCCCTAAATTCGACGGGGAATTGGCCGTCCGGCGCACCGCTTGCGCCGTTCCGGCATTGCGCGTCGTGCAGCGCATCAGCCGGCCGTTGCGCAGCGGGCTACAATGCCGGATCGAATCCGAATCAGGCAACGCTGGAGTGCAAGCATGGAATGCAAAGTAAGCTGGATGGGCCAGGACGGCATGGCGTTTTCCGCCGAGACCGGCAGCGGCCACCTCGTCACGATGGATGGCGCGCCCGAAGGCGGCGGCCACAACCTCGCGCCGCGCCCGATGGAAATGGTGCTGCTCGGCACCGGCGGCTGCACGGCCTATGACGTCGTGCTGATCCTGAAGAAGAGCCGCCAGGAAGTCAGCGGCTGCTCGGTCACGCTGAAGGCCGAACGCGCGAGCGAAGATCCGAAGGTGTTCACGAAGGTGCACTTCCACTTCACCGTCACGGGTCGCAACCTGAACCCGTCCACGGTCGAACGCGCGATCAACCTGTCGCACGACAAGTATTGCTCCGCGTCGATCATGATCGCGAAGACGGCCGAACTCACGCATTCGTTCGACATCGTCGCCGGCTGAACCCACGGCGAGCGCGCATGAAAAAAGGGCCGGCGCTCCGTGGGGAGACGCCGGCCCTTTCCCATTCGAGCGGCAAAGCAGGCCGATAAGCCGGATTCTGTGCACGCTGCGCGCCGAAGCACGCAACGCGTGGCAGCCATTCCTCTAGGCGCGCCATTGCTGACGCGCTCAAGCTTCCTACCCGCAGACGAGACGGGGGCCCCGTCCTGCATCCGAAAATGCGCGCCTGCCTACTTGGAATTGCTCCGGGTGGAGGTTACCGTGCCGGCGAACGTCGCCGTCGCCGCGGTGCGCTCTTACCGCACCGTTTCACCCTTACCTGATCCCGGCTTGCGCCGGGCCATCGGCGGTTTGCTTTCTGTTGCCCTGTTCCGCGTGTCGCCACGGATGGCCGTTAGCCATCACCCTGCCCTGTGGAGTCCGGACTTTCCTCGCCCCCGCGCGCCCGAAGGCGGCGAGGCCGCGACTGCCTAGCCTGCTTTGCGACGCGCATTCTAGCACTGCGCGCCGCGGGCCGCATGGAGTCGGGCTCACGCGGCGGTGCTAAAGGTCACGCCAGTTTCCAGCCGATCGTCTCGCCGCCTCGCAGCGGCACGACGGGCGTATCGCCCGCGAAGATCTCGCGTGGCAGTTCCCATGCCTCGCGACGCAGCGTGACCGTCTCGGCGCTGCGCGGCAGCCCGTAGAAATCGGCGCCGAAGAAGCTCGCGAAGCCTTCCAGCTTGTCGAGCGCGCCGGCATGATCGAACGCTTCCGCATACAGCTCGAGCGCGTGCAGCGCCGTGTAGCAGCCCGCGCAGCCGCACGCGGTTTCCTTCGCGTCGCGCGCATGCGGTGCGCTGTCGGTGCCCAGGAAGAAGCGCGGGTTGCCCGACGTCGCGGCCTCGACCAGTGCAACGCGATGCGTCTCGCGCTTCAGCACCGGCAGGCAGTAGTAGTGCGGGCGAATCCCGCCGACGAACAGCGCGTTGCGGTTGTAAAGCAGGTGATGCGCGGTGATCGTCGCGCCGAGCAGGCCGGGCGCCGCGTCCGCGTCGCGCACGTAGTCGGCCGCGTCCTTCGTCGTGATGTGTTCGAACACGACCTTCAGGCCCGGGAAATCGCGGCGCAGCGGCGTCATCACGCGGTCGATGAAGACCTTCTCGCGGTCGAACAGGTCGATCGACGCATCGGTCACCTCGCCGTGCACGAGCAGCGGCATGCCGGTTTCCTGCATCGCCTCGAGCGTCTTCGCACATTTCGCGAGATCGGTGACGCCGTGGTCGGAATTCGTCGTCGCGCCTGCCGGATACAGCTTCACGCCGTGCACGAAGCCGCTTTCGCGCGCGCGGCGAATCTCGTCGGGCGGCGTGTTGTCGGTCAGGTACAGCGTCATCAGCGGTTCGAACGTCATCCCGGCCGGCAGCGCCGCGAGGATGCGCTCGCGATAGGCCTGCGCCTGCGCGGTGGTCGTCACCGGCGGCTTCAGGTTCGGCATGACGATGGCGCGGCCGAACTGGCGCGCGGTGTGCGGCAGCACGGCGGCGAGCATGTCGCCATCTCGGAGGTGCAGGTGCCAGTCGTCGGGACGGGCGAGCGAGAGCGTCGCCGGGGAGGAAGCGTTCGAGGCAGTCATAGGAGGCGTCGTGAGGAACGGGCTGGCCATCGGCGGGGCCGGAACGCGCGTGCGCGGGCCGACTGACGGCAAACCGCAACACGGGGCCTTCGGCCGGCGGAATCCGCTTTTTACCGCTCAGGGCTCGGTGATATGCTAGAAGCCGCATTGTACCGGGGTTCGCCCGGTTCGTTACCCCCCGCCTCAGCCTGCTGCCCCACGTAAAATGTGCCAACTCTTAGGAATGAACTGCGCCGCGCCGACGGACGTCACATTCTCCTTCACAGGTTTCGCGGCCCGGGGCGGCCTCACCGATCACCATGCCGACGGCTGGGGCATCGCGTTCTTCGAAGATAAAGCCTGCCGCCTGTTCATCGATCACCAGGCCTCGGCCACGTCGCCGATCGCCGAAATGGTGAAGCGCTACCCGATCAAGTCCAAGAACACGATCGCGCACATCCGCAAGGCGACGCAAGGCCACATCCTGCTCGAGAACAGCCATCCGTTCATGCGCGAGCTGTGGGGCCGGCACTGGATCTTCGCGCACAACGGCGACCTGCAGGATTACGCACCGGACATGGACGGCAGCGTCTACCACCCGGTCGGCACGACCGACAGCGAACAGGCGTTCTGCGTGCTGATGCAGGGGCTGCGCGAAGCGTTCCCCGGCGCGCAGCCGCCGTTGCCCGAACTGTTCGAGCGCGTCGGCGAGCTGACGCGCGGCATCACCGATCACGGCGTATTCAACTTCCTGATGTCGAACGGCCAGGCGCTGTTCGCGCATTGCTCGACGCGGCTGCACTACCTCGTGCGGCGCTGGCCGTTCTCGACCGCGCACCTCGTCGACGAGGACCTGTCGATCGACTTCGCGAAATACACGACGCCCGAGGATCGCGTCGCGGTGATCGCGACGCAGCCGCTCACCGACAACGAAGTCTGGACTGCGTTCGAGCCGGGCGAGCTGATCATGTTCCAGTGCGGCGACGTCGCCGCGCGGATGCGGATCCCGGTGCCGGAGCGCGTGCTCGAGAAGCTGCGCAATCCGTCGCTCGACGCGTCGGCATCGGCGCCGCGCGACACGCGCGAGGTGCTCGCCACCGCCGCCGAAGTCGATTCCGACGACGCGATCGACTTCTGAGCGTCCGGCGCGCCAGCGCCCTCCTCCTTTCACCTTTTCGCCGCGTCACCGCACGTCGATGGCCCGCCGCGTCGAATCGCGGCGGCGGCTTCGTGCGCAAGCGACTCGGTAACGCTCACCGTCGCAACAAATCGCCCTCCCCTGCGCCGACTGCGTTTCATCCCGACCACAGTCCGGCATATCGAAGCGACGCCGCACAACACTTTTCGGATTTGATTTATTTTCAATTTAAAACAAATCGAAAACCAAAATACGGCGGCGGTATTCAGATAATCCGGCAACCGCATTTTAACGCACCAATCCGGCACAAACCGTGCGGCACCTCACCGAGCCAGCAGCCGCTGATTTGCATCACCCAAGCCCGCCAAGACCCTATACAGCAAGGCTTTCAGTTCGATTCATCGCACAACCAAAAAATACCCGATGAAAACAGCATGATTGCCGCATTTGTTAGATTCCCGACAATCGATCACTCGCCCGATCAATAGACTCCGCCCATCCTCGGTGTAACGAATTGCGATTCGCGGAGAAACGGCCACGGCCGCCGCACACCCATTCACGCCATTCTCCACCGCGGATTGCGATTTCACCGCGCCGCGGTGAAAACCACATCAAAACAAGAGAGAGGGGCTTGTCGTGAATCATTCATTTCGATCGATATGGAGCGAGACCACCTGCTGCTGGGTCGCGGTTGCGGAAACGGCCCGGGCGCGCGGCAAGCGCCCGGGCAGCGCGTCCGGCACGAGCCGCCGCGCCGCTCACGCGGCAACGCACCGGACCTCGCTTCGCATCGTGGCATTCGGCGCGTTGCTCGCCGCGCTGTCGGCCGGCTCCGCGCATGCGTCGACCTGCGGCAGCGGCACGGCCGTCGCGAACGGCGGCACCTGCGCACCCGGCAGTTTCAGCCCGACCGTCAACGACAACCTGGCAGGCTCCACCACCGTCTCGGGCGGCGACACCGTCGGCGTGTCGGGCGCATGGACCGGCGCCGGCGGTGACCCGGGCTACACGCTCACGCCGATCGGCAGCACGACCATCGTGTCGGGCAACCCGACCCAGCCGCTGCTGTCGCTGGGCGGCAAGACGCACAGCGTCAGCACGCCCGACTCGATCACCGGTACCCACACGACCGTCGCGACCTACGACTCGTCCGCGTTCTCCGCGTCGACGGCCGGCGCGACCGAGGTGCCCGTCTACCATGACGTGAACGGCGATCAGTATGTGAACGCGCGCATCGGCACCGTCACCGCCACCGGCGGTACGCTCAACGTGTCGATCGGCAATGCGGCGAACGCGCCCGATGCAGCCGGCAACGCGATCTCGATGGCCGCGAAGGGAACCGACCTGACCTTCGCGGACGGCACGGGCGCCACGACCAGCACCGTCAACTGGAACTCGCGCAACCAGATCCGCTTCACCACCGGCGATTACGTGGCGGACGGCGGCGCCATCGGCAGCCACCAGCTCGACGTGCCGGCCTACGCGGGCACCTTCACCGCATTCGACGGCAGTACGTGGAAGGTCACCGACGCCGCCTCGCTCGCCGCGTACAACGACTTTCTCGTGCGCTCGGTGCAAAGCGGCGCACTCGGCTCGCAGGCCGCCTACGACAGTGCGCTCGGCCAGGCCGTCACGTTCTCGCAGCAAACCTTCCAGTATCAGAACAACGTGTCCCCGGGCGACAAGAACACGTTGCCGATCGGCTTCCTGTCGGCGATGCACGGCACGGGCGCGAACGCGACGCTGCACATCGGCACGGACGGCCAGATCGACTTTCGCGGCGTCAACACGATCGTCCCGAGCTCGGCCGTGCTCGCGGAAAACGGCGCGCACTTCATCAACGACGGGCGCCTGTCGGGCGACTTCACCCTGGTGCGCCTGCTGAGCGGCGCAAGCGGCGTCAACAACGGCGTGATCTCGTCCGGGTACGCGTCCGGCGACGACTTCGACACGAGCGGCAGCACGCCGCCGAACAACTTCAACTACAACGCGTATACCGAAGGCAACGGCGTATTTGCGAACGGCACGGGCACGTCGTTCGTGAACAACGGTGTGATGAACGTCGGCGCATGGACGCTCGACGGCAACCAGCCGGACCTGCAGAACTACGCGGTCGCCGTGACAGGCGGCGCGACGGCATCGAACGCCGGCACGATCAACGTCGGCGTCAATGCGACGACGCTCGACAGCCAGGTGATCGGCGGCCTCGTCGACGGCGGCAGCTTCACGAACCAGGCCGGCGGCACGATCTACCTCGGCCGCTCGGCGCAGTACGCGCCCGGCGGATCGGCAAACGACGTCGCGCTCGCCGCGCACGCGTACGGCATCCTGCTCGGCAATTCCGGCACCGCGAGCAATCTCGGCACGATCGTGATCGGCTCGCAGACGCAGAACGGCGCCGCGATGGCTAGCATCGGCTCGGCGGCCGGCACGCTGAGCAACGCGGGCGCGATCGTCGTCGATGGCGCGGCGTCCGGCACGCCGCTCGCCAACGTCGGCATGCTCGCGGCCAACACGGCCGCGACCGTGACCAACACCGGCACCATCACGCTGAACGGCGTCAACGGCATCGGCATCATGGTCGTCGGCACCGGCACGACTGCGACGGCGGCGACCTCGACCGGCGCGATCAACGTGGCCGGCGGCCTCGATCCCGCATCGGGCACACGCAACTACGGCGTATGGGCCGAGGGGCCGCTCGCGAAAGCGACGCTCGACGGCGCACTCAACCTGACGGGTACCGGCGCGATCGGCGCGCACGCGCGGTCGGGCGCGACGATCGACGTCGGCGCCAATGCCGTGCCCGCCTTCATGTCGGGCACCAACCAGATCGGCTTCTACGCGTATGGCGCGGGCTCGAAGATCAACGTCGCCGCGCAGCACCTCAGCGTCGACACCGACGATTCGACGCTGTTCCGCGTTGCGGGCGGCGCAGCCTACACGGGCGCGTCGACGGCCGGCACGCTGACGACCGACGTCAACGGCCAGCGCGCGCACGGCGTGCTCGCGACCGACGCCGGCACCTTGCTGTCGACCGGCAACGCGATCTACAACGTCAACGGCGCGAACGGCATCGCGATCGCGGTCGAAGGCGGCGCGCAGGGCACGATCGACGCCGGTGCGACGATCAACCTGAACGCGGCCGGTGCGATCGCCGGAGTCGTCGACGGCCAGGCGCACGACCTCGCCGGTGCCAATGCCGGTGCACCGGTCGCGACGACGCTCACCAACGACGCTGCCGTCACGTCATCGACGGCCGGCGTGACGGGCTTCGTCGCGCAGAACCTCGGCACGCTCGCGAACCGCGACACGGTGCTGCTGACGGGCGCCGGCTCGACGGGCGTCGTGATCGGCGCACTCGGCACGGTGAACAACGCGTCGACGATCCGCGTATCCGACGGCACCGGCGCGCTCGTGCAGGGTGCGTCGGCGACGCTCGCCAACGCAGGGCTGATCGAAGCCGACGACGGCATCGCGGGCGTGCACCTGACGGGGGCCGGCGCATCGGTCGCGCTGTCGGGCACCGGCACCGTGAGCGCGAACGGCAGCGCCGACGGCGTGCTGATCGACTCGACCGTCACCGGCGGCGGGCTCGCGGCCGGCGCGACGTCGATCGCGGTCGGCGGCTCGGGCAAGGGGATCGACAACCAGGGGACGAACGCGATGATCACGCTGGCCGGCACGCAGATCGGCACGACCGGCAGCGGTGCCGACGGCCTGTCGTCGACGGGCGCCGGTGCACGCATCGCGGCCGATGCGGCGACCGTCGTCCGGACCACCGGCGACAACGCACGCGGCTTCGTCGTGTCGGGCGCGGATTCGACGCTGGCAGTCAACGGTACGACCGTCACCACGACCGGCGCGGGTTCGGCTGCAATCGTGACCACCGGCGGTGCGACCGTGCTGCTGTCGGGCGCGAAGATCACGACGGCCGGCGCGACCGCCGACGGCATCGTCGCGCAGAACGGCGGCCGCATCGGCGATACGGGCTCGACGATCGCCAGCACCGCCGGCAACGGCGCCACCGCCGACAGCGGCGGCGTGCTCGCGTTGACCGGCACGACGCTCAAGGGCGCGACGGCCGGTGTGCTGACCTCCGATACGCTCGCAAACGGCGCGACGAGCTCGGTGCTCGTCGACGGCGGCAGCGTCACGTCCACCACCGGGCCGGCCTTCGCCGCGCGCGGCGGCACGGCCGACATCGCCGTGCGCAACGGCACGGTCGTGACGGCCGGCAACGGCACGCTGCTCGACCTGTCGAACGGCAGCCACGCCACCTTCACCGCATCGGCCGTGAACCTGGCCGGCGACATCGTCTCCGACGCATCGAGCACCGGCACCGTGTTCCTCGCGAACGGCACGACGCTGACCGGCAAGATCGATCCGGTCGCGCTGTCTATCGACAACACCAGCACGTGGCGCATGACGGGCAGCTCCGTGCTGAGCAGCCTGAACAACGCGGGCCTCGTCACATTTGCCGCACCGACCGGCTCGCCGACGCTCGCGGGCAGCTACAAGACGCTGACGACCGGCAGCTACGTCGGCAACGGCGGCACGATCGCGCTCAACACGTTCCTCGGCGCCGACGCGTCGCCGACCGACCGCGTGATCGTGAACGGCGGCGCCGCGAGCGGCACGACGGGCCTGAAGATCTCGAACACGGCCGGCACCGGTGCACAGACGAAGGGCGACGGGATTCCGGTGGTCGTCACGGCCAACGGCGGCACGACCACCGCATCGGCGTTCCAGCTCGCCGGACCCGTACAGGCAGGCGCGTACGAATACCGGCTCTATCGCGGCGGGCAAGGCGACGCGAACGGCTGGTACCTGCGCTCGCAACTCGATCCGTCGGATCCCGGCAACCCGATCCATCCGTCCGGCGGCGGTGACGGCGGCAACAACGGGAACGGCAACGGCGGCACGCTCGCGTATCGCCCTGGCGTGTCGGGTTATGCCCTCACGCCGCTGCTCAACGCCGATTACGGCTTCTCCACACTCGGCAAGCTGCACGAGCGCGTCGGCGACATCTACAACCTCGAGAAGCAGCAGCCCGGCAATCGCGACGGCGTGTGGGGGCGCATCGGCGGCCAGAGCCTCGACGCGAACGCGGGCCGCTTCGCGGCCGACGAGCGCACGTTCTTCGCGCAGTTCGGCAAGGACTGGACGCTCGACCAGGCGCCGAACGGCGGCGGCAGCACGCATGCAGGCGTGACGGCCAGCATCGGCGTGTCGAACGCGAGCTTCAGCGACATGGCGCGCGCGGATACGGCCAACCTGTCGACGTCGACGGGCTCGGTCGAGATGCATGCGCAAAGCGTCGGCGGCTACTGGACCAGGTACCTGCCCGACGGCACGTACTTCGACAGCGTCGGACAGGTCACGCACTACGGCAACCGCTATCGCGACAGCTACGGCAACGAGGCGTCGCAGAACGGCTTCGGCGTCGCGCTGTCGCAGGAAGTCGGCAAGCCGTTCGCGATCGGCGCGCTGCCGGTCGCGGTCGAGCCGCAGGCGCAGCTGATGTACCAGTACCTGAAGCTGAACGGGTTCAACGACAACGTCTCGGCGGTATCGGGCACGACGACGAACGCGCTGCGCGGCCGCGTCGGCGTGCGCATCTTCCGGCCGAACCTCCAGTCGGACGCGGGCGGCGGCGCAGCCACGCCGTACTTCACGGCCGACGTGCTGCACGACTTCCTGTCGCCAGGGCAGACCGTCGTCGGCGGCACGCCGTTCGCGACGCATCTCGGCCGCACGTGGTACGAGCTCGGCGTCGGCGTGACCGCGGGCTTCGGCAAGTCGGGCGAGCTGTATGCGAACGCGAAGATCGCGCGCAACATCGGCGGCGACTACCGGCGCGGCATCGTCGGGCAGGTCGGCTACCGGTACAGCTGGTAACGGCGCTCGCCAGCGTGACGGCAGACGAAAAAAAACCGCCCGGCACTCGACCGGGCGGTTTTCGTATCGGCGCACCCGCAGCGCCGACGAGCGCGAACGCTCAGTGCAGGATCTTCGCGAGAAAGTCCTTCGCGCGTTCCGATTTCGGATTCGAGAAGAAATCGTCCTTGCGGTCGTCCTCGACGATCGCGCCCTTGTCCATGAAGATCACGCGATGCGCGACCTTCTTCGCGAAGCCCATCTCGTGCGTGACGACCATCATCGTCATCCCTTCCTGCGCGAGTTCGACCATCACGTCGAGCACTTCGTTGATCATCTCCGGGTCGAGCGCGGACGTCGGCTCGTCGAACAGCATCGCGATCGGATCCATCGACAGCGCGCGCGCGATCGCGACACGCTGCTGCTGGCCGCCCGACAACTGGCCCGGGAACTTGTGCGCATGCGCCTTCAGGCCGACGCGGTCGAGCAGCTTCAGGCCCTTCTCGTTCGCCTCGTCCTTGCCGCGGCCGAGCACCTTGATCTGCGCGAGCGTCAGGTTCTCGGTGATCGACAGGTGCGGGAACAGCTCGAAATGCTGGAACACCATCCCGACCTTCGAGCGCAGCTTCGACAGGTTCGTCTTCTTGTCGCCGACCGACTGGCCGTTCACGAGGATCTCGCCCTGCTGGAACGGCTCGAGGCCGTTCACCGTCTTGATCAGCGTGGATTTACCCGATCCCGACGGGCCGCACACGACGACCACTTCGCCTTTCTTGACCTCGGTCGTGCAGTCGGTGAGAACCTGAAACTGGCCGTACCACTTCGAAACGTTCTTGATGGAAATCATCTTGTGACCTTTTTCTGGAGACCCTTGACGAGTGCAGACGCCAACGAGCAAATCACGAAATAGCATGCGCCGGCGAACAGGACCATCTCGACGGTCGTGCCGTCGCGATCGCCGACGTTCGCAGCCGTGCGGAAGAAGTCCGCGAGACTGATCACGTACACGAGCGACGTATCCTGGAACAGGACGATCGCCTGCGTGAGCAGCAGCGGCACCATCGCGCGGAACGCCTGCGGCAGGATCACGAGGCGCATCGCCTGCGCGTAGTTCATGCCGAGCGCGAACGCGGCGTTCACCTGCCCGCGCGGCACCGCCTGGATGCCGGCGCGGATGATCTCGGAATAATACGCGGCTTCGAACAGCGAGAACGCGACCATCGCCGACGCAAGACGAATGTCGATCGTCGGCGACAACCCGAGCACGCCCTGCAGCAGCTGCGGCACGATCAGGAAGAACCACAGCAGCACCATCACGAGCGGGATCGAGCGGAACACCGTCACGTACGCTTTCGCGAACCATGCGAGCGGCTTCACGCCCGACAGCCGCAGCAGCGCCAGCAGCGTGCCCCAGACGATCCCGACCACGATCGCGATCAGCGTGATCTTGAACGTGACGATCGCGCCCGTCCACAGCGTCGGCAGCGCGCCGGGAATACTACTCCAGTCGAACTGATGCATCACTTGCCTCCGATATAGCCGGGCAGCCGCGTACGGCCTTCGATCCAGCGCATGAACGCCATCACGACGAGGTTGATGATCACGTACGCGAGCGTCACCGCGATGAACGATTCATACGTCTGCGCGGTGTAGTCGACGAGCTGGCGCGCCTGCGCGGACAGGTCGAGCAGGCCGATCGTCGACGCGACGGCGGAGTTCTTGAAGATGTTCAGGAATTCCGACGTGAGGGGCGGTACGATGATGCGGTACGCAACGGGCAGCAGCACGTAGCGGTACGTCTGCCATTGCGTGAAGCCCATCGCGAGGCCGGCGGCGCGCTGGCCCTTCGGCAGCGCGTTGATCCCCGAGCGCACCTGTTCGCACACGCGCGCGCCCGTGAACAGGCCGAGACAGATGATCGACGCGGTGAAGAACTGCGTGGCGGGCGGCAACTGCTTGATCCAGGTGCCGATCGATGCGGGCAGCAGCTCCGGTATCACGAGATACCAGACGAAGAACTGCACGATCAGCGGAATGTTCCGGAAGATCGACACGTACACGGTGCCGATCGCGGACAGCCATTTGTTCGGCACGGTGCGCAGCACGCCGAACAGCGAACCGACGATCAGCGCGATGACCCAGGCGACGAGCGACACTTCGATGGTCACCCAGAAGCCGGACATCAGCCATCCGAAATAAGTCGTCGGCTCGCCGGTCGACACGGGGCTCAGGAAGATGCCCCAGTTCCAGTGGTAAGACATGGGCAAGACTCCAGCAAAAAGAGACGGAAGAAGCGGGGCCTCTTCCGTCTCATTAGCGTCATTTCTGCATCAACGGCCCTGCGGTCAGTCGAGTGCCTTGTCGTTCGGGTTCGCGTACAGCTTCTTCATCGAATCGGACAGCGGGAAGTTCAGGTTCAGCCCCTTCGGCGGGATCGGGTTCTCGAACCACTTCGCGTAGATCTTCGCGGCTTCGCCCGACTTCTCGACTTGCGAGATCGCGTCGTCGACGACCTTCTTGAAGTCCGCATCGCCCTTGCGCATCATGCAGCCGTACGCTTCTTCCGATTGCGGCGTGCCGACGATCACCCACTCGCCCGGCTGCTTCGCCTTCGCGCGTTCGCCCGCGAGCAGCGCGTCATCCATCATGAACGCGACCGCGCGGCCCGATTCCAGCGTATTGAACGAATCGCCGTGATCCTTCGCGCTGATGATGCTCATGCCGAGCTGCTTGTCGTTGTTCATCTTGCGCAGCAGGCGCTCCGACGTCGTACCGGCGGTGGTCACGACCGTCTTGCCCTTCAGGTCCGCGAAATCCTTGACGCCCGAATCCTTCTTCGTCATCAGGCGCGTGCCGATCACGAAGATCGTGTCGGAGAACGCAGCCTGCTGCTGGCGCTCGAGGTTGTTGGTCGTCGAGCCGCACTCGATGTCGACCGTGCCGTTCTGCACGAGCGGGATGCGGTTCTGCGACGTGACCGGGATGTTCTTCACCTGCAGGTTCGGCAGGTTCAGCTTCTTCTTCACCGCGTCGACCACCTTCAGCTGGAATTCGCGCGAATAGCCGACCACCTGCTGGTTCTGGTCGTAGTAGGAGAACGGAATCGACGATTCGCGGTGGCCCAGTGCGATCACGCCCGTGTCCTTGATCTTCTTCAGCGTGCCCGTCTCCTGAGCATGCGCGCCGCTTGCGAACGCGCAAAGCGCCGCGAACATCAGGACTGCCTTTTGGTATTTCATTTTGGTCATCTCCTTGGCTAAAACCCGCGCCAGTGTATCAAAGTAATATTTTTGAAAGTACTGGTTGTTTACCGCACTACGAATCGCGCTGCGCGAAGCCTTCCTCCCGGCTTCGGGCGCCCCTTCCGGCGCCTGAATGCGCGCGCGGGCGATGCCGGATTCGGCACCGCCCGCGAGGGTTCATGCACGCAACCGGATGGATTGCGTCATGGATTGATCGTAGTCAACCGATCCGGAATCGGCAACCGCCGATCGAGGATCGCACGATCAGGGGTACAGGCCGCGCATTTCGCGCGCCATCAGGATGCGCTTGCACGCAACGATGAACGCTGCGGTACGCACCGACACCTTGTGCTCTTCCGCGACCGCCCACACGCCGGAGAACGCTTCGCGCATCACGCGTTCGAGACGGTGGTTGATCTCGTCTTCCGTCCAGAAGAAGCTCGAGAAATCCTGCACCCATTCGAAATACGACACGGTCACGCCACCCGCGTTCGCGATCACGTCCGGGATCACCAGCACGCCGTTCGCGGTCAGGATGTCGTCCGCCGCCGTCGTCGTCGGGCCGTTCGCGCCTTCTACGATGATCTTCGTGCGGATCTTCCCTGCGTTCTTCTCGGTGATCTGGTTTTCCAGTGCCGCCGGGATCAGGATGTCGGTTTCGACGGTCCAGAACTCGTCATTCGGCATCGGCTCCGCGCCTTCGAAGCCCGCGACGCCGCCCGTGCGTGCGACGTGGTCGAGCAGCTTGTTCGAATCGAGGCCGCCCGGCTGGTAGATCGTGCCCGTGTGATCCTGCACCGCGATCACCTTCGCACCCGCTTCCTGGAACAGCTTCGCAGCGATGCCGCCGACGTTGCCGAAGCCCTGCACCGCGATGCGTGCGCCTTCGATCTCGAGGCCCTTCTTCTTCGCCGCTTCGCTGCCGACAACGAACACGCCGCGGCCCGTTGCTTCCTTGCGGCCGAGCGAACCGCCGAGTGCGATCGGCTTGCCGGTCACGACGCCGGTCGACGTCTGGCCCTGGTTCATCGAGTACGTGTCCATCATCCACGCCATCACCTGTTCGTTGGTGTTGACGTCCGGCGCCGGAATGTCGGTGTTCGGGCCGATGATGATGCCGATTTCGCTGGTGTAGCGGCGCGTCACGCGCTCGAGCTCACCACGCGACAGCTTGCGCGGGTCGACGCGGATACCGCCCTTCGCGCCGCCGTACGGCACGTTCACGGCCGCGTTCTTGACCGACATCCATGCGGACAGTGCCATCACTTCCGACAGCGTCACGTCCTGGTGGTAACGCACACCGCCCTTGCCCGGGCCGCGCGACACGTTGTGCTGCACGCGATAGCCTTCGAAGTGCGCGACGGTGCCGTTGTCGAGCTCGATGGGGCAGTCGACGATCAGGATGCGCTTCGGGCGCTTCAGCGTTTCGAGCCAGCGCGACAGCGAGCCGAGATACGGCGCGACGCGGTCGACTTGCTGAAGGTAGTTGCCCCACGGGCCGAGATCGTCGGCGTGCAGGTAGGACGGGATGGACTGCAATTGCGAAGACATGGATGCTCCAACGGTCAACAGGTGCGCACATTGTCGAAAAACCCGTTTTTTTTATCCAATGCCGTTTGCTTATTCGATTATGCGTTTCTTGCATGATCGCGATTTTTCGCAAATCCGCGGTCGATTTGCGCAAGAACGCACGCGATCGATCGTGCATCGCGTGCGTGAAAAATCGTGTTTCCTGGATGCGGGAGGGCCGCCGGACGGGCGCCCGGCAAGCGCCGCAAGCTCGGCGACAGCCGGCCGACCCGCGCGGTCGCGGTTAACCGCCCGCGGTTAACCCGCGGTTTCGCGCAGCTCGTCGCGCACGACGTCCCACAGCGCTCGCACGAGCTTCTGGCGCGGATCGTCGCCCTGCAGCGCGAGCTTGTCGCAGTACAGCCGGATCTCCATCGTCAGCGTGAACGGGTACGCGCCGCCACGCACCGACCGGTCGAGCCGGATCAGGCGGCCGCCGGCGACCGCATCCTCGACCGCACTGTGCGGCAGGAACGCGATGCCGTGGCCCGCGAGCGCCATCGCCTTCAGCCCTTCGGCCATGTCGGTCTCGTAGACGCGATCGAGGAACAGCGGCGTCGACGCATTCGCGACGATGACTTCCGTCATCCGGCCGAGATACGCGTTCGGCGTATACGACAGGTACGGCACGCGCGCGTCGGCCGTGCCGGGCAGCGTATAGCGCGGCCGCCCCGCGCGGCCCGGCGCGGAGAACGGGCTGATCGGCTCGCTGCCGAGGATCAGCATGTCGTAGCGCGCCGGGTCGAGCGCGACCGGATGGCTCGGGTGGTGGTAGCCCATCACGAGATCGCAGCCGCCCTCGACGAGCGACAGCACCGCGTCGTGCACGTTCAGCGCGCGCAGCCGCGTGTGGACCTGGCCCATCTTCGCTTCGATCCGCTGCAGCCAGCGCGGGAAATACGTGAGCGACAGCGTGTGCGGCACCGCGAACTCGATCGTCGGCACCGGCGCGCCGACGTGGCCGCGCAGCAGCGTGCGCGCCTCGTGCGCCTGCGACAGCATCGTCAGCGCCTGTTCGTAGAAGATCTGCCCGGCCTGCGTGAGCCGCGTCGGATAGACCGAACGATCGATCAGTTCGGTCGCGAGCCACGCCTCGAGCGCCTGGATGCGTCGCGAAAACGCCGGCTGGGACACGTGCCGCAGCTCGGCGGACCGGCTAAAGCTGCGCGTTTCAGCGAGCGAAACGAAGTCTTCGAGCCATTTCAGTTCCATGCAGGCGGGCGCGGCGGGCGGCGGTCGGGAAGAAGCCTGCATTCTACCGGCGGGCGAGCGCGGCCGGCGGCGCGGCGAGCGGCCCGGCGCCCCGCCGCGAACGGGCGCCGGCGCGGTATCCGCACGCGGCAGCGGCCGCCGGCCGCGCGCGACCGGGATCGTCCCGCGCCGATGGTAAAATGCCGGATTCTCCCTCCCCTCGCTCGACCCGGCCCCAAGGCCCGCCCGATCATGTCCGACACTCGTCCCGATACGCTTTTCGCCCTCACCGCGCTTTCGCCCATCGACGGCCGCTACGCCAGCAAGACCGAAGCGCTGCGCGACTGGCTCTCCGAAGCCGCCTTCATGCGCCACCGCGTCACCGTCGAGGTGCACTGGCTGATCGCGCTGTCGCGCGCCGGCTTCGCGGAAGTCCCGCGCTTCTCCGATGCGTCCGAACAGTTCCTGCTGCAGCTCGCCGAGCGCTTCACCGCGCACGACGCCGCCCGCATCAAGGACATCGAGCGCGTGACGAACCACGACGTGAAGGCCGTCGAATACTGGCTCAAGGAATCGGTGAAGGGCCAGGAAGAACTCGAAAAGGCCAGCGAATTCATCCACTTCGCGTGCACGTCGGAAGACATCAACAACACGTCGCACGGCATGATGCTCGCCGGCGCGCGCGAACACGTGATCCTGCCGGCGCTGCGCACGGTCTACCAGCGCCTCGTCGCACTCGCGCACGCGCACGCCGAGCAGCCGATGCTGTCGCGCACGCACGGCCAGCCGGCCAGCCCGACGACGCTCGGCAAGGAACTCGCGAACGTCGCGGCCCGCCTCGCCCGTGCGATCACGCGCATCGAGAAGGTCGAGATCCTCGGCAAGATGAACGGCGCGGTCGGCAACTTCAACGCGCACCTGTCCGCGTATCCGGAATTCGACTGGGAAGCGTTCTCGCGCGACGTGATCGAAAACCGCCTGAAGCTCACGTTCAACCCGTACACGATCCAGATCGAGCCGCACGACTACATGGCCGAACTGTTCGACGCGGTCGCCCGCGCGAACACGATCCTGCTCGACCTCGACCGCGACGTGTGGGGCTACATCTCGGTCGGCTACTTCAAGCAGAAGACGAAGGCCGGCGAGATCGGCTCGTCGACGATGCCGCACAAGGTCAACCCGATCGACTTCGAGAACTCGGAAGGCAACCTCGGTCTCGCGAACGCGACGCTGCGCCACCTCGCCGACAAGCTGCCGGTGTCGCGCTGGCAGCGCGACCTGACCGACTCGACGGTGCTGCGCAACATGGGCGTCGCGCTCGGCTACTCGCTGCTCGCGTACGACTCGCTGATCCGCGGCCTCGACAAGCTCGAAGTGAACCCGCAGCGCCTGAACGAAGATCTCGACAACTGCTGGGAAGTGCTCGCGGAGCCGGTGCAGACGGTGATGCGCCGCTACGGCATCGAGAACCCGTACGAGCAGCTGAAGGAACTGACGCGCGGCAAGGGCATCACGCGCGAAGCGCTGCAGGAATTCGTCGGCACGCTGGCGATCCCGCAGGATGCGAAGGACCGCCTGCTCGCGATGACGCCGGCGTCGTACATCGGCAAAGCCGTCGAACTCGCGAAGCGGATCGCGTAAGCACCGCCGTCGCCTGACGTAAAAAAGCCCGATGCGAAGCGATTCGCATCGGGCTTTTTGTTGCCTGCCGCAGTCCGGTCAGAACGAGATCATCCGCCCCGGATTCAGCGCACTCATCACGCTCATCGCGGCCTTCGCGGCGGGAATCGCGATCGGCGACAGCTGGCGGCCGAGCGGAATCGCGCGATGGTCGATGCCGGTCAGCATCGAGAAATCGTCGTTGCGTCCGACGAAATCGTCACAGATCGCCTTGCCGATCCGCACCGTCTGCGCGACGCCGTGGCCGCTCCAGCCCTGCACCATGTACATCGGCACGCGGCCGTCGGTCTTGCGGCTGTCGGTCGCGCCGTTCAGCGTGAAGTCGCTGACGCCGCTCCAGCAGTAGTCGAGCGCGAACCGGCCGTCATGCTGCGGGAACACCGTGTTCAGCCGCGTGAGCAGGTACGCGTTCACGTCCGGCTGCGCCCAGCAACTGCCGGTGCCCTGCCCGCCGAACAGCAGGCGGTTGCCGCGGACCGGCCGGTAATAGTCGATCTGGAACTGCGTGTCGTACACGGGCATGCCGGCCGGCAGCAGCGTCGCGACGTCGACGTCCAGCGGCGCCGTCACGCTCACGTAGGTAAAGAACGGCACCGTGGTCGCCGCGCCTTCGTCGAGCAGCCGGAACGTCGTGTTGTGCAGCGCGAGCACGACGCCGCGGCGCGCGGTGATCGTGCCGCCCGGCGTCGTCGCGACGACGCCCTCCCGTGTCTCGTCGAGCTCGAGCACCTCGGTGCCCTCGAACAGCGCGCCGCCGTTCAGCCGGAAGCCGTGCACGAGGCCGCGCACCAGCGCGAGCGGATGAATCTGCCCGCCGAGCGCGTCGATCGCCGCGCCGTGGTACAGCGCCGAGCGCACGTAGTCGTCATGCAGCTGATGGCGGCCGACGAGCGTCACGCCCGCGTCGCCGAGATGGCGGCGTGCATCCGCGCCGTCCAGCAACGCGCTCATGTGGCCCGGGTGGACCGCCGCGGTAATGTGGCCGCGCTTGCGATCGAGTTCGAGCGCGTAACGTGCGCCGATCGCATCGATCAGGTCCATCGATTCGGCCGACGCAAAGCGCCACAGCCGCTTCGCGTCGTCGTGCGACAGGTAGTCGATCATGTCGGCGGCTTCCCAGCGCGCGAGGCCGGGTGTCAGTTGCCCGCCGTTGCGGCCCGATGCGGCCGAGCCGACGTGATGCTTGTCGACGAGGATCGTGTCGACGCCCGCTTCCGCGAGATGCAGCGCGGCCGACGCGCCTAGCAGGCCCGCGCCGATCACGAGCACGTCACAGACGGCATCGTGCGCGAGCGGCGCGCTGTTCGCGTGACGCGACAGCGACGCCTCGTACCAGTTCGCCGGGCGCTCGCCGTCGTAGCGGGCCGGGTCGCACCAGTTCCAGTTGTCCTTTTCGATGTTCAGTTGCGTTTGTTCGAAACGCGATTCGCCCTGGATCAGGGGTGTGTTATCGGAAGTCATGATTGCACTTGCATGGTCTTAGGCCGCCTGTCGAAGAGCCTTCTGGCTTCGCGGGTGGGGCAGCCGGTTCCACATGGGTGTCAACGAGAAAAGAGGCGCGATGGCCCGTGTTGACGGCGGGCACGCTCGTGCCGCCTGGATCCCGGACTGTGCGAAAGCACGTATTGAAAGGTGCCGGGACACCCAATTTCTACACCGCAGAAATAATTCTACAGTGTAGAATAAGCTTTCGTCAAGTTTACAGCCGGTGTCGCACCGACACGCCAGCCCGCATCGATGAAAGACAAACCCGCCCAGGGCCCGCGCGGCCTCGACAAGGATGCGATCGTCGCGGCCGCACTCGCGCTGCTCGAAGACGTCGGCGAAGCCGCGTTCAGCGTGCGCAAGCTCGCGCAGTCGATCGGCTGCGACCCGATGAGCGTGCTGTACCACTTCAAGTCGAAGGAAGGCCTGAGCCGGGCGATCGCGAATGCGCTGTCGCGCTCGCTCGTGCCGGTCGATGCCGCGCTGCCGTGGCGCGAACGGCTGCGCGACCTCGCCCGCCAGTACCGCGCGCTCGCGCTGCGCTACCCGGCCGCGTTCGCGCTGCTGCAGCGGCACATGAGTACCGGGCCGGCCGATCTCGCGCACATCGAGGCCGTGCATCGCGCGCTGGCCGACGCCGGCATCCCGCGCGCGGCACTGCCGTCGGTATGCGTCGGCTGGTATGCGAGCGTGATCGGGCTGGCCGCGGCCGAAGCCGGCGGCCTCACGCGCGCCGCGAACGACGTCGAGCTCGCGGAGATGGAAGCGTTGTCAGACACCGCGCATCCGCTCGTCAAGGCGGCCGCCCCGCTCTATGCGCAGCTCGATCCGACCGCCGTGCACGACACGATGCTCGACGTGCTGCTCGACGGCATCGCGAAGCAGGCACGCGCGGCGTGACCGGCTCGGGACCGACGAGCCGCCAACGAAAAAGGCGCCCGAAGGCGCCTTTTTCATGACGATTGCCGCGAACCGCGCTCAGTGCTGCTGCGCGATGCCGATCTTCAGCATGACCTGATCGACGATCTGTTCGGGCGTCAGCTCGATGCTGACCTCGATCGCTTCGTCCGGGCCCGGCTCCTCGAGCGTGTCGAGCTGGCTCTTCAGCAGCGACGGATCGAAGAAATGGCCGGTGCGGCTCTTCAGGCGCTCCTGCAACACCTCGAACGAGCCCTTCAGATACACGAACCGCACGTCGGTGTCGGTGCCGCGCAGCACGTCGCGGTACGACCGCTTCAGCGACGAGCACGTGAACACGGCCGTTTCGCCCGCGCGCTGCTTTTCCTCGATGGCCGCGCGGATCGTGCGCAGCCACGGCCAGCGGTCTTCATCGGTCAGCGGAATGCCGTTGTGCATCTTTTCCTTGTTCGCCGCGCTGTGAAACGCGTCGCCATCGGTATAGCTGCACGACAGGCGTTCCGCCAGCATTTCGCCGATCAGCGACTTGCCCGCGCCCGACACGCCCATTGCGATCAGAATCATTGACTACCCCTTGTTACAGAACCAAGCTCAGCAGCAGCGTAAAGCTCAGACCGAGCACCGAGATGATGGTTTCGAGCAGCGACCAGGTCTTGAAGGTCTGGCCCACCGTCATCCCGAAATATTCCTTGATCAGCCAGAAGCCGCCGTCGTTCACGTGCGAGAAGATCAGCGAGCCCGAGCCGGTCGCGAGCACGAGCAGCTCCGGCCGGACCGACGCGCCCGACGCCGCCGCGATCGGCGCGACGATGCCGCAGGCCGTCGTCATCGCGACCGTCGCCGAACCCGTCGCGAGACGCATCAGCGCCGCGACGAACCAGCCGAGCAGCAGCGGCGACAGGTTGGCGTGCTTCGCGGTCTCGACGATCTGCTGCGAGATCCCGCTGTCGCGCAGGACGCCGCCGAAGCCGCCGCCCGCGCCGACGATCAGCGTGATCCCGGCGATCGGCGCCAGGCACTCGCTGCAGAACTTCTGGATCTGGTCGCGGTTGAAGCCCTGCTTCGCGCCGAAGGTCCAGAAGCTGACCAGCACGGCGATCAGCAGCGCAACGTCGGAGTTGCCGGCGAAGCGCAGCAGGTTGTTCGGCAGCGACTTCGGCGTGAACACCAGGTCGGCCCAGCTGCCGACCAGCATCAGCACGACGGGCAGCAGGATCGTGAACAGCGTGATGCCGAAGCTCGGCAGTTCGCGCTTGCGGCCGTCGGTGTTCGTATCGACGAACTGCGCGGCGAGCGGATTATTTTCCGGCAGCTTCACGAACTTGGAGATCGTCAGTGCGAACAGCGGGCCCGCGATGATCGCGGTCGGCACGCCGACGACGAGGCCGAGCGCGATCGTCTTGCCGATATCGGCGCCGTATTGCTGGACGGCCAGCAGCGCGGCCGGGTGCGGCGGGATCAGCCCGTGCACGACGGACAGGCCGGCCACCATCGGCAGGCCGACGACGAGCAGCGACTTGCCGGTGCGCTTCGCGACGTTGAACGCGATCGGGATCAGCAGCACGAAGCCGACTTCGAAGAACACCGGCAGGCCGACGATGATCGCGACGAACATCATCGCCCAGTGGATGTTCTTTTCACCGAACCAGTCGATCAGCGTGGTCGCGATCCGTTCGGCGCCGCCCGATTCGGCCATCATCTTGCCGAGCATCGTGCCGAGGCCGACGACGATCGCGATGTGGCCGAGCGTACCGCCGGTGCCCGTCTCGAACGACTTGACGATCTTGTCCATCGGCATGCCGACGACCAGGCCCAAGCCGAGCGAAACGATGATCAGCACCAGGAACGGGTAGATCTTGAAGCGCGCGATCATCAGGATCAGCGCGGCAATCGCGATCAGCGTGAATACGAGCAGCATGCTGCCTTGGACAGCCCCCATGTGGCACTCCTCCTAGAATTGTTCGAACCGGGCGAGTTGTTGCGAGTATGCCCGGCTATGCAGGTCTCCGAAACACGGGGGGTACCCACCCCGTCAGGACGCTGAATTTTACTTATCTTTACGGTCCGCGGATAGAACCGGTTCCATCAGCAAAAACCCTCGGCAAAACAAGCACTAAGGCTCGCTTTCCGAGGGTTAAGGGCCTGTTCGCGCCAGTAACGGGTTTGCGCTGGCCGCCAGAAGGGCCGAGCGCAAGGAATGCGACGAAGCGAATACTCGACGTATTCGCAAGGCGCATGACGCCGCGATCGGCCCTTCTGGCGGCCAGCCCGACGATTGATTGTTCCATAAACAGGGGAACGAGCCTCTCCGCCCACATTGCGGCGTCGTTCGTCGCTTGTTTGGCTCGGCCAAACGGCGCTCCTCACTCCTTGCACGCGCCCAAAGGAAGTCCCCTTGGGGGACGGGCGGAGAGGCTCGTTCGCAAGCCCGTTACTGGCGCGAACAGGCCCTTATCATCTCGTACAAGTCTTAACGGGGAAGCTGGCTCGCGGCTTGCGCCAGGCGCGTGACTTCGGCCCAGTCCTGCGCGGCGAGCGCGGCTTTCGGCGTGAGCCACGAGCCGCCGACGCACACGACGTTCGGCAGTTTCAGGAAATTCGGCGCCGTTTCGACCGTGATGCCGCCGGTCGGGCAGAACTTCAGCGCCGGGAACGGGCCGTGGAACGCCTGCAGCATCGGCACGCCGCCCGCCTGCTGCGCGGGGAAGAACTTCACGATCTCGTAGCCGAATTCGAGCGCCTGGATGATGTCGCTCGGCGTCATCACGCCCGGCAGCAGCGGCAGGTCCGCGTCGAGCGACGCGAGGTGCAGCTCCTTCGTCAGGCCCGGCGACACGCCGAACTTCGCGCCCGCGCGCTTCGCCTGCTCGCAATGCTCGGGCTTCGTGATCGTGCCGACGCCGACGACGATGTCGTCCGCGAGCTGGCTGGCGCGCTGGATCGCTTCCAGGCCGGCCGGCGTGCGCAACGTGATCTCGAGCACCTTCACGCCGCCTGCGTGCAGCGCACGCGACACGTGTTCGCCCTGCTCGACCGAGTCGAATGCGAGCACCGGAATGACCGGGCCCAGCTTCACGATTTCAGCAATCGTCTTCATTGAATTGGCTCCTTGAAATTCATGCGGCGACGTGGGCGGCCGTTTCGCCGACCAGCGCGCCAAAAACCGATGCGCCCTGCTCGGCCGGCGCGGCGGCCGCGCGGAACACGCCGAACAGTTCACGCCCGAAACCGACCTCGTTCTCGGCCTGGTGCAGCGGCTGCGCGACCAGGCGCGCCTGCCACTCGGCGGCGTCGACCTCGATGTCGAGCACGCCGGCTTCCGCGTCGATCACGAGCGTATCGCCCGTCTTCACCTTGCCGAGCGGGCCGGCCAGCAACGCTTCCGGCGACACGTGGATCACGGCCGGCACCTTGCCCGACGCACCCGACATGCGGCCGTCGGTGACCAGCGCGACGTGGAAGCCCTGATCCTGCAGCACGCCGAGCAGCGGCGTCAAACGGTGCAGCTCGGGCATGCCGTTCGCGCGCGCGCCCTGGAAGCGCACCACCGCGACGAAATCGCGCTTCAGCTCGCCGCGATCGAATGCTTCCTGCACGGCTTCCTGCGAATCGAACACGATCGCGGGCGCCGTCACCTTGCGGTGCTCGGGCGCGACCGCCGAAATCTTGATCACGCCGCGGCCGAGGCGGCCCTGCATCAGGCGCAGGCCACCGTCCGGCTGGAACGGGTCGCGAATGCCGCGCAGCACCTTCGTGTCGTGGCTCTCGGCCGCGCCGTCGACCCACGTCAGCTTGCCGTCGATCAGCTTCGGCTCCTTCGTGTAGTGCGCGAGACCCTTGCCGGCGACCGTCGTCACGTCCTCGTGCAGCAGCCCGCCTTCGAGCAGGTTGCGCACCAGGAACGCGACACCGCCCGCCGCGTGGAAATGGTTCACGTCGGCCTTGCCGTTCGGGTAGATCTTCGCGAGCAGCGGCACGACCGCCGACAGTTCGTCGAAATCGTTCCAGTCGATCAGGATGCCGGCCGCGCGCGCAATCGCGACGAGGTGCAGCGTGTGGTTGGTCGAGCCGCCCGTCGCGAGCAGCGCGACGATCCCGTTGACGATCGCCTTCTCGTCGATCACGTGACCGATCGGCGTGTAGTGGCCGCGCTCGACGGTCAGGTCGAGCACGCGGCGCGCGGCCTCGGCCGTCAGCGCGGTACGCAGCGGTGTGTGCGGATGGACGAAAGCCGAGCCCGGCAGGTGCAGGCCCATCAGCTCCATCAGCATCTGGTTGCTGTTCGCGGTGCCGTAGAACGTGCAGGTTCCGTGGCCGTGATACGCGGCCGATTCGGCTTCGAGCAGCGCGTCGCGGCCAACCTGGCCGGTCGCGAACTGCTGGCGGATCTTCGCCTTGTCGTCGTTCGACAGGCCGCTCGTCATCGGGCCGGCCGGCACGAAGATCGTCGGCAGGTGGCCGAACTGCAGCGCGCCGATCAGCAGGCCCGGCACGATCTTGTCGCAGATGCCGAGGCAGAGCGCCGCGTCGAACATGTTGTGCGTGAGCGCGATGGCCGTGCCCATCGCGATCGCCTCGCGCGAGAACAGCGACAGCTCCATCCCCGGGTTGCCCTGCGTGACGCCGTCGCACATCGCGGGCACGCCGCCCGCGAACTGCGCGACGCCGCCGTTCTCGCGTGCGGCCGCCTTGATGATCTCGGGGAAATCCTTGTACGGCGCATGCGCGGACAGCATCTCGTTGTATGAGGACACGATGCCGATGTTCGGCTCGCGGATCGCCTTGATCGAGAACTTGTCGTTACCCTCGAGGCCGGCGAAACCGTGCGCGAGGTTCGCGCACGACAGCGCGCCGCGCGCCGGGAACTTGCCCTGCGCGCCGTCGATGCGCTGCAGATAGGCGGAACGGGTCGATTGGCTGCGGGCGATCACGCGTTCGGTGACCTTCGCCAGAGTGGGGTGCAGCGACGTCATGCTGGGCGCTCCTGTATGCCGGCCGACACCGGCGGTTGGAATCGTGGGGACGGTCGAACACGTCGACAGAACGAAGCCAGTCTAGTAGAAAAACTACAAGCACGCAATGTGGAATCAGTGGCCCGCAACCCTTATTCCCGCTACCAGTATGGCGATACCTAGTAAAAACCCTAACCAGCCTCACTAAAAGCATTACGCCCACGCTAGTATTTTCATGTAGATTTTCTACAATTCGATTGCGATACACTCGCTCATCCGAACCCGATTTCCGCCTGCCTCCCCATGCTGCCCCGCATTGAAGCGATCCGCACCGAGTTGCGCCCGTCCGAGCGCAAGCTCGCCGACTACATCCTCGCCGCGCCGCGCGAGGTGCTCGACCTCGCGATGACCGAGCTGTCGACGCGCGCGGGCGTCAGCCAGCCGACGATCGCCCGCTTCTGCCAGGCGCTCGGCTGCAGCGGCTTTCGCGAATTCAAGATCCGGCTCGCGCAGAGCGTCGCGCCGGGCGTGTCATCGGTCTATCGCGACGTCGAGCCCGACGAACCGGCGCCCGGCATCATCGGCAAGGTGTTCGACCGCACGATCGGCGCACTGATCGAGGTGCGCAACAGCCTGTCCGCCGGCAGCGTCGCCGAGGCGATCGGGCTGCTGTCGAACGCGTCGCGGATCGAGTTCTACGGCGCCGGCGGCTCGGGCATCGCCGCGCAGGACATCCAGCACAAGTTCTTCCGGCTGGGCGTGCCGAGCGTCGCGTATTCGGATCCGCACACGTTCTCGATGTCGTCGGCGCTGCTCGGCCCGCACGACGTCGTCGTCGCGATCTCGAACACCGGCCGCACACGCGACATCGTCGATGCCGCACGCTCCGCGCTCGCGTGCGGCGCGAAGGTCGTCGCAATCACGCAGAGCCATTCGCCGCTCGCGAAGCTCGCAACGGTGAGTCTCGCGTCGAACGTGGCGGAAGAAACGGACGTGTTCTCGCCGATGACGTCGCGGATGTCGCATCTCGCGATCGGCGACATCCTCGCGGTCGGCGTCGCGCTGTCACGCGGCCCCGCGCTGATGGAACGGGTCGGCCGTGCGAAGGAGGCGATCACGCGCCGCCGGATCGACGACGGCACGAAGGATTGAGCAGACGCCCGCGCCGATCGCGCGCACGAACCGTAAACGACAAACGGCGCCCCGCGGGGCGCCGTTGCGAATCAGGCAGCGCCGGCAACCTCGCCGGCGATGTCGCTCAGAACGGCTTGATCACGACCAGCGCGACCGCCGCGAGCATGCCGAGCACCGGCAGCTCGTTGAACACGCGATACCACTTGTCGGTGCGGCGGTTCTCGCCACGCTCGAACACCCGCAGCAGGTGCCCGCAATACGCGTGATAGACGATGAGCAGCAGCACGACCGTCACCTTCGCGTGAATCCAGCCCTGCCCCTGCCCGATGCCGATCGACAGCCAGAGCCACAGCCCGCAGGCCAGCGCCGGCACCGCGATCATCGTCATGAAGCGGAACAGCTTGCGCGCCATCAGCAGCAGGCGACGCACGGCGGCCGGATCGGTTTCCATGGCCAGGTTCACGTAGATGCGCGGCAGGTAGAACAACCCTGCAAACCACGCGGCGATCAGAACGATATGGAACGTCTTGACCCAGAGCATCGCCATCGGTTGTGTGCCTCGCTGTTTACTGGCGGCCTTCGCCGTGTCCGAGCACGACGTACTTCAGCGACGTCAGCCCTTCCAGGCCGACGGGGCCGCGTGCGTGCAGCTTGTCGTTCGAGATGCCGATTTCCGCGCCGAGGCCGAACTCGAAGCCGTCCGCGAAACGCGTCGACGCGTTGACCATCACGCTCGCCGAATCGACTTCGCGCAGGAAGCGCATCGCGCGGTCGTGATCCTCGGTGACGATCGCATCCGTGTGGTGCGAGCCGTAATGGTTGATGTGCTCGATCGCGGCGTCGAGGCCGTCGACGACCTTGATCGCGAGCACCGGCGCGAGATACTCGGTGTGCCAGTCTTCCTCGGTGGCGTCGACGAGCGGACCGACGCCCGCATCGGCGAGCACCGCGCGCGCGGCCGCATCGACGCGCAGCTCGACCTGCTTGTCGCGATACAGCTTGCCGAGCGGCGGCAGCAGCGTTGCCGCGATACCGCTCGACACGAGCAGCGTCTCCATCGTGTTGCAGGTGCCGTAGCGGTGCGTCTTCGCGTTGTCGCAGACGGTCAGCGCCTTGGCGAGATCGGCGCGATCGTCGACGTACACGTGGCAGATGCCGTCGAGGTGCTTGATCATCGGCACGCGCGCCTCGTTGATCAGGCGCTCGATCAGGCTCTTGCCGCCGCGCGGCACGATCACGTCGACGTATTCGGTCATCGTGATCAGCTTGCCGACCGCCGCGCGATCGGCCGTCGCGACGACTTGCACCGCATCCTGCGGCAGGCCTGCCGCCTCGAGCCCTTCGCCGATCAGCTTCGCGAGCGCCGCGTTCGACTCGAGCGCTTCGGAGCCGCCGCGCAGGATCGTCGCATTGCCCGACTTCAGGCACAGCGCGGCCGCGTCGATCGTCACGTTCGGGCGCGATTCGTAGATGATGCCGATCACGCCGAGCGGCACACGCATCTGGCCCACCTGGATGCCGCTCGGGCGGTACTTGAGGTTGCTGATCTCGCCGATCGGATCGGCCAGCGACGCCACCTGGCGCAAGCCTTCGACCATCGTCTTCAATGCCTTGTCCGACAGCGTCAGGCGATCGACGAACGCGGCATCCAGCCCCTTTTCACGGGCACGGGCGACATCGCGTGCATTCGCATCCTTCAGCACCTGCGCGTCGCGTTCGATCGCGCTCGCCACGGCGTCGAGCGCCGCGTTCTTCGCCGCCGTGCTGGCGCGCGCCATCGCGCGGGAAGCGTGCCGGGCGCGACGGCCCAGGTCGGTCATGTACTGATCGATATCCATCGTGTGACTCGAGAAGCGCGCCGCGCTGGGCGGCATGAATTCGTGGGGAAGCGTGAGCGGCGGCGGCCGGAGAGCCGCGCCAGCTATCGAAACATTGTAAGCGGGTTGCGCAGCGCGCGCTGAAGGCCCGAACGGGACTTAGCGTCGCACGCGCCCCGCGGTCGGCGGTCGCTCGCCGCGGGCACCGGCCACCGTCATCGCGAGCTGGAACAGCCCGTCCCACGGATCGGGCGGCGGTTCGTCCTGCGTGCGGCGCCCCGGCGTGACGGCCGTGAGCCCCTTGACCTGACGGTCGAGCTTCGCGGCAAACGCGAGCGCCTTCTCGAGCACGGCTTCGGACACGCGATTCAGCGCGGGGCCGATCAGCCGCTCACGCGGCCCCCACACGCGGTTCTCGCGCAGCAGCGTCGCGAGCGGCTTGCCGGCCGTCGTACCGCGCTTGATCCGCAGCAGCGTGCGCAATTCCTCGACGACGGCCCACATCACGAGCACGATCGCCTCGCCCTCGCCCTTCAGCCCGTCGATCATCCGCGCGAGCCGCGCGGCGTCGCCGGCGAGCATGGCTTCGTTCAGCTTGAAGACGTCGTAACGCGCGACGTTCAGCACCGCGTCGTGCACCTGCTCGAACGACAGTGCACCCTGCGGATACAGCAGCCCGAGCTTCTGGATTTCCTGGTGTGCGGCGAGCAGGTTGCCTTCGACGCGCTCGGCGATGAACTGCAGCGCGCGCCGCCCGTCCTCGCCGGGCGCAGCGCGCTGGCCCTGCATCGCGAGGCGCTGGCCGATCCAGTTCGGCAGTTGCGCGCGGTCGACCGGATCGATCTTCAGCGCGACGCCGCCGTTCTGCAGCGCGGTGAACCATGCCGATTTCTGCGTGGCCGCATCGAGACGCGGCAGCGTGACGAGCATCAGCGCGTCGGGGTTCGGCGTGGCCGCGAGCGTCTTCAACGCATCGGCGCCTTCCTTGCCGGGCTTGCCCGACGGAATGCGCAGCTCGATCAGCTGGCGCTCGCCGAACAGCGACATCGCCTGGGTCGCGCCGAGCAGCACACTCCAGTCGAAGCCGCGCTCGACCGTATGCACCGAACGCTCGGTGAAGCCGGCCGCGCGTGCGGCCGCACGAATGCGGTCGCACGCTTCCTGCGCGAGCAGCGGCTCGTCGCCGTAGACGGTATAGAGCCCGGCCAACCCCTTCGCGAGGTGCGGCTCCAGCGCATCAAGTCGCAGTTGCATCGATACGTGCGCCGTCGATCAGAGCGGCGGCGGCGGCAACGGCGCGCGCGGTGCGACGCCCGGTACCACGTCTTCCGGCGCCGGCGTCAGCGAATGGACGATCGCGAGACGCCGCATCAGTTGGTCGACCGCGTCGTTCTGCATGTCGCCGTAAAGGATGTCGGCTTCCTGCGCCTTCGCGTTCGTGTACTGGTCGCTGTACGTCATCGCGCGGTTCAGCGCGATCGCGCTCGGCGGGATCAGCACCGTGCCGTCCTTGCTCGTCAGCGTGTAGTTCAGCGTGTAGAACAGCGCATATTCCTGCGCGGAGCCGTACTTGTTGAGCGTCAGCGTGTTCTGCCCGCGCGATTCCCACATGCGCAGCACGGCGTCGGCGTCGTCCGCCGACTTGACGATCTTCGTGTCGCTGCCGGCCTCGACGAGGCGCACGAGACGCGCCTCCACCGGCGCCGGCGCGCCGGCGATCAGCAGGTGCTTGAACGCGTAGTCCTGCTGGCCGCGCAACTGGAAGCCGCATGCCGACAGCGCAACCGCGCTGCCGACAGCGAGCATCAAAAACGATCTGCGGATCACCTTCGCTCCTTCTGGGGTAGTCCCGACGGCCAGCGGCCGTCAGACGACGATGTTCACGAGGCGGCCCGGCACGACGACGATCTTCTTCGCCGGCTTGCCTTCGCTGAACTTCGCGAACGCGTCGTCGGCCACCGCCGCGGCTTCGATCGCCTCGCGGCTCGCGTCCTTCGCCACCTTCAGCGCGCCGCGCACCTTGCCGTTCACCTGCAGGACGAGTTCGATCTCGGCCTGCTCGAGCGCGGCCTCGTCGACCTTCGGCCACGGTGCGTCGAGCAGCGGGCCGAATTCTTCCGCGTAGCCCAGCGCCTTCCACAGCTCGAACGTGACGTGCGGCACGACCGGGTACAGCACGCGCAGCAGCACGCCGTACGTTTCACGCAGCACGCCGGGCGTCGCGCCCTTCGCGCCGTCGATCGCGTTCAGCATCTTCATCGCAGCGGACACGACCGTGTTGTATTGCAGGCGCTGGTAGTCGAAATCGGCCTGCTTCAGCACGCTGTAGATCTCGCGGCGCAGCGCCTTGTCGGCTTCGCCGAGCGCGGCCGCATCGAAGCCCGCGCGCGCGGCGAGCGCTTCGCGGTTCGTCGCACCGAAGCTCCACACGCGGCGCAGGAAGCGGCTCGCGCCTTCGACGCCCGCACCCGACCACTCGAGCTGCTGCTCGGGCGGCGCGGCGAACATCGTGAACAGGCGCGCGGTATCCGCGCCGTACTGGTCGATCAACAGCTGCGGATCGACACCGTTGTTCTTCGACTTCGACATCTTCTCGATGCCGCCGAGCACGACCGGCTGGCCGTCCGCGTTCAGCGTCGCGCCGACCGGGCGGCCCTTGTCGTCGTGCGTGACCGTCACGTCGAGCGGGTTGTACCAGGTCTTCTTGCCGGAAGCGTCTTCGCGGTAGCACGTCTCGTTCAGCACCATGCCCTGCGTGAGCAGGTTCTTCGCCGGCTCGCCGAACTTCACGAGGCCGAGGTCGCGCATCACCTTGGTCCAGAAGCGCGAATACAGCAGGTGCAGGATCGCGTGCTCGATGCCGCCGATGTACTGATCCATCGGCATCCAGTAGTCGGTGCGCGCGTCGACCATCGTCTCGGCGTCCGGCGCCGTGTAGCGCGAGAAGTACCACGACGAATCGACGAAGGTGTCCATCGTGTCGGTTTCACGCTTGGCTGCCGCGCCGCACTTCGGGCACGCGCAATTCAGGAACGCTTCCGACTTCGCGAGCGGGTTGCCCGAGCCGTCCGGCACGAGGTCCTCCGGCAGCACGACGGGCAGATCCTGCTCGGGCACCGGCACGTCGCCGCACGACGGGCAGTGGATGATCGGGATCGGCGTGCCCCAGTAGCGCTGGCGCGACACGCCCCAGTCGCGCAGGCGCCACGTGACCTGCTTGTCGCCGAAGCCGCCGGCCTTCAGGTCGGCCGCGACCGCGTCGACCGCATCCGTATAGCGCAGGCCGTCGTACTTGCCGCTGTTCACGCAGACGGCCGTTTCCTTGTCGCCGTACCACTCCTGCCATGCGTCGAGCGAGTACTGCTGGCCTTCGGCCGAGATCACCTGCTTGATCGGCAGGCCGTATTTCTTCGCGAACGCGAAATCGCGCTCGTCGTGGCCCGGCACGCCCATCACCGCGCCTTCGCCATAGCTCATCAGCACGTAGTTGCCGATCCACACCTCGACCGGCTCGCCGGTGAGCGGGTGCGTGACCGAGAAGCCCGTCGCGACGCCCTTCTTCTCCATCGTCGCGACGTCGGCCTCGGCGACGCCGCCGCGCTTGCATTCGTCGATGAACGCGAGCAGCTCGGGCTTGTCCTGGGCAAGGCGCGTGGCGAGCGGATGCTCGGCCGCGATCGCGCAGAACGTGACGCCCATGATCGTGTCGGCACGCGTCGTGAACACGCGCAGCAGCTTCTTCTCGCCGTCGAGTTCATACGGGAAGCCGAAGTTCACGCCGAAGCTCTTGCCGATCCAGTTCTGCTGCATGATCTTCACGCGCTCGGGCCAGCCGAGGCCGTCGAGGTCGTTCAGCAGCTCATCCGCGTACTGCGTGATACGCAGGTAGTACATCGGGATCTCGCGCTTCTCGACGAGCGCGCCCGAACGCCAGCCGCGGCCGTCGATCACCTGCTCGTTCGCGAGCACGGTCTGGTCGACCGGGTCCCAGTTCACGGTGCCCGTCTTCTTGTACGCGATGCCCTTCTCGAGCATCTTCAGGAACAGCCACTGGTTCCACTTGTAGTAGTCGGGCTTGCACGTCGCGATTTCGCGCGACCAGTCGATCGCGAGGCCCATCGACTGCATCTGGCCCTTCATGTAGTCGATGTTGTCGTAGGTCCACTTCGCGGGCGGCACGCCGTTCGCCATCGCGGCGTTCTCGGCCGGCATCCCGAATGCGTCCCAGCCCATCGGCATCAGCGTGTTGTAGCCGTTCATCCGCAGATAGCGGTACATCACGTCGTTGATCGTGTAGTTGCGCACGTGACCCATGTGCAGCTTGCCGGACGGGTACGGCAGCATCGACACGCAGTAGAACTTCGGCTTCTGCGAATCTTCCTGCGTCTTGTAGGCATCGGCTGCGCGCCAGTCGCCCTGGGCGGCGGCTTCGACGTCGGCGGGTACGTATCTCTCGTGCATGGTGTGGTTCGGACTAGGCTTTAAGCGACGCGACGGCGCGCGCGCAGGAGTGGATCGAAAATCGTGCTTGCCCGGCGGACATGCAGGTTCGCTGTTGCGGACCTGTTCGCGGTTTCCGGGCATTTTCCGGGTAACCCGCAGCATGCCCGGGTAGCCTGGAAAATTCCGGGTTACCTGAAAAAAGCCTGCCAACCGGGAAAAACGTTGATTATACCGCCCGCGCCGGCCCATTCGACCGGTCTTGCGGCGTGCGGCCCGATCCCGCGGCGGGGACGGGCCCGCCGGCTCCGCTCAGCGGTTGACCGGCACGGCTGGCGCCGCCGCGGAACCGCCCGCCTGCGGCGGCACGTCGGTCACGAAACCGATCCGCGTGAGACCGGCGGCCTGCGCGGCGCCCATCACCTGCGCGATCACGTCGTAGCGGGTCGCGCGCGACGCGCGCAGCCTCAGCTCCGGCGGTGCGCCGCCCGCGGCGGCGGCCCGGAAGCGCGCGGGCAGCGCATCGAGCGCGACCGGTGAGTCGTCCCAATACAGCTTGCCCGCATCGTCGATCGACAAGGTGACGGATTGCGGCGTGTCGCGCGCGACGCTGGCCGCGACCTTCGGCAGGTCGAGCCGGATCGCGTGCGTCATCAGCGGCGCGGTGATGATGAAGATGACGAGCAGCACCAGCATCACGTCGATCAGCGGGGTCATGTTGATCTCCGCCATCGGCGCGGACGTCTTGTGGTGCTCGAGTCCGCCGAATGCCATGGTCGCTTCTCCGGAATGGGTACGTCAGGCTTCCTGCGCGCACACGAACACGTGCAGGTCGCGCGCGAAGCCGTCGAGCTCCTCGGCAAGCTGCCGCACGAGCCGCCCGAGGATGTTGTAGGCCAGCACGGCGGGAATCGCGACGACGAGACCGAACGCGGTCATGATCAGCGCCTCGCCGACCGGCCCCGCGACGTTCTCGATCTGCGCCTGCCCGCTCGCGGCGATGCTGCCGAGCGCGTGGTAGATGCCCCATACGGTGCCGAGCAGCCCGACGAACGGCGCGGTGCTGCCGATCGACGCGAGCAGCACCTGGCCGAATTCGAGGCGCCGCTGCGAGCGCAGCATCGCGTGCCGCAACGCGCGCAGCACGCGTTCGCTGCGCTCGACGCGCGCAGCCGGGGCAGCCGGGTCGTGGTCGTCGGCCGCATCGCGCGCGGCTTCGGCGAGCGGCACGAACACGCGCTCGCGATCGGCGCCGGCGAGCGCGGCGATGCCCGCGTCGAGCGACGACGCGCGCCAGAACGCGGCGAGCGCGCGCGGCCCCTGCCGCTTCGCACGGACCAGGAGCCAGGCTTTCATGAGGAGGAAGCACCAGCTGGCGACGGACATCGCCAGCAGCACGTAGGCAACGGCATGCGTGATCGCATCGCCGCTTTCGAGGTAGTGGACAACGCCGGTGGGTATCGCCATCGGAGTTTCCCCGTGGTATCAGCGCAGGCCGAGCACGTCCTGCATGTCGAACAGGCCGGCGCCGCGCGCCGACAGGAAGTGGACCGCGCGCAGCGCGCCCTGCGCATACGACACGCGGCTCGACGACTTGTGCGTGATCTCGATGCGCTCGCCGATCCCGGCAAACAGCACGGTGTGATCGCCGACGATGTCGCCGCCGCGCACCGCGGCAAAGCCGATCGACGACGGATCGCGCTCGCCCGTCACGCCGTGGCGGCCGTACACCGCGCACTCGTCGAGCGAACGCCCGAGCGCGCCGGCGACGGCTTCGCCCATCATCAGCGCGGT
Organism: Burkholderia contaminans; assembly: GCF_029633825.1. Classification (NCBI taxonomy): domain Bacteria; kingdom Pseudomonadati; phylum Pseudomonadota; class Betaproteobacteria; order Burkholderiales; family Burkholderiaceae; genus Burkholderia; species Burkholderia contaminans. The sequence goes on along the minus strand of NZ_CP090640.1, from coordinate 1,721,345 downwards.
GCCCGACGGCGCATCGACCTTGTGACGGTGATGCGCCTCGATGATCTCGATGTCGTAGCCGTGCGAGAAATGCTTCGCCGCGAATTCGAGCAGCTTCAGCGTGACGTTCACGCCGACGCTCATGTTCGCCGCGAACACGATGCCGATCTTGCCTGCCGCGGCCTGCAGCTCGGCCTTCTGCTCGGCGGTGAAGCCGGTCGTGCCGATCACGAGCTTCACGTCGTGGCGCAGCGCGGCCTCGATATGCGCCATCGTGCCTTCCGGACGCGTGAAATCGATCAGGGTGTCGGCCTGCGCGAACACGGCGTCGAGGTCGGCGGTCAGCTTGACCCCGGTTTCCTTGCCGAGGAACGCGCCGGCGTCCTGGCCGAGGAATGGCGAATCGGCGCGGTCGAGCGCGCCGACGAGCTGCGCGTCGGCATCGTTGAGAACGGCTTCGATCAGCATCCGGCCCATTCGGCCCGATGCCCCGGCAATCGCAATCTTCATGGCTTTCTACACGACAGGTCTAAAGACGGGCGGCACACGCCGCCCGGTTTCCGCACGCGAACTTACTGTGCCGGCGCGGTGAGCGGCTGGTTCTGCAGCGTATCGGAGCCTTGCGGGCCGACCGGCGGCGATGCCTCGTTCGACACGTTCGGCTGCGGCGGACGATGGAACTGGAACTGCGGCTGGATCGCCGGAACCGCGCCCGGCGGCTGGCCGCCCGGCACCGGCGCACCGCCGGCAGCCTGCGTGGACGGCGCGAACCGCCGTGCGGCCGTGCCCTGACCCGACACCGGTTCGTCGCACGGTTCGCCGCGCGAGCGGCCTGCGCGTTCGCATCCGGTCGACCGCCGCACCGGACGCCGGCGCGGTGGACGGGCTGGCGACAGCCTCCGGCGCCGGCGCGCTCGCGGCCGCTTGCGCGGCGCTCGCGGCGGCGGCGGCCTCGGCGGCCTTCTTCGCCGCTGCGGCTGCCTTCGCCTTCTTGCCGCCGCGGTCGCCGTCGATGTCGGCCAGCAGGTCGAGCTCCGAAGGCAGGTTGTCCGCCCCCGTCCAGCTCGCCAGGCGATCGCCCGAGAACGTCACGACGAGATCGCGCTGCTGGACGACTGCCGTCGAGCCGCGCTTGAAGTAGAAGAGGTAATCCCAGCGGTCGGCGTGGAACATGTCGGCCAGCAGCGGGGTGCCGAGCAGCGCACGCACCTGCTCGCGCGACATGCCGACCTGCAGCTGCGCGGCCTTCTCCTGCGACACGAAGTTGCCTTGCACGACGGTGATCCGATAGGGGGTGATGCTCTGCGCGATGCGCTGCGTCACGCTGTCGTACGACGAACAACCAGCCAGCGCGGCAACGGCGGCGGCAGCGATGATGACACTCCGCATGCGGCTCCTCTGAAAGTGCGAAAGAGATTCTGGAATCATTTCCCTCACCGTGCAGGCCCGCGTTGCAGGCCGCGCGTGTTTCTGGAACGGCGAAAAGCCGGTAACATTGAAGCCCTGCATTGTACTCTAGGGATGCCTAGCCATGACCAATCCGACGGATCTCAAGAATATCGGGCTAAAGGCCACCCTACCGCGCCTCAAGATTCTCGAGATCTTCCAGCAAAGCCCGGTGCGCCACCTGACGGCAGAAGACGTCTACCGGAACCTGCTCAACGAGCAGCTCGACATCGGGCTGGCCACCGTCTACCGCGTGCTGACGCAGTTCGAGCAGGCCGGCCTGCTGTCGCGCAGCAACTTCGAATCCGGCAAGGCCGTGTTCGAACTGAACGAAGGCTCGCACCACGACCACCTCGTGTGCCTCGATTGCGGCCGCGTCGAGGAATTCTTCGACGCCGAGATCGAAAGCCGCCAGCAGGCGATCGCGAAGGAGCGCGGCTTCCGGCTCCAGGAGCACTCGCTCGCGATGTACGGTTCCTGCACGACCGAGAACTGCCCGCACCGCAAGCACTGATTCGCGCGCCTCGCGCACGCAGCACGGCCCGGCCGGCATCTCGCCGCCCGGGCCGTGTCCTTTTCGGGATAACGGCGCCGCGCGAATCGTGCGCCCCAGGCTTTCGAAAACCCTTCGACATCCCCGCCCGGGCTGCCGTCAGGCTGCCGGAGCAGGACGCCGCCCTTGCGTCAGGCCGCGCAGGCCGGCTCGAACTCGAGCGCCCACGCGCACTCGAGCGGAATCTCGTCGCAATTCGGCTGCGGCCCGCCGCGATCGACGATCACGAAATCGCTGACCGCATCGAGCGCGAGCAGCGGATGGTGCCAGACGCCCTTCGCATAGTTCACGCCCTGCCAGCCTTCCGCGAGGAACGCGCGCATCGCGTCGGGCCGGAATTCGCCGGCCGGCGCGACGACGATCGCGTAGCGCGACACGGCCGCGAGCGGGATGAACGCCTGGCTGCCGTGCGGATGGCGCTCCATCAGCGTGACCGCGACCGGCAGCGCGCGCGGCTGTGCGCGGAAAACGCTGACGAGCGGGCGGCCGCCGTCCGCGCATACGTCGATCGTCGCGAGATCGTGGAAGCGCTCGGTCGTGCCGCCGTTGATCGGAAAATGACGCGCGCCTTCGAGCGCGATCACGTCGCCGAACGGCGCAAACGCTTCGCGCGTCAGGCGCTCGACGCGCAGGATCCGGGATTCGCTCATGCCCTTGCCCTCCTTCAAGCCGGCTCGCCCCACAGACGCAGGCGCGACACGCCACCGTCCGGGAAGATGTTGAAACGCACGTGCGTGACGGGGCCGAGCGCGGCAAGCTGGTCGAACGTGTGGACGTGGTCCATCTGCAGCTTCTGCTCGCCGAGCAGTTCGGCCCAGAACATCGCCTGCGTGACGAGCGAATCGTCGGTGCCGCCCTCGACCCGCGCGGCCTGCAGCGAGCAGCGGTCGGGGAAATTGCCCTTGAAGAACGCGGTATCGACCTCGACGCGCCGGATGATGCCCGGCCGCGCGAGCGCGACGATCGCCCAGTCGTTGCCGGGCTCGCGGCGCCGCCGCGTTTCCCAGCCGTCGCCCATGTTCACGCCGCGCCCCGGCATCAGCATCTGCGATGCCGGGCCGAAGTGCTGGTTGTTCGCGGCCACCAGGTAACCGCCGTTCTCGATCGCCGCGAGATCGACGAGCTCGCCGGCCGGCACCTGGCGCCAGTCGCGCTGCGGCTGGCCGTACACGCGCAGCCGTGCGAGGCCGCCGTCCGGGTACAGGTTCACGCGCAGGTGCGTATAGGGCTGCGCATCGTCGACGCTCACGTAGTGATGCGAATTGCCCTGCAGCGTCGTCGCCGGGACGATCGGGCGCCATTGCGTGTCGTCAGGCGGCAGGTCGCCTTCGGCGACGCATGCGTCGATCGACGCGGCCGGCGGGAAGTTGCCGGTGAAGTGGCTCGTATCGAGGTCGACGCCGTGGATCACGCCCGGCCGCGCGAGCCGCACCACGCAGAAGTCGTGGCCGGTCGTGCGCTTGCGGCGTGTTTCCCAGCCGTCCATCCACTTGCCGTGGTCGTCGTACTTGCCGGGGATGAATACGGCCGGCTCGGGATTCAGCATGCGCTCTTTCGGCGCGAAGAATTCATCGCTGGCAAAGAGCGCCTGCGCCCCGAGGCGCGGGTCGGCGAGGTTCATGTAACGCCGCGTAAAGGCAGGCGCATTCGGATCGAGGATGGGGGCTGCCATGTCGTCTCCTGATGTTTGATGGCGTGCCGGCGCATCGAGGCGCCGGCTGCATGAATTCGGTTGCGCGGGACGACCAGGGGAAGCCGCCCCGCGCGGGGGGTGCGCTCAGAGCGCGTGAGCCTGGTCGCCGGCGACCGGCGCCGTGCGGCCTTCCTCTTCGGCCGGCACGTAACGCAGCTCGCGGTTCAGCACGCGCGTCGCGCGGGCACGATCGATGTCGTTCTCCCACACCGCGACGACGACCGTCGCGACGCAGTTGCCGATCAGGTTGGTCAGCGCGCGGGCGATGCCGACGAACCAGTCGACCGGCAGGATCAGCACGAGGCCGAGCACCGGAATCGCCGGGATCGCCGACAGCGTCGCCGCGAGGATCACGATCGCCGAGCCCGGGATCCCGTGCGCGCCCTTCGACGTGACGAGCGATACGAGCAGCACGACGATCAGGTCGTGCGTCGACAGCGGCGTGTTGGTGGCCTGTGCAATGAACAGCACGGCGAGCGTCAGGTAGATCGAGAAGCCGTCGAGGTTGAACGAATAGCCGGTCGGGATCACGAGGCCGACCGTCGAATCCTTCACGCCCATGTATTCGAGCTTGCGCATCACCTGCGGCAGCACCGCATCCGACGACGCCGTGCCGAGCACGATCGACAGCTCCTCGCGCAGGTAGCGGATCAGCTTGAACACCGAGAAGCCCGCGAGCCGCATCACCGCGCCGAGCACGACCGTGACGAACACGAAGCAGCTCAGGTAGAACACCGCAACCAGGTAGCCGAGCTGCTTGAGCGACGCGACGCCGTACTTGCCGGTCGTGAACGCGATCGCGCCGAGCACGCCGAGCGGCGCGAGCTTGATGATGAAGCCGATGATCCGGAAGAACACGTGCGACAGTTCCTCGATCAGCGAGTTGACGCGCTGCGCCTTGTCGCCGAGCAGCGACAGCGCGGAGCCGAACAGCACCGCGAACACGAGGATCTGCAGGATGTCGCCCTTCGCGAACGCGTCGATCGCGGTCTCGGGGATGATCTTCATCAGGTAGCCGGCCGTGTCCTTCAGGCTTTCGGCGTTCTTTGCGTACGACGCGAGCGACGACGCGTCGAGCGAGCGCAGGTCGATGTTCATCCCGACGCCCGGGCGCGTGACCCACGCGAGGACGAGGCCGATGCCGAGCGCGAGCGTCGTCATGATCTCGAAGTAGATGACGGCCTTCAGGCCGACCCGGCCGACCTTCTTCAGGTCGCCCGCGTTGGCCATCCCGCTGACCACCACGCAGAACACGATCGGCCCGATCACCATCTTGATCAGCTTCAGGAAGCCGTCGCCGAGCGGTCGCAACGACTCGGCGAAATGCGGGAAGAACGCACCGAGCGCGATCCCTAAAATTAGTGCGACGACTACCCGGCCAAACAGCGAATTGAGGAATTTCGACACGGCGCTCTCCCGATCCAACGGTTGCAGTTTCGTCTGTTCATACTGGTAAGACCAGTGATGTTATGGTGGATAGTAGGAAGCCGATATAGTCGCGTCAAGGACGGACAAAATAGGGATTTCCCGCCCCTGCCCGCCTGGCTTCGATCCGTCGGACAGGGGCGGATCGTGGCTTTCCCGTAGGGCGGTCATGCACCGCCCGCGTGCGGATTACAATGCCGGTCAGACCGGCCAAAGTTCACATCATGAAAAACGTTCCGCATACCGTGACCGACGCCGCCATCGCGACGATCCGCGACCGGATCGAGGCAGGCGTTTATCCGGTCGGCAGCCTGCTGCCGGCCCAGCGCCAGCTCTCCGAGGAGCTGGAGATCAGCCGCGCGTCGCTGCGCGAGGCGCTGTCGACGCTCGAGGCGCTCGGGATGCTGCGCATCCGCGCCGGCAAGGGCGTGTATGTCGAAAGCGCGCAGGCCACGGCCGCGCACGCATGGCGCTTCGCCGAGCAGTCGTCGCCGCCCGACACGTACCAGATGCGCTATGCGCTCGAAGGGTTCGCCGCGCGGATGGCCGCGCACGTCGTCAGCGACGACGACATCGCGTGGTTCGAGGACAACCTCGCCAGCCTGCACGTCGCGCTCACCGAAAGCGCGCTCGACGACGCGTCGCAGCTCGACTTCGACTTCCACATGCGGATCATCCATCTCGCCGGCAACGCGGCGATCGAATCGGTGCTGCGCAGCAGCGCGGACATCATGAAGGAAAGCCAGCGCATGCCGTTCTACCGGCGCGAGCTGCTGCTGTCCACGTGGCAGGAGCACCGCGCGATCGTCGACGCGCTGATCGCGCGCGATGCGGCCGCCGCCGGCACCGCGATCGAGACGCACATCGCGAACGCCGCGCAGCGCGCGGGCGTCTTCTTCCCGACGCCCGGCGCGTAGTCCTCCCACGCCACCGCCCGGCCGTAGCGGTCACCGTTCCGATGGATCGCGATGCACGAGCACGCGCTCGATGAAAGCGCACGCCGCGTCGCTGCGGGTCACGCAGTCATGCGGCAGGCCGGCAATCCGTTTCCGCCGCACGACGAAAAAGGCACGCGCCGCACGTTGCGGGCGTGCCTTTTTGCCGAGGGCGCTGCAGCCGTCGCGCGCCAGGGCCGCACCGTCAAGCGGCCTCGGTCGCGAAATCGATCAGTACCTTCATCGCGCGCTGGCGATCGCCGGCCAGCTCGAACGCGAGGTTCGCATCGCGCATCGGGAACACGCGCGTGACGGCCGGACGCAGGTCGACGCGCCCCGCGTTGATCAACTGCACCGCGAGCGCGAATTCCGCGTGAAAGCGGAACGAGCCGCAGATCGACAGCTCTTTCGCGACCACGACGTTCTGCGGCAGGCTGACATCGCCGCCGAGCCCGAGCTGCACGACGACCCCGCGGGGACGCATCACGTCCAGCCCGTCGCGCAGCGCGCGTGCATTGCCTGAACACTCGATCATCACGTCGAAAGTGCCCTTGTCGGCGCCGTAGCGCTCGACCCAGCCGGCATCGGCCGCCGCATTGATCGTGCGGTCGGCGCCGAGCGCGCTCGCCACTGCCAGCGGCGCTTCGACGACATCCGTCGCGACGACCTCCGCCGCGCCGTGCACGCGCGCCGCCGCCACCGCCAGCACGCCGATCGGCCCGCAGCCCGACACGAGCACGCGCTTGCCGATCAGCGGGCCCGCGCGCGACACCGCATGCAGCCCGACCGCGAATGGCTCGGCGAGCGCCGCAAGAGACAGCGGCACGTGGTCGGCGACCTTCACGCACTGCACCGCGTCGCACACGAGCGCATTACGGAACGCGCCCTGCACGTGCGGCATCCGCATCGCGCTGCCGTAGAAGCGCATGTCGAGACACTGGTTCGGCAGCCCTTCGAGGCAATAGCGGCACGCGCCGCACGGCCGGCTCGGATTGACCGCGACGCGATCGCCGACCTTCACCGACGTCACGTCCGGCGCCACTTCCGCAACCGTGCCGGCCACCTCATGACCGAGCACCATCGGCTGCTGCAGCCGGATCGCGCCGAAGCCGCCGTGCCGGAAATAATGGAGATCGGAGCCGCAGATGCCGCCCATCGCGACATCGACGCGCACCTGGCCCGGGCCGATCTCGCCCGCGTCCTGCTCTTCCACGCGCAGGTCGTTCGGCCCGTGGATCACGACACACATGCAACGCATACGCATGACAGCCTCCTTGTCAGACGGCACTCGTCAGCCCGCCGTCGACGAACAGCGTCTGGCCGTTCACGAAATCGGATGCAGCCGACGCGAGGAAGATCGCCGCGCCGCACAGCTCGTCGACGCGCCCCCAGCGGCCGGCCGGCGTACGCTTGCACAGCCAGTCCGAGAACGCCGCGTCGTCGACCAGCGCGCGGTTGAGTTCGGTTTCGAAATAGCCGGGCGCGAGGCCGTTCGCCTGGATGCCGTGGCGCGCCCAGTCCGCGCACATCCCTTTCGTCAGCATCCGCACCGCGCCCTTGGTCGCCGCGTACGGCGCGATCGTCGGCCGTGCGAGCTCGCTCTGCACCGAGCAGATGTTGATGATCTTGCCGCGGCCGCGCGCGATCATGTGCCGCGCGACGGCCTGCGCGACGTTGAACACGCCGTCGAGGTTCACGCGCATCAGCGCATGCCAGTCGTCGGGCTCGAACGCGTCGAGCGGCGCGCGGCGCTGGATGCCCGCGTTGTTCACGAGGATGTCGATCGCACCGACGCGCGCCTCGAAATCGTCGATCGCCGCGCGCACCTGCGCATGCTCGGCAACGTCGAATACCGCGTAGTCGGCCGTGAAGCCTTCCTCGCGCAGGTGCTGCACGAGCGTCGCGGCCTTCTCCTCATTGCGATCGTTGATGACGATCGCGGCCCCCGCCTCGGCCAGCCCCCGGGCGAGCGTCAGCCCGATCCCGCGGCCGGAACCGGTAATCAGTGCGCGGCGACCGTCGAGACGGAACCGTTCAAGCGCGTTGGTCATGCGTGTCTCCTCGTGCCAGTCGAGCCGGCGGCCCATCGCGGCCGGTCTCGCGTTGCCGGTATCTTCGGCTGCCTGCCGGGCGCCGCGCCAATGGTCTTTTTTGATCCGGTTATCATGAAACCTGATCACCGCTTTCTCGTGCTCGCCGCCCATGGAACTCAAGCAATTGCGCGCCTTCGTCACGCTCGCGGAAGAGCTGCATTTCGGGCGCGCCGCGCAGCGCCTGTTCATCGTACAGCCCGCGCTGAGCATGCAGATCAAGGCGCTCGAGGAAGAACTCGGCGCGCGCCTGTTCGAGCGCGACCGGCACAAGGTCGAACTGAGCGATACGGGGCGCGTGTTCCTGCCCGAGGCGCGCGCGACGCTGCAGCAGGCCGCACGCGCGGAACAGCTGGCCCGGCTGTCGAGCCGCGGCGAAATCGGTACGCTGCGGATCGCGTTCGTATCGTCGGTGCTGCCCGTGCTGCTGCCGGCCGTGCTGCGCACGATGCGCGAGCGCTATCCGCTGATCGCGCTCGAACTGAAGGACCTGCCGACGCCCGACCAGATCGCCGCGCTGCGCGACCGGCGGATCGATTTCGGGATGATCCGGCTGCCGGCCGCGTATGCGGGCATCGACACGCGCGTGGTACTCGAGGAAGGTTTCGTCGTCGCGCTGCCGCTCGACCATCCGCTCGCCGCCCACGATGTGATCGCGCCGGCCGCGCTGCGCGGCCAGCCCGCGTTCGTGCTCGCGCGCCGCTACGCGCCGGGCTTTCACGACGACATGCTGCTCGCGCTGAGCCGCGCGGGCACGACGCTCGAGATCGCGCAGGAGTTCGGGGAATTCACGACGATGCTCGCACTCGTCGCGGCGGGGATGGGCATCGGGCTGATTCCGGCGGAAGCCGCCAGCGCGCTGCCGCCTAACGTGCTCGCGCGGCCGCTCGACCTGGCCGGGCACAGAACGGGCATCGGCCTCGCGTGGACCGACCTCGACAGCCCGCTGAAGCGCGCGTTCGTCGCGGCGCTCGAGCAGGTGACGGCAACATCGGGCAACAATGGCGCGCAATAAAAATCTATGGTCAGCCCGATTTTTGCAAGCGAGGCAGTGTTGACCTAAAGTGGACTTGCTCGAATCTATCCGGGGTCGCGGATGGGAAAGATCCCGCCCCATGATGGGAGCCGCGCCGGGCAAACCTCAAAAAGCCCACAGCATTGAGGTGCTGTTTTTTGTGTCAGGTTACTTGCCCGGCCGTTGAGTCGTTTATGCCTTCACGTATCTCGCGTCGCAAAACCAGAGGTGACTACTGAAACTGAAGCCGTAAGCGATAGGAAGCGTCAGACTGAGGGAACAGCCTCGATGCTCCGGTAGTGTGTCCCTTTGGCGAGGATGGCCCAGGCGATCCTCGCCAGTTTGTTGGCCAGGGCACAGGCCACCACGTTCGAGTGTCGCCGCGCCAACAGGCTGCGAATCCAGACGCCCAATGCATCCGTGCGGTGCTCGATGCGCTGCATGATGGCCCGCGCACATTGCACCAGCAATCGTCGCAGTTCCTTGTCGCCACGCTTGCTGATGCCCAGTAGCGTTGGTTTGCCGCCGGTGCTGTACTGCCGCGGCACCAGACCAACCGAAGCTGCAAACTGCCTTGCTGAGCCATATTGCTGGGCATCGCCCAACTCAGACATCAACACGCTGGCGGTCATCGGGCCAATGCCGTGAATCTCGAGCAGTCGTTCACTGCGTTCATCCTCGTGTAGCTGGGTAAGCAACTCACGTTCGAGCTGGTGGATCTGCTCGTCCAGATACTTGAAGTGCGCCTGCAAACGTTCGAGCACGACCACCAGCCTCGGCGGCAACGATTCTGCCTCGAGCACGGCAGGCAGTCGCCGGATCACTGCCATGCCGCGCGGCAAGCTGATACCGAACTCCAACAGAAACGCATGAATCTGATTGATCGTGCCGGTGCGGTCACGCACCAGCCGCTCGCGCACACGGTGCAAGGCTGAAACGATTTGCTGGGCTTCGTTGTGCGGGCTCACGAAACGCATGCTCGAACGAGCGGCTGCTTCGCAGATCGCCTGGGCGTCCGCGAAATCGTTCTTGTTGCCTTGCCGGAACGGTTTGACGAATTGCGGAGAAATCAGCTTGGCCTCATGGCCCAGCGCTTGAAGTCGACGTGCGATCCAGTGAGCACCGGCGCAGGCCTCCATGACCACAATGCAACGCGGAAAATTGCCCAGCAGCGTGAACATCTGGCTACGCGTGAGCTTTTTACGGAACACCATCCTGCCTGACGCATCCTGTCCATGCAGGTGGAAGCAGTGCTTGCCGAGATCGATTCCGATCAGCGATACCGTGTCCATGATGGCCCTCCAGAAGGACAAAATCCTCACTCAGCGTAGTCCACTGAGTGAGGATCGGGCTGACCATCCTATTAAGCCCGGCCGAAAAACCGGGCCGGGCTCGTTCGCCGCGCAGGCCGCCTTGCAGCGGCCGCGCAACGTGCGGGATTACTTCGCGTTCGCGAACGCGACAGCCGTATCCAGCATGCGGTTCGAGAAACCCCACTCGTTGTCGTACCAGCTCGACACCTTCACGAGGCGGCCCGACACCTTGGTCAGCGTTGCGTCGAACGTCGACGAAGCCGGGTTGTGGTTGAAGTCGATCGACACCAGCGGTGCTTCGTTGTAGCCGAGGATGCCCTTCAGCGCGCCTTCCGAAGCTTCCTTCATGATCGCGTTGACTTCCTCGACCGTCGTGTCGCGCTTTGCGATGAACGACAGGTCGACGATCGACACGTTGATCGTCGGGACGCGGATCGCGTAGCCGTCGAGCTTGCCGTTCAGTTCCGGCAGCACGAGGCCAACGGCCGAGGCAGCGCCAGTCTTCGTCGGGATCTGGCTGTGCGTGGCCGAACGCGCGCGGCGCAGGTCTTCGTGATAGACGTCCGTCAGCACCTGGTCGTTCGTGTACGCGTGGATCGTCGTCATCAGGCCGGTTTCGAGGCCGATCTTGTCGTTCAGCGGCTTGACGAGCGGTGCGAGGCAGTTCGTCGTGCACGATGCGTTCGAGATGACGGTGTGCTCGGCCTTCAGCACGTCGTGGTTCACGCCGTAGACGATCGTCGCGTCGACATCCTTGCCGCCCGGTGCCGAGATGATCACCTTCTTCGCGCCGCCCTTCAGGTGAGCGCTGGCCTTTTCCTTCGTCGTGAAGAAGCCCGTGCATTCCATCACGACGTCGACGCCCAGCTCGCCCCACGGCAGTTCGGCCGGGTTACGGTTTGCCAGCACGCGGATCTTGTCGCCGTTCACGACGAGGTAATCGCCGTCCACCGACACTTCACCCGGGAACTTGCCGTGCGCGGTGTCGTACTGGGTCAGGTGCGCGTTGGTCTTCGCATCGCCCAGATCGTTGATCGCGACGATCTCGATGTCGTGCTTCTTGCCGTTCTCGTAGAACGCGCGCAGCGTGTTGCGGCCGATGCGGCCGTAGCCGTTGATTGCGACGCGAATCGTCATGGTCTATCTCCTGATGGCTGAAAAAATTCGTTTCGTGCAGCTTCACGGTGCGACGCGCGCGAGGGGTGGCGCGCGTCGCGTATGCTTTTAGGCCAGCACGGCCTTGGCGGTCTCGACGACGTGCTCGACGGTGAAGCCGAAGTACTTGAACAGCACGCCGGCCGGCGCCGATTCGCCGAACGTGTCGATCCCGACGACGCCGCCTTCGAGGCCGACGTACTTGTGCCAGAACGACGTCACGCCCGCTTCGATCGCGACGCGGCGCACGCCGTGCGGCAGCACGCGTTCACGGTATTCGGCGTCCTGGCGGTCGAACACGTTGGTCGACGGCATCGACACGACGCGTGCCGCGATGCCCTGCTGCGCGAGCGGCTCGACGGCCTTCATCGCGAGTTCGACTTCCGAGCCCGTCGCGATCAGGATGATCTTGCGCGCGACGATTTCGTCGTCCCAGTCCTTCAGCACGTAACCGCCCTTCTCGATGTTCGCGATCTGCGCATCGGTACGCGGGTTGAACGCCAGGTTCTGGCGGCTGAAGATCAGGCTCGACGGACGGTCGGCGGCGACCGCGTGCGTCCAGGCCACGGCCGTCTCGACCGTGTCGGCCGGACGCCATACGTCGTGGTTCGGGATCAGGCGCAGGCTCGACACGTGCTCGATCGACTGGTGCGTCGGGCCGTCTTCGCCGAGGCCGATCGAGTCGTGCGTGAACACGAAGATCGACGGCACCTTCATCAGCGCGGCCACGCGCAGCGCGTTGCGGCTGTAGTCGGAGAACGTCAGGAAGGTGCCGCCGAACGGCTTGTGGCCGCCATGCAGCGCGAGGCCGTTGATCGCGGCGCTCATGCCGAATTCGCGCACGCCGTAGTTGATGTGGTTGCCCAGCTGGACGCCCGGGCCTTCCGGATTCGCGCGGACGGCCTTCGATGCCTTCCAGTTGGTCAGGTTCGAGCCGGTCAGGTCGGCCGAGCCGCCGAGCAGCTCGGGCAGCGCGGCAGCCAGGCCTTCGATCGCCTGCTGCGACGCCTTGCGGGTCGCGACCGTCTCGGCGCGCTCGTTCGCGCCGGCGATGATCGCCGCAGCCTTTTCGGCCCAGTCGGCCGGCAGCTGGTTGGCCATCCGGCGCTCGAATTCAGCGGCTTCTGCCGGGAACTTCGCGCGATACGCGGCGAACGTCGCATTCCATTCGGTTTCCGCGCGCTTGCCGGCTTCCTTCGCATCCCATGCCGCATAGACTTCCTGCGGAATCACGAACGGCGCCCAGGTCCAGCCGAGCGCTTCGCGCGTCTTCGCGATTTCTTCCGCGCCGAGCGCCGCGCCGTGCACGTCGTGGCCGCCGGCCTTGGTCGCCGCGCCCTGGCCGATCACCGTCTTGCAGCAGATCAGCGTCGGCTTGTCCGACAGCTTCGCCTTCGCGATGGCTGCGTCGACCGCGTCGACGTCATGGCCGTTCACGTTCGGGATCACGTTCCAGCCGTACGCTTCGAAGCGCTTCGGCGTGTCGTCGTGGAACCAGTTCACGACGTCGCCGTCGATCGAGATGCCGTTGTCGTCGTACAGCGCGATCAGCTTGTTCAGCTTCAGCGTGCCGGCGAGCGAGCAGGCTTCGTGCGAGATGCCTTCCATCAGGCAGCCGTCGCCGAGGAACACGTACGTGTGGTGATCGACGATCTTCGCGCCGTCACGGTTGAACTCGTCGGCCATCAGCGCTTCGCCGAGCGCCATGCCGACCGCGTTCGCGAGACCCTGGCCGAGCGGGCCGGTGGTCGTCTCGACGCCCGGCGTGATGCCGTATTCCGGGTGGCCCGGCGTCTTCGAGTGCAGCTGGCGGAAGTTCTTCAGCTCTTCGATCGGCAGGTCGTAGCCGGTCAGGTGCAGCAGCGAGTACAGCAGCATCGAGCCATGGCCGTTCGACAGCACGAAGCGGTCGCGGTCTGCCCAGTGCGGGTTCGTCGGGTTGTGCTTCAGATGGCGCGACCAGAGCGCGACGCCGATTTCGGCCATGCCCATCGGCATGCCGGGGTGGCCGGAGTTCGCTTGCTGGACGGCGTCCATCGCGAGCGCACGGATCGCGTTGGCCATCAGGGTGGTGGAGGCGGGAGACGAAGTCGTCATGTCGAGTCCGGAGAACGAGTCGAGGAAACGGGGGCACGGCGGCATCCGGAAGCTCGAGCGTCAATCGTTCCCGGCGCGCGGTGCGGCGCCTGACGGACGCGAAGCGGACGGAGCCTACGGACGGGGCTGCAAAGCTCGTCATTTTAACAGATGGGCTGACATTTCCCTTGTCCGCGCGTAGTGTTCCGGCACGGTTTTCCGTCAACGCGCCGGCCTCCTATAATTCAGACGTCGGAACTGCCTGCCCCCGAGTGGCCCGCCCGTGAGCACCACGCTTCTCTTTCACCCTACGCCCCACGCCACCTACGGCTTCCCGAATGCCCGGCGGCTCGCGCACGTCGCGTCCCCGCACCAGCAGATCGAAGTCTGGGAAACGCCGCAGCTCGGCCGCCTGTTCACGCTGGACGGCCGGCCGATGACGTCGGTCGGCGACGAGTACGTCTATCACGAGTGCATGACGCACCCGGCCGCGCTCGCGCACCCGTCGCCGAAGAAGGCGCTCGTGCTCGGCGGCGGCGACGGCGGCGCGGCACGCCAGCTGCTCAAGCATGCGTGCCTCGAGCGGATCGTGATCGCGGAGCTCGACGACGAGGTGGTCGGGATGGCACGCCGCTATCTCGACGACGTGCACCAGGGTGCGCTCGACGACCCGCGCGTCGAGGTCGTGATCGGCGACGCCGCGCATTTCGTGGAATCGACCGTCGAGCATTTCGATCTCGTCGTGTTCGACCTCACGCCGCCCGATTCGCCGGCGGCCGGCCTTTATACCCGCGCGTTCTATGCGCGGCTCAAGCGGATCCTGACGCCGTGCGGCGCGATCTCGATGCATCTCGGCTCGCCGGTGTTCCATGCAACGCGCATCGCCGCGCTGCTCGACGACCTGCGCGCGAGCTTCGCGGTCGTCGATCCGCTGTCCGCGCACGTGCCGCTGTACGGTTCGCAGTGGCTGATGGCGATCGCGAGCGACACGCTCGACGCGGCCGCGCTGTTCGCACACGACATCGACGAACGGCTCGCGGCCCGTCGCGTCCACGGCCTGCGCTACTACGATGCGCGCCTGCATGCGTCCCTCTTTGCCCTGCCGCGCGCGCTGCGCGATACACTGGGCATCCGCCGCTGAGCGTCCGCGCAGCCGCCTCGCTTCCGTTTTTCCATCGCGTCCTTGCGGGATTCGCGATGCATGGCGCCGGGGCGAAACGTCCCGGACGCCGCGCCGCCCCCTGAACGAACGCCCGGGCATCGAATCAGAACACGTGCCCAAGCGCCCCCACAGGAGATTTTCATGACCGATCCACGTCCGGCCAACGTGCCTTGGTTGACGCCCTACCTGGCCGTACGCAACGCGCGCGCGGCCATCGATTTCTTCAAGGCCGCATTCGGCTTCGAGTTGCGCGACGTGCACGACGAGGACGGCGTGATCATGCACGTCGAGATGGCCTACCGCGGCCAGCTGATCGTGATGTTCGCGCCCGAAGGCGCATTCGGCTCGACCGCGCGCACGCCGAAGAGTGCGAATGCCATCGCGCCGCAATCGTTCTACCTGTATGTCGACGACGTCGACGCCACCTGGCAGCGCGCGCTCGACGCGGGCGCGAAGTCGCTGAGCGCGCCGCAGGATCAGTTCTGGGGCGACCGGTTCGCGCAGATCGAGGATCTCGACGGCTACCGATGGGCGCTCGGGCGCCGTCTCGACGCATGACTCCAACCGTTACACGCATGAACGAAGCCACCACCACCGCGGCCGTGCCGCGCTTTTTCGTCGACGCGGCATTGCGCGCCGACGCCACGCTCGCGTTGCCGGCCGAGGTCGCGCGCCACGCACAGGTGCTGCGCCTGCAGCCCGGCGACGTGCTCGCCCTGTTCGACGGCACCGGCGGCCAGTACCGCGCACGGCTCGTCGAGATCGACAAGCGCAGTGCGCTCGCACAGATCGACACGTTCGAGCCGGCAGAGGCCGAACCGCCCTATCGCGTGACGCTCGCCCAAGGCATCGCCGGCGGCGACAAGATGGACTGGGTGATCGAGAAGGCCGTCGAGCTCGGCGTGACGGCGCTCGTGCCGCTGTCGACCGCGCGCGGCGTCGTGAAGCTGTCCGGCGAGCGTGCGGACAAGCGCGTCGCGCACTGGCGCGGCGTCGTGCGCGCGTCGTGCGAGCAATGCGGGCGCAACCGCGTGCCCGACGTCGCGCCGGTCGCCGGCTTCAGCGCATGGCTCGATAGGCTGCCTGCCGCACCGGCCGACGGCGAGCTGCGGCTGCTGCTGTCGCCGCGCGCGAGCATCCCGTTCACGTCGCTGCCCGACGCGCCGCCCGCTGCAACGGTCACGCTGCTGATCGGACCGGAAGGCGGGCTGTCGCCCGACGAGGAAAATGCGGCACGCGCACGCGGGTTCACCGCGCTGTCGCTCGGCCCCCGCGTGCTGCGCACCGAGACGGCCGGCGCGGCCGTGCTCGCGGCGCTTGCGGCGCGCTGGGGGGGATGGTGACGGGAAGTCGCACCTTCGCGCGGACGCAAAAAAGCCCGCTCGCAGCGGGCTTTTGACGGTGATTCGACGGATCGGCCGCTGGCCGACGTGCACTTACGCGAACGAGTAGAACACGCGGAACGCGACCTTGCGCTCGGCCCAGAATTCGGCCGCCTCGCGGAACACGTCGAGCAGTGTCTCGCGCCCTTCCTTGTCGAACTTCTGCGCGATCGGCAGCCCTTCGAGGACGATCACGAAACCGGGCTGCGCACCGGCCTTCGCGACGAGGTCGGTGAGGCAGTCGTACAGCGCGTCGTAGTTCTTCCCGAAATGCTTCGGAAACAGGAACGACGTCGCGATCGTTTCCATCACTTCCTGCTTCGACTGCGCGGCGCCGCAATACGCATACAGGAAATGCTGGCCGAGCCGACCGGCTTCGTCGGCGAGATCCTGCACGCGGAACGCGCGGATCGACTGCACGAGATTGGGTCGCACGGTCGTGAAAAGGCTCATAGGCTCCTCGTTCGATGAAAGCCCGGGCTCGGCTTCCTGTTGCTCCGGCGTGCCGCCGGCCTGCGCCGCCGCGTGCAGCTGAATCACACGCTGAAACAGATTGCCGTCGCCGGCCGCGAACAGTTCCGCCGCCGCCGTGTCGTGCGCGTAGATGGAGTCGCTCATGCCATTCGTCCCGAAGTCATTCAACAATACGTTTAAAACTGTTGTAGTGGTCGCCCGTGTAATAACAGTTGTCGATCCGGCGCAACGGCCCGCCACAGACGATCCGGCGCGCGCCGCGATTGCGCGCACGCGGCGTCGGCACCGTGTACTCATGGTAGTAGCCGCGCTTCGCCTTCGGCAGGATCCGCTCGCGGTTGCCGAACACGACGCCGTCTTTCTCGTACGGATAGGGGCCGCCGGCGCTGATCAAACCCAGCGTGGTCACGGCCTCGCGCGGAAGACGGGCGGTCGGGATCGTATCGAGCCCGCTCGCGGCCACGTCGGCCGGAACGGCCTCCCGTGCGTAAGCGGCGGAAACCAGACTGCCCGTCGGCGTGCCGACGATACCCATCGCGAACATCGCGAAGACGGACGCGAGCGCGCCGTTGCGGAGCCACTTGCGTGCCATGAACCAGGGTTCCCGCTGTTAAATCAAGTAGTTGACGACCAACAAAGGCGTTAGCGTAGCGTTATTGGCCGCGCGAATCAATGTCCGTTTGGGAATCGAAAGGCCAGTGATACCCGGAATTGCGCATTTTTTACCGAATTCGCACTACATTTATCTTACATGAGATAAAATACGGGCGGCATCTCTGCCATGGCAAGACTCTGCCTCCTTGCCGTGCTCGCTACGCTGAGTGGAGAGAGATGCTGATGTTGCTTGAGGGAAGCGTGTTTGCGCCCTGCCCGCGGCGTGCCCATTGCGGGCACGCCTCTTTTTGCTTTTGTTTACAATTTCGCCCGACGCGCCACACCGGATCGACCTGCCTGGCGCGTTCGTTTTGGCTCAGCGCGTGGCGTTCACGTCGGCGACCAGCAGCGCCGCCATGTTGACGATGCGACGAACGGTCGCCGATTCGGTCAGCACGTGTACCGGCTGCGCAGCGCCCAGCAGGATCGGCCCGATCGCGATGTTGTTGCCCGCGGCCGTCTTCAGCAGGTTGTACGCGATGTTCGCGGCGTCGATGTTCGGCAGGATCAGCAGGTTCGCTTCGCCTTCAAGCGTCGATTCCGGCAGGATTTCCTTGCGCAGCGCCGCATCGAGCGCGACGTCGCCGTGCATCTCGCCGTCCACCTTCAGCTCCGGCGCGCGTTCCTGCAGGATCGCGAGCGTATCGCGCATCTTCTTCGCCGAAGGTGCGTTGCTCGTGCCGAAATTCGAGTGCGACAGCAGCGCGACCTTCGGCTCGATGCCGAAGCGGCGCACTTCTTCCGCAGCCATGATCGTGATCTCGGCCAGCTCTTCCGGGGTCGGATCGACGTTCACGTGCGTGTCGACGAGGAAAATCTGGCGGCCCGGCAGCACGAGGCCGTTCATCGCCGCATACACGCTGCAGCCCGGGCGCTTGCCGATCACCTGGTCGATGAAGTGCAGGTGGCGGTGCGTGGTGCTGATCGTGCCGCAGATCATGCCGTCCGCTTCGCCCTTCTTCACCAGCATCGAGCCGATCAGCGTCGTGCGGCGGCGCATCTCGACGCGCGCGAGCTGCTCGCTGATGCCCTTGCGCGCCATCATCTTGTAGTACGTCTGCCAGAAGTCGCGGTAGCGCTCGTCGTGCTCGGTGTTCACGACCGTGAAGTCGGTACCCGGCGTCAGGCGCAGGCCGTAGCGATGGATACGGTGCTCGATCACCGACGGGCGGCCGATCAGGATCGGCTTCGCGAGTTTTTCGTCGACGATGATCTGAACGGCGCGCAACACGCGCTCTTCTTCGCCTTCCGCGAATACAACGCGCTTCTTCTCTTCCGGCGCAGCGCGCGCGATCTGGAAGATCGGCTTCATCGTCGTGCCGCTGTGGTACACGAACTGCTGCAGGTGAACGCGGTACGCCTCCATGTCCTCGATCGGGCGCGTCGCGACGCCGCCGTCCATCGCGGCCTGCGCGACGGCCGGTGCGATCTTCACGATCAGGCGCGGGTCGAACGGCTTCGGAATCAGGTATTCGGGCCCGAACGACAGGTCCTGGATGCCGTACGCGGTCGCGACGATGTCGCTCTGCTCGTGCTGCGCGAGCTCGGCGATCGCGTTGACGGCCGCGATCTCCATTTCACGCGTGATCGTCGTCGCGCCGACGTCGAGCGCGCCGCGGAAGATGAACGGGAAGCACAGGACGTTGTTGACCTGGTTCGGATAGTCGGTGCGGCCGGTCGCGAGAATCGCGTCGGGGCGCACTTCGAGCGCGGCTTCCGGCAGGATTTCCGGCGTCGGGTTCGCGAGCGCGAGGATCAGCGGGCGCTCGGCCATGCCCTTCACCATCTCCTGCTTCAGCACGCCGGCAGCCGACAGGCCGAGGAAGATGTCCGCGCCGTCGATCACTTCGGCCAGCGTCCGCGCTTCCGTTTCGCGCGCGAAACGCTCCTTGTCCGGATCCATCAGCTCGGTGCGGCCCTTGTAGACCACGCCGGCCAGGTCGGTCACCGTGATGTTCTCGAGCGGCAGGCCGATGTCGACCAGCAGGTCCAGGCACGCGAGCGCGGCCGCACCCGCGCCGGACGCGACGAGCTTGACCTTCTTGATGTCCTTGTTGACGACCTTCAGCCCGTTCGTGACGGCCGCGGCCACCACGATCGCGGTGCCGTGCTGGTCGTCGTGGAACACCGGAATCTTCATCCGCTTGCGCGCTTCGCGCTCGACGATGAAGCAATCCGGCGCCTTGATGTCTTCCAGGTTGATCCCGCCGAAGGTCGGCTCCAGCGCGGCGATCACGTCGACGAGCTTGTGCGGGTCCGACTCGTTCAGCTCGATGTCGAACACGTCGATGCCCGCGAACTTCTTGAACAGCACGGCCTTGCCTTCCATCACCGGCTTCGACGCGAGCGGGCCGATGTTGCCGAGACCGAGCACCGCCGTGCCGTTCGTGACCACGCCGACCAGGTTGCTGCGCGCGGTGAAGCGCGCCGCGTTGAGCGGATTCTCGACGATCTCCTCGCATGCGTACGCCACACCCGGCGAGTACGCGAGCGCGAGGTCGCGCTGGTTGATCATCTGCTTGGTCGGGGCGATCGCGATTTTCCCGGGGGTCGGGAATTCGTGATAATCGAGCGCGGCTTCGCGAAGTTTGGCTTTGGAGGAGGCTTGGGTAGACATGTGTCTCTTGGCGGGCGGATTAGAATAACTCTTCGACGGCATTGTAGCGCCAATCATCGGCCGCCAGACCGGCGATTCAGGTGCAACAGCCGCGACAAAATTGTACTGAACGGTGCAGGAGCGCCGCCGCTCGCCTCGTACAATGCCGTTCCTTCCACCGTTTCGGATCCATCCGCCGTGCCAGCCGCCCTCTCCGAGTTTTCGCTGATCGAACGCTTCTTCACGCGCCGCGCCGCGCAGGGCGCCCGCGCGTCGACGCTCGGCATCGGCGACGACTGCGCGTTGATCGCGCCCCGATCCGGGAAATTGCTGGCCATTTCGACGGACATGCTGGTGGAAGGCCGTCACTTCTTCCCCGACGTCGCGCCCGACGCCCTCGGCCACAAGACGCTCGCGGTCAACCTGTCGGACCTCGCCGCGATGGGCGCCGAGCCGCGCGCGTTCACGCTCGCGTGCGCGCTGCCGCGTGCCGACGCCGCGTGGCTGGAAGCGTTCAGCAACGGGCTGTTCGCGCTCGCCGAGCGCTACGGCTGCGAGTTGATCGGCGGCGACACGACGAGCGGCCCGCTGAACCTGTGCGTGACCGTGTTCGGCGAAGTCTCGCCGGAAGCGGTGCTGCGCCGCGATGCCGCGCGCGACGGTGACGACGTCTGGGTGTCCGGCACGCTCGGCGATGCGCGCGCCGGCCTCGGCGTCGCCCGCGGCGAGTGGGCGGCCGGCGCAAACGAAGCCGCGGCATTCCGGCGCGCGCTCGAGTACCCCGAACCGCGCATCGCGCTCGGCCTCGCGCTCGCGGGCGTCGCGCATGCGGCGCTCGACCTCTCGGACGGCCTCGCCGGTGACCTGCAGCACATCCCGGCCCGCTCGAACGTGCGCGCCGAGATCGATGCCGACGCGGTGCCGCGCTCGGCCGCGCTCGCGACGCTGCCGCCCGACGTACAGCGCCGCTGCACGCTGGCCGGCGGCGACGATTACGAACTGTGTTTCACCGCGCCAGCGGCGGCCGCGCGGCGGTCGAGGCGGCGGGCGTGACGGCCGGCGTGCCGGTCACCCGAATCGGTACAATACGCGCGTTGTCCGCGCCGTCGGACCAGCCCGCGATCGCGTGGCGCGACGCTGCCGGCGCGCCTCTCGCTCTCACGTTGCACGGCTTCGATCACTTCCATGCAGACTGACCCGACGCCCGCGCACACCGCGGCCGAGCCCGGCGCCGCATCCGGCGGCAACGCGCCGCGGCGCGCGACCGCACGTTTCATGCTGTCGCACCCGGCGCACATCGTGTCGCTCGGCTTCGGCAGCGGGCTCGCGCCGATCATGCCCGGCACGTTCGGCTCGCTGTTCGGCTGGCTCTCGTTCGTCGTGCTCAACCGCTATCTGACGGTGCCCGAATGGTGGGCACTGATCGCGGTCGGCTTCGTGGCGGGCACGTGGCTCACCGGATTCACCGCGAGGAAAATGGGCTCGGCCGATCCGGGCGCCGTCGTCTGGGACGAGATCGTCGCGATCTGGCTCGTGATGCTGTTCGTCACGCCCGCGACCTTCGTCGGCCAGCTGTGGGCGTTCGTCGCGTTCCGCGTCTTCGACATGCTCAAGCCGCCGCCGATCCGCTATTTCGAGCGCCGCCTGAAAGGCGGGCTCGGCATCATGGTCGACGACCTGGTCGCCGCGTTCATGACGCTGCTCGTGATCGCCCTGTGGCGCTCCGTCGTCGGCTGACCGATTTTCCGACTCCCGTTTCCCGACGCGCATGCCAACCGATTCCGTCGTCCACCAGCTTGCGATCCGCGCAGGCAACAAGCTGCGTGACGAGCACCTGACGCTCGCCACCGCCGAATCCTGCACCGGCGGCATGATCGCCGCGGCGATCACCGACATCTCCGGCAGCAGCCAGTGGTTCGAGCGCGGCTTCGTCACGTACTCGAACCAGGCCAAGATCGAGATGATCGGCGTGCCGCCCGACCTGATCGACAAGCACGGCGCCGTCAGCGAGCCCGTCGCGCGCGCGATGGCCGAAGGCGCGCTGCGCAACAGCCGCGCGCAGGTCGCGCTGTCCGTCACCGGCATCGCGGGCCCGGCCGGCGGCAGCGAGAAGAAGCCGGTCGGCACCGTGTCGTTCGGCTGGAGCAACCGGCTGCACACCGACGTCGAGACGCTCGTGTTCAAGGGCGACCGCGACCAGATCCGCACGCAGGCGGCCGCGCATGCGCTGCGCGGGCTGCTGAAGCTGCTCGACGAGCGCGAGGGCTGATCGGGCCGGGGGCGCACGCCGCCCCCCCGCTTGCCCGCTTACTGGATCGCGTCGGGCTTCACGACGATCCAGTTCTTGTCCGCCGTGACCGGCAGGCCGAGCGATTTCTGCTGCGCAGCCGATTCATCCGACCACGCGCGGATCTGCGCCATCTGCTTGTCCTTCTTGTTCACCCACACGCGCACGCCGCCGCGCGCGACGTCGGTCGCGTTCAGCAGCATGTAGCCGTCGGACGTCGGCGTGTCGCCCGCGACGAGCACCGGCTTCTTCCACTGGTCGATCCAGCCGACGATCGAGCCGAGCTTGCCTTCGTACCACGTCATCGGGTTCATCAGGAACGGCGTGATCACCAGCCCGCGGTTCGCGGCCTCGTCGTACTTGCCGGCCTTGATCTGCAGCCGCGATGTGGTCAGCGCACCGGTGGCCGGGTTGCGCAGCAGCGTCGTCACGCCGATCACGTTCTGCGGCTTCACGTTGTAGCCGTACTTCGGGTCGGACAGCACGAGCCGCGCGAGCTCCTCGTGCGCGGCCGTCATCACGTACACCTCGATCCCGTTCTCGCGCAGCGCGGTGTACAGCTCCTGCATCCCGCGGAAGAAGCGCGGCGGGTTCACCGTGCCGTCGACCACCTTGTCGCCCTGCCAGTAGCGGATCGGGATCGGCTTGCCGTCGGCGAGCATCGCGTCGACGTGGCGCTTCAGGTCGGCCAGCGACTGGCCGGCGAACGCCTGCGCGATCCACGGGTAGCAGACCAGGTCGTCGATCTCGCACAGCCGGTAGTAATAGCTCGTCAGCGATTCCCGGTAGTCGGCGGAATCCTTGAACGGAATCAGCTTCAGCGACGGGTCGAGCGTGTCGCGCGTCAGCACGCCACGGTTCTCGAGGTACGGCAGCAGCGACTCCTCGAGGTCGTAGCGATAGGTCGTGTTGTCGGCGTCGAACACCGCGTAGTCGCCGCGGTGCGCGTGCGCGGCGATCATCGCGTTCAGCGCCTTCGCGCTGTCGGCCGGCCAGTGCGAGAGGTCCGCCGCATGGGCGAACGTCATGCACAGCGATGCAGCGAATGCGCTCAGAAGTCGGCGGGACAGCTTGGGCATGGCGTCACTCCCTTTCTTGACATTTTCGTTACGGATCGATGACAAGCGGGAGCATCGCGCGATTAGATTGGCGACATGCGATACGGAAGCGACGGGAAGTTGTCCGCGTGCGCCAGTGCAGGCCAGGCGGGCGGAGGAACGGAAAAACCGAGGGGAAGCGGCGGGCTCGCGCGCGGGAGCCCGCCGGAACCGGCTGCCCGGAGCGGGCTCCTGCCCGGACCGCCGGTGCAACCGATCAACGATGCGCGTTGATCGTGTCGCGCGTCTTCTGCGCGGCGAGCGCCGCGGCTTCGGCGAAATCCTCGCCCTTGCTCGCGTACAGGATCGCGCGCGACGAGTTGATCATCATGCCGGTGCCGTCGGCGGTGCGGCCCGCATTGACGGTCG
The DNA here is from genome assembly GCF_029633825.1 of Burkholderia contaminans. Classification (NCBI taxonomy): domain Bacteria; kingdom Pseudomonadati; phylum Pseudomonadota; class Betaproteobacteria; order Burkholderiales; family Burkholderiaceae; genus Burkholderia; species Burkholderia contaminans. Next base: position 1,697,644 of record NZ_CP090640.1, on the reverse strand, counting down.
CCTGCACGTCGCCGCCCTGCGCGCCGATGCCGGGGATCAGCAGCGGCATGTCGCCGACGATCCCGCGCACGATCTCGATTTCCTTCGGGAACGTCGCGCCGACCACGAGGCCGAGCTGGCCGTTCTTCGCGTTCCACTTGTTCGCCGCGAGATCGGCTACGACCTGGTACAGCGGCCGGCCGTTCGTGTCGAGGAACTGCAGGTCGGAGCCGCCCGGGTTCGACGTGCGGCACAGCACGATCACGCCCTTGCCTTCGTGCTCGAAGTACGGCTCGACCGAGTCGTAGCCCATGTACGGGTTCACCGTGACGGCGTCCGCGCGGTAGCGCTCGAACGCTTCGCGCGCGTACTGCTCGGCCGTGCTGCCGATGTCGCCGCGCTTCGCGTCGAGGATCACGGGCAGGCCCGGATGCTGGAGGTGGATGTGCGCGATCAGCCGCTCGAGCTGGTCTTCCGCGCGATGCGCGGCGAAGTAGGCGATCTGCGGCTTGAACGCGCTCGCGTATTGCGCGGTCGCGTCGACGATCTGCCGGCAGAATTCGAAGATCGCGTCGGGCTGGCCGTCGAACTGCACGGGAAAGCGCGACGGCTCGGGATCGAGACCGACGCACAGCAGCGAATTCGTGCGCTGCCACGCGGCGCGCAGCGACTCAATGAAAGTAAGCGGGGAAGACATGGCGGATACTCGCGGCAAACCGTTGGTAGACCGCGTATTTTACCCGCGTCGCCGGCCCGCCTCGCGTGTCGCGGCATTGCCGCGCGCATCGGCGCGCTCGACGGTGAACGCGAAACGCCGCGTGAGCCGCTCGCCGGGCGCGAGCAGCGTCATCCCGTGCGCGGCCGCGCCGCCCGGCAGGTTCACCGCATTGATCGGATGATCGACCGGCTCGAAGCAGAAGAAATCCTCGCCGGGCGGCGTATAGAGCACGTACGCGTCGGCGTCCGCCGCTATCGTCAGCGACAGCCCGCGGCGCGGCCAGCTCACCGTCGCGTGGCCGCCCCAGCCGGTGAACGCATGATTGACGAGCGCGGCCGGCAGCGGATACGCGACGCCGAACTGCCAGGCCGGCGGCACGCTGACGTGCCGCACCGGCAGGAAATCCGCGCCCGACAGCCACAGCCCGCCGGCGGCCGCGGCCAGCTCGGTCGCGGCATCGCGCACGAGGAACGGATGCACGCCGAGCCCGAACGGCAGCCGCGCGCGCCCCGCGTTCTCGATCGTCAGCGCGATCGACAGCGTCGCGTCGTCGAGCTCGAACGACTGAATCGCACGGAACGCATACGGCGCGCCGGCGGTGCGATCGAGCGACAGTTGCAGCGACGTGCCGGTCGCATCGTCCACCTGCCACCGCGCGAGCCAGCCGTCGCCGTGGATCGGCAGCGGCTCGTCGCGGCGGTTGCGCGGCACCGCGACGCGGCGCCCGTCGCATTCGAACCGCCCGTCGCCGATCCGGTTGGAGTACGGCAGCAGCGGATAGCACGCGAGTTCGTTCGGGTCCGTTGCCGTCTCCGGGTGCTCGCAGCGGCGGAACACCGGCACCAGCGCGCCGTTGTCGCCGCGCCAGTCGAAGCGCGCGATGCCGCCACCGAGATGCGGCAGCACGTCGAGCCGCAGCAACGCGTTCGACAGCGTGACGGCCGCCGCATGCGCGGCGCCGACGCCCTGCGCGAAAGCCGCCGTCTGCGGGCCGGGGCTGACCGGCTGCGCGGCGGCGGCCAGGCGCGCGCGGCGCGACTGGCTGGTGGACGACGATGCGCGCGAGGACGTGGCGGTCATGGTGAACTCCTTTCCTTCGTCGAAGAAACGATGCGGAACGTGCGAACGGTCAGGCCCAGCCGCCGTCGACGATCACGTCCTGCGCGGTGATCATCCGGCTGTCGTCGGCCGCGAGAAACAGCGCCATCCGCGCGAGGTCGGCGGGCAGCAGTTCGGCATCGAGGCACTGGCCGGCCTTGATCGCCGCGCGGCCCGCGTCGTCGAGCCACAGCCGGCGCTGCTTGTCGGTCATCACCCAGCCGGGCACCAGCGAATTCACGCGGATGCCGAACGGGCCGAGGTCGCGCGCGAGCCCGCGCGTGAGCCCCTGCACGGCGGCCTTCGCCATCACGTAGACGGGATAGCCGCCGTTCTTCAGCATCCAGCTGATCGAGCCGAGGTTGATGATCGCGCCGCCGCCCCGCTGCTTCATGTCGTCGATCACCGCCTGCGCGGCGAAGAACTGGTGACGCAGGTTCACCGCGATGCCCGCGTCGAACGATGCGGGCGTCACGTCGCCGATCGCGTGGCGCGTGTCGTTCGCCGCGTTGTTCACGAGCACCGCGATCGCGCCGATGCGCGCGCGGATCGCGTCGATCGCATGGCGCAGCGCGTCGATGTCGGTCAGGTCGCACTGGAGGAACAGCGGTGCATGGCGCACGTGCGCGAGGCTTTCCGCGAGCGCGGCACCGGCCGCCGCGTCGAGGTCCACGAACGCGACGCGCGCGCCGTGCTCGGCGAAGTGTTCGACGAACGCCGCGCCGATGCCGGTCGCGCCGCCCGTGATCAGCACCGCGCGATCCTCGAGGCTCGGGTAGCGGGCATAGCGCGCGTGGCTCGCGGTGTGCGGGTCGGGCGCGGAAGTGTCGATGGTCATGCGGTTCGTCTCCGTAAGAGCGGATCGGGTCAGTCGCGGACGCCGCGGTTCTTCAACTGGTCGAGCAGCACGGCCGCGAGCAGGATCGCGCCGCGCACGAGGTACTGGTAGAACGCGTCGATGTTCAGCAGGTTCATCACGTTCTCGACGGTGCCCATGATCAGCACGCCGATCACGACGCCCGAGATCGTTGCACGGCCGCCCATCAGCGACACGCCGCCGAGCACGCACGCCGAGATCACGTTCAGCTCGAAGCCCTGCGCGGCGTTCGGCTGGCCCGACGTGATGCGCGATGCGAGGATCACGCCCGCGAGCGCAGTCACCGCGCCCTGGATCAGGAAGATGTACACGCGCGTGCGTTCGACGTTGATGCCCGCGAGCCGCGAGGCTTCCGGGTTGCCGCCGATCGCGAGCGTGTTGCGGCCGTATACCGTCTGGTTCAGCAGCACGCCGAACGCGATGAAGCACAGCAGCGTGACCCAGATCGGCAGCGACACGCCGAAGAGCGTGAGCCCGCCGAGCGCGATGAAGGTATCCGACGACACGCCGACCGCCTGCCCCTTCGACACGATGAAGCCCAGCCCGCGCACGATCTCCATCGTCGCGAGCGTCGTGATCAGCGCGTTGATGCGCAGGTACGCGATCACCGCGCCGTTCACGAAGCCGATCGCGGCGCCGGCCGCGACCGCCGCGACGATCGCGACGAACGTGTTGTCGGTCGCGTTCAGCACCATCGCGCACAGCACGCCCGAGAACGCGACGGTCGAGCCGATCGACAGGTCGAAGTCGCGCGATGCGAGACAGAACATCATCGTGCACGCGACCATGCCGATCTGCGAGATCGACAGCGCGAGGCCGAGCATGTTGTCGATCGAGAAGAAGTGATCGACGGTCAACGACATCGTGATGAACATCACCGCGAAGATCGCGATCAGGCTGTATTCGGTCAGATGCTGCCACCACTTCTGGCGGTCGCTCTGCTGTGGCACCAGCGCGTCGGCCGACGGCTTCACGGCGGCGCTGCCAAGGTTTTCGTTGACTTGCATGATTGAGTCTCCTGCTCCTGCATCGCACGGCCTGCGCCGCGCATGTCCGATTCGATTGTCGTGTCCTGCGTCAGGCCGCCTCGACGGCGCTCGTCTGCGGCAGCGCCAGGCTCAGCACCGCGTGTTCGTTCGCCTGGTCGCGCGGCAGCTCGCCCGCGATCCGGCCCTCGCGCATCACGACGATGCGGTCGGACACGCCGAGCACTTCCGGCAGCTCCGACGACACCATCACGATCGCGCAGCCGCGTTCCGCGAGCCGGTAGATCACGTCGTAGATCTCGTGTTTCGCGCCGACGTCGATCCCGCGCGTCGGCTCGTCGAGGATCACGACCTTCAGGTCGGGCTCCGCGAGCCAGCGCGACAGGATCGCCTTCTGCTGGTTGCCGCCCGACAGGAAGCGGATCTTCTGCCGCCGGTTCGGCGTCTTGATCTTGAGCCGCTGGATGAAACGGTCGGCCGTTTCGCTCTCGGCCCTGCGGTTGATGAAGAGCCCCGCGCGCAGCGAATGGCGGCGGCAGCTGATGTTGATGTTCTCCGCGACCGACGCGATCGCGATGATCCCTTCTTCTTTACGATCCTCGGGGCACAGCACGATGCCGTGCCGGATCGCGTCGCCGGTGCGCTTCACGTCGATGCGCGCGCCGTCGAGCGTCAGCGCGCCCGCGCGCCGGCGATCCGCGCCGTACACGAGCCGCATCAGCTCGCTGCGCCCGGCGCCCACGAGCCCGAAGAAGCCGACGATCTCGCCCGCGCGCACCGAGAAGCTCGCGGGTTCGCGCAGTGCCGGGCCGTCGATGCCGTCGGCCGCGAAGCGCACGTCGCCGAGCGCACGCGGCGCGTAATGGTAGATATCCGAAATCTCGCGCCCGACCATCTCGGCGACGAGCCGTTCGCGCGGCACGTCGGCGAGCGATTCGTGCGATGCGATCTTGCGCCCGTCGCGGAAGATCGTGCAGGCGTCGCACAACCGGTAGATCTCGTCCATCCGGTGCGAGATGTAGATCAGCGCGCGGCCCTGCGCACGCAGGTCGTCGACGAGCTTGAACAGCACTTCGGTCTCGCGATGCGACAGCGAGCTGGTCGGCTCGTCGAGCGCGATCACGCGCGCATTGCGCATCAGCGCCTTGCAGATCTCGACCATCTGCCGCTGCGCGATCGACAGCCGCCCGAGCTTCGCGTCCGGATCGAGGTCGACGCCCATCGCGGCGAGCCGCTCGCGCACGAAGCGCTTCGCCTCGCGCTTCCTGACCCAGCCGAACGCATTCGGCAGGCGGCCGAGCAGCAGGTTTTCCGCGACCGTCAGGTCGGGCACGTACTGCAGCTCCTGGTGAATCACCGCGATGCCGGCCGCGATCGACGCGGCCGCACTCGCGAACTGCACGGGCTGGCCGTCGACCAGCACGCTGCCCGCATCGGGCTGGTATTCGCCGCCGAGAATCTTCAGCAGCGTCGACTTGCCCGCGCCGTTCTCGCCCATCAGGCCATGCACCTCGCCCGCATGCACGTCGAACGAAATGCCGTCGAGTGCGCGCACGCCGGGAAAGACCTTGCCGATATTGTCAAAACGCAGTGCCGCTGACACGTCGTCTCCCTACTTCCTGGTCGATCGACCGCCGGCCGCCGCCTCGCGGCGGCAGCCGGCGGGCCGCTTACTTCGACGCGAGCCCCATCTCGTCGCGCACCTTCGACACGTTGTCGCGCGTCGCGAGCATGCCGGTCGTCAGCGTCAGCGCCGGCGGCGCCTTGCCCTGCGTGATCCACGTGTACATCAGGTCCGAGGTTTCCTCGCCGTGGCGCTTCGGGCTGATGATCACGGTGCCGTAGAAGCCCGTCGGCTGCGGCTTCTTGAACTCGTTCAGCGCCGAATCGGAACCGCCGATGCCGATGCCGATCATGTTGTCCGCCTTGAAGCCGCGCCCTTCGGCCGCGCGCACCGCGCCGAGCACGGCCTCGTCGTTCAGGCCGTACGCCACCCAGTGCTTGAACTGCGGATTCTTCGTGAGCGCGATGTTCGCCGCGTTGAAGGCATTCTCCGTGTCGGTCTTCGCCTGCGGCGCCGCGATCACGTTCGCCTTCGGGAAGCCGGCGGCCACCAGCGCGTCGGTCGCGCCGCTGGTGCGGTCATGCGCGGTCGGCAACTGCTCGTAGGTGATGTCGATCGCGCCGACGTCCTTCATGTCCCAGCCGCGTTTCTTGATCTCGGCCGCGATGCCGTCGCCGACCTGCTTGCCGATGTTGTAAGCGGAAATCCCCATGTGCGGGACCGCCTCGATCGGCTTGCCCGCGCCGTCGACGAGGCGGTCGTCCACCGTCATCATCTTCAGGTTGTGCGACTTCGCCTTCGCGACGATGCCCGGCCCGAGCTTCACGTCGGGCGTGCAGATGATGAAGCCCTGCGCCTTCTGCGCCGACAGGTTGTCGATCGCGCTCATCACCTTCTCGCCGGACGGCGCGCCGATCTTCACGAGCGTGAAGCCCTTCTGCTTCGCGGCGATCTCGGCGAATTTCCACTCGTCCTGGAACCACGGCTCTTCCGGCTGCTTCACGAGGAAGCCGATCTTGACCGGGTCGGCCGCGTGCGCGACCGGACTGCCCATCACCACCGCGGCCGCGGCCGCCAGCGTTACGAACGTTCTGCGTTTCATCTCCAGTGTCTCCTTGTTTTCATCGAACAGGATGTAGCCGCTTGTTGGTTTCGACGCTGCGTGCGCGCGGCCGTCGCACGTGCGGTCTTTCGAATCGTTGCGTCAGTCGTGATACAGCGCCGCGCGCCCGCCATCGACGGTGATGCACGCGGCATTGATGAACGGCGCCTCGTCGGACGCGAGGAACACGGCCGTCATCGCGACCTCCTCCGGCCGGCCGATCCGCTTCATCGGCTGCAGCGCGAGCGTTTCGGCGCGCGCGGCAGCAGGGTCGGGTTGTGCGTCCCACCAGTCGCGCGTGAGCTGCGTCTCGATGTAGCCCGGCGCGATCGCGTTCACGCGCACGTTGCGCGCCGCGTATTCGATGCCGAGCGCGCGGGTGAGGCCCAGCACGCCGTGCTTCGCGACCGGGTACGGAAAGCAGCCCGGAATGATCCTGAACGCGTGCGTCGACGCAATGTTCACGATGCTGCCGCGGCCGCGTTCGACCATCCCCTCCAGCGCCGCGCGGCAACCGTGCCACACGCCGTCGAGGTCGACCGCGAAGCAGCGCCGCCAGTCGTCGTCGGTCATCGTCAGCGGATCGGCGAACACGTTGATGCCCGCGTTGTTCACGAGCACGTCGAGCGGGCCGAACGCCGCCTCGGTCTGCGCCAGTGCAGCACGCACCGACTCCTGCCGCGCGACATCCGCGTGCAGCGGCAGCACGCGCGCGCCGGCAATCTCCTGTGCAATCCCGGCGGCCGTGCGCTGCGCCTGCGGAAAGTCGAGATCGACGAGCGCGACGGCCGCCCCCTCGCGAACGAACGCGCGGGCGATCGCGGCGCCGATGCCCCGGCCCGCGCCCGTCACCATCGCGACCTTGTCCGCGAGGCGGCCCATCATGCGGCTCCGCCGCGCGCCGCGCGCAAGCCGGCCTGGAACGCATGCGCGTTCGCCGCGGTCGCGTCGGCCGACTGGCCGGGGCGATACAGCGCCGAGCCGAGCCCGAAACCGTTCGCGCCGGCATCGAGGAACGGCGCCATGTTGTCGGGCGAGATACCGCCGACCGGAATCAGCGGCACCGCGCGGTCGATCACCGCGCGCCACGCCTTCACGACAGGCACGCCGAGCTGCTCGGCCGGAAACATCTTCAGCACGTCGGCGCCGTTCGCGAGCGCCGCAAAGGCTTCGGTCGGCGTCGCCACGCCCGGCGCGCTCGCGAGGCCGCGCTCGCGAGCGCGGCGGATCACGGCTGCGTCGCTGTGCGGCATCACGATCAGCGCGCCGCCCGCATCCTGCACGCGGTCGACATACTCGGCGCGCAGCACGGTGCCCGCGCCGACGATCGCGTCGTCGGGCAGCGCACGCCGCAGCGCGGCGATGCTGTCGAACGGATCGGGCGAATTGAGCGGCACCTCGACGATCCGGAAGCCGGCTTCATAGAGCGCATGGCCGTGGTCGGCCGCTTCGGCAGGCGTGATCCCGCGCATGATCGCGATCAGCGGGCACGCGTCGAACGCACGCATCAGCGCGGCGTGGGGCGCATACGGTGCGGGCAGGGTCAGGTCGGAGGGCATCGAAAATTCCTCGGCAAACAGTTCATTGGTCGGCACAGACGGGCTCCCCATCCGCACGCACGAGCCCGGCGCGAGACGCGATTCGCCACAGGCCGCGATCGGTCGCGTGTGCGACGACGCGGGCGGGCGGGTGGCCGAATTCCTGGAGCGCATCGGCGTAGCGCGCGCACAAGCTGTCGTCGCCGATCAGCAGCAGCGGCTGGTCCGCGAGCGCGATGCCGCGCTCCGCGAGCATCGCGTCGAGCGCGTTGAGTTCATGGCCGATCAGCAGCCCGGACAGGTAATCGCCCTGCGCGTCGGGCGCGAGCCGGTCGGTCAGCCCGAGCGTGCGCGTGCTGAAGATCGTCGCGAGCAGCCCCGTGTGCTGCGCGCCGCGCGCGACCGAGACGCCGCGCACGAACGCCGCACGATCGGGCGATGCACCGGCGCGCATCGTGCGGCCGAGGATCGTGTGGTCGCGCAGCACCGCGAACAGCTCGCCCGTCATGAAGGTCTGGAAACGCTCGATCAGGCCGTCCCTCACCCATGCCCATTTCGCATGGGTGCCAGGCAAGCCGATCAGTACCCCTGAACGATCGGCGCCAAGCGTGGGATCGCTCGCGAGTGCACCGAATATCTGCGTTTCTTCGCCGCGCATCACGTCGGGCAATTCGCCCGTGGCGATGACGCCCGGCACGATCGAGATCGTCGTGCCGCGCGACGTCGTCACCGTAATGAGGCCCTTGACGAGCGCATCGGCGCCGGCCGGCACCGCGACGTACGGCGCCTCGCGCCAGCCCTGAGCGCTGCCGACCATCCCGGCGGCGAGCACCGGCAGGCCCGGCGTGCGGTCGAGCCAGTCGCCGCACGCTTCCTCGAACACGGCGTCGAACGCGCGCGCGCCGCCGCCCGGCACATGCATGACGCCCGCCGCACGGCTGCGCGTGTCGATGAGCGCGCCGTGCGCGTCGTACAGATAAGCGCGCAGCGACGTCGTGCCCCAGTCGAGCGCGATCAGCGACGGAGTGGCGGTACTGGCATCCGGAACGGGCCGGGTCGAAGTCGTCATCGTTTGATCCTGCGGGTACCCTGCGGCGGGCTCCAGCCCAGTTCCGCGGAAATGGCTCGCGCTTCGCGCTGCACGAGCGGAATCAGTTCGTCCATCCGGTCGTGCGGCATGTACGGAATCGTGCTCGCGACCGACACGGCCGCGACGATCGCGCCCGATGCGTCGCGGATCGGCGCGGCCACGCAGCGGATCGACGCCTCGTTTTCCTCGAGATCGAACGTGTAGCCGCCGGCCGCGTAATGCGCCATGCGCTGCAGGAACGCGCTCGTCTCGGGCCGGTTGTCCGGCTTGAAATTGACGCCGGCGAGCGCCCGCCGCGCGGCCTCGAACAGCGAGCGCCACGTGTCGGGATCGGTGTCGAGCATCATCGCCTTGCCGATGCCGGTCGACGCGAGCGGCATCCGGTGGCCGACGCGCGAGCGCATCTCGAGGCCGCGCGTGCCGGGAATCTTGTCGATGTACAGCACGTCGTCGCCGTCGCGCACGCCGAGATGGATCGTGTCGAGCGTCGCTTCCGCGAGCGCTTCGAGGTGCGGGCGCGCCACCGCGGTGAGCGGCATCTGCTCGAGCGCGATCGTGCCGAGCTCGATCAGCTTCGGGCCGAGCAGGTAGCCGCCCTGCACCTGGCGCAGGTAGCGCGCCTGCACGAGGCTGCTGACGAGGCGATGCGTCGTGCTGCGCGTCGTGCCGAGCGCGGCGCCGATCGCACGCATGTCGCGCGCGCCGTTCGCGATCGCCTCGAGGATCGCGAGACCGCGCAGCAACGTCTGCGTACCGGCCTGCTGTGCGGCGAGATCGAGCGGCGTGCTGGTCGCGCCGATGCTGTCGGTCAGCGACGCATCGTCCGGCGTCGCACGCCGGGCGTCGAGGGCAAGGGTATCGGGCATCTTGGTCATGGGGCGGGCTTCTTCAACGGAATCGGTGAAGCCGTTCGCACGATGCCGGAACTGCGCGCGGCGTCGCGACGAGGCGGCGGTCGATGCACCGAGTAAAGCGCCCGGCGAACTTCATGGAAGGTGTCTCCGTGTGCGTCGGGCGCCGCGCGATGCGTGGGTCCGAAGCTGTCGATGTGCTTCGGATTGTAGGAGCGCACGCACTCGCCTCCAATATTTGAATGCGTTGCCCAGATAATGAGAATTCGGCGTGAATCCGCCAGGTATTCGACGTAACGGCGGCTTCATGTGCACGGGGGCGAAACCCGCCGTGCAGCAGGTTCCGCCCCCGTTTGTTCACCGCGCGCCGTGCTTACTGCTGGCTGCTCGTGCTGCGTGCCTGCATGTAGCGCTGGACGTCCGCGAACGACACGCGGCCGTTGCCGCCCGAGTCGATCTGCCGGAAGTGGTTCGCGACATAGCCGAGGCCGGCCGCGCGTGCCTGCGACTCCGTGATCGAACCCGTGTTCTGCGCGTCGGCCGCGCTGAACTGTCGCGCGAGCTTGCGCACCACCTGCGCATGCAGCGCGGCGCCCGTCGTCTGCGTGCCGGCGGTCGGCTTGCGCGCGGCCGGCGGTACATACGGATCGCCGAGCTGCGCCTGGCGCGCACGCACCGGTGCGGCGGCGTCGCTCGCCTGCGCGAACGCGGATACGGATGCTGCTGCGCCGGCACAGGCGAGCGCCGCTGCAACGACGATGAAACGGTTCTTCATATCAGGCTCCAGTCTGGAATGAGGTCGTCGACGGCAGGCGCGGCGCCACCGCGGGCGCGCATCGCCTGCCTGGCGCAGCATCAGTGCGCGGCCGCGTTGTAGAAGGTCACGAGGTCGGCTTTCTCCTGCGGACGCGACGTATCGTCGAGATAGACCATGTGTCCGCCCTGATAGTCCTTGATCGTCAGGTTCGGTTGCGTCCCGAGCCGCGCGAGGTCGAGCTCGGTCTGGTAGAACGGCGTCGCGATGTCGTGATACCCGTTCAGCGACAACACCTTCAGTTGCGGATTCAGCGACAGCGCCGCGGCGAGATCGGGGATCGTGTCCGGCATCGCGAGGCCGTCGTGGGTCCAGTCCCACGTGTTGATCGCATTGCTGCTCACCGAGTAGGCCGACTGCGCGGTGTACTTCAGCTCGTTCGGCAGGTACTTGCCGATCGTGTCGGTGAACGGCTTCGTGATGAACGAGCTCGACGGATCGCCGTCGGCCGCCAGCGGGCTCGATACCGGCACGTTCACGCGCGCGTCGTAGCGGCCGATCAGCGTGCCCGGGATCAGCGACAGCTGGAAGCTGTTGTCGAAGAAGGTCGGGATCACGTTGAAGTCCGCATTCCACAGCGACTGCTTCACGCCGGTCGAATTCACCATCGTCGTGACGAGGGTCGGCGGCGGCGGCGTATGGCTCGCCAGATACGCGTTCACGGCCGGCGCGTAGCTGCCGGCCGTCAGCAGGCGCATCTGGTCCGCGTACTGCGGCAGGCTCGACGGGTTCGGGTTGTCGAGCTGGTAGTACGCGCCGACCGTGCCATACGACGGCACGAAACCCGCGCAACTCACCGGGCTCGACCCGTTGTTCGAGTTGCCGATGTAGTCGCTCGCCATGTCGCAGTTCACGTTGTAGTTCAGGATCGACGACTGCAGCACGATGCCGTCGAGCTTCACGCCGGCCGTCTCGAGCAGGTTCGCGAGCACGTCGGTGCGCGGCGTGCCGTACGATTCCCCGAACAGGTATTTCGGCGAGTCGTTGCGCTGGTTCACGGCGATGTAGCGCGTCACGAAATCGCGGAACGCGCCGCCGTCCTGGTCGACGCCCCAGAACGTCTGGTTCGTGTTCGGCGCGATCGCCTCCGAGAAGCCGGTGCCGATTGCATCGACGAACACGAGGTCGGTCGTGTCGAGCAGGCTTTCCTGGTTGTCGACGAACGGGAACGTCGACGTGTTTGCGTTCGGGTCGCCCGTCTGGATCCGGCGCGGGCCGAACGAGCCGAGGTGCAGCCACACCGATGCCGAGCCGGGGCCGCCGTTGTACAGGAACGTGACGGGCCGCTTTGCCGCGGGCTGGTTGTCGGCCGTATAGGCGACATAGAAGAACGATGCTTCGGGCGCGCCGGTCTGCGGATTGCGCGCGACGAGATGGCCGGCCGTGGCCGTGTAGCGGATCGTCTTGCCGTTGAGGGTGATCTGGTGATGCGTGACGGCGGCCTTTTCAACCGCGGCGGAGGCGTCGAGCGACGCGTTTGCGCTCGACGAATAACTGTTCGGATCGTTGTACGCCTTGTCCACCTGACTGGCGGGATCGGCTGAATTGTCGGCGCTGGCAGCAGTAGACGAAGTCACGTCGTCGTTGCAGGCCGTCAGAATCAGCGAAGAAAACACCACTCCCAACAACAGCTTCGCTTTGCTTGCTGGCATCGTTGCTTTCCTTCTCTCGGATGTTGTTGTGTCGAGCAGCCGGATAAGCCACCCCCGCCTCGATAGCGGCCGATAAGCCGAGGCGCTGGCCAATATACGCGAGCCCGTCAGCTTTGAAAAATTTTGAAATATTTGGCTGGCGGCCGGTGCGGCGCACACCTTTCAGGAATGCTTCGGTTTGCGAAACGTTGCATTTCACACACCTTTCATCGACTTTCGTGTTTACGCGGGAAGACTAAAAATCCCGGAATTTCGTGCCATATCGGCAAACAAAATCGCACGGCGCCCGGTATTGCTCAGCAAAACGAAATAGATGGATTCGTCTAAAGGATGTGGCACGAAATGCGTATGACACACATGCGCTGCAGCGCACAAACGATCCGCGCGTGGCGCACGGGCGATGAAACCGTCAATGCGACGGCGCGAGCGCGCCGTTCATTGTGATTGCGGCAGCTCGGCCGCGCCCATCCGGCGGGCAATGACTGCCGCACGCTGCGCCTGGTAGGCCGAGCCGCGGTGCGCGTCGAACCAGCGCGGCTTCGGCAGCATCACCGCGAGGCGCGCCGATTGCCACGCGCCGAGCCGGCTCGCGGGAATCCTGTAGTAATAGCGGGCGGCCGCTTCGGCGCCGTACACGCCGCGCCCCCACTCGACGGAATTCAGGTAGATCTCGAAGATCCGCTCCTTGTCGAGCACGGTTTCGAGCATCCACGTGATGATGAGCTCCTGCCCCTTGCGGATGTAGCTCTTCTCGCGCGACAGGAACAGGTTGCGCGCGAGCTGCTGCGTGATCGTCGAGCCGCCGGAGACGATCCGGCCGCGCGCCTTGTTCTTCTCCCACGCCTGCAGGATCGCGTCGACGTCGTAGCCGTTGTTGGTCGCGAACGTCGAATCTTCCGACGCGATCAGTGCGCGCTTCAGGTTGCGCGAGATCTGGTCGTACGGCACCCATTGATGCTGGATCTGCGCGGGCGGCTTGTCGCGAGACAGCCACCACGCGTCGGTGCGCATGAACGCGGTCGAGCCCGGGTTCACGAACGACCACAGCGCGATCTGCGCGAGATAGAACAGCTGCGTCGCGAGCCACGCGCCCGCGAACACCGATCCCGCATAGACGATCCAGCGAGTCGGGCTCACCGTCCGCGTGGGCTGCGTGCCGCTCACCGCCACCACGTGCCGCGCTCCGTTCAGCTTGCCGCAAGCGCCTGGCGCAGCGCGGCCAGCACCGGTGCGCCGTCCGGCCGCACGCCGCGCCAGATGAAGAACGATTCGGCCGCCTGCTCGACGAGCATCCCGAGGCCGTCGGCCGTGCGCGCGCCGAGCGCCGCCGCATGCTGCATGAACACCGTCGGCTGCGCGCCGTACATCATGTCGTACGCAAGCGTGCCCGCGCCGAATGCCGCCGCGTCGCACTCCGGCAGCGCGGCATCGAGGCTGCCGGCCGTCGCATTGATCACCACGTCGTACGGTTCCGCGCGCACGACATCGGGGCCGCCGCCCGCGAGCGTGCAGCCCGCGTCGTGCGCGGCCTGCATGAACTGGCCGACGAGCGCTTCGGCCTTGCTCGCGGTGCGATTCACGATCGTGATCGACAGCGGCGCGCGGTCGAGCAGCGGCAGCACGACACCGCGTGCCGCGCCACCCGCGCCGAGCAGCAGGATGCGTGCGCCTGCCAGCGACACGCCGAGATTCGCTTCGATGTCGCGCACGAGGCCGACACCGTCGGTGTTGTCGCCGTGGATGCGGCCGTCGGCGTCGATGCGCAGCGTATTCACGGCACCCGCCGCCGCGGCGCGCGGCGACAACGTATCGGCGAGCGCATGCGCGTCGAGCTTGAACGGCACCGTCACATTCGCACCGCGACCGCCTTCGGCGACGAATGCCCGCACGGCCGCCTCGAAACCGTCGACCGGCGCGAGCCGGTGCGTGTATTCGACCGGTTCGCCCGTTTGTGCGGCGAATTGCGCGTGAATGAACGGCGACTTGCTGTGCGCCACCGGATTGCCGAACACCACATAGCGGTCGGCGCCGCTCGTCGACGACGCAACCGCGGTCATGATGCGCGCCCCTCTTCGCCGGCGTCGCCGTTCGCGGCTTCGCCGCCTTCGCCAGCTGCTGCGCCATCCGCTTCCGCCAGTGCTTCGGCTTCGGTTTCGGCCGTCGCGTCTTCGGCGTCGATCAGCGTGTCTTCGCCGCCTTCGGCGTCATCCTCTTCCTCGGCCGCGTCGCTGCTCGTCACGGTCGGCGCGTCGAGCACGTTCAGCAACCGCACCGACGCCTCGATCGTCAACTCGTCGAGCGACATCACGTCGAGCAGCACGCGCGTGCCGCGCGCATGCACGCCGAGCCCCGGCACGTGCAGCAGCAGCGGAATTTCCTCGAGGCGCACGAGGTCGCCCTTCACGACGCTCGCGACGACCTGCTTCTTCTGTTCCTGCGCGAGCCAGCGCAGGCACCAGAAATATTCCATCCGGCGCTGGTAGTCGGCGTAGGCCGTGTAGGTGTCGTCGAAGCCCTGCACGACTGCGTACAGATCGGCGTCCTTCGGCTTGAACGGCGCGGCGAGCTTCGCGGTAACGCCATGCTGCACGCACGCGAGCAATTGCCACTGGTTCACGAGGTCGACGTAGCGGCGCAGCGGCGACGTGCTCCACGCGTACTGCGCCACGCCGAGGCCTTCATGCGGCGCGGCCGTCGTCTGCATCCGCGTGCGCTTCGGGCCCGGCGCGCCGAAGCCGCGCTGCGAGCGGTAGATGCCCGGTACCGTGTGGTCGTGCAGGAACGCGCCCCAGGTCGAGTTCGCGAGGATCGCGAGCTCCGACACGATCAGGTCGAGCGGCGACCCGCGACGGCGCGGCGTGATCGACACGTGCTCGCCGTCGACGTAGAAGTTGTAGTCGGTGTTGCGCTGCACCTCGCGCTTCAGGCCATAGCCCGCGCGCGCGACCTGGCGCTTCTCGAACAGCGCCTGCGCGAGCGGCCACAGCACGGCGATGTCGTCCTTGTGCGGATAGTCGCCGGTGCCGGCCGCGAGCGTCTCTTCGTTGACGAGTTCGTCGAGGTGGTTGTGTCGCAGGTTGCTCTTCACGAACACGAGCTCGGCGCGCGTCTCGTTCGCGACGATCTCCTGCGTTTCGCGGTTGACGATGATGTACAGCGACAGCGCCGGGCGGTAATCGCCCTCTTTCAGCGTGAACACGTCGACGACGTCGTCCGGCAGCATCGTGATCTTGTCGCCCGGCATGTAGACGGTCGACAGGCGCGTGCGCGCGATCGCGTCGACCGGGTCGCCGCGCACGATGCCGAGCGCCGGTGCCGCGATGTGCACGCCGATCCGCACGCGGCCGTCGGCCAGGTGCTCGACCGAGAACGCATCGTCGATTTCGGTCGTCGTGATGTCGTCGATCGAGAACGCCTGGACGTCCGCGCGCGGCAGGTCGTCCGGCAGCGCGCCGACCGTGACGGCCGGGAAGCCCGTACCGTGCGGGAAGAATTCCGCGAGGAAGCGCGCCTCGTGCAGCGCGCGCGGCGACGCGATGCCGCCGCAGTCGAGCATCAGCCGCGCCGGCGACACGCCGCGCGCGGCAGCCGCCGCTTCCATTGCCTTGTATTCGATCGCGTTCTTGTCCGGCCGCGTCAGCAGCCCGAGCACCTTGCCCGCGAACGCGTCCGGCAGCTTGCCGGCCTTCAGTTCCTCTTCATACTGCACCTGGACGAGCGCCTGCTGGCGCTTGCGCTCGAGCGACGCGAGCGCCATCTTGAGCTGCTCTTCCGGCGCGCGCTGGTACTGGCCGCGCCCCTTGCGGCGAAAGTAGACGGGCGAGCCGTGCAGTCGCAACACCAGCGCCGCGCGCTCGACCGGGCCGTACGTCGCGCCGAAGTATTCCGCGGCCAGCGCCGTATACGCGAACTCGTCGGCCGGCGCGCATTCCCACAGGAAATCCAGATCGATCTGCTGCGCGGCCGTGTCGGCCTCCTGCATCAGTTCGCTTGCGGCCGGCTTGTCGAATTCGATCAGCACGTCTTTCGCGCGCACCTTCGCCCGCCGCCCGCCGGGCAACTCGACCTGAAACGCGTCGCCCTGGCGCGACAGCACGCTGCCCGCCTTGAAACTGCCCGATTCCTCGAAGAAAACGTTCACTCAGTACTCTCGTTCAGACTGCCGGGCGCCGCGTCGGCGGCGCCGCATGATGATGGGAATTCGATCGGCACGTGGCCGGTTTAAGACGTCTTTCCGTCGCAAAACGCGAGAACGTCGTCGACATAGTCGGCAAATTCGCTGATCCCGTGATCGCTGCCTTCGATCACGCGCGTTTTCGCGCCCGGGTAATGCGCGAGCATCTCGCGGTAATCGAGTACCTCGTCGCCGGTCGCCGCGAACAGATAGTAGCGTTCGGGACGCGTGATCGCCGGCACGCGCAGCGCATCGAGCTCCTGCAGGTGACGGCGCTCGACGACGATCGTGCCGCCGCCGTGGTACAGCGGCTGTTCGCCGAGATGCTGCTCCAGATCGCGTTGCGGCACGATGGCCGGATTCAGCAGCACGGCCTTCCAGCCGTGCTTTTCGGCCAGCCAAGTCGCGTAATAGCCGCCGAGCGAGCTGCCGATGACGGTCACGTCGCGCGCACCGGCCACCTCCGCCTCCGCGACCGCGATCGCCTCGAGCGGCGACACCGACAGCGACGGGCACCGCCACTCGTCGGTGCGGCCGAGTTCGGCCATGCGCGCGGCAAGTAGCCGCGACTTCTGCGATTCCGGCGACGACCGGAAGCCGTGCAGGTACAGGATCACGGGCGGCTCCCGAGCGCGTCGAGCAGCTTCTGGTGCACGCCGCCGAAGCCGCCGTTGCTCATCACGAGCACGTGGTCGCCCGGGCGCGCGGCCGCGACGACGGACTTCACCAGCAGGTGCAGATCGTCGAATGCGTGCGCCTTCTCACCCAGCGGCGCCAGGGCCTCGGCCAGATTCCAGCCGAGCGCATCGCGCCCGGTCGGCGCGCCGTAGCCGAACACGAGATCGGCGTCGGCCAGGCTCGCCGGCAATTGCGACTTCATCACGCCGAGCTTCATGGTGTTCGAGCGCGGCTCGAGCACCGCGAGGATGCGGGCATTCTGACGGCCGATGCGTGCACGAAGGCCGGCGATCGTAGTGTCGATCGCGGTCGGATGGTGCGCGAAGTCGTCGTAGATGGTCACGCCGTCCACGCTGCCGCGCACTTCCATCCGGCGCTTCACGTTACGGAACGACGCGAGGGATTCGGCCGCCTGCGCGGGCGGCACGCCGACATGGCGCGCGGCCGCGATCGCCGCGAGCGCGTTCATCCGGTTGTGATCGCCCTGCACTTGCCACGCGACTTCGCCGACGCGTTCCGCGTGCGAATACACCGCGAAGCGCTCGTCGACCGGCACGCCGTCCTCGGCCGGCAGCGCCTGCCAGCCGCCGTCGACGCCGAAGCGCTCGACCTCGCTCCAGCAGCCGCGCGCCAGCACGCGCTCGAGCGCATCCGAGCGGCCGTTCGTGACGATCCGGCCGACACCGGGCACCGTACGCACGAGATGGTGGAATTGCGTCTCGATCGCAGCGAGATCCGGGAAGATGTCGGCGTGATCGAATTCGAGGTTGTTCAGCACCGCGGTGCGCGGCCGGTAGTGGACGAACTTCGAGCGCTTGTCGAAGAACGCCGTATCGTATTCGTCGGCCTCGATCACGAAGAAGCTCGAATCGGTGAGCCGCGCCGACACGCCGAAGTTCAGCGGCACGCCGCCGATCAGGAAGCCCGGATTCAGGCCCGCGTCTTCCAGCAGCCACGCGAGCATCGACGACGTGGTCGTCTTGCCGTGCGTGCCCGCGACCGCGAGCACCCATTTGCCGGCCAGCACGTGCTCGCCGAGCCATTGCGGGCCCGACACGTACGGCAGGCCGCGATCCAGGATCGCCTCCATCAGCGGATTGCCGCGCGTGACGACGTTGCCGATCACGAACAGGTCCGGTTTCAGGTCGATCTGCTCGGCGCCGTAGCCCTCGATCAGCGTGATGCCCTGCGCCTCGAGCTGCGTGCTCATCGGCGGATAGACGCCCGCGTCGCAACCCGTCACCGTGTGGCCCGCCTCGCGCGCGAGTACGGCGAGACCGCCCATGAAGGTGCCGCAGATGCCAAGAATGTGGATGTGCATAGATGAATGCTTTCGCGCCGCCGGGCGCCGTCGATTCGGAAAGAATGCGTGTGCGGCGCGGCGGACGGGCCGTGCGGCCGACGCCCGGCCAACGGCTTTTGCCGCGACACAAAGAACACTATTGTAACTGACGGCCTGCCGTGCCCGGCGGCCCGAACGCTGCGCGCGGACGGCGCCGGCACGCCGGGCGGCAGGCCGCCGCACCGCGCTCGGGCCCTGCGGCGATCGAGTATGATTGCCGGATCATGTCTCGTAAAACCCTTCTCGACCCGCGGCGCGTCCGCGAGGAAATCGCCCAGTCCGCCGCGCGCCTGATCGCGGAGGACGGCCTGGACTATGCCGGCGCCAAGCGCAAGGCCGCGCGGCAGTTGCTGGGCGATACGCGCGTTGCCGGCGAATGGCTGCCGGATAACGACCAGATCGAGGAAGAATTGCGCGAGTACCTCGCCCTGTTCCAGAGCGACACGCAGCCGGACGAACTGCGCCGCCTGCGTGAAATCGCGCTCGACTGGATGCGCCGGCTCGCCGAGTTCCATCCTTATGTGACGGGCGCCGTGCTGAACGGCACCGCGAACGCGCATTCGGACATCCATTTGCAGGCATTCACCGACAACCCGAAGGACGTCGCGATCTACCTGCTGAACCAGAACGTCCAGTACGACGTATCCGAGACGCGGCACTTCGCGGGTCGCGCCGACGTCGAGACGCTCAGTTTCCTGTGGCGCCCGCGGCGCGACGTCGATGCAATCGGCATCCACCTCGCGCTCTATGCGAGCGACGACCTGCGTGGCGCGGTCAAGGCCGACGCGCGCGGCCGGGTCGCCCGTGCGGATGCCGCCGCGCTGCGCGCGCTCGTCGAAGCAGGCAAGACCCCTTCCGAACCGGAATGATTCAACGATGATGATGAAACGCATGTTGGCGCTCGCGGTGGTCGCGGCCGCCGCCGTTGCCGGCGGGCTCGCCGCCGGCCATTGGTTCCGCGGCACCGCGGATGACGGTGTCGCCGTCGCCGCACCCGCCGCGCACGGCACCCCGGTCGAACAGTTGTGGGCCGCATCGCTGACGGGCACCGACGGCAAGCCGGCCACGCTGTCCGCCTTCAAGGGCCAGAAGGTCGTCGTCAATTTCTGGGCGTCGTGGTGCGGCCCGTGCGTCGAGGAGATGCCGGAGCTCGTCGCGCTGTCGCACCAGTACAAACAGAAGGGCATCCGTTTCATCGGGATCGGCGTCGATTCCGAGCAGAATGTGAAGAACTTTCTGCAGAAGGTGAAGGTCGATTACCCGGTATTCGTCAGCGGATATGCCGGCGCCGATCTGGCCCGTAATTTCGGAAATACTGCCGGCGCGTTGCCGTTTACGGTCGTCATCGACGAAACCGGCAAGATTCGCGAGACAAAATTGGGACAAATCCAGCCGGCCGAGCTGAAAAAGACGCTCGACGCGCTGTAACCTGCCCGAACGGCGGCCCGCACGTTGGCGGCGACTTGCCCGTCGATCGCCGCAATTTCGCGTGAATTCGCCGATACTTTGAATGCGCGCCGGTAATTCTTGCAGGTCGCGCGCGCTCGGCCGCTCGGCAAAACTAGACAAATTTCTCTAAATAGCGCTAAAGTTCGCGCAATTCCGCAGAAATAGAAGCGACCATGACACGATTGCTGGTGTTGCACGGCCCCAACCTGAACCTTCTCGGCACCCGGGAACCGGAGGTGTACGGCCGCGTCACGCTCGCACAGATCGATCAGGCGCTTGCCGCGCGCGCCCGGGAAGCCGGCGCCGAACTGTCGTCGTTCCAGAGCAACCATGAGGGCGCGCTGGTCGACCGCATCCAGGCCGCGCGGGAGGAACAGACCGATTTCATCCTGATCAATCCGGCCGCGTACACGCACACGAGCGTCGCGATCCGGGACGCGATCGCCGGCGTTGGCATCCCGTTCGTCGAGGTTCACTTGTCGAACGTGCATCGCCGCGAAGCGTTCAGGCACCACTCCTACTTTTCCGACCAGGCCGAAGGCGTGATCTGCGGGCTCGGCTGGAAAGGTTATCTGTACGCGCTCGAGCACGCGCTGGACAAGCTGCAAGGCACGTCGCGCGGCTGATTTCGCGATCTAGATTCAGCGCCGGCCCCTAACCGGCGCTTTCACGTATTGAAAGGGGAATTCCCGATGGATCTTCGTAAGCTGAAAACTCTGATCGACCTCGTTTCCGAATCCGGCATCTCCGAGCTGGAAGTGACGGAAGGCGAAGGCAAGGTGCGCATCGTCAAGAACGCACCGCCGGTCTACGTGCAGCCGACGGCTGGGTATGCCCCGCAAGTCAGCGCGCCCGCTCCGTCGGCCGCGCTGCCGACCGAAGGCGCTGCCGCGCCGGCCGCAGGCGCCGCCGCCGCTCCGGCTGTCCCGCAGGGCCACGTCGTGACGTCGCCGATGGTCGGCACGTTCTATCGCGCTCCGTCGCCGGGCGCGGACCCGTTCGTCCAGGTGGGCGACACGGTCAAGGAAGGCCAGACGATCTGCATCATCGAAGCGATGAAGCTGCTCAACGAGATCGAGTCGGACAAGGCCGGCGTGATCAAGGAAATCCTCGTCGAGAACGGCCAGGCCGTCGAATACGGCCAGCCGCTTTTCGTGATCGGCTAAGTCCGCCGCGCGGCCTGCGGGCCGCGCGCCGCCGATGCCCGCCAGGCGCCGTTCGCGCGCCCCTCGAAGAGACGAATACTCGCTATGTTTGAAAAAATCCTCATTGCCAACCGCGGTGAAATCGCGCTGCGCATCCAGCGTGCGTGCCGTGAGCTCGGCGTCAAGACGGTGGTCGTCTACTCGGAAGCCGACAAGGAAGCCAAGTACGTGCGCCTCGCGGACGAAGCCGTCTGTATCGGCCCGGCCCCGTCGAACCTGAGCTACCTGAACATGCCGGCGCTGATCAGCGCCGCGGAAGTCACCGATGCCGAGGCGATCCACCCCGGCTACGGCTTCCTGTCGGAGAACGCCGATTTCGCGGAACGTGTCGAGCAGTCGGGCTTCACGTTCATCGGGCCGCGCCCGGAAACGATCCGCATGATGGGTGACAAGGTCACCGCGAAGCAGACGATGATCAAGACCGGCGTGCCGTGCGTGCCGGGCTCGGAAGGCGCGCTGCCGGACGATCCGAAGGAGATCGTCAAGATTGCGCGCGCGATCGGCTATCCGGTCATCATCAAGGCGGCAGGCGGCGGTGGCGGGCGCGGGATGCGCGTCGTGCACACCGAGGCCGCGCTCGTCAACGCGGTCAACATGACCCGCGAGGAAGCCGGCCGTGCGTTCGGCAATCCGCAGGTGTACATGGAGAAGTTCCTCGAGAACCCGCGCCACATCGAAATCCAGGTGCTGTCCGACGCGTACAAGAACGCGATCTGGCTCGGCGAACGCGATTGCTCGATGCAGCGCCGCCACCAGAAGGTGATCGAGGAAGCGCCGGCACCCGGCATTCCGCGCCGCCTGATCGACCGCATCGGCGACCGCTGCGCGGACGCCTGCAAGAAGATGGGCTACCTCGGGGCGGGCACGTTCGAATTCCTGTACGAAAACGGCGAGTTCTACTTCATCGAGATGAACACGCGCGTGCAGGTCGAGCACCCGGTATCGGAGCTGATCACGGGCGTCGACATCGTGCAGGAACAGATCCGCATCGCGGCCGGCGAGAAGCTCACGCTGCGCCAGCGCGACATCCAGTTCCGCGGACATGCGATCGAATGCCGGATCAACGCTGAAGATCCGTTCAAGTTCACGCCGTCGCCGGGCCGGATCACGTCGTGGCATACGCCGGGCGGCCCCGGCGTGCGCGTCGATTCGCATGCCTACAATGGCTATTTCGTGCCGCCGAACTATGATTCGATGATCGGCAAGCTGATCACCTACGGCGCGACCCGCGAGCAGGCGATCAGCCGGATGCGCATCGCGCTGTCGGAAATGGTCGTCGAAGGCATCCAGACCAACATCCCGCTGCACCGCGAGCTGATGATCGATTCGAAGTTCGTCGAAGGCGGCACCAGCATCCACTACCTCGAAAACCGGCTCGCCCAGAAGCAGCAGGTCGCACCGGAAGAAGCGTAAGCATGAGCTATCGCGAACTCGTCGTCGAACTGGCCCGTGAGCATGCGGAGGCGCTGTCCGACGCGCTGCTCGAACTCGGCGCGCTGTCGGTGTCGGTCGAAGATGCCGACGCCGACACGCCCGACGAACAGCCGCTCTTCGGCGAGCCGGGCCTCGTGCCCGACCGCACCGCGTGGCAGCACTCGCGCGTGGTCGCGCTGCTCGCGGCCGACCATGAGCCGGCCGTGCTGCTCGCGGCCGCCGCGAACGAGATCGGCGTCGCCGAGACGCCGGCGTTCACCGTCCGCGAAGTCGAGGAACAGGACTGGGTGCGACTCACGCAATCGCAGTTCGAGCCGATCCCGATCGGTGAGCGGATCTGGGTCGTGCCGTCGTGGCACGATGCGCCCGATCCCGACGCGCTCATCCTCGAACTCGATCCGGGCCTCGCATTCGGCACCGGCAGCCACCCGACCACGCGCCTGTGCATGGAATGGCTCGAGCAGTCGGTGAAGCCGGGCCAGTCGGTGCTCGACTACGGCTGCGGCTCCGGCATTCTCGCGATCCTCGCGAAGAAATGCGGGGCGAACCCCGTCATCGGCATCGACATCGATCCGCAAGCGGTCGAATCGGCGCGGCAGAACAGCGAACGCAACCATGCGGAAGTCACGTATGGGCTGCCCGATGCGTGCCCGGACGGCGAATTCGACATCGTCGTCGCGAACATCCTGTCGAATCCGCTGAAGCTGATGGCGTCGATGCTCGCATCGAAGGTCAAGCCGGGCGGGCGCATCGCGCTGTCGGGCGTGCTCGCGCGCCAGGCGGACGAAGTGGCGGCCGTCTACGCACGCTACGTCGACATCTCGGTCTGGCGTGAGCACGAAGGTTGGGTATGCCTCGCCGGAACCCGACGCGAAAGCCATTAGAATAGCGCTGTCCTTCACTCTGGCCAGCAGGCCGCCCGGCTCGACATGCTTCTTGCGACGCGCTGCCCTCATTGCGAAACCGTCTTCCGGCTGCAGCAGGAACAGCTCTCGCTGCATCAAGGGCTCGTGCGCTGCGGGCATTGCCACGAAGTCTTCAACGCATCCGAGTCGCTCGTTCCCGAGCACGCGCAGCAGCCCGAGCCGGCCCTGACCGAACCGGCCGCCGCGCCGGATCGCGGTGATGCGCCTCTTCCGGCCCCGCCTCGGCTGTTCGCTGCCGAAGCGCCGGCCGGGTCACCTTCCGACACCGATTACAAGCCGGAAGGCTGGGACATGTGGGCGCCGTGGCTCGATGCCGGCGTCGACCCGTCGCTGCAGCACAGCGTGCGGACCGTGCGCACCGAGCCGCTGATCCCGCTCGCCCTTCCGTCGACCGAAGCCGGCGTCGTTCACCTGTCGGGTACGCCCGCACCGTTCGCGCCCTCCCCCGCCGAGCTGGACGCCTCCGCTGCCGTCGAACAACCGGCCGAATCGCTGCATACGCAAACGCAGGCGCCGCAGGATACCGAACCATCGGCCGCGCCCGTCGAACGCGACCCGCGTGAGCCCCGCTTCGTCGCCCATCTTCCGTCGGACGCAGAAACCGCTCCCGATGCCGCCGAACCCTTCGGTACCGCGCACTTCGCCGTGCCGGACGACGAGCGCGCGCCGCGCGAACCGCGCTTTGCGTTCGCGCCTGCGCCAGCCGTCACCGAAGCCGGATCCGAGCCCAATACCGCTGACACCGCCCGGCACGACGAGACGCCCGCCGCAACGCCCCACGCGCCGGCCGCCCCCTTCCCCGCCGCGCTGACCGACGACGATCGTCCGCATTTCGCCGTCACGCGCGAGACGCGCGCGCCGCAGCGACGCGGCATGCTCGGCGGCTTTTTCGGCGGCCTCGTCGCGGCCGTGCTCGCCGTGCTGCTCGTCGGGCAACTCGCATGGTGGCAACGCGAAACGCTGATGATCTACTGGCCCGTCACGCAGGGGTGGCTCCGGCAGGCCTGCGCGCCGCTCGGCTGCAAGGTCGCGCCGCCGCGCGCGATCGACGGCCTGCGGCTCGACGCGACCGACCTGCGCCAGCTCGACGGGCCACGCGAGCTCGAGCTGAAGGTGCCGCTGACGAACCGCTACCGTGTCGCGCTCGCCTACCCGTCGCTCGAGTTGACGCTGCTCGACGACACCAACCACGTGACCGTGCGCCGCGTACTCGCGCCGCGCGACTACGTGCGCCCGGGCACGCCGATCGACGCCGGGCTGCCGCCCGGCACGACGCAGACGATGGTCGTCCGTGTCGACACGAACGGCACGCCCGCCTCGAATTTCCGCGTCCAGATTTTCTATCCGTGACGCGCCGCGGCGCGCGCCTGCGCGCCCGTCTCAACCCGCGCGCCCGAGCGGCGCGCTATTTCGGAGCACGAACATGAGCAAAGTTACGCTGGGTGGCAACCCGATCGATCTCGCCGGCACGTTCCCGGCCGTCGGCGCACAAGGCGCCGATTTCAAGCTGGTCGGCAAGGACCTCGCCGACCTGTCGCTCGCCAGCTTCGCCGGCAAGCGCAAGGTGCTGAACATCGTCCCGAGCCTCGACACGCCGACCTGCGCGACGTCGACCCGCAAGTTCAACGAAGCCGCTTCGTCGCTCGACAACACGGTCGTCGTCGTCGTGTCCGCCGACCTGCCGTTCGCTGCTACGCGCTTCTGCACGACCGAAGGCCTCGAGAACGTCGTGACGGCTTCGACGTTCCGCACCGGCCGCGCGTTCGCGAACGCGTACGGCGTCGACGTGACGAGCGGCCCGCTGAACGGCCTGACCGCACGTGCGGTCGTCGTGCTCGACGCGCAGGACAAGGTGATCCACGCGGAACTCGTCGGCGAAATCAAGGACGAGCCGAACTACGATGCAGCGCTCGCCGCACTGAAGTAAGCTTTCTTTCGCTTTCCCCTGCCGCGCCGCGCCTTTCGCGCGGCGTTGTCGCGCAGGGTCCCTCATTTCTACAGGAACGCACACCTTGGCTACGTTGATTTGCGGCTCGATCGCCTACGACTCCATCATGACTTTCGAGGGGCGGTTCCGCGAGCACATCCTGCCCGACCAGGTGCACCTCATCAACCTGAGCTTCCTGGTGCCGACGATGCGCCGCGAATTCGGCGGCTGCGCGGGCAACATCGCGTACGCGCTGCACCTGCTCGGCGGCGATGCGCGCATCATGGGGACGATAGGCGCGCTCGACGCGCAGCCGTATCTCGACCGGCTCGACCAGCTCGGCCTGAGCCGCGATCACGTTCGCGTGCTGCCCGAGACTTATACGGCGCAGGCGATGATCACGACCGATCTCGACAACAACCAGATCACGGCGTTCCACCCGGGCGCGATGATGCAGTCGCACCTGAACCACGCGGGCGACGCGCCGGGCATCAAGCTCGCGATCGTCGGCCCCGACGGCTTCGACGGGATGGTGCAGCACGTGGAAGAACTCGCCAGGGCCGGGGTGCCGTTCGTGTTCGATCCGGGCCAGGGCCTGCCGCTGTTCGACGGTGCGACGCTGCGCCGCAGCATTGAACTTGCGACCTTCGTAGCGGTCAACGACTACGAGGCCAAGCTGGTGAGCGACAAGACGGGATGGTCCGAAGATGAAATCGCCAGCCGGGTCGACGCCCTCGTCATTACGCGCGGCGAGCACGGCGCGACCATCCGCCACAAGCAGGGCACGGAGCAGATTCCTGTCGTGCCGGCCGAGCGGATCTCCGATCCGACCGGCTGCGGCGATGCCTTCCGGGGTGGCTTGCTGTACGGCATCGAGCATGGCCTCGACTGGGCAACCACGGGCCGCCTCGCGAGCCTGATGGGCTCGATCAAGATCGCCCACCAGGGGCCCCAGACTTACGCACTGACGCGCGCCGAAATCGACGCGCGCTTCGAGACTGCATTCGGTTACAGTCTCAAATGAATTTTGTGGGAGAGCAAAGATGTTGACGAAAAAGACCCTCACGCTCGCGGCCATGCTGACGGCCTCGCTGACGCTCACCGGCTGCTTCACCGCACCCGGTTCGGCGGATGTCTATAGCGTCGGCCAGGCGCAGCGCGAACAGACGGTTCGCATGGGCACGGTCGAAAGCGTCCGCGCGGTACGCATCCAGTCCGACGGCGGCGGCAGCGCGATCGGCACGCTCGGCGGCGGCGCACTCGGCGCCGTGGCAGGCAGCGCAATCGGCGGCGGCAAGGGGTCGATCCTGACCGCGATCGCCGGCGGCCTCGTCGGCGCGGTCGCGGGCAACGCGGTCGGCGAAAACCTCAGCACGGCGAACGGTGTCGAAATCACCGTGCGCCTCGACAACGGCGATCTGCGCTCGATCACGCAGGCGGCAAGCGGCGAAGCGTTCCGCGCCGGCGAACGCGTGCGACTGCTGTCGAGCGGCGGCGTCACGCGCGTCACGCACTAACAGGTACCTCAGCACGCGGCGCAAGCCGCGGTCGAACGCATGTGCGAAGCTGCACATGCGTTTTTTTTCGTCCGTACTCGCCGCAGCCGGCATACGGGCGCCAGGTATGCCGGCACCCGGCACATCGGCAAGGACGGACGAAAAAAATCCCGCCACCTGAGCCAGATGGCGGGACTGATTGAGTAGCGCTACTCAACCCACGGACACCACGTGAGTGTCCGGGTGGTGCAGGTCAGCCTCGATTACGGACGGCTGCCGGTCGGGAACGGCCATGCTGCTGCCGGGTTGAGCGCGGTCTTCACGCCCGATGCCGGCGCAACCGATGCGGTCGACGCGGTCGTTGCCGGCGCAGCCTTCTTCACGACGGCCTTCTTCGGAGCAGCAGCCTTCTTCGGAGCGGCGGCCTTCTTCGCCGGAGCCGGAGCGGCAGCCGGAGCAGCAGCGGCAGCCTTCTTCGCGGGAGCAGCGGCCTTCTTCGCAGGGGCAGCCTTCTTCGCAGCAGGCGCAGCCTTCTTCGCGGCAGCCTTCTTCGCCGGCGCAGCCTTCTTCGCAGCAGCCTTCTTAGCCGGCGCGGCCTTCTTCGCAGCAGCCTTCTTCGCCGGTGCGGCCTTCTTCGCAGCAACCTTCTTCACTGCGACTTTCTTGGCTGCAACCTTCTTCGCTGCGGCCTTCTTGGCCGGCGCTGCCTTCTTCGCGGCAACCTTCTTCACTGCGACCTTCTTGGCAGCAACCTTCTTCGTTGCGACCTTCTTCGCAGCAACCTTCTTCACTGCTGCCTTCTTGGCCGGCGCTGTCTTCTTCGCGGCAACCTTCTTCACCGCGACCTTCTTCGCAGCAACCTTCTTCACTGCAGCGGCCTTCTTCGCCGGAGCAGCAGCCTTCTTCGCAGCGACCTTCTTCACTGCGGCCTTCTTTGCAGCCGGTTTCTTCTTGGCAAGTGCCATGTTGTTCTCCTTCAGGTTCAGATGAGAGTCAGTTCAAACTACACCCTTCGTCAAAACCCGCTTCCCGCGGACGCTGTTCAGGACGTGCGCTTCGAAGCGGGCTATTCATCGGCGTACGCGGATACCACGCGCTTACGCTAATGAATACGGTATGGCGCGCGTGGCCACCCGGCCTCGCGCGCCAAATCAAGTCGGTAGCCGGCGCACCTCGCGCCGCTACCCCTAATCGCTTGATCAAGCGGACCGCCACACGGCCGTCCGCTTTTTCCGGAGGGAAGTTTGCCCATCCCACTGAAGGGTTCGCAAAGTGCCTGTCGTGTCGTCGTGCCGTTAAGGCACCGGGCATGCTTTGCATCAGGCGTTCTTGCTCCTAAACCTTGAGCCGGGGCCGAGAGGCCGCCGGCTGTTCCATCATGTGACGGGTTCGCTGCTGCGGGTTATTCCCAGGACAGCGCACCACCCGTCTGATACTCGATCACACGCGTCTCGAAGAAGTTGCGTTCCTTCTTCAGGTCGATCATCTCGCTCATCCACGGGAACGGGTTTTCCTCGTTCGGGTACAGCGGATCGAGGCCGATCTGCTGGCAACGACGGTTGCTGATGAAGCGCAGATAGCTCTTGAACATCGACGCGTTCAGACCCAGCACGCCGCGCGGCATCGTGTCCTCGGCGTAGCGGTATTCGAGTTCGACAGCCTGCTTGAACAGCTCGCGGATCTCGGCGCGGAATTCGGCGGTCCAGAGATGCGGATTCTCGAGCTTGATCTGGTTGATCAGGTCGATGCCGAAGTTGCAGTGCATCGACTCGTCGCGCAGGATGTACTGATATTGCTCTGCAGCACCCGTCATCTTGTTCTGGCGGCCGAGTGCGAGGATCTGCGTAAACCCGACGTAGAAGAACAGGCCTTCCATGATGCAGGCGAACACGATCAGCGACTTCAGCAGCTTCTGATCCGCTTCGAGCGTGCCGGTCTTGAAGGCCGGATCCGTCAGCGTGTGGATGAACGGAATCAGGAATTCGTCCTTCGCGCGGATCGACGTGACCTCGTGGTACGCGTTGAAGATCTCGCCTTCGTCGAGACCGAGCGATTCGACAATGTATTGGTACGCGTGCGTGTGGATCGCCTCTTCGAACGCCTGGCGCAGCAGGAACTGCCGGCACTCGGGCGCCGTGATGTGGCGGTACGTGCCGAGCACGATGTTGTTCGCCGCGAGCGAATCGGCCGTCACGAAGAAGCCGAGGTTGCGCTTCACGATGCGGCGCTCGTCCTCGGTCAGACCGTTCGGGTCCTTCCACAGAGCGATGTCGCGGGACATGTTGATTTCCTGCGGCATCCAGTGGTTCGCGCAACCGGCCAGATACTTTTCCCACGCCCACTTGTACTTGAACGGCACCAGCTGATTGACGTCAGTCTGGCCGTTGATGATGCGCTTGTCGGCGACATTGACCCGCGCTTCCGAACCGCCGGCGGGAACAGCCGATGCTTGCGGGGGCACCGCAAGATCGCCTTCGAAAATGTCGCGGACCTGATGGGCGGCAGGCGTTGCAGCCTGCAGTCCGACAGCCGTTCCTGCGGAGGTGCGCATCGCGTTTTGCTGCGCTCCGCTCGCGGGAGTTACGGCAGTCTTCTCTTCATCCCAGTTGAGCATAAATTCTCACCATCAATTTAGAACGGTTTGTACCATCTTTTCCTGAGCGATAAAAGGGTTCGCTCACGAAAAATCCTTTTTTCGATTCGCGTTGCGACCTCGATACAACACTTTGAGCAACGCATCGTCGTTCATGCAGCGCGCGACGTGTGTCGCGCGTGTATCGCGAGGTGCGCTCGACGCATCGAACGCTGATCGAAACGCGACGTCGTCGGGGATGTTTCGATCGCTTGTCACTGCCTGCAACGCAGGTGCCGCGTTACAGATTCCTTATCATTTTTTTAGTTGAGAGCGGCGCACACTTCAACCTCGATCGGTCGTCGTGTGCGCCGCGCTGACCTGCTTCCCAGGTCAGGCGCACCGCGTTACTGGCACGCTTCGCATTCGTCGAAGCCAGGATCGCCCGGACGCATCGTGCACACCGGACCATCTGCCTCGACCGGTGCGAGTGCCGGTGCCGCGTTGACCGCGCCCGACGACGCATCGCCGCCTGCCGCACCGAAGCCGCCAGCCGCGCCTTGCGCGCCGCCGCTGCTCGAACCGCCGCTCGTCGGCACGGCGTTCAGCGCGCCGTGTGCGACCGTCGACTTCTCGACGTGCGTCGCCGCCATCGTGCGGAGGTAGTAGGTCGTCTTCAGGCCACGCAGCCATGCGAGCTTGTAGACCTCGTCGAGCTTCTTGCCCGACGCGCCGCCCATGTAGATGTTCAGCGACTGCGCCTGGTCGATCCACTTCTGGCGACGCGATGCCGCTTCGACCAGCCACGTCGGGTCGACTTCGAACGCGGTCGCGTAGATCGCGCGGAGGTCGGCCGGGATGCGGTCGATGCGCGACAGCATGCCGTCGAAGTACTTCAGGTCGGCGACCATCACTTCGTCCCACAGGCCGCGTTCCTTCAGGTCGCGCACCAGGTACTCGTTCACCACCGTGAATTCGCCCGACAGGTTCGACTTCACGTACAGGTTCTGGAAGGTCGGCTCGATACAGGCCGACACGCCGATGATGTTCGAGATCGTCGCCGTCGGCGCGATCGCGACGCAGTTCGAGTTGCGCATGCCGTGCGAGGCGATCCGCGAACGCAGCGACGTCCAGTCGAGCGATTCGGAGGTGTCGACCTCGACGTAGCCGCCGCGTGCTTCCGTCAGCAGCTTCAGCGTGTCCTGCGGGAGGATGCCGCGATCCCACAGCGAGCCGCGGTAGCTCGAGTAGCGGCCGCGCTCTTCGGCCAGCTCGGTCGACGCGTAGTACGCGTAGTAGCAGACCGCTTCCATCGAACGATCGGCGAACTCGACCGCCGCTTCCGACGCGTACGGCGTGCGCAGCAGGTGCAGGCAGTCCTGGAAGCCCATGATGCCCAGGCCGACCGGACGGTGCTTCAGGTTCGAGTTACGCGCCTTCGGCACCGCGTAGTAGTTGATGTCGATCACGTTGTCGAGCATGCGCATCGCGACGCTGATCGTGCGCTTCAGCTTGTCGTGGTCGAGCGCGTAGCTGCCGTCGGCCTGCTTCACCAGGTGGGCGACGAGGTTCACCGAGCCGAGGTTGCACACCGCGATTTCGGTGTCGCTCGTGTTCAGCGTGATTTCCGTGCACAGGTTCGACGAGTGGACGACGCCGACGTGCTGCTGCGGCGAGCGCACGTTGCACGGATCCTTGAACGTGATCCACGGGTGGCCCGTCTCGAACAGCATGCCGAGCATCTTGCGCCAGAGTTGCTGCGCCGGGATCTTCTTGAACAGCTTGATCTCGCCGCGCGCGACCTTGTCTTCGTAAGCCGTGTAAGCCGCCTCGAATTCCGCGCCGAACTTGTCGTGCAGGTCCGGGCAGGTCGACGGCGAGAACAGCGTCCAGTCGGCGCCTTCCATCACGCGCTTCATGAACAGGTCGGGAATCCAGTTCGCCGTGTTCATGTCGTGCGTACGGCGGCGATCGTCGCCCGTGTTCTTGCGCAGCTCCAGGAACTCCTCGATGTCGAGGTGCCACGATTCGAGGTACGCGCAGACCGCGCCCTTGCGCTTGCCGCCCTGGTTGACCGCGACGGCCGTGTCGTTGACGACCTTCAGGAACGGGACCACGCCTTGCGACTTGCCGTTCGTGCCCTTGATATGCGAGCCGAGTGCACGCACGCGCGTCCAGTCGTTGCCCAGGCCACCGGCGAACTTCGACAGCAGCGCGTTTTCCTTCAGCGCTTCATAGATGCCGTCGAGATCGTCCGCGACGGTCGTCAGGTAGCACGACGACAGCTGCGAGCGGTGCGTGCCCGAGTTGAACAGCGTCGGCGTCGAGCTCATGAAGTCGAAGCTGGACAGCACGTTGTAGAACTCGATCGCGCGCGTTTCGCGGTCGATCTCGTTCAGCGACAGGCCCATTGCGACGCGCATGAAGAATGCCTGCGGCATTTCGATGCGGGTGCCCTCGACGTGCAGGAAGTAGCGGTCGTACAGCGTCTGCAGGCCGAGGTAGCCGAACTGCAGGTCGCGGTTCGCGTCGAGCGCTTCGCCGAGGCGCTTCAGGTCGAACTGCAGCAGCTTGTCGTCGAGCAGGCCGGCGTCGACGCCGCGCTTCAGGAACTGCGGGAAGTACTCCGCGTAACGGGTCGACATCTCGGCCTGGACCACTTCCTCGCCGAGGATCTCGCGACGGATCGTGTGCAGCAGGATGCGCGACGTGACCTGGCTGTATGCCGGATCCTTTTCGATCATCGTGCGCGCAGCCAGGATCGCCGAGTCGTAGACCTGGCTCATCGGCACGCCGTCGTACAGGTTCTTCACCGTTTCGGCGACGATCGGATCAGGGTTAACCGCAGCGCCGAGGCCGTCGCATGCCGACACGATCAGCGCGCGCAGCGCGTTCAGGTCGAGCGGACGCGTGACGCCGTTGTCGACGACGTTGATGCCGGTACTCGCCTCGCCGCCGGCTGCCGCTGCTTCCTCGCCCGCATGCTGGCGCTCGAGGTGACGCTTCTCGCGATACAGCACGTACGCACGCGCGACGTTGTGCTCGCCGCCGCGCATCAGCGCGAGTTCGACCTGATCCTGGATGTCTTCGATATGGAACGTACCGCCGTTCGGGCGGCTGCGCACGAGCGCGCGCACGACGTTGTGCGTCAGTTGCTCGACCTGCTCGCGGACGCGCGCCGATGCCGCGCCCTGCCCGCCATTGACGGCCAGGAAAGCCTTGGTCACCGCAATCGCGATCTTCGAAGGTTCGAACGAGACGACGCTGCCGTTGCGGCGGATCACCTTGTAGTCGGCGAACGTGGCCTGCGGCGCGAGCGCCTTCGCGCCCTGTTCGGTCCCGCCGAGCGGACGGCTCGAGGCGCTCTCGTACTGGGACGTCGCGTTGTCGGTGGTTTGCATGTGCAAAGCTCCTGGTGTTGGATGGTGCGGAGAGAACCGCGGATTAAAACGAACGCTGCGCAACGCGGTGCGCGAGCGGTAAGAGGCGAGCGATGCGCCGGGGAAGCCGGTTCGGTCGATGCGCGACAACCGATCCGGTCGTGTGCTTCGTCATGTGTACCCTGCCCCGTCGATGTTCGCTGCGCTGATTGCGACGCCCGGACCGCCCGGCCTGACGCGCCGCCCTGAGAACCCTGTCCGCCGGCGTTGCCCGCCGGCCGGTGCCGCTCGGGTTTCCCCTGCGACACACACTATATCTAGTGCGGAACTGCTCAACTGGCACCAAGTATAGTGGACATTCGGAGGACGTCCAAACGGATAATTTGCGATGGAGGTCTTGACATCGCTCACGCGCAGACACGGCAAGGCATTGGTCGGAGAAAAAACTTTCTCCGGTCAAAAAACCCCGCGATCAGTGCTGACGGAAAGGAAAGTATTCGGCGGAAAAACCGGCATCGCTCGCGAAGCGTTGCCAATCGAAATGCGGGCCCGGGTCGGTCTTGCGGCCCGGCGCGACGTCCGAGTGCCCCGCGAATGCGTCGACCGGGTAGCGAGCGGCGAGCGCGCGGGAGAGCGCCGCGAGCGTCGCATACTGCGCGTCGTCGAACGGCACGTCGTCCGCGCCTTCGAGCTCGATGCCGATCGAGAAATCATTGCAGCGCGCCCGGCCGAAGAACTCGGACGAGCCCGCATGCCACGCGCGCTCGTCGCACGACACGAACTGCACGAGTTCGCCGTTGCGGCGTATCAGGAAGTGCGCGGACACGCGCACGTCGCGCAGGTGGCTCTGGTAATAGGGGTGCGCATCGCAGTCGAGACGATTCAGGAACAGCGCCTCGATCGCGTCACCGCCGAATTCGCCGGGCGGCAGGCTGATGTTGTGGACGACCACGAGCGTCGGCACCGCACCTGCGGGCCGCACCTCGAAGTTCGGCGACGGCGCATGGCGCGCTTCGCGCACCCAGCCGTCCGAGTCAACCGACAGCAACCGCGCGTCGCTCATCGTGCGTCTTGACCGCTCGTACGCGCGGCGTGGCGCTGCGCGTGCTCGGCACTGCAGAAGTATTCGCCGCCCGCGGCGACGGCGTCGCCCTTCGGCGCATGCACGCCGCATTCGGCGCAGCGCACCATCGGCTCGGGCAACGCCCGCGCGTCGCCGTTCGGGCGCCCCGAACCCGCGCCGCCGGCGCCGGGCGTACCGTCGTAACCGGCGCCGCGGCCGGTGCGCGCCTGCGCGTGCTCCTGGGCCTGGCGCAGCTTGCGCGCGATCCACGAACCCGCGAAGAAGAGAAGAATCAGGAGAAGAATCTGTCGCATCGGAAACCTGCGTTCAAACCACGGAACGGTGCAGCAGCACCTCGAAAACGAACCGGCTGCCGACATACGCGAGCAGCAGCGCGGCGAACGACACGAGCACCCAGCGCGCGGCACCACGGCCACGCCAGCCCGACGTCTTGCGGGCGACCAGCAGGCCGCCGAACATCAGCCACGACAGGATCGCGAATACCGTCTTGTGGTCGAGGCGCAGCGCGCGCGCGTCGACCTGCTCGCTGAACAGGATGCCCGACGCGAGCGTCAGCGTGAGCAGCACGAAGCCGGCGCCGATCAGGCGGAACAGCAGCTTCTCGAGCGTGAGCAGCGGCGGCAGCGTCTCGAGCCAGCTCGCGATCCAGCCCGTCGAGCCGTCGCGCCCGCCGCTCCTCAGCGACTGCAGGCGCCGCTCGACCATCAGCATCAGGATCGCGTGCAGCGCCGCGATCGCGAACAGGCCGTATGCGATGTTTGCGATCAGGAAATGCAGCTTGAACAGCGGCGCTGCGGCATAAGGAAGCACCCGCACGCCGCCGAACACGAGCGGCAGCAGCGACGCGCCGCACGCGAGCGGCAATACCAGCAGGCGCAGGCTGTCGAGCGGGAAGAAGAAGCTCTCGATCCAGTAGATGCCGGCGCCGAGCCAGAACATCGCGGACAGCGCAAACGCGAAGCCGAACACCATCGCATCGTTCGGAAAGATCGTCGTGTGGAGCAGCACGCCATGCGCGACCAGCGCGGCGAACAGCAGCGCGCGGCCGGCCCCGCTCATCCCGGACGCGGCCGACGCGGGAACCGGCACGGCCGGCACGCTCGCGACGAGCGGCGTCGCGCCCTGGCGGTGCGTGCGCCAGCCTGCGACGGCGAGGCCGCCGTACAGGAATGCGGTGAGGGCATACAGTACAATATCCATGTTCGAAGTTTACACTAGGCCCCCTTCCCGCGACGGCTCCCTTTGTTCGGTTCCGCCGCGCCTTCGGGCCCCACTGTCCATCGCTCCCCATGCTCGACAATCTCACTCAACGGATGGCGCGCGTCGTCAAGACGCTGCGCGGCGAGGCCCGGCTTACCGAGGCGAACACGCAGGAGATGCTCCGAGAGGTGCGTCTCGCCCTGCTGGAGGCCGACGTTTCGCTGCCGGTCGTCCGCGAATTCATCGCCAAGGTCAAGGAAAAGGCGCTCGGCGAAGAAGTGATCAGCAGCCTGTCGCCGGGTCAGGCGCTGGTCGGCGTGGTCCAGAAGGAACTGACCGCCGTGATCGGCGGCGACTACGAAGGCAAGGCCGCCGAGCTGAACCTCGCGGTCACGCCGCCCGCCGTGATCCTGATGGCCGGCCTGCAGGGCGCGGGCAAGACCACGACCGCCGGCAAGCTCGCGAAGCTGCTGCGCGAGAAGTACAAGAAAAAGGTGCTGACCGTGTCGTGCGACGTGTATCGCCCGGCCGCGATCATGCAGCTGAAAACGGTGAGCGAACAGGTCGGCGCCGACTTCTTCCCGTCCACGCCGGACCAGAAGCCCGTCGACATCGCGGTCGCGGCCGTCGACTGGGCGAAGCGCCACTACCATGACGTGCTGATCGTCGATACGGCCGGCCGCCTCGGCATCGACGAGGCGATGATGCAGGAAATCGCCGCGCTGCACGGCACGCTGAAGCCGGCCGAAACGCTGTTCGTCGTCGACGCGATGCTCGGCCAGGACGCGGTCAACACCGCGAAGGCGTTCAACGACACACTGCCGCTCACCGGCGTCGTGCTGACCAAGCTCGACGGCGATTCGCGCGGCGGCGCCGCGCTGTCGGTGCGTCACGTCACGGGCAAGCCGATCAAGTTCGTCGGCGTGGCCGAGAAGCTCGACGGCCTCGAGGTATTCCACCCCGACCGGATGGCGAACCGGATCCTCGGCATGGGCGACATCCTCGCGCTCGTCGAGGAGGCGCAGCGCGGTGTCGACGTGCAGGCCGCGCAGAAGCTCGCCGACAAGGTCAAGAAAGGCGGCGACTTCGACCTGAACGATTTCCGCGCGCAGATCTCGCAGATGAAGAACATGGGCGGCCTGTCGTCGCTGATGGACAAACTCCCTGCGCAGTTCCAGCAGGCGGCGGCCGGCGCCGACATGGGCCAGGCCGAGAAGTCGATCCGCCGGATGGAAGGCATCATCAGCTCGATGACGCCGGCCGAGCGCGCGAAACCCGAGATCATCAAGGCGACGCGCAAGCGCCGCATTGCAGCCGGCGCGGGCGTGCCGGTGCAGGAAGTCAACCGGATGCTGAACCAGTACGATCAGATGCGTACGATGATGAAGAAGCTGAAGGGCGGCAACATGCAGAAGATGATGCGCGGCCTGAAGGGCATGATGCCCGGCATGCGCTGATTCCGCCCATCGGCCGGCGCGCGGGTTTTTGCTGTAGCGCGCGCCCGCCGTTCTGCTTCATTCTTATTTGTATACCGACTGCCCGCCAGAACACATGAACCGCGAAGAAGCCCTCCACATTTTCAACCACTCCGAAGAGATCGTCTCGGCGGACGCCGTCAACGCGTCGATCTCCAAGATGGCCGACGCGATCCGCGCCGAGATCGGCGACGCGTTCCCGCTCGTTCTCTCGGTGATGGGCGGCGCCGCGGTGTTTACCGGGATGCTGCTGCCGCATCTCGATTTCCCGCTGGAATTCGATTACATCCACCTGACCCGCTACCGCAACACGACGCAGGGCAGCCCGGAAATGCACTGGCGCGTCGCGCCGCGCGAATCGGTGAAGGACCGGATCGTGCTCGTGCTCGACGACATCCTCGACGAAGGCGAGACGATGGCCGCGATCCGCGACCGCATCCTCGACATGGGCGCCAAGCGCTTCATGTCGGCCGTGCTGTGCGAGAAGACGCTCGCGAAGGCCAAGCCGCTGCACCCCGACTTCTGCGGCTTCTCGGTGCCGGACCGCTACGTGTTCGGCTGCGGGATGGACGCGAAGGGCTACTGGCGCAATCTGCCGACGATCCGCGCGCTGACCGCGAACGTCTGAGCGCCCCGCTCCGCACTATATAAATAGACAGCGGCGCTCCGGTTTCCCGGAGCGCCGCTTTTTTTGGCAGCTTGCGTGTGCGCCGCCTGCGCCCTACAGCTGGTGCACGAACGCGCGGACGCCGCCCAGCATCATCTCGACCGAAATCGCGACGAGCACGAGGCCCATCAGCCGCTCGAATGCCGCGACGGTCCGCTCGCCGATCCATTGCTGGATCCGCTCGGCCAGCACCAGCGTCACCGCGCAGACGATCATCGTGACCGTCAGCGCGCCGACCCACTCGAGCATCTTGCCGGGCCCCTGCGACGTCAGCAGCATCACCGTCGCGAGCGCGGACGGCCCGGCGAGCGCCGGAATCGCGAGCGGCACGATGAACGGCTCGCCGCCTGCGCGCGGATCGTTGCCGAGCGCGCCGTCCGGATGCGGGAAGATCATCCGCAGCGCGATCAGGAACAGCACGATGCCGCCGCCGAGCCGCAGCGACAGGTCGGTGAGGCTCATCATCCGCAGGAAGCGGTCGCCGACCAGCATGAAGAACAGCAGGATCACGAACGCGATCCCCACTTCGCGCAGGATCAGCTTCACGCGCCGCTCGCGCGGCACATCCCGCATCGCCGAAATGAACAGCGGGATGTTGCCGAGCGGATCGGTGATCAGCACCAGGAGCACGGTGGCCGACAGGAAGGTGTATTCCACCGCGTTCCCCGGTCGGTGCGCTTAGCGCGCGAGCGCGGCGCGGATCTTCTCCGCGACCGTCGCCGCAGCCGCATCCGCCGGCAGCAGCGTCGCTTCGGCGTCGCGGCGGCCCTGATACTCGATCTTGCCTTCCTTCAGGCCGCGCTCGCCGATCACGAGGCGATGCGGCACGCCGATCAGTTCCCAGTCGGCGAACATCACGCCCGGGCGCTCGCCGCGATCGTCGAGGATCACGTCGATGCCGGCTGCGACGAGTTCCGCGTACAGCTTGTCGGCGGTCTCGCGCACCATGTCGCTGCGGTCATAGCCCATCGGGCACAGCACGACTTCGAACGGCGCGATCGACTCGGGCCAGATGATGCCGCGGTCGTCGAAGTTCTGTTCGATCGCCGCGCCGAGAATGCGCGTGACGCCGACGCCGTAGCAGCCCATCAGCATCGGCTGCGGCTTGCCCGACTCGTCGAGGAACGTCGCACCCATCGCTTCCGAATACTTGGTGCCGAGCTGGAACACGTGGCCGACCTCGATACCGCGGCAGATGTCGATCACGCCCTTGCCGTCCGGCGACGGGTCGCCCTTCTTCACGTTGCGCACGTCGGCGACGTCCGGCTCCGGCAGGTCGCGGCCCCAGTTCACGCCCGCGATGTGATAGTCGACCTCGTTCGCACCGACGACGAAGTCGCTCATGTTCGCGACCGTGCGGTCCGCGATCACCTTCACCGGCTTCTTCGTGCCGACCGGGCCGAGATAGCCCGGCGGCGTGCCGAACCACTCGACGATTTCCTGCTCGGTCGCGAAGCGGTGGTTCTTCAGGCCCGGCAGTTTCGACACCTTGATCTCGTTCAGGTCGTGATCGCCGCGCAGCATCACGAGCCAGATGGTCGGCTCGGCGCCTTCGTTGTCGGTCGCGAGCACGATCGACTTGATCGTGCGCTCGAGCGGGATGGCCAGCAGCTCGGCGACGGCTTCGCACTTCGCCTTGCCGGGCGTCGCGACCTTCGCCATCGCTTCGGCCGGCGCCGCGCGCTTAGGCGTCAGCGGCAGCGCTTCGGCCGCCTCGATGTTCGCCGCGAATTCGGACGTCGGGCAGTATGCGATCGCGTCTTCACCGGTGTCCGCGATCACGTGGAATTCGTGCGAGAAGTTGCCGCCGATCGAGCCGCTGTCGGCCGCGACCGCACGGAACTCGAGGCCGAGGCGCGTGAAGATGCGCACGTACGCGTCGTACATCTTGCGATACGACTCGTTCAGGCCGGCCGCATCCTTGTCGAACGAGTATGCGTCCTTCATGATGAATTCGCGGCCGCGCATCACGCCGAAGCGCGGACGGATCTCGTCGCGGAACTTCGTCTGGATCTGGTAGAAGTTCACCGGCATCTGCCGGTAGCTCTTGATCTGGTTGCGCGCGATGTCGGTAATGACTTCCTCGTGCGTCGGCCCGATCACGAAGTCGTTGTCCTTGCGGTCCTTGAAGCGCAGCAGCTCGGGGCCGTACTGCTCCCAGCGGCCCGATTCCTGCCACAGTTCGGCGGGTTGCACGGCCGGCATCAGCAGCTCGATGGCGCCCGCCCGGTTCATTTCCTCGCGCACGATCGCCTCGACCTTGCGAATCGAACGCAGGCCGACCGGCAGGTAGTTATAGATGCCGCCGGCGACGCGACGGATCATGCCGGCGCGCACCATCAGCTTGTGGCTGACGATCTCTGCGTCGGCGGGTGCTTCTTTCAGGGTGCCGATAAAGAAACGGGAAGCTTTCATGCGGACGGTTCCAAAAACGGCGCCCCCAGGCGGGGCGCCCGAAAAAGTTTCAAGGTGAAAAAGCTGCGCGCGACGGACGACGATGGCGCAGATGACGTAGCAGACTAATCAGGGACAATTCAGCCGGTGTGCCCCGCGCGGATTCGCTCCGTCACGGTGCGCAGCGCCCGTTATCTGTTTATAATCAAAGCAATTTTAAAGGATTCGAAGGTGGTTGTATGCTGGATCGTGAAGGCTTTCGCCCGAACGTCGGCATCATCCTCTTGAACGCGCGCAACGAGGTGTTTTGGGGCAAGCGGCTCCGCGAGCATTCCTGGCAGTTTCCTCAAGGTGGGATCAAGTACGGCGAGACCCCCATGCAGGCGATGTACCGGGAACTGCACGAGGAAACGGGCCTGCATCCGGAACACGTCAAGATAATCGGCCGCACACGCGACTGGTTGCGTTATGAGGTGCCTGACAAGTTCATTAAACGCGAAGTACGCGGTCATTACCGCGGCCAGAAGCAGATCTGGTTCCTGCTGCGGATGGTTGGACGCGATTGCGACATTTGCTTGCGCGCGACCGACCACCCGGAGTTCGATGCGTGGCGCTGGAACGAGTACTGGGTGCCGCTCGATGCGGTGATCGAGTTCAAGCGGGATGTCTATCAGTTGGCGCTGACGGAACTGTCGCGCTTCCTGCGCCGCCCGGCGCAGCGAGCCGAGAAGCCGCGTGGGCCGCGTCTGTCGCGCTATCCGCGCGTCATTGGCGTGGAGGCCCAGCAGACGCTGACGATTGTCGACACATCGGTAGTCTGTTCGGAGATCGAAGTGGAAGCGGGCACGCTCGACGAGATGCCGCCCCACGTGATCGTCGGCAAATGACGAATCGAACTGCATGACCGGGCGCGACCTTGGTGTCGCGCCCTTTTTTTACGAGGAATGCATATTGAAAGCGATTGCTCTCGCGCTCGCATCGATTGCCGCGGTCGCCACGCTGGCAGGTTGCGCGAATTCGAAGACACCCACCAACAAGGATGACAGCGAGTTCGTGTATCTGCTGGACCGCCAGGGCACGTGGAAGGAAAACACGGTCGACTCGCTGCCGCCGCTGCCGCAGACGGGCGACCTCCTGCCGTTCAACGTATCGCAGAACACGCCGCTCAAGTTCTTCGTCGACGCGAAGTCGCTCGCGGTCGGCACCGATGGCGTCGTGCGCTACGCGGTCGTCATCACGAGCCCGGCCGGCGCGCGCAACGTGAACTACGAAGGCATCCGCTGCGACACCTACGAATGGCGCCAGTATGCCGGCCTGAATTCGGAACACGACGGCTGGGACCGCACCGTCGAGAACGACTGGCGGCGCATCGAGAACGGCGAGCTGAATGCCTACCATTCGGCGCTCTATCAGGACTACTTCTGCGCGAACAAGATGCCGCAGGGCTCGACCGCGCAGATCCTGGAGAACATCCGGTTTCACCGCACCGCGATGAGCCAGTTGCGCTGACGGCGCGCGGCGCCCGCCGCGCCCCGTTCGTCGCATGAAAAAGCCCGCATCACGCGGGCTTTTTCGTTTGACGGCCGGAACCGGCTCGAATGGTCACACCAGCACCAGGTTGTCGCGATGGATCAATTCCGGCTCCAGCATGTAACCGAGCACGGATTCGATCTCACCACTCGGCTTGCGGTGAATCAGCTTCGTCTCCGCACTGCTGTAGTTCGTGAGCCCGCGCGCCACTTCGCGCCCGTCGGGGCCGACACATGCGATGACTTCGCCG
This sequence comes from Burkholderia contaminans, assembly GCF_029633825.1. NCBI lineage: Bacteria > Pseudomonadati > Pseudomonadota > Betaproteobacteria > Burkholderiales > Burkholderiaceae > Burkholderia > Burkholderia contaminans. The sequence continues at coordinate 1,656,192 of NZ_CP090640.1, read as the reverse complement.
CGCGCGAACGCGCCCTGCACGTCGATCACGCCGATCGGGAGCAGGCTCTTGCCGCCGGCCGTCAGCTTCTCGACCGCGCCCGCATCGATCACGACATGGCCGCGCACCTGAAGATGGTCGGCCATCCACTGCTTGCGCGCCGCCATCCGCGCGGTACGTGCGATCAGTTGCGTGCCGATCGCCTCACCGGCCGCCAGGCGCACGAGCACGTCGGCCTCCCGGCCGCTCGCGATCACGGTGTTCGCGCCGCTGTGCGCGGCGCGTTTCGCCGCGAGGATCTTCGTCAACATCCCGCCACGGCCGAGGCTCGAGCCCGCGCCGCCGGCCATCGCCTCGAGTTCCGGCGCGCCTGCGTTGGCTTCCGCAACGAGCGTCGCGTTCGGGTCCTTGCGCGGATCGGCCGTGAACAGCCCCGACTGGTCGGTCAGGATGATCAGGGCATCGCCTTCGATCAGGTTTGCAACGAGCGCGCCGAGCGTGTCGTTGTCGCCGAACTTGATTTCGTCGGTGACGACCGTGTCGTTCTCGTTGATGATCGGCACGACGCCAAGTCGCAACAGCGTCAGCATCGTCGAACGCGCATTCAGGTAACGCTCGCGGTCCGCCAGGTCGGCATGCGTCAGCAGGATCTGCGCGGTGCGGATGTCGTGCTCGGTGAAGCGGCTTTCATAGACCTGCGCGAGCCCCATCTGGCCGACTGCGGCTGCAGCCTGCAACTCATCGATTTCCCGCGGTCGCTTGCTCCAGCCGAGCCGCTGCATCCCTTCGGCAATCGCGCCCGAACTGACGAGCACGACTTCCTTGCCCTGGGCGCGCAGTGCGGCGATCTGAGCCGCCCAACGGCCGATTGCCGCATGATCGAGCCCCTTGCCGTCGTTGGTCACGAGGCTGGAGCCCACCTTCACCACCAATCGCTTCGAATCCGCGATGATCGAACGCATCCTGCACTGTCTCCTGTATCTGCTGCCTTTCCGACCGGGCGCGATTGAACGCCGGCGCCGGGCGGCATGCCCGGCGCGTTCCGGAATCGCTCAGGCGTCGTCGCCCGGCGCTGCGTCGCCCTTGGCGGGCGGCGCATCGCGGAAACGCACGTCTGCCGCGAGATCTTCCGCCTCCGCGGCGCGATGCGCGTCCGAATGCTCGGAGAGGTAGTCGTAGATCGCGTAGCACAGCGCTTCACAACCCTGGCCCGTCAGTGCCGAGATCTCGAACACGGGGCCGTCCCACTCGAAGCGCTCGAGGAAATCCTCGACCCGTGCCTTGCGTTCGTCCTCCGGCACCATGTCGAGCTTGTTGAGCACGAGCCAGCGCGGCTTCTCGTAGAGCGCCTCGTCGTACTTGCGCAGCTCGCCGACGATCGCCGTCGCTTCCGCCACCGGATCGACGCTTTCGTCGAACGGCGCGAGATCGACCAGATGCAGCAGCACGCCGGTGCGCTGCAGGTGACGCAGGAACTGATGGCCGAGGCCCGCGCCTTCGGCGGCGCCCTCGATCAGCCCCGGGATGTCGGCGATCACGAAGCTCTTGCTCGGACCGACGCGCACCACGCCGAGATTCGGCGCAAGCGTCGTGAACGGGTAGTCGGCAATCTTCGGCCGCGCGTTCGACACCGACGAGATGAACGTCGACTTGCCTGCGTTCGGCATGCCGAGCAGGCCGACGTCGGCGAGCACCTTCAGCTCGAGCTTCAGCATGCGGCGCTCGCCGGGCTTGCCGTCCGTCTTCTGGCGCGGCGCACGGTTCGTGCTCGACTTGAAATGCAGGTTGCCGAGCCCGCCGGCGCCGCCCTGGGCAAGCATCACCTGCTGGTCGTGCTCGGTCAGGTCGGCGATCAGCTCGCCGGTATCCATGTCGCTGATGATCGTGCCGACCGGCATGCGCAGCGTGACGTCGTCACCGCCCTTGCCGTAGCAATCCGATCCGCGCCCGTTTTCGCCGTTGCGCGCCAGGTGCTTCTTCGCGTAACGGTAGTCGATCAGCGTGTTGATGTTGCGGTCGGCAATCGCGTATACGCTACCGCCCCGGCCGCCGTCGCCGCCGTCCGGCCCGCCGAACGGGACGAATTTCTCGCGGCGCATCGACGCACTGCCATCGCCTCCGTCGCCGGCGATGACTTCGATTCGTGCTTCGTCAATGAACTTCATTCGTCACTCCGCCCAGTATTTCCGCTATTGTGCCGCGCGCCGGCGCGCTTGAACAATCTGCCGTTCGGCCGATCGTACGCCGGTTGCGCGATGGCCGCCCGAACGCACACGCGCCCGGCGACCAAATAAAAAAAGGCCCCGCGAAGACTGCGGGGCCTTTCGGCTACGAAGCCCGTGGGTGCCTGAACTTAGGCAGCCGCCGGGACAACGATGACCAGATGCTTCTTGTCCGCGCCCTTCGTCGCGAACTTGACGTGACCGTCGACCAGCGCGAACAAGGTGTGATCCTTGCCCATGCCGACGTTCTCGCCTGCGTGCATGCGCGTACCGCGCTGACGCACGATGATGCCGCCGGCATTGATTGCCTGGCCGCCGTACACTTTCACGCCGAGACGTTTCGACTCGGAGTCGCGGCCGTTCCGGGAAGAGCCGCCTGCCTTTTTGTGTGCCATCTGATTGCTCCTTTACCGAGGCGCTTACGCGTTGATCGCGTCGATGCGCAGCTCAGTGTAGTTCTGGCGGTGGCCGCCGTGCTTTTGGTAGTGCTTCCGGCGACGCATCTTGAAGATGGTGACCTTGGCATGACGACCGTGCGACACAACGGTGGCCTTGACGGAAGCCCCACTGACCAGCGGCGTACCGAACTTAATCGATTCGCCTTCGCCCACTGCGAGAACCTGGTCGAGCGTGATTTCAGCGTCAATGTCAGCCGGTATCTGTTCTACTTTGAGTTTTTCGCCAACGGCAACCTTGTACTGCTTGCCGCCGGTTTTTATGACCGCGTACATTGAGAACCTCACTCTGGATCCAATTTTTCCGCACACCACGCGCGGAAAACACGTGATTATACATGGGCTTAGCACCCAAGTCAAAGCCGATCGACGATTGCCGCGCGCGGGCCTCTGCCGGACGGCCAAAATCGCGCCGCTGGTACGTCTGACAGACCGGCATATCGCGGATTCGACTTATAATCCGCCGCATCACCCAATTCCATCATCATGTCGTCGTCCACCGCCTCCCCCACCCTCAGCGCCGCCCACCTGCTCGCTCCGATCACCAGCGACATGGAGCAGGTGAATCGCGTTATCCGGCAAAGCCTCGCGTCCGATGTGCTGCTGATCAACCAGATCGCCGAGTACATCATCGGCGCGGGCGGCAAGCGGCTGCGTCCGGCATTGCTGCTGCTCGTCGCCGGCGCGCTCGGCGAGACGTCGCACCAGCGGCACGTGCTGGCCGCCGTCGTCGAGTTCATCCACACGGCCACGCTGCTGCATGACGACGTCGTCGACGAATCCGAGCTGCGCCGCGGCCGCCAGACCGCCAATGCGCTGTTCGGCAACGCGGCGAGCGTGCTGGTAGGCGACTACCTCTACTCGCGCTCGTTCGAGATGATGGTCGGCGTCGGCAAGATGCGCGTGATGGAGATCCTGTCCGAAGCGACGACGATCATTTCGGAAGGCGAGGTGCTGCAGCTCCTCAACATGCACGACGCGGACGTCGACGAAACGCGCTACATGCAGGTGATCCGCTACAAGACGGCCAAGCTGTTCGAGGCGTCGGCACGCCTGGGCGCGGTGCTCGCGGGCGCCGATGCGCCGACCGAGGCCGCCGCCGCCGAATACGGCCGCCGGATCGGCACCGCGTTCCAGATCATGGACGACTGGCTCGACTATGCGGGCACGGCCGAGGCAATGGGCAAGAATGCCGGCGACGACCTGCGCGAAGGCAAGCCGACGCTGCCGCTCATCTATCTGATCGAACGCGGCACGCCCGAACAGTCGGCGCTCGCACGCGAGGCGATCGAACAGGGCGGCACCGATCGCTTCGACACGATTTTCGAAGCGATCACGCGTTCGGGTGCGCTCGATCACACGCTCGAATGCGCACGCCAGGAAGCGCAGGCGGCAGCCGCTGCGATTGCCGCGTTCCCCGATTCGATCTACAAGGAAAGCCTGCTCGGGTTGTGCTCATACTCGACGTCGCGGCAGTCGTAAACACGCCGCGAACGCGAAGCGATACCTTGTCTCGAAAATTTTCTTCATCAAAGTATTCCCTTTTAGAAAAAACATCGTTATAGTTACGTTCTTGCTTGTGACGACGCAGCGATTCTTAACGAAGACGGCGAAGTCCGAAGAGCAAAAATCGGGGTGTAGCTTAGCCTGGTAGAGCGCTACGTTCGGGACGTAGAGGCCGGAGGTTCGAATCCTCTCACCCCGACCAGATTTGAAAAAACCGTGCACTTCGTGCACGGTTTTTTTTTGCCCGGCCGCCGCAGACCCCTTGTGTCGCGCACGACACATCGCGGTCGCCAGCCTCTGCTATATTCCTTCCATCCCAGTCCTTCACTGCCCTTCCAACGCGTGGACCAAATTCCCTTATGGGCGCAATTCGGCGCCGTCTTCCTGCTTCTCCTCTGTTCCAGCTTCTTTTCGATTTCCGAGACCGCGATGATGGCGCTCAACCGCCATCGGCTGAAGCATCTCGCCAGCCAGGGCGCACTCGGCGCGAAAACCACGCAAGGGCTGCTCACGCGCACTGACCTGCTGCTCAGCGTGATCCTGATCGGCAACAACCTGTTCAACACGATCATCCCGGTCCTGACGACGTCGCTCGCGCTGCATACGTTCGGCCGCAACAACGTCGCGCTGTCGATCGCGACCGGCATCGTCGCTTTCCTGATCATCGTGTTCGCCGAAATCGCGCCGAAAATCGTCGGCGCGACGTTCCCCGAACGCATCGCGCTGCCCGCGAGCCTCGTGATCGCGCCGCTGATGCGCGTGTTCAAGCCCGTCGTCTGGTTCGTCAACGCACTCGCGAACGGCGTGCTGTGGGTGCTGCGCATCAACACGAAGAAGGGTCGCGACCAGCGAATGTCGGCTGACGAGCTGCGCGCCATCGTGCTCGAGTCGAGCAGTTTCATGCCGACCAAGCACCGCAGCATCCTGCTCAACCTGTTCGACCTGGAGAACATCACGGTCGACGACGTGATGGTGCCGCGCCGCCAGATCGAATCGCTCAACTTCTACGCGCCGCTCGACGACGTCGTGCACCAGCTCGAGACCTGCTATCACAACCGGCTTGTCGTCTACGAAGGCGACATCGACAAGGTGCTCGGCGTGCTGCACGTCCGCAAGACGCTGACCGCGCTGCACAACCAGGAGTTCGACCGCGAGACGCTGCGCACGCTGCTCGCCGAACCGTACTACGTGCCGTCCGGCACGCCGGTGGTGCAGCAGCTCCAGTTTTTCCAGGAAACGCGGCAGCGGACCGCGCTCGTCGTCAACGAGTACGGCGAGCTCGAAGGGCTCGTCACACCCGAAGACATCATCGAGGAGCTGATCGGCGAATTCACGACGTCGATGCCGCGCAGCGAACGCGCGGGCGGCTGGGACGAGAACGGCGAATGCATCGTCTCGGCAAGCATGCCGCTGCGCGAACTGAATCGCTGGCTGCACCTGAAGCTGCCTACCGACGGGCCGAAGACGCTGAACGGCCTGGTGCTCGAAATCCTCGAGGAAATTCCGGAAGACGACGTGTGCCTGAAAATCGGTGACGTGATGCTCGAGGTGATGCGCAGCGACGATCAGGCCGTGCGCACCGTCAAGCTCTTCAAGCCGCGCGGCTCGCGCACCGCGCGCGCCACCAGGCGCTAGCCGAACGGCCGACTGCCGGCGCCGCCCGCGACGCGCGACCATCTGCTGGTCACGGTCAACAGGCGGCCAGCGTGCCGGCTCACATGCATTTCCCTCCTCCCGGGGCGCCGCTGCGCATGCAGCCGCCCGCCCACTCCGATGCGTCGCCCGCCGCCGCACCACGCGCGCTCGACGCGGCTCAGCTCGACGATGCGCCGGCCGTGCGGCTGCTGACGGATACGCTTCACGCGGCTCGCGTACGCGACGCATCCGACATCCACGTCGAACCATTCGAAGCCGGCTGGCGCATCCGCCTGCGCATCGACGGCGTGCTGCACGAACATGCGCGGCCGCCCCTTCATCTGCGCGACGCGCTCGTCACACGGATCAAGGTGCTTGCGCGCATGGACATCGCCGAGCGGCGGCTCCCGCAGGACGGCAGGCTTCGCATCGTGATCGACGGCGGTACGCGCGGCGACTACCGTGTCAGCTCGCTACCGACGTTGTTCGGTGAGAAGCTGGTGCTGCGGCGGCTGGAAACCATGCCACCGGACCTCACGCTCGCCCGCCTCGGCTTCGACGCGCAGCAAGCAGCCGCGATGGAGGCCGCGATACGCGCACCGCATGGCCTCGTACTCGTCACGGGTCCGACCGGCAGCGGCAAGACGCTGTCGCTCTACTGCGCGCTACAGATGCTCGATCGCGACGCGCACAACGTCTGCACGGTCGAGGATCCCGCCGAAATCCAGCTCGACGGCATCAGCCAGGTCGGTGTCGCCGAAAAGGCCGGGCTCACGTTCGCGACTGCACTGCGTGCGCTCCTGCGGCAGGATCCGGACATCATCATGGTCGGCGAGATTCGCGATGCGGAGACGGCCGACGTCGCGATCAAGGCCGCGCAGACCGGCCATCTCGTGCTGTCGACGCTGCACACGAACGACGCACCGGCCGCCGTCGCGCGGCTGCTCGACATCGGTGTCGCGCCGTACAACCTCGCGGCCGCACTGCACCTCGTCACCGCGCAACGCCTCGTCCGGCGGTTGTGCACCGCCTGCCGCGTGCATTCGGACGCGCCTGTGCCCGTCCTGCGCGAGGCCGGCTGCGACCCGGCTGCCCTCGCAACCGGATGGCGGCCGTTCGTCGCGCGAGGTTGTCCGGCCTGTCACGGCATCGGCTATCGCGGCCGTATCGGCCTGCACCAGACGATGCCGGTATCGTCCGGGCTGGCGGAACGCATCGTCGCACGGGCGAGTGTTGGCGAACTCGCGCAATGCGTGGCGGCCGAAGGCGTGCGCAATCTGCGCGACGCGGCGCTCGCACGCGTCCGTGACGGCACGACGAGCATCGCGGAAGCCCTCACCGCGACTCCTGCCGCATGAGCATGCGCACGCCGCCGCGCGAAACCCGCCTCGCGTGGCGCGGCCGCCGTCGCGACGGCACGTTGCGCCGCGGGACCGTTATCGCATTCGACGCCGCGAGCGCACGCGCCGCGCTTCGCACGCGACGGCATCGCCGTACTGTCGCTCGACGTTCGCGGGCCGGCCCGGCCGCCAACGGCCAGCGCGCGAGACGTCACGCGCTTCACGCGCCAGCTCGCGAGCCTGCTGCAGGCCGGGTTGCCGCTCGCGCCGTCGCTCGAGATGCTCGCGCGCACGCGGCCACACGATGGCCTGCCGCGCATCGCAGCGGGTCTCGCCCGCGAAATCGTCGGCGGCCGGCGCTTCGCCGATGCGCTCGCACGCTATCCATCCCAGTTCGGCACGCTGTATCGCCAGCTGATCGAGGTCGGCGAAGCGTCAGGCTCGCTCGGCATCGTGCTGACGCGGGTCGCGGAACACCGCGAGCGCACCGACGCGCAGTGGCGCAAGCTGCGGGCCGCACTCGCGTACCCGGCGGCCGTCATCCTGTTCGGGCTCGCGATCTCGGTCGCATTGATGGTGTGGGTGGTACCGACGTTCCGGCAGATCTTCGACGGATTCGGCGCCGCACTACCGGCGCCGACCCGCGCGCTGCTCGCACTGTCCTCCGCGCTGTCGGCATGGGGCGGCGGGCTCGCTGCCGGTACGGCGGCAGTCGGGCTGGCAGCGCATCACGCGCTGCGGCGGTCGGCACCGCTGCGCCACGCCGTCGCGCGGCGCCTGTTACATGCGCCGCTCGCGGGTCACGCGCTCAGCCGGTACGCGGCCGCACGCTGGTGCCGCTCGCTTGCGACGCTGCTCGGCGCCGGCGTGCCGCTCGCCGACGCCTTTGCCACGCTCGAGCGCACCGCCGGCCATCCGGTGTTCGAGCATGCCACTGCGCACATCGCGGCCCGCGTGCTGCGCGGCGCACGCCTCGCGGACGCGATGCAGTCGGCCGGCTGCTTTCCGGACGACGTCGTGCAGCCGATCGCCGTCGCCGAGGAAACCGGTACGCTCGACACGATGCTTGCCGACATCGCCGCGCTGTGCGAACGCCAGCTCGACGCGCGTCTCGATGCCCTCGCCGCGCTCGGCGAACCGTTGATCGTGATCGTACTGGGCGCACTCGTCGGCGGCCTCGTGATCGCGATGTACCTGCCCATCCTTCAGCTCGGCAACGTGGTGTAGCATCGCAACCGATTCTGTCGCCTTTTAGTCCGAACCTTGAGCTCATGACGCCAGCGCCCCTGTACTCCGTTACCGATTCGCCCGAGAGCGCGCTGCTCGCGCTGGCAATGCTGCCGCCCGCGCTGCAGTATGCGTTCGCGGTCGTCGTCGGCCTTTGCATCGGCAGCTTCCTGAACGTGGTCGTCCACCGGCTGCCCGTGATGATGCAGCGTGCGTGGCAGGCCGAGATCGATGAAGCGACCGGCAACACGAGCGCCCCGCCCGACGACGGCTACCCGCCGCGCTACGATTTGTGGCGCCCGCGCAGCGCCTGCCCGCATTGCGGCCACGTGCTGAGCGCATGGGAAAACATCCCGCTCGTCAGCTTTCTGATGCTGCGCGGGCGCTGCCGGCGCTGCGGCCACGCGATCGGCATCGTATATCCGCTCGTCGAGCTCGCGTGCGCGCTGCTCGCCGCCGGCTCACTCGCGGCATTCGGCCCGACCGTCGCCGCGCTTGCCGCGTTCGCCCTGTGCGCCGCGCTGCTCGCGATGAGCGCGATCGACATTCGGACGGGCTACCTGCCCGACTCGATGACGCTGCCGCTCCTCTGGGCCGGGCTCGTGCTGAACCTCGGCGGCACGTTCACGTCGCTGCGCTCGGCAGTGATCGGGGCCGTGGCCGGCTACCTGTTCCTGTGGTCAATCTACTGGCTGTTCAAATGGCTGCGCGGCATCGAGGGCATCGGTTTCGGCGATCTGAAGCTGCTCGCCGCGCTCGGCGCATGGATGGGCTGGGCCGCATTGCCGCAGGTCGTGCTGTTCGCCGCGGTGACGGGCGCGATCGTCGGGCTCATTGCAACCTGGCGCGGCCGCATGCGCTTCGAGGAGCCGATTCCGTTCGGCCCGTTCCTCGCGGCAGGCGGCGTCGCGACGCTGTTTTTCGGCACCCCGTTCTATTCGGCGCTCGGAGGCTGACATGTTCGCAATTGGACTCACCGGCGGCATCGGCAGCGGCAAGACGACCGTCGCCGACCTGTTCGGCGCCCGCGGCGCGTCCCTGGTCGATACCGATCTGATCGCCCATCGCATCACCGCACCACGCGGTCTCGCGATGCCCGCGATCGAACAGGCATTCGGTCGCAGCTTCGTTGCCGCCGACGGCTCGCTCGACCGTGCGAAGATGCGCGCACTGATCTTCAGCGACGACGCCGCGCTCCGGCGCCTCGAGGCGATCACGCATCCGCTGATCCGCGCGGAGACCGATCGCGAAGCACGCGAAGCGCAAGGCCCGTACGTGATATTCGTCGTGCCGCTGCTCGTCGAGTCAGGCAACTGGAAGGCGCGCTGCGATCGCGTGCTCGTCGTCGATTGCCCGGTCGAAACACAGATCGCACGCGTGATGCGGCGCAACGGCTTCACGCGTGAGCAGGTCGAAGCGATCATCGCGAAACAGGCAACACGCGAGGCCCGCCTCGCGGCGGCCGACGACGTGATCGTCAACGACGCGACGACACCCGACGCGCTCGCCGCACAGGTCGATGCACTGCACCAACGCTATCTCGGGTTTGCGGCCGCCGCGCGCTGAACCTCGCGCCCGATCGTGATGGTGTACGAAATTGGCGCGTTGCTAGGGTAGAGAGTGAGCATTAGAATGTCCTGCATTGTTTCAATCCCTACCCAAGAGGCGAGCGCGCTTGATTCTTTACGAGTATCCGTTCAACGAGCGAATTCGCACGCTGTTGCGCCTCGAAGATCTCTTCGAGCGCTTCGCGTTCTTTTTGGCTCAGGAGGACCCGCGTGAACACCACGTCGCGCTGACGACGCTGTTCGAAATCGCCGAGGTAACGGGCCGCGCGGACCTGAAATCGGATCTGATGAAGGAGCTCGAACGTCAGCGCCAGACGCTCGCCCCCTTTCGCGGCAATCCGGGCATCGAGCAGAACGCGCTCGAAGCCGTGCTCGGCGAAATCGAGCAGACACTCGCCAATCTCGCGCAGATGCAGGGCAAGACCGGGCAGCACCTCGTCGACAACGAGTGGCTCGCCAGCATCCGCAGCCGTGCGGTGATTCCCGGCGGCACGTGCAAGTTCGACCTGCCGTCGTACTACGCATGGCAGCAGTGGCCCGCCGAGCAGCGGCGCCAGGACATCGCGAAGTGGATCCTGCCGATGCTGCCGCTGCGCGACGCGGTGACGATCGTGCTGCGGCTCGCGCGCGAATCGGGCCAGGCTTCGAAGGTCATGGCGATGCAGGGCAGCTACCAGCAGATGCTGTCCGGCCGCACCTACCAGTTGATGCAGGTGCGCGTGCCGCCGGAGTTGCGCGTCATTCCGGAAGCGAGCGCGAACAAATACATGCTGTGGGTACGGTTCACCATGCAGGACGGCGATGTGCGGCCGCGCGCGGTGGACATCGACGTGCCGTTCCATCTGACACTGTGCAATCTGTAACGGCCGCGGGCCGGATCGCTTTCGTATGACTACCGTTGTGAAATGCCCGTCGTGCGGCGCCGAAGTGCGCTGGACGCCCGAAAATCAGTTCCGCCCGTTCTGCTCGGCCCGCTGCAAGCAGCTCGACCTCGGCGCATGGGCCGCGGAAAAGTACCGGATCGGCGGATCTTCCGACGAGGGCCCCTCGTCGGAAGAAGACGGCACGGACAGCCGCCGCGACAGCTGAGCGGCGCGCAGCACCGCCCGCTAGTGATATGGCCCGCCTTTCCGGCAGGCCATCATGGCGTCAGTTCGACGCGGCTTCCTTCTCGAGCAATTCCAGCACCGGCAGCGCAGCCGGCAACAGCGGCGCGACGGCGACCGGCAGTTGCTGCCACACGAACGCCTGCCCTTCCTTGCTGTGCGGCTCGCCCGTCCAGCCCGTCACCTTGCAGAAATACAGCCGCACGTATGCATGCGGATAATCGTGCTCGAGCGTGTGCCAGCGGTGGCTGGCGGTGACTTCGATGCCGAGCTCCTCGTGCAGTTCGCGCGCAAGCGCGTCCTCGACGCTTTCGCCCGCCTCCAGCTTGCCGCCCGGAAACTCCCAGTAGCCTTCGTACGGCTTGCCTTGCAGGCGCTGCGCGAGCAGGTAGCTTCCGTCCGGCTGCACCATCACGCCGACCGCGACTTCCGTCACCTTGCGGCCGTCGGGCGCGCGTACCGCGCCTTGTGCGAGATCCGCGCTCATGCCTGCTCCTTGCGGCCCGACCAGTCACGCGCAAACTGCCATGCGACGCGCCCCGAGCGCGAACCGCGCTCGAGCGCCCACACGAGCGCGTCGCCGCGTGCGGATTCGATCTCCGTATCCGGACAGCCGAAATGACGCAGCCAGTGCCCGACGATGTCGAGGTAGTCGTCCTGCTTGAACGGATAGAAGCTGACCCACAGGCCGAAGCGCTCCGACAGCGAGATCTTTTCCTCGACGACTTCGCCGGGGTGAATCTCGCCATCCGGAAGATGCTTGTACGACTCGTTGTCGCTCATGTACTCGGGCAGCAGATGGCGGCGGTTCGACGTCGCGTAGATCAGCACGTTGTCCGACTGCGCGGCGATCGAGCCGTCGAGCGCGACCTTCAGCGCCTTGTAGCCCGACTCGCCTTCCTCGAACGACAGGTCGTCGCAGAACACGATGAAGCGCTCGGGACGCTGCGAGATCAGGTCGACGATGTCGCCGAGATCGTGCAGGTCGTCCTTGTCCACTTCGATCAGGCGCAGGCCGTCGTTCGCATACGCGTTCAGGCACGCCTTGATCAGCGACGATTTGCCGGTACCGCGCGCGCCGGTCAGCAGCACGTTGTTGGCCGGCTTCTGCTGCACGAACTGCCGCGTGTTCTGTTCGATCAGCCCTTTCTGGCGATCGATGTTGTGCAGATCGTCGAGCGTGATCGACGACACGGCGGGCACCGGCTGCAGATAGCCGCGCCCCTGGCGCTTGCGCCAGCGGAACGCGTGAGCCGCATTCCAGTCGACCGCTGCCGGCGCGGGCGGCAGCATCCCCTCGAGACGGCCGAGCAGCGCCTCGGCACGCGTCAGAAACTGTTCAAGCTTGTCCATGTCGTTCGAACGCTCCCGGTCAGGAGCGGTAATCCGCGTTGATGCTCACGTAGTCGTGCGACAGGTCGCACGTCCAGATGGTGGCCTGCGCGTCGCCGCGGCCGAGCAGCACGCGGATCGTGATTTCGCTCTGCTTCATCACGCGCTGGCCGTCTTCTTCCTGGTAAGCCGGGTTGCGGCCGCCCGCCTTCGCGACGAGCACGTCGTCGAGATAAAGGTCGATCTTGTCGACGTCCAGATCCGCGACGCCTGCATAGCCGATCGCCGCGAGAATCCGGCCGAGGTTGGGGTCGGATGCGTAGAAGGCCGTCTTCACGAGCGGCGAATGGCCGATCGCGTAAGCGATCTGGCGGCATTCCGCGACACTCTTGCCGCCTTCGACCTGCACCGTCATGAATTTCGTCGCGCCTTCGCCATCGCGCACGATCAGTTGCGACAGCACCTGTGCGACTTCCGTCACCGCATCGCGCAGCGCCGCATAGGCCGGCGAATCGGTCGACGTGATCGCCGGCAGCGTGCTCTTGCCCGACGCGATCAGGATGAACGAGTCGTTCGTCGACGTATCGCCGTCGATCGTGATGCAGTTGAACGAGCGGTCGGCTACTTCCTTCACGAGCGTGTCGAGCACCGGCTGCGCGACGTTCGCGTCGAACGCGAGGAAGCCGAGCATCGTCGCCATGTTCGGCTTGATCATGCCCGCGCCCTTGCTGATGCCCGTCAGCGTGACCGTATGGCCGTCGATCGTCACCTGGCGCGACGTGGCCTTCGGCAGCGTGTCCGTCGTCATGATCGCCTGCGCGGCGTCGAACCAGTTCGCGGCCGTGCGATTCGCGAGCGCGGCCGGCAGGCCGGCCTTCAGGCGATCGATCGGCAGCGGCTCGAGGATCACGCCGGTCGAGAACGGCAGCACCTGCGCCGGCTCGATGCCCGCGAGGCGCGCGAGTTCCGTGCAGGTTTCGCGTGCGTTCACGAGGCCCGGCTCGCCGGTGCCCGCGTTCGCATTGCCCGTATTCACGACGAGCGCGCGAATGCCCGCGCCGCCTGCGCGCACCTTCGCCAGGTGCTCGCGGCAGACGGTGACCGGCGCTGCGCAGAAACGGTTTTCGGTGAACACGCCCGCGACCGTCGCGCCTTCGTCGACGGAGATGACCAGCACGTCCTTGCGATTCGGCTTGCGGATGTTCGCTTCCGCCCAGCCGAGCGTGACGCCGGCGACAGGATGCAGTTGGGCGGGATCGATCGACGGAAAATTGACAGCCATGGGGCACACCTGCCGGATGGAAAATGCCGGCATGCGCCGGCATCGATTGGAAGAACCAGCGGCCGCACGCGCGGGCCGCCGCAACTCACATCACTCACGCGAAGCTGCGAACGAAGCGGCACGCATGATGCGCGCCGCCGTCGATCATGACAGCTTCCCGTGACATTGCTTGTACTTCTTGCCGCTGCCGCACGGGCACGGGTCGTTGCGGCCGACCTTCGGCATTTCGCCGCCGGGGCCGCTATGCGTCATCGCGCTGCCGACCATGTCGGCGGTTGCCGTGGCCGCCGCGGCAGCCGCGACGTTGGCCACCGGCGCACCGGCTTCCGCGTAATCGGCGTGCTGGTACTCGACGTTCTCGAGGTGACCGCCACGCTCCTCGATCTGCTCGGCGGCCTGCTCGAGCTGTTCCGGCGACTGGATCTGCACGTTCATCACGACGCGCGTGACTTCCTGCTTGATCGCCTCGAGCATCGCGGCGAACAGTTCGAACGCTTCGCGCTTGTATTCCTGCTTCGGATTCTTCTGCGCATAACCGCGCAGGTGGATGCCCTGGCGCAGGTGGTCGAGCGCCGCGAGGTGCTCGCGCCACAGGCGGTCGACCGTCTGCAGCATCACCGAGCGCTCGAACGCGCTGAACGATTCGCGGCCGACCAGCGCGACCTTCGCCTCGTACTGCTCGTCGGCGGCCGTCGTCACCGCGTCGAGGATCTCCTCGGCCGTGATCGACGAGGACTCGTTCACCATTTCCTGGATCGCGAGGTCGAGCTGCCAGTCGTTGCGCAGCGCTTCTTCCAGCTCGGGCACGTCCCACTGCTCTTCGATGCTGCCTTCCGGCACGAACTGGCGAACAACTTCGGTGATCACGCCGTGACGCATCGCGGTGATCGTCTCGGTGATGTCGTGCGCTTCGAGCAGCTCGTTACGCTGCTGGTAGATCACCTTGCGCTGGTCGTTCGACACGTCGTCGTATTCGAGCAGCTGCTTGCGGATGTCGAAGTTGCGCGCTTCGACCTTGCGCTGCGCGGACTCGATCGAGCGCGTGACGATGCCGGCCTCGATCGCCTCGCCTTCCGGCATCTTCAGGCGATCCATGATCGAGCGCACGCGGTCGCCCGCGAAAATGCGCAGCAGCGGATCGTCGAGCGACAGGTAGAAGCGCGACGAGCCCGGATCGCCCTGTCGGCCCGCACGGCCGCGCAGCTGGTTGTCGATCCGGCGCGATTCGTGGCGCTCGGTGCCGATGATGTGCAGGCCGCCCGCGGCCTTCACTTCCTCGTGCAGCGTTTCCCACTCGTCGTGCAGCTTCTGGATGCGGCGCGCCTTTTCGTCGGCCGGGATCGCATCGTCGGCCTCGATGAACGCCGCCTGCTTCTCCGCATTGCCGCCGAGCACGATGTCGGTCCCGCGGCCGGCCATGTTGGTCGCGATCGTGATGCGCTTCGGCCGGCCGGCTTCCGCGACGATCGCCGCTTCACGCTCGTGCTGCTTTGCGTTCAGCACTTCGTGCGGGAGCCCGGCCTGCTTCAGCAGGTGCGACAGCAGTTCGGAGTTCTCGATCGACGTCGTGCCGACCAGCACCGGCTGGCCGCGCTCGTAGCAGTCGCGGATGTCGCGGATCACCGCGTCGTAGCGCTCCTTGGCCGTCTTGTAGATCTGGTCCTGCTTGTCGATCCGCTTCGGCGGGCGGTTGGTCGGGATCACGACCGTCTCGAGGCCGTAGATCTCGTTGAATTCGTACGCTTCGGTGTCGGCGGTACCGGTCATGCCGGCCAGCTTCGCGTACATCCGGAAGTAGTTCTGGAACGTGATCGACGCGAGCGTCTGGTTCTCGCTCTGGATCTTCACGTGCTCCTTCGCCTCGACCGCCTGGTGCAGGCCGTCGGACCAGCGGCGGCCGGCCATCAGGCGGCCCGTGAATTCGTCGACGATGACCACTTCGCCGTTCTGCACGACGTAGTGCTGATCCTTGTGGAACAGCGTGTGCGCGCGCAGCGCCGCATACACGTGGTGCATCAGCGTGATGTTCTGCGGCGCATACAGGCTCTCGCCCTCGCCGATCAGGCCCCATTCGGCGAGCAGGCGCTCGGCTTTCTCGTGGCCCGATTCCGTCAGGAACACCTGGCGCGCCTTCTCGTCGAGCGTGTAGTCGCCCGGCTTCTCGACGCCCGTGCCGTCGGCCTTCTCTTCGCCGATCTGGCGCTCGAGCAGCGGCGGCAATGCGTTCATCCGCACGTACAGCTCGGTGTGATCCTCGGCCTGGCCCGAAATGATCAGCGGCGTACGCGCCTCGTCGATCAGGATCGAGTCCACTTCGTCGACGACCGCGAAATTCAGCGCCCGCTGCACACGCGCGTCGGTCTCGTAGACCATGTTGTCGCGCAGGTAGTCGAAGCCGAATTCGTTGTTCGTGCCGTACGTGATGTCCGCCGCGTAAGCCTGCTGCTTCTGGTCGTGCTCCATGCCGGACAGATTGATGCCGACCGACAGACCGAGGAAGTTGTAGAGGCGCGCCATCCATTCGGCGTCACGCTGCGCGAGGTAATCGTTGACGGTCACCACGTGCACGCCGCGGCCTGCCAGCGCGTTCAGGTACACGGGCAGCGTCGCGACGAGCGTCTTGCCCTCGCCGGTGCGCATTTCCGCGATCTTGCCGTAGTGAAGCACCATGCCGCCGATCATCTGCACGTCGAAGTGCCGCATCTTCAGCACGCGACGGCTGGCCTCGCGACAGACCGCGAAGGCCTCGGGCAGCAGCTTGTCGAGCGACTCGCCGGCCGCGACCCGCTGGCGAAACTCATCCGTCTTGCCGCGCAACTGGTCGTCCGTCAGCTTCTCGATCTGCGTTTCGAGCGCATTGATCGTCGCGACGGTCTTTTGGTATTGCTTGACGAGCCGCTGGTTGCGGCTGCCAAAAATTTTCTGGAGAAAACCGGTTGTCATCGGATCGGATCCTGCGTCGCAGCACCGGCGCCCGGCGCGTGTTGCGCGCCCCGACGCCCGAGCCCCGGCGGCTTAGCGAATTAGTGGAATCAAACGAGGAATTTTAGCACGCGGGGAAGCATGCGCCCGTGTCTCGGGCGGACGGGCACTGCGCGCAGACGGCCGGGCCAACGGGGCGAAAGCCGCCCGTGCACGGGCCCGCGCGGGTACAATCGGCGTCAACGTCCGCGCGCGTGCGCGCCCGAAGAATGTCTCGATGAACCGATTTTCCAAGCGTTTCGGCCCGCTCGCCCCATATCGCCCGCAACCCGTGTCCGAAGTGCTCGGCCGCACCGACGCGTTCGCGGCGCTGCGCGCCGGCGTCGAACAGATCGCATCGCTGCAGCGCGACCTTGCCGCGCTCCTGCCCGACTATCTTGCGAATCATGTCGAACCGGGCTTCATCAAGGACGGCACCCTGACCCTCTTTGCTGCGCACAACGCGTTGGCCGCTCGGCTGCGACAGGTCGAACCGCGGTTGCTCGGCGATCTGCAAAAACGGGGCTGGCCGGTCTCGACGCTGCGCGTACGCGTGCGCCCGAAGGATGCGCCGGAGCCGCCCCACGTGAAGCAGGCGCGGATGACGTCGGTCGGCGCGGCCGCGTTGCGCGACCTGGCCGATCATCTCGAACCGTCACCGCTGCAGGACGCGCTCGCGCGGATGGCGGCCCGGCATGGCGCGAAGCCGCGCTGACGGCGCGCGTCGCCGGCAGCGCCGGGTGGCCCGGCCAACAAAAAAGCAGCCCGAAGGCTGCTTTTTTATTGCTTGCGCGGAACGCAGGTCAGGCGAAGGCCGTCTGCATGTCGAACGCGAAGCCCTTCGGTGCGGTTTGCGGATCGTCGAACGTGACGATCTCGTACGCATCTTCGTTGGCGAGCAATTCGCGCAGCAGCGCGTTGTTCAGGCCATGGCCCGACTTGTACGCCGTGTACGACGCCAGCAGCGGATGGCCGATCACGTAAAGGTCGCCGATCGCGTCGAGCATCTTGTGCTTCACGAACTCGTCGTCGTAGCGCAGCCCGTCGTTGTTCAGGATGCGGTACTCGTCGAGGACGATCGCGTTTTCCATGCTGCCGCCGCGGGCGAGACCCATCTCGCGCAGCATCTCGGCTTCATGTGCGAAGCCGAACGTGCGTGCACGCGCAATCTCGCGCACATACGAGGTATTCGCGAAATCGACCTCGAGCTCCTGACCGGTCTTGTCGACGGCCGGGTGACGGAAGTCGATCGAGAATTTCAGCTTGAAACCGAAGTACGGATCGAGACGCGCGAACTTGTCGCCGTCACGGATTTCGACCGTTTTCTTCACCTTGACGAAGCGCTTCGGCGCGTTCTGCTCCTCGATCCCGGCAGACTGGATCAGGAACACGAAGGTCGCCGCGCTGCCGTCCATGATCGGGATTTCCTCGGCCGTCACGTCGACATAGAGGTTGTCGATACCGAGGCCGGCACATGCCGACATCAGGTGCTCGACGGTCGACACGCGCACGCCATCCTTCTGCAGCACCGACGCGAGCCGCGTATCGCCGATCGACGTCGCCGCGGCGGGAATATCGACGGGCGTGGGAAGGTCGACGCGCGAGAAGACGATGCCCGTGCCCGGTGCGGCAGGACGGAGCGTCAGCTCGATCTTGCGGCCCGAGTGGACACCGATACCCACGGTCTTCACGATGGACTTGATGGTGCGCTGCTTCAGCATGATGTTCTTCGTCGTGATTGAAGATATCAATCAGGAGTTATATTCGATAGGGGAGATTATAGCGTAATTCCCTATTCAGCGTAGTTTGAAACTGCGTATCAATCTGTTTCGACTGTTTACCCGCGCCGATACGGGACGGGCCGATGCCCGGAACGGAGGCGTTTCCGGTCATCAGCCCGTGTTACAACTGCCCTGAGGCCGGTGAGCAGCGTTGCCGGAAGGCAACGGCGCACCGCACGATCAGGACGTCAACGTCGCGAGAACACTCGCCGCATCGCTCACTTCGAATTTGCCCGGCGCCTCGACGGCCAGCGTCTTGACCACACCGCCGTCAATCACCATCGCGTAGCGCAGGGAACGAATTCCCATGCCACGCGCGGACAAATCCTGCGTCAGCCCCAGCGCATGAGTGAAAGCCGCGCTGCCGTCCGCCATCATGCGCACCTTGCCCGCGGTGTGCAGATCACGTCCCCATGCGCCCATCACGAATGCGTCGTTGACGGACACGCACCAGATCTCGTCGATGCCCGCCGCGCGCAATTGCCCGGCGTGTTCGACGTAGCCCGGCACATGCTGCGCCGAGCAGGTCGGCGTGAAAGCGCCCGGCAATCCGAAGATCACCACCCGCTTTCCCGCAACCTGGTCGCGCACGCTGAAGGCATTCGGCCCCAGCGTGCACCCTTCGCGCGCGTCGTCGATGTACTCGAACAGTTGCGCGTCGGGCAGCGCGTCGCCCACTTGAATCATGGCTGGTCCCTCATAGCGATACGGTTTTTCAGCGTGTCGCGGACAGCACGGTCCATCCCGCCCCGCTTGTGCGGAGAGGGCACGTTTCCCGGCCCGGCGTCGCAGCCGACGCGGCCTGTCGTGGTCCGTAGCATCCGTCACGCCGGCGATACCGCGGCAGATTCGCCGCGGCTTCGCCTGTGTTTGCGTCAGTCAGCCTGCTTGCGCAGGAAAGCCGGGATGTCGTACGTGTCGACCCCCTTCTCCTGCAGCGCCTGCACGTGCGATGCCGCGGTTTCGCGCGAATTGCGCCACACCGCCGGCGTATCGAGCGCGCCGTAGTCTGCCGTGCTGACGTGATGCGTCGGAGCGTAGCCGTGCGAAACCGCGCTGACCGGCTGGTTGTCCGTACCCGTGCGCAGCAGCGTCATCGGTGCCGACTGCTGCTTCTTCGCCGCACGGCCCAGACCCGTCGCCACGACCGTCACGCGCAGTGCATCGCCCATCGCGTCGTCGTACACCGCACCGAAGATCACCGTCGCATCTTCCGCCGCGTAGCTCTTGATCGTGTTCATCACTTCACGCGTTTCCGACAGGCGCAGCGAACGGCTCGACGTGATGTTGACCAGCACGCCGCGCGCGCCCGACAGATCGACGCCCTCGAGCAGCGGGCTCGCCACGGCCTGTTCCGCCGCGAGGCGTGCGCGATCGACGCCGGCGACCGTCGCCGTGCCCATCATCGCCTTGCCCTGCTCGCCCATCACCGTCTTCACGTCTTCGAAGTCGACGTTCACGAGGCCATCGACATTGATGATTTCGGCGATGCCCGCGACCGCGTTGTTCAACACGTCGTCCGCGCACTGGAAGCACTTGTCCATCTCGGCGTCGTCGCCCATCACGTCGAACAGCTTGTCGTTCAGCACGACGATCAGCGAGTCGACGTGATCCTCCAGTTGCTGCGATCCTGCTTCAGCGACGCGCATGCGCTTGCCGCCTTCGAATTCGAACGGCTTGCTGACGACACCCACCGTCAGGATGCCCATCTCCTTCGCGATCTGCGCGACCACCGGTGCCGCGCCCGTGCCCGTGCCACCACCCATGCCGGCCGTGATGAACACCATGTGCGCGCCGCGCAGTGCGTCGGCGATACGCTCACGCGCTTCTTCCGCTGCCGCACGGCCCATTTCCGGCTTCGCACCAGCGCCCAGGCCCGTGTTGCCGAGCTGGATCACCGACGATGCGCGCGAACGCGACAGCGCCTGTGCATCCGTGTTCATCACGATGAAGTCGACGCCCTGCACGCCGCGGTTGATCATGTGCTGGACGGCATTGCCGCCAGCGCCGCCAACGCCGACCACCTTGATGATGGTGCCGTTGGTCTCGGTTTCCAGCATTTCGAATTCCATTGTTGCCTCCGTCAAGAGAATGACTGCTACTCGGCCGTTATTCGGCAGGAGATCGGGCAACCCCCTGTCGCGCGCCAGCCGCCGGCACCAGCGCGAATTTCGATTCGGTTCGTCCCCAAGAAAACACCGGGCCGCCCCCGGTTTTCTTGGCCCCCTCGGGGGCAGGCTCGGCGTGCCGAGCCGTGGGGGTACTCAAAAATTGCTCAGGAACCATTCCTTCATCCGCGAGAACACCTGTCCCGCGTTGCCGGACTGCACGGCGACCTTGCGGCCGCGCATGCGCTGGGCACTGCCTTCGACGAGCAGCCCCATCGCCGTCGAGTAGCGCGGATTGCGCACGACGTCGGAAAGGCCGCCTGCATATTCCGGCGCGCCGATGCGCACCGGTTTCAGGAAAATGTCTTCGCCGAGCTCGACCATGCCCGGCATCATCGAAGCGCCGCCGGTAATGACCACGCCGGAGCTCAGGAGTTCTTCGTATCCCGACTCGCGCACGACCTGCTGCACGAGCGAGAACAGCTCCTCGACGCGCGGCTCGATCACGGCTGCCAGCGCCTGGCGCGACAGCGTGCGCGGGCCGCGTTCGCCGAGGCCCGGCACTTCCACCATTTCGTCCGGATCGGCGAGCGCCTGCTTCGCGATCCCGTAGCCGACCTTGATGTCTTCCGCATCCGGCGTCGGCGTGCGCAGCGCCATCGCGATGTCGCTCGTGATCTGGTCGCCGGCGATCGGAATCACCGCGGTGTGGCGGATCGCGCCTTCCGCGAAGATCGCGATATCCGTCGTGCCGCCGCCGATGTCGACCAGCACCACGCCGAGATCCTTCTCGTCTTCCGTCAGCACGGCCAGCGACGACGCGAGCGGCTGCAGGATCAGGTCGTTCACTTCGAGCCCGCAGCGGCGCACGCACTTGACGATGTTCTGCGCGGCGCTCACCGCGCCCGTCACGATGTGCACCTTCACTTCCAGCCGGATGCCGCTCATCCCGATCGGCTCGCGTACGTCTTCCTGGCCGTCGATGATGAATTCCTGCGTGAGGATGTGCAGCACCTGCTGGTCGGTCGGGATGTTGATCGCCTTCGCGGTCTCGATCACGCGCGCGACGTCCGTCTGCGTGACTTCCTTGTCCTTGATCGCGACCATCCCGCTCGAGTTGAAGCTGCGGATGTGGCTGCCCGCGATCCCCGTGAACACGTTGGTGATCTTGCAGTCGGCCATCAGCTCGGCTTCCTCGAGCGCGCGCTGGATCGACTGCACGGTGGCCTCGATGTTGACCACCACGCCTTTCTTCAGACCCTTCGACTCGCTCTGGCCGAGACCGATCACCTCATAGTGGCCTTCGCCCTTCAGCTCGGCGACGATGGCCACCACCTTCGACGTGCCGATGTCGAGGGAAACCAGCAGATCCTTGTAGTCTTTGCTCATAAAGTGCTCTTACGTGTGATCTCTCGTTACTTCTTGCGCTTGTCGGTATCGGTCAGGAACCGCATGCCTGCCGCGCGAATCGCGAATCCGTTCGGATAGCGCAGGTCCGCGTACTCGATGTCGTTGCCCCAGCGCTCCGTGACGGCCGGCCATGCGGCCACCAGGCGCTGGCTCCGGTCATGCAGCGACTCGCTGTTGCGTTCCTTGCCCAGCTCGACCTGCATGCCGTTCGACAGCTTCACCGTCCACGCGTACCGCGCCGACAGCGTCACTTCTTCCGGCTCCGCCTTCAGCGGCGCAAACCATTTCCCGAAGTCGCGATACCGCGTGACGACTTCCTTCGCACTGCCCTCCGGGCCGTCGAACGCCGGCAGTTCCTGCTCCAGCTCGCCCTGGTTCGCGGTGAACAGCTCGCCATCGACGCTCACGAGCTGGTCGCTGCCCCAGGTCCCGAGCGGTTTGTACTCCTCGAGCGTGACAGCCAGCGCATTCGGCCACACCCGGCGCACGCTCGCATGGCGCACCCAGGGCATCTGCTCGAACGCGGCGCGCGCGGCGTCGAGATCGACCGTGAAGAAATTGCCCTTCAGCCGGCCGACCACGCCCGCGCGAACCGTCGGGGAATTGATGTGCTCGGTGTCGCCGTCGATCCGGATTTCCCGCAGCGCAAACGTCGGGCGCTGGATCAGCCAGTAGCAACCGGCCGCCGCCAACACGAGCAGCAACAGCGCGTACAGCGCGCTGGCGGCAAGGTTGAGTTGGCGAACGTTGTTCCACATACGTCGTTCCGTTCCTGCGTCAGTCGTTGAGCGTGAGCGACAGCACCTTAACGACCAGCTCCGAATAGCTGATGCCGACCGCGCGCGCGGCCTTCGGCGGCAGCGAGTGGTCGGTCATCCCGGGGGCCGTGTTCACTTCCAGGAAATACGCATTGCCGGCCGCATCCAGCATGAAATCCGCGCGGCCCCAGTCGGTGCAGCCGAGCACGTCGAACGCCCGGCGCGCGACGCGCTTGAGCTCCGCTTCCTTGTCGGCGGGCAGCCCGCACGGAATCAGGTATTGCGTGTCGTCGGCGACGTACTTCGCGTGATAGTCGTAGAACTCGCCGGCCGGCACGATCTTGATCACCGGCAGGTCGAGATCGCCGGCGATGCAGGCGGTGTACTCGCCGCCGCCCTCGATGCTCTTCTCGACGATCACGATCGGGTCATGCTTTGCGGCTTCCGCGAGCGCAGCGGGCAACGCGTCGGCCGTCTTCACCTTCAGCACCGCCACGCTCGAGCCTTCGCTCGCCGGCTTCACGAACAGCGGCAGGCCGAGCTTCGCGACGATGTCCGTCGCGCGCGCCGCGAGATCATCGCCGCGCAGCACCGTCTCGAACGGCGGCGTCGGCACGCCCGTCTGCTGCCACACGAGCTTCGTGCGGAACTTGTCGAGGCCGAGCGCCGATCCGAGCACGCCGCTGCCCGTGTAGCGAATGCCGTAGAAATCGAGCGCGCCCTGGATCTGGCCGTTCTCGCCGTAGCCGCCATGCAGTGCGTTGAACGCGCGCACGAACCCTTCGTCCTTCAGCGCCGACAGCGGGCGCTCGGCCGGATCGAACGGGTGCGCGTCGATGCCCGCGTCGCGCAGGCCCTGCAGCACGAGCTTGCCCGACGTGAGCGACACCTCGCGCTCCGAGGACTCACCGCCGAACAACACCGCCACCTTGCCGAAACGTTTCGGATCAATCCCGCTCATGTCATGCCTTCTGTTGAGTGTGCTGCGCAACCTTCGCCGGCACGCCGCCGATCGAACCCGCGCCCATCGTGATCACCACGTCGCCGTTCTGCGCGACCTTCGCCAATGCGTCCGGCACGTCGTCGACCGTCGCGACGAACACCGGGTCAACCTTCCCCACCGCGCGCAGCGCACGCGACAGCGCGTCGCCGTTGGCGGTCGAGATCGCCGCCTCGCCCGCCGCGTAGACTTCCGTCAGCACCAGCGCGTCGACCGTCGACAGCACGTTGACGAAATCGTCGAAGCAGTCGCGGGTGCGCGTGTAGCGGTGCGGCTGGAACGCCAGCACGAGGCGGCGGCCCGGGAACGCGCCGCGCGCGGCCGCGATCGTCGCGGCCATCTCGACCGGGTGATGGCCGTAGTCGTCGATCAGCGTGTAGTGGCCGCCGTCCGCGGTCGGCACTTCGCCGTAGCGCTGGAAGCGCCGGCCGACACCGTTGAATTCCGCCAGCGCCAGCTGGATCGCGTCGTCCGACACGCCGAGATCGGTCGCGATCGCAATCGCCGCGAGCGCGTTCTGCACGTTGTGCAGGCCCGGCATGTTCAGCACGACCGCCAGCGGCGCGCGCCCTTCGCGGATCACCGTGAAATGCATGCGGCCGTCGCGCGCATCGATGTCTTCGGCGCGCACCTGCGCGTCCGGCGACAGCCCGTAGCGCACGACCGGCTTCGAGATGAACGGGATGATCTGCCGCACGTTCGGATCGTCGACGCACACGACCGCGCTGCCGTAGAACGGCAGGCGCTGCGTGAATTCGATGAACGCCTGCTTGAGCCGCGCGAAATCGTGGCCGTAGGTGTCCATGTGGTCGGCGTCGATGTTCGTGATGACTTCGATCACCGGATACAGGTTCAGGAACGACGCGTCCGACTCGTCGGCCTCGGCGACGATGAAGTCGCCCGTGCCGAGCCGCGCGTTCGCGCCGGCGCTGATCAGCCGCCCGCCGATCACGAAGGTCGGATCGAGCCCGCCCGCCGCGAGCACGCTCGCGACGAGGCTCGTCGTCGTGGTCTTGCCGTGGGTGCCCGCAATCGCGATGCCCTGCTTCAGGCGCATCAGCTCCGCCAGCATCACCGCCCGCTGCACGATCGGCACGCGCTGCGCGCGCGCGGCCAGCACTTCCGGGTTGTCCGAACGCACGGCCGTCGACACGACGACCGCGTTCGCGCCCTCGATGTTCGCCGCGTCGTGGCCGATCGCGATCCGGGCGCCGAGCGCCTGCAGACGATCCGTCACTGCGTTGCGCGACAGGTCCGAGCCGCTGACCTCGTAGCCGAGGTTGACGAGCACTTCGGCGATGCCGCTCATGCCCGCGCCGCCGATCCCGACGAAATGAATGTGTTTGACGATGTGTTTCATTGCAGTTCTTCCAGGTTCGCGCCGGCCGCCTTCGCGCACACGCGCGCGACTTCGTCGGTGGCCTCGGGCTTCGCCAGCGAGCGCGAACGTTCCGCCATGTCCGCGAGCGATGCCCGCGACTGGCCGCGCAGCCAGTCGGCGAGCAGTTCCGCCGACAGGTCGCGTTGTTGCACCAGCACGGCCGCGCCCGCATCGGCGAGGAACGCGGCGTTGCTCGTCTGATGATCGTCGACCGCGTACGGGAACGGCACGAACAGCGCCGCCACGCCCACCGCCGCGATCTCCGACACCGTCATCGCGCCCGACCGGCAGATCACGAGATCCGCCGCCGCATACGCGGCCGCCATGTCGTCGATGAACGGCACGAGCCGCACGTCTTCGCCGGCCGCGAAACCGGCCGCTTCGTAATTCGCCTTCAATGCTTCGATGTGCTTCGCGCCGGCCTGGTGCACGATGCGCGGGCGTTCGCCCGGCGCCAGCATCGCCAGCGCGCGCGGCACCACTTCGTTCAGCGCGGCCGCACCGAGGCTGCCGCCGACGACCAGCACGTTCAGCGGGCCGCTGCGCGACGCATAGCGTGCTTTGGGCGCTTCCGTGCCGGCAAGTTCCGCGCGAATCGGGTTACCCGTCCATTCCGCGTGCGGCAGCGCACCGGGGAACGCGACGAGCACGCGTTTCGCGAATTTCGCGAGCACCTTGTTCGTCAGGCCCGCGATCGAATTCTGTTCATGCAGCACGAGCGGACGGCCCGACAGCGCGGTCATCACGCCCGCCGGGAACGTGATGTAGCCGCCCATCCCGAGCACGACGTCGGGCCGCACGCGGCGCAGCGCGGCCAGACTCTGCCCGCATGCGCGCAGCAGGTTGAACGGCAGCGTCAGCTTGGTCTTCAGGCCCTTGCCGCGTAGTCCGCCGAACCGCACGTATTCCATCGGAATGCCGTGCTTCGGCACGAGCGTCGCTTCCATCCCGGCCGGATTGCCGAGCCACACGACGCGCCAGCCCGCCGCTTCCATCCGGTGAGCGACCGCGAGCCCCGGGAACACATGGCCCCCGGTGCCGCCTGCCATCACCATCAGCGTGCGTTGCGACGCGGTCATACCTTCCCTCCCCGCATCAGCAAGAGTGAACGAATATTTTGGCTACGGCCGCTTCGCTTAACTTCGCGCGCTTCGCGCACGAAGTTAGCCTTCACCGAAATCGCGTACTGACGCGGAGAGGTCATACCTTCCCTCCCCGCATCAGTACGCGATTTTCATAGTCGACCCGCAGCAGCACCGCGAGCGCGACGCAGTTCAGCAGAATGCCCGAGCCGCCATAGCTCACGAGCGGCAGCGTCAGGCCCTTGGTCGGCAGCAGCCCGAGGTTCACGCCCATGTTGATGAAGGTCTGCGCGCCGAACCAGATGCCGATGCCCTTCGCCATCAGGCCCGCGAACGTGCGATCGAGTGCCAGCGCCTGACGCCCGATCTCGAACGCACGGCGCACGATCCAGTAGAACAGCAGGATCACGACCAGCACGCCGACGAAACCGAGCTCCTCGCCGATCACCGCGAGGATGAAGTCGGTATGCGCTTCCGGCAGGTAGTTCAGCTTCTCGACGCTGCCGCCGAG
This sequence comes from Burkholderia contaminans, assembly GCF_029633825.1. Classification (NCBI taxonomy): domain Bacteria; kingdom Pseudomonadati; phylum Pseudomonadota; class Betaproteobacteria; order Burkholderiales; family Burkholderiaceae; genus Burkholderia; species Burkholderia contaminans. The sequence goes on along the minus strand of NZ_CP090640.1, from coordinate 1,629,548 downwards.
GCCGACGCCGAACCACTCGCCGCGGCCGAATGCGATCAGCGAGTGCGTGAGCTGATACGCCTTGCCCTGCGCGTAACGCTCGTCCCACGGATCAAGGTACGCGAAGATCCGCTCGCGACGCCACGGCGACAGCCACACCAGCATCGTGAAGGTGCCGATTGCGGTCGCGACGAGGCCGCCGAACAGCTTGCCGTTCACGCCGCCGAGGAACAGCACGCCCATCGCGATCGCCGCGACCACCATGAACGCGCCCATGTCCGGCTCGAGCAGCAGCAGCGCCCCGACCAGGCCGACCGCGAACGCCATCGGCAGGAAGCCCTTGGCGAAGCTCTGCATGTATTCCTGCTTGCGCACCGTGTAGTTCGCCGCGTAGATCGTCACCGCGAGCTTCATGATTTCCGACGGCTGCATGTTCGTGATGCCGAGCGGAATCCAGCGGCGCGCACCGTTCACGCCCTTGCCGACGTGCGGAATCAGCACGATCACGAGGCCGACGAGCGCGATCAGGAAGAGTTGCGGCGCGTATTTGTCCCACGTCGACACCGGCACGCGGAACGCAATCACTGCCGCGATGAACGCGACGGCGAGCGAGATGCAGTGGCGCATCAGGAACGCGTAATCGTGATACGACGCGTATTTCGGCGAATCGGGCATCGCGATCGACGCCGAATACACCATCACCACGCCGAGCCCGAGCAGCGCGATTGCGACCCACAACAGCGAGTAGTCGAAGTCGAGCATCCGCGAACGGCTCGGGCGCACGCCGTTGACGACGCTCGAGAGGCCGCCCGTCGCGCCGCGCGTGGCGGACGCGACGCGGCCGCCCGCAGCGTTGCCGCCGGTGTCGCGACGATCGTTGAAACGGGAGACGAGGCGATCGGACCAGCTCATGGCGTCGCTCCTTTGTCGATGGCGATTTCGTCGACCGCCGCGCGGAACACATCCGCGCGATGGGCGTAGTTCCTGAACATGTCGAGACTCGCGCATGCGGGCGACAGCAGCACCGCATCGCCCGGCTCGGCCAGCTCGGCCGCCGCGTGCACCGCGCCTTCGAGCGTCGCGTGGTCGGCGAGCGGCACGCCCGTTTCGGCGAGCGTGTCGCGGATCGCCGGCGCATCGCGGCCGATCAGCATCACCGCACGGCACCAGCGCGCGACCGGCGCGACCAGCGGTGCGAAATCCTGCCCCTTGCCGTCGCCGCCGGCGATCAGCACGATCTTCTGCGCAAGCCCGTCGAGCGCGGCAACCGTCGCGCCGACGTTCGTGCCCTTGCTGTCGTCGACGTAGTCGACGTCGTCGATCGTCGCGATCACTTCGACGCGATGCGCCTCGCCGCGATACTCGCGCAGCGCGTGCAGCAGCGGCGCGGCCGGCAGGTCGATCGCGCGTGCGAGCGCGAACGCGGCCAGCGCGTTCGCGGCGTTGTGCAGCCCGCGGATACGCAGCGCATCGGCCGGCATCAGGCGCTTCTGCGCGATGTCGGGCGTATGCGCGGCATCGCGCTTGCGCCGACGGGTCGTCGTCGCGGTTTCATCCGGTGCGTCGCGATCGACCGCTTCGACGAGCCATGCGATGCCGTTGTCGCGCGACAGGCCGTAGTCGCCGTCCTGCACCGGTTCGTTCAGGCCGAACGTGACCGTGCGCGGCGCATCGGCCGCGCCGGCTGCCGGCGCGAACTTCATCACGGCCGCATCGTCGCGGTTCAGCACGCGCGTGGTCGTTGCGCCGAAGATCCGGCCCTTTGCCTGCGCGTACGCGTCGAAGCTGCCGTGCCAGTCGAGGTGGTCCTGCGTGATGTTGAGGATCGCGGCCGCATCGGGCGCGAACGTGCGCGCGGTCTCGAGCTGAAAGCTCGACAGTTCGAGCACCCACACGTCGGGCAGCGCGGTTTCGTCGATCGCACCGGCGAGCCGGTCGAGCATCGCGGGGCTGATGTTGCCCGCGACAGCGACCTTCTTGCCCGAGCGCTGGCACAGCAGGCCGGTGAGGCTCGTCGTCGTGGTCTTGCCGTTGGTGCCCGTGATTGCGAGCACCTTCGGCTGGTAGCCGCTCGTGCCGAGCGCACGCAGCGCCTGCGCGAAGAATTCCAGCTCGCCCCACACCGCGATGCCGCGCTCGTTCGCGGCCGCGACCAGCGCCGCGAGCGCCGGTTCGAGCGGCGACAGCCCGGGGCTCAGACCGACGAGCTCGACGCCGCCGTCGAGCAGCGCAGGCGTGAATGCCCCGCCGACGAATTCCGCATCGATGCCTTCGGCCTGCAGCGCGGCAAGGTTCGGCGGCGCCTCGCGGGTATCGGCAATACGCAGCCGGCACCCGTGCCTCGCGCACCATCGCGCGATCGCGAGACCCGATTCCCCGAGCCCCAGTACGAGCACCATCGGCCGTTGCCGATCTCCAAACATCTCGCCAGACATCCTTGTTACCTTTCCTTTACCGCAGCTTGAGGGTGGTCAGACCGAACAGGCACAGCATCAGCGTGATGATCCAGAAACGCACGACCACCTGCGTTTCCTTCCAGCCAGACAATTCGAAATGGTGATGCAGCGGCGCCATCTTCAGCAGGCGCCGCCCTTCGCCGTAGCGCTTCTTCGTGTACTTGAACCACGAAACCTGCAGCATCACCGACAGCGTTTCCGCGACGAAGATGCCGCCCATGATGAACAGCACGATTTCCTGGCGCACGATCACCGCGACCGTGCCGAGCGCGCCGCCGAGCGCCAGCGCGCCGACGTCACCCATGAACACCTGCGCGGGGTGCGTGTTGTACCAGAGGAACGCGAGCCCTGCCCCACCCATCGCGGAACAGAAGATCAGCAGTTCGCCCGCGCCCGGAATGTGCGGGAACAGCAGGTATTTTGAATAGACCGCGCTGCCCATCACGTACGCGAACACACCCAGCGACGCACCGACCAGCACGACCGGCATGATCACGAGGCCGTCGAGGCCGTCGGTCAGGTTCACCGCGTTGCTCGCGCCGACGATCACGAAGTACGTCAGCACGATGAAGCCCCACACGCCGAGCGGGTAGCTGATCGACTTCAGGAACGGCAGCATCAGGTCGGCGCGTGCCGGCAGCCCCATCGACAGGCCGCTCCTCACCCACGCCATGAACAGGTCGAACACGCGCACGTTGTTCGCTTCCGACACGCTGAAGGCGAGGTAGACGGCCGCGAACAGCCCGATCACCGATTGCCAGAAATACTTCTCGCGCGACGACATCCCGCGTGGGTCCTTGTGGACGACCTTGCGGTAATCGTCGACCCAGCCGATCACGCCGAAACCGAACGTGACGAGCATCACGATCCAGATGAAACGGTTCGTCAGGTCGCCCCACAGCAACGTCGCGACCGCGATGCCGATCAGGATCAGCACGCCGCCCATCGTCGGCGTACCGGACTTGACCAGGTGCGTCTGCGGACCGTCCTTGCGCACGGCCTGACCGACCTTCATTTGCGTCAGCTTGCGGATCACCCACGGTCCGCACACGAGCCCGATCCCGAGCGCGGTGATGGTGGCCATCACCGCACGGAACGTGAGGTACGTGAACAAGCGCAAAAAGCTTGCGTCTCCTTGCAGCCATTGCGCCAGCGCCAGCAGCATGCTTCCTTCCTTCTACTCAGTGTGCAGCGGGCGCAGTGCCCGCCGCGGGTTGGTTCGTCAGCGCGTCGACCACGCGCTCCATCTTCATGTACCGCGAGCCCTTCACGAGCAGCGTCGCCTGCGCGCCGTAGCCCGCTGCGAGCAGTGCCTCGACCAGCGCGCCGACGTCGTCGAAATGACGGGCCGTGTCGCCGTATGCCGTGCAGGCATCGCGCGACGCCTCGCCGAGCGCGAACAGCACGTCGATCCCGCGCTCGCGCGCGTAGGCACCGACCTCGCGATGGAAAGCCGGCCCTTCGTCGCCGACCTCGCCCATGTCGCCGATCACCAGCACGCGCGGCGCCGGTTGCGCGGCGAGCACGTCGATCGCGGCACGCATCGAATCGGGATTCGCGTTGTACGTATCGTCGACGACCGTCGCCCCCGCGAGGCTGCCTGCGATCGCCTGCTTCACCTGCAGCCGGCCTTTGACCGGTTCGAACGATTCGAGGCCCTGCTTGATCGCCGACAGTGCAACGCCGGCGCCCAGCGCCGCTGCCGTGGCGGCCAGCGCGTTGCGCGCGTTGTGCTCGCCGAGCGCGCGCAGCCGCACCGTGACGGCGCCCGCGGGCGTGTCGATCGCGAGTTCGCCTCCATGGAGGCGGCCCGTGACCTGCGCGTCGGTCTGCCGTTCGGCATCGTGCAGCGCGAAATCGAGAATCCGGTTGCCGGTCGCCGCGACGCGCCAGATGCCCGCGTAGGCATCGTCGGCCGGGAACACCGCGACGCCGTCCGGTGGCAACGCGTGAATCACGGCCGCGTGTTCGAGCGCGACGGCTTCGACCGTCGCCATGAACTCCTGGTGCTCGCGCTGCGCGTTGTTGACGAGCGCGACCGTCGGCGCCGTGAGGCGCGCGAGGACTTCGGTCTCGCCCGGGTGGTTCATCCCGATCTCGATCACCGCGAGACGATGCGCGGCCGACAGGCGCAGCAGCGTCAGCGGCAGGCCGACATCGTTGTTCAGGTTGCCGGCCGTCGCGAGCCGCGCGTCGGCGCCGACCGCCGCCGCGAAGATCGACGCGATCATTTCCTTGACGGTCGTCTTGCCGTTGCTGCCCGTCACCGCGACGAGCGGCAGCGCGAATCGTGTGCGCCAGCCATGCGCAAGCGCGCCGAGCGCGGCACGCGTTTCACCACCTTCGATCGCCGGCATCGCGACGCCCGCCGGCACGTGCGCGACCAGCGCCGCCGCAGCGCCGCGCGCGGCGACATCGCCGAGGAAGTCGTGCGCATCGAAGCGCTCGCCTTTCAATGCGACGAACAGGTCGCCGGGGCCTGCCGTGCGGCTGTCCGTCGATACGCGGTCGAACGTGACGCCTGCGTCGCCGTGAACGGTCGCGCCGGGGATCAGGCGGGCGGCTTCGCCGAGACTGAGCATCGTCATTCCGCGCCTCCCTTGCCGTGCGTCGCGCGCGCTGCCAGCGCGAGCCGCGCGTGATCCTGGTCGGAGAACGTACGCTTCTTGCCCATGATTTCCTGCGTGGCCTCGTGGCCCTTGCCGGCCAGCACGACGACATCCTCGCGTGCCGCGCCGCGCACGGCCTGCAGGATCGCGCTCGCGCGATCCTCGATACGGCGTGCGTGATCGGGCGCGGTCATGCCCGCGACGATCTGGTCGATGATGCGCTGCGGATCCTCGCTGCGCGGGTTGTCGCTCGTGACGACGGTTTCGTCGGCAAGCCGCTCCGCGATCGCGCCCATCAGCGGGCGCTTCGTCGCATCGCGATCGCCTCCGCAGCCGAACATGCAGACGAGCCGCCCGCCGCGCGCCGTAGCGATCGGGCGCAGCGCGTCGAGCGTCTTTTCGAGCGCGTCGGGCGTGTGTGCGTAGTCGATCACGACCAGCGGTTCGTCGTTCTGCAGACGGCCGCCCAGCCGCTGCATCCGGCCGTTGACGGACTCGAGCCGTGCGATTTCGGCGAGCGCCGCGTCGAATGGCACGTCGGTCGCGAGCAGCGAACCGAGCACCGCGAGCAGGTTGCTGACGTTGAACGTGCCGAGCGTGCCGACCTCGACGTCCGCGTCGCCCCACGACGAACGCAAGCGGAACGCCGTGCCGGTCGTGGTGGCACGCACGTCGAGCGCGACCAGTTCGCGATCGGCGTCCGGTGCCGGTGCGTCGCCGATCCCGTACGCGATCGTGCGCACGCGGCCGGCCAGTTTCTCGAGCAAGCGCTGTCCGGCTGCGTCGTCGCGGTTGACGACCGCCGCGCGCAGGCCGCGCCACGCGAACAGCTTCGCCTTCGCGGCCTCGTATGCATCGAACGTGCCGTGATAGTCGAGGTGATCCTGCGTGAGGTTCGTAAACACCGCGATGTCGAAGGCCGTACCGTTCACGCGCCCCTGGTGCAGTGCGTGCGACGACACCTCCATCGCCACGGCCTTCGCGCCCGCGTCGCGCAATTGCGCGAGGCTACGCTGCAGTTGCGGTGCGTCGGGGGTCGTGAAACCCGTCGGCACGAGCTGGCCGGGCATCCCGCTGCCAAGCGTGCCGATCACCGCGCACGGCTGGTGCAGCGCCGTCAGCGCGGTGGCGATCCACTGCGTGCACGAGGTCTTGCCGTTCGTGCCGGTCACTCCTACCGTGAGCAGGCTGTCGCTCGGATCGCCGTACCAGCCGCTGGCGATCTCGCCGGCGAGCTGGTCGAGCGCCGGCACGGCCAGTGAGACGGGCACCGCCGGCGCAGCGTCCAGCCCTTCCGGCTGATACAGCACGGCGGCCGCACCGCGCGCGACTGCTTCGGCAATGAATGCGCGGTTGTCGGCCCCGTCGACCGCATACGCAAAAAACACGTCGCCCGCCTCGAGGCTGCGCGTGTCGGCATGCAGTTGCACTGCGGGGGCCACATGCTGACGCAGCCACGCAAGCGCGGCTGCGATCTGCTGATGCGCCGGATGGGAACTGCGAGCGGCGCTCATCGAACAACTCCTGGTGAATTACGCGTCGTGCTGGACACGATCATATGCTTCGCACCGCCACCCGCGGGCAGCTTTTGCGGCCCCGTCGCGGAAGGTGCTGCCTGCGAATCGTCAGACACGACGAGCTGCTTGATCGGCATGTTCGGCGGCACGTTCAGCGCACGCATCGTGTCGCCGGCGATCGCCGAGAATACGGGGCCGGACACCTGGCCGCCGAAGTGGCTGCCGGCGGTCGGCTCGTCGACCGACACGGCGACGACGATGCGCGGATTCGGCATCGGCGCCATCCCGACGAACGACGCGCGGTACTTGCGCGTATAGCCGTGACCTTCATGCTTGTACGCAGTACCGCTCTTGCCGCCGACGCGATAGCCCGGCACGGCCGCGTCGGGCGACGTGCCGCCCGGCGCCACCACCGTCTCGAGCATCGCGCGCACTTCGCGCGCGGTGGTCGGGTTGAACACCTGCGTGCCCGCGACCGGCTGGTTGGGGTCGGTTTTGAAAATGGTCACGGGCATCAGCTCGCCGTCATGCGCGATCGCCGTATAGGCGCGCGCGAGCTGGAACAGCGACACCGACAGGCCGTAGCCGTACGACATCGTCGCCTGCTCGATGCGGCGCCAGCTCTTCCACGGACGCAGGCGGCCGGCTACCGCCCCCGGGAATCCGACCTTCGGCGCCTGGCCGAGGCCGATGCTCGTATACATATTCCACATTTCCTCGGGCCGCATCGTCATCGCGATCTTCGTCGCGCCGATGTTGCTCGACTTCTGGATCACGCCGCCGACCGTCAGCGTGCCGAAACCCGCGTCGTCGGTGATCGGTGCACCATCGAGCACGAAATGCCCGTTGCCCGTCTCGACGAGCGTGTTCGGCGTCACGCGGTGCAGGTCGAGCGCGAGCGATACCGTAAACGGCTTCATGATCGAGCCCGGCTCGAACACGTCGGTCATGATCCGGTTGCGCAACTGCTCGCCCGTCATGCGCGAGCGGTCGTTCGGGTTGTACGTCGGGTAGTTGACGAGTGCGAGCACCTCGCCGGTGCGCACGTCGACCACCATCGCCGCGCCGGCCTTCGCCTTGAACTTCTCCACGGCGGCCTTCAGGTTCGCGTACGCGATGTACTGGATCTTGCTGTCGATCGACAGGTCGACGTCGGTGCCGTTGTGCGGCGGGATCTGCTCGGCGACGTCCTCGACGATGTGCCCCATCCGGTCCTTGATCACGCGACGCACGCCCGACGTGCCGGACAGCAGCTTCTGGTCACCCAGCTCGACGCCCTCCTGCCCTTCGTCCTCGACGTTCGTGAAGCCGATCAGGTGAGCGGTGATCTCGCCTTCCGGATAGAAGCGCTTGTATTCGTTGCGCTGGTAGATGCCGGGAATGTCGAGCGCGGCGACCTTGTCCGCGACGTCGATCGGCACCTGGCGCTTCACGTAGACGAAACCCTTGTCTTCCGACAGCTTCACGCGCAGTTCCTTCGACGTCATGCCGAGGAGCTTGCCGAGCTGGTTGACCTTGTCGGCATCGAGATCGTCCGGCACCGCGTCGGGAATCGCCCAGATCGCGCGCACGGGCAGGCTCGTCGCGAGCACGAGCCCGTTACGGTCGAGAATCTTGCCACGCGTGGCCGGCAGATCCAGCGTGCGCTGGTAGCGGCTTTCGCCCTGCTTCCGATAGAACGCGTTGCCGGGCCCCTGGATCCAGAACGCGCGCGCGGCCAGCGCGACGAACGCCATGAACAGCAGGAACACGACGAGCTTCGAGCGCCACATCGGCAGATGCACGCCCAGCACGGGGCTCGACGAGAACTTCACGTTCTGGCGCTGCTGGGACGGCTTCATCGCGCGCCTCCCTTGCCCTTGCCTGCCGTGTCCGCCGAAGCCGGGATCGGCGCATCGATCGCCTTCGCGGCGCCCGGCGGCAGCGTCAGGTATTGCGTGCGGCCGGTCGTGATCGGCTGCATCTTCAGCGAATCGTTCGCGAGCTGCTCGATGCGCGACGTCTTCGACAGCGCGCTCTGCTGATATTGAAGCTGCGCGTAGTCCTGCTGGAGCTGACGCTCCTGCGACTGCGCACGCTGCAGCTGGATGAAGATCTGGCGCTGCTGGTTCGTCGAATTGACGACCGACAGCGCGCAACCCATCACGATGATCAGCAGGAAGATGTTGAAGCGGCTCATGGCGTGACGCGCTCCGCAATGCGCATCACGGCCGAGCGGGCGCGCGGATTCGCAGCGACTTCCGCTTCACTCGGAAACTGGCGGCTGATGATCTTGAGCGGCGGGCTCGGGAGGTCGACGGCGCGGATCGGCAGGCGACGATCGACCGCAGGCGCACTCGCGTGCGCCTGCATGAATCGCTTGACGATCCGGTCCTCGAGTGAATGAAAGCTGATGACCACCAGCCGCCCCCCTTGCTCCAGCAACGACAGTGCCGCGTCTAGTACGACTTGCAGGTCCGCAAGCTCTTGATTGACGTGAATCCGTATAGCCTGAAAGGTGCGGGTTGCCGGATCCTTGCCCTTCTCACGGGTTTTGACGACGTGACCCACGATTTGGGCAAGCTCGCCCGTGGTGTCGAGAGGCCCAAGACGGTCGGACTCTGCCCGGCGAGCAACAAGCGCCTTTGCAATCTGAAAAGCAAACCGTTCTTCCCCATAATCCCGTATCACCTCCGTCAATTCCTGCACCGAAGCCCGTGCAAGCCATTCCGCCGCCGACTCGCCGCGCGTCGGATCCATCCGCATGTCCAGCGGACCATCGGCGCGGAAGCTGAAGCCGCGCGCCGGATCGTCCACCTGCGGCGAGGACACGCCCAGGTCGAGCAACACACCCGACACCTTCTCGACGCCACGCGCCGCAAGCGCGTCGCGCATCGATGCAAAGCTGTCATGCACGATCGAGAAGCGCGCATCCTCGATGCCCTGCGCCGTCTCGATCGCCCTCGGATCCTTGTCGAACGCGATCAGCCGCCCGCCCGGCGCCAGCCGCGCGAGCACCGCGCGGCTATGGCCGCCGCGGCCGAACGTACCGTCGACATAAATGCCGTCCGGTCGCGTCACGAGCGATTCGACCGCTTCGTCCAACAACACGGTCCGATGCTGCAATTCGTTTCCCATCGCGGGCGTCTCCGTCACCGCAATCAGAACGTGAAATTCTTCAGCGCGTCGGGCATGCCCTGCGCCATCGCCGCCTGCTCCTTCGCGTTGTAGGTCTGCGAATCCCACAGCTCGAAGTGACTACCCATTCCCAACAACATGACTTCCTTTTCCAGTCCGGCTGCCATGCGCAGCTCGGGCGATACGAGAATCCGGCCCGCGCTGTCGAGATCGACATCCATCGCATTGCCGAGAAAAATGCGCCGCCACCAGTGCGCGTCCATCGGCAGCGCGGCGATCTTGGCGCGGAATACTTCCCATTCGGGGCGCGGAAACAGCAACAGGCAGCCGTCCGGGTGCTTGGTCACAGTCACCCGTCCTTCTGCCTGTCCTTGCAGCGCTTCGCGATAGCGAGCCGGCACCGACATCCGCCCTTTCGCATCGAGCGTCAGCGCCGACGCCCCTTGGAACACTTTCCGCTCTCCCGTTCAGGGCACCGAAGCACCCGCTCAATGCTCAGAATTTAGCCGGAATAGCCCGCCAAATCACACAAAAATACACTTTCTCACACTGTCTCCCACTTTAGAGGAAGGGTGTGGCACGGTCAAGGGAGCGGCCCGCTTTTTTGACGAATTTTGTTAGTTAGAACAAGGACTTACGCGCACATGCTCATGCGCCCCTTCATTCTAAAAACCGTTATAAATGAAAGAGCTAGTGCAACTTGTGAAGGTGATACGTGAGAAAGACGGGCCAGACGGGTGAGCGGACGGGGCTTTCGGGGGCGGGAAAACGAGGAATAAACGGGCGGTATCGGCGGCGGGGAACCGGGGCGACGTCACGCATCGCCCCGGAACGAATCTCACAGATAGTATGCAGTGCTCGTCATGACTTTCGATGCGGCGCGCATCAGCATTCGCGCGGGCAGCGGCAGCTCGATCCCGCCTGCGTCGGCCGCGGCCTTGCCGTGCTTCACCTCGTCGATACGCATCTGGTCGACGATCGCACGCGACGCGGTATCGGCCGCGGGCAGTTCGGACATGTGGCCTTCGAGATGGCTTTCGACCTGCCGTTCGGTCTCGGCCATGAAGCCGAGGCTGACCTTGTCGCCGAGCGTGCCGGCCGCCACGCCGATCGCGAGCGAACCCGCATACCACAGCGGGTTCAGCAGGCTCGGGCGCGAGTCGAGCTCTTTCAAGCGATGCGCGGTCCACGCGAGATGATCTTCCTCCTCGCGGGCGGCTTCCTCGAACATCGCCTTCGCCGACGCCGTACGCGCCGTGAGTTTCTGCGCCTGATACAGCGCCTGCGCGCAGACCTCGCCGACGTGGTTCACGCGCATCAGCCCGGCGGCATGCGTACGCTCCGCAGGCGTCAGCTCGGCGGCCGGCGCCTCTGCCGGCGCGGGCACCGGCCGGCTCATCCGGCTAATGCCGGTCAGCGATCGCAGGCCGCGATCGAATTCGCTGATCAGTTCATCAAACACCATCCTGTTCTCCTGGCTGCAGGTGCTGCCGCGAGCGGCAAGGGCACGAGTCCGCTGCGTAACCGACTTGATTATTCAGCGGAAATTGCGGTTAACCCGTGATTTTAACCATTGTTGCATAAAGGAAACATGGCGACCTTGAGCTGCGGCATTTCGCTTTGTGGCAAAAAACGGTTTTGCTACATTACGTGCGACTTCTTGCGAAGTTGATGGGGCCAGTCGACAGAACATAACTATCCGCCCCGCCAGAAAAATTCAGTGAATTTTGGAGATCCGTTAATGAAAAAGTCGCTTCTCGCGCTCGTCGCGCTGGGCGCGTTCGCTGGCGCTGCCCATGCGCAAAGCAGCGTGACGCTTTACGGCATCATCGATGAAGGCCTGCTCTTCAACAACAACGCGGGCGGCAAGCACCTGTACAGCATGGCCAGCGGCGTGATGCAAGGCAGCCGCTTCGGCCTGCGCGGCACCGAAGACCTCGGTGGCGGCCTGAAGGCGATCTTCACCCTCGAAAACGGTTTCGACGTGAACAGCGGCAAGCTCGGTCAGGGCGGCCTCATGTTCGGTCGTCAGGCTTACGTCGGCCTGTCGAGCCAGTACGGTACGGTCACGCTGGGTCGTCAATACGACTCCGTCGTCGACTTCGTCGGCCCGCTCGAGGCAGGCGACCAGTGGGGTGGCTACATCGCCGCTCACCCGGGTGACCTCGACAACTTCAACAACGCGTATCGCGTGAACAACGCAGTCAAGTTCACGAGCCAGACCTACGGCGGCTTCTCGTTCGGCGGCTTGTACAGCTTCGGCGGCCAGGCAGGCCAGTTCTCGAAGAACCAGGTCTGGTCGCTCGGCGCAGGCTACAACAACGGCCCGCTGGTCTTGGGCGTCGGTTACTTGAACGCACGTACGCCGAACCAGTTCGGCGGCATGTTCAACAACGGCTCGGCGTCTTCGTCGGTCTCGTCGCCGATCTACGGCGCGTACGCGAACAACGCGAACACGTACCAGGTCATCGGTGCCGGCGGCGCCTACACGTTCGGCGCAGCGACGATCGGCGCGACGTACTCGAACACGAAGTTCAAGGGCTTCTCCGCAGGCCCGTTCGTGAACCAGACCGCGACGTTCAACAACGGCGAAATCAACTTCAAGTATCAGCTGACCCCGGCGCTGATTCTCGGCGCAGCGTACGACTACACGCAAGGCAGCAAGATCGACGGCAACTCGGCAGCCAAGTACCACCAGGGCTCGCTGGGCGTCGACTACTTCCTGTCGAAGCGTACGGACGTGTACGCAATCGGCGTGTACCAGCACGCATCGGGCAACGTGCTCGACTCGAACGGCGACGTCCTGAAGGCGACGGCAGCGATCAACGGTCTCGCAGGCTCGAGCTCGGCCAACCAGGTCGCAGCACGCGTCGGCATCCGTCACAAGTTCTAATCAGCTTGTCTGACAAGCCGCAGCATATTGAAGGCGCCTTCGGGCGCCTTTTTCTTTTCCGGCCGGTGCAGCCGCAAAGCCTGAGCGTGGCGAATCGTCCCGGCTGCGACAAACTGGTCTCGGGGGTGCGGTGCCGCCCCTGCTGCATCGAAACGCGCTGCCGCCGCCGCAAGCCCACTCCGGCAGCCAAGTCGCTCGAAAACAGCCTCGCCGGGGCCACGCAGCAAACAAAAAAACCCGGCACAAGCCGGGCTTTCCCATTCGATCGACCGCGCCGTTACGCGCGTCCGTCGCGCAGTTCGCGCCGCAGGATCTTGCCGACGTTCGTTTTCGGCAGCTCCGTGCGGAACTCGACCAGCTTCGGCCGCTTGTAGCCGGTGAGCCGCTCCTTGCAGTAGGCAAGGATGTCCTTGTCGGTGAGCGCCGGGTCCTTCTTCACGACAAACAGCTTCACGGCTTCGCCGGAATGCTCGTCGGGCACACCGACCGCCGCCACCTCGAACACGCCCGGATGCGACGCCACCACGTCCTCGACTTCGTTCGGGTACACGTTGAAGCCCGACACGAGGATCATGTCCTTCTTCCGGTCGACGATCTTCACGTAACCTCGCGCATCCATCACGCCGACGTCACCCGTCTTGAAGAAGCCGTCCGCGAACATGACCTTTGCGGTTTCGTCCGGCCGGTTCCAGTAGCCGGCCATCACCTGCGGCCCGCGTATGCAGATCTCGCCGGGTTCGCCGAGCGCGACGTCGTTGCCCGCGTCGTCGCGAATCGCCACTTCGGTCGACGGCAGCGGCAAGCCGATCGTCCCGCTGTACTCGGTCGCGGTCACGGGGTTGCAGGTCGCCACCGGCGACGTTTCGGACAACCCGTAACCTTCGATGATCGCGGTGTGGGTCTTTTCATACCAGCGTTTCGCGACGCCCTCCTGGATCGCCATGCCGCCGCCGTTGGCGATCACGAGCTTCGACAGGTCGAGCTGACTGAATTCCGGGTGGTTCAGCAGTGCGTTGTACAGCGTGTTGACCGCCGGGATCGTCGAGATCTGGTAGCCCTTCAGTTCCTTGATCATGCCGGCGATGTCGCGCGGATTCGGGATCAGGATGCCCATCCCACCGGTACGCATCGTCAGGAACCCGCAAACGGTCAGCGCGAACACGTGATACAGCGGCAGCGCGACAACAGTCACGAACTGTTTCACTTCCGGGAACTTCTCGTGAGCCGGATGATGCCAGGCGCCCGCCTGCAACACGTTAGACACAATGTTCCGGTGCAGTAGCGTCGCCCCCTTCGCCACGCCGGTCGTACCGCCCGTGTATTGCAGGAACGCGACGTCATCAGGGCCGATTTTCTGCGCCTTGAATGCCTGGCGCGCACCTTCGGCCAGTGCGGCCTTGAAGCGCGTGAACGACGGCAGCTGCCAGGCAGGCACCATCTTTTTCACGTTGCGCACGACGTAGTTGACGAGCCATCCCTTGATGCCCAGCAGATCGCCCATCGATGCGACGACGACGTGCTTGACGTCCGTATTCGCGATGACGGCCTGCAGCGTCGATGCGAAATTCTCGAGGATGACGATCGCCTCCGCACCGCTGTCCTTCAGCTGATGCTCGAGCTCGCGCGGCGTATAGAGCGGATTGACGTTGACGACGGTGTAGCCCGCGCGCAGTATCGCGGCGATCGCCACGGGGTACTGCAGCACGTTCGGCATCATGATCGCGACACGCGCCCCGCGCGCAAGCCCGCGCGATTGCAGCCACGCGCCGAACTGGCGCGACAGCTTGTCGAGTTCGCCGTACGTGATGCCCTTGCCCATGCAGACGAATGCCGTGCGGTCACGATACTGCCGGAAGCTTTCGTCGAGCAGGTCGGGGACGGAGGGATAAGGAGACGCGTCGATTTCGGCTGGAACGCCGGGTGGGTACGATTTCAGCCAAATTTTATCCATACTGCGCGTCTCCTCACATATTTTCGAATGGTCGTGCTAAAACGCATCGTAACGGCTCGCTCGTTCCGAGACAACAGGGTTAGATGTTCACTTCGAACTTCCGTGGAAATTCGTCTGATCATACGGTGATATCCGATCAAATGCGCTCAACTTCCACAAGACAATCGTAGAACGTCGCCGAATTGCCAAGATCGGTGAGCGCCTGGCTCGTCACTTCGTTCGCGTTTCTGCCGTCCGGCGATAGCTTCTTCCACCAGATCGACAGCCCGACGACGAGCCCTGCGCGTGCGCGATCGGTAACTCTCGCGACCGCCTGCATCGATCCGCGGTCGTTGAAGATGCGAACGACGTCACCTTCGGCGATACCGCGCACATCGGCGTCGGACGGGTGGATGTCGAGATGCGGCTCGCCTTCGGTATGACGCAGGCTGTCGACGTTCACGAACGTACTGTTGAGGAAGTGGCGAGCCGGGGGCGAGATCATCGCGAGCGGATAGCGCGCGGCGAGCTCGGGTGCGGCCTCGGCCGACTCGAACGGCGGCAGGTAATCGGGCACGGGATCCACGCCCATCTGCTCGAGTCGCGGGCTGTAAAACTCACACTTGCCAGACGGCGTACGAAAACCACCGTTCGCGAACGGCGCCTCCGGCAGCTTGAGCTTCAGCCAGCCGGCGCGCTTCAGCGTGTCCCAATCGCTGGCGAGCACCGGATCGTCCCAGCGGAGCGCCGCACGCGCGACCTCTTCGTCGCTGTGATACAGCGCCGGTTCGTCGAGCCCCATGCTGCGCGCGATGCCGCGGAAGATTTCCGTATTCGGCCGCGCCTCTCCCACCGGCGGAATCGACGGCAGGTTCGCCATCACGTAGGTGTGACCGTACGATTTGTGGATGTCCAGATGCTCGAGCTGCGTGGTGGCCGGCAACACAATGTCGGCGAAATCGACGGTATCTGTCTTGAAATGTTCAAGAACGACCGTGAACAGATCGTCACGCGCGAACCCAGCCGCGACCTTCGATGAATCCGGCGCGACAGCCACCGGGTTCGAGTTGTACACGATCACCGCCTCCACCTTCGGCCCGAAGGTTGCATCGCCCGGGTGCAGCAGCGCGTCGCCGATCGCGTTCATGTTGATGATGCGCGGCAGCTTGTGCGGCCAGCCCGGCATCAAATCAGGGCGCAGCAGCGCAGCCTGGTTGACCGGCGCGGATTCCGAGGACGAGAGCAAAAGCCCGCCTGCACGATCCCGCCAGGCGCCCGTCAGCGCCGGCAGGCTTGCGATCGCGCGTACGGCATTACCACCGCCGCGAACACGCTGCATGCCATAGTTGAGGCGGATCGATGCCTTACGGGTGGCGCCGTAACGACGCGCAAGGTCGATCAGCTCGAACGCGTCGATGCCGCAGATCTGCGCAACGCGTTCCGGCGGATAGGACATCGCCCGCTCCTTGAGCGCGTCGAAGCCGAGCGTATGGCTGGCGATGTAATCGTGATCAAGCAGGTCTTCGGTAATCAGCACGTGCATCATGCCGAGTGCGAATGCGCCGTCGGTACCGGGTTTCAACGCGATGTGCTGATGACATTTCTCCGCTGTCAGCGAACGGTACGGATCGATGGCGACAAGACGTGCGCCTCGGCGCTTCGCTTCCTGCGCACGCGTCCAGAAGTGCAGGCTCGATGCGATCGGGTTTGCTCCCCAAATCAGGATCAGCTCGCTTTCCTCGAAATGCTCGAGGTGCATGCCGAGGCTGCCGCCATAGGTGTAACGCAATCCCGCTGCACCAGCCGCCGCGCAGATCGTGCGCTCGAGTCGCGAGGCACCGAGCTTGTGGAAGAATCGCTGGGCGATGCCCTCCCCCTGCACGAGGCCCATCGTCCCCGCATAGCTGTACGGCACGATCGCTTCCGGTTCGCGCGCCGCAATTTCACCGAGGCGACGGCCGATCTCATCGAACGCCTCGTCCCAGCTGATCGGTACTAAATGCCCTTCCCCTTTCGCACCGACGCGCTTGAGCGGGACGGTGAGGCGGTCAGGGTGATGAACGCGATCAGCGTATCGGCTGACTTTCGTGCACAACACGCCTTGTGTCGGCGGATGGTCGGGATCGCCCGTGACCTTGATCGCCTTGCCATTTTCGACGGTCACACGCATTGCGCACGTGTCTGGGCAATCATGCGGGCAAACGGCCCGAGCTACCTGAATGGCGGCGTTCATCGTTTTGTGTGCGGAGATGGGGATTCACAAATTTTACGTGGACACGCCGAATAAAGCGTTCATTTCGTACGGGTTCCGAGATATTTGGCCGAAAACCGATGTCAGGCAGCGGTGAAGTTCGGTGGTTCGGTACGCCTGCTGCGGAGGGCTTGCATGGCCAACTCGACAATCTTGTCGACGTTGGGAAGCGGTTCGCGCGTGACAGTGCAAGCCGATACGCTGGGAGAGGAATTGGAGCTTTGATCGGAGATAGAAGCAATTGGCCAAGGGATCGCGGATGATACGGGGCCAATTGACGTGCAGGGAGCTGAGAGTGGTCGTACTTGGGCGATGTGGAAACTCCAGCCAGGCCGTCATCCCGCCCTTCCGCGCATTTCCGCCGCTGAAATGCAAAAACCCCCGCCTTTCGGGCGGGGGTTCTTGGCTTAGGGAGCCTGACGATTACCTACTTTCACACGGGAATCCGCACTATCATCGGCGTAGAGTCGTTTCACGGTCCTGTTCGGGATGGGAAGGGGTGGGACCGACTCGCTATGGTCATCAGGCAAAGAGGGTTGTTGCGCTGGCTTCGCAGCACAACCAATCCTGGAAGAAGCAGTAATTAGGTTGTGTGTATCACACACGAGAATCCAACTTGTCGCTTTGGATCGCGGCCGGTGCTTTCGCACGGCGCCGATCTACAAGGCAGACTTGTTATAGGATCAAGCCTTACGGGCAATTAGTATCAGTTAGCTGAACGCATTACTGCGCTTACACACCTGACCTATCAACGTCCTGGTCTCGAACGACCCTTCAAGGGGATCTAGTCCCCAGGGATATCTCATCTTAAGGCGAGTTTCCCGCTTAGATGCTTTCAGCGGTTATCTCTTCCGAACATAGCTACCCGGCGATGCCACTGGCGTGACAACCGGTACACCAGAGGTTCGTCCACTCCGGTCCTCTCGTACTAGGAGCAGCCCCCTTCAAATATCCAACGCCCACGGCAGATAGGGACCAAACTGTCTCACGACGTTTTAAACCCAGCTCACGTACCTCTTTAAATGGCGAACAGCCATACCCTTGGGACCGGCTACAGCCCCAGGATGAGATGAGCCGACATCGAGGTGCCAAACACCGCCGTCGATATGAACTCTTGGGCGGTATCAGCCTGTTATCCCCAGAGTACCTTTTATCCGTTGAGCGATGGCCCTTCCATACAGAACCACCGGATCACTATGACCTGCTTTCGCACCTGCTCGACTTGTCGGTCTCGCAGTTAAGCACGCTTATGCCATTGCACTATCAGCACGATTTCCGACCGTACCTAGCGTACCTTCGTACTCCTCCGTTACGCTTTGGGAGGAGACCGCCCCAGTCAAACTGCCTACCATGCACTGTCCCCGACCCGGATCACGGGCCAAGGTTAGAACCTCAAACAAACCAGGGTGGTATTTCAAGGACGGCTCCACCGAAACTAGCGTTCCGGTTTCATAGCCTCCCACCTATCCTACACAGATCGGTTCAAAGTCCAATGCAAAGCTACAGTAAAGGTTCATGGGGTCTTTCCGTCTAGCCGCGGGTAGATTGCATCATCACAAACACTTCAACTTCGCTGAGTCTCGGGAGGAGACAGTGTGGCCATCGTTACGCCATTCGTGCAGGTCGGAACTTACCCGACAAGGAATTTCGCTACCTTAGGACCGTTATAGTTACGGCCGCCGTTTACCGGGACTTCAATCAGAGCTTGCACCCCATCATTTAATCTTCCGGCACCGGGCAGGCGTCACACCCTATACGTCCACTTTCGTGTTTGCAGAGTGCTGTGTTTTATTAAACAGTCGCAGCCACCAGTTTATTGCAACCCCTTCACCCTTCTGGCGCAAGCCAGTCAAGCTAAGGGCGTACCTTATCCCGAAGTTACGGTACCAATTTGCCGAGTTCCTTCTCCCGAGTTCTCTCAAGCGCCTTAGAATACTCATCTCGCCCACCTGTGTCGGTTTGCGGTACGGTCATCGTTAGACTGAAGCTTAGAGGCTTTTCTTGGAACCACTTCCAATTGCTTCGCTCCCTAAGGAGCTCGCGCCACACCCTTGAATTCCGCGCCCGGATTTGCCTAAGCGCCTTCTCCAATGCAGCGACCGGGACTTCCAACACCCGGACAACCTTCCGCGATCCGTCCCCCCATCGCATCTAACAATGGTGCAGGAATATTGACCTGCTTCCCATCAGCTACGCATTTCTGCCTCGCCTTAGGGGCCGACTCACCCTACGCCGATGAACGTTGCGTAGGAAACCTTGGGCTTACGGCGAGGGGGCCTTTCACCCCCTTTATCGCTACTCATGTCAGCATTCGCACTTCCGATACCTCCAGCACCCTTTACAAGGCACCTTCGCAGGCTTACGGAACGCTCTCCTACCATGCGAGCAAAGCTCGCATCCGCAGCTTCGGTATATAGCTTAGCCCCGTTACATCTTCCGCGCAGGACGACTCGATCAGTGAGCTATTACGCTTTCTTTAAAGGGTGGCTGCTTCTAAGCCAACCTCCTGACTGTTTTAGCCTTCCCACTTCGTTTCCCACTTAGCTATATTTGGGGACCTTAGCTGGCGGTCTGGGTTGTTTCCCTCTTGACACCGGACGTTAGCACCCGATGTCTGTCTCCCGTGATTGCACTCTTCGGTATTCGGAGTTTGCTATGGCGGGGTAATCTGCAATAGACCCCCCAACCATGACAGTGCTCTACCCCCGAAGGTGAGACACGAGGCACTACCTAAATAGTTTTCGGAGAGAACCAGCTATTTCCAGGTTTGTTTAGCCTTTCACCCCTATCCACAGCTCATCCCTAACTTTTCAACGTTAGTGGGTTCGGACCTCCAGTACGTGTTACCGCACCTTCATCACGGCCATGGATAGATCACCGGTTTCGGGTCTACGCCCAGCAACTGAACGCCCTATTCGGACTCGCTTTCGCTACGCCTGCCCTATACGGTTAAGCTTGCTACTGAACGTAAGTCGCTGACCCATTATACAAAAGGTACGCCGTCACCCCTTACGAGGCTCCGACTGTTTGTATGCATGCGGTTTCAGGATCTATTTCACTCCCCTCCCGGGGTTCTTTTCGCCTTTCCCTCACGGTACTGGTTCACTATCGGTCGATCACGAGTATTTAGCCTTGGAGGATGGTCCCCATCTTCAGACAGGATTTCACGTGTCCCGCCCTACTTGTCGCACACCTAGTTCTTTCATACTGTTTTCGCCTACAGGGCTATCACCTGCTATGGCCGCACTTTCCAGAGCGTTCGGCTAACAATACAAATAAAGAGTGCAAGGCTCATCCCATTTCGCTCGCCACTACTTTGGGAATCTCGGTTGATTTCTTTTCCTGCGGTTACTTAGATGTTTCAGTTCACCGCGTTCGCTTCGCATGGCCTATGTATTCAGCCATGGATACTCCAAAAGGAGTGGGTTTCCCCATTCGGACATCTACGGATCAAAGCTTGTTTGCCAGCTCCCCGTAGCTTTTCGCAGGCTACCGCGTCCTTCATCGCCTGTGATCGCCAAGGCATCCACCACATGCACTTGTTCGCTTGACCCTATAACGAGTCTGTCTCGTGTCGGCCATCGTTAGCGCTTTAGCGCTTACGAGGGCCCCATCCCCGCATGGGGACGACAGTCGCTACAGGTTGAGTTCTCGCGTTGTGCCGTATTCCAATTTAAGTCGAACATAGAGTTCGAATCATCTTGAGATACATCGATACAATCACAACCCGGATAACTTTCACGTCCATCTCAAGACGCTTCCGCTATCCAAATTACTTACTTCTTCCAGATTGTTAAAGAACGACAGCCGATATCTGTTGATATCCTCTGACTGGCTCAATCGCCAATGACAAAGACTCGAACAATCGTCATTCGAATGTTTGTCATTGAAGATTGGTGGAGGCAGACGGGATCGAACCGACGACCCCCTGCTTGCAAAGCAGGTGCTCTCCCAGCTGAGCTATGCCCCCATTGAGTACAGATGACCTCAGGTACCTACCGCCAGACAATGGTGGGTCTGGTTGGATTCGAACCAACGACCCCCGCCTTATCAAGACGGTGCTCTAACCGACTGAGCTACAGACCCCTGAGTCTGTCTTTAAATTTACAGCCGATAAGCGTGAGCGCTCAACTTTGCGAGATAGCTCTGGAAAGGAGGTGATCCAGCCGCACCTTCCGATACGGCTACCTTGTTACGACTTCACCCCAGTCATGAATCCTACCGTGGTGACCGTCCTCCTTGCGGTTAGACTAGCCACTTCTGGTAAAACCCACTCCCATGGTGTGACGGGCGGTGTGTACAAGACCGGGAACGTATTCACCGCGGCATGCTGATCCGCGATTACTAGCGATTCCAGCTTCATGCACTCGAGTTGCAGAGTGCAATCCGGACTACGATCGGTTTTCTGGGATTAGCTCCCCCTCGCGGGTTGGCAACCCTCTGTTCCGACCATTGTATGACGTGTGAAGCCCTACCCATAAGGGCCATGAGGACTTGACGTCATCCCCACCTTCCTCCGGTTTGTCACCGGCAGTCTCCTTAGAGTGCTCTTGCGTAGCAACTAAGGACAAGGGTTGCGCTCGTTGCGGGACTTAACCCAACATCTCACGACACGAGCTGACGACAGCCATGCAGCACCTGTGCGCCGGTTCTCTTTCGAGCACTCCCACCTCTCAGCGGGATTCCGACCATGTCAAGGGTAGGTAAGGTTTTTCGCGTTGCATCGAATTAATCCACATCATCCACCGCTTGTGCGGGTCCCCGTCAATTCCTTTGAGTTTTAATCTTGCGACCGTACTCCCCAGGCGGTCAACTTCACGCGTTAGCTACGTTACTAAGGAAATGAATCCCCAACAACTAGTTGACATCGTTTAGGGCGTGGACTACCAGGGTATCTAATCCTGTTTGCTCCCCACGCTTTCGTGCATGAGCGTCAGTATTGGCCCAGGGGGCTGCCTTCGCCATCGGTATTCCTCCACATCTCTACGCATTTCACTGCTACACGTGGAATTCTACCCCCCTCTGCCATACTCTAGCCTGCCAGTCACCAATGCAGTTCCCAGGTTGAGCCCGGGGATTTCACATCGGTCTTAGCAAACCGCCTGCGCACGCTTTACGCCCAGTAATTCCGATTAACGCTCGCACCCTACGTATTACCGCGGCTGCTGGCACGTAGTTAGCCGGTGCTTATTCTTCCGGTACCGTCATCCCCCGACTGTATTAGAGCCAAGGATTTCTTTCCGGACAAAAGTGCTTTACAACCCGAAGGCCTTCTTCACACACGCGGCATTGCTGGATCAGGCTTTCGCCCATTGTCCAAAATTCCCCACTGCTGCCTCCCGTAGGAGTCTGGGCCGTGTCTCAGTCCCAGTGTGGCTGGTCGTCCTCTCAGACCAGCTACTGATCGTCGCCTTGGTAGGCCTTTACCCCACCAACTAGCTAATCAGCCATCGGCCAACCCTATAGCGCGAGGCCCGAAGGTCCCCCGCTTTCATCCGTAGATCGTATGCGGTATTAATCCGGCTTTCGCCGGGCTATCCCCCACTACAGGACATGTTCCGATGTATTACTCACCCGTTCGCCACTCGCCACCAGGTGCAAGCACCCGTGCTGCCGTTCGACTTGCATGTGTAAGGCATGCCGCCAGCGTTCAATCTGAGCGGGATCAAACTCTTCAGTTTAAACCTGTTACTGTTTTCGGTTCAGTTAAGAACCGGTCGCTCACTCAAAGCTGACAGGAATATGAATCACTTCATAAACCTGACTTACTTTAGTGTGAGACTCTTGATACTTTCGCTATCTGATCCGAGGATCAGCTCGCTGCCATCAAGCGCCCACACTTATCGGCTGTTAATTTTTAAAGAGCATTCTGCGAGGAACTTCGTGTTTCCCGGCAGCGCTGCGTTTTCAGCAGCAGAGAAGCGAGATTATGAACCGTGTTTCGCAGTTCGTCAACAACTTTTTACACTACATCGTTGCGACTGCGGGGCTCAACTTCCAGGCCGGTTGCGCGCTTCAGACTGCTGCGCTCCACCAACCTTGCTTCCCTCTCCCGCGCCGCGTTTCCGTTAGCGCGAAAGAGGCGTGATTCTAAGCACCCACCCCCAACTCCGCAAGCCCCTTTGTGAAAATATTTTGAAAAAGCCCCCGTGCGCTGACGCGCACGGGGGCTTCGGGCTCGACGGGCCGGGCAATCACGCCGACGACCGATATCGCCCCGTCGCCGGCCAACTACCCGAGCAGCCCCATCAGCGATGCTTGAACACTGGCTTTCGTTTTTCGACGAATGCCGCCATCCCTTCCTTCTGGTCTTCAGTCGCAAACAGCGAATGGAACAGCCGACGCTCGAAGTGGACGCCTTCGGCCAGTGTCGTCTCGTATGCACGATTCACCGACTCCTTGACCATCATGACCGCCGGCAGCGAAAACTCGGCGATCGTCGCCGCGGCGGCAAGCGCCTCGTCGAGCAGCGTGGCGGCCGGCAGCACGCGCGACACGAGCCCAGCGCGCTCCGCCTCGGCAGCATCCATGAAGCGGGCCGTCAGGCACATGTCCATTGCCTTCGCTTTCGATACCGCGCGCGGCAAGCGCTGCGTGCCGCCCGCACCCGGCATGACGCCAAGCTTGATTTCCGGCTGGCCGAACTTGGCCGTGTCCGCCGCGAAAACGATGTCGCACATCATGGCCAGCTCGCAGCCACCGCCCAGCGCAAAGCCCGAGACCGCGGCAATGATCGGCTTGCGGATCTCGCGGACCGTCTCCCAGTTGCGCGTGATGTAGTCGCCCCGGTAGACATCCATATAGGAGTAGGTCGCCATCATGCCGATGTCCGCACCAGCCGCGAACGCCTTCTCGCTCCCGGTCACGACGATCGCACCGATGCCGTCGTCCGCATCGAACGCCTTCAGCGCGGCACCCAGTTCATCCATCAGTGCATCATTCAGCGCATTCAGGGCCTTCGGACGGTTCAGCGTAACCAGCCCGACACGCCCCCGGGTCTCCACCAGGATGTTCTCGTAAGCCATCTATTTCTCCTCGATCAATGAAATGAGAAACGCCTCGCACATGCGAATAGTTTGATGCTACCATTCTCCGACCAACCGGTCGGTTAATTAATCGATCCAACCCCTCTCAACGTCCATCAGGCTGCCGCCATGACCCATGCACTGTTCACGAAGCACGAAGACACGCTGAAACACGCACTCGCCGCCATCGAGAGCCGCGGGTACTGGAGCCCGTTCGCCGAAATGCCGAGCCCCAAAGTGTACGGGGAAAGCGCGAACGCAGATGGCGAAGCCACGTTCAAGTCGCACCTCGACAAGACGTTCGCGCTCGACCAGCCGGCATCCGGAGAAACGGTCGGCGCAGAGCGGTCGCCGTACGGCATTTCACTGGGCATCCGGTATCCGAAGTCGACCCCTGACGAACTGATCGCCGCCGCTGCGGCAGCACAACGCTCGTGGCGCGAAGCCGGCCCGAGCGCCTGGATCGGCGTCAGCCTCGAAATCCTCTCGCGCCTGAATCGCGCCAGCTTCGAAATCGCTTACAGCGTGATGCACACCACGGGGCAGGCATTCATGATGGCGTTTCAGGCCGGCGGCCCACACGCACAAGATCGCGCGCTCGAAGCGGTCGCCTATGCATGGGACGAACTGCGCCGCATCCCGGCCGACGCGCACTGGGAAAAGCCTCAAGGCAAGAACCCGCCGCTCGCAATGCACAAGCGCTACACGATCGTCCCGCGTGGCACCGGGCTCGTGCTCGGCTGCTGCACGTTCCCGACCTGGAACGGCTACCCGGGCCTGTTCGCCGATCTCGCAACCGGCAACACCGTGATCGTCAAACCGCATCCGGGCGCGATCCTGCCGCTCGCCATCACCGTCCGGATCGCTCGCGACGTGCTGCGCGAAGCCGGTTTCGATCCGAACGTCGTCACGCTCCTCGCGACCGAACCCAACGACGGCGCGCTCGTCCAGGACCTCGCGCTGCGCCCCGAGATCAAGCTGATCGACTTCACCGGCAGCACGCAAAACGGCACGTGGCTCGAACGCCACGCCCACCAGGCACAGGTCTATACAGAGAAGGCTGGCGTCAACCAGATCGTGATCGACTCGACCGACGACCTGAAGGCCGTCGCCAAGAACATCGCGTTCTCGCTGTCGCTGTACTCCGGCCAGATGTGCACGGCACCGCAGAACATCTACGTGCCGCGCGACGGCATCCGGACGGCGGACGGCCATGCGAGCTTCGACGAGGTCGCACAGGCAATCGCCATTGCCGTGCAAAAACTTACCGGCGACCCGGCACGCTCGGTCGAACTCATCGGTGCAATCCAGAACGAAGGCGTGACGGCACGCATCGACGACGCCCGCCAGCTCGGCCGCGTGCTCGCCGACAGCCTGACCCTCCAGCACCCTGCGTTCCCTGACGCCCGCGTGCGCACGCCGCTCGTGCTGCAACTCGACGTGACCGATCGCGAGAAATTCACGCAGGAATGGTTCGGCCCGATCTCGTTCGTGATCGCGACCGACTCGACCGCGCAGTCGCTCGACCTCGCCGGGGAAATCGCAGCGGAACACGGCGCGCTGACCCTCTCCGTCTACAGCACCGACGATGCGATCGTCGACGCCGCCCACGACGCGGCGGTGCGCGGTGGCGTCGCGCTGTCGATCAACCTGACGGGCGGTGTGTTCGTGAATCAATCGGCAGCGTTCTCGGATTTCCATGGCACGGGCGCGAACCCGGCAGCCAACGCAGCGCTGGCCGACCCGGCGTTCGTCGCCAACCGGTTCCGCGTGGTGCAAAGCCGTGTCCATGTTGCCCCGAAGGCTGCTCCTGCGGGAGCCGGCCAACCGGCATAACCCGAATGGCCGACGTGCAAACGCCGCCACGTTCTCTACCATGAACGAATCCGCCACCCGGCGGGTTCGTTGCTCATCGATACGCCCATGACAGACGCCTATATCTGCGACGCGATTCGCACTCCCATCGGCCGCTACGGCGGCGCCCTGAAAGATGTCCGTGCTGACGACCTCGGTGCAGTGCCGCTCAAGGCGATCATCGAGCGCAACCGTGACGTCGACTGGACGGCGATCGACGACGTGATCTACGGCTGCGCGAACCAGGCCGGCGAAGACAACCGGAACGTCGCGCGCATGTCGGCGTTGCTCGCGGGCCTGCCGACCGACGTGCCCGGCACGACGCTAAACCGGTTGTGCGGCTCCGGGATGGACGCGGTCGGCACAGCCGCGCGCGCGATCAAGGCGGGCGAGGCGCGCCTGATGATCGCGGGCGGCGTCGAGAGCATGACGCGCGCGCCGTTCGTGATGGGCAAGGCCACGAGCGCGTTCGCGCGCCAGGCCGACATCTACGATACGACGATCGGCTGGCGCTTCGTCAATCCGCTGATGAAACAGCTGCACGGCGTCGATTCGATGCCGGAGACGGCCGAAAACGTTGCGGTCGACTACAACATCAGCCGTGCAGATCAGGACCTGTTCGCGCTGCGCAGCCAGCAGAAGGCCGCACGCGCGCAGCAGGACGGCACGCTCGCCGACGAAATCGTTGCTGTCACGATTGCCCAGAAGAAAGGCGATCCGGTGGTCGTCTCGCGCGACGAGCATCCGCGCGAGACATCGCTCGAAGCACTCGCGAAGCTGAAGGGCGTCGTGCGCCCGGACGGCTCGGTGACGGCCGGCAACGCCTCGGGCGTCAACGATGGTGCGTGCGCGCTACTGCTCGCCAATGCGCAAGCAGCCGACGAGTACGGCCTGCGCCGCCGCGCACGCGTCATCGGCATGGCGACAGCCGGCGTCGCGCCGCGCGTGATGGGCATCGGGCCCGCGCCGGCCACGCAAAAACTGCTGCGCCAGCTCGGCATGACCATCGACCAGTTCGACGTAATCGAGCTGAACGAGGCGTTCGCGTCCCAAGGTCTCGCGGTGCTGCGCATGCTCGGCGTCGCCGACGACGATCCACGCGTGAACCCGAACGGCGGTGCGATCGCACTGGGACACCCGCTCGGCGCATCGGGCGCCCGGCTCGTGACCACGGCGCTCCATCAACTCGAGCGTACGGGCGGCCGCTTTGCGCTCTGTACGATGTGCATCGGCGTCGGCCAGGGCATCGCACTCGCGATCGAACGCGTGTAACCGACGCATCGCGCGCCTATAACGAAGTCATGAAGGAGACACTGCATGTCCTATCAGGCGATTCAGCTGGAAATCGATCAGGCCTCGAACGTAGCCACGATTACCCTCAACCGCCCCGACAAGCTGAACAGCTTTACGCGGGCGATGCATCGGGAGTTGCAGTCGGCACTCGATGATGTCGAGGCAGCCGGCGCGCGCGCGCTGATCCTGACAGGTGCGGGGCGCGGCTTCTGCGCGGGCCAGGACCTGGCCGATCTCGACTTCACGCCGGGCGCGTCCACCGATCTCGGCACGCTGATCGACGAGCACTTCAATCCACTGATCCGCCGCCTGCAGCGTCTGCCGATTCCGGTGATCGCCGCCGTCAACGGCACGGCGGCCGGTGCCGGTGCGAACCTCGCGCTCGCCTGCGATCTCGTGTTCGCCGCCCGCTCGAGCAGCTTTATCCAGGCCTTCGTCAAGATCGGTCTCGTGCCCGATTCGGGCGGTACGTGGTTCCTGCCGCAACGCGTCGGCATGGCACGCGCGCTGGGGCTCGCGCTGACCGGCGACAAGCTCGGGGCAGAACAGGCCGAGCAGTGGGGCTTGATCTGGCGCGCGGTCGACGACGACACGCTCGCTGCATCAGCCCACCAGCTTGCCACTCAGCTCGCGCAGCAGCCGACGCTCGCGATTGCGTCGATCAAGCAATCGATGCGTGCAAGTGTCACGAACACGCTCGACCAGCAACTCGACATGGAACGCGACCTGCAGCGCATGCTCGGCCAGTCTCACGACTACGCAGAAGGCGTGAAGGCGTTCATCGAGAAACGCGCGCCGCGCTTCGAGGGGCGTTGACATGACAAACGCCACTGCCACGCTCGATCCCGATGCGCTCGCCCGCGCCACCGCGCGGGCCATGTACGACGCCGATGCATGCAGCCGTGCGTTCGGGATGGAAATCACCGAAGTCCGCGCCGGCTACGCGCGCCTGCAGATGCGCGTGCGTCCCGACTTCCTGAACGGGCATCAGACCTGCCATGGCGGGATCATTTTCACGCTGGCCGATTCGACGTTCGCGTTCGCGTGCAACTCGTACAACGTGAATACCGTCGCGGCCGGCTGCTCGATCGAGTTCCTGCGCCCCGTGCACGGCGACGACGTGCTGACGGCCGAAGCGATCGAGCAGGCGCGCGCCGGCCGCCAGGGCATCTACGACATCCGCGTCACGAACCAGACCGGCGAAACCGTCGCGATGTTTCGCGGCAAATCCGCCCAGATCAAGGGCACGGTCATCCCGGAAGACCGCTGACGTCGACGGCTCGCACATAACAAACACTGGAGACATGCATGACTACCCCGCTACCGCTCGAGCCGATCGAGACCGCCTCACGCGACGAGCTGACCGCGCTGCAGCTCGAGCGCCTCAAGTGGTCGCTCCGGCATGCGTATGACCACTCCCCCGTCTATCGTCGCAAGTTCGACGACGCGGGCGTCCACCCGGACGACCTGAAGGCGCTCGCCGACCTGTCGCGCTTCCCGTTCACGACGAAGAGCGACCTGCGCGACAGTTACCCGTTCGGGATGTTCGCGGTGCCGCAGGACCAGATCTCGCGCATTCATGCGTCGTCGGGCACAACCGGCAAGCCGACGGTCGTCGGCTATACGGCCGGCGACATCGACACATGGGCGAATCTCGTCGCCCGCTCGATCCGCGCCGCCGGTGCGCGCCGCGGCGACAAGGTGCACGTCAGCTACGGTTATGGCTTGTTCACGGGCGGGCTCGGCGCGCACTACGGCGCCGAACGCGCAGGGCTGACCGTGATCCCGTTCGGTGGCGGCCAGACCGAGAAGCAGGTACAGCTGATCCAGGATTTCCGGCCCGACATCATCATGGTGACGCCGAGCTACATGCTGTCGATCGCCGACGAAATCGAGCGCCAGGGCCTCGATCCCGTGCAGAGTTCGCTGCGCATCGGCATCTTCGGCGCGGAACCCTGGACCAACGACATGCGCGTCGCGATCGAGCAGCGGATGGGCATCGACGCGGTCGACATTTACGGATTGTCCGAAGTGATGGGCCCCGGCGTCGCGTCCGAATGCGTCGAGACCAAGGACGGCCCGACCATCTGGGAAGACCACTTCTATCCGGAAATCATCGACCCTGAAACCGGCGAAGTGCTTCCGGACGGCGAACTCGGCGAGCTCGTATTCACGTCGCTGACGAAGGAGGCGCTGCCGATCGTCCGATACCGGACCCGCGACCTCACGCGGCTGTTGCCCGGCACTGCCCGAACGATGCGCCGGATGGAGAAGATCACGGGACGCTCGGACGACATGATGATCGTGCGCGGCGTCAACGTGTTCCCGACGCAAATCGAGGAGCAGTTGCTCAAGCAGCGCGCGCTCGCCCCGCACTATCAGATCGTGCTGACGAAGGAAGGCCCGCTCGACGTGCTGACGCTCAATGTCGAGCCTTGCCCCGAGACAGCCCCCGATACGGCGGCGATCCATGCGGCAAAGCAGGCGCTCGCACACGACATCAAGTCGCTGATCGGCGTGACGGCCGTGATTAACGTGCTGCCCGTGAACGGGATCGAGCGGTCGGTCGGCAAGGCGCGACGGGTCGTCGACAAGCGCAAGGGCTGACGAAAATCGCCGCGCGTCAATTTCGCGCGGCGAATCCGTGGCTGCAAATGAAACAGCCCGATCGGCCTACGCCGATCGGGCTGTTTCATTCCGGGACGCCTTGGGGCACCCGCCGACGCAACAAGCGCATCACGAAAGCTGACACTGCACGTGCGCCCGCACGGCCGGAGCGACGCGCCCCACGCACACCACCGCTTCCGCGAATGCCGCGTCTACCGCATCGGCAGCGACCCGAGCGGCTCCAGCCACCCGAACCGCGTCACATCACGAATTCGGGAACAGCAGCCACATCCGGCCGACCTGCTTCATCCGCCCGGCCTGATCGCCCGCATCGTCGCCGAGCCCCCAGAAATAGTCGGCCCGCACGCCGCCCTTGATCGCGGAACCCGTATCCTGCGCGAACACGAGCCGGTTCATCGGCGTATTCGTCAGCGGGCGCGTGGTCTGCAGAAACACCGGGGTGCCGAGCGGAATCGACGACGGGTCGACGGCGATCGAACGCTCCGGCGTCAGCGGCACGCCCAGCGCGCCGATCGGGCCGTCCGCGCCACCGTGCGGTGCATCTTCCTTGGTCGGCATGTCGCGGAAGAACACGAACCGCGGGTTCGTGTCGAGCAACGCGTCGACCCGGTTCGGGTTCGCCTTCGCCCACGCCTTGATGCCCTGCATCGTCGCCTGAGCGGGCGTCAGCTCGCCACGATCGAGCAGCCACTTGCCGATCGAGCGGTACGGCTGGTTGTTGGTGCCGCCGAAGCCGACCCGCATCACCGAACCGTCGTCGAGCAGCACGCGCCCCGAGCCCTGCACCTGCAGGAAGAACGCTTCGATCGGGTCGTCGACCCACACGAGTTCGTTGCCGTTCAGGATGCCGGCGCGCTCGAGCTGCGCGCGTGCCGGGAGCGCGGCGCCCGCGCGATAACCGGCCGGCCAGCGGTAGAGCGCGTACTGATACGGACCGCGACGCACGCGCGAACCGTGCAGCAGCGGCTCGTAATAGCCGGTCACGAGCCCGTCGAGCGTACCGTCGGTGTTCGCAAGCTGGAACGGCGTGAAATACGTTTCGAAGAACGTGCGTGCACTGCTGACGTCAAGCTCGTCGAGCCGGTCGGCGGCCGCGCAGGCGCGGGCCCAGGCCGGCTGGCGCGCAAGCCGCACGCAGTTCTGCCGCAGCGCGGCGGTTGCGCCGAGCAGCGAATCGTCCTGCCAGCCCGGCACCTGCTGCCACGCGACCGGCGTGAGCCGCTTCGCGGCGACCTGACCCGGCACGATCGCCGAGCCGGTCGGCGGCTTCAGCGACGAAGTCCGCGTCGGCGCGCCACCGCACGCCGCAAGCAGCGCCGCCGCCGCAACAGCAGCAACCCACCCGGCCACCCGGGGCCCAAACCACATACAATGTCCGTTCTTGATGGAAACCGCCATGTCAGATTTTCTCGACCAATATCCGATGCTCATCTTCGCGCTCGAAGCCTTCGTAGCGCTCGCCCTGCTGATCTTCATCGTCGTGTGGACGTCGTCGGGCAGAAAAAAGCACGCCCGCAAGCCGCGCTGACACCCTGACGCACTGCCCACGCTCAATGCAGCGTGCGCGGCATGTGCAGTGCGAACTCGTCGACCGGCGCCTCGAAGCGCTCGCCGTCCTCCGCCACACAGAAGTACGCGCCGCGCATCGTGCCGACCGGTGTCGCGATCACGGCCCAGCTCGTGTACTCGAAGTGTTCGCCCGGCTGCAGCAGCGGCTGGTGCCCGACGACGCCGAGCCCCTTCACTTCCTGCACGTGGTTCTCGCTGTCCGTGATGATCCAGTGACGCGCGATCAGCTGCGCCGCGACCTGTCCCGTGTTGCGGATCGCCAGCGTGTACGCGAATGCGTATTGACGGCGATCGGGGTCGGATTGTTCCGGCAAGTAGCTGGTTTTCACCGAAACGGTGAATTGATACTGACTCATGGTGTTTCCGCTGGAAGATGACCGCCCGTGCCGGCATGGGCAACGGGGCCGCGGGCGCGCCGCATTGGTTCGGCATTCTATGCGCAATCCGGCCTCGACCGCACGGCCTGCCGCCGCGCACCGGGTCGCCGGACGGTAGAATGGCGGTTTTGCGCCGCAACGTCCCCGCCCCCCTGCCATGACCCAATTCCGCATCGCTCCCAGCATCCTGTCGGCCGATTTCGCACGGCTCGGCGAAGAAGTCCGCAACGTGGTCGCCGCCGGCGCCGACTGGATCCACTTCGACGTGATGGACAACCATTACGTGCCGAACCTGACCATCGGCCCGCTCGTGTGCGAAGCGATCCGCCCGCACGTGCAAGTTCCGATCGACGTGCACCTGATGGTGCGCCCGGTCGACCGGATCGTGCCCGATTTTGCGAAGGCCGGTGCAAACCTGATCAGCTTCCACCCGGAAGGCTCCGATCACATCGACCGCACGCTGTCGCTGATCCGCGACCACGGCTGCAAGGCCGGCCTCGTGTTCAACCCGGCCACGCCGCTGAACTACCTCGATCACGTGATGGATCGCCTCGACTTCGTGCTGCTGATGTCGGTCAACCCGGGCTTCGGCGGCCAGTCGTTCATTCCGGAAACGCTCAACAAGCTGCGCGAAGCACGCGCACGCATCGACGCGTACACCGAGCGCACCGGCCGCGAGATCCTGCTCGAAGTCGACGGCGGCGTGAAGACCGACAACATCGCGGAAATCGCCGCAGCCGGTGCCGACACCTTCGTCGCGGGTTCGGCGATCTTCGGCAAGCCGGACTACCGCAAGGTGATCGACGAGATGCGCGCCGCACTCGCGACCGTCGAGCGGAGCTGACGCCGTGGCCGACTCGTCGCTCGCCGGCCATGCGCCGGCCGGGGCCGCACCGGAAGCAGCCCCGATCCGCTTCGCTGCACCGCGCATCGACGCGGCGCTGATCGATCTCGACGGCACCATGGTCGATACGGCCGACGATTTCACGGCCGGCCTGAACGGGATGCTCGCGCAGCTCGGCGCGCCGGCCACGTCGCGCGACGAGGTGATCGGCTACGTCGGCAAGGGCTCCGAACACCTGATCCAGAGCGTGCTGAAGCCGCGTTTCCCGGCCGACGAAGCGCACGCGCGCTTCGACGACGCGCTGGCGATCTACCAGGCCGAGTACGCGAAGATCAACGGCCGCCACACGCGCCTCTATCCGGACGTGGCCGCCGGTCTCGACGCGCTGCGCGCGGCCGGCATCCGGCTCGCGTGCGTGACGAACAAGCCGCATCGCTTCGCGGTCGAACTGCTCGAGCAGTACGGGCTGGCCGATTGCTTCGGCATCGTGCTCGGCGGCGACAGCGTCGCACGCAAGAAGCCCGATCCGCTGCCGATGCTGACGGCCTGCAACGCGCTCGGTGTCGCACCGGATGCGGCAGTCGCGATCGGCGACTCGGAAAACGATGCGCTGGCAGGCCGCGCGGCCGGGATGGCGACGCTGACGGTGCCGTACGGCTACAACCATGGCAAAGCTATACAAACGATAAATTCGGATGGTATAGTCGATTCGTTGCTGGTCGCAGCTCGCGCGATCTCCGCGCACAACGCCGGCCGGCCAACCCTCTGATTATTTCTTCCATCTGCATGTTTCTGAATAAAAAACGGAGTCTGAGCAGCATCGACCGGGGAGCCTGGCCCTGGCGTCGCTGGTCGCGCTAACCTCTTCGATGAGGTACGCTGAAGCACGTCTTCAGCGCCGTTTTTTATCTCGCTGCGCATCCGCGCGCCGATCGTCGCACCACCTCGAGTTCTACCGCGTTCGAACGCTTGCGTTCAGGCGCGGCCGCAGGCTCGCGACGTTCACGCCCGGAGTGCCGGCCGGCAACAGGCACTTCTCGATCGACCGCCCTTTCGCCGACGGCAGCCCGCGCAGCGTCAAATGATCCCTGGCGCACGCGCCGCTCGTCCCGAACAGGACCGGAACATGACCGAACTCGAATTTCAATCGCTCGCGAACGAAGGCTACAACCGCATCCCGCTGATCGCGGAAGCCCTCGCCGATCTCGAAACGCCGCTGTCCCTCTACCTGAAGCTGGCCCAGCCCGAACGCTCGGGCGCCAACTCGTTCCTGCTCGAATCGGTGGTGGGCGGTGAACGCTTCGGCCGCTATTCGTTCATCGGCCTGCCCGCCCGTACGCTCGTACGGACCCGCAACGGCGTGTCGGAAGTCGTGCGCGACGGCCAGGTCGTCGAGACACATGACGGCGACCCGTTCCAGTTCATCGAATCGTTCCAGGCGCGCTTCAAGGTGGCGCAACGCCCGGGCCTGCCGCGTTTCTGCGGCGGTCTCGCCGGCTATTTCGGCTACGACGCGGTGCGCTACATCGAAAAGAAGCTCGCGAATACCGCGCCGCGCGACGACCTCGGCCTGCCCGACATCCAGTTGCTGCTGACCGAGGAAGTCGCGGTGATCGACAACCTCGCCGGCAAGCTGTACCTGATCATCTACGCGGACCCGAGCCAGGCCGAAGCCTATACGAAGGCGAAACAGCGCCTGCGCGAACTGAAGCAGCGCCTGCGCACGACCGTGCAGCCGCCCGTCACGTCGGCGAGCGTGCGCACCGAGACGTTCCGCGAGTTCAAGAAGGACGACTATCTGGCCGCCGTGCGCCAGGCGAAGGAATACATCGCTGCCGGCGAACTGATGCAGATCCAGGTCGGCCAGCGTCTGACGAAGCCGTACCGCGACAATCCGCTGTCGCTGTATCGCGCGCTGCGTTCGCTGAACCCGTCGCCGTACATGTACTACTACAACTTCGGCGATTTCCACGTGGTCGGCGCATCGCCGGAAATCCTCGTGCGCCAGGAAAAGCGCGGCGAGGACCAGATCGTCACGATTCGCCCGCTCGCAGGCACGCGACCGCGCGGCAACACGCCCGAGCGCGACGCGGAACTCGCGACCGAGCTGCTCAACGATCCGAAGGAGATCGCCGAGCACGTGATGCTGATCGACCTCGCGCGCAACGACGTCGGCCGCATCGCGGAAATCGGCTCGGTGCACGTAACGGACCAGATGGTCATCGAGAAATACTCGCACGTGCAGCACATCGTCAGCTCGGTCGAAGGCAAGCTGAAGCCCGGCATGACGAACTACGACGTGCTGCGCGCGACGTTCCCGGCCGGCACGCTGTCCGGCGCGCCGAAGGTCCGTGCGATGGAACTGATCGACGAACTGGAGCCGGTCAAGCGCGGGCTGTACGGTGGCGCCGTCGGCTACCTGTCGTTCTCGGGCGAGATGGATCTCGCGATCGCGATCCGCACGGGCCTGATTCACAACGGCAACCTGTATGTGCAAGCGGCGGCCGGTGTCGTCGCGGATTCGGTGCCCGAATCCGAATGGCAAGAGACCGAGAACAAGGCGCGCGCGGTGCTGCGTGCGGCCGAACAGGTCCAGGACGGCCTCGATAGCGACTTCTGACCGGAGACTGACCATGCTGCTCATGATCGACAACTACGACTCGTTTACCTACAACCTGGTCCAGTACTTCGGCGAACTCGGCGAGGACGTGCGCACCTACCGCAACGACGAAATCACGCTCGACGAAATCACGAGCCTGAACCCCGACGCGATCTGCCTGTCGCCCGGCCCGAGCAACCCGCAGCACGCGGGCATCACGCTCGACGTGCTGAAGGAATTCGCGGGCAAGAAGCCGATCCTCGGCGTGTGCCTCGGCCATCAGGCGATCGGCGAGGCCTTCGGCGGCCGTGTCGTGCGCGCGAAGACCATCATGCACGGCAAGGTGAG
This sequence comes from Burkholderia contaminans, assembly GCF_029633825.1. Lineage (NCBI taxonomy): Bacteria > Pseudomonadati > Pseudomonadota > Betaproteobacteria > Burkholderiales > Burkholderiaceae > Burkholderia > Burkholderia contaminans. The sequence goes on along the minus strand of NZ_CP090640.1, from coordinate 1,594,259 downwards.
CAAGATCGAAACCGACTGCCGCGGCGTATTCGCCGACCTGCCGAAGCACTTCGACGTCACGCGCTATCACTCGCTCGCGATCGAGCGCGAATCGCTGCCCGACTGCCTCGAAGTGTCCGCCTGGACCGACGACGGCGAAATCATGGGCGTGCGCCACAAGACGCTGCCGATCGAGGGCGTGCAGTTCCACCCGGAATCGATCCTGTCCGAGCATGGCCACGCGCTGCTCGAGAATTTCCTGAAACAGGCACGCGCCGCGGCCGCGCAAGCCGCCTGACGGGAGCCTCACGATGACGATTACCCCGCAGGAAGCGCTGCAGCGCACGATCGAGCACCGCGAAATCTTCCACGACGAGATGCTGCACCTGATGCGGCTCATCATGCGCGGCGACATGTCGCCCGTGATGGCGGCCGCGATCATCACCGGGCTGCGCGTGAAGAAGGAAACGATCGGCGAGATCGCCGCCGCCGCGACCGTGATGCGCGAATTCGCGAACCACGTCGAAGTGCAGGACAACTCGAACTTCGTCGACATCGTCGGCACCGGCGGCGACGGCTCGCACACGTTCAACATCTCGACCGCGTCGATGTTCGTCACGGCCGCGGCCGGCGCGAAAGTCGCGAAGCACGGCAACCGCGGCGTATCGAGCAAGTCCGGCAGCGCCGACGTGCTCGAGGCGCTCGGCGTGAACATCGACCTGCAGTCCGAGCAGGTTGCCGCGTCGATCGCCGAAACGGGCATGGGCTTCATGTTCGCGCCGAACCATCACCCGGCGATGAAGAACATCGCAGCCGTGCGCCGCGAGCTCGGCGTGCGCACGATCTTCAACATCCTCGGCCCGCTGACCAACCCGGCCGGCGCGCCGAACCAGCTGATGGGCGTGTTCCACCCCGACCTCGTCGGCATCCAGGTGCGCGTGATGCAGCGTCTGGGCGCGCAGCACGTGCTCGTCGTGTACGGCAAGGACGGGATGGACGAGGTATCGCTCGGCGCGGCGACGCTCGTCGGCGAACTGCGCGACGGCAAGGTGCACGAATACGAGATCCATCCGGAAGACTTCGGCCTGCAGATGGTGTCGAACCGCACGCTGAAGGTGGAAAATGCCGACGAATCGCGCACGATGCTGCTCGGCGCGCTGGACAACCAGCCGGGCGTCGCGCGCGAGATCGTCACGCTGAACGCGGGCACCGCGCTCTATGCAGCGAACGTCGCCGAATCGATCGCGGACGGCATCCAGCTGGCCCGCGAGGCGATCGCGAGCGGCAAGGCTCGCGCCAAAGTCGACGAACTCGTGCGCTTCACGCAGCAGTTCAAGCGCTGACTCCCTTTACGAATCAAGCAGGAATCCACATGAGCGACATTCTCGACCGAATCATCGCCGTCAAGCGCGAAGAAGTCGCGGCGGCCATGCGCAGCGCACCGCTCGAGGCACTGAAACTGGAAGCGTCCGCGCGCGACCTGCGCGACTTCGTCGGCGCATTGCGTGCGAAGCACGCGGCCGGCCGCGCAGCCGTGATTGCCGAAATCAAGAAGGCCAGCCCGTCGAAGGGCGTGCTGCGCGAGCATTTCGTGCCGGCCGATATCGCGCGCTCGTATGCGGCGCACGGCGCCGCGTGCCTGTCGGTGCTGACCGACGAGCAGTTCTTCCAGGGCAGCGTCCGCTATCTCGAGGAAGCGCGCGCGGCCTGCACGCTGCCGGTGCTGCGCAAGGACTTCATCGTCGACGCGTACCAGATCATCGAAGCGCGCGCGATGGGCGCCGACGCGATCCTGCTGATCGCGGCCGCGCTCGACACGCCGCTGATGCAGGATCTCGAAGCGTATGCGCACTCGCTCGGCCTCGCGGTGCTGGTCGAAGTACACGACCGCAACGAGATGGAGCAGGCGCTGACGCTCAAGACACCCCTGCTCGGCATCAACAACCGCAACCTGCGCACGTTCGAGACGTCGATCCAGACCACGCTCGACATGCTCGACATGATTCCGGCGGACCGCATCGTCGTGACCGAATCGGGCATCCTGTCGCGCACCGACGTCGACACGATGCGTGCGGCGAACGTGAACACGTTCCTCGTCGGCGAAGCGTTCATGCGTGCCGACCAGCCCGGCGAAGAGCTCGCACGGATGTTCTTCTGATGGCGATCGAAAAGGAAATCAAGCTCGCGCTGCCTGCCGGCCAGGCCGACGCCGCACGACGCTTCTTCGAGACGCTGACCGGCGAACCCGGTCGCGACATCACGCTCGCGAACGTCTATTACGACACGCCCGATCTCGCGCTCGCCCGCTCGAAAAGCGCGGTGCGCGTGCGCCGCGCGCCGCAAGGCTGGCTGCAGACGTTCAAGACGGTCGGCAGCGCGGAAGGCGGCCTGCATCGGCGCCACGAATGGGAGCTGCCGGTCGCCGGCGACGCGCTCGAGATCGATGCGCTCGTCGCGGCCTGCGACGTGCCGGAAGCCGCCGCCGCACTGAATGACGCGGCCGGCAAGCTGTCGGCGCTGTTCCGCACGGATTTTTCGCGTACGCTGTGGCGCATCGCAATCGGCGGCGCAACGGTCGAAGCCGCGGTGGACCTCGGCGAGATCGTCGTCCAGGCGGAACACGACACGCGCCGAGAACCGATCAGCGAAATCGAACTCGAACTGATCGACGGCCCGGAGGCGGCGCTTGCAACGCTCGCCGCCGAATTGCAGCAAGCGCTGCCGGGCCTCGTTCCCGAAAACATCAGCAAGGCGCAGCGCGGCTACCGGCTGCGCGCGCAATAACCCGCATCACGCATGGCAACCCGCAAGACTCCCCGCGCGCCGCAACAGGCGTCGCTGTTCGATGATCCCGTGCCGGAAACGGCACCGGCCGATATTCCGCCGGCGCCCGAAGCGCCCGCGGCCGGACGCAAGCCCGCAAAGAAGGCCGCGGCTCAGGCTGCAGCCCCCACGGCACCGCAGCCCGTTGCCGCCGACGTTCCGCACCTCGCCGCGCAATTCGACGCGCTGCCGCCCGTCTGGCGCGACGTGCTGAAACCCTTTACCGACAGTGACGCGTACGCGCCGCTGTGCCGCTTCGTCGATGACGAGCGTGCGGCCGGCAAGACGGTCTACCCGACCGACGTGTTCCGCGCGCTGCGCCTGACGAGCCCGGACGACGTAAAAGTCGTGATCCTCGGCCAGGATCCGTACCACGGCGACGATCGCGGCACGCCGCAGGCGCACGGGCTCGCGTTCTCGGTACCGCCGGCCGTGCGCACGCCGCCGTCGCTGCGCAACATCTTCAAGGAAATCGCCGCGAACTTCGGCCATGACACACCGCGCCACGGCTGCCTCGACACCTGGGCGCGCCAGGGCGTGCTGCTGCTCAACACGGTGCTGACGGTCGAGCGCGGTGCCGCCGCGAGCCATGCGAAGCGCGGCTGGGAGCAGTGCACGGACACGCTGATCCGCGAACTCGCCGGCCGCCATCAGGGGCTGGTCTTCATGCTGTGGGGCGCACACGCGCAGGCGAAGCGTGCGCTGTTCGACGCCAGCGCGCATCGCGTGCTCGAGGCGCCGCATCCGTCGCCGCTGTCCGCGCACCGCGGCTTCCTCGGCTGCCGCCATTTCGCGCTCGCGAACGACTATCTGGTCGAGGCAGGCCGCGAACCGATCGACTGGCGCCTGCCTGAAGTGGCGGAAACGCTCGCGTAACCGCCGCGCCGCCGATTCCTTCGGCCACGCGAGCCGGCAAGTAAAAACGCCGTGCCCCTTTCGGGACGCGGCGTTTTTTTATCGGACGATGCGGCGGGTGCGGCGCACCCGCTTCGACCTTACGCGGCGGCGATCGCTTCGCGTGCGCCGGCCAGCGCTGCGCTTTGCGCATCCGCGCCGAGGTTCAGGCCTTCCGCGAAGATGAAGTTCACGTCGGTCATGCCGACGAAGCCGAGGAACGTGCGCAGGTACGGGGTCTGGCTGTCGTTCGGCGTACCGGCGTACTTGCCGCCACGGGCCGTCACCACGTGAACCTTCTTGCCCTTGATCAGGCCTTCCGGACCGTTCTCGGTGTAGCGGAACGTGACGCCTGCACGGGCGATCCAGTCGAAGTACGTCTTCAGTTGCGACGAGATGCCGAAGTTGTACATCGGTGCGCCGATCACGATGATGTCGGCCGCTTGCAGCTCGGCGATCAGTGCATCGCTCTTCGCGACGATCGCATTCTGTTCCGCGGTGCGCTTGTCGGCCGGCGTGAAGAACGCGCCGAGCACCGATTCGTCGAGGTGCGGCAGCGCATCGGCCAGCAGGTCGCGAACCACGACGTTCGCGCCGGGGTTCGATTGTTGCAGCTTTGCCGTCAGTTCGTTGGCCAGCAGCGTGGATTGCGCACCTTGCGAACGTGCCGCGGAATTGATTTGCAGAATGGTCGTCATGTCAGGCTCCAGTAGGGTTGCGCTTTGGTAGCGCGAGTGACGCCATTGTGCGTTGCCGCATGACGGCGAAAAAGCGGGCTCAGGGCGACGCATCGTTGCAGCAGCAGAACAATCATTGATCGCGCCCCGATACCCGCTTCAGACCGTTCACCCCTTCAGCCAGGCCTCCCGGGCCTTCGATACGGCAGCCGGCTTCGCAGCCGCCGTGAGCCGGTAGCGCGCGACTTCCGGGCCGTCGAGCTTCAGTTTCGCGGTGCGCAGCTCGTCGCGGCGGAACGCGTGAACCTCGACCTTGTCGCCCGGCCGGTAGCGCGCGAGCAGTGCGTCGAGGTTCGTGCCCGTGACGCGCAGCCCATCGATGGCGATCAGCGTATCGCCGGCCGACAGCCCCGCACGATGGGCGCCGCCGCCTTCGTAGACGGCTGCGAGCGTGCAATCCGCGCCGCCGCGCAGGCGTGCGCCGATCGTCGGCTTCGTGGCGGCGCCGTTCGCGACATCGGGCGCGAGCGTTACGCCGAACGGTGCGAGCAAATCGGCGAGCGGCAGGTCGCGCGTGCCGTGCACGGCATCGGCGAACAGGCGGCCGAGCGCGACGCCCGTCGCTTCCTCGATCAGCGCCTCGACTTCGTTCTCCTCGACGCCCGCCTGCTTGCCGCGGTAGAAGTCGCGGCCGTAGCGTTGCCACAGCAGGCGCATCACGTCGTCGAGCGACTTCTTGTTGCGCGTCTGCGCGCGGATCGCGAGATCGAAGGCGAGCGCGACGAGCGAGCCCTTCGTGTAGTAGCTGACGATCGCATTGGTCGCGTTCTCGTCCTGGCGGTAGTACTTGATCCACGCGTCGAACGAGCTTTCGGCGACGCTCTGCTTCAGGCGCCCCGTGCCGCGCAGCACGCCGCCGACGGTGCGGCCGAGCGCCGCGAAATATTCGTCCTGCGACATCAGCCCGCTGCGCACCAGCATCAGGTCGTCGTAATACGACGTGAAGCCTTCGAACAGCCACAGCAGCGACGTGTAGTTCTCCTTCGACAGGTCGTACGGCACGAACGCCGCCGGCTTGATGCGCTTCACGTTCCACGTATGGAAGTACTCGTGGCTGCAGAGCCCGAGATACGTGCGATAGCCTTCCGTCGTTTCGGGCCACCCCTTCACCGGCAGGTCGGTGCGATTGCAGATCAGCGCGGTCGACGCGCGGTGCTCGAGGCCGCCGTAGCCGTCGCTGACCGCCAGCGTCATGAACACGTAGCGGTCCATCGGCGCTTTCTTCGATTTCGGCTCGAACAGCGCGATCTGCGCTTCGCACACACGCTTCAGATCGGTGCGCAGGCGCTCCAGATCGAGCTGCGTCACGCGCCCCGCGATTACGATGTCGTGCGGCACGCCGTGCGCGTCGAACGTCGCTAGCGCGAATTCGCCGATCGTCACCGGATGATCAGAGAGCTCGTCGTAGTTCGCTGCACGGTAGGCGCCGAACCCGTAGCGCTTGGTGCCGCGCGCTTCGGGCAGCGACGTACCGACGCGCCATGCGCGGAACGCCGCACCGGCCGGCTTCGCGATGTCGACTTCGCACGGCGCGCCCTCGTGGCCCGCGACGCTCAGGAACACGGCGGTCGCGTTGAAGAAGCCGCCCGATTCGTCGAGATACGCGGAGCGCACCGACAGGTCCCACGCATACACGTCGTAGCGCAACGTCAGCGCGCCGGTCACGGGCGCGGCCTGCCACGTGTGCTTGTCGGTCTTCGCGATCCGCACCTTGCGGCCCGCATCGTTGAATGCGCCGAGCGTCACGATGTTGCGCGCGAACTCGCGCACGAGGTAGCTGCCCGGAATCCACACCGGCAACGAAAAGCGCTGGCCTTCGGGGTCGGGATCGGCGACCGTCACCGACACTTCGAACAGGTGCGCGGCAAGATCTTTCGGAACAATCGAATAGCGGATCGGCTGGGTCATCGTGGCAATCGGTCGGTCGAATACGGCGGCGGAAACGAAGAGAGGCGCCGGCAGATGCGGGCGCCCCTCGCTGGCCAGGCCATGCGGCCCGGCGTGTGTCGGTTACTTGCTCGAGGCGAGCGCCTGGTTGAGCTGGTCGGCCGACACGGCGCCCGGCAGGCGGCGGCCGTCCGGCAGGAAGATCGTCGGCGTGCCCGTGACATTCATCCCGCGGCCGAGCGCGAGGTTCTTGTCGAGCGCGGTCGTATCGCAGGTACCGGCGCCCGACGGCGCGCGGTGGTCGAGCATCCAGCCCTCCCACGTTTTCGCGCGGTCGGTCGCACACCAGATCGCCTTCGACTTCGCGGTCGAATCCGGGGACAGCACCGGGTACAGGAACGTGTAGACGGTCACGTTGTCGACCGACTGCAGCGTCGTCTCGAGCTTCTTGCAATACGGGCAGTTCGGATCGGAGAACACCGCGATCTTGCGGGCGCCGTTGCCCTTGACGACCTTGATCGCATTCGCGAACGGCAGGCTCGCGAAGTCGATCTTGTTGATTTCGGACAGGCGCGCGTCGGTCAGGTTCTTGTGCGTCTTGGTGTCGACGAGATCGCCGAGCAGCACGTAGTCGCCTGCCGCGTCGCTGTAGATGATCTGCGAGCCGAGGTTTACTTCGTAAAGGCCCGCGACCGGCGCTTTCGACACGCTTTTGATCGGCGCATCGCTGCCGAGACGGGCCTGCAGCGTCGCTTTCAGCTTGTCGGTGGTCTGGTCTGCCTGCGCGGTGCAGCCAAGCGTCGCCATCGTGACGGCCAGCGCCAGCGACGCGATGCGGATCGTTTTTTTCATCGAAATCTTCCTTCAGCTCAATCGGTGTGCACGGCACAGTGTACGCCGTAACGGAACCGTGTCCGACCGGCGAAGCGGCCGAAGGTTCGATCGATCAGCCGAGCGCAGCCGACACGAGCCAGCGCTTCACGAACGGCTGCGCGCCGACGAAGGCCATGCCGGCGTTGCGCACGGCCTTCGCGAGCGAGCCCGGCACCGCGAACAGCCGCTGCAGCCCGTCGGTCGCGACCATCAACGCGCGGATGTCCTCGCGGCGCGAACGCTCGTAGCGGCGCAGCAGCACCGTATCGCCGAGGTTGCGGAAGCTCTCCTTGCCCGCGATCGCGTCGGCAAGCGCCGCGACGTCGCGCAAGCCGAGGTTCATCCCCTGCCCCGCGAGCGGGTGGATCAGGTGCGCTGCATCGCCGACCAGCGCGACACGCGGAGCGATCAGCTTGTCGACCGTCTGCAACGCCAGCGGGAAGCCGGCGGCCGGCGTCACGCAGTCGAGCGTGCCGACCTGGCCATGCGACACGCGCTCGACTTCGGCCGCGAGCTGCGCCGGATCGAGTGCGAGCAATTCGTCCGCATGCGCGGTGTGCGCGGACCAGACGAGCGATACATGGCCGTCCGGCAGCGGCAGCAGCGCGACGATCTCGCCTTCGTGGAACCACTGGTAGGCAGTCTCGCGGTGCGGCAGCGACGCCTTGAAGTTCGCGACGACGCCGGTTTGCCGGTAGTCGCGCCGCTCGACCTTGGCCCCCATTTGCGATCGCACCCACGAATGCGCGCCGTCCGCGCCGACGACGAGGTCCGCTTCCAGCACCTGCCCCGACGACAGCGTGAGCACGGCCGCGTCGTCGCGCACGTCGAAGCCCTGTGCGCGCGCATCGAACCACGTGAGGTTCGGCTGGAACCGCAGCGCGGCGTCGAGCGACGCCTCGACCAGCGACGATTCGGCGATCCACGCAAGCTGCGGAACGGAAGCCTGGTACGCGGAGAAGTGCAGTTCCGCGTGCGCATCGCCGTACACGCGCATGTCGAAGACCGGCGCAAGCCGGCTGTGATCGAGCGCCTGCCAGACCCGCAGCCGCTCGAGCAGCGCCTGCGAACTGGAGGACAGCGCGTAGACGCGTGTGTCGAATGCGAGATCGGTGGGGCGCGGCGTGGCCGGCTGGGCGAGCAAGGCTGTCTTGTAGCCGGACTGGGTCAGCGCGAGCGCGGCCGTCTTGCCGACGAGCCCGCCGCCGACCACGGCGACGTCGAAGGTGTGGTGGGCAGTCATGGCGGGCATTATAGCTGCGGGGCCAAACCCTTACGCGGCTGGACTTTGCGGGAAATCAGCAGAATCGCAGGCCGATGCGGCAGCGCGGCGGCCCGCCGCACCGGCCGTTCGGCGCCCGCCCGGAATCCGGGGCGTCGGCACGGTACAATAGCGACTTTGACCGTCGGCCCGCCGCGCCCCAAGCGCCGGCCGCCCTTTTTTCCCGCGCCGCCGTGCCCTGTCCGGCCGCGCCGCCTTACCCGTCCGAAGGATTCCATGAGTCTCAAATGCGGCATCGTCGGCTTGCCCAACGTCGGCAAGTCCACCCTGTTCAATGCGCTGACCAAGGCCGGCATCGCCGCCGAGAACTACCCGTTCTGCACGATCGAGCCGAACGTCGGCATCGTCGAAGTGCCCGATACGCGCCTGAAGGCGCTCGCTGAAATCATCAACCCCGAGCGCATCGTGCCGGCCGTCGTCGAATTCGTCGACATCGCGGGCCTCGTCGCGGGCGCGAGCAAGGGTGAAGGCCTCGGCAACCAGTTCCTCGCGAACATCCGCGAAACCGACGCGATCACGCACGTCGTGCGCTGCTTCGAAGACGAGAACGTCATTCACGTCGCCGGCAAGGTCAGCCCGATCGACGACATCGAAGTGATCAACACCGAACTCGCGCTCGCCGACCTCGGCACGGTCGAAAAGGCGCTCACGCGCTATTCGAAGGCTGCGAAGTCGGGCAACGACAAGGAAGCGGCGAAGCTCGTCGCGGTGCTCGAGAAGGTGCGCGCGCAGCTCGACCAGGGCAAGGCCGTGCGCGGTCTCGCGCTGTCGGATGACGAAGAGGCGCTGCTGAAGCCGTTCTGCCTGATCACCGCGAAGCCGGCGATGTACGTGGCCAACGTGAAGGACGACGGTTTCGAGAACAACCCGCACCTCGAGGCGGTCCGCAAGTACGCGGAAAGCGAGAATGCGCCGGTCGTGGCCGTGTGCGCGGCGATCGAGGCGGAAATCGCCGATCTCGACGACGCGGACAAGGAAGCGTTCCTCGCCGACATGGGCATGGAAGAGCCGGGCCTCGACCGCGTGATCCGCGCGGGCTTCAAGCTGCTCGGCCTGCAAACGTACTTCACCGCCGGCGTGAAGGAAGTGCGCGCGTGGACGATCCATATCGGTGACACGGCTCCGCAGGCAGCCGGCGTGATCCACACCGACTTCGAGCGCGGCTTCATCCGCGCGCAGACGATCGCGTTCGATGACTTCATCGCTTACAAGGGCGAGCAAGGCGCGAAGGAAGCCGGCAAGATGCGTGCGGAAGGGAAGGAATATGTCGTGCATGACGGCGACGTGATGAACTTCCTGTTCACCCGCACATAAGCGGGTATGGACATTCACCCCAGAATCCAAAGGCTATGGACGCGGGGTTGTCCGCGTGCCTTAACGGAGGTCTGCCCAGACCGGCCTCCGAGCGTTATGTAGTCCACCGAATTCGGTCGATAGCCGCCTTCTCGGGTTTTCCATCCCCTTCTTTACAAATAGGGCAAGCCGGCAAAGCCGGCGCGTCAGACGTTCGAGTGTGTACAACTCTGGAACCGCCCGCAGGGCGGCTGTCCACACCCTCGTGGTGTGGGCAGCAGAGTTGTGCACACGGAGAACTTGCACTGTCACCTGACATCGGCATTTTTCCGAAGTGCTACGCTTTCTCGGCGACCGCACTCAGCCGGTCAAAACTTCTGCTCAAGTTCAGCGACGAACTGGCTTGCTGGGATACCCAGAGCCTCACACCAGCTACATAGCTCAATAACATCAAGCCGGCGCTCGCCGCGCTCGCACTTGCTAATGAACGTCTGAGTGGTCTCAAGGCGAGTTGCGACCTCTTCCTGAGTAAAGCCCGCCTCTTCTCTGGCTGCTCGCAGCAGCTTAGCGAACAAAGCGTATCGGCGAGAGTAGATAGATTTTTCCATTGGCGGCTCGACGCGAAGAGCCGCAAGGTTGCAAGCGATTCTGGAATAGTCCAAAATAGACTATTCGTAAAGCGAACCTCGCCCTGCCACCGCGCGGATTCGCGACGCCGCGCTACCGTCGAAGGTCAAAATCGTCCGACGCACGCACCGGTAGCAAACTTCACTTTCACAGTCGCTCCTCGCGAAGGACTTACTCGTCCTGCCGCAGGTCGATGACGGAGAATTATTGGTGACTGCTCCTCGAGCACTGCGTCGCACGCTGTCGTGTGATAACTCGCCGGCGGTGCGCCGGCTGGTGAAGACGGTTGAACCCGTGGACACGGAACTGCACCCTAAGCCCCGCATGTGGACGGCGAACACTAGGCAGCGCGAGCTGTTTTCTTGCTTCCCGCTGTTCTTTCGCGCGGTACATCATCCTGAGTCGTACCTGGCGAACATCTCGCACTTTGGTATTCAGTGCGGCGTTGGCTGGTACCCAATCATTGAAGCGCTGGCGCGCGACATTGAGGCGGAGCTTCGCGCCTTGTGGCGGGAGCAACTCCAGTTTCCGGAGCGAATCGCCAAGATGGATGGAGCGCTCCTGGGCGGTCGGGCCACCTATCCCGCGCTTCCCCTTTGCACCGACATCACACAGGTCGGCGGCGAGCTTACGGTAGGTGTCCTCAGTGGGCAGCTATGTCCCCCGGATGTGGAATCGCGCATCCGAGCGCATATGCAAATCGCAATTTCCGGCGCCCGGCGCGTATGCGAGAGCTGCGGTAAGCCAGGCGAACTTCGGAAAGGCTATTGGCACCGCGTCTATTGCGACGAATGCATCGCCCCAGTCTCCGACCTGGTTCCAGCCGACTCGCACGGATAAGGCAGCGAAAGTTGCGCGCCTGCGCGTGCGATTGCGCCCGCAATTGCAACGTATATTGAGCAATATCCCATGACCACAGCATCTGAGCGTACGAAGGCAGTCATCGAAGCGCGTAAGCTTTTGCAGCTGCTTGGCTCGCCCGCCAACACCACCGCGCGTGACGCATTTCGGGACACCGCGCTGTTACTCCTCCGGCACTATCCGCTGGACATCGACCTCGAGATATCAACCGCGGCATTGCCGGGAATCTGGGCCGCTCCTCCGCGGTAACGTACTGGCGCAGCAGAACTCTCAAAGAAAATTGTGGCGGCTCGCTGACCAGGTGATGCCGCAGTGCGCAGCGAGATGATGCGGCGGTATCAGGCATCGTCGGCAAGCTGTACGGGCCAAAATCACATCAGCGTCGGCCACGTGTTCTTATCCTTTCAGTCGCGGCATGCTAGGTCTACGGAGGAGTACAAGATGCATTCAGAAAATCACGTCGACCTTGAGTTTGCCCTCCGCAAAATTCACGAGCTGGCGACGGCCGAAGGTGATTTGGGCTACGCGTATTGGTACGAAGTCGGACGGCTTCTACAACGAGCCGCTAACATGCAAGCTGAAATAGATTTGCTTTGCAAAGAGTTGGAACGGTGTCGCGCAACGCGGGCCGACTCTATCAGAGCCGTTAAGCGGCGCCAGCGGAGCGCGAGCAAGGCGAGATGACGCAGCGACTCCCGGATGTTGTGGGAAAGTTATACAAGCCACTGGAGAATGGCATGCGCCAGGTATTCGCACTGTCGCGAGGTGACGCCGAGAAGCTGCCGCGGCTGCCCTCGATTGCCGTCATCTCAGTCATCGCACCGGAGCGCCCGGCTGCCAGCCTCGATGGCTTCCCCCATCTGCTGCGCCTAAGCTTCGCGGACGTCGATTTCCTGAGCCCGAGTCTCTCAAAGAAGTCGCGAGGCAAGCTCGTCCACGCGTTCACCGCGGAGCAGGCTCAGGCGATTCACTCCTTCATCGAGGCCCTGCCGACGGAAATCGTATCGGTGGTCGTCCACTGCGAAGGCGGCTATTCGCGGTCGTGCGCCATCGCCTTGGCGCTCCACCGCCTATACGGCTACCAAGCAGAAATCGAACATCTTTCGCAGGCAAATCCCTCAGTTATCCGGCTGATGATGACTGAAGATTAGCAGTGTGTGGTATTGGAAGAGGCAGCCCTATCGTCCGTTAATAGGCCATGCTTTCAAATGCTGGCGCTATCACTGAACCCCATTGTTCGGTGAGCGGGATGATGGTGAGAAAAAAGACAAACCAGCAAGCGTACACGGCGTTTGCCTCATAGCAAATAGCATCGTACAGCTTGCCGTGCGCCAGCTCATGTCGCAACGCAGGGCCCGGCTTATGAACGAACAGCAGCTCCATATCGTTTGTCAGGTCCTTCCCAAAGACATCATCCATCTCATCTCGAAAGTTCTCCAGGAGTCCGCTCAGTGAGCGGTCCTCCTGGAGCAGTTCGTGATTCATCTTCGAAGAATCGCGGTTGGAATTCAGAAGAACGTGACGAATCGAATTTTCGATTTGCGGCACAAGCAGATGGACTGCGGAAGCATAATCGCCTTGCCAGAACCGGGCAAACCCAAGGCAAAACAGATGTTCATGCCCTGTCGGGACGAAGGGACTTGCGTCGACGATTGGCCGGAAGTGCCGCTCCTCAAGGGGAAAGCGCGACATTATAGTTCTGCGTGCCGGCTCGAGATACCCATTGACGACATGGTGCCGATGCAAGTCGAGTATGCGCACATACTCTTCCTTCAATTGAGCCTCGTTCGCCTCTCCGCTCAGCGAGCGCGCCGGCGATTGTGCAACGACCTTTCCCTCGATGTCCGTGTACTGGCTGCCAAACATTGCTCCGAGGCTGCTGGACTGGAAGCTCCTCTCAGCCATAGCACGCAACTCGACTATCTTAGGCGGCGATGTGATGATGCCTAGTTGGAGGAGTGAGTCCGGAAGCGTCAGCTCTCCGAAGAGCTTCACCGTTCCGGCGCGTTCTTGGCTCAGGTCGAAAGGGATACTGAATTGGATTGTCTCGTCGACAGCTTTCTCCTGGAAGTCCCGCAACTGCGCGCGAAGCCCTTCGATACGCTCATCGAATCCTCCTGCCTGCCTCAATTCCTCTATAGCGTCACGCGTCCAGCTAGCGCGGGCTGCCGCTTGACTGACATGGTCCCGATTGCGCAGGGTCTCGTCGACCATACGCGACACGCAGCGACGCTTCGCCTCATTATCTTTAACGCGCGTGTATGCGTGAGCGGCAAGCTGCCAAATAGGGTGTAAAGCCCAAGGCGGAACTGCTTCTCCGGCTGCATTTGCCAGCACTTCGGCATCTTCGGCGATGGCCTTCCATGTGACCAGCTTGTACGAGCCACCCAGGCGGGCTAGCCGGACAAACGACACATGGCACTCATGCGCCTTCAAGTGCGCATAGAGTTTCCCAAACGTATCGCGCACCAGATGGGGAAGCTTGTTCGGTTTGGCCGACGCCGAAGCAATTTGTAATGCTCGGTGGAATGAGTCAACCGCGTCTGTGAAGGTTTCGTCGATATCTGGGAACGCTGAGACGAACACGCCTTCGATGCGCTTATCAACGACCTCGCAATATGCAGATACCGCAGCGGTCCCTGCTTCCCACTGCTTGCGGTCGTTGTACCAGACTACGTCCGCGACGCGGGCGCGGAGACCAGGATGCGCAATCCGAGGCAGAAGCCGAGCCAGAACGTCGTTCTGCTCGCCACGAAAATCCCCGGCCTCGTAGGAGCGACCGCGGGGAGAACGCCATCTCGCTATGTACGCAGGCCCCGGGTCTTCGACCTGGAGGTGGAGCGTACAAAGTAGGATAAGAACGCGCAGCGCGCGACTCGCATCCTCATCGCCAGACTCGGTTGCTTTGCGCAGGTCTTCCTGCAAGCTCATTTCCATGGCATGGCTGTCTGCCTTTTTTAGCGTCGACAGCAGGTTGACCAAATCTAAATTGCCGAAATCGCTTGAAGACGCGCAATGCAAGCCAGGTTGGGCTTCCTCTTGTTGTCGCTCCATTTCAGAACTCGCTCTTGTAATGCTCAGTGCTACGTTAGGTAGGTAATCCGCTGATTCAGATGAGTTCATGTCCAGAGCGACACCGACGAACGCATCGTATCGAATTCGAAGAAGTAAGCGTCAGTAGCACCAACTTGTTTCAGTCCTCACGGCAGCGGCTAGTGTACGAATCCAAAGCACTTGGGACATCGGTAATTTTCACTCATGGGCAGGAGCGCATGACAGAAGCGGCATGTTCTGTCAGAAGCGTTCCCTCGCGTTAGCTTCGTATTCACAGACGAATGCACTGATGCGCATTTGGCGCAAACTTGAAATTTGCGCGACCAACACCTGCTGAGGCAAACGAGTCTATTGCAGCTTGTGCATCTGCGCCGAGGCGAATGGGGTACACATCCACAGCTCTCGCATTTCTCTTTCATGAGCATTTCCTGACGAAAACCTGGCACCGACTTCCGTCAGGGTAGCCTGGGAATTGGCATCAATGACTTGTCGCACACGCGAAGCTACAATCGAGCGGCCATCTCACGAGTGTTTCAATCCCTATCTACATGTCTGCCTCATTTGACGGCGATGCGCTCGAGGGCAGTCCAGGTTCCTGAGAGACCGAAATGTCGACTGACTCACGTGGTATCAGAATGGCATCGTCCTCTGATGACGCTATGTCTACCAGTGCTTGGGGGAGCGCCTTCGATGGCTTTACCCCCATATCACGCAACATCTCGGCCTGGCGGATGACATTACCTCTGCCAATTGCCAGCTTACTATGTGCTGAATCATAGGCTTTCCTCGCTTGACTCAAGCGATTCCCGACCAGTTGCAGGTCTTCAACAAATCCGCAAAGCTTGTCGTACAACTCTGCACCGCGCTTAGCGATATCTTGCGCATTTCGGCTTTGAGCCTCCTGCCGCCAAAGATGTGCGACGGTACGCACGACGAAGAGCAGAGTTGATGGGCTGACAAGCAGGACGTTACGGCGCCACGCGTCCATAAACAGCTCGTTATCATTCGTCACCGCCAGCATGAACGCTGGCTCGATGGGCACAAACGCGAGGACAAAATCGAGAGACTTGCCGTAGACAGCTTGATATTGCTTATCCGAGAGCGATTTGATGTGACTTCGAATCGAATCGACATGTTGCCGAAGTGCAATGGGTCTTTCCTCGTCGGTCTCAGCGGACGCATACCTTTCGTAGGCAAGCAGCGATACCTTTGAGTCCACAACGAGCTTTCGCTCTTCGGGGAGATTTATCACGACGTCTGGCTGGGCGCGAGAACCATCTTCACGGACCTGGCTATCCTGCACCTCGTACTCGTCCCCCTTTCTCAGACCGGAAGCTTCCAATACCCGTTCCAGAATGAGTTCGCCCCAGTTGCCCTGTGTTTTGGACGACCCCTTCAACGCGAGCGTTAGATTCTTTGCATCTTGGCTGAGCGCCTGATTCAGTTCCACCAGCTGGCGCACCTGCGCAGAAAGAGCTGACCTATCCTTCCCCTCCTGCACATATACCTCTTCGACCTTCCCCTGGAATTCGGTCAACTTGGTCTTCAGAGGTTCGAGTAACAAACCGAGGCTGGTCTGGTTTTGCTCTGCAAAGCGCTTGGATTTTTCCTCGAGAATCTCTGTGGCGAGGGTCTTAAACTGGTCACTGAGCGCTTCCTTTGCCTGCAGCAGGAGATTGAGCTTTTCTTCAGCGTTCTGTCGCTCGGCCTCAGTCCGCGTGCGCAGCTCAGTCAACTCGTCGCTCAGGCGTGTAACCACACTTTCAGCAGCCGCTCGTGCGCTTTTCACGTCAATCAGCTCATCTCGAACTAGTGCTGCTGCCTGCTGCTCGGCCTCAAGTTCCGCCAACAGCTTGCCATTTTGTCGCCCACTCGATTCGCGCAGTTCCGTTAATTGTCCATTGGCGTTGGAGAGCAACCCTTCTGTCTCGCCGATTTTGCGCTCAAGCCCCGGGATGCGCGACACCTGTTCCTCCAGCGCGGCTTTGCGTTCGTGCGCTTCCTGCAGAGACGTCGACGTGAGTGCTAGCTTGTGCGCAAGTTCCTTGTTGTCGCTTTCAAACTGATTCGCCTGCTCCGTGAGCGACGCCACCAATTGCTGCTTTTGCGCCTCGCTGGCGGTAATCAGCCTCAGTTCGTCCGCGCCGCTGCGAACTTGCTCTCCCAATTTCAGGATTTCCGCCTCCAACGCCGGAACACGGGACGAGCGTTCTGAAAGCCGGGCCAGTTCATCGCGCACCTTGGCTAGCTCGTCCCGCGAAGCGTTTGACTGACGTTCGAGTTGCTCCCGCGCATCGCGCGCGAGTTGAAGGTCCTCGGTCATTCCTCGCAACCGCTCTTCAAGTTGAGCGGTCTGAACCTGCGATGCGGATTGCGCCTGCGACACTGCCGCCTGCACCCGCCCGCCGTCCCGGCTACGAGCGAGCATCCACGCAATTACAGCGCCAACAACAAAGCCCAGTATCAATATCGCCGAGCCTGCAAATAGGTCCATGGAGTCCCCCGTGCGACAACATTTAGGATTATGGTGTTTTAAGTGAATTCCCCTACACGTGTGTCGATATCCTGCTCCAGCACTGCCTTTTGTCTAGCAGCGTGTTATTACATGCAGCGTGCAGTAGTTACTTCTGCCCGTGTTGATACTGGCGGAGCGCTGGTACAGGGCTTCGACACGCAGTGAAAGTAGCATGAAGGACCGCCACGGGCCAAGTCCAGAGCTTAGACTTCCGGGGGAAAGGTTGATGTATGAACCATCCGCAAGAAACCGCCTTTTCGATGGTCACGACAAACACGTTCCGTCCAACCATCTAGGTGCAGACTCAAGGTCGGCGAAAGCTATCCGTTATCTTTGGAGAAGGACCGTATAGCTTGCTTAAAGCACCGGGAGCATAATTGCCCAGGAGCGCACCAAGCCACGACATAAGGCGACGAGCGTTTAATTTAACGCAAGCCGCATGACATCACGCCGGATACAGAGACCATATCCCATAATATGAAAACCAAAACTCTCCTTCTCCTGTCGGGAATCGCGTGGGCGCCGTACGTGTTCGCGGGTGGTCCTATCGGCACAGTGCTGGCAGACAAACAGACGCTTGCTTTCATATTGTTGAACACATGCCTAACAATATTCTTCGCCTTCGTCAGATTCGACCGCTTTTCCGTTGTTCACGGCCCAGAAATATTGACGACCGTTGGGATTTTCGGTTGTTTTCTCGGTATTGCCCTGGCGTTACTGCAGTTCGATGCATCGAATGTGTCGGAGAGCGTACCGCACCTGCTGGAAGGAGTGAAAACCGCCTTTTGGGCTTCGGTCAGTGGCGTGTTTGGCTCATTAGTTATCCGCGGGAGGCACTATTTCTGGAAGACCCCCATCCCGCAGGCACCGGGCGCACCGAAAGCGGCCACCCTAGACGACGTCGTGTCCGCGACACACGCTCTACAGCTCAGCCTGTCGGGCAACGAGCAAGGCAGCCTTCTCTCACAGCTCAAATTGATGCGCCAGGAACAAGGCGACGAACTTCGTATGCTCCGGACGTCGTTCGACACGTTCGCGCAGCGGATGTCGGAAGACGGCTCGAAGGCTCTTATCGAGGCCCTGAAGGAAGTGATTCGCGACTTCAACGCACAAATCAACGAGCAATTCGGCGAGAATTTCAAACATCTCAACGCAGCCGTTGAAAAGCTCGTCGTCTGGCAGCAGCAGTACAAGGAAGAGCTCGACAATCTGCAAGCGCTCCAGAAATCGTCAGCAGACGACCTCAGGGGCGCATCTTCGGGCCTAGCACTGTTTATCGACCGGGCTTCTAGCTTCGCTCAAACAGCAACAGCGCTCGAGGGCACGGTCAGAGGTCTGGCGCAGCAACATCAGCTCATCGACCAGTCTCAACGTTCAATAGCCGACGTCCTTTCCCAAATGAAGGATGTGACGCCGCAGTTCTCGCGTAAGGTCGACGAAATGACCGAATCGATGAAGCAAGGTGTGGCCAGGGTGCAGGCGGAAGTTGGCGACGTAGTCAAGAATTTCGGTGTCCAGGTGCAGTCCTCGTCATCAGAAATGAAACAGCTTCTGACGGACACGCTTCGAAAATCCCAGTCCGAGGTAAATGACGGGCTCGTTCGCTCGATGGACGCAGTCCGCCAAAGCGTTGTCACCCTGGACAAGGGATTGCAGGAGGAGCTCACGAAGAGCCTCGAAACGCTTGGGCGTCAGCTCGCGTCGCTATCAGAGAAGTTCGTCGCAGACTATACCCCGCTGACGGACCGCCTGAGAGAAGTTGTTCGCATAGCTGGCACTGCGTGAGGTTGAAATGGATTTCGAGCATAGCAACCAATCTCACTGGATACCAATGGCGGACCTGATGACAGGTCTGATGATGGTGTTCATGCTGCTGACTGCAGCATTCATGCTCCGGGTTGAGCAGACGACCACGTTGGTCGTGAAAGAGTACGAAACCACCAAACGTGACATGCAACTGGCCCTGCAGAAGGAGTTTGCGAAGGACCTGCAGCAATGGAACGCTGAAATTCTCGGCGATATGACCATTCGCTTCAATGACCCAACTGTGCTTTTCGCAACCGGCTCATCCGAATTGCGGCCGCGCTTCAAACAGGTACTTGGTCAGTTTTTTCCACGTTACGTGGCGTTGCTGACATCCGCTCAATACAAGGACGCCGTTAAGGAAATCCGCATTGAAGGTCACACAAGCGCGTTGTGGACAGGAACGACAGACGAAAAAATCGCGTACTTCAGGAACATGGAACTATCTCAGGCACGTACGCGAAGCGCGCTCGAATATTTGCTGTCGCTTCCGGCGGTGCAAGGCAACGAGAAATGGCTCGTTCAGCACGTGACAGCAAATGGACTTTCGTCGTCACGTCCACTGGCTCAGGATTCGCAATCCGCAGCATCGCAGATAGCGAATCAACGCGTCGAGTTTCGCATCGTTACCAACGCGAGCGAAAAGATGGACCTCATTGCCGAGAAGCTGGCAAAGAAATGAGCTTTCAGTTACCTAATTTCCTCAACTGGAGCTTGCTGAACGCGTTACGGCAGGAGATGGGCGCGCCTCTTGCCGCCAGCTTTGTTCCTGACCATAAATTCCGCGACATTGAACTGCCTGTCCTCGAACGCCTCCAAAACAACGGTGTCGACGTTCAGTTTGACGAAGTCGAAGTGCTCAGCGACGGCACGCTTGCGGATTTCGGTGATGGTGATCAGGCGTTTCGGCGAACGTGATCAGTTTGGAAGGTGGTGTTGCGCGGTCAATGGATTATAGCGAAGGTGATCACGATCAGGATGCGGAGGACTGCTTGGCGTTGGTCTTTCGCATCGACTCGCCCTTCAACGGCAGCTTGTGGGCCTGATGGACGAGCCGGTCGAGGATCGCGTCGGCGAGCGTCGGGTCCTGAAGCCAAGCGTGCCAGTGTTCCAATGGCAGTTGGCTGGTAATGATCGTGGAGCGCGTGCCAACGCGATCGTCGAGCACTTCGAGCAGATCGTTTCGGGCACCCTGATCGAGATCCTGCAGCCCCCAGTCGTCGAGCAGCAGGACGTCCATCTTGGCGAGCTGCGCGAGCCGCCGCGTGAAGCTGCCGTCGCCGTGAGCGATCTTCAATTCCTCGAACAGCCGGGCAACGCGGACGTACATCACGGAGAAGCCTTGTCGGCAGGCCTGCTGACCGAACGCGCACGCAATCCACGTCTTGCCTGCGCCGGTCGGCCCCGTCAGGATGAGGTTCTGCGCGTTACGGATCCAGTCGCAACCGGCAAGTGCGGCGACGACGCTCTTGTCGATGCCGCGGCTCTGCCGGTATTCGATGTCCTCAATGCAGGCCTGGGGATTCTTGAGTTTCGCAGACTTCAGCAGCCGTTCGAGCCGCCGGGTATCGCGCCAGGCGAGCTCGCGCTCGACGACCATGCCGAAGCGCTCTTCGAACGACAGGCTGGTGCTGGCGGTCAACGCCGTTTGTTCCTCGAACGCGCGGGCCATGCCGTCGAGCTTCAGGGACTTGAGCTGGGTTAAGGTTTGCTGCATCAACATTGCGACCTCCTTGGGTCAGTGGTAATACTCGGGCCCGCGCACGTTCTCGTGATCGGGCGAATGCCATTCGGCGGGCGGAATCGGGAGCATCGGCTGTCGGTCCAGGCCGGATTCGAGGATCGACAGCACGGAGCGGCGGGTCGGTGAGCCGATCACGAGCGCCCGCTGGCAGGCGGCTTCCAGCCGTTCCTTGCCGTACTTGCGCGAGAGCGACAGCAGTCCGAGACAGGCACGGTACCCCATCTCGGGATGGGGCCGGTTGGTCAACAGATGTTTGACGATCGCCTCGGCACCGGGACCGACCGAGGCGCCCCAGTTCAACAACCGGCCTGGCGTCCATTCCATGTGGGCGCGGTGCGCCGCCGGCATATGCTCAGGCAACGTCGTATGCTTGTTCCGGAGTCGGCTGCGGGCGTGGGCGGCAACGCGCTTGCCGCGGTGCAAGATCTCGACGCCGTGGCGCGTCACGCGGGCATAGACTTCCTGGCGCACGAGGCTGTGCGGGACGCTGTAATAGTGGTGATCGACTTCGACGTGGTAGTCGATGTTGACGCGGCACTTCACGAAGGTCGCGATCTCGTATCGGCGTGTCGGCAACGGGCGCAGCGCCGGGCGGTCTAGCCGCTCGAACCATTCGCGGCGGTTGCCGTCGAGCTTCTTGAACGGACGCCGGTTCAGGTCGGTGATCAGCTTGCCGATCGCCTTGTTCAGCTCGGCCAGGCTGTAGAAGCGGTGGTTGCGCAGCCGTGCGAGGATCCAGCGCTCGACGATCTGCACGCCGACCTCGACCTTCGCCTTGTCCTGCGGCTTGCGCGGCCGCGCCGGCAACATGGCGGTCGCGTAGTGGTTCACGAAGTCCTGCGTGGTGTTGCCCAGCACCGGTTCGTACCGGTCCGCCTTGGCGATCAATGCCTTGGGGTTGTCGGGCACCAGCAGCTCGGGGACACCGCCGTAGAATTCCAACGCGTCGATCAGGCTGCCGATCCAGTCGGGCATGGCCTCCGAACGCGTCGCACATGCATAGGTGTAGTTCGAGGCGCCGAGGACGGCCACGAACACGTGAGCCTTGAACGCGATGCCGCCGTCGCGACCGAGGATCGGCACAGTTTGCCCGGCGAAGTCGGCGAACAGCTTCTCGCCGGCGCGGTGTTGCTGGCGCATCGAGCGCTTCAGCGCCGCAGCCCAGTCCTTGTACCGCTGGCAGAACTGCGTATAGCGATAGGTGCGTTGGCCTGGGTGAGCCTCGACGTACTCCTCCCAGAGCAGTTGCAGCGTCACGCCCTTGCGGCGCAGGTCGCGGTGCATCGCCGCGTAATCCGGTTCGACCCGGCGGGTCGGGACCGCGGTTTCCTCCGGCAGGTCCAACCTGATCTCGAGCTCGTCGTCGGCGAGCGGTTCGACGGTAGCCCAGTCGAGGCCCGCCGCGCTCGCGCGGGCGGCGTATGCCGAGATGGCGCCGACGCTGATGCCGATCGCGCGGCTGATCTGGCGGTGCGACAGGCCGCACGCCCACTTCAGCCGCAGTACTTCCTTCAGTTTGCGCATGCTCATCCGATGTGCCGGCATCAACCTGTCCCCTAAAAAGGATCAAGGCTAACGCCCGTCGTTGATCACATGCGCAACACCACCGCCGAGCCGGAACGGCTATCCCGTTTCGGTCGCGTGATCAGCTGTTTCGGTTCGCTGATCACTCATTCCGGGAACGTGATCACCCGCTTCGGCAAGATGATCGCTCGTTTCGGAAACCGGTGATAAGTGATCACCTTCGACCGAAACGACCGATCACCATCAATCGGAACCACTGATCACGTTCAACCGAAATCGCTGATCACGCTCGCCGAAATACGCAGCACGCTCGCGTACAAGGGATATCGCGTCTTGCTGTACATCAGGGACATCATGTCAATCGGCCATCAGGAAAGTATGCCCCGCTACCATCTCGCATATTGCCGAACTCTCGATAAGATGCGCCGGAACGCTCGATTTGACCGATACGTTGTGGCGAATGGAGACAGCGGGAGATTTCAGGTCAACGTCATCGAGAGTGACGTAAAGACCCAGCACGTCAGATTGAACGTATGTCAAAACTGTCTGGACGAAATCCATTGGAACGGATTCGACATGAAGATGCCACGCGATGGACGTCTCACCCTTGTTTCCAAATTTTCCCTTCCAGATTTCTTCAAGAAATACCCGCGCGACCTGATGGCAGTCAAACCAGTGCACTCCTCCGATACAGCGCCGCTCAATGTCTATTCGCAGGATTGGAACGAAATATCGGAACGTACCAAACGGCAACGAGGCTATCGATGCGCCGCGTGCAACACAATGCTCCGACAAACGGATTCAAAATTTCTACATGTCCACCATCGAAATGGCCAGAAGTACGACAACCGTGACTCAAATCTCGAGGTGCTCTGTATAGGATGTCATGCGGAAGAACCGATGCACGGCCATATGAGGGCCTTGCGTGAGTACCAGGAGTACGTCGAGCGATATCGACGCTAGGGTATTTCAAAATATGGGGCGCCACATCGCTCCACCGCTGAACAGTGCCAAAAGCGGTAGCACATCGCTTCAGCGAAGGTTCCCCAGCTCAGAATCCGTCGTCGAAAGGACGCGCAGAAGTGTACGAACAGGTCGACGAGCTTGTATTTGCGGGCAAGCCGTAATCCGCCGGCCTCTGAGACTACTCTAGCCTCCCTTGTGCTGTCTGGGGATGCGCTTCGAACACAGCCTTGACACCCGGTTTTCCGAAAGACATCGAGGGACTGGCATGCCATCAGAAACTCAAAATTTCGAACGCGAAAAGCTCTACGAGGAAATTTGGTCTGAACCTGTCAGCAAGGTGGCGAAGAGGTATCAAATCTCCGACGTCGGTCTTCGAAAGATATGCGTCAACCTCAACATACCCGTTCCACCCGTGGGTTACTGGGCAAAAGTCGCCGCCGGTCAGACTGTTAAGAAGCCATCCTTGGCGCCGACGAAAGGGCCGACAACGTACCAGCGCACCATATATAAAAACACACTCGACGATGAACGTTCGACGCGCACTCAGGCTAGGATTGATGAGGATGCCGCTCACGCCCCCGAAGTACCGGTTGTCGCACCTCGTACCTCGGTCGATGATTGCCTGCCGCTCATCAAGCGTATGGCGAAGAAGCTTGGGGGCAAACAGCGAGATTCTCGAGACTGGCCCTATTGCGACGGCGCCGGGCTCATGCGTATCTCCGTTTCGGAGCAAAACTCGTTGCGCGCGCTCCTCGTGCTAAACCAGCTACTGGAGACATTGTCGGCGGCAGGCTATCGACTTTCTACAGCGGGCAACGAGGAGGACTCCGCTTATGTTTCTGTCTTGGATGCCAAGCTAACGTTCCGCGTAAAGGAGCGGAGTCGGCAGGAGAAGGTTCCCCTCACACGAGAGCAAGCTGCTGAGAACAAACGGCTCGGATACAACTGGCACAGCCAGCGCTCCATCTATCACCCCACGAACGAACTTGAAATATCAGTATTCCGTCCCGGACACAGCTACGCCGAAGCAAGCACTGCTGATACACGAAGCGCTCCAATTGAGACAAAGATTCAGGCATTTGTTGGCAAGCTGCGTCGTCTGGTCATTCGAGATTCCGTCAATGCAGAGATAGCTGCCGAACAACGAGTCATTGCGGAGGCCAAGGAGGCGGAACGTGCACGACTTGAAGAAATTCGCCGGATAGAGCTGGACCGTTTGAAGCAGGTCGAGGAATGGGCATTGAAGCTCGAGCGAGCCAACCGGCTACGAGCACTGGCGTCCGAGTTCAAATCAAAAAAACTGACCGCGTCGGACGATGTCGTAGATGCAGCGTGGATACTGCGGGCGGCCGACTGGTTAGACCCGACCGTCGATTCCCGTTGGGATGCCGTGGACGATGTTCCACCACGATACGGCAGTCGGTAGCCCGAGTTACCACGCGTCTTCTTCGGTGCCAGCCACATCCAGGATGCTTGACACCACGAACATCGCTCCGCTCACTGCAACGCGAGCAGCCAAAGCGGCTCACCGGACGCCCGAGCGATTTCGGCAGGCGTCACCCCGTGGCCGCCACGGCTCTAGCCTTTTTAACGCCCTTGGTGTGTTCGACTCGACCGGACGCTCCCCACTGAGCGAGCACGCCCGCACTTGGCGAGCTGACGGTGATGTGCGTGAGCTTCGCCAGCAGCACGCACTGGAGCCAATCTTCCTCATACAAGTGGTCGACCGTGGCGCCTCGAGTGCTTGCCATGCAGCCAATCGCATGGCCATTGCGGTCCTTGGTAACCGTACCTTCGACCTCCATCGTCAGGCCTTCGATGGCTCTCTTGGCTGCATCCGGAGAGAGTTTGAGCGTTTTGGTGAGGTCGCGATAAACGATGGCGTCTTTCGTCGAATAGCTATCTTTCGGAAAGACGCCCATGTACGTGCCCGCCACGGCGCCTATGCCAATGACCCGGTATGAGACCGGTGTGACCTCCTTGGTTACGTTGTATGCATTGGATTCCAGCTTGGGCGCTCCGTACGACACTTCCCGCACGAAGGTGAGATAGTCAAGAGAGCTAACACTATAGGCCGGACGAACAGTGAGAGTGAGTTGCTCTTTGTCCGCATCGTAGGAATACGTCGGCCCTCGCTCGCCTTCCTTGTCTGCGGGAATGTAAATCTTGAAGTGCCGGCCGACCAAGGCGGCGTCGTTAAAGCCCTTGGAGAACTCGTCCGGCCGCTTGTAGTCCATCGCAGCATGCAGATAGTTCGCGATGGTTTCATCGTCGAGTCCGTCGGCGGGCAGCGCCAATGGGGCCTTCGATGCCGTTGTCAATTCCGGTGCAGAGGCCGTGCTCGCGATGTCGGGAGGTGGCCGTTGGTCGCATGCCGTCAAGGTGAAATTCAGGCAGATGGCGCTCGCCAACGTAACGAACCAGCGCGGCTCACGCATTGACATAGGGACGTTGCGCCGCAGCCAGGATAGACGTGACTTTTTTCTCACGTCGCGCCGAGCGGCTCAGCCGCCATGTGAGCCCCGTAGTGTCAAGTAATACTAGCTCACGGTCGGGAAAGTGCCTTTCCGAAAGAACCCCTAGCGCCGTTCCGCGAGCTCGCGATTCTTACTCGCGGAAGTCTTCTCCGTCGCCGCAGTGGCCTCGTACGGCCCACTGGACGTCATGCCTACCCTAAGGCTAGCCACTCGGGTGCCAGGCTAGCGCTTCGCGTAAAGAAACGAAGTCGACAAGAGAAGGTTCACCTCATAGGCACTCCGCAGCCGCCAACCGGGCTGCGGAGTCCGTCACTGTATCAAGACGACTCGCCATTGCCCTCGTTCTTGGCGTCCTTCGTTTTTTCCAGAACGGCGTCGATAGCCTTCTCGTTCCGCAGTAGGAAAGACTTATGGAGCCGTCCCAAGAGATTCCTCGTATTTGACGGCTGCCTGCTATGGCCTGGAAGCTTCTTGGCGTCAGCACGCACCTC
Source organism: Burkholderia contaminans (assembly GCF_029633825.1). Classification (NCBI taxonomy): domain Bacteria; kingdom Pseudomonadati; phylum Pseudomonadota; class Betaproteobacteria; order Burkholderiales; family Burkholderiaceae; genus Burkholderia; species Burkholderia contaminans. Next base: position 1,568,429 of record NZ_CP090640.1, on the reverse strand, counting down.
GTTGGCCAACTGGATTCGCAAATCGATGCCAACGGCTTGCGCTAGCTGCTGTCGTTCGTCTATTGGAAGCGAGAACATGTACATGTGCCGCGCGACAATCCCTTGGAGCAATCGGTGGCCAAAAACATTCGCCTTCACCTTCTTCGCTAGTTGCTCAATGGCAGCCATTGGGACATGTCCTGGATAGCTCAGCTGCGCAGCGATGCTGACCAGATTGAATGTGTCATGCCCCTCTCGCGCAACCTGCTCGACCGTTTCCTTCAGTTTTGGTGACCCCACCAGTTCACCCTGCCGGGCAAGGAGGCCCTCTGCAAACATTCCCAGAGAGTAAAAAATCAACCTCTGTGCGTGTCTATCCGCGTCCTCTTTCGAGAGCTTGGGCAGCCGGTCAATCAATTTAGCACTGACCTCCTCCATCAATGCTTCGGGGGCCTCGTTGACAAGTATCAGGAACCTATTGATGCCGCGCAGGGGGCCTTCAAATAATTCACGGACAAGTTCACGTTTGAAGGACTTGTCGAGAGAACCGTATCGATTCTTGAGTATCTGTCCGAGTATTTCGCTTGTTTTGAAGAGCAAATTCAGCTGAGCGACCTGGTCCAACTCCTCGAGGGACGCAACCTCCTCTTCCGGTTCATGCTCCGGCAACCTCGAAGCCTCATCGGCTCGCTCCCGCTCGGACGAGCGATTGGCTTCAACATTGCTGGCATCGACGATTATCTTTGCGCGTTGCGTGACCCACTTGTTTAAGACAGCGGTGTCGCGTTGCAGGTCAAAAGGTGAAACATCAGCGACTAGCTTCGCAAGAACTCCTGCAACTTCCCGAATTATCCATTTACTGGCACTATGATGCGTCAAAAACAGAACGATGTTGGCGTTGTCCCGGAGATAGAGATGCTGGCACGCATGGAGCACCATATCGCGAAGCTCAGGTCTGTCCTCGATATTATCCGCAATATATTTTGCAGCAAAGAAGTAGCGAATATACTCGTACCGAAATGAGTAGCTACTCCCGGTTTTCGCTAACACTTTGCATCTAGTCAGCAGCTCCAGTCTAGTCGCGAGGTCGGTGCGATGAATGTTGGTCGAAAATTCAGAATTAAATCGCTCAAGGTCAGTTTCGTCGAGACTCTTTACGCTGTTAGAGTGAAAGAGCCATGCGAGATGTGCGAGGTAGCTAAAAACTTCATCGAGTTCCTCGCCCCGAAGCTTCGCTTGGAACAAGCTTCGTCGAATAAGGAACTCATAATATTCAGCCATCCCGGAATTGGCTAGTGAACCTTTTGCGCTGACCTCGAGGGACTGCAACAGAACCAATACATTGAATGCCGTCGTTGGAACAAGTCCTTTCCCAATAACTGCATCGATTATGGTTTCGGCATCGTGAACACGCGCCTGGAGGTCGGCATGCGGGTATGCATCACCTAGCGTCAACCACCGTCGGATAAGCGACGACCGTAGCTTGTACCCAAAACCGAGAAGCCTATATTGCGAAAACCGGGCACCCACCTCGGCGGTGCGAGCTGATGAAAGCTCCGCTATGTCAAACCGTTCGCTCACAGAAACGACTGCTTGCTGGAAATGACGGTCAACGTACTCCAGTGCCTTTGCAAGTGTCTCTGGTCGATGACTGGTTCTGTCCAAGTCGTCGACGAGGAGCACCTTTGAGGTTTTCTCTAGTTGACCATATCGAGTGGCCGTATCAGGCCCGTACTGCGACTCGATGGCATTATGCAGCATGCGCTCCAGCCGTTCATCCGACTCACTTAAGAGGTCGCGACCGGTCACCAGCACCGGCACGTAGCCTGCATTAAAATATGCTTTATAAAGTGTGTGTAAGAGCGCCGTTTTACCAAATTGGTCATCTCCACGGACCAGAGCCTTACCTATTTTATTGATTTGCTTTGCGAGGATTTCGGCACTAATGGTCTTCGGCCCGTCCAGTTCAAGCCCAGAAAGCTCATGCAAGTCTGGATACACGAAAATGTCGGATAGGACAATACGTTCCTTGCTCGGATGAGTGAACGTGGCGCCGACGTCTTCGAGACGCGCTTTCGTTTCGTCAGTTAATGCGAATCCGTCATTTCGCCGAGGGGGTAGCGGAACGAAGGAGTCCCAGACTGCATCTCCGTCCGTCGGCATGTATCGCTGCCCATCCCACGAGAAATCTACTTTTGCAAACAGTTGTTTGTCTAGGTCAAGCTTCACAACAGAGAACGAACTCACACCGTCCGCCTCATGCGGGTCGAGAGCGCCTGCTTCAAGGTTCAAACTGTCACCGAATTGCAGGTCGCTTACCGTTGACGCGCTTGCCGAATGCTCGTGCCCGGACATCACGACCTGATACTGACTGCGGCAAAGCTCCCTCAGCGGATGATAGGTGCCCTGTGCGTACCAGTTCAGCGGATGATGCATCAGTGCAATGCGCACCGACGCGTTCCCCTTCGCGAGATTCAGGTACCGCTTTACCGGGAAAACGAGCTTGCCGGGCGTCTCAGGGACCTGCGACAACCAACTGGCGTTGATAGCGCTGAATGCGATAACGTGGTTATCGACCTTCACCTCGTGCTCCACCCACAGCCGGTCCCTAAAGGTCACGTAATCGGACGAAAAGCGCTCCGAAAACGAAAAATAATGGACCTGCGGAGCTACGCAGGCGTCAATTACACTGTTGTCGATAACCCCGTCATTAATAACACTATCGATAATTGCTTTTCGCGCGGCATTTTGTTGTTTGAATGTGCCGTCGTGATTTCCGGGAACAGTGACCATGTAGACAATCGCGTCACTCGCTACCCGGGCGCGAATACAATCGAGTAGGTTACTAAAGAACCTTTCGGCCAATGTGTATTCCGCCTCAGCACCACCGTACGCGATATCTCCAGTCACCACAACGAATACCGCACGAACGTCGGGCAAAAGATTGTTGGCAGTTGCGCAAATTTTTTCCCACCTATCAAGGACATGTGTTTTTGTCTCTTTGATATGGATGTCGCTGAGATGGAGGATAGCGATTTTCATTTTTTTCTGACGACCCCGACACGCAATCCTCAAGTCTACTATAGGCCTCCTTTCCCGCACACCAACTGGTCCAAAAACCGTACCCGAGTGGACGTAGAGTGCTTCGGCGACGTCTGTCGAAATAGAGTCGAGTCACGCGATGCCCCGTCCAACAGATGTCGTCGCAAGGTACCCTCTTGATGAAGTCCCCGTCACGATGCATCAGCTGACTAATGATTCCGCGAATCAGGTCACCGCGCGCTCGACGCCCTCGGCCGCCCTTGCAGCCTGGCGCAAAGTTGCGACCGCACTGAAGCACGCAAGTGGTACCTCACGTCCACTCCGGGAACTGGCAACTCTTTTGCAAGGCTGGCGCAGTGGACGACCAAGTGGCATTAGACGGTCCGACCGAGTCAACTTTGCAAACGGTGTCCTGAACGTCAAAGCCGAACCGACGAAAATGGAATCACGGTCTTTGGGATATGGGACTCGCACAAAGGTGCGCGCCACGACCGGCGCCTAGACTCCGAGAGTCAGCTGTACCGGAGACGACCCTGCGGCTCTGCGCCATAGCCAAGCGTCGAATTCACGTCTCGGTAGTGAAAGAAGGTCTGCTGCACAGCAGAAGGACTTATGCAGGAAGTGATAGTCGTCGTTCTCGACCCCGACCAACTTTGCGAATGTCCGTACGTGGCGGTCAACTGCAATAGAGTCGAGGCCAATGAGACACGCCATGTAGTCTACGGTCTTCGGTCCGATGCCGTTGACCGTTTGAATCGCATCACGGAACTGCTCGGACGCCAATCCGGCGCGCAAGTCCTTCACGTCATCGATTCCCCAGTCGTCCATGAAAGCGACCAACGCTTCGAAACGACTCACTTTCTCGTGGTGGCGCCAGTTCAAGAATGCGCCGGCGTTGCCATCTCGTACCAACGAAACCAACGAGGAAATCGTATGGCGAGTGGGGTGCACCCGCAAGATAGCCAGCACCCGAGGACGCACAACCGTTGTGTAGTTCAGCCCAGCTTGAAGCACCGAATCCGCAAGAACCGCGCCCATATGCTCGCACGTAGTACGCGAATGCTTTTCGTCAAATAGCGCGCCCTCATCCTTCGCGTGGTCAGCAATGCGACGTGCTGCGAGCAACACTTCGAAGGCTGACGCTTTGTCGCCAATCCTGCTCATACCAACTTTGCCTCTTTCAATGCGTTTAGTCGTTCTACGCAGTTCGGACAGGCACCGCATGGAAAATTTGAAGACGCTTGGCACGAGTAGGTGCGTCCGATAGGCACACCAAGCTCCGCAGCCGTTCTAGCCACATCGGCCTTGGACGAATAGCGGAACGGAGAGTGAAAACGAACGGGACCAATGCTCGATGTGAGTCCATCGAGGCTGTTCATAAACGCGGCGGTACAGTCAATTTCTTTGGCGTGGTTGCTGTTGATGAAGCCGGTATAAACATCCAGGATACCAACCGTTTGTGCGCGCGCTGCCGCAGCAGCAAAGAACAGCATCGTTCGGTACGGGATGTACAAGTCGTCGTCCTGGACCTCTTCACTCCAGAGGTCAGCTTCGCGAATCAGCCGCGACTGCGAACCTCTGAAGATATCCGAGATGTCGAACCGCTCAGGCCGCTGCATATCGGCTGGCAAGACTTCATTGACTCGACTCCACTCAATCTCTACGCAATGTTGCCCGTAGTCGAAAAAAATGGGGACGACCTCGACGCCCGTAGTCGCGAGCTGGTAACCAGCGGTCGTTGAATCCAGCCCACCAGAGGCCAGAAGAAGCGCTCTTTTCATCGCGATTCGGCCCTCAATTTGGCAAGAGCTTCGAAAGTGCCGTTGAGGCACACGTCAAGGTCGGCGGAGTATACCGAACTTCCGACGACGACCATCGTGTTCTCATTTTCCCGCCGTGGGTCATAGGTGATGACGGGCTTCCCCATCGCGATTGCCATGCCGATTTCGACGAGCGTGCCAGGGTCACGGTCGAACGGAACCGCGAAGACGGCGTCGCACTCCTTGAGCAGCTGACAGTCCATGTAATACGTGCGACGCAGGTCGGCTTCGCTCGCAGGCCGCTTCAGCTCGCCGTTCTCCTGAATGGGGCGACGCACTTTGAAGTTGTGATACTTGAGGCTATCCGCGGCTCGCTCGAGTTCCTGCTTCTCAACGTAGGAGAAATCCGGGCCGGCGAGGTAGATTGGATAGCGCGGCCGGTCGTGCCAAGGAAGCACGGTCCCGCCGAGCGACTGCAGCGCATCGAGAGACAGCAGGAAACCTCGTTGCACGTCGCGCTTGATGTCGTCGGGGAACGTGGACTGCGTGTACTCCGTCGCAGCCTGACAGCCGCGCCACGCGGCTTCAGTCCATCCCTTGTGAGAGAGGCCGACCATCACAGCGGTGTAGACGTCGCCAACTCCGACAGAGTTAATCGTTTTGCCAAGGGTCGCGGGTATTTCTTCGACGCCGCCGTCGAGTAAATCGAAGAGCCGGCTGCCGCCACGATTTTCCTTCAACAAGAACACGTCCGGTGACAGCTTCTTGACCGCGGCTATCAATCCGCCAATCTCGTCCTTGCCGAGCCGCTCGAACAACGAAGACGATGTCGAGATGATGAGCGCCTGCGTGCGCCCGCTGTATGTCTCGAGCGCTGACAAGTCGTCCAGGTCATACGCGATGTCGAACGAGAAGCGCGCGTCCGGAGAGAAAACGCTAGTGAGTTCGTTGATATCGAACCGACCGGGGAAGATAACGACCTTCTGGTAAGCATCGAGCCGCGGAAGCGGGTCACGGAATTTCACCACCTTGGTGTCGCGCATCAAATCTTCGTAGCCTTGATGCGAGACCTCCGTCGCGTCTCCAATCAAAATGACGTTCGGTGCGCCGACGACATCACCAAGCCAGATGAACTCCTTACAGCCGCACTCCTTCAGATAGCGCTTCGCTTCGTCTACTAGAAACTGCGGACAGACTGCCGCCACGGAGTAATCGAGGCCTGCCGCCCAAAGTCCTCGCGCAGCGTGCGCGACGCCACCCAAACGAAGCTTGCATATCGCACCATGGCGCGCGAGCGTGTAGTCGACAAACAGCTCCCCAACAATCAGAACTGCGTCTGTGGGGGCCATGATTATTGCGGAACGAAGTCAGCTTCGACGGTGGGAACAGGCTTGTCCGCCGAACTCTTCGCGACGCCGACATAAGACACGCCGCCCGCCAAGCAGGTCGCAAGATAGTTGAATGATGTGGGAAGCGCGCCCACCTTCACACCGTTCACGTCGACTGCGAAGATGCGCTTTTTATCAAAGAAGATGCCCAGCTGGGTGCCGGGCGCCGGCACTTTCTTGAATTGTGAATAGAAGTCGCACTGGCCGACATCCTCCAGCAGAGTCGCGAACGCCTGTTTGCATTTGTCGACGCCGCTCGCGCCGCCGGCCATGCCAGTTCCGTCTCCTGCGACTTCCTTGGCCTGCGTGCCGGGATAGTCCGAAAAATTGCCCGAGCCTGAGCTTCCCATGATGCCCCGTTGAGTGGTTGATGAGGTCTCTTCCTGCGATGTCTGCGCTTTGTTCTTCAGAAAAGAGTATAGGAATTTGAAATCCAGTTGCCACGATTTCGGCACGCGCATCGCAATCTATGCTCAGTGCATTACGAGTATAGAAAAGCCCTTAACTGGATGGCAAGAGACCGATTGTGCACCAGCGAACGCGACCGTGTCTTCTCGCTACGGTTCAGGTGGGACATGGCGAGGCAGTTCGACTCGTCTATGCTGCCGGCGAGAACATTCAGTGATTTCGGGCAGAGGGCAAGTATGCGGTGGAGCAGTCGGACTTATGGAAACTATAGTGCGGCCACAATTTCATTTGGCTCGCAGATGGCGACGATGCGCTAGACCAGCTCATCGACTGAAGTACACCGGTAGCGTTCACGTCGAAGATTGAGCCCACCAATTATCTCGGTAGTGTATGCAGCTTCCAAGCGGCACTTCGCGACGGCACCGCGGCCGCCGCGTTTCCTTTATCAGCTTGCAGCCAGTCGCCTGCGGCCCGCCGCGGTGAGCGCAAAGGTGCCGTCGTCGTAACGCTTCACAAGCCCACACTGGGCCAGCAGTAGCAGTGCATGAAAGAGTCGGTCGGCCATCAGCCCAACGCCGCCAATGCCACCACGGCTTGCCACTCGCTCAAGGCCGTTGTCGCCCTGCATGAACAGGAAGCGGTTGCGCCCATCGTACGTGCGCTCTTGAACGACAGAAAAATGCAGCAGCACCACGTAAAACTGCACGACGTGCGCGATGAATTCAGCCGGACGTGAATTCTCGTAGCGCTCAAGGAGGTCGCGCAGGGTTGTCAGCGAGAGCCGGTCCGTTTCGAACTGCTGCTGCACATACAGGTTCGACAGCAAGTTGCGTGCCTCAACTGCGCAATACACGAGCGCGATATAGCTGTTGCGTAGCGCAAGCAGCTCTTCCTCGCTGCGCTGTGCAAAATTGCATACGTGCTGAAGCTGCCCAAGCATTTCCTCGAGGCGCAGTGAAGCGACGAACGGCGACGCTTCATAGAAGGACCCATAGGCGCCCTTCAGTTGCTCAAGCTGTGTGACTAGGCTGCTAACGCTTTGACGATGCTCTTCGGGCAGCGCCCGCTCAAGCGCGGCACCGATGCCGTCGGCGCAATCCTGAATTTCGCGCGGACCTTCGTCGACCGTCGCATCGTGAATCCAGCTCGACACGTTGCGAAACAGGGTGTCGAGCGCCAGACGCTGGTACTGACGCAGTTGCAGGTTTGCCCACCAGCCTTGCACCTCCTCAATGTCTCGCAGGTCGAGCCGCTCACCTGCCAGACTATAGCCGCGCGCCATCGTGTAGCGAATGCTCGAGACCGCGACACCACGCGTGCCCTGGTCCTTCGCATGCGGCTGTTCCGCCTCGAGCGCGCGCAGTGCGAGCGTCAGCCCACTCCAGCGGTTGGTCCAGCGCGGGCCGATGGCGACCTCCGCATCGTCCGGGTAATACTGCGCAACGAACGCCTGCATCTCCTCCGGCGAGGGCTCACGCAAGTCAAGCATCTCGCCCATAGCGAGCACGTCATCCCGACGAACGGTTACCTTATTGACGTCTGCCAGCCAGTCGCGTCGCGGATGGTCCGCAATCGCCGCCTCATAGCCATCGGCCAGCGCTTCGCCCGCCGTCGTCAGCCGATAGGTGCCGGGCAGCGCTGACGACTCGGCCAGGAAGCGCATTCCGTTCACCAGGCTTGGCCGATACTGCGGAGCGGTGAGGAAGTGCGCACCCTCGCCAACGACGAAATCCGGGTCCACCTCGAGGCGCCGCGCAGCCATGTTGCCAGGCATGTTCTTGAAGCTCAGCGTTTCGCGTCGGTTGTCTTCCGGGTAACGACGGTCGGCCCCCGCGAGACCGGGCACTTCCTGCATCTTGTTGTACCAGGTCAGCAGCAGCTGAATCTTCTCGATACCCGCCTTCGAAAGCGCTGCGATGTCAGGCTCGTGAGCCTTGGCCGCGGCTAGGTCAATCTGCCGCACCATCCAGCAGATGGCCGAGTAGACGCGGACGAACTCGACGGCATTGTTGATGCCCGGGTAGATGGAACGGTACAGAGCCTCGATGACGGCGGCAGTGCCCAGCGGGTCAACGCTCTGAGTATCGTCGACGTACTGGGTGAAGTGCGGCATGTCGAGCATGTCTTATCCCTTGTAGCGGCCAGCCAGGCCTTTTTCGGCGAGTTCGGTCATGTCCAGCCCGTAGAAGACCGGTCGCTGGCAGGTGATGTTGTTGCAGACAATCGCCCGCTTTGCGCGCAGCTCCGTCAACTGTCCTGCCTGCAACGTTATAGTGCAGCACGGGCAATACGAACTCTTGGCGCGCACCAGGCCGAAGGCCTTGTCCGTTGACTTGCGATGCTGGCGCAGGGCCGCGAAGACCGCGGAGTATTCGGATGGAATGATGGGCTTCAGCTCAGGTCGGATGACCGTATCGGCAATGAGCGCGGCAAGCTGCTGCGAAAGCGTTTCGCACATCTCTATCACCTGGCCGCTCGTCGCGATTGCGTCCCTATCCTTCGGGTCCACGCGAACAAACCGGGTCGAGTTGAGCGCCATCCGGGCTAGCTCCTCGATTTCATCGGCCGGCACCGCGCGACCGGCTAGGCGCTGTAACGCCTCCTTGAGGCCCTGAAGCGACGCGTTCCTGTGGTAATGCGCCGCACAGCAGGCCAGCGCGCAGAAGAACGGCAGCAACCGTTCGCGGTTCGCGACGCTGTAGTCAAACGCGGAGAACCGTGTGAGCCAGGCGTCGATGACGAGCGGCTCGGGCGTGCCCGGCGCTGCCCTTTCGCTTGCCTGCTCAAGGTGTGACAACGCGCGCTTGAGTACGGCGCATCCGGACAACTCGACCATCATCGGCACAATCGCCGACTGTGCGTCCAGCTCGAGCGCGCACGGCAGGCTCTCCATCAGCTTCTGAAAGAGCGTGTTGCCTTCCTCCTCCAGGCGGCCCTCATCGGTCTCGTCGGCGTCGTCGCGGTCGTCCTCAAATTCGGCGCGCTCGGTCGTGAGCAGCTGCATCTTCGGCCGGCGCAAGGCCGCATCCTTCGAGCCCCTGTCCTCCGTTGCCTCGGGCTTGTTTTCGCCCTCCACCGGCAGTTTCACGGCGAGGTCGCGATTGAGCCACTTGAAGGCCGCCTCGAGCGAAATACGGGCAACGTCGGCCGACCGGCCAAACACATGGAACTGCTCGACGTCATTGCGCCACTCTTCGTAGGTGAGTTTCAGCTGACCGACACCGATGCCTTCCAGCTTGGGCCCCGCGCCGCCAGTAGGCGAGCCGCCCCCCCTGACCTGCTGTTTCGACTGAAGGCCCTGGAACCAAGCGAAAATCGAGGCGATGTCGCTCAGATGAAAGTCGCCCGCGCGCATCCGGTTGGCGGCCCGGATTAAATTGCGCTCCTGTTCGTCGGCTGACAGCTCGAATTCGATGTTCAGCCAACCTGAGGCCAGCAGGTCCTCTCCCGCCAGCTTGAGTCGAAGGGCGCGATTGCGCTCGAAGTAATCCTTCATCCGGACGCTGAAGGCGCCGCTCTCCGTCAACGTCACACCAGACATCTGCGCGAGGCACGTGGCGCCTTCCCAGATAGACAGAGTTACCGGCATCTCGCCCGGCGCCGGTCGGACCTGACCGACGATGCGATGCGCGGTCGTCCACGTCGCCTCCAGCGCCGGATTGCGCGCGGTTAGGGCAATCGAGGCGAAGTCGCATGGCCAGAATGCCTTCGGTTCGACCATCTTCCAGCTGAAGGGCGACTCTTTGAGCAGCCTGACCAGTGAGACTTCGACGTTGGTCGTGCTTTCCAGGCTTTGGGACGTGGCATTGACCGAGCCGGTCATCACGAGCACGCCGTTCTCGCCTTCCAGCTCGAAGCATTTGGCGTGCGGGAACCGGTGCGCATCTTCCGTATCCGCGACGACGAATTCGACGGGCTCAGTGAAACAGTTCATCGACTCGTCGAAGGGGGCATGGCAGGTGACCGCGCTGATGCCTATGCGAATCGAGGCAGCACGCACGGCAGCAGCCAGGTGCCGCACGGGCTCGCCCGACGGCGAATGGTAAGGCGAGAGCACCGACAGCTTCTCGGGTCTCTGGATACGGTTCGCCAGCACCGCGAACTGCTCGGCTGCAGGCTGCTCGAGGGAATGGACGAGCCACGTCGTGCGCCTGGCCTCGTCAATGTTCCCCGCGGTGTCGAGTAGTGATTGCGCGCGGCGCTGATAGCTGCGCAACACCGCTTCGTTCTCGGGCGCGAATTCGCGCTCGCGTACCAGCGCATCAACGAAGCTGGCGAATTCGCCGAACACGGCCGGCTCCTTGTGCGAGCCGACCGCGTCAATAACCTCCAGATTCTTGCCGTGCCCCGCGAGAGTCAGGTTGGCGCTGGACACGACCAGCTGGTCATGTTCCGCCCCTTGCAGGTACGCAAGCTTCGGATGGAACACCGCGGTGCCATCCATGTATACAGGGATGACACGGTACGCATTGCCGGCGTGCAGGCTCGTCGCCTCCCCGGTCGACTTGCAGGCTTCCCGTGCGTCGACCACCACATCAACCTGCTCGCAGCCACAGTTGCGCAGCACTGGTAGGACGAACGTCTCGAACCAGAAAATGCTGAAGGTGTAGGTAGTAAACAGCGCGCGGCGAGGCTTCGCCTGCTGGATGAGCGACAACAGTGTCTTCTGCATAACCCCGTTTCCCCTGACGGCCGAGCCTGTACCGGCTCAGTCCGCAATTGGCCTTTTATTTCCATCTCGGCGCGGCCAGCACGCAATCCGCGCGTGGATACTGGCATTTGTTGTAATCGATTATCTCGTCTAGCGCCGGCCGCAGCAAGACTGCCTTCCCACCGGTATTTTCGTCGCGACTTCCAGTGCGGGAAAGGTCCTGCCTTCAGGCTTTCGCCGCACGCACGCAGGGCACGCCAGCGATGCCGCATCAAGACGCTGTCGCCGTCGGCGCTCCGGGTGCGGATGCGCTGAGTATCGAGGCGCTCGTACTCGTACTCTCACGGCTTGGTCCTATCGGCTTTTCGGGCAATCAAGCTTCGTACATAGGCTCCCAATTAGCGTCTCAGCCCGGGGCTTTCGTAACTGGCGCGGCAACATGCGGTCGAGTTCGTCAGCCTTGAAGCGACGTAAGGCGGCGAAGGCCGGCTTGGACACGAGCGGCCAGTCTAGCGAACGCTCGTCAGGTGGCTTGATTACCGGAGAGCGGGTTATCTGGGCGGCCGCCCCAATGAGCCGAAATCAAGTAGCGAATATACGCCCTGCTGCGTTATGCCAGCGGAATGCTAGCTTTTTGCTTACGAGGTTCGTGCGATGACCGTCGCTAAATCAGAAGTGGTCAGTGTCCGTGTAGAGCCACACATCAAGGTTGCGCTGCAGTCGGCTGCTGGGCGCGAAATGCGCAGCCTGGCCGACATGATTGAGGTCATGGTCGTCACCTACTGCCGCAGCCAAGGCTATCCGCTGGATGGCGTGCCGAGTGATGCGTTGCCGAACAATCTGCCGAAGGACCGGCAGCGTGACTGAGCAACGCGACGCACTTCTGGTGAAGCTGGGCTTCAGGTTTGGCATCAATGGGCCGCATGCTGCTCGCACCATGATGCTGGACGACCTGCGCCTGCTGTTTTCGCACACCCCACCACAAGCGACGCGCGCGGACTATGCCGCCGCGGTGGTCGAGGCCAATGTACTGGGCAAGCCCACTCGCAAGGCCCGCGAACTCGCCTTGCGCCACCTTGGGACTCTGTACGCGCTAGACCTCGCCAATCCGATATTCCGCGCCTTGCGTCGCCTATGGGACTTGAACGAAGCGGCACAACCGCTATTGGCCCTCGCGGTTGGCCCTGCTCGGCATTGTGTTCAAGTCTAAAGGGCTAGCTGCGCGTCGCGACCGCCGTCCCGATGCGTATTCAGCGTTTGGGAATGGCCTAAACGTTTGGTAATGCCGCAGCGGATACTTCAAGGTGAATATCCAGCGGGTAGTGCCTGAGCAAGGATACAGCGACTGATTGGACGAGACCATGGATGGTTAGCTCGTCGGCAGACGCGAGCATTTGCAAAAACTCGCGCGTCTCGATGACCGGTTTCGTTCGCTCATATGCGGTTGTCATCAACCGTACCTGTGAGCAGCTGCTTCGTCATGTCCGAGAACGACTTTACGTCGTTAATAGCACACCAATGCTGCCAAACGTAGTCGGCGTCCCCCCGACATCAGACCGAGGCGCTGTCAGCATCAACCGCCGTGCGTCACCCTGCCCCCCGGCTGCCTGCAATTTCGCGTCTCCTCGCCGGCCTACCAAACGTACCTGTCGTTACCAATTCACGATAGGTTTGCGACGTTGTCATCGGTACGCCCCCCATTCTGCGCCGCTCTGCTCTAGTGCTTCATCGTCTCTAAATGTACGGCAAATTGAGGAGTCCGTATTCCATCAAAAAATTACAGCCAACAAACACAATATAATTGAAAATACAACAACCGCCAGTTAACTATGGAATACGTATAACCTCTATTGATAAATGCGCAATGTTAACTTTAAAAATTTGAAGTAATTCGATTCAACCGCTATTGCGGACTCATTCGAAAACCGCAATCGAAATACTTGAACGAGGACGATGAATTTGCTAGATTGAGAAATGGATGCAACGCCCGATTCACCTACATCGCACTTAAATTCATCGCAAACCCCGTCCGCATGGAGGCGTCTAGCCTATATATGAGAGGGTACATTGGTGAGGATGCGATGTGGCACACAATCGAGCACCAGGATTGGATTCTTCGGAGCCGGAATGGCCGCAGTCGAACTTTTCTGCGGTCGACCACCATCGTCACAAGCACCTCCGGTCCCCATGGTCGAAGTCTAGAAGAGCTTCCAGTCGAGCGATGCCTTCGTCCGCCACATGTTGTTCTCTGCAATAGCACGCGTCGCGAACTGACTGCGGAACATCATGAGCTCTGTTCCGCGAGCGCCACTAGATGGGCTGCTCGAATCTCAGTTTCTCAACCACATCCGCTTTCCGACCATACCACCCCATCCTTCCGAGCGGCATTAGGCACATCCTGTCTCGCTCGGTTTGCTCGGGCAGGCCGCGACTCACGCGTTACTAGGGGAAACAGCTTCGCTGGAGCTGGAGCCGGCGATGGCGCGGCTTGAATATATTCGTTACGAGTTCTTCGACGCGTCGTTGTCCGACAACGATGAACTGGACTGGATAAAGCAGTCGAAAACGCCTATCGACCGTCTGCCGCAAATTTTCTGGAATGACGGCAGTAGTTGGCACGAAGCAAATTTATGGGCCTTAGACAGAGCAGCCTCCAATCGGATTGACGTAGAGACGAGCAAACGTACGATGAAGCATCTTCACCATTACGCAAATTTTCTTGAGTCTCGCGAAATCGACTGGCGGCACTTTCCCGTCCGCAAGGATACGCAGGTGCTGAGGATGTACAGAAAGCGTTTAATTGAGGAGCGCGACGACGGCATACTGGCCAGCACTACAGCTTCAAACTGCATGAGCACGGTTATCCAGTTTTACCGATTCGCCGACGCGCACAATCTCGTCGACGCCAACGCTCCAATGTGGATTAACCAACTAGCCGTCATTCCCTTTCACGATGCTACTGGCTTTAAGCGGACGATGGTACGCCTGAGTTGCGACCTCTCAATCCCAAACCGCAAGCGCGTGGGCAATTTGCTCGAAGACGGTCTTCTACCGCTTCGCTCCGACCACATGAGCAAACTGTTGGCATACACCGCAAAGCACGAAACAAATGAGCTACATCTGATGCTTAGCGCAGGCTTCTTCACTGGGGCACGATTAGGCACCGTCACCACTTTGACCGTGACCAGCGTTCACACGGCACGGGAAGACCCACATACGCCTGGCGTGTTCCGACTTCCTGTCGGCCCCGGAACCGGCGTAGCTACCAAATTCTCAGTCGCCGGCGAGCTCGTTGTGCCCGAAGCCCTCCTGGTCGACCTGAAAGCTTACGCGTCGTCGACAACTCGCCTGCTAAGAGAAGCGAAGGCGAAAGCGGAACATAAAAATCTACTTTTCCTGTCTAGGCGCGCTCAGCCATATACCGTCGGAACGGTTGACCGACTGGTCAATGAAATGAGAAAGCGTGCGGTAAACGCTGGAATGCAGTTCATGGAGCACTTTAAGTTCCATCAGTCTCGCGCGACATTCGGTACCTGGCTGACCCAACTCTTGCTCGAGAGCTGCACCGATACCGCCGAGGCGATTGGAATCGTCAGAGACGCCATGCTTCACAAGGACGAGAGAACAACCTTCGGGTATATCAAATTCCTCGAGAACACCCGCGCCAAGAAGCAAGCCGCAGCGGATTTCAATGAAGCCTTCACCGGGCTCGGAAACAGAAACTGGAACGACGCGGATGCGTGACGAACTTCGGCTACCTGAGCTGACTTTTCCAGATGTCAAGTTCGGGGCAAAAGAAACGCCATGGGACCTCACCATCCTGCTTTATAAGGGCGGTGCTGCAGCCAAATCACACCGCGTTCAGCAGTTGATAGTGGGTGGAGCACTAGGTGACCCGCAGGTCGACCGTCTGGAACTGGTAGTGAAACTTCATGCGGAACTGAAGACGGGGCTGGCCACCGGCGGGTCAAGAGAAACCGCATCTGTACAGTTATGCTTCTTGAGGCACTTCTTCGGATTTGCGGACAGCGCTGGTCATCCGTTGAACGTTGAAGCTGCCGCGGAGACTTACTGCGCCTGGGCCGATTGGTTGTTCCAACGTACGCGTATAAATAATGGAAAGGGAGCAAATCCTTGCCATCCCGAACATCGGCATCTTTCCTCGCGTTCAGCCTATAGCTATGCTGCGACAGTGGGGACGCTCTTGGACCGCGCCCTCGAGCGACACACCCGTATTATTGAGATGACCCGCCTCGAGCACAGAGAACGGCGGAAAACTGCCGTCGGTGTTCGCGCAGAGAAGCAGAACTTGAGCGATACATTTGTGTTCGGTCACTTACTGCAGGACATCTGTGATGAATTAACCATCGGAACGGTTCTTTATGCCCCCCTGCCCCTTCATATCAAGCTCAGGGGCGGAAAAACGATAACCCGCAAGTGCCACAAAAATTTGCAATCGACGACCGAGAAGGTCGAGAGCCTCGGAAAACGGCACCCGCTCGCCAATCTGAGAATAGAGGCTGAGCTGCTCATGTTCATCGCTCAAACGGGAATGAACCCTGCCCAAGCAGCTCACCTCGAGTTTCGGCACTTCTTTTATGTAAGCCACATCGATGGTTATCAAGTAAAAGAACACAAAGACCGTCGCGGTGGCACCGTGCTATTTGAGATATTCAAGGACTACAAACGCCACTTTGAACGCTATCTTGAATGGCGCAGAACACTGTTTCCATCTTCAAATCGACTCTTTCCATTCATTGGAATCCACGGAAGTAGGCCTGAGCGGAGATTCACAGGCTCCCGAATTCGAGCGACATGCCACGAACTAGGTGTTCCCTTTGTCTCGCCACGCTCACTGCGGAGCACAAGAGTGAACTGGCTGTTGCGCAAGACAGCCGACCCTGACCTGACCGCTGAAATGGCACAGCACACGAAGCAGACATTGCTCCGGGTGTACGCGCGACCAAGCCTTCAACGTGCCATGGTCGAGGCTACCCGATTCTGGTCAAAGTTCGACCCACATTCGCCGAAAATGCAAGCTGTAGGGCCAGGGGTGTGCACAGGCACCCCTCAACAGGTTGTGAAGGTTCCCAAGGAGGCCCCGAAGCCCAATTGCGTGCGAGCGTCTGGATGCTTGTGGTGTGAGAACCACCGCGACGTGGATTCGCTCGATTATGTGTGGGCACTGGCGAGCTTCGGTTACCTCAAAGCGAATGAAATGAGCAAGTTGCATCAACCGAAGGGCAACGAAAACGTGCCACCGGCGCAGCTTGTCATTACCCGAATCCATGAAAAACTGAGGTGGTTTGAGCAGTCCAGCGAGGTCCGGCGCGAGTGGGTGACTGAAGTGCAGATGCGCATCACCGAAGGTGACTTCCACCCGACATTTCGAGACGAAATTGCAGAACTGGAGGGTACGCGGTGAACTTCTTAGCTTGCGAATTCGAGTTCAAGTTAACTATCGCCCCAATTACACGTAATAGTGAGTGCTATCGGCCTCCAAGCTGGCCGCCCCCAGCGGACTGGGTTGTGGCAGAAGATGCTCACGGATATCCCGTTTCGCGATGGGGCGACAGCTCTTGGGAATTCTCCGCGTGGGCCGGTAAAACTCTCAGACTTAACTTCGCCGGAGGACAGCACAATCGTAGCGCTCCCCCGCTCAGCCCAGAGAACCAGTACATAATGAGACTCTTAGCAACTTGGATAGTATGGGGGCCGAAAGGTGCTAGAAGCTGGTCTTCGGTTAAAAAACTATTCGACCTCTTACGTCGAATGGTGGTCCTTTGTGACCGCGAAGGTATTCTAGCGAGCAACTTCACACGATTTCCAAAGCTCCTCGAAAAGGTGCCTGGGCTGTACCCTTGTGCATTCGATGGTCAACGCCTAGTGATTACTTTGGACCGTCTGCTTCGTGTAAGGGAGAAGATTGGATTCACTCTGCTGGACGAGACAGGCATTGGCCGCTTGTCCGAGCACTTTCAAGGCGGCAAGGAAGACGTGGAGCAAACGGCCTACATTCCGCCGCGTATCTGGGCCTACCAAGTTCGACGACTTAGAGAGTGTCTCGATGACTTCCTCCAACATAAACAGCGGGTCGAGGACTGCTTCAATTTCTGTGTGGATGCCTATGCCCACAACTTTGGGTCAATATTGTGCGCACTTGGCCATGAGGGGAGACGCGATAGCCACCGCCCATTTACGGTGCAGAAGAACGGGGCCGGAGCGCGAAACGGGCAAAAATTCCATGGCCGCTTCGAACTCACTGCGCAGCGTTTTGGAATCGACGCGCTTCTTGAAAGATGGGTTCAGCCGCCGAATAGGAAGTGCATCAACATCAAGTCCTTCTCGGCATACTTGACATTGGTTCAGTCGGTTGGACTCTCGTACATCGCCAACTTTACGCTCCAACGAAAAGAAGAAGTCGGTGCGCTGAGGGCGGATTGCCTTATGTGGGACGAGGACCCAGTCCTGGGCCGCATTCTTGTCATTTGTGGTGAAACCACCAAAACTGACCCGGACAGTGACGCACGATGGCCGACGAGTTCCAGCGTCGAGGTAGCAGTAGACGCTATGACAGTGGTAGCCAAGCTGCGGGTCCGGTGTGCAGCCTCTAACCCAGAGGTCAATTGCAGTGGCGACGACCTCATGAACCCCTACCTTTTCCACACGGCGTTCGAACCATGGTCTTCCCTTCCGAGCGGATGGCGACCTTACTCAACACGTCCAAGGGCCTATAACTACCAGTTCGTGATGCAGAGGTACCCGCGTCTCTTTGACCCAGAGCAGATGAAGATTACCGAGGATGACCTGGTAATTGCTCGTATGTTCACTCCGAACTTAGACAAGGGTGGAAAATTCAAGGTTGGCGAGATTTGGCCGTTGGCTTATCACCAGCTTCGGCGGACGGGCGGAATCAATATGTTCGCCAGCGGCGTTCTGAGCGACAGCTCTATCCAAGTCATCATGAAGCACCTTACGATTCTCCAAACCCGATATTACGGTCAGAACTATAGCCGGATGCGCTTCAGTGAAGACTTCGAAAGTCAAGTTGTAGCGGCCCGATACGAAGTGATGGCCAGACAGATTGAAACCCTTGTGAGTGAGCGATATCTCTCCCCATTGGGCGAAGAACGAAAGCACGAAATTATAGTTCGCTTGATTGGAAACAGGGATTTCAAGGCGCTTGTCAAAGCTGGTCGAAATGGCGAAGTCTCCTTTCGGGAGACACGGCTGGGCGGCTGCACTAAGGATGGCCACTGCGATTATGGCGGCATCGAGTCAGTAGTGAGGTGTACAGGAGGTGACGGCGACAAACCATGCCGTGACGCGGTATATGACAGAACAAAACAGCTCTCCGTCGAGCGGCAGCTTGCAAGCGTTGAACAACGAATTCCGAAAACTCAGCGAGGCAGCCCGCGCGAGCAGGCGCTGCAAGCCGAGGCGAACGGTCTTAGGAGCTACCTTAATGTCATCCGTAACTGAGTCCGCTGAACAACGATTCCTATTGGCCTTCGAACGTCTGAAGGCCGGCAACCCGCGAGTTCTGCCACGCGGGACTCCAGTGAGCCAGAACAACGTCGCCAGAGAGGCTGGTACCGACCCCACCGCGCTACGAAGGACGCGATACCCGGCGTTGATTCGTGAGATACAGGCGTGGGTAGAAATCAATGGCCTAGAGAGGGCGATAAAGAAGCAACGCCAGGAACGGCGAAGGAGTGCCAAAAGCGACCTGTCGACAAGGGTTAAGGAGCTCGAGAATCAGCGCGACAAAGCACAGTCGCAGCTCAATAGTGCAGGGCGCATGGTGCTGGAACTTCGGCAGGAAAATGCTCGCCTTCGGTCCCGGCTTGATGATTTGATTCCCCCTCCAGCGCCGTGGCGGAAGTAACTATCGACTATGGACATCCGAGGCTTAAAACCCGTGCAAAAGCACATGAAGGCATGGACACCCAGTCGACCGCACGTTTTCCCAGTCAGAACAAGCACTTACGACGTTGTCCATTCCTTGTGTACTCCGGGGTGGCTGCTCAACGTTTAAGCGTCGCTGCCGCATCGACCGTAAAAGAGCCCGCTGAATGCGGGCTTTTTCTTTTCAATTGCGAAAGACCGGCTCATTCCCGACCGACGATCTTCAGCGTCCCGGACATATGCAGGAACTGTCCGTCCTTCGCCGCGATGTTCGTATCCACGGTGCCACGTTCGAAATCCTCGACGTGCACGACGTTCGAACCGGTGGACGGCTCGTGCCAGTACACCATGTACACCTGCGGACGGATCTCGCGCGCCGTGTACTGCACCGTATCCGTCACGCCCTTGAATTGGCCTGCCGTGCCGACGAACGACATCGTTTTGTCGTCCTTGAAATGCAGGTCGAACGCGGTAGCGCCGAACTGCACGCGCACCGTCTTGCCCGCCGCGGGGAACGGCGCCGGTGCGGGCCACTGCATCTCGCCCTTGGCAACCTTCGCGCTCAGCTCGAGCGACGACTTCTCGCCGAGATCCGGGTAGCGCGCCTCCATCGCCGCGACCAGTGTCGCCGAATCCTTCGCGCGCGTCGCTTCCTGGTCGAACGCCTTCACGTAATCGCGCGTGAACGCGACTCCGGTGGTGAACGGCTGGCTGCCGTCACGGTTCGGCAGGAAGTGGCCGGGCACGACGCGCGCCGGCTTCAGTGCGTCGATCCGATCGAGCGTCGCCAGCCAGTTCGCGTGCGACAGCGGCGTCTGCGTGTCGGCCATCCATACGTGGATGTTCGCGGCGACCGGGATGCCACCGACCACGGTCCGCTCCGAAGGAATCCAGACAAACGTGCGATCGGGCGTCGGGCCGTCGAGCCCGACGATGCGCAGCGGCTCGCCGTCGACGCGCAGCGTATTGCCGTCGAGCGGCTGCGGCACGATCACCGAAGTCGGCGCATTGTCCTTCAGGATCGGGCCCCAGTAGGCGAGCTTGCCGTCCTTGCTGGCCTCGATCGCAGCAACGGTCTGCGGCGTCGCGACGATTTTCGCATCCGGGAAAGCCGCGTGAATAGTTTCCAGCCCGAAATAATAGTCGGGGTCGCTGTGGCTCACGTAGATAACCTTGAGCGTCTTGCCGCTCGCCTTGATCCGGCTCACCAGCGCCTGCGCGTCGTTGCGCTGGAACTGGGCGTCGATCAGGATCGCCTCGGTCTTGCCCGAAACGATTTCAGACGAAACCGGGAAGATCGCATGCGCGCCCGGATTGTAGACATCGACGGTCAGCGGGCCGGCGATGCTCGCGGATGCGGCGCCGAGCAGCGCAGTCGCAGCGAATGCGGAATAAAGCAGATGACGGATCGACATGGTCGGACTCTTGATTGGTGATGAGTGTCCGTAGATTAAATGATACTGTGTCAGTAACAAATATCCCGCTTGTCGATACTTCATTTCCCAACAGGAACGAATCGATCGTCACACATCGGGGCACGGCCGTTTGAGCGGACGCCGGCCGCTCTGATCTCCTGATACACGGACGCGAGTACGCCAGGGCGTCACTCCTGTGTGACATGGCGAATACGCGTCGGCGGTTACGAGATCGCGAACGCAGCGGCCTTTTGTCATGTCGGACCGATTCATTGAGATTTGCGGGAAACGCGAGCGGACAGCCTTGTCGCCATTTCCTTCGTTGCCGCCGTTGCACAGATCGCCTGTGCCGCAGGTCGCATCGAACCATCGCCCCACGCGTTACGCGCCGATTTTTCGCAGGACGTGTCGCGCGCCTTCTTCCACTTCGCCATCTCCGCGTCGAGCGCCGCCTTGCGCCGTGGCTGCTCGCTCACCCGTTTGTCGACGATCCGCTGCAATTCCCGCTCGGCGACGAGCTGATCGCGCCACGCGCAAAAATTCATGCTCGTCTGGCTCGAGTCACAGTCGCTGAGCAGTGCATTGACCTCGCTTGCCGGCAAACCGCTGCGCGCCGCTATCTCGTCCGCTGCCGTCGGGCCGGCAAATGCATGCATCGACGCCAGCACGAGCAAACCGATCATGGCCGTTCTCACGGTGCCCTCTGTTGTGGCTGGAACGGCGCCGATTCAAGTCGGCGCCGGTTGACAAGCCCGTTTGAACGAACGGGCGCCAGACGACGCCCATTATCGTCTCGCGGATGAATCCAGACACGCTGATTCATGTGCGACACCACGCCCGCGTCGTCGCTCCGATTCGCTGAACGGAACACGGCCAGCGCACCTGTGTTGCCGGTATTGTAGGCATAGCTGACGAGCTCATCGAACTGCAGCTGCGTCAATTGCCGAACCGATACATGTCGTCGCACGGCGGCTTCCGCCCGACGGACCCGGACCGCGAGTTGTGCATTGACTTGCGTCGTCGTAACCGGCGTGCGCAATTCTTCCGGGGTGCACGGCCCGGTGTGAGCCAGTGTTCCGATACCGTAGGTACAGTTGTTCGCCTGATCGTTGTAGTAAGCCATGACCGCGCTTTCACGCCTCCGCAGTTCCGCCCACCCTGCGTCGCTCAATCTCAGGCTTTCGTTCGCCATTTGCCCTCCCGGCGCGACCGCTAACGCAAGTCGACCTCATCGTTCACTTCGGTTCTCGAAGCGATCAATGTATGGCGTTGCCGTTGGCAAAGGAATCAGACGAGTTCGATTTTGACGCGTTCGCACATCAACGATCGCGGGGTACGAAAGACCGGACAGCGTGACGTCACGTGTGTCCGCGTACCCGCGCAAAAAAGCAATTGGCCCGACCGGCAAACGCCGATCAGGCCATTTTCACGCCCGGGAATTCGCGCCCCGTCGTTACCTCATTCGATCAGATCACGTCGCCGAAACCTGCCGCCCCGCGTTCGCCTGCGCATCGCGCCCACGCTTGTTCAGCCACGACGCCAGCAGCACGATCAGCGCCAGCACGGCCGTCGCACCGACTTCCATCCGGTGGTCCTCGCTCACGAGCATCACGGTCAGCGTGCCGCAGATGAACAGGATCACCGCCCACGTGAGCCACGGGAACAGCCACATCCGCAACGTCAGGTCAGCGCCGGTCGATTCGAGCGTCTTGCGCATCCGCAGCTGCGAGATCGCGATCACGAGATACACGAGCAGCGCGATCGCGCCCGACGTCGCCAGCAGGAAGCCGAACACCTGTTCCGGCATCAGGTAGTTCGCGATCACGGTCACGAAACCGAACGCGGTCGATGCGAGCACGGCCGCGCGCGGCGTGCCGGTCGAATCGGTGCGGTGCAGGAACGCGGGCGCATCCTTGCGCTTGGACAGCGAAAACAGCATCCGCGAGGCGGTGTACAGCGCAGAATTCAGGCAGCTCGCGACCGACACGAGCACGATCACGTCGATGATCGCCTTCGCGTTCGGGACGCCGATCAGCTCCATCGCGCGCTGATACGAGCCGTGCTTCGGCAGCAGCGGGTCGTTCCACGGCACGATGGCCGCGACGACGAGAATCGAGCCGAGATAGAACAGCGTGATACGCCAGATCACCGAATTCGTCGCGCGCACGATCTGGCGTTGCGGGTTGTCCGATTCGGCGGCCGCGATCGTCACGATCTCGGTGCCGAGGAACGAGAACATCGTCGTCAGCATTGCCGCGAGCACCGCGCCGGCGCCGTGCGGCATGAACCCGTCGTGCACGAACAGGTTCGACACGCCCGACACGGCCGGCGCCGGAATGATGCCGACGATCGCCGCACCGCCGATGCACAGGAACACGACGATCGCGACGACCTTGATCAGCGCAAACCAGAATTCGAATTCGCCGTAGTTCTTGACCGAGAAGAGATTGGTCACCGTCAGCACCAGCGTGATGCCGAGCGCGAAGACCCAGGTCGCGACGCCGGGGAACCAGGCATTGAGAATGGTCGCGGCGGCGGTCGCCTCGATCGGAATCACCAGCACCCAGAACCACCAGTACAGCCAGCCGATCGAGAAACCGGCCCAGTGGCCGATCGCGCGATCGGCATAGGTGGAGAACGAACCGCTGTCCGGATGCGCGACGGCCATCTCGCCTAGCATGCGCATCACCAGGACGACCAGCACCCCCGCGATCGCATACGCAAGGATCGACGCCGGGCCGGCTTCCGCGATGGCGTGGCCGGAGCCGACGAACAGGCCCGCGCCGATCACGCCGGCAATCGACATCATCGTCACGTGCCGCTGCTTCAGGCCCGTACCGAGGCCTGTGTTGCTTCCACTCATCTGTCTCTCTCCAAAAAACGGTTCCGGTATGGCCGGGTATCGCGTGAAGGCAGCAGGGGGGATTGTGGTTCTTGAGCCGTGCCGGATGCGGCACCTGCATGGTTGCAGGCGCGCAGCCGGATCGGGGGCCGTTCCGGAACGGGTCGCGACGCAGTCTGCGAAGCTGCGGGTGCGATGCGGCACGCAGGGCGCCGGCGCATCGCGTGCGCCCTTTCCGTCGGCTTTTGTCAGCTGCCTTCGAAGCGAAGGAGTGTAAGCATCAAACGGTTCTTCACTAAGAACCAATTGAAGAATTTCGATGGAACCACTTGTTGCATCGACATCGATCGATGCAACGCTTGTGCCGTTCGTGGCGACTCGCGAGCGCGCCGAAACCACCCGGCGACACCGGGTCAGCCAGTCGCAACCGGCGCGTCAGCGCGTTCCGTTCGCCATCTCGTCACGCCATTTGGCGGGGACGACGGCCTGCCATTCTCGCAGAAGCAGGTTTTTCACGGCGTCCGGACGGGCCACCGACAGCCGCACCAGCACGATCGGCCAGCCGACGTAGTGATCCGTCACGTAATACACGTCAGGTTCCGATTCGATCAGCCACGCGCGCTCGTCGGGGCCGACGCCTTTCACGACAAGCGTGTCGCCGTCTTCGCGCAGTCGCGCGAGCATCCTGCCCTTCACCTTGAGTGCGGGCGTGCCGTATGACGTGCCTTCCTCGACGCCGCGCCACGCCAGTGCGATCCGCCGGACTTCGTCGAATGTCATGGAGCCTCCCGGCTGGATGCCGTCGGTTCACGATCCGCCACCCTACCGGAATTCGCGCGATGGTGCGTCGACCTAAGCGCGCCTATCCGCGCGCCGCACGTGCGGCCGTCGACGCACGCCCTGTCGTGGCGACGATCGCGAAGGCGATCGCATTCGCGGCAGCGCTGGCCAGGATCGGCACGAGATAGCCGCCGCCCGCGTCGTAGATGAAGCCTGCCGCGGTCGGCCCGATCAGCGTGCCGAATGCGACGCTCGTATAAAGCACGCCGATGATCCCGCTCACGTTACGGCCGCCGAAATAGTCCATCACGACTGCCGGCAGCACGGCGACCCAGCCGCCATAGAACACGCCGAACACGAGTGCGAACGCGGCAAGTGTGGCGACGGTGCCGGCACCGGCCCACGCGACGAGTGCAACGGCCATGCCCGCGAACATCGCGAGCAGCGACGTGCGGCGGCCGAAACGGTCGGCCAGGCCGCCGAGGAAGAAACGGCCGGCCGTGCTGCCGACGCCGATCGCGCCGAGCAGCAGCACGGCCGTCGATGACGAGACGCCATGATCGAGCGCGTACGGCACGAGATGAACGAACGGGACGAACACGCCGAACGAGCAGATGAGGCATGCCGCGTAAAGGCTCGCGAACGGACGCGACGTGACGGCTTCGCGCACCGTCGCGCCGGCAGACGTCGAAGCCGCAACAGGCTTGTGGCCCACTGCCGCGCCGGACACCGAAGCGCCTGCATCGCGCCCGGTGACCTTCGCGCCGCCGCCTTCCACCGGCTCATGCGCCGCCTCCCCGTCCGGCAGCAACCCCCGTCCGCGCGGATCGTTCTCGATCAGCAGCGACATCCCCGCGCCGATCACGATCGCGATCACGGCCAGCGTGAAATACGCGCCGCGCCAGCCGACATGCGCGATCAACGCGGATGCAAGCGGCGGCATCACCAGCGTACCGACGCCGATACCGGCGACCGCGAGCCCCGACGCGAAGCCGCGCCGGCGCACGAACCAGCGCTGCACGGCGCCGACGGCCGGCACGTACGCGCAACCGACGCCGAGCCCGACACCGAGACCGTACGCGACATAGACCTGCATCAGCGTCTGCGCGGCGCCGGCAGCCGCGAGCCCGATGCCCGTCAGCAGCATCCCGGCGACGGCAAGCCGCCGCGAGCCGAAGCGGTCGGCGAGCGGCCCGCTGATGATGCCGAAACCGAAATACAGGAAGCCGGCAAGCGAAAACACGAGCGAGATCTGCCCGCGTGACGCGGCGAAATCCCGCTGCAGCGACTCGACGAACGCGCTGAACGTGTATGCGCTGCCGAAGCCGACGCACGTGACGGCAAACGCGGCCGCAACCACGTACCAGCCGTAGAAAAGGCGCGATGCGCGCGGGCGGTTCATGACGATGCTCCTCTCAGGTTCCACCGGCAGCACGCGGCGTCCGGATTGCCTCCTGGATATAGTTGAACTATGTTGATCGCACTGGCCGCCGACAGGCAGTCGCGAAGCCTGTGATCCGATGCGTCAACGGTACTCGCGCGTACGCATCGTCTCAAACGATATTTCGTCGGACTTTCGATTTAGAAAAACTGAATGAATCGTTCCCGTTTGCCACCTCTCAACGCGCTGCGCGCATTCGAAGCGGCCGCCCGCCACCTGTCGGTGAAGGTGGCTGCCGAGGAGCTGTCGGTCACGCCCGGCGCGGTAAGCCAGATGATCCGCACACTCGAGACGCATCTCGGCGTGCAGCTGTTCGAGCGCGTCAACCGCGGCATCCTGCTCACGGCCGCCGGCCGAGACTACCTGCCGCCGGTGCGCAACGCGTTCAGGCAGATCGCCGATGCGTCGCAGCGCGTGTCGGGCGCTGCCGACAGCGGCGTGCTGACGGTGAGCGTCACGCCATTTTTCGCATCCGCTTGGCTCGTCCCGCGCCTCGCGCAGTTTCGTGAAGCTTGCCCGGACGTCGACCTGCAGGTCGTCACGAGCCACGCGCTGGCGGATTTCTCGCGCGACGGCGTCGACGTCGCGATCCGTCATGGCCTCGGGCGTTACATCGGGCTGTGCAGCGAGCGCCTGCTGACGGTGGAGATCGTCGCGCTCGCGTCGCCCGAACTCGTCGCGCGGCTCGGCATGCCGGCGACGCCGGCCGACCTGGTCGGCTGGCCGCAGTTGCACGACGCCGAGCGCAAGGGCTGGCACATCTGGTTCGGCGCGCAGCGGATCGACGATTTCGGCCCGCCGCGCGGCCCTGCATTCGACGACTCGGGCCTGTTGCTGCAGGCGATCGTCGCCGGCCAGGGCGCCGGGCTGCTGCCGGCCGCGATGGTGCGCGGCGAGCTAGCGAGCGGCCGGCTCGTGCAGCTCGCCGACGTCGCGTGGCTCGACGATTTCGCGTACTACCTCGTCTATCCGCCGCACCACGCGGAACGGCCGAAGGTCGCCGCATTCCGCCGATGGATCCTCGACGCCGCACTGGCCGATGGCGCGGCATCGATGTCCGGCACGACGTAGCGCCGTCCCTCACGGCGCGGTTCCTCGGCCGATCGGCTAACATGCGGCCCGACACCGATAACAACAGACCGAGAGAGACCATGCCTGCCCTGCTCCGCCGCGCGACACGCATCGCGACCTTGTCCGCCGCGCTCCTTGTCGCGTGTGCCGCGTTACCGCCTGCCGCGCATGCCTACCGCGCATCGCCCGGCTACGGCAACGAAGCCGATCTCGACCGCCACGACACGTATCGCAACCGCGACGGCGACACCGTCCACGCCCCCGCTCATTCGAAATCGGGCCGCGTGCCCGACGGCGCGAGCGCGCGCTGCCGCGACGGCACGTACAGCTTCAGCCGTCACCGGCGCGGCACGTGCTCGGGGCACGGCGGCGTTGCCGCGTGGCTGTAGCCCCGGCCGAACGGCCAGTCCGGACCGCTGCCGCCACCCGCCGCTGTCAGCGACACTCGGCGGCGAAGTACAATAGCCGCTCGCGCCGCCGACACGCGGCGACGCCGCCGCGCCCGGCGCGGCACGCTCCGTACCGAATCACCCGACGCCGCCACGCCCGCGCGCTGCGCGGCAGTCTCAACCACTTCTGAATTTCACACCGAAATGGCCCAATACGTTTTCACGATGAACCGGGTCGGCAAGATCGTGCCGCCCAAGCGCCAGATCCTGAAGGACATCTCGCTGTCGTTCTTTCCCGGCGCGAAGATCGGCGTGCTCGGCCTGAACGGCTCGGGCAAGTCGACGCTGATCCGCATCATGGCGGGCGTCGACAAGGACATCGAAGGCGAAGCGACGCCGATGCCGAACCTGAACATCGGCTACCTGCCGCAGGAGCCGCAGCTCGACCCGACGAAGACGGTGCGCGAAGCCGTCGAGGAAGGCCTCGGCGACCTGTTCCAGGCCAACAAGAAGCTCGAGGAAATCTACGCGGCGTATGCAGAGCCGGACGCCGACTTCGACGCGCTCGCAGCCGAGCAGGCGAAGTACGAAGCGATCCTCGCATCGAGCGACGGCGGCAGCCCCGAGCAGCAGCTCGAAGTGGCCGCCGACGCGCTGCGCCTGCCGTCGTGGGACGCCAAGATCGAACACCTGTCGGGCGGTGAAAAGCGCCGCGTCGCGCTGTGCAAGCTGCTGCTCGAAAAACCCGACATGCTGCTGCTCGACGAACCGACCAACCACCTCGACGCGGAATCGGTCGACTGGCTCGAACAGTTCCTGGTGCGCTTCCCCGGCACCGTCGTCGCGGTTACCCACGATCGCTACTTCCTCGACAACGCGGCCGAGTGGATTCTCGAACTCGACCGCGGCCACGGCATTCCGTGGAAGGGCAACTACAGCAGCTGGCTCGACCAGAAGGAAGAGCGTCTGAAGCAGGAAGAAGCGTCGGAATCGGCGCGCCAGAAGGCGATCAAGAAGGAACTGGAGTGGGTGCGCCAGAACCCGAAGGGCCGCCAGGCGAAGTCGAAGGCGCGTATCGCGCGCTTCGAGGAGCTGAGCAGCCAGGAATACCAGAAGCGCAACGAAACGCAGGAAATCTTCATTCCGGCCGGCGAACGCCTCGGCAATGAAGTGATCGAGTTCAAGAACGTCAGCAAGTCGTTCGGCGACCGCCTGCTGATCGACAATCTGAGCTTCAAGATCCCGGCCGGCGCGATCGTCGGCATCATCGGCCCGAACGGCGCCGGCAAGTCGACGCTGTTCAAGATGCTGACCGGCAAGGAACAGCCGGATTCGGGCGAAGTCGTGATGGGCCCGACCGTGAAGCTCGCGTACGTCGACCAGAGCCGCGACGCGCTCGACGGGTCGAAGACGGTGTTCGAGGAAATCTCGGGCGGCGCCGACGTGCTGACGGTGGGCAAGTACGAAACGCCGTCGCGCGCGTACATCGGCCGCTTCAATTTCAAGGGCGGCGACCAGCAGAAGATCGTCGGCAACCTGTCCGGCGGTGAACGCGGCCGCCTGCACCTCGCGAAGACGCTGATCTCGGGCGGCAACGTGCTGCTGCTCGACGAACCGTCGAACGACCTCGACGTCGAAACGCTGCGCGCGCTGGAAGACGCGCTGCTCGAATTCGCGGGTTCGGTGATGGTGATCTCGCACGATCGCTGGTTCCTCGACCGGATCGCGACGCACATCCTCGCGTTCGAAGGCGATTCGCAGGTCACGTTCTTCGACGGCAACTACCAGGAGTACGAAGCCGACAAGCGCGCGCGTCTCGGCGAGGAAGCCGCGAAGCCGAAGCGCCTGCGCTACAAGCCGATCAGCCGCTGACCGGCACGGCCCGGGTGCCTGGCACCGCGGCAACGCAGGGCCGGTCGCCGAGGGTGGCCGCTTCAGGAGCAGCACAACAAAAAAGCGGGCCGCCGGCCCGCTTTTTCTATCTGATGGCCGGCTGCGCGCCCGCCGCTTACGCGAGCGCGCCCAGCTCGCGCAGCCGCGCCTCGGTCACCGCCGCACTCGTATGATGAATGCCGTGCCAGCCGAGCGCCGTCGCGGCCGCGGCATTCTTCGCGTTGTCGTCGATGAACACGAGTTCGTGCGGCGCGATGCCCGGCAAGTGCGGCTCGATCCGCGCGTGCATCTCGCGGTAGATCGCCGGATCGGGCTTCACGAGCTTCACACGGCCCGACACGACGATCTCCTTGAAACGCCGCAGCACCGGGAAGTTGTCCCATGCATACGGGAATGTCTGCGCGGACCAGTTCGTCAGCCCGAACAGCGGCATCCCCTGCGCTTCAAGGCGATCGACGAGCGCGGCGCCCTCTTCGAGCACGCCGCCGATCATTTCGTGCCAGCGCGCGTAGAACGCGCGGATCAGCGCCTCGTGCTCCGGAAACTTCGCGACGAGCTCGGCCGTGCCTTCTTCGATCGTTTGCCCGCCGTCCTGACGGATCACCCAGTCCATCGCGCACACGTGCGTGAGGAACCAGCGACGCTCCGCGTCGTCGGGAATCAGCTCCCGGTAAAGGTACTCCGGGCTCCAGTCGATCAGCACGCCGCCGAAATCGAACACCACGGCCTTGATCGTCATGCGAACTCCGTCGAAAGAACCTCCGCGAGCGGACGCGGCGTCACCGGGTTGCCCGACAGCGAATTGTTTTGCCATACGAAGTGATGGTGCGCGACGATCTGCGCGGCCGACAGGTGCGTGCGCTCGTTCGTCGTGTGCAGATCGGATACGACGGTCGTCCGGTAGCCGAGCAGCGCCGCGCGGCGTGCGGCCGAATCGACGCAGAACTCGGTCGCATAGCCGCAGATCAGCACCGAACGGATGCCGTGGCGGTCGAGCTGCGCCGCGAGCGGCGTGTCGTGGAACGAGTCGCTCACCTGCTTGCGCACGCGCCAGTCGTCGTTCCCGACGACCAGCCCCGCATGCAGCTCCCAGCCCGGCGTGCCGGGCACGATGTCGTCGTCCGCATCGCCGTCGTGCTGCACGAAGCACACGGGCGCGTTCGCTGCGCGCGCCGCCGCCGTCAGCCGGTTGATGCCCGATACCACGTCATCGAGCCGGTAAGCGGGCCGTGCCCGCTGCACCAGCCCGCGCTGCATGTCGACCACGATCACTGCGGTGTCCGCCATTGCCTGCCCTCGGTTGTGTCGTTCGGCCGTTGTCCGGCCGTTATCGCCTGTTGTGTCAGATCGGCTGCGTGCGCGCGTCGAGCCACGCTTTCGCATCGCCGCGCAGGTGCCGGCCGACGCGCTCGCGCACCGTCGCGTGATACGTGTTCAGCCATGCGCGCTCGTCGTCGTGCAGCATCTCGATCAGCACGCAGCGCGTGTCGATCGGGCACAGCGTCAACGTCTCGAACGCGAGGAAATCGCCGAATTCCGTCTGCCCGGCCGCGCGGTTCACGACCAGGTTCTCGATCCGGATGCCCCACTGGCCGGGGCGGTACACACCCGGCTCGATCGACGTGATCATGCCTTCTTCCATCGCCGTGTGCGGCTCGGCCGGCGCGTAGTGCGAGATGACCTGCGGGCCTTCGTGCACGTTCAGGAAGTAACCGACGCCATGCCCCGTGCCGTGGCCGTAGTCGAGCCCCGCCGCCCACATCGGTGCGCGCGCGATCGCGTCGAGCATCGGCGAGCGGATGCCGCGCGGGAAGCGGGCACGCGACAGCGCCATCATCGACTTCAGCACGATCGTGAAATCGCGCCGCTGCAGGTCGCTGACGGTGCCGACCGGCACGACGCGCGTGATGTCGGTCGTGCCCGTCACGTACTGGCCACCCGAATCGATCAGCAGCAGGCCGTCGCCGGCGATCGTCGCGTGCGACGCCGGCGTCGCATGGTAGTGCGGCATCGCGCCGTTCGCGTTGAAGCCCGCAATCGTCGCGAAACTCGCCGACACGTAGCCGGGGCGCCGGGCGCGGGCGGCCGTGAGCTTTTCCTCGATCGTCAGCTCGGTGATCGTCTCGCGGTTCACCGCCTGCTCGAACCACGTGAAGAATTCCGCGAGCGCGGCGCCGTCGTGTTCCATCGTTACGCGCACGTGCTCGATCTCGGCGGACGTCTTGCGCGACTTCGCGAACGTCGACGGATTCACGGCCTCGACGAGCTTCACGCCGGCCGGCACGGCCTCGAGCGTGCCGAACGTCACGCGGCGCGGGTCGATCAGCAGCGTCGCGCCGTCGGGCAGCGACCCGAGCGCGGCGCGCGCGGCGTCGTAGGCGCGAACGTCGACACCATCCTTCGCGAGCGACGCGGCCAACGCCGGCGACACCTTTCCGTCGGCGACGAACAGCGTCGCGCGATCGGCGCCGATCATTGCGTGCGCAACGAATACGGGATTGAAGTTGACGTCGGCGCCGCGCAGGTTGAACAGCCATGCGAGGTCGTCGAGCGTCGAGACGAAATGCCATTGCGCACCCTGCGCGCGCATCGCGCGGCGCACTTCGGCCAGCTTGCTCGCGCGCGTCGTGTCGGCCTGCGGCGCCGTGTGCTCGAACACCGCGTCGCCGGGCAGGCCCGGCCGCTCGGGCCAGATCGCGTCGAGCAGATCGAGATCGGTGCGCAGCGCGATGCCGCGTGCATTCAGCGCGCCGGTCAGCCCGCGTGCGGCGGCGACGCCGAGCACGGCGCCGTCGACGCCGACCGTCGCACCTGCCGGCACGTTCTGCGCGAGCCAGTCGACGTGCGGCGCGCTCTGCTGGCCGCCCGTCATCTTCATCAGTTGCACGCCCGTGCCGGCCAGTTCGGCATCGGCCTGCACCCAGTAGCGGCTGTCGACCCACAACCCCGCGAAATCCGCGGTCACGACCAGCGTGCCGACCGAGCCCGTGAAGCCGGACAGCCAGCGGCGGGCCTGCCAGCGCTCCGGCAGGTACTCGGACAGATGGGGATCGGCGGACGGCACGAGATAGGCGGCCAGGTCCTCGCGGGCCATGGCGCCACGCAGCAGCGCGAGGCGGGCCGGCACCGGCGAGACTTCGGGAAGACGGGCATTCATGATTTCACCTGAGAACATTCAGCGACGGGCCGACAGCGTAACCGTCACGGCTACGACGAGGAACGCGACACCGGTGCAGACCGGCCATTCGAGCGTCTCGCCATCGTAAAACAGTCCCGAGAGATTGCCGGCCATGCGGGCCGCCCCCGCGCCGACGATGCCGGCGAGCACCGCGATCCACCACGCCGGCCGGCCCGTGCGCCGCATCGGATGCAGCCATCGGCCGAACAGCCCGACGGCCGCTCCCAGGACAAGGATTCCAAACCAGTTCATTCGACGCCTTCTATAAATTCAGATTCGTCCCATAGGCGTGAACGTTGCCAGCGGCTAGCATCGATTTATCCATCGAACCCGAGATCAGCCGGGTGCCGCCAACATTCGAGTTTAGGGGCCGACTCGACGTTATGGCAAGCGCGCGCCGGCTGCCGTATTGAAGATATTCTCATGCGAATCGCTCTGATCGATCCGGAAGCGCGCCATGCCGCGCTCCTGAACCGCCTGCTCTTCGCAGGCGGTCATGTGTGCCACGCGTTTTCGTCCAGTGCTGCGTTCTTCGAGTGGCTCGCCACCGACACCTGCGACATGCTGATCACCGGCCATTGGGCCGGCGATCAGCCGGCCGAGGAAGTCATCCCGCGCGCGCAGGCCATCCTGCCCGGGCTGCCGGCCATCGCCGTGATGCAGCTGCCGCGCGAAAGCGAAATCGTATCGTGCCTGCACGCGGGCGCCGACGATTGCCTCGTGCGCCCCGTGAGCGGGCCCGAGATGCTCGCGCGCGTCAACGCGCTGAGCCGGCGCGCCGGCGTGCGCCGGCCACCCACCCGCTCGCGCGAAATGTATGGCGAATACGCTTTCGATGCCACGCATTGCCTCGTCCGGTTCGACGACGCAATCGTTTCACTCACGCCGAAGGAGTTCCGGTTCGCGCAGCTGCTGTTCACGAACCTGTCGCGGCCGGTGTCGCGCGCCCATATCCTCGAAACGGTGTGGGGGCGCCGCCGCGACATGAAGTCGCGCACGCTCGATACCCATGCGTCCCGGCTGCGCAGCAAACTCCGGCTGCTTCCGGAGCGCGGCTACCGGCTGCTGCCGCTCTACGGCTACGGCTATCAGCTCGATCGCGTGCCGATCGAGCCCCCAAATTCCCGGCCCCGCCACGCTGATGCCCGGTATGCAGCGAGTGAGGAAATCGCTGAAACGCTATAATATGGGGCTAAACGATAGCCCTCGATATGCAACTCCTCACGATCGGAATCAATCACCACACTGCGCCTGTCGCCTTGCGCGAACGCGTGGCGTTTCCGCTCGAGCAGATCAAGCCGGCTCTCGTCACGTTCAAGAACGTGTTTCTCGGCCCCCAGGCGCCCAATACGCCCGAAGCGGCGATCCTCTCCACCTGCAACCGCACCGAACTCTATTGCGCGACCGACGATCGCGCGGCACGCGAAGGCGCGATCCGCTGGCTGTCGGAGTATCACCGGATCCCGGTCGGCGAACTCGCGCCGCACGTCTATGCGCTGCCGCAGTCGGAAGCGGTCCGGCACGCATTTCGCGTCGCATCCGGTCTCGATTCGATGGTGCTGGGCGAAACCCAGATTCTGGGCCAGATGAAGGACGCCGTTCGCACCGCGACGGAAGCCGGCGCACTCGGCACCTATCTGAACCAGCTGTTCCAGCGTACGTTCGCGGTAGCGAAGGAAGTGCGCGGCACGACCGAAATCGGCACGCAGTCGGTGTCGATGGCCGCCGCCGCGGTGCGCCTCGCACAACGGATCTTCGAAAAGGTGTCGGATCAGCGCGTGCTGTTCATCGGCGCCGGTGAGATGATCGAGCTGTGCGCGACGCACTTCGCCGCGCAAGGCCCGCGCGAACTCGTCGTCGCGAATCGCACGGCCGAACGCGGCCAGCGGCTCGCCGAACGCTTCAACGGCCGTGCGATGCCGCTCGCCGACCTGCCGACCCGCATGCACGAGTTCGACATCATCGTGTCGTGCACGGCGTCGACGCTGCCGATCATCGGCCTCGGCGCAGTCGAGCGCGCGGTGAAGGCACGCCGCCACCGGCCGATCTTCATGGTCGACCTCGCGGTGCCGCGCGACATCGAGCCCGAAGTCGGCAAGCTGAAGGACGTGTTCCTCTACACCGTCGACGATCTCGGCGCGATCGTGCGTGAAGGCAATGCATCGCGCCAGGCTGCGGTCGCGCAGGCCGAGACGATCATCGAAACGCGCGTGCAGAATTTCATGCAATGGCTCGACACGCGCAGCGTCGTGCCGGTGATCCGTCACATGCATACGCAGGCCGACGCACTGCGCCGTGCCGAAGTCGACAAGGCGCAGAAGCTGCTCGCGCGCGGCGACGATCCGGCCGCCGTGCTCGAAGCGCTGTCGCAGGCGCTGACCAACAAGCTGATCCACGGCCCGACGAGCGCGCTCAACCGCGTGAACGGCGCCGATCGCGATTCGCTGATCGACCTGATGCGCGGCTTCTACCAGCACGCACCGCGCTCGAACGACCAGTCCGGCCACTAGCGCCGGCCGATCGCCCTGCCGCCGGCCGGTCGTTGTCCCGCTGCCGGCCTATCCTTTCCGAATACCCCTTGCCCGGGAGCGCCGCTCCACACCATGAAGACGAGCATGCAACGCAAGCTCGACCAGCTGTCCACACGGCTGGCCGAACTGAACGACCTGCTGAGCCGCGAAAACGTCACGGCCGACCTCGACCAGTACCGCAAGCTCACGCGTGAACATGCGGAACTCGGCCCGGTGGTCGAACAGTACGCGCTGTGGCGCCAGTCGCGCAGCGACGAGACGGCCGCGCAGGAGCTGCTCGGCGACCTGTCGATGCGCGACTTCGCGGAAGACGAAATCCGCAGCGCACGCGAGAGCATGGCCCGCCTCGAGACCGAACTGCAGAAGATGCTGCTGCCGAAGGATCCGAACGACGACCGCAACATCTTCCTCGAAATCCGCGCGGGCACGGGCGGCGACGAATCGGCGCTGTTCGCGGGCGACCTGCTGCGCATGTACCTGCGCTTCGCGGAACGCCAGCGCTGGCAGGTCGAAATGATGTCGGAGAGCGCGTCGGATCTCGGCGGCTACAAGGAAGTGATCGTACGGATCGCGGGCCAGGGCGCGTATTCGCGCCTGAAGTTCGAATCGGGCGGCCATCGCGTACAGCGCGTGCCGGCCACCGAAACGCAGGGGCGCATCCACACGTCCGCATGCACGGTCGCGGTGATGCCGGAAGCCGACGAAATCGGCGAGGTCGAGATCAATCCGGCCGACCTGCGGATCGACACGTTCCGCGCGTCCGGCGCGGGCGGCCAGCACATCAACAAGACCGATTCGGCGGTGCGCGTCACGCACATCCCGACCGGGATCGTCGTCGAGTGCCAGGACGACCGTTCGCAGCACAAGAACAAGGATCGCGCGCTGAAGGTGCTCGCGGCACGCATCAAGGACAAGCAGTATCACGAGCAGCACGCGAAGGAAGCGGCCACGCGCAAGAGCCTGATCGGCTCCGGCGACCGCTCGGAACGGATCCGCACGTACAACTTCCCGCAGGGCCGGATGACCGACCACCGGATCAACCTGACGCTGTACCGGCTCGAGGCGCTCATGGACGGCGATCTCGACGAACTGATCAGCGCGCTGGTCAGCGAACACCAGGCCGAACTGCTCGCGTCGCTCGGCGATGCCGACTGAGGCCGCGATGCCCGACACTTCCGCCGACGAACTGCTGCGCGCGTCGCCGCTCGACGCGGTCGATGCGCGCGTGTTGCTCGCGCACGCGCTCGGCTGGACCCGCACGCAATTGATCACGCGCGGCGACGCGCCGCTCGACGCGGCCGCGGTCGAACGCTACCGCGCGCTCGAGGCGCGCCGCCTGGCCGGTGAACCCGTCGCGCAGCTCGTCGGGATGCGCGAATTCTTCGGCCGGCCGTTCGACGTGACGCCCGACGTGCTGATCCCGCGCCCCGAAACCGAACTGCTCGTCGAAGCCGCACTCGAAGCGATCGACGGGCTGCCGCATCCGGCCGTGCTCGATCTCGGCACGGGCAGCGGCGCGATCGCCGTGTCGATCGCCGCCGAGCGTCCCGATGCGCGCGTGTGGGCGCTCGACCGTTCGCCGGCCGCACTCGAGGTCGCACAACGCAACGCAGGCAAGCTGCTCGACGCGCGCCGCCCCGGCGGCCCGCTGCACTGGCTGGAGAGCGACTGGTACGCGGAGCTCGATCCGGCGCTCGCATTCGACACGATCGTCAGCAACCCGCCGTACATCGCGCAGCACGATCCGCACCTCGAGCAAGGCGACCTGCGTTTCGAGCCGCGCGGTGCACTCACCGACGATGCCGACGGCCTCAGCGCGATCCGCACGATCGTCGCGGGCGCCGGCACCTACCTGAAACCGGGCGGCACGCTCTGGATCGAGCATGGCTACGACCAGGCCGAGGCCGTGCGCGCGGTGCTCGTCTCGCACGGCTTCATCGCGGTCGAATCGCTCGCCGATCTGGCCGCCATCGAACGCACGACAGGCGGCCGCCTGCCGGGCTGATGCCCGGCCCGCCCGGTTGAAATCCGCTATCATTTCGATCTACCGCCCCGCTAACGCAAGAACGCAAGGTCAGTCATGGACACCCAACAACGTATCAAGCAAATCGTCGACGAAAACCAGGTCGTGCTCTTCATGAAGGGCAACGCGCAATTCCCGATGTGCGGCTTTTCGGGCCGCGCCATCCAGGTGCTGAAGGCCTGCGGCGTCGACCAGTTCAAGACCGTCAACGTCCTCGAAGACGACGAGATCCGCCAGGGCATCAAGGAATTCTCGAACTGGCCGACCATCCCGCAGCTCTACGTGAAGGGCGAATTCATCGGCGGCTCGGACATCATGATGGAGATGTACCAGTCGGGTGAGCTGCAGCAACTGTTCGCCGCCGCGTAATACGCCCCGCACGCCCCGCCTCCTTTCGATGGCATCTCCCAACGCGCCGCCACGCCGGCTGATCGTTGCGATAACCGGCGCGACCGGCGCGATCTACGGCATACGGCTGCTCGACCTGCTGAGTGCCGCCGGCGGCGTCGAAACGCATCTGCTGGTTTCGAACGCCGGCTGGCTCAACATCCAGCACGAACTGAAGCTGTCGAAGGCCGATGTCGAAAGCCGTGCGGATGTCGTGCATTCGGTGCGCGACGTCGGCGCGACGATCGCATCGGGGTCGTTCGCGACCGACGGGATGGTGATCGCGCCCTGCTCGATGAAGACGCTCGCGAGCGTCGCGCACGGGCTGTCCGACAACCTGATCACGCGCGCAGCCGACGTCACGTTGAAGGAGCGCCGCCGCCTCGTGCTGATGGTGCGCGAAACGCCGTTCAACCTCGCGCATCTGCGCAACATGACCGCCGTCACCGAAATGGGCGGCATCGTCTTCCCGCCGCTGCCCGCGTTCTACGCGATGCCGAAGACGATCGAGGAACTCGTCGACCAGACCGTCACGCGCGTGCTCGACCTGTTCGCGCTCAGCGCACCGCAGACGACGCCGTGGGCCGGCATCCGGCACGCGCAGTAAGCGCACGCTCGACGATCCATTCGTCGCACATCTGCGCCGATTTCCACCGAAATTCATTCTATTTCACGAATACAGCGTCCAGCTGCCGTGAAACGCATGGCGTCGCCCGGATTATCAACAAACAAGCGTCAATCAAATTCCGGATCGCGGATTTATCAATGTGCGGTGCGCGTCTATAGTCACAGGCAAATCCCTTTGCAGGCCACCACCATGAACCGCTTGCCTTCGCTCTACCTGTCCCACGGCGCCCCGACGCTGCCGATCGACCCGGCCCTGCCGTCTGGCGCATTCACGCACCTCGCCGCCGAATTGCCGCGCCCGCGCGCGGTGCTGATGCTGTCCGCGCACTGGGGCACGCAGCGCCCCGTCGCCAGCATCGCCGCGCATCCGGAAACGATCCACGATTTCTACGGCTTTCCGCAGGCGCTGTACGACATCCGCTACCCGGCGCCCGGTGCACCCGACGTCGCCGAACGTGCGGCCGGGCTGCTGAATGCGGCCGGCATCGAGACCGCGACGACCGAGCACGGCCTCGACCACGGCGCGTGGGTGCCGATGCTGCTGATGTTCCCGGAAGCCGACGTGCCGGTGGCGCAGCTGTCGATCCAGCCGCGCGCGGATGCCGCCCACCACTTCGCGCTCGGCCGCGCGCTGCGACCGCTGCGCGACGAAGGCGTGATGGTGATCGGCTCCGGCCAGATCACGCACAACCTGCGCGCCGCCGATTTCGGTGCGGCGCCCGAGGATGCGGACCCGCGCGTCACGGAATTCACCGACTGGTTCGAGGCGAAGCTGGCCGCGCGCGACGTCGACGCGCTGCTCGACTACCGCCGGCAGGCGCCGCACGCAGCGCTGATGCATCCGACCGACGAGCACCTGCTGCCGGTGTTCACGGCGCTCGGCGCGGCGGACGACGACTACCAGCTCGGCATCCAGTCGCTCGGCACATACCAGCGCGTGCTCGCGATGACGAACTACGTGTTCGCCGGCACGGCCGCCTGACCAGCAGACAGCGGACGGCGACCGTCCAACAAAAAGCCCGCCCGAGCATCGCTCGGGCGGGCTTTTTTACGCTGCTTGCTGCCGCCGCCGGATCCGGCGGCAGGTCACGCGTCAGGCACCGACCCCTTCGAGGATCTCGTCGTGCGACTCGCGCTCGTCGAGATACTGGGTCCGGTAGCCCGTATTCACACCCCAGAAGTAGAAAACCAGCGAGATCGCCGCGACGATCAGCATGTCCCAGCCGTACGGCAGGTAGCCGTGACCGCCAAATTCCTTGCTGCCGATCAGCGACAGCACGGCCATCGTCGGCAGGTACGCGACCAGCCACCATGCGGCCTTCAGGTCGGCGCCCCAGCCGGTCCAGCCCGATTTCGCCTGGAAGTAGAAGTACACCGGAAGCGCGACGATCATCAGCAGGATGATTTCGCCCGTCAGCGGCCACTTCGCCCAGTACAGGATCAGCGATGCGCACACGAATGCGAACGGGGCGATCAGCTTCATCAGCGGAATCGACAACGGACGCTCGATGTCGGTCGCGGAGCGGCGCAGCGCCATCAGGCTGATCGGGCCGGTCAGGTACGAGATCACCGTCGCGACCGAGATCACCGCCGCGAGCGAGCTCCAGCCGCGGAAGAAGAACAGGAAGATGAACGACACGAGCAGGTTGAACCACATCGCCTGGCGCGGGACGCCGTAGATCGGGTGCACGTTGCCGAACATCTTCGGCATCGTGTTGTTGCGCTCCATCGCGTAGATCATGCGGGTGGTCGTCGCCATGTAGGTCGTCCCGGTGCCGCTCGGGCTGATGAACGCGTCGACGTACAGCAGGATCGCCAGCCAGTTCAGGTTCAGCGCGATCGCGAGTTCCGCGAACGGCGACGAGAAGTTGAAGTGCGCCCAGCCCTTCGCGACGTCGGCCGGATTCACCGAACCGATGTAGGCCATCTGCAGCAGCACGTAGATCACGAGTGCGAGCAGGATCGACGTGATCACCGCGAACGGCACGCTGCGCGACGGGTTGCGCGCTTCGCCGGCCAGGTTCACCGGGCTCTGGAAGCCGTTGAACGCGAACACGATGCCACTCGTCGCGACTGCGGTCAGCACGGCCGACCATCCGTACGGTGCGAAGCTTGCATTGGATGCGGTGCCGAGGTTCTCCGCATGGAAGCTCGTCAGCATCAGGCCGAGGATCGTGAGGCCGGGGATCAGGAACTTGAAGATCGTGATCGCCGTGTTCGCCCGCGCGAAGGCCTTGACGCCCCAGTAGTTCAGCATGAAGTAGATGACGACCAGCACGGCCGACAGCAGCAGGCCGAGTGTCTGTAATTCGCCGTTCACGAACAACGCATGCGCCCACGGATACGGCCACGTGCTCATGTACTGGATCGACGCTTCAGCCTCGATCGGGATCACGGATACGATCGCGATCCAGTTCGCCCACGCACTGATGAAGCCCACCAGCGAACCGTGCGAGTAGCGCGCATAGCGCACCATGCCGCCCGACTCGGGGAACATCGCGCCCAATTCCGCGTAAGTCAGTGCAATTGCGAGAATCACGACAGCGCCGATGATCCAGGCGCAGATCGCCGCCGGACCGGCAATCTTCGCGGCCTTCCAGGCGCCGAACAGCCAGCCCGAGCCGATAATCGAACCCAGCCCCGTCAGCATCAATGCAAACGGGCCGATGTTCCGTTGAATAGAACTCTTCACATCCTCTCCTGTGTCTCAAAAAGCATGGTCGGCCTGCGGTCCGGGATCGGCTCGGACAGCACCGCGCACGCAATTTTGGGGGGACGTGTCACCCGATCGGGGCAACCCGTCCACGCGGCGCGTAGTTTAACGGTTGCACCTCAAACGTGGCGCCAAAATCGTTCGGCCCCTACAAAAAATTCGCATCGTTTGCAAGCTTTGTAAACCTGATCTCCGCAATAACCCTGAGTCCATGGAAATACGGTTGACCACACGGTTGATTAGCCGTATAAAGGACTTCGCAGGATTTCAAGTGGCGAGTGAATTGGTTCTTTCGTAGTTCGCCCATCAACGGTACTCCGGTTGGTCCTATTACCCCTTCCTTGATTTTCCGCACCCCATGGGCCTCGGCCCCGTTTTATCTTTTTAGGAACAAGTAACATGGCAACCGGTACCGTCAAGTGGTTCAATGACGCAAAGGGCTTCGGCTTCATCACCCCGGAAGGCGGCGGCGACGATCTGTTCGCGCACTTCTCGGAAATCCGCGTCGAAGGCTTCAAGACGCTGCAAGAAAACCAGAAGGTTGAATTCGAAGTGAAGACGGGCCCGAAGGGTCTGCAAGCTGCGAACATCCGTCCGGTCTAAGCTTGGCGCGATAATTCGTGAAAAAAAGCCCCGCTTCGGCGGGGCTTTTTGTTTTTCGGCGCCGGTCGACCGGCATGGCGGCCTTTGGGCCGCCCGCATTCAACCGAACAATCGCTGCGCGTGAATGCCGAGACCCGTCGCGACGCTCGCGAGGCGGTCGCCGAACACCGGCTGCGCATCCGGGAATGCACCCGCCAGCGCGCCCGACAGGAACGCGAGCCCCGTTGAGCCGCCGGTGAAGTACAGCGCGCCGACATCGCGCGGCGCCACGCCCGCGAGCCGCACCGTCTCGCGCGCGGCGTCGACGATGCGCGCGGTGTCGTCGCGGCTCGCGTCGACGAGCCGGTCGGCATCGAATGCGATCTGCAGATCCTCTTCCACGTCGTTCAGGTCGATCATCGTCTCTCCGCCCGCCGCGACGCCGATCTTCGCTTCTTCCGCGCGCGCCATCAGCGCATGGCCGAGCCGCTGCTCGACCACGCTCGTGAGCCGGTCGTACTGGCGCACGTCCCGGTACAGGTGTTTCATCAGTTTCAGCTCGCCGAGCCGCTTCGGCGTGTAGACCGTGTTGATCAGGTGCCAGGTGGCGAGATCGAAGTAGATCTTGTTCGGCAGCTCGCGCCCTTCCGGGTCGAGCGAACGGTAGCCGAATGCGGGCAGGATCGCCGCCAGCTCGACACGCCGGTCGTAATCGGTGCCCGCGACGTGCACGCCGTGGTGGGCCAGCACGTCGTCCTTGCGCTCGAGCCGCGCCATCCGCTCGGGCCCGACACGCACCAGCGAGAAGTCGGACGTGCCGCCGCCGATGTCGGCCACGAGCACGAGCCGCTCCGCCTGCTGGCGCGACTCGTAGTCGAACGCGGCCGCGATCGGTTCGTACTGGAACTGGACGTCCGTGAAGCCGACCGATCGCGCGGCGGCCTCGAGCTGGTCCTGGGCGAGGCGGTCGGCACGCGGATCGTCGTCGACGAAGAACACCGGCCGGCCGAGTACCGCACGGCCGATCGGCGCGCCCGCGCGGGCTTCGGCCTTGCGCTTCAGGTGCGTCAGGAAGCGCGCGATGATTTCGGTGTACGCGATCGCGCTGCCGTCGCCGAGATCGGTCGTCGTTTCCGCGAGCGGCGAGCCGAGGATACTCTTCATCGACCGCATCAGCCGGCCGTCGAAACCGTCGATGTACGAAGCCAGCGCCGCACGGCCGTATTCGACCGTCTCTTCGTCGTTGTTGAAGAAGATCGCGGTGGGCAGCGTCAGGTGGTCGCCCTCGACGGGCGCGAGGCGCATGCCGTCGCCGTCGGGCAGCGCCACGGCGGAATTGGACGTGCCGAAATCGATCGCGCAGTAAGTCATGGGAAGTTGCCGCAGCAGGGCCGGCGCGAAAACGGAAAGGACGGGCTTTTTAACATGAAGCCCGCGGGATCACAACCGGGGCCGGCCACCGGTACGGCGCAACGGGCCTCGGCGGGACGGCGCGCGGCCTGGCGCGCCGGGGAAACATGCGGGCGGGATGCGCGATGCAGCCCGCCCGTCAGGCGGGTCAGGCTGCCGCGTCGAAACCCTTCTTCCACGCGCCCGCATAGACGACCTCACCGATCGCATGGCGCGTGCGCGGTGCCTTCTCGCGATCGCGCAGCACCGGATCGAGCTTGTCGACGTTGCCGTAGTGACCGAGCGAGATGATCGCCGGAATCGCGACGTCGGCCGGAATCTCGAACGCGTCGCGGAACGCCTTCGCGTCGAAGCCGCTCATCTGGTGGGCGGCCAGGCCCAGTGCGTGTGCCTGCAGCACCAGCGACATCGCGGCGGCGCCCGCGTCGTACAGCGCGGTCGGAGCCGGCTCACCCTTCGGCGTGAGCGTGTGCGCGGTCACCGCGATCAGCACGGGCGCCGGTGCGTTCCAGCCCTGGTTGAACGGCACCAGCGTCGCGAACGCGCGTTTGAATGCGTCTTCGTCCTGAGTGCGGTCGAATACGATGAAGCGCCACGGCTGCGCGTTGTAGGCGGACGGCGCCCAGCGGGCGGCTTCGAGCACCGCGTGCAGATC
Source organism: Burkholderia contaminans (assembly GCF_029633825.1). NCBI lineage: Bacteria > Pseudomonadati > Pseudomonadota > Betaproteobacteria > Burkholderiales > Burkholderiaceae > Burkholderia > Burkholderia contaminans. The sequence goes on along the minus strand of NZ_CP090640.1, from coordinate 1,525,356 downwards.
GCCGGCGCTGACGGCTTCATCCGAATACGCGCGCGGGCTCCAGCGGCCCGCGATCAGATCGTGAATCGAAACAGTGGTGGGAGCAGGTTTGACGGACATGCGAATCCTCGCTGACATCGAAGAAGGGGCGCGAACGCCTGACGAACCGCAAGCATACCCGCTTGAGCCGATGCGCGCCCGATCCTCCCGCGCTATGCAAATCTCCGTACGTGCGTTGGCCGGCCGTTCGCCGCGCGGCCGGCGCGGCGCACGGATTGCCGCGGTCAGGCCGCCTGCGCGGCTGCGCGCGACGGGCCGCGGTTGATCCGCAGCACGATCAGCGCGCCGATGATGCACAGCCCGCCCGAGATCATCGACGCGATCGTGTAGGTGCCAAGGCTCGCGCGCAGCAGCCCCGCGCCGAGCGCCGCGAACGCCGCGCCGAGCTGGTGGCCGGCGACGATCCAGCCGAACACGACCGGCGCCGCGGCCTTGCCGAACACGTCGGTCGCGAGGCGCACGGTCGGCGGCACGGTCGCGATCCAGTCGAGCCCGTAGAACATCGCAAACAGCGGCAGCCCGAAGAAATCGATCCCGAACGCGTGCGGCAGGTAGATCAGCGACAGCCCGCGCAGCCCGTAATACCAGAACAGCAGCACGCGGTTGTCGTATCGGTCGGACAGCCAGCCCGACAGCGTCGTGCCGAACAGGTCGAACACGCCCATCGCCGCAAGCAGCGACGCGCCCTGCACTTCCGTCATCCCGTAGTCGCTGCACATCGCGATCAGGTGCGTGCCGACGTAGCCGTTGGTGCTCGCACCGCAGATGAAGAAGCTGAAGAACAGCAGCCAGAAATCGCGCGACCGGCTCGCCGTCAGCAACGTCCGGAACGCGACCGCGAGCGGGTTCTCCTTCGTCCCCTCGGGCGCGGGCGGCGCATCGGCCGGCTCGCCGTACGGGCGCAGCTGCACGTCGGCCGGCCGTTCGGGCAACAGGAACGCCACCAGCGGAATCACGATCGCGGCCGCGATCGCGACGACCAGCACGACCGGGCGCCAGCCATGGCGCTGCGCGATCGCCGCGAGCATCGGCAGGAACACGAGCTGGCCGGTGGCCGTGCTCGCGGTCAGGATCCCCATCACGAGGCCGCGGCGCGCATGGAACCAGCGCGTGACGAAGGTCGCGGACAGCGTCAGCGCGACCACGCCCGTCGAGCAGCCGACCATCAGGCCCCAGATCACCACCATCTGCCAGCTCTGCGTCATCATCGACGACAGCGCGACGCCCGCGCTCATCGTCACGAGCGCGGTGAGAATGGTCGGACGCAGCCCGAAGCGCTGCATCGCGGCAGCGGCGAACGGGCCCGTCAGTCCGTACAGCGCGATATTCACCGAGATCGCCAGCGAAATCGCCGCGCGGCTCCAGCCGAGCTCGCGTTCGAGCGGCACCATCAGCACGCTCGGCGTCGCGCGCGTGCCGGCCGCCGCCAGCAGGATCAGGAATACCACCGCCGCCGCGAGCCATCCGTAGTGGAAGCGCCCGCCGATTCGTGTCACCGCCCAATTCATCTTCGCGTTCTCCTGTTGGCGGCTCCGGTGCCTCCGCACCCGCGCCGCTCGCCCTGCCAGGCCACCTCCGCCGCACGCTGCATCGGCTGACCCGGGCCGACGCTTGGCATTTGTCTGTCGATCCGGTCAGCATTGTTACCGACCGGTCACAAGTGTGTTGCGATCGTAGTGACCAATCGGTAACATGTCAAGCAATCCAATATGCAGTCGAGGGTCATCATGTCGGGCATCGAGATCGCCAAACCGCTGCCGCGCCGCACGCGCCGGCCGATCGACGGCGCTACCGCGCAGGAGCACCTGCTGCGCGCCGCCGAGGAGCTGTTTTACAAGGAAGGCGTTCGGACGGTGGGCGTCGAGGCGGTCGTGGAGCGTGCGGGCGTCAACAAGATGAGCCTGTATCGGCAGTTCTCGTCGAAGGACGAGCTGATCCTCGCGTACCTGGAGCGGATGGATGCGTGTTTCTTCGACCGCTTCAACACGAGCGTCGCGAAGCACCCGGGCCAGCCGAAAGCGCAACTGATCCAGTATTTCGTCGATCTCGCCGAGCGCGCGACGCAGAAGGATTACCGTGGCTGCCCGTTCGTCAACGTCGCGGCCGAATTCCCGGATGCGTCGCACCCGGCGCGCGAGCGCGTCGCGCAGAACAAGGAACAGCTGATGAAGCGGCTCGTCGCATTGTGCGATGACGCCGGCGCGCGGCAGCCGCAGGCGCTTGCCGACTCGCTCGCGCTGGTGATCGAGGGCATCTACGCGGCAAGCCAGACCTATCGGCACGGCGAAACACCGATCGGCGTCGCGCCCGCGCTCGTCACGCAGTTGATCGAAGCCGCCTGCGCGTGACGGCTCGCCCGCTACAATGCGGCCCTCGCCGCCCTTCCGCCCGACTGGTTTCACGATGACCGACACCCGCCCCGAATCGCACGACGACATCCTCGCCGCCACGCGGCACTGGCTCGCGCGCGCGGTGATCGGGCTCAATCTGTGCCCGTTCGCGAAAAGCGTCTATGTGAAGGAACAGGTGCGCTACGCGATCAGCGAAGCGACCACGCTGGAGGATGCGCTCGCCGAACTCGAAACCGAGCTGCGTGCGCTCGACGCGGCAGACCCGCGGCAGGTCGACACGACGCTCGTGATCTTCCCGCATGCGTTCGCCGATTTCATCGACTACAACGATGCGCTGTTCTTTGCCGACCGGCTGGTGCGGCAACTGCGGCTCGACGGCGTGCTGCAGATCGCGAGCTTCCATCCGGACTATCGGTTCGAGGGCAGCGAGCCCGACGACATCGAGAACTACACGAACCGCGCGCCGTATCCGATCCTGCACCTGCTGCGCGAGGACAGCATCGCACGCGCGGTCGACGCGTTCCCGGACGCGGCCGCGATCTACGAAAAGAATCAGGAAACGCTGCGGCGCCTCGGCCATGACGGCTGGCGCGAATGGATGCGCCGGCCGGGCGACGAGGTCTGACGCGCCGTGCAACGGACGGCGTGTAACGTGCGACGTTCAACGGGCGGCGTACAACTTGCGCGACGCGCCCGCGCGCACGTCAGCTGGCGGCCGGCTCGACGGCCTCGCCGCCCGCCGCCGCGGCCTCCGGCACGAAGAAGCGCGCGTTCAGCTCGGCCAGCCCGAACATCCCGAGGATCTCGTTCAACCGCTCGCCGGGCCGCCGGCGCGGCAGGTTCTTGTATTGCGCGATGATCAGCTCGTTCTTCATCGAATGCTCCCAGCCGACCAGCTCGGTCACGCTGACCTGGTAGCCGTGCGCTTCGAGCTGCAGGCAGCGCAGCACGTTGGTGATCTGGCTGCCGAATTCGCGCGTATGCAGCGGATGCCGCCACACTTCCGTCAGCGCGTTCGCGAGCGACTTGCCCTTGTTCTTGCGCAGCACGCCCGCGACTTCCGCCTGGCAGCACGGCACCAGCACGATGTGCTGCGCGCGCTTCGCGAGCGCGAAGCGGATCGCGTCGTCGGTCGCCGTGTCGCATGCGTGCAGCGCGGTGACGACGTCGACCGTTTCAGGCAGTTTCGGCGACGTGATCGAATCGGCAACCGACAGGTTCAGGAACGACATGCCGCCGAACCCGAGCCGCGCGGCAAGCTCGGCCGAGCGCGTGACGAGCTCCTCGCGGGTCTCGATCCCGTACACGTGCGACGCGAACGCCGGCGTGCCGTGCCCCGGCTGCTGCTTGAAGAACAGGTCGTACAGGATGAAGCCGAGATACGACTTGCCGGCGCCGTGATCGACGAGCGTCACGCTGCCACGCTCGGCCTGCACGCCGGCGAGCAGCGGCTCGATGAACTGGAACAGGTGATAGACCTGCTTCAGCTTGCGGCGGCTGTCCTGGTTCAGCTTCCCGTCGCGGGTGAGGATGTGCAGTTCCTTCAGCAGCTCGACGGACTGCTCCGGGCGGATTTCGTGGGTCTTGTTCGACATCGTGAAGCGGCGCCGGGCCACGGTCGGTCGACCACGGCCCGGCGGCGGGAATTCGTGAGGAATGGCGGTAGTTTACCGAAAATGCGCGGTCAGGCTCGCGCGCCGAGCCGCCAGAGCGACGTGACCTCGGCCTGGCGTGCCGCATGCAGCGGATCGTCGGCATCCATCGCCTTCGGGTGTGCGGGGCGGATGTCGTCGCGGCCGAGCACGACGAGGCCGGCTTCGTCGATCCATTGCAGCAGCGTGTCGCGCGGCCGCAGGCCGAGATGCTCGGCGAAATCGGACAGGATCAGCCAGCCTTCACCGCCCGGCTCGAGGTGCGCGGCGAGCCCTGCGAGAAAACCGCGCAGCATGCGGCTGTCCGGATCGTAGACCGCATATTCGATCGGGGCGCTCGGCCGAGCCGGCACCCACGGCGGGTTGCAGACCACGAGCGGCGCACGGCCGGCCGGGAACAGATCCGCCTCGACGACTTCGACGCGCCGCGCGTGGCCCAGTCGTTCGATGTTCTCCCGCGCACAGGCGAGCGCGCGTGGATCCTGGTCGGTCGCGACGACACGCTCGACGCCGCGCGACGCAAGCACGGCCGCCAGCACGCCGGTGCCCGTGCCGATATCGAACGCGAGCGACGTCGCCGGCAGCGGCGCACGCGCGACCAGTTCGACGTATTCGCCGCGCACCGGCGAGAACACGCCGTAGTGCGGGTGGATCGGCGCGCCGCCGAGCGCCGGGATCGGCACCCCTTTCTTGCGCCATTCGTGCGCACCGACGAGGCCGAGCAGTTCGCGCAGCGACACGACCGACGGCGCGCCGCCGGGCCCGTACGCCTCTTCGCATGCGGCGCGCACGTCGGGCGCGCGGCGCAGCGGAATCGTGTAGTCGGCGTCGAGCGGGATCAGCAGCATCCCAAGCGTGCGGGCGCGCTGCGACTGCGCGAGACGATGCAGGTTGAATGCGTCGACGCCGGCCGCGGCTTTCGCCTTCTTCGGCTTGCGCTCGACACGGCGCGCCATCGCCTGCACGAGCTGGCGCGCATTCTGGAAATCGCCCTGCCAGACGAGCGCGGTACCCTCGCAGGCGAGACGGTACGCCGCGTCGGCGGTGAGGCGGTCGTCGGCGAGCACCGCGCGCTTCGGCGGTTGCACGCCGGCTTCGGAGCGCCAGCGCACGGCATGATCGGCGCCGTCGGCGTCGGTCCAGTGGAAAACAGGGAAATCGGTCACGCGAACTCGGTTACGGTTGGCTTCAACGGGCGGCGCGACTGTATTGCGGGCGCCGCGCGGCTCACACCATACCGCGCTTTGCCCGCGCGGCAAAGCGCGGGGGCCGGCCCGCGCGGCGCGGCGCTCGCCCGGCTCAGCCGCCCCACCCCGGCATCGCGGGCAGGCGCAGCGTGCCGGCATCGTTGAAGTGCACGGTGCCGAGCACGCCGCCCGCGAGCCGGCCGCGCAGCGCATACGGCAGCTCGCCGCTCGCGGCGGCGCCGGGCAGGTTCCACGCCTGTCGCGCGGCGGCGAACGCCGACACAGAAACCGGCACGTCGAGCACGGCCTCGCCGAAACGCGGCACGGTGCCCGAGCGATCGCTGACGCCGCTCGCGAACGGCGTGCCGTTCAGGTCGAGCGCCACCGAGATGCCGTCGTAGTCGATCGGCGCGTCGTTCGGGTTCTGCACGCGCAGCTTCAGGCTGAAACGCATCTCGAGGCCCTGCCCGACGAGCGGGTCGAGCCCGGCGACCGTCACGCGCACCGGGTCGCGCGTGAGCCCCGCGCAGCCGCCGAGCAGGAGCGCGGCAACGAACAGCAGCAGCACGGCGCGCAGCGGCGCGATACGGAACAGGGTGCGTGACATGGGAGAACCTCCTCGCGGCAAATCGGTGAGCGGATCGTCGCTGCATTGTACCGAGCATGCCCGGGTACGCCGGGTTTCGTAGTTTTCGCAGTCCCGCGAGATCGTTAATAGATTAAAACTACGAAAATAACAGTCAGACGGAAAGCGCATTAATGCTTCCCAGCATTCAATGAAGCACGGCGAATTCAATAGATGCAATTTCTAAATTTTTCGTTTCCTTTACCCAAAACCATCAAGTATATTTACGCATCCTTCGAGCAAGCCGACAAACCTTGAAAGCGCATGACGGTGATTTTACGGAACGGCGACATGCCTTCCTGCCATCCTGCGACGAGGCCCGGCCAGCCCCGTAGGTCGTCTGTTCAAAGGGGAAAGCGCGCCCGCCCAGGGCGTGCGGCTCCGTGTCGTGCGCGCGAAATCAATTCAGTACAACACGCGCCCGGCCATTTTGAACCGGCAAGTTAACCGACATCCGGAAATCCAGAGGGGGCAGTAAACCATGATTACCTTCACGTAGTCGGCCGCCGTCTTTTCGAATAATCCGTCATTGGCATTTTCATCGCTGTTGATTAACGGCGAGGGGATTGTTTTTGCCGGCGTTTTCGCAGCACTGAACGATTCTTTCAACAATCGAGGTTTCAGTCATGTCGATCAACATTCGCAAGATGCGTTATCTGCCGATCGTCGCCGCGCTCGCGCTAGCCGGGTGCGGCGGCGACGACGGCGGCGCGGGCTCGGCGTCCGCGCTCAGCTCCGCCGGCGCGCCGCACTCGGGCTCGTCGCCCACCGTCACCGCGCCGCCGAGCGCATCCAATGTCGACAAGAGCGTCTCGCCTGTCGAGTTGCCGGACACCGTGGTACCCGTGAACTACCGGCTGTGGTTCCGCCCGAACGACGCGCTGAACGCGTTCGACGGCCGCGCCGACGTCGAGATCAAGGTGCTGAAGCCGGTCAACAACATCGTGATCGCCGGCCACCGGATCAAGTTCACGAACGGCCGCATCACGCTGCAGCCGGGCAACATCCAGTTGATCGCGACACCGCAGGACAAGGGCGACTTCTACCAGCTGCGCCCCGTGAGCGGCACTATCTCGCCGGGCAACTACTCGCTGCACATGGAGTGGTCGGGCATCATCAACTTCAAGTCGTACGACGATCCGGTCGCGAAGACCGGCGGCAGCTGCGGCGACGATCCGTATCCGGGCTGCTCGGCCGCGGAAGGCATCTTCCGCGTCGACCTGAAGGGCACCGACGGCAAGACGAGCGGCGCGATCCTCACGCAAGGCGAAACCAACCTGTCGCGCCAGTGGTTCCCCGGCTGGGACGAGCCGGCATTCCGCCCGACCTATGAAGTGACGGCCGAAGTGCCGCAAAGCTGGCGGGTCGTGTCGAACGCGGCCGAGAAACCGTCGACCAACGTCGGCGGCGGCTACAAGCTCGTGCAGTTCGAGAAGACCCCGCCGATGCCGTCGTACCTGCTGTTCTTCGGCGGCGGCCTGTTCGACACCTACGAGGACGACTTCACGAGCCCGCTTCCGGGCGGCAAGGGCGGCCTGCACCTGCGCGTGTTCACGCCTCCGGGCATGAGCGACTGGGCGAAGCCGGCGATGGACCGCACCAAGCAGGCGCTCGACTTCTACTACCGCTACACGGGCATCGCGCTGCCGCTCACGAAATTCGACACGGTGGCCGCGAACGACGCGTTCAAGGAGCAGAAGGACCTGAACTTCGGCGGGATGGAGAACTGGGGATCGATCCTCGAGTTCGCCGACGACATCCTGCCGCAGCCGGGCCAGCCGATGTCGCACTACGGCAACGAAGTGCTGACGCACGAAGTCGCGCACCAGTGGTTCGGCGATCTGGTCACGACCGACTGGTGGGACAACGTATGGCTCAACGAATCGTTCGCAACGTTCTTCGAGACCAAGACGACGATCCAGTTCTTCCCCAACGAGTTCAGCTGGCTCGACCAGGTGAAGAACAAGTACCGCGTGATCAATCGTGACATCGGCCCGAACGCGTTCCCGGTCGCACCGAACTTCAACGGCTGGGCGTCGAACGACTTCGTGCTGAGCGCCAGCGCGTTCACGTACGACAAGGGCGGCCACGTGCTGAAGACGCTCGAGAACTACCTCGGCGAGCAGACGTTGCGCAAGGGTCTGCAGCAGTACCTGGTCGACTACTCGTTCGGCAACGGTACGCCGAAGCGTCTGTGGGATGCGTTGTCGAAGGAGAGCGGCCAGGCGATCGGCGCGATCGGCGACAGCTACGTCCGCCAGACCGGCGTGCCGCTGATCTCGCTCGACACGCAGTGCGACCTGACGAAGAACCAGACGGTCATCACGCTGAAACAGCAGCCGTTCCCGAACAAGAACGCGTATCCGGGCCTGCAATGGACGGTGCCGATCACGCTCGCGTACGGCCAGGGTCTCGCGAAACGCACGACGCTCGCGCTGAAGGATACGCAGACGCAAACGCGCATCGACGGCTGCACGGGCGTGGTCGCCGACCCGAGCGGGCTCGACTACTACGTCGTGAACTACAGCGACGCGGCCTGGAGCGGGCTGCTCACGCAGGTCAACGGCTCGACCGATCCGGTCCTGCTCGCGAACCTGAAGAGCGAGGCCGCACTGCTCGTCGCGAACAACCTCGCGCCGGCATCGCGCTCGACGTCGATCGGCTCGGTCGCTTCGCCGGCCGCGATGAAGCTGCGCCAGACGCCGACCTTCGGCGGCCTCGAGCCGGTGACGAAGGAACGCCCGGCACTGCAATACCAGGGCATCTTCAAGCCGCGCAAGGTAGTGACGCAGTAACAGTGCGCATTCGGCCGGTGCCGCGCAGCCTGCGGCTGCCGGCCGGCGTACCGGCTTCTCCGACCTTTGACGGGCCTCGCATGCGAGGCCCTTTTTTTCTTTCGGCACGGGCGCCCGCCCGCCGTCATGCCCACGCGGCATCCCACGCCGGCTGCGCGAACCACGTTGCGAGAAACGCGACGAGCCGCGACGCGCGCGCGGTGCCGCGCGCCTGCTGGCGCAACACGTGGATCGTCGCAGGCTCGGGCGCCGCCGTGAACTGCGGCAGCACCGTGCGCAAGCGTCCGTCGCGCAGCGCGCCGCCCGCGAGCCGGTCGGCAGGTGCGCGAGACCGAGCCCGTCGATCGCGGCTTCGAGCAGCGCTTCCGAATGATTGCTGCGAAACCGCGGCTGCGCCGGCACGTGGCGGCGCTCGCCGAAACGCCACGCGCCCGGCGGCGGCGCACCGTGCCATGCGAGGCAGTCGTGGCCGGCGAGCGCGTCGGGCGACTCGGGCTCGCCGCGCCGCGCGAGATACGCCGCGCTCGCGCACAGCACGCGCCGCTGCGGCGCCAGCACGGTCGCGACGAAGCGCGTGTCCTCGAGCGGGCCGATGCGCACCGCGAGATCGACGTCGGAGCCGAGCCGCGCGCCCTGCAGGTCGACCATGCTGTCGGTCAGCACCAGGTCGACCTGCAGCGCCGGATGGCGCTGCATGAAGGCCGCCAGCGCGGCCATCAGGTGCCGCCGGCCGAACGGCGCCGGACAGTCGACGCGCAGCAGCCCGCTCGGCTCGTCGTGCTGGCTGTGCAGGTCTTCCTGCAGGCCGCGCAGCTCGGCCAGCATCCGCGTCGCACGCCCGTACAGCAACTGTCCGGCCTCGGTCGGCCGCAGCGCGTGCGTCGTGCGATGCAGGAGCCGGATGCCGAACTGCGTCTCGAGCCGGTCGATGCGCCGCGTGACCGACGACGCGGCGACACCCAGCCGGCGCGCGGCCGCCGAGAAGCTCTGCTGGTCGACCACGTCGACGAACAGCGCCAGATGCGGGGAAAGGAAGTCGTCCATTCGGTGCCTTCGGAGTTGGCTATGCGTTTTGTGCAAAGCAATCATCCGCCTTTGCACGTTTCCGCGTCAAACCGGGCCGACTAGACTGCAGGCATCCTTTTCACCCGCTGTACGCCCCGCCCCATCGGGCCGCGCGACAGCCATCCGCCACGGAGATCATCATGCGCAGCATCCGCTTCGACGCCCCCGCCGCCGACATCGAGTCGCTCGACGCGCGGGTCAGGGAAATCGACCCGCCCGTACCGGCCGACGGCCAGATGCTGATCGAGGTGCGCGCGGCCGGCGTGAACCCGAGCGACGTGAAGGCCGCGCTCGGCCGCATGCCGCACGCGGTGTGGCCGCGCACGCCCGGGCGTGACTGGGCCGGCATCGTGCGCAGCGGCCCGGACGGCTGGATCGGCGCGCCGGTGTGGGGCTCGGGCGGCGATCTCGGCGTGCATCGCGACGGCTCGCACGCGGAGTGGCTCGTGCTCGACGCGGCCCTGGTGCGCCGCAAGCCCGCCGTGCTGACGCTCGACGAAGCGGCCGGCGTCGGCGTGCCGTTCGTCACCGCCTATGAAGGCTTGCGCCGCGCCGGCATGCCGAAGGCCGGCGACGTCGTGCTCGTGTTCGGCGCGAACGGGAAAGTCGGCCAGGCGGCGATCCAGCTCGCGACCGCGCACGGCGCGACCGTGATCGGCGTCGAGCGCAGCGCCGGCGGCTATCGCGGCCACGCATCGGGCGACGTGCGCATGATCGACGCGTCGAAAGAACCGGTGGCCGACGCGGTACGCGCGGCCACCGGCGGCCACGGCGCGGACATCGTCTACAACACGGTCGGCAGCCCGTACTTCGAAGCGGCGAACGCGTCGATGGCGATCGGCGCGCGGCAGATCTTCATCTCGACGATCGACCGCAGCGTGCCGTTCGACATCTTCGCGTTCTATCGCGGCCAGCACACGTTCGTGGGCGTCGATTCGCTGCAGCTCGACGGCGCCACGGTGGCGCAGATCCTCGACACGCTCGCGCCGGGCTTCGGCAACGGCACGCTGCGCCCGTTCCCGATCGGCGACGACTACGTGTACCCGCTCGAGCGCGCACACGACGCGTATCGCGCGGTGCTGGCCGGTGCGCGCGAGCGCGTCATCCTCAAGCCCTGACGCCTGACCACACGGGAGACTGCCATGACGGAATACGTGACTTCGCTCGCGGTGGGCCTCGGCGTCGGCGTGCTGTACGCGCTGCTGCACGTGCGCTCGCCGGCCCCGCCGCTCGTCGCGCTCGTGGGGCTGCTCGGGATGGTGATCGGCGAACGCGCGATCGCGCTGCTGCGCTGACGCGCCGAGGCGGCGCCGGTGGTGCTAGCGATCGTCGCGCCGGCGGAACGCCCACCATGCGGCGAGCCCCGTGAAACCCGCGACGAGCAGCACCATCAGCCAGAAGCCGTGCTTGTTCTCCGAGAACGGCACGCCGCCGACGTTCATCCCGAAGAAACCGGCGACGATGTTGATCGGCAGCGCGATCACGGTCACGAGCGTCAGCGTGAACAGCGTCCGGTTGTTCTGCTCGTCGAGACGCGAACCGATCTCTTCCTGCAACAACTTGATCCGCTCGTTGAGCCCCGCCAGATCGGCCAGCACCAGCGAGAACTCCTCGGTCGATTCGCGCAGCTCCTGCACGTCTTGCAGATGCAGCCACGCAGGCGGTTTCGCGAGCAGCCGAAAGATCGACCCGGGCTCGGGCGCGAGCATGCGCTGCAGCCGCGTCAGCGTGCGGCGCATCGCGCCGAGCTCGATGCGGCTCGACGTGAGCCGCTGCGACAGGAAGCGATCCTCGATGCGGTCGACGTCGACACTCGTGCGCCGCATGATCTGGCTCAGCAGGTCGGCCTGGTCGCGCAGCAGGTGCACGAGCAGCTCGGCCGGCGACCTGAACTGCTCGCCGTCGCGCACGCACGCGCGCAGCGTGTCGACCGAGCGCAGCGGCTTGAGCCGCGCGGTGACCATGATGCGCCGCTCGACGTGGACGAACAGCGTCGCGATCTCCGACGGCGTCAGTTCGAGGTTGAACATCACGTCGTTGACGATCGCGCGCAGCACGCCGTCTTCCTGCTCGATGCGCGTCGAGCGCGAGCCTTCGTGGAGGAATTCGAAGAAGCTGTCGGGCAGGCCGAGGTGCGTGCGCATCCAGCGCTCGCTCGCGCCGTGCGCGAGATTGAAGTGCAGCCAGACGAAATCGTCCGACGCGGCATCGTGCTCGCGGCACGTGCGCAGCCACGCCGCAGCCGCGTCCGCATCGAGCGTCGCGCCGGAACCGCCGGGAACGAAGCGGAATCCGCACACCATGCCGGACGTATCGGCGCCGTAAGTCTGTACGATCAGGTCCATCGTGTCGAAGGTCGTGCTGCGCACGGCGCGCCGCGCAAAGCGGGTCGCGCGCCCGCGCCGGAAAAGGAAAGGAGACGTATGCCCGACGGGCATGACGCGCCGGTGACAGCGTCACGCCGCATCATACCGGCCGATTCCGCGCCTCAAAAACAACGCGCCGCCCAACGGGCGGCGCAGGTGCGGCGGGTCGACACGCGCGGGACGCGTTACTGCCGCGTCTCCGACTGCGCGGCGCTCGGGCACGCCGGGTCCTTGCCCCAGTGACCATCGCAGACGCGCCAGCGGCACAGCTGATCCTCGAAGAAACCGCGCTCCGAACACTCCTTCACGCGCGACGCCAGCGAGCCGGTCGTCGCGGCCGTCTTGGTCGGCACGGGCTGCGCCTTCTGTGCAGCGAGCTTCTTGTCGGCCGGCTTCGTGCGCGCGACGAGCGCCGCGAGCAGGTCCGCATCCGGATCGTCCTTCGTGCCCGCCTTCGCGGTGCGGGCCGGCGTCGCGTCGCGATGCTTCTTTGCCTGCGCGAGTTCGGCCTGCTGTTCCTTGTGACGCTTGCGGGCCTCGGCTTTCGTATCGGCCTTCGTATCGGTCTTGCCGTGCGCGGCGACCTTCGCGCCCTTTGCGGCGTCGCCCTTGGCGGTTTTGGTCGTGGCAGCAGCAGCGGCGGCGGCCGCGCCGGCCGTGGCCGCACCCGATGCGTCGTCGGCGCCGTTGGCGAGCGCACGCGACAGGCGGCTGTTGTCCGCGGCGGGCGCGGACGATGCGGACGCAACGGTTCGGGAAGCTGCGTCGTCGTTGACGATCGTGGCCGGTTGTACAGCGGATGCGGCGGACGCGGCATTCTGCGCGACCTGCACGGCGGCATCGCTGGCCGCTGCGGCCTTCGCCGGTGCGGCGGCTGCCGGCGCAGCCTCGGCCGTGACGGCGGGGGCCTGCTCGCCCGCATGCTGCATGCGCCATGCACCCCAGCCGCCGACGGCGACCACCAGGGCCACGACGGCGGCGATCGGCGCCTTCAGCGAACGGCGCGGCGGCTCGGCCGGCGGCGTGACACGTCCTTCCAGATTCGCGAGAATGCGCGACTGCTGAGCTCCGTCGCCTGCCGGTTTGGTATCGGACAGCAGGCTGGGCGGAGATTTCGAATTTGAATTTTCCGGCGCACTCATTCAGCGTCTCATTGAATCCTGGTTTAATTCACCGCGATAATATAGCCCGGCCTCTCGAAGCAGCCTGATTCTAAGAGCAAGCATTGCAAAACACAATCAATTCCAATTTCCGGGGATTTCTTTGATTGCCGTCGCACTCGTCGCCTATTTCGCCCTTGCCGTAGCGGTTGCGGCACTGTTGCTTTTACCGGGTATCCGCGCGACCGTATTCGAATCCGTCGCCCAGTTTCACGGCCGCCTGACGCGCCGTGCGAACGATCGCGCCTCGCGTACGCGAAGTCAGATTGTTAAATCGGCAAGCGTTACGCGCGGGGCTTTAAACGACGTGCAAAATTTACTGATTCGCCGGCGCTTGATGATTATGGTATCGGCAGGTATTCTTGCGACGCCGCCATTGGTCGCCATTGCGTTACGCGGCCGGCAATTGTTCCAGTACGACGACACGGCGCGCGTGCCCGACGAGAAGATCGCCGCGCTGCTGCAGGGCGAACAGCTCGTGCCGCCCCCGCCGCTGCCGCCGGAAGTCTTCGCGACCAAGGAAGTCGAGCAGGTACGCCCGGCGCTGAAGGATGCGAGCCGCGACTGGAACCTGCTGGATCCGGATTTCCGTACGCGTTTGCTGCTGGTCTACAAGATCATGCACGAACAATATGGTTATGAAATGGCGCTGCTGGAAGGTTATCGGAGCCCGGAACGGCAGAACCGGCTGGCGCAGATGGGCAGCAACGTGACCAACGCGGCCGCCTTCCAGAGTTATCACCAGTTCGGGCTGGCGGCCGACAACGCATTCCTGCGCGACGGCAAGCTGGTCATTTCCGAGAAAGATCCATGGGCGATGCGCGGCTACCAGTTGTACGGCCAGGTCGCCGAGCAAGTCGGCCTCACCTGGGGCGGCCGATGGAAAATGATGGATCTCGGGCACGTGGAATACCATAAACCCGGTTTTAAACTGGGACGCGGCAGCTAGTCAGGGCTGCCGGACAAGAAATAATGAGGGCGGCATGGGGCTTTTTAATCACCCGGCAGGAAACGATTTGGGCGGCGCAAACAATCGGGCATTCCGGTGCGCGATTTTTTCCGGCCGCCGCTTCCGTTTTAAATCTCACAGCGTCCTTTCGTTAATGCGCGCGCCTTCTCCGATGCCGCGGGCGCATTGATGCCAGCCTCCTTCATCCCGTTTGACAGCATGGCGACACATCGCGGCGCCACTCTTGCCGCTCGGCGCGCCTGCGTCGCCTCATCGAATCGCACCGGAACCTGAACGTCCTATGCAACGCATCCTCAACGTGCTGACTCATCCGCGTACGCTCTCGATCGTCGGGATCGTCGCGCTAGCGGCCATTCTCTTCATCGTCGCCGACATGCTGCAGCTGCCGCTCCTGTGGGCGGCGATCGCCTTTGCGGCGATCCTCGCGCTGTGGCTCGTCGTCGCGCTGTGGCGCCGCTGGCGCGTGAAGCGCGCGAACCAGCAGCTCGGCCAGGTGCTGGAAGAGCAGGCGGAAACCGGCAAGATCGCCGCGCCCGCCGCCGCCGCGCTCGCCCCCGACGCGAAGACGGCCGACCTCGACGTGCTGCGCACGCGCCTGTCGGATGCGGTGAAGACGATCAAGACGTCGAAGATCGGCCAGGTGTCGGGCGGCTCCGCGCTGTACGAACTGCCGTGGTACATCGTGATCGGCAACCCGGCCGCGGGCAAGAGCAGCGCCGTGCTCAATTCCGGCCTGCAGTTCCCGTTCGCGGACAAGAACAGCGCCGTGATCCACGGCATCGGCGGTACGCGTAACTGCGACTGGTTCTTCACGACCGAGGGGATCCTGCTCGACACGGCCGGCCGTTATTCGGTGCACGAGGAAGACCGCAGCGAGTGGCTCGGCTTCCTCGGCCTGCTCAAGCGCTACCGCCCGAAGGCGCCGATCAACGGCATCATCGTCACCGCGAGCATCGCCGAACTCACCGGCAACCGCCCCGAATTCGCGATCAACCTCGCGAAAAACCTCCGTCAGCGTGTTCAGGAGCTGACCGAAAAGCTCGAAGTGTTCGCGCCGGTCTACGTGATGTTCACGAAGGCCGACCTGATCACCGGCTTCACCGAATTCTTCAGCAGCAGCGACAAGCACGAGTACGACCGCGTGTGGGGCGCCACCCTGCCCTACGAACCGGACGACAAGCGCGACGTCGTCGCGCAGTTCGACACGCACTTCGAGGAACTCTACGAAGGGCTGAAGGAGATCAGCGTCGCGCAGCTGTCGCTGTCGCGCGGCAACCAGCTGTCGCCGGGCCAGTTGAGCTTCCCGCTCGAATTCTCGACGATCAAGCCGTCGCTGCGCGCATTCCTCGCGACGCTGTTCGAGAACAACCCGTTCCAGTACAAGCCGATCTTCCGCGGCTTCTACTTCACCAGCGCGCTGCAGGAAGGCGAAACCAACAGCGCGGCCGCGCAGCGCATCGCGCATCGCTTCGGCCTCGACGGCGCCGCGCTGCCGAAGCCGCACAGTGCGTTCTCGAAGAACGGCTTCTTCCTGCGCGACCTGTTCTCGAAGGTGATCTTCGCGGACCGCCAGACGGTGCGGCAGTTTGCCAGCCCGACCAAGACGCGGCTGCGCTACGCGACCTTCTTCGGCTTCGTCGCGGCGCTCGCGCTCGCGCTCGGCGGCTGGACCTGGTCGACGATCGGCAACCAGCAGCTCGTCGCCAACGTGCAGGCCGACCTCGACAACGTCACGCGCCTGCAGCAGGGCCGCAACGACCTGCAGTCGCGCCTGCAGGCGATGGACATCCTCGAGGACCGCATCGAGCAGCTCGAGCAGTTCCGCCGCGACAAGCCGATTTCGGTGTCGCTCGGCCTGTACCAGGGCGACCGTCTCGAGCAGCATCTGCTGACCGAGTACTACAACGGCGTGCGCCAGATCCTGCTGGCCCCGGTGTCGCAGAACCTCGCGTCGTTCATGAAGGACGTGAACGCGCACCCCGAACAGCTCGTGCCGATGACGCGCCCGCCCGAATCGGGCGCCGTGCAGGGTGGCACGATGCCGGTGTCGACCAACGCGGCGGGCGCCGCGCCGCAGGCCGGCGCCGCACTGGCCGCGTCCGGCGCCGCGCCGGCCGCAGCGCAGCAGCCGGCCGCACCGCAGGGCGGCCTCTACAGCGACGCGTCGCCGACCAACGTGCAGGACGCGTACAACGCGCTCAAGACGTACCTGATGCTGTCCGACAAGCGCCACGTCGAGCAGGCGCACCTGACCGACCAGCTCGCCCGCTTCTGGCGCGGCTGGCTCGAGACGAATCGCGGCAACATGCCGCGTGACGAGATGATCAAGAGCGCGGAGCGCATGATCTCGTTCTACCTGTCGCGCGTGAACGACGACAACTGGCCGATGATCGACGCGAACCTCGCGCTCGTCGACCAGACCCGCGAGAACCTGCGCCACGTCGTGCGCGGAATGCCGGCCCGCCAGCGCGTGTACGAGGAAATCAAGGCGCGCGCGTCGACCCGCTTCGCGCCGATGACCATCGCGCGCATCGTCGGCGACGGCAACCAGGGGCTCGTGGCAGGCAGCTACGCAATTCCGGGCACGTTCACGCGCGAAGCGTGGTTCGACTACGTGCAGCCGGCGATCCGCGACGCGGCAACCAAGGAACTGCAGGCGAAGGACTGGGTGCTGAACACGTCGACGCAGGACGACCTGACGCTCGAGGGCAGCCCCGAGCAGATCCAGAAGACGCTGGTCGGCATGTACAAGACCGAGTACGCGCAGCACTGGCAGAAGTTCATGCAGGGTATCGCGGTACAGGGCTTCACCAGCTTCGGCCAGGCCGTCGACGGGATGAACCGCCTCGGCGACCCGCAGGATTCGCCGATCCGCAAGATCCTCGAGACCGCGTACGACCAGACCTCGTGGGACAACCCGTCGCTCGCGAACGTGACGATCAAGAAGGCGCAGACGGGCGTCGTGAACTGGGTCAAGCAACTGTTCTCGCGCTCGCAGGCCGGCCAGGTGGCGGCCGCCAACATCGACATCAACGGCAATCCGGCCGAGGTGCCGATGGGTCCGATCGGCCAGGAGTTCATCGGGCTCGCGCGGATCGTCGCGACGCATGACGGCACGTCGATGCTCAAGGGCTACATGGATTCGCTGTCGAAGGTCCGCACGCGCTTCAACGTGATCAAGAACCAGGGCGACCCGGGCCCGGGCGCGCGCCAGCTGATGCAGCAGACGCTCGACGGCAACGGTTCGGAACTCGCCGATTCGCTGAAGCTGGTCGACGAGCAGATGCTGACGGGCCTCACCGATTCGCAACGCAAGTCGCTGCGCCCGCTGCTGGTGCGGCCGCTGATGCAGGCGTTCGCGGTCGTGATCCAGCCGGCCAGCGCCGAAGTCAACAAGGTGTGGAACGCGCAGGTCTACCAGCCGTTCCAGAACTCGCTCGCGACGAAGTACCCGTTCGCGGCGAGCGCGAAGGTCGAGGCCGGCGCCGGTGAAATCGCGCAGGTGTTCGGCCCGGACGGCTCGATCGCGAAGTTCGTCGGCACGACGCTCGGGCCGCTCGCGGTGCGCCGCGGCGACACCCTCGCCGCCCGCACGTGGGGCGACATGGGCATCGGCCTCACGCCGGACTTCACGAACGGCTTCGCACGCTGGGTCGCGCCGCTTGCCGGCGGTGCGGCTGGCAGCGCCGCCGCGTCGTCCGAGCCGCAGACCGTGTTCCAGATCCTGCCGCAGCCGAGCACGGGCACGACGGAGTACACGATCGCGATCGACGGCCAGCAACTGCGCTACCGCAACACGCCGCCGCAGTGGACCAACTTCGTGTGGCCGAACCCGCAGGGCTCGCCGGGCGCGACGCTGTCCGCGACGACCTTCGACGGCCGCACGGTGCAGCTCGTCAACGAGCCGGGCCGCTACGGTCTCGAGAAGCTGATCAACTCGGCGCAACGCAAGCGCCGTCCGGACGGCACCTTCGACCTGACGTGGGCGCAGGGCAGCGTGAACGTGTCGGTGACGATGCGCATCATCAGCACGTCGCAACCGTCCGGCGGCGGCGGTGACCAGCCGCAGCAGCAGAGCCTGCGTGGCCTGCAGCTGCCGTCGTCGGTCGCCGACGCAAGCGCGGGCGCCGCGCAGAACGCAACCCAGACCACCGGCACGGGCACGCCGGCCGCAGCGCCGGCCGTCGCGGCCGCCAACGCAACGCATGCCCAGGGGGCGCAATGACGCAAACCGTACAGGCGCAAATCGCCTACTTCGGCAAGATTCCGTCGCGCGGCGACTTCGTGAAGAGCGCGCACAACCCGCAGTTGCTGCAGACGCTCGACCGCTGGATCGCGCAGGCGCTCGAACTGCTCGCGGAAGATCCGCGCTGGAAGCTCGTCTACGAGGATGCGAAGCCGATGCATTTCGCGTTCCTCGGCTCGCGCAGCAAGCTCGCGATCGCGGGCCACATGGTCGCGAGCCACGACGTGTCGATGCGCCGCTTCCCGTTCCTCGGTGCGACCGCGCTGGAGGTCGACCGGCCGGTCGCGTTCCTCGCGCGCAGCCCGCTCGCGTTCGCGCGGCTGTGGTCGCGCGTCGCCGCGCAGATTCCGCCGCTGCTCGGCAAGGACGAGCCGCCCGGCGCGCTGCAGGCACTCGGCGACACGCAGGTGCCGATCGACGTCGGCGGCCCCGGCACGTCGCATGACGGCACCTTCAACGATTTCGTCGAACACCAGACGCTGTACGGCCTGCAGGAGATGCTGCTCGAAAGCGGTCATCCGGTGCGGCTGCGCGGCGCGATGCTCGCGCTCGGCTCGCTGCTGCGGCCGGTGATGCAGAGCGGCTCGTCGCACATCGAGCGCGGCCTCACGCTGCCGCTGCCGGTCGATCCGTTCTACCGCAGCCTCGTCGCCGCGTTCTGGCTCGAGCTGATCGCGCCGTTCGTCGCGCAGGCCGACTTCGAGCTCGCGATCTTCATCGGCACGATCGCCGAGCGCGAACGGCTCATCATCGGCTTCAACGGCGCGTCGGCCAAGACGCTGCTGAGCGTCGTCGACCCGCAGACCTACGCCGCCCACAACATCGACATCGACGATCCCGAGTGGATCGACGCCCATGCGCAAAACGATCAGCAGATCAGCAAGCTCGTCAGCTACCTCGACCAACCGCAACTCTCGCTGCGCGTCGCCATCGACGCGTTCCGCGAAGCGTTCATCGGAGGCTGACGGGATGCATCGCACGATTCAAACCCGGCGCGCGCGTTTTTCGGCCGCGCTCACGCCCGCCGTCGCCGCCCTTCTCGCCGCCGGGCTGTTCGCCAGCGGCGCAGCGTTCGCGCAGAACACGGGCGCGACCGTCACGCCGGTCGGCAACGGCACGGTTGCGACCACCGCGCTCTCCGCGAACCCCGGCGCCGCGCCGGGGACGGCCTCCGGCGCCGTCGTGCACGGCACGGCCGGCACCGCAAACACCGTTACGCCGCCGGCCGCGACCACGACGCCCGGCCAGGTGGTCGTCGGCGGCAAGGTGCCCGACGAGGCGACCAAGGCCGCCGTGCTGCAGAAGCTGCGCGATACCTACGGCGCGACGAACGTCGTCGACCAGATCGAGGTGGGCGACGTCGCAACGCCGCCGAACTGGAGCGCGAACGTGCAGAAGCTGCTCGGCACGCAGCTCAAGCAGATCAGCAAGGGGCAGCTGAAGATCAACGGTACGCAGATCGAGATGAAGGGCGAGGTGCACAACGAGGCGCAACGCCAGCAGCTCGCGAGCGACATGGCGAACACGCTGAACCCGACGTACACGATCAAGAACGGGCTGCGCGTGTCGGCTTCCGAACAGGGCGTGCTCGACCAGACGCTCGCGAACCGGACGATCGAGTTCGAAACCGGCAGCGCGACGCTTACGCCGCAAGGCAAGCTGATCCTCGACCAGATGGCGGCCGCGCTCGCGAAGATGCAGAACCGCACGGTCGACATCATCGGGCACACCGACAACTCGGGGAATCGCACGTCGAACATCGCGCTGAGCCAGGCGCGCGCGGATGCGGTGAAGGGTTATCTGATCACGAAGAGCATTCCGCCGCAGCAGATGACGACGACGGGCGTCGGGCCGGATCAGCCTATTGCGCCGAATGATACGGCGGATGGCAGGGCGAGGAATCGGCGGATCGAGTTCCGGGTGGGGCAGTGAGTTTGCGGGGGGCGGCTCGGGATTAGCCGCCCCGATACGACGGGGCGTCAGCGGTACGCGATTGCGCGCCACCGAATGACGTCAATGTGTCGGTGGCGTCCCCTGGTAACCTCTCGCCCATTGCTGGCTCTGCTTGCTAGCCTGTTCGACCCGTTTGGCGGTGAGATCGTCGCTCTTGCGCTGCTTGTCTTCCTTCGCATAGTCCGTCTTTCCGAACACGTCCTTGTCCCGTGTCCTGAAGTACAGTGACGGCGCGAGCACGTGATCCTGCCAACTCGTCAGCAACGTATCGTGGACGAGCATGTCGAACATCGCCATCACCTCGGCCGGAAGCGGGTTCTTCCCCGCATACCCCTGCTCCCAGGCCTTGACCAGTGCAACCTCGTCCTCGTTCAGCTCAACATGGTGTGCAAACGCGGGCGCAAGGAACAGCGGCGTATAGGTCGGCTTGTTGTTGAACGACTGCGTGAAGCGGCGCTGTTGCTCGGCCTCGTATTCCGGTCGCATCTTCTCCCACTTGCCAGTCATTTCCTTCGCCTCCTTGTCGAGACGCTGCCAGACCGTCGT
This sequence comes from Burkholderia contaminans, assembly GCF_029633825.1. Lineage (NCBI taxonomy): Bacteria > Pseudomonadati > Pseudomonadota > Betaproteobacteria > Burkholderiales > Burkholderiaceae > Burkholderia > Burkholderia contaminans. The sequence continues at coordinate 1,504,401 of NZ_CP090640.1, read as the reverse complement.
GTAGTTGCTCGGCGGAACATCCTTCCATAAATCGTTGTAACGTTTGTCCGCCGCCTGCTTCGCGAGCTTCAGCTTCTGAATCTCGGGCGAGTCCATCCGCTGGCTGCCCATCATCGCCCAGTCAAGCTTCGCCTTTGCGTCGCGCCGGTCGTAGTCGGCTTTTTCGACGTCCTTGCGCCACTCGGTCGCCGGGTCGGTCACGGAATGACGGAATTCCGGATCCTGGTATCGCACGGCGATCCAGCGCAGGAATACCTCCGCATGCGGCAGAAAGTTCACGCCTTGCGTGTCCGGAACGACCTTGCGGTACGCATCGACAAGCGCCCTGATCCTGTATTGCTTGCCTTCATAGGTGATCGGCGTCGCAATCGAGAAGCGACTGAATACATCAGGCCGCCGCTTGGCTAGCGTTTCCATGTCGAGAAGCGCACTACCGGCCTTGAGCGCTTCGAACAGCATGTCCCTGAGCGGAATACGCATCAGCTCTGCATTGAAGCCCAGCGAGCCGTGCAACGAACCGCCCGCGATGTCGCTGCTCGTTCCCGGATAGAGTCGTTGCTCGGCACGGGTCTTTTCCAGGCTGTCGAGGCGCTGGTACATGCGCATCTCGTGAGCGGCGGCGAAATGCACACATCGCTGCACGCTTGCGGGCACGGCAAGCGACCGGTCCTTGTAATTCGGCTTGATGGTGCCGAGAAACGGCAGGATGCCGATAATCTCGCCGGCCTCTTCCGACATGATCGACGACACCGCATCCAGTAGACCGACGAACTTTATTTCGAGCGAAATGCCGTTGAGCGCAAGGTCCTGATCGTCGCGACGCTTGTACTTGGTCGCCAGATCGTTGACGAACGCGCGTGCCAGCACACAACCGCGATCGGCGCCAAACACCGACACTTCGATCTTCCGAATCTTCGACGCCTGCCCCTTGACTGCCTCGACCGCTTTTTCCAACTGCTCCTTCGCGGCAACGAGCCGTGAATCGACGCCCGTACCGAAGTACGCGCTCATCACCTGCGTATCGCGCACGATCGGTACGTTTTCGATCGCGATTCCCGTAATGACCTGACGGACTGTCGATTGCACGATCTTGAGCGGATTGCGTTTCGCGTCGTTCTTCGCGTTCCGGAACACCGCGATGCCGCCTGCCTTCGTGCGCTCCCAGATCCGCTCCGGCGACGCGTCCAGTACGTTCGCGATGCGACGCGCGGTTCGGGGGATGTTCTGGATGTCTTTCTTGAAGTCGTTGAAAGCACTCAGCATCGGCCGAAACGAGAACTCCGAGGCGGCCTGCTTGGCTGCCGTCGTCACGCGACCTTTCACGTCCAGTTGCTTGATCGGCTGGTTCACACGTGCGACCGACTCCGCCACGCCTTTCGTTGCGGCGAGCACCTTCTTGCCGATCATTTTCCCCGCGGCCAGGCCGGCATTGAGCCAGTCGTTGGACTTTGCATCCGCGTTGAGATCCGTCCCGAGGCCCGAATAGTAGAGACGGAACCAGAACTGATTCACGGGACGATCGGCGTCCTGGTTGGTGCGGTGCGCATCGAAAAGACGCGAGATGTTCGAGTACAGCCCGCTGTCCGGATCGTCTTCGTCCCTGCTGCGACCAAACGCATCGAAGAATACGCCGATACGGATCGTTGCCCCGCACGGCAGGCAGTCTCCCTTTGGATAGTTGGCAGCCACCATCTTGTCGACTGCCATTCGCACGCTCTGCGGCGTAGCGTCGTCCGGATCAAGTCGAATGGCGTTTCGATCGTTAGCCCCGGCCATGGCTATTCTCCTCACGTGGCGGCGGCACCAGACCCGCCGGAATCGACGGTACTGCAACCGCCTGGAATCGGTTCTGCCCAAGCTCCTTCACAACGGTCGGTGATAGCGCGGCGGCCGCCTTCGCGAATGCGCCCGGCTTCCCCTTGATCGACTGAATGAGCTTCTGCACCTCCGGGTGAGCGTCGAACCGGGGATTCACCAGAAGCGCGTAATAGGCGTATTGCTCGAGGTCGCTGCGATCTGTGAAGCGGTACTTGATCCAGGCTTCCGCAACTGTTCTCGAAATCCTGCGGTGCGACTGGGCGTCATTGTCTTCGTATTTCTTGTCGAGCCGCTTGCCGTACCGTTTCGTCAACTCACGCGACACGTCCACGATCGGCAATCGGGTACTGCCCAGCATCTCGCCAGGAAACGCCAGCTCGACATGACGATCGGGGTAGAAGTGGACCTCGAGAATGCGTGAGCCGATCGAGTCCGGCTCCTTGGTTGGCGGCAACGAAACGTCCGTCTCTGCCTGCTGTTTCTTCACCTGCTCACCCGGCCGCCAGTCGTCCGCATCGTAATACGTCCACTGAACCTTGAAATCGTTGCCCTTCAGCAAGTAACAGCAGGCGATGCTGCCTTCCCCGGCCCCGGGTTCCAGGTCGCCACCACCGCGTGCCTTGTTGCCGAACCGGTCGGTGATCGTGAACCGAACGAGGTTGTATGGCAGGTAGTTCAACGCCTCCGTTGAAATGCTGGTGTAGGTCGGATCGGACTTGCTGCACGCCGCCATCGACACGAAGAACAAGCCTGCCGCGGCGACTCGCAACGCCGCGGAGAACCGTCCGCGAGCGGCGCGCGCACCACGTCGGCCTGGATCGATCGCACGGAATTCCGGTGCAGCGTATTGCATGACATCAGGCATAAGCACTCTCTTCACATGGCCGCGGCAGCATGCCGTCGGGACCTGCCGGTACGGCGACCAGCTTGATATTGTCGTTCGTCGAGTCGAACAGCGGCCTCTTCGGCATCCACGCCGTGCGTGTATCGACCTTGCCGGCGCAAGCGGCAATCGCAGACTTACGCCACACCGCTGCGTTCCTCCAGAAGGCTGCGATCGTAGTCTTCACGAATTGCATTCCACGTCGCGTCATCGATCGTCAACAGCGCATCGTCGAGGCTCTTCTCTCCGCAAGACACGGCCACAAGACAAGCCTGCACTGCCGGATGCTCGTCGAATCGGGGGGCGACCTGCACACCGGTCAATACGTAATACAGCGTCTGCTGCTCGTCGACGATCCCGTAGTTGGCCGCGCGTGCCAGTTGCTCGACGACCCGCTCATACAGTTCCACATCGGACAGGTGCTCGATCGACGCCCCCATCGTCTCGCGAAACTTCAGCACGAGCTTGTCCGGATACCCGAGCTCGATCAACCGAGCGTGCTGCTGCTCGCTCAGGCCCGGCGCATCACTCGCCGGCGCCGCGCCTTCGATCGCCGGTGCATCGTTGCGCCACACGACCTCGTCAAGCCGCCGATCGCGATACCGAATTTCGGTGAACGGCGCAACGAACTGCTGCGTCTGCGTATCGCTCCACACCTGTCGAAGTCGCGCCAATACGTGGTTGTCGAAGAAGAACAGGTAGTACGAACGACCGTTGGCCAATTTGTACTGTACATACCGGCGCAGATGCGCGTCGAGCGCATCGAACGACCACGTCGACCACAGCCACGTCACCGCATGCAAATCCACTGCATCCAGCCACAGTTGACGCAGCAGCCTGTGCTGCTCGGCATGCTCGTCGTCGAGCGCGTCGCGGTCGAACGCGATCAGGTACGGCGCGATATCCGTATAGGCATCGAGCCCGGTATCGACCCAGAGCGACGCATAGCGCAGGCCGCGTACCATCGCCAACTGCACATCCAGCTCCTGATAGCTGCGCGTATCGACAAGCGCATAAAGCCGCATCGCCCTGCCGTCGTCGTCCGCATGCGCCAGCGAAGCTTTCAGTGTTTCCAGGAACGCCGGCCACGCGGGCTCGCGTGGATTCGGCGCGGTGTCGACGGCTTCGCTTGTCTCGACGGCGTCGTCCCGATCGACCACGTCGCCCGTATCGTTGACGTCGCCCATCAATCCGCCTCGACCATCGATTCGCGCCCGCTATGTGCATTCAACACGCATTGCTTGCACGTGCCGCCCGGCATCGCGGGCAGCGGATACGGCATGCTCGTCGGCCCGCTGAACGCGTGCTGCGCGCCCTTGAAATCGATCTTCCCTGGCGCGTGAATCTCGATGTTGCCGCCCTTGATCCGGATATAGGCGCCGCCCGACGTCAGCAGGACCTCCTGCTTCGCGGCCACATCAACGACCTCGGTCGCCGCCACCAGCTTCACGGTCTTCTGCGCGGTAAGCTCGATGTTGTCCGCGTGCGCCTGGACCTCGACGTTGCCCTTCGCGGCGAACAGCTTCATTCCGGCATTCTGCGCGAACAGGCTGATGCGGTCACGGATGCCGGCGATCAGCGACTTGCCGCTCGTGATGAAGGTGCTTTGACCGCTGACGATATTGGTCTGCCGATCGCTCGCCAGGTGCACCGACTGCTGCGACGCCATCCCGATCCCCGCCGGGCTCGCGAACAGCATCACCGGTTCCTTGAACGCATTCGCGTTCCCCGTCCCGCCGCCGGCGGTCCGGCCGCCGGACGACGCCCCCGCTGCGCTTTCCTGCGTCGCGTCGGTGAAGGTCTTCAGCGCGTCTTGACCGTTACCAAGGCTTTCCGCCTGATGCGCTTCGCTGACCTGCGACAACGATTCGATCAGCCCCTCGGCATTGACGAGCTGCTGTTGCGTCTCGCGCACGTCGAGCGGCTGGCTATTCACCTGCTTCGGATGCGTCGTGACGTACAACCCCTGCCCGGCGCGCACGGCGCCGTACGCATCCGTGCGCAAGTCGAACCCCGAGCCGAGATACGCGCCGCGCGTGTTGCCGTTCTGCTCGATCAGATAGCCGAGGTGAAGCAGCGAATTCGCGCTGCTGCTGAACAGGCGCGCGCGGTTCTGCCCGGTCGCGTCGTCGAGCACCATCTCGTTGTGCCCCGACCCCGCGTACTCCTTCGACCGGAAGCCCGACAGGATCCCGTCGCTATGCCACTGCGGCTTGGTTGCGCCGTTGTAGACGCGATGCATGACGATCGGCCGGTCGCAGTCCCCGCCGATGTAGCCGACCATCACTTCCTCGCCGACCCGCGGAATATGAACGGCCCCGTAGCCGCCGCCGGTATCCGACTGCACGACACGCATCCAGCACGATGCGGTTTCGGTGCCCCCGTTCTGCCGGTCCCAGACGAACATGACCTTGATCCGGTTCAGCTCGTCCGTATACACCTCTTCGCCCTTCGGCCCGACGACGACGGCCGTCTCGAGCTGCATCACGGGCTTCTTGTGCTCGAACGGGCTGCGATACGGCACCGCCGCACGTTGCACTTCGACCTCGACGAGATAGAACCCGGCCGAACCGTCGTCATGACCCACTTCGAACGAAACAGCCGAACCGTGACCGGCTTTCGCCTGCGCGAGCCGCGCCTGCAGGCTGTGCGGGAAGTTCGCTTCGTGGTCCGAGATCGGCAGGTTGTTCTCGATGTACCGCGACACCTTCAAGGCCGCAAATTCCCGGTCCTGCGCCGAATCGCGGTCGTGCTCGGGATGGTCGGCCAGCGTGAAGCGTCGCCCGGCGTCGATCCCCCGCACGCCACCCACGCCGAAGAAGCGTTTCGCGCGCGACTCCCATTCCTCGAGGCGGATCTTCGACAGATGTTCGCCGCGGTCCTGCCCCGCGTACGTGTATGCGCCGGTGTATTCGTAGATTTCCATCTGGCCCGGCAGATCGCCCTGGCCGGCCTTCGTGGGCAACGTCGTGCCGTTCGGATTGCCGGACGTCGACGGCGATTTGTAATCGAACGTGCGCGTGGTGTGCTGCGCACTCTGCAAGGTGCGCGACGCGGCCCATTGCGTGAATCCGGTGGCTTCGCTCCCGGCTCCGGAGCGGTCGAACCGGACGACATTCGGCGACACTTCGTCGAGCGCGTGCAGGTCGTCGGTGATGACGAGCGTGTGCGCGCTGCCGTCCCCCGCATGTCGCCAGAAGCCGAACAGCCCTTCGTCTTCCATCAGGCGATGCACGAAGTTCCAGTCGGTTTCGCTCTGGCGACAGTAGGAGCGCGACGGCAGCGGCTTCGACAGCGCAAACTGATAGCGCCCCTTGGCCTGTGGATGCGTATCGAACACGTCGGCCAATATCGCGTCGACCGACTTGTCCTGCCAGTACCGCATGTCGCTGCGGAACTTGAGGAAGTGCATCCACGACGCGAAGGTCAACTGGTAGCCCGACAGGCTGCCGTCCGTGCCGAGCCGGCGCGCCGTATGGACGTAGCCGTTGATCGGGAGATACGACTGGTCGACCTGCTGGATCCACAGCGTCATCGGCTGCGCGATGAACGTCTTGAGTTCGACGTCGCTCGCGGTGGACACGAGATCGAGCGTCACGCTGAAGTCGCGGCCCAGTTCTGAACAGATCACGGCCCGGCGCGGCACCAGCGCGTTGTTCGGCAGCGACGGGATGTCCGTCTTCAGCAGGCGATCCTGCTGAATCAGGCCACCATGAATCGCCTGTGCCAGTTCGGTCATGTTCATGCGTCACTCATCTTCTTGTTTGCCGCGGACCCGCCGGGGTCCACGCTCTCAGGAAAGAGCCCTTCTCTCACCGCACGACGGCACCCGGGCCCGCGTCACGCGCGCCGCCACCACATCGTCGCTCACGACTGCTCGTCCGGCCTCACACCCAGCAACTCACGAATATGCGACAGCGAGCCGTCGTCCTTCACGACGCTCTCGAGCCACTTGTGCAGCGGCATGTCGGCCCATTCGGCGGCCTTGTCGGCGAGATACGCGACCGGGCTGTGCGGCTCGGTATGGCGGAAATAGCGGGCGACCGCGCGCAACTGGTCGACGGCCTGCGCACGGTTCTGGATGCCGGCGATCATCTGCGGCACCGGGGCGCGCGGAACGGGCTGCGGCTGCACGTGAGTCTCCTCCGTCTGGATCGGGTTGCCGAACACCGGCTCGATGCGCTCGGGCTGCGCCTGCGGTGCCGACTGCGTGTGGGGCGCGCTGCCCGTATAGCCCTGCTCGCGCGCAAAGCGCTCGGCGAGCCGGTACACGGTCTCGAACGCGTCGCGCGCCTGACGGAAGCTCGGCGCCGAATCGCCCGCGCGCTCGACGAGCCGCTCCTCGAACGCGTCGAGCGCGAATTCGAACGCCTTCAGGTTCGCGAGCAACGCGGTGTAGAACGCGATCGACGTCACGCGACGCGACGAGTCGATCTGCTCGATCGACGGCTTGCCGCGCGCGATTTCGTCCGCGTGTTCGGGGTCGCGCTTGATGGCCTGGGCAACGTGCTGCGCCACTTCCCAGTCGAGCGTGCTGAACGCGTTCGACGCGCCGTCCGTCATCGGCACCGCACGCAGCAGCTCGGCCGTACGGCCGGACAGCCATGCGACGTTGCCGAGCCGGTGTTCGGTGTCGTCGTCCTCGGGCAGCGGGTGCACGGTGTCCCAGAAGTCGCGGCAAAGGCCCTCGAGCAGCGCATAGCCTTCGGTGAGGCCGGTGATGCCGTCTTCGAGCGCGAGCGCCTCGGTCAGCCACACGGCGAGCCGCAAGTCCTTCGTGCGCGTGCGCAGCAGCTCGCCTGCATGGTCGACCACGAAGCCCCAGTCGGCCTCCTTGATCTCGGTCACCCACTCGCCCTGGTCGAGCGTCGGATCGTCGTAGCGCCGCGCATCCTGGATCGCGTCGAATTCGTTCGAAAACAGCAGGTCGTCGCCGCTGGGCGACGCATCGCTGATCGGCGTCAGCAGCTCGGGGAGATTGATCGGCATGGTTCGGTCAGTTCATCAAATGCTTGCGTTGCACGGCCGCGCTCATTCGACGGTGTACGTGAATTCGCCGGCCTCGTCCGCGCGCACCGCGATGCGCGCGATGGCCTCGCCGTCGGCGATCCGGCCGAGCACGTGGCCCGCGATCTCCGGCAGCAGCGTGCCGTTCAGGATGTGGTCGACGTTGCGGGCGCCCGAATCGACTTCGGTGCAGCGTGCGAGCACCGCATCGACGAGCGACTCGTCCCATTCGAACGCGGCCTTGTGGTTCGTCTCGATGCGGCGGCGGATCCGCTCGAGCTTCAGCTCGATGATCTCGGCCAGCACGTCGTCGGAAATCGGGTAGTACGGCACGACCTTCATCCGCCCGAGGAACGCGGGCTTGAAGGTCTTGTACAGCTGCGGGCGCAGCGTCTCCGCGAGCGCGTCCGGATCGGGCAGCTCTTCGGCCGGCTTGTTCAGGCACGCCTGCATCACCGCGGCGGAGCCGACGTTCGACGTCAGGATGATCAGCGTGTTGCGGAAGTCGATCTCACGGCCTTCCGCATCGTCCATCGCGCCCTTGTCGAATACCTGGAAGAACATCTCCAGCACGTCGGGGTGCGCCTTCTCGACCTCGTCGAGCAGCACGACGGAATACGGGTTGCGGCGCACGGCCTCGGTCAGCACGCCGCCTTCGCCGTAGCCGACGTAGCCCGGCGGCGAGCCCTTCAGGCCCGACACGCTGTGCGCTTCCTGGTACTCGCTCATGTTGATCGTGACCATCTTGCGCTCGCCGCCGTACAGGATGTCGGCCAGCGCGAGCGCCGTCTCGGTCTTGCCGACGCCCGACGGCCCGACGAACATGAACACGCCGCGCGGCTTGTTCGGATCCTCGAGGCTCGCGGTCGCGGTGCGCACGCGCTGCGCGATCGCCTCCAGCGCGTGGTCCTGGCCGATCACGCGCGCGGCGAGCAGCGGCTGCAGGTTCATCACGGTGTCGATCTCGTCCTTCACCATCCGGCCGAGCGGAATGCCCGTCCACGCGGCGACGATCTCGGCCACCACGTGTCCGTCGACCTGCAGCGGCACCATCGGCTCGCCGCCCTGCAGCGCGTGCAGCGCCGCGACGCGTTCGGCGAGCTTGTCGCGGGTGGCCTGCACATCGACCGGCTGGCCGTCTTCCGACGGGCCGCGTGCCTTGTCGAGCGCTTCGCGCAGCGCGGTGATCTCGGCGACGATCACGCGCTCGGCTTCGTAGCGCGCTTCGTCCTTCGCCAGTTGTTCGAGCGCCGTGTCGCGCGCACCGCGCAGCTCGCCGAGCCGCTCGTCGTGCGACGCGCCGCCGGCCGCCTCGCGCTCCAGCGACGCGATCTCCGCGTCGATCCGCTCGATGCGCTTCTTCGTGTCGTCGATCGCCGCCGGCGTCGCACTGTGCGCGAGCGCGACCTTCGCGCACGCGGTGTCGAGCACGCTGATTGCCTTGTCCGGCAGCTGGCGGCCGCTGATGTAGCGGTGCGACAGGCGCACGGCCTCGATGATCGCGTCGTCGAGGATCCGCACGTTGAAGTGCTTCTCCATCAGGCCGGACATCCCGCGCAGCATCGCGGCCGCGAGCGGCTCGCTCGGCTCCTCGACCTTCACGACCTGGAAGCGCCGCGCGAGCGCCGCATCCTTCTCGAAGTACTTCTTGTATTCGCTCCACGTCGTCGCCGCGATCGTGCGCAGCTCGCCGCGCGCGAGCGCCGGCTTCAGCAGGTTCGCCGCGTCGTTCTGGCCGGCCTGGCCGCCCGCGCCGATGATCGTGTGCGCCTCGTCGATGAACAGGATGATCGGGTGCGCGCTCTTCTTCACCTCGTCGATCACGCTCTTCAGGCGGTTCTCGAACTCGCCCTTCACGCTCGCGCCGGCCTGCAGCAGCCCCATGTCGAGCACGTGCAGCGCGACGCCGCGCAGCGGCGGCGGCACGTCGTCGGCCGCGATGCGCAGCGCGAGGCCCTCGACGACCGCCGTTTTGCCGACGCCGGCCTCGCCGGTCATGATCGGGTTGTTCTGGCGGCGGCGCATCAGGATGTCGATCGCCTGGCGGATCTCGGCTTCACGGCCGATCACCGGGTCGATCTTGCCGTCGCGTGCGCGCTGCGTGAGGTTGGTCGTATACGTGTCGAGCGCGGGCGTCTTCGACGGGCCGGCCGCAGCGGCGAACCCGTCGGCGGCCGGCGCGACGTCGCTGCCGTCGTCGTCCGCCTGGCGCGGCTCGGCCTCGCTCGAGCCGGCCATGATCTCGTCGAACTTGTGTTTCAGGTCCGTCACGTTCATTTCCGCGAACTGCGACGACATCCGTTGCGCGAACTGCGCGAGATCGGGTGCGGTCAGCAGCGCGAGCAGCAGGTGCCCCGAACGGATGCGGCCGAGCTGCGAGTCGAGCGACGCGATCAGCCATGCCTGTTCGAACAGCGCGATCAGGTGCACGGAGAACACCGGCGTGCGCGTGTTGCCCGTCTTCAGGCGCGTCAGTTCGCGCTCGAGGTCGGCATGCAGCGCGTGCGGATCGACACGGCTCGCGCGCAGTGCGAGCGGCAGGTCGCCCGTCGCTTCCTCGAGCAACGCGAGGAACAGGTGCTCCAGATCGACCTCGTAGTGGCCGCGCGCCAGGCACGCGCTCGCCGCACGCTCGGTCGCGTGGCGGCACAGCGGGTTCAGTTTCGTGATCAGGGTCTTCAGAGGCGTGCTCATGGCGTCGATCTCAGGTTCGATTGCGTGTTGTTGTCGTTCGGAATCAGTGAATCACGTGCAGTTCGTAGCGGGCGTCGGAGCGGTCCTCTATCGCGTCGCGCGTGCAGAGGAATGCGTCCCAGCCGAGCCGCGAGCCTGCGCCGAGCACGCTCGCGCCGACTTCGGTGCGCTTGAGCACGAGCTTCACTTCGTATTCGAGCGTGACGCCGGCGAGCAGCGTCAGCATCCGCTCCAGTGCGATGGCGTGCGCGCCGCCAGGCAGGAACGCCTCGTAGTCGCGCTTGGACAGCGGGCCGACGACGATCCGCGCGCGCATGTCGCGCTGCCACACGCGTTCGCCGACGAGCGCCGTCCCGCCGAGCACCGCGTTGACTTCGCCGAGCACGCTCAGCTGGTCAGGCGGCACGTCGTACCACTTGCCGACGAACTGGTCGATCTTCACCGGCACGCGGAAATAGTCGGACAGCGTGCGCTGCAGGTAGGCGGCCGACATCGGCCGGTGCCGCGCGGCGAGCGCATAGCCGGCCACGGCCTCGTCGAGCACGCCGCCCACGCCGGCCGCGAGGCTGTCGCGCACCTCGTCGCTCGGCACGCCCGCGATCGCGAGCAGCAGCGGCAGATAGCGTTCGTCGCGGTCGAGCTCGTAATGGAACGGCAGCCGGTATTTCTTCCACGCGGCATAGAACAGCGCGGTCGCGCGGTTCGAGAACACGTCGAAGAACGCGCGCGCCGCATGGTCGCGCTTCAGATGCTCGCGCGCGACGATCTGCTCGGTGTAGTGCAGCGGCAGCGCGCCCTGCCCGCCGAGCAGCCCGAAGAACGCGGGCGTCAGCTCGACGTGGCCGAGCTCGCCGGCCGCGAGTGCGGCGCCGCGCGCCTCGCCCGTGTCGAGGTGGGTGCCGTCGTCGTCGAACGAGCGCGCGCCTTCGATCTCGCTCGGCGGAAAGCCGAGCGACAGCGTGTTGCGGAATTCGATGCGCTGCGCGACCACGTCGCCCTGCCGCCACGCGCCGGGCGCATCCGACGCCTGTCGCGCGAACAGCCCTTCGAGCACGCGCACGGCCTGGAAGAACTCGAAGCGGTGCGGTTCGTCGAGCAGCGCGTCGACTACGCCAGGATCGATTCGCCGGTCCGGGGCTTGCATCGGATGATCTCCTCGCCGGTGCGCTTCGACACGACGACTAGTTGAACGAAACTGTTGAGGTGCACGTACAGCCCGAAGAAGCTGTCGAGCACACGCACGAACGAGGCCAGGCTCGCGCCCACGAAGTGTTCCTCGTCGATCGTCAGGCGGATCTCGATGCCGCGCACGAAGGTCGCGAACGGCTTGCCGGGCAGCCACTGCACGGCGCCGCGCTGCTCGACGCCGGCGAGGCCGTCGATCTGGCGCATCGACACGGCGGTGCGCCGCAGGTCGTACAGCGTCAGCATTTCCTTCAGCGGCGCGAGGCCGTGCGCGACCAGCGACACGTGATTGAGCGCGAGGTGCGACACGAGCCGCCAGTGCGCGGCGCGACCGCGCTCGAAGCGCACGCTCTGCGTCGGGCGGCGCAGCAGTGAAATGCCGCTCGTCTGCGCACCGCCTTCCTGGAACAGGTCGCCGCCTTCGAGCCCGAACGCGAGCATCGCCGGCAGGTCGCGGTTCGTACAGGTGAGATCGAGGCTCAGCGTGTCGGTCTGCGGCGACGTCGGCTCGAAATCGATATCGACGATCGAAATCTCGGTTTCGTAGCCGGGGCTCTTCTGCGCGACCCAGTCGTTGCGGCGCGCGAACCAGTAATGGCCGATCCGCGCCGATTCGCCGTGATGCAGCGAATAGAACGGCCGGAACTCGATTACCGACTCCTCGTGCGCCTGCTGCCTGACGAGCTTCACCGAATCGATCGAATACACCTCGTACGCGAACGCGCGCCGCGCCTCGGCGATCACCGGGTAGGACACCGCGCGATGCGTGATGCGGATCGGCTCGCCGTGCTGGCGGAACAGGTTGACGATCGGCGTGCAGAACAGCCGGAAGTGGCTCGCCGTCAGCAGTTCGAGCAGCCGCGCGACGTGCGAATCGCTGCGCACGTCCTGCAGCACGAGATGCAGCGTCGCGCGCTGGCAGCGGCCGCTCGCGCGCGCGATCGCCGCGAGGTCGAAGTCGACGAAATCGAACTTGTCGGGGAACGCGAAGTATTCGGTGAGCAGGCGATACGCGGGATGCGATTTCGCCGGGTAGTCGATCAGCGCGTCGTCCTCGTCGAAGCCGGCGTGCGCGATCGGCAGCTTGCGCAGCGCGGTCCAGCGGCCGTTGCGCTCGGGCTCGACATACGCGCCGAGCACGTTGACGAACAGGCAGTCGGTCAACGCGGCGACGAACGACTGCTCGCCGTGCAGGTGCGCGCGCAGCGTCGGCAGCTTCAGCGCGCCGAGATCGAGCTGCGCGGCGAGCGATTCGAACGTGATCGAGATCACGCCCGTCGCATTGGACGGCAGCACCGTCGCGCTCGGCGCGAGCGCGACCGGCGTGTAGCGGGCTTCCGAGATGCGGATCGGCGCGAGCGTCACGTCATAGGCGGTGCGGAACCGGCATTGCACGCCGCGGATCGGGCGGCTCTTCAGCTCGGTGCCGCGATCGATCACGACCGGTTCGGTCTGCTGGCCGGGCGACGCCGGCGTGAACTGCGCGATCGAGCACGACGGGAACGGCCGCAGGTAGTGCGGATACAGCACTTCCAGCAGCGCTTCGGTGAATTCCGGGTAATCGTCGTCGAGCTTCTTGTTGATGCGCGCGCCGAGCAGCGCGAACGACTCGATCATCCGCTCGACGTGCGGATCCTCGCAATGCTCGCCGGACAGCGCGAGCCGCGCCGCGATCTTCGGATAGCGTTCGGCGAAATCTCGCGAATAGCGCCGCAAAAACGATAATTCGCGCTCGTAATACGGCAGCAATTCTTCCATCGACGACCCCGAACCTCAATATTTCCTGCCGGACCCTGATCCACCACCGGGCGGTCCGGCCCGCTCGGCGGCTTGATTTACTGCATTCTTGCGGCGCGTGCGCGCGTGACCGAATACTGCAGCGTGGAGGGCTGCAGCATCGCGTCGAAACTCACCGGCTCCTCGGCCGGGTGCACGACGAGCAGCGCCTGGATCGCGAAGTAAAGCGCGTTGGTGGCCTGCTCGTTCAGCTCGAACGTCACCTGCACCTGCTGCAGGCGCGGCTCGTGGCGCGCGATGGCCTGCTGGATCGACTTGCAGATGAACGCGCGATCGTAGTGACTCGCGAGGCTCAGCCCCGCGAAATCGTTCAGCCCGTAGGTCAGCACCGACTTCTGGCACTCCGGCAGCGTGGCCAGCTCGTTCTCGGTGTGCGCAATACGGGTATTGAGGATCGCCTCGACGTCGCGGGCGACCGTGTTCTTGAGCTCATCCAGCGACAATTGCCGCATCGCTGCCGAGGCCGGCAGGTGCGGTTCGTCGTCGAACAGCTTGTCGAGAAAACTGGGTTCGAATCGTTTCATCGGCCGGTGTGGACAGCGAAAACGGCAACGGGACGCCGTGCGCCCCGTTGCCGCAACCGACCTTAGACCGCGTAGGTCTTGTCGTTCTTCGTCAGACTCCAGGCGCCTTGCGTGTTGCCGCCCTGGTTGCCGCCGATCTTCTGCTGGGTTTGCTTCCACTGCACAGCTGCGTACTTCAGCGAGAACGTCTCGAGCGGCAGACCTTCTTCGCGAACGCTCGGGGCGATGCTCGAGATGATCACGTACTTGAGCTTGACTTCCAGATACTGCACGCGCTTGCCTTCACCGTCAGCGCGCGAGAAATGGACCGTCACCTCGTCGAACGTGGTGCCGCCCGAAGCGTGTTGGTACAGCAGCGGGCTCGACGAATCGATTTCCTTCGTGAAGATCATGTCGCCGTGTTCGCAACGCGTCATCGTGTGACCGCCAGCGGTCGATGCGGTTGCCGAACGCGGCTGAACGATCGAGTGATCCCATGACTTCAGTTCGATCCAGCCCTGGTGGTCCTTGTCCGCGGATTCGCCCTTCACCGCGGGACTACCAAACTGCAAGTGCATATGTAACATGGCCCTTCGACTCCCCAAAGAGGTGGTTTTAACGTCCTACCCAGGCGGCCCGCCCGGGCGATTTACTCGCTTATGAATTTGCCGGTTTGGGCAGATCAGCGACAAGTCGCAGAGAAATCGAGAGTTCGTCGAGCTGAAAGTGCGGGCGCAGGAACGCGACCGAACGATACGAGCCCGGCTTGCCCGGAATCTCCGACACTTGTATGGATGCCTCGCGCAGCGGAAATTGCGCTTTCTGTTCCTGCGAGGCGTTGTCGTCGAGCAGGACGTACTGCGAAATCCACCGGTTGAGGAAAGTCTCCACGTTCTGCGCCGATGCGAAGCTGCCGATCTTGTCCCGCATCATCGCCTTCAGGTAGTGCGCGACGCGCGATACCGAGAAGATGTACTGAAGCTGGGCGGACAGGACGGCGTTCGCATTCGCGCTGTCGGTGCTGTATTTCTTGGGTTTCTGCACCGACTGCGCAGCGAAGAACGCGGCGTAATCTGAGTTCTTGCAATGGACGAGCGGGATGAAGCCGAGGTCGCTCAGCTCCTTCTCGCGGCGATCGGTGATCGCGATTTCGGTCGGGCACTTCAGCGCGACTTCACCGTCGTCGGTCTTGAACGTGTGGGTCGGCAGATCCTCGACGAGGCCGCCGCCTTCGACGCCGCGGATCGCCGCGCACCAGCCGAAGTCGTCGAATGCGGCCGTCAGGCGCGCAGCGAACGCCCACGCGGCGTTGCACCACAGGTACTTGTCGTGGTCGGTGCCGTCGACGTCCTCGACGAAGTTGAAGTTCTCCGCGGTCTGGCCGTCCTTCGGATTGAACGGCAGGCGGCCGAGGAAGCGCGGCAGCGTCAGGCCGACGTAGCGCGAATCTTCGGCGTCGCGGAACGACTTCCACTTCGCATATTCGACCGTATCGAACACCTTGCCCAGGTCGCGCGGCTTGCCGAGGTCGGAGAACGACTCGAGGCCGAGCAGCTCGGGCGATGCCGACGCGATGAATGGCGCATGCGCGGCCGCTGCAACGTGCGACATCTGCTCGATGAAGTACATGTCTTCCGGCTGGCGCGAGATCTCGTAATCGCCGATCAGCGCACCGAACGGCGAGCCGCCGAACGTGCCGAATTCTTCTTCGTAGACCTTCTTGAACAGCGCGCTCTGGTCGAACTCGCTCGCGCCCTTGAAATCGCGCACGAGGTCGCGCTTCGGTGCGTGCAGCGCCTTGATCTTGATCGTCTGGCCGGTGTTGCTTTCCTTGACCAGGTAGTCCATCCCGCGCCACGTGCTTTCGAGGCGCTGGAATTCCGGCGCGTGCATCACTGCGGAAAGCTGCGTGGAAATCAGGCGGTCCAGTTCCGCGACGCGCGCGTCGATCGTGGCCGACAGGTTGTCCGACACGATCACCGTGCCGTCGAGCACCTGGTGCACGAGTTCGCCGATCAGGTCCTTCGCACGCGCATGCTCGGAATCGGATTTCGCGACCTTGCTCTTCTCGACGATGTCGTCGAGCAGCGAAGTCCCGGCGGCGTATTCCGCGCCGCTCGCTTGGGCCGCAGCCGTTTGCTGGTTCATCTCAACACTCCGTCGTCATTCGCCGTCTTTGTCGCTGCCCGTGCCCTTCGCGAGCTCCTGCAGCTGCTGCGTGTTCTTCAGCACCTCGGACAGCAGATCCTCGAGCTTGTCGTTGCCGGCGAGCTTGTTGCGCAGGTCGGCGAGCTTCGAGCGCGCCTCGAGCAGGCGGCGCAGCGGCTCGACCTGTTCGACGACTTCGTCCGGGCTGAAATCCGACAGCGAACGGAACTTCAGGTCGACCGCGAACTTGCCGCCTTCCGGGCTCAGGCGGTTTTCCACCTGGAACGCGGCACGCGGCTCGATCGCCTTCATCACGTCGTCGAAATTGTCGCGATCGATGTTGACGAATTTACGGTCGCGCAGCTTCGGCTGCTCGATTTCGGACTGGCCCGCCAGATCGCCGACGACCCCGACGACGAACGGCAGTTCCTTCACCTCGATCGCATCGCCCTTCTCGACCTCGTAGGTCAATTGGACGCGCGGCGGCCGTATTTTCTGCAAGCTTTTCTGAATGCTTTCTTTCTTGGCCATCTCGACGGCTCCCAGGTTAGTTGTGGTTATCGCGTCAGTTTTGCGGTCAGTTGCGCAGTGCGCCGAACGGGTCCGCGCCGCCCTTCTGCGGCGTGGCGGGCGGCGTCGGCGTGCTGGTCGCCGCTGCTTCGGCCGCAGGTGCAGCGCCGTTCTTCGCACGATGAACGGCACGGCGCGGCGGGCGCGGCTTCACGACCTTCGTTTCCGGCGGGAACAGCGCCGATTCGCCCAGCGTATCGCGCAGCTGCTTCGCGAG
Source organism: Burkholderia contaminans (assembly GCF_029633825.1). Lineage (NCBI taxonomy): Bacteria > Pseudomonadati > Pseudomonadota > Betaproteobacteria > Burkholderiales > Burkholderiaceae > Burkholderia > Burkholderia contaminans. Next base: position 1,487,579 of record NZ_CP090640.1, on the reverse strand, counting down.
CGCCTGCGCATCGGACTTCGCGTCACCCGCGAGCGACGAATCCTGGCGCAGCTCGCCGAGCGACTGCGTCGCGATCCGCAGGCCGGCCACGGCCAGCACGCTCTTTGCCTGACGGTCGGTCGCGTCGCGCTGCAGCGCTTCCTGCGCGGCAACGATTGCCTGACCGTAGTGGTTCTGGGCGAACTGGATTTGCGCGATGCGCGACCACGGCTCTTCGCGCGTCGGATCCGACTTCGCGAGCTGCTGATACAGGCCGAGGGCCTTGTCCTGGTCCCCTGCCTTCGCAACTGCGTCCGCATCCGCCAGCGACTTGTTGAACACGTCGGCGGTCGGCGGCGCGGGGGGCTGGCTCGCACAGCCGGCGATCACGCCGCAAGCCACTACTACCCCAGACAGTTTTGCGAAGAGACGGTCTTTCATCGTTATATCCACCGGCGCGTGAGTTTTAATCGTTGAGAATCTGGTTCTTTTGCTTTGCAAGAAGCGCGCGGGTATAGTACCGATCAATTTTTCATAATTCAATCGTCGTGTGAAGAGTAATTCCTTTTAAAACCGGGCGCTACCCCCTCCAATGGCCTCTCGCAGCGGGCTCGCAGCGATTTTTCTGGCGGCCGGAATGGGCAAGTTTTACTGGTTTGGCGACCTGCCGCCCGGATGGCGGAAAAAATTTCCGGGCGCCTGCCATGACGCGGGCGTGCTTAATAGTTGAACGGTGCAATGTCGGGGATACGCAGCGAACGCGGAAATACCCGGCAGATTTGACAGGGATAAAAGGCAGCCCGCCGGATATACGATGAGATCGCTGATGATTCGCTACGCGCTGCCACTGGTTGCCTGCGCCCTTCTGGCCGGATGCGCGGCCGCCCCGCTGCTCGGCTCCGCCGCCAGCGCCGTGATGTCCGCGGCCGGCATCGGCAAGCCCGAGCTGCCCGACGCGCAGAAGCCCCCGCGCAACCTCGGCATCACGCTCGCCGCGGCGCCGAACCTGAATGCCGCGACCGACAACAAGCCGCTCGCGCTCGTCGTGCGGCTCTATACGCTGAAGGACCCGACGTCGTTCCAGCAGGCGCCGTTCGACGCATTCACGGATCCGACCAAGGAAAAGGCCGCATTGGGCGCGGATCTGCTGAACGTGCGTGAAATCACGCTGATTCCGGGCCAGCGCTATACGGCGACCGAGAAGGTTTCGCGCGAGGCGCAGGCATTCGGCATCGTCGCGCTGTTCCGCGATCCCGCACTGCAACGATGGAAACTGACGTTCGACCCGGTGAAGTCGGAGAAATCCGGCATAATCATCGGCCTGCATAATTGCGCGATGACGGTCACCGACGGCACTGTCATCGCACCGCAACAGGGTGCGCCTTCACAACCGCTGAATTTGCTTTCTTCGGTCTCCTGCGGTTAAACAATGACGCACGAATGTCAATTAACAAGAGTTAACAATTGCCGATTTAATTCGGGCACGAACAAATCGATTACATCGCAACGCGACATTAACCGGATTTGACATGAGTTATTCGGCCAAGGTGCTGTGGGGGGAAGGGCTGTTCCTCCGGCCTCAACACTTTCAGCGGCAGGACGCGTACCACGAAGCGCGCCTGTTCGAATCGATCCAGGCGATCCAGCCGTACAACTGGGGCGTGCGCTCGGTGCGCATCGACCGCGACGCGCTCGGCAGCAACGTGCTGCGGGTGGCCGAGCTGGCGCTCGTGTTCCCGGACGGCGCGCTGTATGCCGCGCCGCAGGCCGACGACCTGCCGCCGCCGATCGCGCTGGACACGCTGCCTGACGGCATCAACGAGTTCGTGTTCTATCTCGCGCTGCACCCGCTGCGCGAGAACGGCACCAACTACAGCGACGATCCGGCCGCCGGCTTCATGACGCGCTTCGTCAGCGAGCAGACGAGCGTCGGCGACAACTTCACCGACGCCGCCGAAGCCGACATCACGTTCCTGAAGACGCAGGTCAAGCTGATCGCGCACAGCGAACCGCGCGACCAGCTGCTGTCGGTGCCGCTCGTGCGGGTGCGCCGCACCGCGACGTCCGGTTTCGAGATCGACGACAGCTTCGTGCCGCCGTGCCTCGCGATCGACGCGTCGCCGATCCTCCACCAGCGGCTGCGCCAGCTCGTCGACGCGCTGCAGGCGAAGGTAAACGCGCTGTACGGCTTCCACCGCGAGCCGTCGAAGAACATCATCGAATTCCGCTCGGGCGACATCGCGTCGTTCTGGCTGCTGCACACCGCGAACGCCGCGTTCGCGACGCTCGCGCACCTGCACCAGCATTCGGCGCTGCACCCCGAGCGGCTGTTCCAGGAACTGCTGCGCCTCGCAGGTCAGCTGATGACGTTCTCGAAGGGCTACACGCTCGCCGACCTGCCGGTGTACCGCCATGACGATCCGGGCCCGAGCTTTGCGCGTCTGGACCTGATGCTGCGCGAGCTGCTCGACACCGTGATTTCGACGCGCTACTTCGCGATCACGCTCGACGAGGTGCGCCCGTCGTTCCACCTCGGCCGCCTCGATTCCGGCAAGATCGACGACAAGACCGAGTTCTACCTGGCGGTGTCCGCGGACATGCCGAGCGTCGAGCTCGTCGATGCGGTGCCGGCCCGCTTCAAGGTCGGCGCGCCCGACGACGTCGACAAGCTCGTGCTGTCGGCGATGCCCGGCGTGCGGCTCTCGTACACGCCGCAGGTGCCGCCCGCAATTCCGGTGCGCCCCGGCGCATGCTACTTCGCGCTCGATTCGCGTAGCCCGCTGTACGAGCGCATGCTGCAGGCCCAGTCCGCGATGATCTACGCGCCGACTGGCATCAATGACCTGAAATTCGAACTGATCGCGGTCACATCATGAGCTACGCGCCTTCCCTGTTCGGCGACAACGCGCCGGCACCCCTGCATACGCCGGCGTCGACCGACGCCTCGTTCCAGGCCCGCTCGCTGCTCGACCTGCTGTACGACGGGTTCTTCATGCTGTTCCTGCTCAAGAACGGGCGGGAGCCGGAGAGCGCGGGCGAGTTCAGCACGCGCATCCAGGAATTCCTGTCGGACTTCGAGCGCGGGGCGAAGAAGCTGAATATCGCCGCTGAAGACGTGTACGGCGCGAAGTTCGCGTTCTGCGCGGCGATCGACGAGATGGTGCTGTCGTCGCAGTTCAAGATCCGCACGGAGTGGGAACGCCGGCCGCTGCAGCTCGTGCTGTTCGGCGAGCAGCTCGCGGGCGAGAAGTTCTTCCAGTATCTCGAGGATTGTCGCGCGCAGGGCGCGGCGCGGCTGCAGTCGCTCGAGGTATTTCATATGTGCCTGCTGCTGGGGTTCCAGGGGAAGTATCTGCTCGAGGGGCCGGAGAAGCTGGCTTACCTCACTGCGCGGCTGGGGGACGAGATTGCGCATATGAAGGGCAAGCGGGCGCCGTTTGCGCCGCATTGGCCGCTGCCGGATCAGATCGCGCACCGACTCAAGCGTGAGGTGCCGGTTTGGGCGATTGGGGCGGTTTTTGCGCTGGTTGCGCTGCTTGGGTATCTTGGGCTCAACACGTATCTCAAGGACAAGACGCTGCAGGCGCTGGCGCCTTATTCGCAAGTCATCAAGGTCGGGCCGGAGTCGGCTAATTTGACGATTTCGTTGCCTTGAGGGGTGGGCTTCGCTCCGGCGCTGATGCTTCATGAGAAAAGGACCGCTTGGCGGTCCTTTTTTGTTTGTGACGTGCTCGCGGCGTGACGTCAGAACAGGATGAACGCGTCGTTATCGACGTAGAACACGAACGCGTCGAACAACTGCGCCGCGCTCGGTTCGTCGATCTGGTCGTGCGCGTTGATCACGATGTCCTCGATCGTCGCGCTATCCAGCGCCACGTGCCAGCCGGGCTGCCGGGCAATGGCCGACACTGCATCGTCTCCGGCGTCTTTGGTGTCTTCGGAGAATGCCCCCTCCGTGTCGAGCGTCCATGGCGTCGGCGGGAGATAGAGCCATCCGGAGAAATCGCCCGGGCGTTCGAGAATGTGTTTCAGCGACACGACGGTCGCGAGGGTGGTCGACATGGGTATTGCGGTTGTATCGAAGTGAATGCGGCATGGCCGCCACAAGATCGCAGCGGCCGCGCGTGATTATGCCAATTCCACGCCAGCGTGATTGGCAAGTTGTCGTCGCAGGTCGATCTGCTGGTTACTGGATGGCGGGTCGTGATCTGCGAGACCGACGATATGCACGCCGTCTTCGGACGTGCCAGTCACGACGTCCGCAACGAATCCGGTGTCCATTTCGCTCGGCTCCTGACGGACGTTGTGCTCACTCGATGTAACAGGTTCCAAGCCGAATTCCGGCGAATTCAAACCCGCTATGTCGGTTTCCCGAAATACACGATATCGAATGCTTCGATCCAGCCCGACCATTCAACGGGTAACGCGTCACGCCACATCCGGTTCGTGTCGATGCGACTATCGGACGCGAACAGTACCACGTCCCGCATCGAAGCGACGTCGATGGTCAACACGATCAGATTGCCAGCCCGCCCGGTAAACGCGGCACGCCGGCAGGTTCCGGGATCTTCGACATCATCGAAGAACACCACGCCGGAGGCAGCGAGGTCAGCCTCTCGGCAACGCATGTATCCCCAGTCCGCAATCCGCACCGGGTGTGCCTGAAATGCAGCGGCAAGTGAGGGGTACTGAACCGTCGTCACGATCGGGATTACCTCGATCCGCTCAGGATCGTGGAAAGCTGAAGCTGCGTGCCTGCCGGGTCGAGCCGGTAACGCGGTCCTGTTCAGATATTCGTCAAAGCATTTTTCGCAAACAGGGACAAGCCCGCCAAAGACAGTCGCATGCGCTTCTTCGAAATCCGGGCCAAATGGTGTGTCACCAGGCTCGGGCAACCCGGACTGCTTCGCAATATCCGCCGAAACGAAGTACGAGATGTCGGGGAGCCCATCTCCAAGCCAGTCGATGTCATAGCGGAACGTCTGCAATCGCCCCGCGTCTTTTTTCATATCGGCCGCGATATCACTTGAAACATGCACCACGCCGGAAGCGCGGTGCGTTTTGCACAATATCCTGCCCATGTCTCGTCCTATTGATGCCGCTCGTTCGCAAGTAACCATTTGATGGCTCCCCGGACGCAAGGCAACCTCGCTAACCGCAAGGGCCGCAACTGCGGCTCTTGCGGTTACTGAAGCCAATCCATAGCAAGCTTCAGAATTTCCTGCAAATTACCAGGACCGCCGGACCGATGAACTCCGTTTCAGTGGCACTTGTGCTGATCCATTCCTCATCATCACGCTCAATGTTGATATCGGTCGGTATCCTGACTGAAGCACCATTTATCTTGCCCCTCGAGCCCGCACAGCAGACGGCCGGGCGAGCGGGGCTAACTTTCTCTTTCTGGCCGCTTCGCAGCCCCAGACTTCGCTAATTGCCAGCGCATATTTACCCCCGCCCCCTCCTCACCCTCGCCCCGCAGGGGCGCTGACCTTTACGACTGACCATCCTCTTCCGACTCCGCATCGATGGTCGCCAACAACTCGGCCGCCGCGCCTCGATCCAGCGTCGCCGGGTGCGTCTCCATCAATCATATCGCCTGCGAGATCTCTATCTCTTCCGATCTTGGATGACCACATACATCAAGGGCCGCGACAGCGGCCCTTGATGTATCGCTCGCCTGTTCCGGACACTTTCGTCCGAATTTTCCCTCATCACTGGACCATCCACACGTCTTCGTACCCTTGATCATCAATGATGAACTTTGATCCTGGCGGAAGTCGCAAATATTTCAATACGGAAGGGAGCAGTTCCGACAGGTGCTCTGCATGCACAGGCTGATAAAAATCATCCCCGTCAGAGTATTCGCCGCAGTGAAAGAACCAACTGATGTTCCCTCCTTCCGACAATACTATCCGTGTCCCATACACTGGCATTTTCTCTAGCGTCGAGATTGCGACAGCAACCATCTCCTCGGAGGCCGCCTCTGGAAGAGCCAGCCGTTTGCATGTGTCTTGCTGAAGCTTGAGCAAGTCCTGCGAATTCCACTGTTCCATTATCAAAGTCCTAACTTACCTTTCATGCATTTCGAGAAGAGTATGCATGGCCCCTTGCCTAAGGCGACGCCCTGGAAACCTGAACGTCATTAGCAATTATCATTAGTAACGGATCATCGGTCCAGGCTGATATAAAGCCAAATTCCCTGTACCCATCGACTGGCTCCTCAGCCGCTTCACATGTAGCAACAAGATAACCTCCACCCTTGCTCTCTGCCAAATGAGACAAATCTTGTCCTTCTGGAGAAATTGCTCTCATGCCGAGAACAGCGTGGAAGACAACTTCAAACACCCTATCATTGGCCTGCACAAGCACCGACAGATGCGCATCTCGATAAGAAAAGGACTTAATCCGTGCATCCGCGACACAAAGACCACTACTTTTCATTTATCAACTTCCCGGGAAATTCGACACCTCCCACACCACATCCCCCATACTCATCCGTGAGAAGCTGCGGCGTGACGATCTGGTCACCGTGGTAATAGAACAGCTTCGCGCCGGCCCGCCGTTCCGGTACCTTCTGCAGCGGGTCCTCCTCCGGCACATACCGGTCGGTACTCTTCCACTCCGGCGTCTCGGTCCCCTCGACCGGCTCGGCCACGTATTGCGCCAGCGGCACGAATGCCCCCCCAGGCTCGCAGACGCAAGTGCGTCCACACTCTATGTCGCTTTCAAACGTGAACGTATCGATACATCGCCCTAACTGCCCCTTTGACCAATTTATCGATACAGAAAATCTTCCCCAGCCTCTTTAATGTCCTCGTCGGAACTATCCAGAGCACGCCTCGCCAGCGTAGTCATCAGATTTTTATCCAGCTTATAGCACAGCTCCAATAGACATCGATACTCCTCGTACCCACCATCAATCAGCATCTTTTCAATTTCAAATTCGATGTTTCCCATTACCCAATCTCGAGGCAAGTCCAGTATCAAATCCCTACACTCCTCTGCAAAGCCATTAACATAGCTAGCCATTGAAATTAGTTGCCTAAAAAACACAATCCGATCTTCATTCGGATAGAGCGACACCAACTCTATGGCCAACGCCCTGTCCTCGGGCACGCCGAAGGCTTTCTGGATCAATGAAATAGCAGACGGATTTTTCACGAAATCGATCCGCTGCACCACATAATCACGAAAGGCACACTTAAGCCTCCCCCACAATTCGACGTCCCGATCATCCATAATCATTTCTTCCCAGCCTTAACCCAAGGCATATTTTTAAATTTCTCAATAAATGTCTGCCCCGACATACGCTTAGACGGACAAATAGTGTGATGAGTTGCGGCATGCAATCCGCCGACGTCCTTGCCATCAGCGACCACATCTATCCCGTCTGGCAACTCCGTTCCCGCTGGAAGTCTATGATAAGTTCCGCTTATAGGCGCCTTATTGACATCACGAATGTCGATGCCCCGCCCTCAGTAGTAGGCCCCACCATTCCTTCTGCATCAGCAGCCAAGTCTGCGTTTTGTCCTGGTTTTGTATTTACCCCATGTACTCTGGGTTCGCGCGGGCCACTAGCATTACCGAATGCATATAAGTCACACGTTGTCTTTGCCAAGCCCAGAGGGTCAATCCACTGTACAGGCGAAGGGACGTAGGCGTACATATTGATCCCGCCTGCCAGCCTGATGGGGTCGTTACTAATAAATCTGCCGGTATCGGAATCGTAGTACCGATACCGGTTATAAGCGAGCCCCGACTCCTCATCAACCTGCTGCCCCTGAAACCGCAGCGAATTCCGCGCCACGATCCCCGCCGCCTTCGAGGCCCGCGCGATCACCTCCCGTGCTTCCCCCCCACGCCTTATAACGACGCCGCCCTCATCACGTCGCCGTCATCACCCGTCCGCAATTATGGTGTACCGATCAGGTTTTCGAGTGCCTTAGGATCGGTCCTGGTTACCTCACCAGAAACCGTTGTCAGATACTGCTCGACCTTCGATTGAATCATAAACTACAGCCGGCTCATCTAATCAAGTGCAATCGAGGTACTCGTACCAGAGAATATAGCCAACAGCCATGCTTTCAACCCCTCAAGGTCCTTCGCTGCTTGTACATCGATCTGTATCGACGACAAATCTTCTCTCCACTTGGCATCATCTTCAAGTTCGATGCTCAACTTGCCGGCATTGAGTGTAACGGACTTGACCCCCCCATATCCTGCGACCCCGTCGGCACAAACCTCTATGTAATACGTATCTTGGCCCAACTTCCGGTCTTGCTCGTCGAATTCAGTCCCGCGCTGCAAGATAACGTAGTCGTGCGGCTCATTTCCGCGATCAACCATCCCCAGAACATGAACCCCATCCTCGTACGTATAGGACACATCATTTGCGACAAATTCAAATTTCATTTTATTTGCACCCTTTGGAAGGATTGGCCATCCACGTCTTTTGCTGCCCGTCTTCTTGCCAGTTATATTGGATCGTCGCACCTGACTGCAAAGCCCGTGCGTTCATCTTGCCCTTGCAAGATGTACATGGTGGGTACTGTCCGTCGATGATCATATGATCTCCAGGCGCTAGTGGAACTTGCGAAACCGCACGCGCCTCAGTATGAGTAGCAAGAGTATTCTGCGGAAATCCTAAAGCCTTTTCCTCTGGCGTCATGTTACCGCTTTGAAATACGCCACAGTGCCTTTGGGAGCCCTCCGCGCTGCGAACGGTAACTTGAGCCGTATGCGTCCCTTTCCCTGATCCGAAACGAGCCAACCCTAGCGGATCAATCCAATTCACAGAATTGGGCGCGTACTGCCACCGATTCAGGCCACCGGCGAGCCCGATGGGATCCTTGCTGACGAACCGCCCGCTACTCGGATCGTAATACCGATATCGGTTATAGTGCAGTCCCGTTTCGTCATCAAATTGCTGCCCCTGGAACCGCAGTGCACTTCGAGGAGTAATCCCCGCTGCCTTCGACGCCCGCGCGATCACCTCCCGCGCTTCCCCCACGCCTTATACGACGCCTCCCACACCACATCGCCTTCGTCATCCGTCAGCAATTGCGGCGTACCGATCTGGTCACAGTGGTAATAGAACGCGTGCGCATCACCCACCCGCTCCGGCAACCGTTGCAACGGATCGTCTTCCGGTACATAGCGATCGGTTTCACGGCGTGACGGCGTCTCGAACCCGTCTACCGACGCACTCGCGTACTGCATCATCGGCACGAACGAACCCGCTTCGTAAAGGTAGTGCGTGCTGCCCTGCTCCCCGCTCTCATACGCCAGCGTATCGCCATCCCACCCGAACACCGTGCGCTCGCCGTTCACCTCTTTCGCAATCCGACGGCCCAGCGCATCGTAGTAGTACCGCGACTCGCTCCTGCGAGTGACCTCTTCAACCGTCGCCGCAGTCATCCGATTGAACGCGTTCCACTCGTAACGCTGCTCACCTGCTGGCGATCTGCGATGAACGAGATTGCCGCGCGCGTCGTACGCGAAATGCTCCCCTGCGTATTGCTTCAACAGGTTGCCCAACACCTTGGGCACCTCCGCAGGCAACGTACTCTCCGTTGCACGTACCGGACTCGCCGGCTCTCCGTGCGAGCCGGTTCAACACGTGCCGGGTCTCGTTCTAATCTCCTATCCAGGATGGCTCGTCCTCGTAACAGTAAAGAATCGAATAGACACTTGACGATTGATCACCAAAAATCAATCTTTTATTCAACACTTCAACTGAAGTAAAAATCATACCAATCTCCTTCATGCGATTTATCAACTGGCACATAGAGTCGGTTGATGGAAAATCGATGCTCGGCGATTTTTGACTTCCGTCCGACGACAATTCCGACAAATAATAGTACGGACCAACAATTGATACCCGGAATATGAAATTCGCAGCGCCACCCCTCAAAAAATATCCGTAACTCACGTCAGTATTAGGCTCCGTATCCTCCGAAAAATCATAATTCTTCGCAAGAAATCGAATCACGTCAGGGTATTTTTCCTTAGAAAAATACACTTTAGCGAAAGAATAGTCCGGGGATTCAAAACTCCCGTACGACTCGATCACGGAACGCGAGAATTTCTCCCAATCAAAATGGGAATCATGGGCTTTCTGGGCCTTTGGGATGTCCATGTATTTTTCCTCCATTGTCTTGGTGAACGCGCACTGAAGTTTGAGTGCCTCCGTTGGGGCCAAAACCTATGGGCGTCTTGAAATCGTGGTCTCGTACATTGGGGCGTCCCGGGACGGGACTACCCTTGCTCCAAGCCTCATCTGTGTACTGCACTGCATCGTCCCAATCACAAAAACACGAGGTTGGCTTCCCTTGCTTAACTCGATTGTCGTACTGGGGCTCGCCCAGTACATGGCCTGCTTGCTTCTGCCGTGATATATGCGGTGGAACCGATGGTTTCTTTTGCAAACCGAGCGGATCAATCCACACAATCGGATTTGGTGCATAGTGGAAGACGTTGATCCCCCCCACGAGTCCGATCGGATCCTTCGACACGAACCGCCCACTGTTCGGATCGTAGTACCGATACCGGTTATAGTGCAGCCCCGTTTCATCATCAAATTGCTGCCCCTGGAACCGCAACAGATTCCGCGGCACGATCCCCGCCGCCTTCGACGCCCGCGCGATCACCTCCCGCGCCTCTCCCCACGCCTTATACGACGCCTCCCACACCACATCGCCTTCATCATCCGTCAGCAATTGCGGTGTGCCGATCTGGTCGCAGTGGTAATAGAACGCGTGCGCCTCGCCAACCCGTTCCGGCAGCCGTTGCAACGGATCGTCTTCCGGTACATAGCGATCGGTCTCACGGCGTGACGGCGTCTCGAACCCGTCTACCGATGCACTTACGTATTGCACCATCGGCACGAACGAGCCCGCTTCGTAAAGGTAATGCGTGCTGCCCTGCTCCCCGCTCTCATACGCCAGCGTATCGCCATCCCACCCGAACACCGTGCGCTCGCCGTTCACCTCTTTCGCAATCCGACGGCCCAGCGCATCGTAGTAGTACCGCGACTCGCTCCTGCGAGCGACCTCGTCAACCGTCGCTGCAGTCATCCGGTTGAACGCGTTCCACTCGTAACGCTGCTCACCCGCCGGCGATCTGCGGTGAACGAGATTGCCTCGCGCGTCGTACGCGAAATGTTCCCCCGCATATTGCTTCAGCAAGTTGCCCAGCACCTTGGGCACTTCCGCAGGCAACGTACTCTCCGCAGCACGCACCGGACTCGGCCGGCTCTCCGTGCGAGGCGCTTCAACACGTGCCGGGTCGATGATATTGCTGGCCGGATCGAACGCGAATCGTTCCTTGCCCGCCGGTCCGATCGACTCCAGCAACCGTCCGACCGGATCGTAACGATAGTCCGTCAATCCTCTGCGATTGTCTTCAATCTGCACGAGTTGGCCCGCCGCGTCGTAACGATACCGGCGCTCTGCCAGCGGCGCGGGTGCATTCGCACGCTGTACCGTACGCTGCGCCAATCTGCCTGCGCGATCGTATGCCGTGTGTTGATCGATCTTGCTCGGCAGGGTACGCAATGTTTCCCGATGCAGATCGTCCCGCTCGATCTGAACGAGTTCCTTGCCGTCCAGCATCAGCCCGTGGACGTGTCCCGAGCCATACGTGAGCCAGTCGACAGCATGGCCGTCCGGCCTGACCGTTCTGATTCGGTTACCGATTTCGTCGTACTGGTGATGCCACACGAAGCTCCGGCTCGCGCCGAACAGGTCGTAAGCGTGATGCTCGCGCACCAGATTGCCGACGGGGTCAAAGAACCGTTGAACCCGGCTATATCGATTGCTGGCCTCGATCAATCGTCCCAACGGATCGTAGGCGAAACGCTCCGCCTCTTCGCCGACCGAACGGCCATCAAGCCGTCCACCGCGATCGTGGGACATCGTCATGACTTGTCCCGCCTCGTCGACCGACTCGAGACGGCTGCTCGCCTCGTCATACGAATAGCGCGTGGCCTTCCCGTCGAAATCGATCTCCTCGATCAATCGGCCTGCTACGTCATAGCGGAACGTGTAATTCGCGTGATTCTGGTCGGTCAGCCCGACGATCCGCCCGAGCCGGTCATAGCGATACGACAGCGATTGTCCCAATGCATCGGTGCGGATATTGATACGCCCGCTCGCGTCGTAGCCGTAACGCGTGTTGCGGTTCAGCGGATCGATATGCGTCAGCAGACGCCCTTCCGCGTCGTAGCTCAACTGCTCGCGCCCCGCCGGCGACACGACTTCGATCAACTGGCCATTCGCGCCATAACGGTATGCCGTTACCCCACCCTCGGCATCTTTCGCTTCCGAGAGGCGACCCTGGGCGTCATACGCCCACTGCGATGTCTTGCCCGAGCAGTCGGTATAGCTGATCAGCTGGCCGACGTCGTCATACTTCAGCGCTTTTACGCCCCCCTTGGCATCCTTGATCCGGGTAAGCAGCCCTCGCTCGTCGTACGCATACTCGGTCTTGTGGCCGAGCGGATCGACCTCCGCAACCATGTTCCCCGCATCGTCATATTCACGCAGCCACGGGTGCCCAAGCGGATCGGTCACGCGAACGAGTTGGTCCTTCTGGTCATACGCCATCTCGACCACGCTGCCGTCGGTACGTTGATGGCGGACGAAGTTGCCGCGCGCATCGTATTCCATGCGCTCAACGGTACCGTCGCGATGGATGTACTGAACGAGTTTGTCGTTCGCATCCCGGTACATCCACTCTTCGCTACCGTCCGGATGAATCACACGGAACGAATAACCCTTGCTGTCGTAGTAGTGGTGCGTGACATTGCCAAGCGCATCGGTCACGCTGACCATCCGGAAGTCCGGATGCCACGCGAGGCGAACCTCATCGCTGCCGTCATCGGCGTATTCGCGGAAGCATTTTGCCTTCGGCCCGTCACCGTTCCACTCGAGGTTCACACCTCGACCGGTGCGATCGGTATATCGCGTCACGAGGTGATGTCGATAACGGTATTCGCGGCGATTACCGTAGCGATCCGTCGCCCCGATCAAGTCGTTCTCGTCATCGTACTCATAGTTCGCAAGCGTGCCGATGTATTCGCCCTGCGCATCATGATGAGTAACGCCTACGATCCGCCCCCGCACGTCATGTCGGAACGCAACCTGAACGTGCGGTGCAATCAGGCGATGCAACCACCCTTCCGCATCGTAGTCGAGCGTCACCTGATTGCCGGCACGGTCCTTGACGAATGCAAGACGGAACACGTTGCCGTGCCGTTCGTACGCTTCGAGCAGCACATGCCCGCGCGTCACCGTCAGCCACTGCTCGTCCAGCCGCAGTAACGTTTGCCCCTCGGAAAGATCATCGTGCGCACTTCCCACGCCGAGCAACGGGTACTCGACACTTCGTCCGGTGGCATCGTGGTAGACGAGTTTTTCCGCGGCAATATCGAAACGAGTCGTATAGGGCGTAATCCAGCGTGCGCCCAATTCGCCATGCTCGTCGTTCGCGTCGAAGAACGACCGATAGGTACGTTGCCAGACAATAGGCAACGGCCCGTCGATCGCGAAGTCTTCGTGATTGATTTGCTCGTCGCCGAGCGCGAATCCGATTGAATGGAGGGTGGCGGCAGGAGGCGTCTTCACCGGGGTATGTGTAAGGCAACAATTCGGTCCCGGATGATGCGCTTCAGTGGTCTGTTGAAGCGCTTCGACGCGATGCTCCGCCCGCTTTTCCTCGACCTTCGTCGTCTTGTGTTCCTGAACCCCCGTGGCGTGCGGCTTCGGATTGCGCTTGCGCCAGCTCCGCATGCCGTCTTCACCGATCGTGATGATCCACCCGATCTTGCCCGCATCGTTCCCATCGAGCTCGCGAATGCACTTCTGGACCGTCGGAATCCGCTTGTAGATATCGTCAGCGAAGAGCTGCAGCTTCTTCGTCGAATTCGAGTCGATCAAATCAGCAGCCGAGGTCACCGTGTTGATAACGACCTTCCCCTCGACCTTCCGAATGTCCGAGAAGAATCCACCGATATTGTCGAGGACCTTCCTGCCGTCATACGCAACGATAGCCGCCCCGACACCCTTCAGATGCGACCCGGCCGACTTCACGTTGTGCCCGACTTCGTACTTTTTCCCCGCCGCGTGGGCGAACACGTCGGCAATCGCCTTCATCAGATCGCCGATGAATTTGGCGCAGTGGTCGAGCAGTTCCTTCAGCCCATCACGTATCACCTTCAGGAATTTCTCGATCTCGCCCGCGTAACGCTCCTGCACGTTCGCCACCATCGCCGAGATGATCGAATCGCGCAGCGCCAGCATGGCAGCCTCCCCTGCTGCCTTGCCGCTCTCGACGACCTTCTGTCGAATCAGCTTCAGCACCGGCCGCGCGCCGAGCCGAAGCTCGGCGGTGGCCGGCGGCAGCGGCACGACCCCGATCAGGTCGAGACCGAGGTTGACCCAGTCGAACATGTCGATCGGTTTGTCGCCATGCTCGATCATCGCCTTGATATCGAGCACCGCATCGACTGCCGCAAAGATATTGGCCAGAACCGGCACGTTCTCCGCGACCGTCTTCAGCCGGCCGACGTTGACGACGCCGCCGCTGACCTTGATCAGCCACTTGTCGAATGAATCGATGCCAGCTTGTACATCGGCCTCCGTGATCTTCATGATCGGAGACACGAACACATCGGTAGGTTTGGGTTGAAGGACGCCCGCAGCGGTCATGATTTTTCTGTTCTCGAATAGGTGAAAGGGGCGATGCTCAGCTCATTTTCAGCACGGCTGCGGCGCTACGCGCCGTCTGCGCGAGACCGCTGACCTGCTGGGCGGCGGCACTCAACTGGCCCGCTTGCGACAGCGCCGCCTGCGCCCCCGCCGGCAGCATATTGGCCGCAGCCTGCTGCGCGATACCGAGGCCCTGGCCTGCCACCGCCTTCGCCAACGCGGCTCCGCCCTGCGACGCCGAGCTCGCCAATCCCGCGACCGTTTTCGCCGCCCCCAGTGCATTCGACGCACCCGCCGGCAACATGCCGCCTACCGCCTGCTGCGCCATGCCCATGCCTTGACCAACGGCGGCCTTCGCCAGCGCCGCGCCACCCTGCGTCGCCGCACCGGCCAGGCCCGTCAGCGCGCCGGCGGCACTGCCTGCCACCGGCAGAAACGAGCCGAGCTGCGCCTGCGCGGTTTCCGCGGCGCCTGCCGCCGGCGCCGGATTGGCCGGCCACGGCGCCACGTCGAAACGGCTCGACTGCTGATCCTGCGAGCGCGGATCCTCCCCGAACTTGACCTGCACCGCCCCCGGTGGCAGGCCGCTCACGATCATGTGCCCGTTGTTGTCGAGCGCTCCTTTCTTCAACAGCCCGCCATTCGCATCGAACACCGAGAACAAGCCGCCCTTCACCGGTTGGCCGTTCCCGTACGTATGCAACAACTCCAACTGCCCCGGCTGATCCGGCCGCGGGCTCGGCAACGGATACCCCATGCTCGCCGGCCCCGCGAACGTATGCGACGCCCCCTTCACGTCGATCGTCCCGGGCGCATGGACCTCGACATTGCCATCCTTGATCCGGATGTATGCCCCGCCGCTCGTCAGCAGGATCCCCTGATCGGCCGCGATCTCGATCCGGTCCGTCGCCGACACCACCTTCACCGCCTTCTGCGCGGTCACCTCGATGTTGTCCGACTGCGCCTGGATCTCCACCTTGCCCTTGCCCGCGAACAGCTTCATCCCCGCGTTCTGTACGAACAGGCTCAGCTTCTGCCCGATGCTCCCGATCAGCGACTTGCCTGCGGCCACATGCACGCTCTGCCCGCTCGCCACGTTCACGTGATCGTTCGCGACCACATGCACCGACTGCTGCGTCGACATCCCGATCCCCGATGGGCTGCCGAACAGCATCACCGGCTCCTTGAACGCGTTCGCGTTACCCGTGCCGCCGCCGGCCGTACGCCCGCCCGACGCGCTACCCGATGCGCTGTCTTGCGTCGCATCCGTGAACGCGCGCATCGTGTCCTGCGCGTCCTTCAGGCTTTCCGCCTGATGCTGCTCGCTCACGCCCGACATCGCCTCGACGAGGCTCTCGCCCGTCACGAGCTGCTGCTGCGCTTCCTTCACGTCGAGCGGCTGGCTGTTCGCCGCCTTCGGATGCGTCGTCACGTACAGGCCCTGGCTCGCCCGCACCGCGCCATACGCATCCGAGCGCAAGTCGAAGCCGCTGCCGAGATACGGCCCGCGCGAATTGCCGTTCTGGTCGATGATGTAGCCCAGATGCAGCAGGCTGTTCGCGCTACTGCTCATCAGCTGCACGCGGTTCTGCCCGGTCGCGTCGTCCATCACGAGCTGGTTGTAGCCGCCGCCCGAATACTCCTTCGACCGATACCCGGACAGGATCCCGTCGGTATGCCACTGCGGCTGGTTCGCGCCGTTGTACACGCGCCCGACTGCGAGCGGCCGGTCGCAGTCGCCGCCGACGTAGTCGATCAGCACTTCCTCGCCGATGCGCGGCACATGCACGCCGCCGTAGCCGCCGCCCGTATCCGACTGCACGACGCGCACCCAGCACGACGCGTTCTCGTTGCCCGGGTTCAACCGGTCCCACACGAACTGCACACGGATCCGGTTCAACTCGTCGGTATAAACCTCCTCGCCTTGCGGCCCGACGACGATCGCCGTCTCGAGGTGCATCTCCGGCTTGTGATGCTCGAACGGGCTGCGATACGGCACGCTCACACGTTGCGCTTCGACTTCGACGAGATAGAAGCCGGCCGATCCGTCGTCGTGCTGCACGCGAAACGCGGGATCGGTACCGTAGTTGTCCTGTGCCTGCGTCAGCGCTTCGCGCAGGCTGTACGGAAAGTCCGCGCTGTCGCTTGCAACAGGCAGATTGTTCTCGATCCACCACGCCACCTCGATCGCGACGAATTCGCGCTGATCGGCGGGATCACGATCGTGCTCGGGATGGTCGGCCAGCGTGAAGCGTCGGCCGGCATCGATCGCGCGCACCCCGCCTGCGGCATGGAAGCGCTTCGCCCGCGACTCCCACTCCTCCATCTTGACCTTCGTCAGATGGTCGCCGCGGGTCTGGTCGAGATACGTGTAGGCGCCCGTGTACTCGTAGACTTCGAGTTGATCCGGCAACTCGCCCTGGCCGCCCATCGTCGGCAGCGACGTGCCTTTCGGGTTCGACGGCTGCGAAGGATTCTTGTAGTCGAACGTGCGCGTCGTGCGCGTCACGCTCTGCAGCGTGCGCGTACCCGACCATTGCGTGAACGCGTCGGGTTCGCTGGCCGCGTCGCCGCGATAAAAACGCACGGTTTCCGGCGACAGCGGCGCGAACGCCTGCAGGTTGTCGGTGATCACGAGCGTATGCGACTTGCCGTCGTCGGCCTGCTGCCATGCGCAGTAGAGCCCCTCGTTCTCCATCAGCCGATGCACGAAATGCCAGTCGGTGTCGTGCTGGCGCGTGTACGACCGGTTCGGCAGCGGCTTCGACAGCGCGAAGCGGAAATGCCCCTGCGCCTGCGGATGCTGGTTCAGCACGTCGCTGATGATCTGGTCGACGGTCGTGTCGTTCCAGAGCCGCTGATCGCGACGGAACTTCAGGAAGTGGGTGAAATCGGCGAACGCGAGCTGATAGGTCGTGAGCCCGCCGTCGGCACCCAGCCGGCGCGCGGTATGCACGTAGCCGTTGATCGGCCGGTAGCCGAGATCGCCCTGCTGGATCCACAACGTGACGGGCTGTGCGATCAGCTTTTTAAGTTCCACATCGCTGTCGGTCGACAGCACGTCGAGCGTGAACTCGTATGCGCGCCCGATACGTGAGCGACCGACTGCCCGCTGAACGGTCAGGACGTTGGCCCCCAATGGCGTATCGAGCTTCAGCAACCGGTCCTGCTGAAGCAATCCGCCGCGCAACGCGGCGATTGTGTTCTGCATGTTCATGAACGGCCTTTTTTCTTTTGACACGCCCTCGGATGGCGCGAGCATTCGATTTTGCTCGCGCGATTTTACAGACAAAACTTCGCACGCTCTCGAATCTGACCTGATTTAAACGAGCGGAATCCGATCAGCCCGCGTGTCACGCTGGCGGACGGCAATCACGCCCGCCGTCCGGCATATCGATGAAATCGCTTTCAATCAGGGCCAATTCGACTTCCGGCGCGGCCCGGTTGCGAGTAGTGTCTACGTGCCCGTCTTGCGGCCCGCCGCGCCCACCCGGCGCCGGCGCTCACCTCACACCACGCTGACCACTGGAGATCTGCGATGAAACGTTCGAAGTTCCTGCTGTCGGGCCTGCTGCTCGCGTCGGCCCTCGGCTTTACGGCCGTCTCCGCGCACGCGGACGACCTGCTCGATTCAGTGAAGAAAGCCGGCGTGCTGCGCGTCGGCCTCGAAGGCACGTATCCGCCGTTCAACTCACGCGGCACGTCGGGCCAGCTCGAAGGCTTCGACGTCGACGTCGCGAACGCGGTCGCCGGCAAGCTCGGCGTGAAGACGCAGTTCATCCCGACCGAATGGAGCGGCATCATCGCCGGCCTGCAGGCCGGCAAGTTCGACGTGATCGTCAACCAAGTCACGATCACGCCGCAGCGCAAGGAAGCACTCGACTTCAGCCAGCCGTACACGTATTCGGCCGCGCAGCTGATCCAGCGCAAGGACGACTCGCGCAACTTCAAGTCGCTCGACGACTTCAAGGGCAAGAAGCTCGGCGTGACGCTCGGCACCAACTACGACCAGATGGCACGCACCGTGCCCGGTATCGAGGTGCAGACGTATCCGGGCGCGCCGGAGAAGCTGCGCGACCTCGCCGCGGGCCGGATCGAGGCGACGCTCGACGACCGCCTGATGCTGCCGTACATGATCAAGACGTCGAACCTGCCGCTGCGCGCGGGCGCGGTGCTGAACGGCGGCAAGCAGGAAATGGCGATCCCGTTCCGCAAGGGCAACCCGAAGTTCGAGAAGGCGATCAACGATGCGCTCGACTCGCTGCACAAGGACGGCACGTTGAAGAAGATCTCGATGCACTGGTTCGGCAGCGACGTGACCGTGCCGGTCGCGCAGTAAGCGGCCCGGCGCTTCAACGCGTCACGTCCTTCGTTCCGACGAAGGCGTGACGCTGCCCTTCAAGCCGCTTCGTCGAAGCGCGCCAGCAGCATCTGGCCGATCGGTGTCAGCGCCGGGTGCGCGGCCACGGCATTCATGCGTACCTGCGTATCGTCGACCAGCCGTTTCTCGACCAGCACGGCAAAGGCCGGATTCGACGGATCGACGCTGTCCGGCGCACGCGCGACGCGCAGCAGCATCGAGAATTCATGCGGACTCAGCATGGTCCCTGTCTCCTGATCGTCCGCGGTCCGGTTCGAACCGTCGCCGATCGTATTTTCGAATGAAATGGCGCGATGCGTGACCGCTGCGCCGCCGGGCGCGAGATCCCGGTCGGCCCCCACCTGCGACTTGGGCACGTCGTCGCGAGCGGGTTGCGCACGTTCCCGGTCCGGCGGTGCCGCCGCGACGGGAACGTGCAACGTTATGGGCGCCCCATGACGCGACCGTGACAGGAAACGGGGTGCAAATCGGGGCCCGTCACACGCCGCTTCGGTTCGATGCCGCCCCCGATTGACGAAGACGGGCCGCATCGCCTGTCAGGCCGTCAGGTGCCCGCTCGCGGGCCGTTTCGCACCCTTCATCGCGGATCGACCGAATACGGGAAACTCCCATGCTCCGCTCCGTTCGCATGGCGCATGCAGCGCACGACCACGTTCACCGCGCGCCCGAGCGTCATCCCGACGAGCACGCCCCATACCGCGAACGACACCATCACGAAGCCGCCCGTCGCCGCCCACGGTGCATGCACGGCGACCGCGTAATGGATGCCGGTTTCGGCGACGAACGTCAGCATCAGCGTGACGAGCAGGCTCGCGTCGCCGGGCAGGCGCACGCGCAGGCCCGACGAGGCCCGGCGGTACGCGAGCCGCCACCGGCTCGCGTGCAGCCAGCCCAGCGCCGCGCCGCCCAGGACGGCTGCCAGCGCGATCGCATTCGCGTCGACACCCGCATGCGGAAAAAGTCCGTTCAGGCTGGCGATGCCGAGCATCCCGAACGCGACCGGCGAGATCAACGGTCGGACAGCCGGCACCTCGCGCGGGAAACAGCGCTTGATGCCGATATAGAGCAGCACGCAGAACATCACGTACAAGTAAGGCTTCAGGTGAAGGAGCGCGGACATGGTCGGAGTCGCCTGATCGGATGGACACGGCAACACCGTACTGCCCGATCGCGGCAGGCGGCGGGGCTTGCGACGGGCGGCCGGAATTCGCGGACGAGTGGCGCGTCGCGACGATGATCGTTCGCCTGATCGGGCACACCGATGCGCCCACGAATCCGGAGGCCGGCAACTTCCGAACCGAAAAGTCGGCCTTCGACGAGCCGGCCGACGCTTCATGCTCGACGCGAAACCGGCCACGCCCTGTGTCCTTCCGCAGCCCCTTCCACTACACTCGTGACGGAAACCGGCCAACCATCGGCAGCGGAAGCGCTTCGTCGAAGCCGCGCACCGTTCGTCGCAATGCGTGCGCAGTCGGGCCGTCCGGCAGTAAGGTCAGACCATCAGCGCATCGCGCGCCATCCTCACCCGATACCATGCGAGCCACGTCCGACCCTTCGCCGATTCCGCAGCCACCCGCCGGCGCCGAGCCGCGATTGCTGCGCGATCCGGCCGCACTGCTCGCGTTCGCGTGCTTCAACTCGGTCGTCGGCCTGGGTTTCTGGGCGCTCCATTTCCAGGAGCCGCTGTTGCCCGACCTTGTCGTCGCCAACGCGATCGGCTTCTCCGCGCTGCTGCTCAGTCACGCCGGCGACTGGCTCCTGCCGCGCAAGCCGGGGCTCGCGCTCAAGGCCATCGTGATCGCACCGGCCAGCGTGCTCATCGGTTTCGAGATCACGGCAGCGCTCACCAGCGGAAACGTGCCGCACGTGTTCGGGCGCGCCCGCATCGGCACGTGGGACAACTACGGGCCGTCGTTTCTCATCTCGGCGATCCTGTTCGTGTGCGTGTCGCTGTTCCTGCAGTCGATGCGCATGCGCGCGACGCTCGAGACCGAGCGCCGCGAAGCCGCCGAAGCCCGCCAGGCCGAGACGGCGGCGCGCCTGGCGCTGCTGCAGGCGCAGATCGAACCGCACTTCCTGTTCAATACGCTCGCGAACGTGCAGAGCCTGATCGAGCGCGATCCGGCGCGCGCGTCGACGATGCTCGACAGCCTGAACCGCTACCTGCGTGCGAGCCTGCGACGCACGCGCGATGCGACGTCGACGCTCGGCGAGGAGCTCGAGCTCGTCGACGCGTTGCTGAAGATCGCGTCGATCCGGCTCGGCGAGCGGCTTTCATATGCGATCGACGTGCCGGCGGATCTGCATGCACTGCCGTTCTCGCCGCTGCTGCTGCAACCGCTCGTCGAGAATGCGCTGCTGCACGGGATCGAGCCGTCGATCGACGGCGGCGTGATCGTGATTCGCGGCAGGATGCGGGGCGACTGCCTGGAACTGAACGTGATCGATACGGGCGTCGGCCTCGGCAATGGCAACTCGCGCCTGCATGGCGGCGTCGGGCTCGCCAACGTCGCCGCGCGCATCCGGACGCTGCACGGCGAGCGCGGCCGCGTCTCCGTCGAGACGAACGCCGCCGCCGCGCATGGCGTCACCGCGACCCTTCTGATTCCGATCGACTGACATGCCGACCGCACTCATCGCCGACGACGAACCAAACCTGTCCGCCTCGCTCGCGCAGCGGCTCGGTCAGCTCTGGCCCGAACTGGACATCGTCGCGATGCCGCGCAACGGCATCGAAACGCTGGCCGCGCTGAACGCGTCGCCGCGCCCGGACATCGCGTTTCTCGACATCCGGATGCCCGGCATCGACGGCCTGAAGCTCGCGGCGCTGGCACCCGACGTCCATGTCGTGTTCGTCACGGCCTACGACGAATACGCGGTCGATGCGTTCGATCGTGCGGCGGTCGACTACCTGCTGAAACCGGTGACCGACGAGCGGCTGCTGCGCTGTATCGCGAAGCTGCAGCGCGGCGGGCCGGCGCTTGCGCATGCCGATGCGCACGCACAGGTGGCGCAAGCGCGGGACGCGGCGCCGATCCGCTGGCTGACGGTAGGCGTGAAGGATGCAACGCGGCTCGTCTCGGTCGACGACGTGCTGTACTTCCAGGCTTCGGAGAAATACACGGTAATCGTGACGGCCAGCGAACGGCTCGTGATTCGCACGCCGCTGAAGGAATTGATGCAGCGGCTCGATCCCGAGCGGTTCGCGCAGGTGCATCGCGGCGTGATCGTTGCGTACGCAGCGATCGATCGTGTCGAGCGCGATCTGTTGGGAAGGTTGCGGATTCGCGTGCACGGGCAGCGGGAGATGCTGCCGGTCAGTCGGGCGTATGCGGGGTTGTTCAGGCAGATGTGATGCTATCTGCCTCCATGCGCTGTCCCCGGTGGGACGACACTGCCGCCATGCCGTTCGCCGGCGCACGGATCAATTACAGGCGTCGAGCCCGAGCACACCTGTTCGCAGCATCACACGTCCCTTGTCCTTGATGAACGACAGACTGTATGCGCGAATGCGCTGCCCGGCGACACACTGGGCACGGCTTGTATCGATCGAGTAATTGAATTCGGAAACGCACTGCCCGACAGGGAACGTCGACGACATACGCACGGCATCGGGACTGTGGTCGCGTCCGGGATAGTACAGATAGGCCGCGTCATGCGCGTTCTTGAACGATCCGAACACGTCCGGATGCTGCGCAAGGAATATGGCAACGGCGCGCGCCCGTGCCGGACCGCTCGTCGTGGCCGCAAGCGACCGCGACAGTTCCGTGATGTTCGTGCCGAGCGAAAACTTCGGTGCCGCATACATCGCGAAACCGTCCGGCGACGGGTATGTCGCCCAGAAGTCGCGATCCATCTGCTGGACCTCGGCTTGCGTCAGGCAGACTTGCGCCAACGGTCGGGATAATGCGGCAGTACTACCACCAGCCAGCACCGAAACCAGGACAGTGACGCACCACGTTTTAACGATCTGCATTTTCTTTTTCTGGGCAAAGGGAACGCGACCGCAGAAACGACAAAGGGCCGGGAGGCAAAACCTCCCGGCCCTTCGTTCAATGTGGTGCCGGCTGCAGGACTCGAACCCGCCACCTGATGATTACAAATCAACTGCTCTACCAGATGAGCTAAGCCGGCGTAGCGCGAGATTCTACCTCATTTCACGATCTTGAGGCGAGGTCTGCTGCCACCTTTTGAACCGTCGCCATCGCCGTCGGTTTTCGGCGGCTCGTCGGCGCCTTCGGAGGGTTCCTCGTTCGCGCCGCTGTCGGCCACCGGCGTCAACACGGCCGGCGATTCGTCGCGCTGCGCATCATCCGTCTGCGGCGCATCTTCATCGAACGCACCCGAATCCGCGCCTTCACCCGCGACCGCATCGACCTGGAACGCCATGCCCTGCCCGTTCTCGCGCGCATAGATCGCGAGCACGTTGGCAACCGGAATCTCGATCTTGTGCGCCTTCCCGGAGAACCGGGCCGTGAACTCGATCCACTCGTTGCCCATCTGCAACTGGCTCGTCGCCTCGAAGCTGATGTTGAGCACGATCTCGCCGTCACGCACGAACTGACGCGGTACGCGCGTCGAGTTGTCGACCCTCACCGCGATATGCGGCGTGTAACCGTTATCGGTGCACCACTCGTACAACGCGCGCAGCAGATAAGGCTTCGTTGAAATCTCTTGCATCACAATCCTCGAACCCGGAGCGGGGGCGCGGCACGCCGCGCCGCCCTCTCCGTCATGCACTCATTGCACCATCAACGACGCATGACCTTTTCGGACGGCGTCAGTGCTTCGATGTAGGCCGGACGGCTGAAGATCCGCTCGGCGTACTTCATCAGCGGCGCGGCGTTCTTCGACAGCTCGATGCCGTAGTGATCCAGACGCCACAGCAGCGGCGCGATCGCGACGTCGAGCATCGA
The DNA here is from genome assembly GCF_029633825.1 of Burkholderia contaminans. Lineage (NCBI taxonomy): Bacteria > Pseudomonadati > Pseudomonadota > Betaproteobacteria > Burkholderiales > Burkholderiaceae > Burkholderia > Burkholderia contaminans. Next base: position 1,463,595 of record NZ_CP090640.1, on the reverse strand, counting down.
GAATTCTTCGCCGAGCATGTACTTGTTCTTCACGAAGATCGGCGCGAGCTGCGTCAGGCGATCGCGAATCGCGAGGCGTGCCTTCTCGTGGTTCTTCTCTGCTGCCTTGCCCTTCTCGTTCTCGAGCGTGCTGACGTGGACGAACAGTTCCTTCTCGAAATTGAGCAGGAACAGGCGTGCACGTGCGCGCTGCACGGGATCGGCCGGCATCAGTTGCGGATGCGGGAAGCGCTCGTCGATGTACTCGTTGATGATGTTCGATTCGTACAGGATCAGGTCGCGCTCGACCAGGATCGGTACCTGACCGTACGGGTTCATCACCGAAATGTCTTCCGGCTTGTTGAACAGGTCGACGTCACGGATTTCGAAATCCATGCCCTTCTCGAACAGCACCAGCCGGCAACGCTGGGAGAACGGGCAAGTTGTGCCGGAATACAGAACCATCATGTTTGCGTTTCCTCAAAAAAGCCGAGGGCCGGCACGCGGCGAACTCCTTGCGGGGTTCCACCTTGCGCCGGCCCCACGCCGGTCAGGCGTGATTACTTGATATCTTTCCAGTACGCGGCATTGAGCCGCCAGGCCAGGAAAGTCAGGACACCGAGAAAGATCAGCACCCATACGCCGAGGCGTTTGCGGGTCTGCTGAGCCGGCTCGGACATCCAGGTCATGTACGCCACCAGGTCGGCAACCGCAGAATCATAATCCACTGCGGACAGTGTCCCCGGTGTGACCTGCTGGAAGCCGACGAGCGTATGGACCTTCTCGCCCGTCTCCTCGTCCGTCTTGTCTTCGAATTTGGCGGTGCGCTGCCCCTGCAGCTGCCACAGTACATGAGGCATGCCGACGTTCTCGAACACCGCGTTGTTCCAGCCGCTCGGCCGCGTGTCGTCGCGGTAGAAACTCCGCAGATACGTATACAGCCAGTCGCGGCCGCGCGCACGCTCCTCGACCGACAGGTCGGGCGGCGAGGTGCCGAGCCAGTTCTTCGCGTCTTCGGGCCGCATCGCAACGGACATCGTGTTGCCGACCTTGTCGGTCGTGAACAGGAGATTCTTTTCGATCTCCTTCTGGGATATGCCCAGATCCGTCAGACGGTTGTAGCGCATCAGGTTCGCGCTGTGGCAGTTCAGGCAATAGTTTACAAACAATTGCGCGCCGTGCTGAAGCGAAACGAGATTTTCCGTGTTATCGGGCGCCCGGTCGAGCGGAAAATTACCTTCCGCCCGAACCGCCGGCGCCACCAGCAGCGCACAGGCGGTCGCCCCGATCAGCGCGAGTGTCGAAAGCAGTTTCTTCATGTCGTTCTCTCCTCGCTCACGTTAATGGGGCTTGAAGCGCACCCGCTCCGGCGGCTGCTTGAACGTGCCAAGCGGCGTCCAGACGGGCATGCCGAGGAAGAACGCGAAGTAGATCAGCGCACAGGCCTGCGCGATCAGTGTCGAGGCCGGCGATGGCGGTCGCGTGCCCAGGAACCCGAGGGTCAGGAACGCCACGACGAAGATCCCGAGAAACACCTTGTGGAACAGCGGCCGGTAGCGGATCGACTTCACCGGGCTGCGGTCGAGCCACGGCAGGAAGAACAGCGTGATCACCGCCGACCCCATCACGACGACGCCCCAGAACTTCGACTCCGTCAGGTACATGAACACGACGATCGCCGCGGCCAGCACCGGCAGGCTGACCTTCCACTTGCCGCGCGCGCGGATCAGCGCGAGCACGCCGAGCAGCACGATCACGATCATCAGCACGATCTTGAACGGGTCGGTGGTCGCGCGCAGCATCGCGTAGAACGCGGTGAAGTACCAGACCGGCGCGATCTCGGGCGGCGTCTGCAGCGGGTTCGCCGGGACGAAGTTGTTCGCCTCGAGGAAGTAGCCGCCCATTTCCGGCGAGAAGAACACGATCAGCGCGAACACCATCAGGAACACGCACACGCCGAGGAAATCGTGCACCGAGTAGTACGGGTGGAACGGGATGCCGTCGAGCGGAATGCCGTTGTCGTCCTTCTTCGCCTTGATCTCGATGCCGTCCGGGTTGTTCGAGCCCACTTCGTGCAGCGCAACGAGGTGCGCGATCACGAGGCCGACCAGCACGAGCGGAATCGCGATCACGTGGAACGCGAAGAAGCGGTTCAGCGTGACGTCCGACACGACGTAGTCGCCGCGAATCCACAACGACAGGTCGGGGCCGACGAACGGGATCGCCGAGAACAGGTTCACGATCACCTGCGCACCCCAGAACGACATCTGGCCCCACGGCAGCAGGTAGCCGAAGAACGCCTCGGCCATCAGGCACAGGAAGATCGCGCAGCCGAAGATCCACACGAGCTCGCGCGGCTTGCGGTACGACCCGTAAAGCAGCCCGCGAAACATGTGCAGATAAACGACCACGAAGAACATCGACGCGCCCGTGGAGTGCATGTAGCGGATCAGCCAGCCCCACGGCACCTCGCGCATGATGTACTCGACCGACGCAAACGCGAGCGTCGAGTCGGGCTTGTAGTTCATCGTCAGGAAGATGCCCGTGACGATCTGGTTGACGAGCACCAGCAGCGCGAGGGAGCCGAAGAAGTACCAGAAGTTGAAGTTCTTCGGCGCGTAGTACTCGGAAACGTGCTTCTTCCAGGTGGACGTGAGCGGGAAGCGCTGATCGATCCAGCCGGTGAGACCTGTCGTGGAGACTTCCTTGTTGTCGGCCATCACGCTTCTCCTTTCTCGTCCTTGCCGATCACGAGGGTCGTTGCCGACGTGAACATGTAGGGCGGGATGTCGAGATTCTGAGGCGCCGGTTTGTTCTTGAACACACGGCCGGCGAGGTCGTAGGTCGAACCATGGCACGGGCAGAGGAAGCCGCCCGGCCAGTCGTCCGGCAGGTTCGGCTGCGGACCCGGCGTGAAGCGTTGGCTTGGCGTGCAGCCGAGGTGCGTACACACGGCCATCACGACGAGAATGTTCTTGCGATCGGCCCGCGCGCGATATTCGTTCGCGCAATACGCGGGCAACGGCATCGTATAGGGCTTTTCGGTGGTCGGATCGGCCACTTCCTTGTCGGCCTTGACCACGTCGGCCAGCATTGCGTCGGTGCGGTTCAGGATCCACACCGGCTTGCCGCGCCACGGAACGGTCACCATTTCACCGGGCTTCAGCCCGCTGATGTCGACTTCGACCGGTGCACCGGCCGCTTTCGCTTTCGCGGACGGCGCAAGCGACGCCGCGAAAGGTATGACGGTGGCTACGCCTCCCACGCCACCTGCTACGGATGTCGCAATCAGCCAGGTACGGCGGCCGCTGTCGACGCGTTTCTCTTCCTTGTCTCGCATCACACGCCCCACTTCTGAGTTGGATTTTCCGTCACGACTTTTCATTCCGCCGCTAGTTTGCGCGAATGGAGTCGCCATTTACAAGGCCCGGAGATGAAAATCCCTTCGAAGTGATTGATAGTCAAGGGTTTTCCCCCACTATCGGAGCGATTAAATCATTTCGCTTTTAAGTGTTCGCTACATTGCGAAATTTCGATGCGCTGCCGCAAATCCGGCATTCAGACGGGGTTATGAATATCGATAAAAAGGTGTTCGATATCGAATTCTTCGGACAAGTGGGCGCCAAGTGCCTGGATTCCGTAGCGCTCGGTCGCATGGTGCCCTGCCGCAACGAACGCGACGCCGCTCTCGGCAGCCGTATGCGTCACGTATTCGGACACCTCGCCGGTCAGGAACACGTCCGCGCCCGCGTCGATCGCCGCGTCGAAATAGCTTTGCGCGGCGCCCGTGCACCACCCGATGCGGCGCAACTGCATGTCCGGATCACCGAGCACGAGCGGCGTGCGGCCGAGCGTACGCTCGACCTTCGCGACGAAGTGCTCGAGCGTGACGGGCATCGGCAGCGTCGCCATCCAGCCGAGGTCGCCTTCGCCGAACCGCTGCTCGCCGATCAGGCCGAGCCGCTCGCCGAGCTGGGCGTTGTTGCCGTATTCGGGATGCGCGTCGAGCGGCAGGTGGAACGCAAAGAGGTTCAGGTCGTTCGCGAGCAGCAGCTTCAGGCGCTGGTACTTGCGGCCCGTGATCTGCGGCGGTTCGTTGCGCCAGAAATAGCCGTGATGGACCAGCACGGCATCCGCCCCCCATTCGAGCGCGGCTTCGAGAAACGCGACCGACGCCGTCACGCCGGTGGCGATCTTCTCGATCTTGCGACGCCCCTCGACCTGGAGGCCATTCGGGCAATAGTCCTTGAAGCGCGCGGTTTCAAGGGTATTGTTCAAGTACAATTCAAGTTCGATCCGATCCATATAAACCTCTAATCCATTCAGATGCTTAGACGCTTCTGGCTGTTCTTCGCGCAGGCGGTCACCGTACTGCTCGCGCTGATGTTCATCGTCGTGACGCTCAAGCCGCAATGGCTGCAACGGCAAGGACAGCTCGGCAAGCAGCTCGCCACGCCGATCGTTGCGCTGCGAGAAGTCGCGCCGGGCATCGGCGGCGCACCGGCGACCACGTCGTACGCCGAAGCCGCGCAAAAGGCGATGCCGGCCGTCGTCAACGTATTCTCCAGCAAGGACGGCTCGCTACCGCCCGACCCGCGCGCGAAAGATCCGCTGTTCCGCTACTTCTTCGGCGACCGCAACGCCCGCAAGCAGCAGGACGAACCGGCCGCGAACCTTGGCTCGGGCGTTATCGTGAGCCCTGAAGGTTACATTCTAACGAACCAGCACGTCGTGGACGGCGCCGACCAGATCGAAGTCGCGCTCGCCGACGGCCGCACCGCCACCGCGAAGGTGATCGGCAGCGATCCCGAGACCGATCTCGCGGTGCTGAAGATCAACATGACGAACCTGCCGACGATCACGCTCGGCCGCTCGGACCAGTCGCGGGTCGGCGATGTCGTACTCGCGATCGGCAACCCGTTCGGCGTCGGCCAGACGGTCACGATGGGGATCATCAGCGCGCTGGGCCGCAACCACCTCGGCATCAACACGTTCGAGAACTTCATCCAGACCGATGCGCCGATCAACCCCGGCAACTCGGGCGGCGCGCTGGTCGACGTGAACGGCAACCTGCTCGGCATCAACACTGCGATCTACTCGCGTTCGGGCGGCTCGCTCGGCATCGGCTTCGCGATCCCCGTGTCGACCGCGCGCACGGTGCTCGAAAGCATCATCACGACGGGCTCGGTCACGCGCGGCTGGATCGGCGTCGAGCCGCAGGACGTCACGCCGGAGATCGCCGAGTCGTTCGGGCTGACGCAGAAATCGGGCGCGATCGTCGCCGGCGTGCTGCAGGGCGGCCCGGCCGACAAGGCCGGCATCAAGCCGGGCGACATCCTGGTCTCGGTCAACGGCGACGAGATCACCGACACCACGAAGCTGCTGAACACCGTCGCGCAGATCAAGCCCGGCACGCCGACCAAGGTGCACGTCGTGCGCAAGGGCAAGGAGCTCGATGTGAGCGTCGTGATCGGCAAGCGCCCGCCGCCGCCGAAGCAGACGCTCGACGAGCAGGACAGCGATACGGAGTGACGTCCGGCGAGCGGCGCACGGCCGCATGCCCCGGATACCACCGTCTGAAAGTAAAAGGGCAGCCGGTTGGCTGCCCTTTTACTTTGTATCGAAAAAACTTGTTGCCAGGAAGATGGCCCCGCCATCCGCCCCCCGGCCGACTACGTTCACCGGGTTTTACTCAAGCCTGGCGCCGAAGGTCCGGCCGCCGCGCGCCGCCCGGCACACTCATCAACTGGCGGCTTCGCCGTTCCCCGCCTCGCCTTCCTCGGCCGGCTTCTTCGGCACGAAGAACCGCGCGGCCAGCAGCCCGATCTCGAACAGCACGACCAGCGGCAATGCGAGCATCAGTTGCGAGAACACGTCCGGCGGCGTGACGACCGCCGCGACGACGAACGCGCCGACGATCACGTACGGCCGCATTTCCTTCAGCTTCTTCAGCGACAGCACGCCCATCCGGACGAGCAGCACGACGACGATCGGCACCTCGAACGTGACCCCGAACGCGATGAACATCCCGAGCACGAAGCTCAGGTAGTTGTCGATGTCGGTTGTCATTTCCGCGCCAAGCGGCGCGTTGTAGTGCGCCATCACGCGGAAGATCGTCGGGAACACGAGGAAGTACGCGAACGCCATCCCGCACAGGAACAGCAGGTAGCTGCTGCCGACGAGCGGCGCGACGAGCTTCTTCTCGTGCTGGTACAACCCCGGCGCGACGAATGCCCAGATCTGGTACAGCACGATCGGCAGCGCGATCACCAGCGCGACGAGCATCGTGACCTTCATCGGCACGAAGAACGAGCCGGTGACGTCGGTGACGATCATCTTGCCGTCTTTCGGCAGGTTCTCCATCAGCGGCCGCGCGAGCAGCCGGAAGATGTCGGGCGCCCAGTAGACGAGCCCGAGGAACACGACGATCACGGCCGCGCCCGCGCGAATGATGCGATCGCGAAGCTCGACGAGATGGGAAATGAAGGTTTCTTCCGGGGCGTCGCCCGGGTTCTGCTGGGGGTCGCTCACACCGGCCCTCGGTAGGATTGACGAGCGAGCATGCGCTCGACTCAGAAGAAGCGCGTCGGCCGGCGCAGGCTGGCCGGCTGGTGGCGCGCGACACGCGCGGCGCCCGACTGCACGTGCGTACGGCGGGTGGTCGCGCGCTTGTACCAGGCAGGCGCAGCCGCCTGCTTGACGCGCCAGTTGCGGCGCTTCGGCGCGAGCGCGGCCGTACTGCCGCGCCACGACGGCATGTCGGAACCCGTCGAACCGGCGTCGCCCGCCGCTTCGTTGAGACTGCCGACCGCGGAATGCCACGTGTCGTTCAGGTCCTTCTCGTGCTCACGCAGGTTGTCGTGAATCGTCGTCTCGACATTGCGCGCGGCCGTCTCGAAATCGGTCTTCATCGTCCGCAGCGCGTCGAGTTCGATTTCGCGCGAGACCTCGGCCTTCACGTCGTTGATGTACCGCTGCGCACGGCCGAACAGCGCGCCTGCCGTACGCGCAACGCGCGGCAGGCGCTCGGGGCCGAGCACCACGAGCGCGACGACGCCGATCAGCGCCATCTTCGAAAGACCGAGATCCAGCATCGCGAATGCCTGTCAGCGTAACGGCGTTACGCCTTGTTCGAGTCGGAACGCGTCGTTTCCTTCGCGTTGACGTCGACCGAGCCCGAACGCGGCAGTTGCTGCGCGTCCGCCGGTGCTTCACCGTCCTTCATGCCGTCCTTGAAACCCTTCACGGCGCTGCCGAGATCGTTGCCGATGTTGCGCAGCTTCTTGGTACCGAAAACCAGCGCGACGATCAGCAGCACGATCAGCCAGTGCCAAATGCTCAATCCACCCATGATGAAACCTCTCCTCAACCACGCCGCCAGGCGGCGTAAATCGCCGGCAACGCGCCGGCTTCGACCATCGATGCGGGGAAACGCCCCGCGCCGTCAACCCATCCGCTGCCAGGGGCGCGGGCCGGCCAGGATATGCGCGTGCAGGTGGTAGACCTCCTGCCCGCCGCCCGGGCCCGTGTTGATCACCGTACGGAAACCGGTTTCGCCTCCCGTATACGCGACGCCGAGCTGGCTGGCGAGACGCGAGACGAGCAGCATCAGCCGGCCGAGCATCGGCGCATCGGCGTCGTTCGCCGCCGACAGCGTCGGCAGATGCTGGCGCGGAATCACGAGCACGTGTGTCTCGGCCGCCGGGCGGATGTCGCGGAACGCGACGAATTCGTCATCCTCGTGCACCTTCGTGCTCGGGATCTCGCCTGCCGCGATCTTGCAGAACAGGCAATTCGGATCGTGACTCATGTTGCTCCTGCAGACGCCCGCCCGCGGCCGGTCAGAACCAGGCCTGCGGATCGAGCGGCTTGTTGTCGTTCAGGTACAGCCAACCCTTGATGATACGGTACAGCGTCCAAATCCATGTGACAAACATCACCGCGAATCCGATCACCACGAACATCAGCGCGAACCCGATCACGTACGCAATCAGCGCACGCCAGAACGTGCGGATCTGCCACTCGAAGTGAGCCGCATACGGCGTACCGGCCACATCGTCGCGCTTCACGTAGTTGATGATGATCGCGATGATGCCCGTGACGCCGCCCGTCAGCCAATGAAACGCATAGAGGCCGTAGAGCACGTGAGTCAGCGTGCGCAGCCCGTTCAGGCGCTCGGCGTCCGCGGCCCCCGGCACCGACGGCGGCGGAAACTGGCTTGGCGTATCGGTCATGATGCTACCCCCGTTAGATGACAATTCTTACAGCTTACCGCACTGTGGCCATCCCGCGACAAGGGGCTGTCACCCGCCGTTTTCCTCGCGCTCGCGACGCTTGCGCAGGGCCTTCTCCTCGATACCCGACAGCCCTTCGCGGCGCTCGAGCTCCGCGATCACGTCGGCCGGGCTCAAGTCGAAATGCGACAGCATCACGAGGCAGTGGAACCACAGGTCGGCCACCTCGCCGACGAGTGCGGTCGGCGCGCCGCCCTGGCGCACGTCCTTCGCAGCCAGCACGACTTCCGTCGCCTCTTCGCCGATCTTCTTCAGCACCGCGTCGTCGCCCTTGTGGAACAGGCGCGATACGTACGATTGATCGGGATCGCCGCCCTTGCGGCTATCGATCACGGCCGCGAGGCGCAGCAGCGTGTCTTCGGTCGATTGCGTCATTTGTAGATGTGTTCGGGATCTTTCAGCACCGGTTCGACCGCGACCCAGTCGCCGCTGTCGACGGTGCCTTCGAATTTCTGGAAGAAGCACGAATGCCGGCCGGTGTGGCACGCGATGCCCGACACCTGCTCGACCTTCAGCAGCACGACGTCCTCGTCGCAGTCGAGCCGCACCTCGTGCACGTGCTGCACGTGGCCCGACTCCTCGCCCTTGAACCACAGGCGCTTGCGCGAGCGCGAATAGTAGACCGCGCGCTGCGTCTCGATCGTCTTCGCCAGTGCCTCGCGGTTCATCCACGCGAACATCAGCACGTCGTTCGTCGACGCCTCCTGCGCGATCACCGGCACGAGGCCGTTGTCGTCCCAGCGGACCTTGTCGAGCCACGCGGGCAATGCATTCGTTTCCGTATTCATCACAGCCTCACCGGGATGCCCTGGTCGGCCATGAAGCGCTTCGCCTCGCCGACCGTGTGCTCGCCGTAGTGGAAGATGCTCGCGGCCAGCACCGCATCGGCGCGGCCGTCCTTGATGCCGTCCGCGAGATCCTGCAGGCAACCGACGCCGCCCGACGCGATCACCGGCACCGGCACTGCATCCGACACGCCGCGCGTGAGCGCGAGGTCGAAGCCGGACTTGGTGCCGTCGCGGTCCATGCTCGTGAGCAGGATCTCGCCCGCGCCGAGCTCGGCCATCTTGCGCGCCCATTCGATCGCGTCGAGGCCCGTGTTCTTGCGGCCGCCGTGCGTGAAGACTTCCCAGCGCGGCGTCTCGCCATCGGCCGACACGCGCTTCGCGTCGATCGCGACGACGATGCACTGCGAGCCGTACTTGTCGGCCGCGTCGCGCACGAGCTGCGGGTTCGCGACTGCAGACGAATTCATGCTGACCTTGTCCGCGCCCGCGTTCAGCAGGCGCCGCACGTCCTCGACGGCGCGCACGCCGCCGCCGACGGTCAGCGGAATGAAGACCTGCGACGCGACGGCCTCGATGATCGGCAGGATCAGGTCGCGCTGGTCGGACGTCGCGGTGATGTCGAGGAAGGTCAGTTCGTCGGCGCCCTGGTCGTCGTAGCGGCGCGCGATTTCGACGGGATCGCCGGCATCGCGCAGCTCGACGAAATTGACGCCCTTGACGACACGCCCGGCAGTCACGTCCAGGCAGGGGATGATGCGTTTAGCTAGAGCCATGATGTTGCGCCAAATGCCGCGCTGGGACGGCCGGTTACGGAAGCCTCGCGCGAGGCTTCCGGTGGAGCCGCCTGCAGGCAGCCCCGGCGAGCGGGACAACCGCGCTTACGCGTTGTCGAGTTCGCCGTTCAGTTCGTCCGCGCGCTTTTGCGCGGCCGCGAAATCGAGATCGCCGGAGTAGATCGCACGGCCGCAGATCACGCCTTCGACGCCGTGCTCTTCGACTTCGCACAGGTTCTCGATGTCCGTGAGGTTCGACAGGCCGCCGCTGGCGATCACCGGGATGCCGACCGCCTGCGCGAGCTTCACGGTCGCCTCGATGTTGATGCCCTGCAGCATCCCGTCGCGGCCGATGTCCGTGTAGACGATCGATTCGACGCCGTAGTCCTCGAACTTGCGCGCGAGATCGATCACTTCGTGGCCGGTCAGCTTGCTCCAGCCGTCGGTCGCGACCTTGCCGTCCTTCGCGTCCAGGCCGACGATGATGTTGCCGGAGAACGCGGTGCACGCGTCCTGCAGGAAGCCGGGGTTCTTCACGGCGGCCGTACCGATGATCACGTAGGACAGGCCGGCGTCGAGATACTTCTCGATCGTCTCGAGGCTGCGGATGCCGCCGCCGAGCTGTACGGGGATTTCATCGCCGACTTCGTCGAGGATCGCTTCGATCGCCTCGAGGTTCTTCGGCTTGCCGGCGAATGCGCCGTTCAGGTCGACGAGATGGAGCCGCCGGGCGCCGAGATCGACCCACTTGCGGGCCATCGCCGCCGGGTCCTCGGAGAAAATCGTGGCCTGGTCCATATCGCCCTGTTTGAGGCGCACACACTGACCGTCTTTGAGGTCGATGGCCGGAATCAGCAACATAGCAATCGGGTGTCGTCGTGGAAAAAGAAAAGAATCCGGCGCGTACCGGCCAATCCGGTACCGCGCCGTCTCGCTAGTTTAGTACAACTCTTTCGGCACATAAGCGCGCAAGCCCCGCGCGACGGGCCTTTCCGGCCTGCCGACTGTGGTTCGCGCACCACGTTTACGGTTTCCAGTGTACGAAGTTGCGATACAGACGCAACCCGACCTCCGCGCTTTTCTCGGGGTGGAATTGGGTCGCGAAGAGATTGTCCCGCGCGACCGCGGACGTAAACGGCGCGCCGTAGGCCGTTTCGCCAACCGTATGCGCCGGGTTGTCCGGCGTCACGTAATAGCTGTGCACGAAGTAGAAATACGCGTCGTCGGGCACGCCGTCCCACAGCGGGTGCGGCTGCGACTGGCGCACGCGGTTCCAGCCCATCTGCGGCACCTTGAAGCGCGAGCCGTCGTCCTGCAGGCGGCCGTCGAGCTCGAAACGCACGACCTTGCCGGGCAACAGGCCGAGGCCCTTCGTGTCGCCTTCCGCACTCCAGTCGAACAGCATCTGCTCGCCGACGCACACGCCGAGTAGCGGCTTCGTGCGCGAGGCCTCGATCACGGCCTCCTGCAGGCCCGATTCGCCGAGGCTGCGCATGCAGTCGGGCATCGCGCCCTGGCCGGGCAGCACGACACGGTCGGCCGCGCGGATCGCGGCCGGCGTGTCGACGATCGCCACGTCGGCGGCCGGTTCGGCCTTCTTGAGCGCCTGCGCGACCGAGCGCAGGTTGCCCATCCCATAATCCACAATCGCAATCGAAGTTTTCATCTCAGTGCAGGCAGTAGCGCCCTCAGTCCGTTGACGATGAATTCCACCGCCAGCGCCGACAGCATCAGACCCATCAGCCGCGTGGCGATGTTGATGCCCGTGCGGCCGATCCAGTTCGCGATCGGCTCGGCGAGCCGCATCGCGACGAAACACAGAAAAGCCAGGACCGCGCCGATCGCGACCAGCCCGGCCCGCTCATACCAGTGATGCGAGTTCGCCGCATAGATGATCACCGTGCTGATCGAGCCGGGGCCCGTGAGCAGCGGAATCGCCAGCGGCACGACCGCGATGTTGTCCTTCAGCTCGGCCTCGTGGCGCTCCTCCGGCGTCGATCGCGTGTTGCCGATCTGCGCGTTCAGCATGTTGATCGCCATCAGCAGCATGATGATCCCGCCGCCCACTTCGAGCGAGCCGACCGAAATGCCGAAGAAGTCGATGATCTGCTGCCCGAGCAGCGTCGTCACCGTGATCACGCAGAACACCGATACCGACGCGATCCGGATCGTGCGCCGCCGCTCGGCATCCGTCTGCTGCGCCGTCAGGCTCAGGAAGAACGGCACCGCGCCGACCGGGTTGATCAGCGCCAGCAGCGAAATGAACGATTTGAGCAGATCCATCGCAAGCCGGCGCCGCGCGCCGAAGCCGTGAGGTTGTCCTTGACGCTCCGTCCGGTCAGTTCAGGTTCAGAGACTGCCCTTCGTCGACGGGATCTGCCCCGCCGCACGCTCGTCCAGCTCCACCGCTGCGCGCAGCGCACGGCCGAAGGCCTTGAACACCGTCTCGAGCTGATGGTGCGCGTTGATCCCGCGCAGGTTGTCGATGTGCAGCGTGACGCCCGCGTGGTTCACGAAACCGCGGAAGAATTCGATCGACAGGTCGACGTCGAACGTGCCGATCCGCGCCCGCGTGAACGGCACGTGGAATTCGAGGCCCGGCCGGCCGGAGAAGTCGATCACGACGCGCGACAGCGCCTCGTCGAGCGGCACGTACGAATGGCCGTAGCGGCGGATGCCCTTGCGGTCACCGATCGCCTTCGCGACGGCCTGCCCGAGCGTGATGCCGACATCTTCGACCGTGTGGTGGTCGTCGATATGCGTATCGCCATGCGCTTCAACCTCGAGATCGACCAGACCGTGTCGCGCGATCTGGTCGAGCATATGGTCGAGGAACGACACGCCGGTGGCCAGCTTCTGCTGGCCCGTGCCGTCGAGATTGAGCTTCACACGGATCTGCGTTTCGCTGGTATTGCGAACGACTTCCGCCACACGCATGGCAATTCCTTGACTGAGTCGATGTAAATGGGGATTGATCGTTTCGCGCAGCGGCGACCAGAGGCTCAACCGGGCAGCGCGAGTTTCAAAGCGGCCAGCAGGCGCGCGTTTTCGTCGGGAGAACCGACGGTCAGCCGCACGCATTCAGCCAGCAACGGATGCATTTTACTCACGTTTTTGACCAAAACCCGCTCGGTGAGCAGCGCGTCGAACACGGCGGCCGCGTCCGGCACGCGCACCAGCAGGAAATTGCCGGCGCTCGGGAACACCGTCGTGCCCGGCAGCGCGGCCACTTCCTGTGCGAGACGCGTGCGTTCCGCCCGCAGGTCGGCCGCCTGCGCGTCGAGCACGTCGAGGTGGTCGAGCAGGAAGTCGGCGGTCGCCTGGGTCAGCACGTTGATGTTGTACGGCGGGCGCACCTTGTCGAATTCGGTCAGCCACGCGGGCGAACCGACCAGATAGCCGAGGCGGATGCCCGCGAGGCCGAGCTTCGACACCGTGCGCATCACGACGACGTTGTCGAACTCGGCGGCGCGCGGCAGCCACGAGCGAACGGCGAACGGCTGGTACGCCTCGTCGATCACGACCAGGCTGTGCCGCGCGGCCGCGACGATCCGTTCGATGTCGCCATCGTCGTACAGCGTGCCGGTCGGGTTGTTCGGGTACGCGAGATAGACGAGCGCCGGACGATGCTCGGCGACAGCCGCGAGCATCGCGTCGACGTCGAGCGTCAGGTCGGCCTTCAGCGGCACGCCGACGAATTCGAGCTGCGCGAGCTTCGCGGACAGTTCGTACATCACGAAGCCCGGCACCGGCGCGAGCACCTTCGCGCCCGGCTTCGCACAGGCCATCGACATCATGCTGATGATTTCGTCCGAACCGTTGCCGAGCAGCACGTCGCAGCCGGGCGGCACGCCCATCGCATGGCGCAGCTTGTCGAGCAGCGCGGTCGGGCGCGGCGCCGGGTAGCGGTTCAGCGCGACCTGCGCGAGACGCTCGCCGAGCGCCGCGGCGAGCGGTTCGGGCAGCGGGTACGGGTTCTCCATCGCGTCGAGTTTCACGAACCCGCTCGCGTCCGGCACCGGGTAGCTCGTCATCGCGAGCACGTCGCGGCGGATGATGTCTTGTGGCGTCGTCATGGTCTCAAGCCGGCGTACGTCGCGCCGGCGTCAATGGGTCGGCAGGGCGGCGGCTGCCGCCCTGCACAGGAGTCTCCCGCCCCGGCCTTCGGGGGCCGGCCGGGCGGCACATCAGCGCCGGCTGCGGCCCCGCGCAGCGTGCGGTCAGTTCTTCATCCGGAACTCGGCGCTCTTCGCGTGCGCCTGCAGCCCTTCGCCGTACGCGAGCTCGGACGCGATCTCGCCGAGCGTCTGCGCGCCTTCCGCGCTGACCTCGATCACGCTCGAGCGCTTGATGAAGTCGTACACGCCGAGCGGCGACGAGAAGCGCGCGGTGCGCGACGTCGGCAGCACGTGGTTCGGGCCCGCGCAGTAGTCGCCGAGGCTTTCGCTCGTGTAGCGGCCAAGGAAGATCGCGCCCGCATGGCGGATCTGCTGGCCCCATTGCTGCGGCTCAAGCGCGGAAATTTCCAGGTGCTCGGGCGCGATGTCGTTCGCGATCCGGCACGCTTCGGCCATGTCGCGCACCTTGATCAGCGCGCCACGGCCTTCGAGCGACGCGCGAATCACGTCCCGGCGCGGCATCGACGGCAGCAGCTCGTCGATCGCCTTTTCGACGCGCTCGAGGAACGCACCGTCCGGGCACAGCAGGATCGATTGCGCGAGTTCATCGTGCTCGGCCTGCGAGAACAGGTCCATCGCGACCCAGTTCGGATCGGTCGTGCCGTCGCACAGCACGAGAATTTCCGACGGCCCGGCGATCATGTCGATGCCGACCGTGCCGAACACGCGGCGCTTCGCCGACGCGACGTACGCGTTGCCGGGGCCGCAGATCTTGTCGACGGCCGGCACCGTCGCCGTGCCGTACGCGAGCGCGCCGACCGCCTGCGCACCGCCGATCGTGAACACGCGATCGACGCCGCCGAGCAGCGCCGCGGCGAGCACGAGGTCGTTCTTCACGCCGTCCGGCGTCGGCACGACCATCACGATCTCGCCGACGCCCGCGACGCGCGCGGGAATCGCGTTCATCAGCACCGACGACGGATACGCGGCCTTGCCGCCCGGCACGTACAGGCCGACGCGGTCGAGCGGCGTGATCTTCTGGCCGAGCACCGTGCCGTCGCTTTCCGTGTACTGCCAGCTGTGCGTGCCGCACTCGATTTTCTGCTTCTCGTGGTACGCACGCACCCGCGCGGCAGCGGCTTCCAGCGCCGCGCGCGCCTTCGGCGCGAGGCCGTCGAGCGCCGTCTGCAGCGCGTCCTGCGGCAGCTCCAGCGCGGCGACGCTCGTCGCGTTCAGCCGGTCGAAGCGGTTCGTGTACTCGAGCACCGCGGCGTCGCCGCGCGACTTCACGTCGGCGAGGATCTGCGCGACCGATTGCTCGATCGCCGCATCTTCGCTCGCCTCGAATGCGAGCAGCGCGCGCAGCTCGGCGCCGAAGCCTTCGCTCGTCGAATCGAGCTTGCGGATGGTGATGGACATGGGAGTTCCGTTACGGTGATGCGCTCAACCGCCATTCTGCGACGCGCGTTCGAACGCGTCGAGAATCGGCTTGAGCGCCGTGCGCTTCAACTTCAGCGCAGCCTGGTTCACGACGAGGCGCGACGAGATCGCCATGATCTCCTCGACCTCGACCAGATTGTTCGCCTTCAGCGTGCCGCCCGAGCTGACGAGGTCGACGATCGCGTCGGCCAGCCCGACCAGCGGTGCAAGCTCCATCGAGCCGTACAGCTTGATCAGGTCGACGTGCACGCCCTTCGCGGCAAAGTGTTCGCGTGCGGTTTCGACGTACTTCGTCGCGACGCGCAGGCGCGCGCCCTGGCGCACGGCGCTCGCATAGTCGAAACCGGCCGACACGGCCACCGACATCCGGCAGCGCGCAATGTTCAGATCGATCGGCTGGTACAGGCCCGAGCCGCCGTGCTCGACCAGCACGTCCTTGCCGGCCACGCCGAAATCGGCCGCACCGTATTCGACATAGGTCGGCACGTCGCTCGCGCGCACGATGATCACGCGCAGGTCGGGGTTCGTCGTCGGCAGGATCAGCTTGCGCGACGTTTCCGGATCCTCGGTCACCTGCACGCCGGCCGCGGCCAGCAGCGGCAGGGTTTCCTCGAAAATCCGGCCCTTCGACAGGGCAAGGGTCAGCGGCGCGGTCATGCTTGGCTCCCGGAAAGGCGGCGCACGTTCGCGCCGACGGCGGTCAGTTTGGCTTCCATGCGGTCGTAGCCGCGGTCCAGATGATAGATGCGGTCGACCAGCGTTTCGCCGTCGGCGCGCAGCCCGGCGATCACGAGGCTCGCCGACGCGCGCAGGTCGGTCGCCATCACGTTCGCGCCCGACAGTTTTTCGACCCCCGTCACGAGAGCGGTGTTGCCGTCGATCGTGATGTTCGCGCCGAGCCGGTTCAGCTCCTGCACGTGCATGAAACGGTTCTCGAAAATGGTTTCGACCACTTGCGCCGTGCCCGTCGCGATCGTATTGAGGGCCATGAACTGCGCCTGCATGTCGGTCGGGAACGCCGGGTATTCCGACGTGCGGATCGTCACCGCCGACGGCCGGCGGTCCATCTTCACGCGCAGCCAGCTGTCGCCTTCCTCGATCGACACGCCGGCTTCGCGCAGCTTGTCGATCACCGCGTCGAGGATGTGCGGGCGCACGCCCGTCAGCATCACGTCGCCGCCCGCCGCCGCGACCGCGCACAGGAACGTGCCGGCCTCGATGCGGTCGGGGATCACCGAATGGCGCGCGCCGTGCAGCCGCTCGACACCCTGGATCACGAGGCGATCGGTGCCGATGCCGTCGATTTTCGCGCCCATCGCGACCAGCAAGTGTGCGAGATCGCTCACTTCCGGCTCGCGCGCGGCGTTTTCGATCACCGTCTCGCCGTCGGCGAGCGTCGCGGCCATCAGCAGGTTTTCCGTGCCCGTCACCGTGATCATGTCGGTCACGATGCGCGCGCCTTTCAGGCGCTTCGCGCGGGCTTCGATGAAGCCGTGCTCGATGCTGATCTCGGCGCCCATCGCCTGCAGGCCCTTGATGTGCTGGTCGACCGGACGCGCGCCGATCGCGCAGCCGCCCGGCAGCGACACCTTCGCCTCGCCGAAGCGCGCGAGCAGCGGCCCGAGCACGAGGATCGACGCGCGCATCGTCTTCACGAGCTCGTACGGCGCGACGAGGTTGTCGACGCGCGACGCGTCGAGCTGCACGCGGCAGCCGTCGGTCTCGCTCTTCACGCCCATCTGGTTCAGCACCTTCAGCGTGGTACGCACGTCCTTGAGATTCGGCACGTTGTCGAGATCGACCGGATCGGCAGTGAGAAGCCCCGCGCACAGGATCGGCAGCGCGGCATTCTTCGCGCCCGACACGACGATCTCGCCCGACAGGCGGCGGCCGCCTTCGATCACGAGCTTGTCCATCCCATGGCCATGCGCTTCCCCGTTGGCGGCCGGGTGTGCCGTGGCGACGCTCTGGACGGCGTCGCGCTCGTTGACGGTGACTTGCACTCAGTGATTTCCGGTTATGCGTTCTGCCATTCGGCGGGCGTCAGCGTCTTCATGCTGAGCGCGTGGATTTCCTGTTTCATGCG
The DNA here is from genome assembly GCF_029633825.1 of Burkholderia contaminans. Lineage (NCBI taxonomy): Bacteria > Pseudomonadati > Pseudomonadota > Betaproteobacteria > Burkholderiales > Burkholderiaceae > Burkholderia > Burkholderia contaminans. The sequence goes on along the minus strand of NZ_CP090640.1, from coordinate 1,446,117 downwards.
ATCGCCGAGCGCCGCATAGACGAGCTGGTGCCGCTGGATCGGCCGCTTGCCTTCGAAGGCCGCCGACACGATCGTCGCGAAGAAATGCTGGCCGTCGCCTTCGACTTCCAGATGCGTGCAGGCGAGACCGCCGGCGATGTATTGCTTGACCTGTTCGGGAGTCGGCAACATGGTGTAAGGCTCCTGTCGGCGCGCGCCGCCCGGATGGCGGCCGCTGCCTGTCGATATCAATGACGCAGTTTGTAGCCGGTCGCGAGCAGCCGCATCGCGATCAGCGCGAGCAGCACGAAGAAACCGGTGACGATCGCGAGGCTCGCGAACGGGTTGATGTCGGACGCGCCGAAGAACCCGAAACGGAAGCCGTCGATCATGTAGAAAAACGGATTGAGACGCGAGATCTCGCGCCACACGGGCGGCAGCGAGTGCGTCGAATAGAACACGCCGGACAGGAACGTCAGCGGCATGATCAGGAAGTTCTGGAACGCGGCGAGCTGGTCGAACTTCTCGGCCCAGATCCCGGCGATCAGGCCGAGCGTGCCGAGGATCGCCGAGCCGAGCAGCGCGAACGCAATGATGAACAGCGGCGCCGCGAAATGCATCGGGACAAACCAGATCGTCACGACGAACACGCCCGCGCCGACCGCGAGCCCGCGCACCACGGACGCGAGCACGTACGCGCCGAAGATGTCGCGATACGACAGCGGCGGCAGCAGCATGAACACGAGATTGCCGGTGATCTTCGACTGGATCAGCGACGACGAGCTGTTCGCGAACGCGTTCTGCAGCACGCTCATCATCACGAGGCCCGGTACGAGAAAGCTCACGTACTCGACGCCCGGATACACCTCGACACGGCCAGACAGCGCGTGGCCGAAGATCGTCAGGTACAGCAGCGCCGTGACGATCGGTGCGCACACCGTCTGGAACGACACCTTCCAGAAACGCAGCAGTTCCTTGTAGAACAGCGTTTGAAAACCACTCATGCCAATCCCTCGATGACGTCTGCCCCGTTCATCACCTGGACGAACACATCTTCGAGGTCGGCCTTGCGGACCTCGATCTCGTCGAACGTGCAGCCCGCCGCGCGGCATTGCGCGAGGATGCGCTCGACATCGTCATAGCTCGTCAGGCGCAGCAGGTGCTCGCCCGGCGCGCGGGCGGCCGGATCGGACTCCAGCCCGCGCAGCTCGGACGGCAGCGCGCCGGTCGCGAGGCGCAGGTAGAGCTGCAGCCCCGCGAAGCGGCGCAGCAGCGCGTCGGTGCGGTCGAGCGCGACCACTTCGCCACGGCGCAGCATCGCGATGCGGTCGCACAGCGACTCGGCTTCCTCGAGGTAATGGGTGGTCAGCACGATCGTGTGGCCTTCGCGGTTCAGGCGCGAGATGAATTTCCACAACGTCTGGCGCAATTCGACGTCGACACCGGCGGTCGGTTCGTCGAGCACGATCACGGGCGGCCGGTGCACGAGCGCCTGCGCGACCAGCACGCGGCGCTTCATCCCGCCCGACAGCGCGCGCATGTTCGCATCGGCTTTCTCGGTGAGGTCGAGATTGGCCATCACTTCGTCGATCCAGTCGTCGTTGCGGCGCAGTCCGAAATAGCCGGACTGGATTCGCAGCGTCTCGCGGACGGTGAAAAACGGATCGAACACGAGTTCCTGCGGCACGACGCCGAGTGCGCGACGCGCGCCACGGAAGTCCTTGACGACGTCGTGACCGCGCACCGAGATACTGCCTTCGTCGGCCCGGGCGAGCCCGGCGAGGATACTGATGAGCGTGGTCTTGCCTGCGCCGTTGGGGCCGAGCAGACCGAAAAACTCGCCTTCCTCGACCGACAGGCTGACGCCCTTGAGCGCCTGAAGCGACTTGTAGCGCTTCTTGACGTGACGGATTTCTATGGCTGACATGACTGTGCGCGACGCCAGGGCCGCGACGCCTATTCTGTGCTTGCTGCGAATGAAAATGGGGGCCGGACGCCGATTGGCTGCCCCGCAAAACGCTTGATTATAGGGCAAACCGGCTGGGGGAGCCGGTACCGGCGGCACGCGGCCTGAAGCTTGCGCGCGCCGGGCGGCGCGGCAGGCTCCGGTCGGACAGCGTCAATGTCGCCCGGTGCCTTCGATGAGCGTGTCGACGCCGTAGGCGCGCGCGAGGCTGGCGAGCTTCGGGGGGAGATTGAGGATGTCGAGGGTCGCGCCGCGCGCTTTGGCGGCACGTTGCCATGCGAGCAGCACGGCGAGCGCGGACGAGTCGAACTGCGTCAGCGTCGCGCAATCGACGGCGGTCGCGCCGCCGCCGATGCGCGCGAGACCGTCCGCGAGCGCGGACTTCGCGCTCGCGACGGTCAGCGAGGAACCGGCTTCGAAGCCGCTCACGACGCTTGCTTGCCGGCGGCAAGTTGCTGGTTGCGCTGCGTGAGGAACTGGATCAGGCCGTCCACGCCGCTTTGCTGGATCTTCTCGTTGAACTGCTGCTGGTACGTCTGGATCAGCCATGCGCCGAGCACGTTCAGGTCATACACCTTCCAGCCGCCGGACGTCTTGTACAGGCGGTAATCGATCTGGACCGGCTGGCCGTTGTTCATCGCGACGGTCTTGACCACGACATCGGTATCGGCCGGATCGGCGCGGAACGGCGGGTACTGGATCTGCTGGTCCGGCTTCAGCTGCGCCAGCGCGCCCGAGTACGTGCGGATCAGCAGCAGCTTGAACTGCTCCTGAACCTGCTGCTGCTGCTCGGCCGTCGCGGTGCGCCAGTTGCGGCCCATCGCGAGCTGCGTGGTGCGGCGGAAATCGGTGTACGGCAGGATGTCCTTGTTGACGATCGTGATGATGCGGTTGGTGTCGCCCTGCTTGATCGTCTGCTGCTTGACTTCGTCGAGCACCTGCTGCGTCGCCGTCTTGATCAGCGCCTGCGGGTTCGACTGGTCGACTTGCGCGTGGGCTGCGCTGCCGAACGAGAACAGCGCCGCGAAAACGGGGATCAGGAACAGTTTTTTCATCATAGTGACCTGCATGAATGAGTCGATGCGGAGGTTGGAGCAGGTAGCTTACGCGCAAGTTCGCGCACGCTACCGACTGAATCGTTTCCGGCTGTAACGAATGTAAATCCGTCAGTGCAGCCGGATGCTCGGGAAGCGGAACCCGCCCGGCGACGGCGGTGCGACCTGCATCGCCGGCACGTTCGTCTCGCTGGCCGGGTTCGGCGATTCGGCCGTGCCCGAAGCCGGTGCGGCCACCGCCGCGCCCGATGCGCCTGCCGGCGCCGTTGCACCGCCCACCGCCGCTGCGCCCGCCGCACCGGCCGCGCCGGCTGCCGCCGGTGCCGCGCCGTCGTCCGGCAGGTCGTACTTCGGCAGCGCATCGTTGCTCGACGTCGCGGCCGCCTCGCCGCGCGCGTTGCTGATCAGCATCTGGCGGCGTTGCAGGTACGCGTTACGGACGAACGAATACTTGTCGAGCGCCGCGGCATCCAGCACGTCGCCCGCCCCGAGCAGGTTCGAACGCGTGTTGACGAGGTTGACGCCGAACAGGCCCCAACTCAGGCCATCCGGCTTCACGTAGGTCAGCGGGTTGCCGACGTAGTCGACGCCCAGGCCCGCCGTGTCGCGCAGCGTGCTCGGCCCGAGCAGCGGCAGCACGAGGTACGGGCCCGACGGCATGCCGTAGCGGCCCATCGTGATCCCGAAGTCGGCCGTGTGCTTCGGCAGCTTCGCGATCGTCGCGACGTCGAACAGGCCGCCGACGCCGAACACCGTGTTGATCACGACGCGCATGATGTCGCCGACGCCGTCGGCAATCCGCAGCTGCACGATGTTGTTCGCCGCGATGTAGACGTCGCCGATGTTCGAGAAGAAGTTCGTCACGCTGTCGCGCACCGGCTGCGGCACCACGTACTGGTAGCCCTTCGCGACCGGCTTCAGCGCATACGTGTCGACCGTGTCGTTGAACTTGTACATCGACCGGTTGAAGCCTTCGAGCGGATCGCCCTTGGTCGGCGTCTGCACGGTCGCGCAGCCGCTCAACGCGGCGACTGCCGCTACCGCCAGCGCGGCCTGCCTGATGCGGATCGTCTGCATGGTCATTCCCTCTTGTTTTCTCTCGTGTGGTTATTGGGCCGCCGAACCGGACGCGGCGGACACCGCCGACGCCGGCACCGCCACCGGTGCGGGTGCGGCCGGCGCACCGGCTGCAGGCTTCGCACCGCCCGCATCGGCGGCCTTGCTGTACAGGAACTGGCCGATCAGGTTCTCGAGCACGATCGCCGATTGCGTCATCGTGATCGTATCGCCCGACTTCAGCATTTCGGTGTCACCGCCCGGATCGAGGCCGATATATTGCTCGCCGAGCAGGCCCGACGTCAGGATCTTCGCCGACGAATCCTTCGGGAACTGATACTGGCCGTCGACATCGATCGTGACAAGTGCCTGGTACGTATTCGTGTCGAAGCCGATCGACTTCACGCGGCCGACCACGACGCCCGCGCTCTTCACGGCCGCGCGCGGCTTCAGCCCGCCGATATTGTCGAATTTCATCCTCACGGAATAGGTCGGCTGAAACGACAGCGAGCTCATGTTGCCGACCTTCAGGGCCAGGAACAGCACCGCAAGGAAGCCCACCACCACGAACAGGCCGACCCAGAAGTCGAGAGCAGTCTTTTTCATCGTCATCCCAAAATTTGGCTTGGCTGAGGCTTAGCTGAACATCAGCGCGGTCAGCAGGAAATCGAGGCCGAGTACGGCGAGCGACGCGAACACGACCGTCTTGGTGGTCGCGCGCGACACGCCCTCGGGCGTGGGCTTCGCTTCATACCCTTGAAACAGTGCAATGAAGGTCACGGCGAACCCGAACACGATGCTCTTGATCACGCCGTTGCCGACGTCGGCCCAGACTTCGACCCCGCCCTGCATCTGTGACCAGAACGCACCCGGATCGACGCCGATCAGCACGACGCCGACCACGTAACCGCCGAGCACGCCGACCGCGTTGAAGATCGCGGCCAGCAGCGGCATCGCGATGATGCCGGCCCACATGCGCGGCGCGATCACGTTCTTGATCGGATCCACCGCCATCATCTCGAGCGCGGTGAGCTGCTCGCCGGCTTTCATCAGACCGATCTCGGCCGTGAGCGACGTGCCCGCGCGGCCCGCGAACAGCAGCGCGGTGACGACCGGCCCGAGCTCACGCACGAGCGACAGCGCGACCAGCAGGCCGAGCGCCTGCTCGGAACCGTAGCGGTTCAGCGTGTAGTAGCCCTGCAGGCCGAGCACGAAACCGACGAACAGTCCCGACACGGCAATGATCACGAACGAGTAGTTGCCGAGGAAGTGGATCTGCTTCGTGACCAGCCGCGGCCGGCGCAGCAGCGGGAAGAACTCCAGCACGAGGCGCACGAACAGCCGCGTGCCGTAGCCCGCGCGTTCGAGGCCGCCGATGACGTAACGTCCGATCGCGCTGATCATGCGCGCCCTCCGCCGAGCCCGAAATCCGCTGCAAGCGGCGGGCTCGTGTAATGAAATTTGAACGGGCCGTCCGGCGCGCCGTCGATGAACTGCCGCACGCTCGGATCGGTCGACGCGCGCAGCTCGTCGGGCGTGCCCTGTGCGAGCACGCCGCCGTTGGCCAGGAAATACACGTAGTCGGCGATCGCGAACGATTCCGGCACGTCGTGCGTGACGAGGATCGACGTCGCGCCCAGCGCCTGGTTCAGCGTGCGGATCAGGTTCGCGGTGATGCCGAGCGAAATCGGATCGAGGCCCGCGAACGGCTCGTCGTACATGATGAGCTGCGGATCGAGCGCAATCGCGCGGGCCAGCGCGATACGGCGCGCCATCCCGCCCGATACCTCGGACGGCATCAGGTCGCGCGCGCCGCGCAGCCCGACCGCGTTGAGCTTCATCAGCACGAGGTCGCGGATCAGGTCTTCGGGCAGGTCGGTGTGCTCGCGCAGCGCGAACGCGACGTTCTCGAACACCGACATGTCGGTGAACAGCGCGCCGAACTGGAACAGCATGCCCATCTTGCGGCGCAGCGCGTACAGGCCGTCGCGCGTTTGCGCGCCGACATCGGCACCGTCGAACAGCACCTGGCCGCGGCGTGCGCGCACGAGGCCGCCGATCAGGCGCAGCACGGTCGTCTTGCCGCAACCCGACCCGCCCATGACCGCAACGACCTGCCCCCGCCCGAAGCGCAGGTTCAGGTTGGACAGGACGAGGCGGTCGCCGTAGCCAAAGTCGACGTCGCGAAGTTCCAGCAGTGACTCGGTAGGAGTGGGGCTCACGGAGCTGACAGTCCTTTTACGCAGAACGCCGAATTATAGGGCCTGCATTGGAATGATGTCGTGAAGCCGTTCCGGGCCCTGCGGTCAATGATTGTCAAATTGTCCGGGAAAACATTGCTGCAGCGCAGCAATAGCGGCCCGATAGTCGGTCGCGCCCGTCACCGCACTGACTACCGCGACACTGCCGACGCCCGTTGCCAGCACGCCCGGCAGCGCATCGAGCCCCACCCCGCCGATCGCGACGAGCGGCGCCCGGGCGCCCGCGAAGCGCGCATAGCGGGCGATCCGGGCGAGGCCCTGTGGCGGCGCAGCAACGGCCTTGGTCGCCGTCGCATACACGGGGCCGAGCGCGAGGTAGCTCGGGCGCTCATGCAGCGCCCGCAACATTTCGTAATAACCGTGGCTCGAAAGTCCGAGCCGCAGGCCCGCGCGCGCGATCGCGGCCAGATCGGCCGTTTCGAGGTCTTCCTGGCCGAGATGAACGCCGTACGCACCCTCTTCTGCGGCAATCTGCCAGTGATCGTTGATGAACACGCGCGCATCGGGATAGCGGCGCCCGGCCGCGACCGTGCGGGCGACTTCCCGCCGCATCACGTCCGGCGTCGCGCCTTTCACACGCAGTTGCACGGTTCGCACGCCGCAATCGAGCACGCGCTCGACCCATTCGGCGTCCGGCACGACCGGATAGAGGCCGAGTTGCGCGGGGCACGGCGCGAATGCAGGTTCGGGCGCGGCCGGCAGCCCGGCAACACGCGGGAACTGTGCGGCGTCGACCGGCCACGTATCGGCGGCGCGCGTTTCATCGCCGTCGCGCCAGGCCAGCGCCAGCACCAGCGCGTCGATCGGCGCGAAGCCGCAATCGAGGAACGCCGCGAGCGCGGCGATCCAGTCGTCTCCGAGCGGATGCGCGGCGTCGAGTGCGTAGCGCGCGCCCGCCGTGTGAAGCACCGCGCCCTGCTCGTCGAATTCGATCGCGACCGCGCCCGGCGCCGCGGGCCGCGACGCAGCCGACGCGCGCGCCCGGGCAGCGCGGTCGCCTGCCGAAACGATCAGCACGTCGCCATCGGCCGGCACATCGGGCACCGCGACGCAGAGCCGCCACGGCGCAGCACCGCGCGGCCAGTCGCCGAGCCGCGCGCGAATCCGTTCGGCCGCTTCGGCCAGTTCGTCGGCCGGCGGCCAGAATGCATCGGCGAAACGCGCGCTCATGCGCCGCCTCCGTCCTGGTGCCAGAACGGCATCCCGACGACCGGCGTGCTCGCATGCGCGGTCTCGCGCGCATCCATCGGCCCGGCGAGATAGGCGGCGCGGCCGGCCTCGACGCCCTGCGCAAACGCGCGCGCCATGATCTCGGGGTGCGTGGCCTGCGACACGGCGGTGTTCAGCAACACGCCGTCGAAGCCCCACTCCATCACCTGGCACGCGTGCGACGGCACGCCGAGCCCCGCGTCGACGATCAGCGGCACGTCAGGCAGCCGCTCGCGCAGCACTCGCAGGCCGTACGGGTTCACGATACCCTTGCCCGTGCCGATCGGCGCGCCCCACGGCATCAGCGCCTCGCAGCCGACGTCGAGCAGGCGCCGGCCGATCACCAGATCCTCGGTGCAGTACGGCAGCACCTTGAAACCGTCCTTGATCAGTTGTGCGGCCGCTTCGATCAGGCCGACCGGATCGGGCTGCAGCGTGTAGTCGTCGCCGATCAGTTCGAGCTTGATCCAGTCGGTGCCGAAGACTTCGCGCGCCATGTGTGCGGTCGTCACGGCTTCGGCGACGGTCTGGCAGCCGGCCGTGTTCGGCAGCAGCGGCACCGCGTGACGCTTGAGCAGGTCGAAGAAGCCGGCTTCGGCCGTGCCGCCCGTCATTTGGCGGCGCAGCGCGACCGTCACCATCCCGGGACGCGACGCGGCGATCGAATCGGACAGCGACTGCAGCGACGGATAGCGCGACGTGCCGAGCAGCACGCGGCTTGCGACGGTTTCGCCGTACAGCGTCAGCGCGTCGGCGGAGGTGAGGGACGTCATGTCGTTTTCCTGAAATAGCGGGGACGAACCGGCGGCGCTCAGCCGCCCGCGACCGGGTGCACGACGTCGAGCTTGTCGCCCGCCGCGAGTGCGCGCGCCGCGTGCTGCGTGCGCGCGACGAAGTCGCCGTTCAGCGCGACCGCATACGGCGGACGCGCGCCGTACGCGGCGAGTGCGTCGGCCACCGTGGCGCCGTCGGGCAACGTCAGGTTCTGTTGATTGATCTGGATATCCATGAGGCTTCGTCGAATTCGGTCGGCAGCACGCGTCAGGCCGGCTGGCGCGCGTCGTTGCGGTGATGAAGGAGCGCCGGCCAGCGCTCGGCGTCGCGCCACGCGGCGAACGCATCGGCATCGCCGAACGCGCCGCCGAGCGCGGCTTCGGCGACTGCAACCGCCGCGTGCGCGACTTCCGGCGCGATCATGAAGCCGTGCCGGTACAGGCCGTTGACGGCGAGCGTCGACGCGCCGTCCCAGATCACCGCCGGGCGATGATCGGGCAGCGTCGGCCGGCACTGCGCATTGAGCTCGAGGATGCGCGCCTCGCCGAAGGCCGGATGCACGGAGAACGCCGCGCTCAGCAGTTCGAGCGCGGAGCGCACGCTGACGGGCGACATGTCCTCGCCCTCGACCTCGGTCGCGCCGATCACATAGAGATCGCCCTGCTTCGGTGCGATGTACAGCGGGTAGCGCGGATGCAGCAGCCGCACGGGCCGGGTGAGCCCGATGCCGGGCGCGTGCACACGCGCGACTTCGCCGCGGATGCCGCGCAACGCGGGCAGCGCGGGTTTCGCGCCGAGCCCGCGGCAATCGATCGTGAAATGCGCGGCGGGCAGGTTCGCATCGTCGATCGTGACGTGCCAGTGCAGCTCGACGCCGCGCTCGGCGAGGCCGGCCGCGAGCGCACGCAGCGCCCGGCGATTGTCGAGCTGGCCTTCGTTCGGCAGCAGCAGGCCGCGCGCGAAGCGGCCCGCGAGCACGGGCTCGGCCGCGTCGACCTGCGCGCCGGCGAGCGTCACGAAACCGCGGTCGAACAGGTCGGCCGGCGCGTTCGCACGCACGCGCCGCTCGAACAGCGGTGCCTCCGCGCGATCGGCGTGATGCCAGACGACGAGCGTGCCGTGACGCTGGAAGAAGACGGGTTCGGGCAGTTCCGCGAGCCACTGCGGCCAGCGCGCGAGCGACGCGGCGCCCAGCTCGGTGATCAGCAGCTCCGCGCTCGCCGCCTCCGCGAGCGGCGCGAGCATCGCGGCCGCGATCCACGCGGCCGACTGCTCGCCGTCCGGGCCGCCGCGCTCGTAAAGCGCGACGCGGTGCCCGTCGCCCGCGAGCCGCCAGGCGATCAGGCGGCCGACGAGGCCGCCGCCGAGCACCGCGAAATCGGGTCGGGAATCCCGGGCGTTCATCGCGCGCCCTCCGCACGAGCACGCACGACGAGCGTCGACGCGCACGCGCCGCCGCATGCGAACGCACGCGGCATCGGGCCGGAAACCATGCAAAAGACTGAAGATTGTGCGGTCATCATTCCTTCCGTAACGCGCAAGGCGCGTACCCAAAAGGACGAAACCGGCAGCAAAGGCCGGCCGGGCGGGACAAGGGCGCTGACCATGTGGGATGGCAGCCAGCGCGACCCGGCGGGATCAGAAACTTCCCTCGCCGGTATTACCCGGATCGGGTGCGAAGGGTCTTTCTCAGCCTCATCGCGCTGCCCGGAACATCTGCCGGCCGCGCCACGAAGCACCCCTGTTTCGTCGTCGGCCATTAGACCATAAAAGCGGAAAGCGCCGCAAACTGTCCCCCTTGCGGCAAATTCGCCGTCGTGCCGCGCCGCTCTGGCACAATGCCCGCAGGCCGGCCGCGCGAGCGGCCGGTTGCCGCGTCACCGCCGGCCTTAAGTGCCGTTTAAGACGCGCGGGCGAACATCCGGACGCCCGTCGTCAGTCGGCGCCGCGTCCCGGCATGCCGTATCGCGGCGCGCGCCCGGCTTCGCCCGGCCCGCGCGCCGGCTACTCATCAGGAAGCACATGACCCAATCGATCGATCCCGTCCGCTCCGCCTCCGACGCGCCGCAGGACGACCGCCCGGTATCCGCATGGAGCCTCATCAAGCCCTACTGGGTATCGTCCGAATGGAAAATCGCGTGGGGCCTGCTGGTCACGATCATCGCGATCAACCTCTGCGTGGTCTGGATCAACGTCCGGCTGAACAAGTGGAACGCGGAGTTCTACAACGCGCTGCAGTCGAAGGACGTCCACGACTTCCCGAACCTGCTGATGCAATTCTCCGCGCTCGCGTTCGCGTTCATCATCCTCGCCGTGTACGGCCGCTACCTGCGGCAGATGCTCGGCTTCCGCTGGCGCCAGTGGCTCACCGACCGCTTTCTCGGCCAGTGGCTCGGCGATCGCGCGTTCTACCGGATCGAGCGTGACCGCCTCGCCGACAACCCCGACCAGCGGATCACCGACGACCTCCAGTCGTTCGCGACGACCACGCTCGCGCTGTCGCTCGACCTGCTGTCGACGGTCGTCACGCTCGTGTCGTTCATCACGATCCTGTGGTCGCTCGCCGGCGCGCTGACGATTTCGCTCGGCGCGACGCCGATCGCGATCCCCGGCTACATGGTGTGGGCGGCCGCGCTGTACGCAGTGGTCGGCTCGCTGATCATCCAGAAGGTCGGCCATCCGCTCGTGTCGATCAACTACCAGCAGCAGCGCGTCGAGGCCGACTTCCGCTTCGGGCTGATCCGCGTGCGCGAGAACGCCGAGCAGATCGCGTTCTACGACGGCGAGAAGACCGAGACCGGCAACGCGCAAAACCTCTTCGCGCGCATCCGCGACAACTGGTGGCGCGTGATGAAGTACACGAAGCGGCTCACGTTCGTGCTGAGCTTCTACGGGCAGATCGCGATCATCTTCCCGCTCGTCGTCGCCGCGCCGCGCTATTTCGCGGGCGCGTTCTCGTTCGGCGTGCTGATGCAGATCTCGTCCGCGTTCGGCACCGTCAGCGATTCATTCTCGTGGTTCATCAACAGTTACTCGACCCTCGTCGAGTGGCGCGCCACCGTCAACCGTCTGCGCGAATTCAAGCGCGTGATGGGCACGTCGCACCTGAAGGAAAGCCTGTCGCCCGCGACCGAGCACGGCGGCATCAACCTGCACTACGTCGACGACGCGAAGCTGTCGACGTCGTCGCTCAAGCTCGCGCTGCCGAACGGCAACGCGCTCGCGACCATCGGCAGCGTCACGATCGAGCCCGGCTCGCGCTGGCTCGTGGTCGGCAAGTCGGGTTCCGGCAAGAGCACGTTCATGCGCGCGCTCGCGGGCCTGTGGCCGTTCGGCGACGGCGCGATCGATGCGCCGGTCGGCGCGCGGATGATGTTCGTGCCGCAAACGAGCTACCTGCCGATCGGCACGCTGAAGGCCGCGCTCACCTATCCGGCGACGGCCGACGCGTTCAGCGACGAAGCCTGCCGCGACGCGCTGCGCGCATGCCGCCTCGAGGATTACGTCGACCGCCTCGACGAGACCGCGCACTGGACCCGCGTGCTGTCGCCGGGCGAACAGCAGCGCCTGGCCGGCGCGCGCGTACTGCTGCACAAGCCCGACTTCCTGTTCCTCGACGAAGCGACCAGCGCGCTCGACGCCGACAACGAAGCGCGCCTGTACCACCTGTTCGCCGAACGGCTGCCGAAGGCCGCGATCGTCAGCATCGCGCACCGCGAATCGCTGGCCGCGTTCCACGTCGGCACAATCAACGTCGAACGCGTGAACGACAGCGACAAGGTCGCGGCTTGAACGCACGCGCCGCGCACATCGCACGGATTGCGCTGATCACCGGCGCGGGTTCCGGGATCGGCGCGGCGCTCGCGCGGCGGCTTGCGGCGCCCGGCATCGCGCTGGCGCTGCACGCGCGCGGCGCGGACGAAGCGGCGCGCGCCCGGCTTGCCGATGTCGCCCACGCGTGCACGGCGGCCGGCGCGGCATGCGTCACGCTCACCGGCGATCTCGGTGAGGCGGGCGTCGCCGCGTCGCTCGTCGATGCAACCGCGGCACGCTTCGGCGGGCTCGATCACCGGTCGCCAACGCGGGCTTCGCCGCCCGGCAGTCCTTTTCCGGTCTTTCCGCGGACGCGCTCGCGTCCGCCTTCGCGGCGATGCCCGGCGCGTTCTCCGCGCTCGCGGGCCGCGCGCGGCCGCTTCTCGAAGCGTCGGTGGCGCCGCGGATCGTCGCGGTCAGCTCGTTCGTCGCGCACCGCTACCGCGCCGACGCGCCGTTCGCAGCCACCGCCGCAGCGAAGGCCGCGCTCGAATCGCTCGTGCGCTCCGCCGCTGCCGAATTCGCCGCGCGCGGCATCACCGTCAACGCGGTCGCGCCCGGCTTCACGCGCAAGGACCACGGGCCGAGCGCCGGCAACGCCGCCGCGTGGGCGCAGGCCGAACAGGCGACACCGCTCGGCCGGATCGCCGAACCCGACGACGTCGCCGCGCTGATCGCGTTCCTGCTGTCGGACGCCGCGCGACAAATTACCGGCCAGGTCATTCATGTCGACGGTGGCCTGACGCTCTGAAGCAAGGGCTTGCGCGCCGTGCCGGCGCACGGGCCGTCACACCGTTGCCCGGGCCTGCATGGCGCCCGAGCGCGAACGGATCGGGCCATCACGCTTTCCCCGAACGCACGCGCACCGCCCTCACCGTTCGTTGCGCCGCCACACACCCGCACCCGCCTTTTTGGCACCCCGCATCCCGCCCGTAAAATAGCCGCCAGACGGCAGCGCGAGACGAGACAAAAGAGGGGGCGGCAAGCATGCAGGCATTCCAGTGGTTCAACGAATTGTCGACGCGCGAGCGCAGGACGCTGTACGCCGGCTTCGGCGGCTACGCGGTCGATGCGTTCGACTTCATGATCTATTCGTTCCTGATTCCGACGCTGATCGCCACCTGGGGCATGACGAAGAGCGAGGCCGGGATGATCGCGACGAGCTCGCTGATCTCGTCGGCGCTCGGCGGCTGGGTCGCCGGCATCCTCGCCGACCGCTACGGCCGCGTACGCGTGCTGCAGTGGACGATCGCGACGTTCGCGCTGTTCACCTGCCTGTCCGGTTTCACCCATTCGTTCTGGCAACTGCTCGCGACACGCACGCTGCAGGGCTTCGGCTTCGGCGGCGAATGGTCGGTCGTGACGATCATGATGGCCGAGACGATTCGCTCCCCCGAGCATCGCGGGAAGGCGGTCGGCACCGTGCAGAGCAGCTGGTCGTTCGGCTGGGGGGCGGCCGCGATCCTCTACTGGGCGTTCTTCGCGCTGCTGCCCGAGCAGGTCGCGTGGCGTGCGTGCTTCTGGATCGGCATCGTGCCCGCGCTGTGGATCCTGTACATCCGCCGCAACGTCACCGATCCCGACGTTTACACGGCCACCCGCCGCGCGCGCGACGAAGGTCGCGTGTCGGGCCACTTCCTCGAGATCTTCTCGCTGCCACACCTGCGCGCGACGCTTTTCGGCAGCGCGCTGTGCACCGGGATGCTCGGCGGCTACTACGCGATCACGACGTGGCTGCCCACCTACCTGAAAACCGTCCGCCACCTGTCGGTGTTCAACACGAGCGGCTATCTCGTCGTGCTGATCGTCGGCTCGTTCGTCGGCTACGTGGTCGGCGCGATCCTGTCCGACCGGCTCGGCCGCCGCGCGTCGTTCATCCTGTTCGCGATCGGCTCGTTCTCGCTCGGCATGGCGTACACGATGCTGCCGATCACCGATACCGCGATGCTGCTGCTCGGCTTCCCGCTCGGCATCGTCGTGCAGGGGATCTTCGCGGGCATCGGGGCTTATCTTTCGGAGCTGTATCCGGGTGCGATCCGCGGTTCGGGCCAGGGCTTCTGCTACAACCTCGGGCGCGGGCTCGGTTCGTTCTTCCCGATCCTCGTCGGCTCGCTGTCGCAGTCGATGTCGCTCGTGAAGGCGATCGGCCTCGTGGCGGGCGGCGGCTACCTGCTCGTGATCGTCGCCGCGCTCGTGCTGCCGGAAACGCGCGGCAAGTCGCTCGTCGACGGCCCGGCCGTCGCGTCGTGAGCGGCCTCTTCATTCCGGAAACCGCATGCACGTGATCGTTCTCGGCGCCGGCGTGATCGGCGTCACCACCGCCTGGCACCTGCGCGAAGCAGGCTGCGACGTCACCGTGATCGAGCGCGAGTCCGATGTCGCGCAGGCGACGAGCCTCGGCAACGCGGGCGTGATCGCGCCCGGCTACGTGACGCCATGGGCCGCGCCGGGGATGCCCGGCAAGATCCTCAAGTACCTGTTCAAGCCCGCTTCGCCGCTGATTTTCCGGCCGACGCTCGACGCCGCGCAGTGGCGCTGGATCGCGCGCTGGCTGCGCGAATGCGAATTCGAGCGGTTTCGCGTGAACAAGCAGCGGATGCAACGCGTCGCGTATTACAGCCGCGCGTGCCTGCATGCGTTTCGCGACAGCCATCCGTTCGACTACGGCGCGAGCCGCGGCTACCTGCAACTGCTGCGCGGCGCGTTCGACGTCGAGATGGTGCAGCCCGCGCTGAAGGTGCTGCGCGACGCCGGCATCGCGTTTCGCGAACTCGACGCGGCCGGCTGCACGGCAATCGAGCCGGGCTTGCGGTGGGCACGACAGGCGCCCGTCGGCGGCATCTACCTGCCCGACGACGAAGCCGGCGACTGCGCACGCTTCACGCGCGAACTGCGGGCGCTGTGCGAAACCAACGGCGTGACGTTCCGCTTTCGCACGGGAGTGCAGGCGCTCGACGTTGAAGCCGGCCGGGTGCGCGGCGTGCGAATCGTCGGCAACGGCAACGGCGGCGAGGACGGCGGACCGCATCCGCACGCATCGAACGCCGGCGGCCAGCACCGCGACGCGCGGCTTGCGGCCGATGCGATCGTCGTCGCGCTCGGCGTCGACAGCGCCGGCCTGCTGCGGCCGCACGGCATCGACGTGCCGCTGTATCCGGTGAAGGGCTACTCGGCGACGCTCGCCGTCGTCGACGACGAAAAATCGCCACACGCCGCGCTGATGGACGAATCGCTGAAGACGGCGATCACGCGTTTCGGCCCGACGCTGCGCGTCGCGGGTACCGCGGAACTCGGCAACCGGCACGCGGCGCTGCGCCAGCAGGCGCTCGATACGCTGATGAAGGTGCTCGACGACTGGTTCCCGCACGCGGCCGATCGGGCATCGGCACGCTTCTGGGTCGGCCGCCGGCCGATGACGCCCGACGGGCCGCCGCTGCTGGGCGCGAGCGGGATCGACGGACTCTGGCTGAACGTCGGCCACGGCTCGACGGGCTGGGCGATGTCGATGGGGTCGGGGAAGGTGGTGGCGGATCTCGTCACCGGGCGAGAGCCGGAGATCGATCTGTCGGGGTTGACGCTCGCGCGCTACGGGTAGCAGGCCGGGCGGCGCGCAACGTCACCGAAGCGCGGCAACCCACCCGCATGACGCATGACAACGATGACGGCGGCCCATCGCCAGGTCTCGCCACAACAGCTCAACCCGCCGCCTCGCCATCCGCCCGCGCAATCGGCGCCGATACGATCGGCCGATGCGACACGCCTTCATGCGACAGCCGGCTTTCGAACAGCGTGAGCGCGTCGAACCGCAGCGCGACCGGCCGCTTCACCGCACCGCCGTGCGCCGGCTGCCCGATCGCATCGTGCGGCAGCCGCGCGAGCGTCACATGCGGGCGGAACGGCCGCCGGTCGGCCGGCACGCCGAGCTCGCGCAGCTTCGCCGACAGCGCGGCATTCAACGCCGCACACGCCGGTTCGGCGGCCAGTTCCGCGACGATCAGCCGTGCGCGCGGCAGGCTCGGCCACCACGCGATCCGTTCGACCGGCATCAACGGCAGCGCATGCGCGGCCGCAAGCGCCGGCAGGCACGCGGCCAGTTCGTCGCAGCACACCCGCTCGATCGCCCCGACGAACGCGAGCGTCACATGCAGTTGCGCGGGCAGCGGACGCCGCGCGCCCCGGGTAACCGGCAACACGTGCAGCGCGTCGCGCGATGCCGCATCGGGCATCAGCGCAACGAACACGCGCAGCCGGTCGCCGTTCATGACTCGCTCGCCACCGCGCGCGGCACGCGCGTCGGATCAGTCGCGACCGGACGCTGCGGCAACGGGCCATGCTCGCCCCACACGTCGATCGGCAACACGTTCGCGAGTTCCGGAATCGTGTTGCGCGTGAACACCGGATCGGCCACGCCTTCCGCGCGCTGGCGGCGATAGTCGCGCCATGCCGCGTGCGCGTACTTGCCGAGCGCGAGGATCGCGATCAGGTTGATGATCGCCATCAGCCCCATGCTCGTGTCGGCCATCGCCCACACGAGCGGCAGTTGCCCGACGCTGCCGAACATCACCATCGCGAGCACCGCGACGCGGAACAGCGGCAGCACGCCGCGCCGCTTCGTGATGAATTCGACGTTGCCTTCCGCATACGCGTAGTTGCCGATCACCGACGAGTACGCGAAGAAGAAGATCGCGAACGCCATGTAGATGCCGCCCCAGTCGCCGACGTGGCTCGCGATCGAGCGCTGCGTGAGCGCCGCGCCTTCCATGCCGGTGCCCAGCGCGTACTGGCCCGACAGCAGGATCACGAAGGCGGTCGCGCTGCAGATCACGATCGTGTCGACGAACACGCCGAGCATCTGGATCAGCCCCTGCACGACCGGATGCCGCGTGCTGGCCGTTGCCGCCGCATTCGGCGCGCTGCCCATGCCGGCCTCGTTCGAGAACAGCCCGCGCTTCACACCCATCGCAACCGCTTGGCTCACTGCATAGCCCGTCAGGCCACCCGCCGCCTGCTCGAGACCGAACGCGCTCTTCACGATCAGCGCGATCACGCCCGGCACCAGCGCGATGTGCGTCGCGACCGCATAGACCGCCAGCGCGAGGTAGCCGATCGCCATCACCGGCACGATCACCTGTGCAACCGCCGCGATCCGGCGGATCCCGCCGAAGATGATCGGCGCGGTCAGCAGTACGAGCCCGAGACCGACGCTCGCGCGGCTCCAGCCGAACGACGTGTCGAACGCATCGGCGATCGCGTTGGCCTGCACCGCATTGAACACGAAGCCGAACGCGAGGATCAGCGACAGCGAGAACAGCACGCCGAAGCCGCGCGAGCGCAGGCCCGTCTGGATGTAGTACGCAGGGCCGCCGCGATAGCTGCCGTCCGGGTGCGACACCTTGAAGATCTGCGCGAGCGTCGCCTCGACGAACGCGGACGACATCCCGACCAGCGCCGTCATCCACATCCAGAAGATCGCGCCGGGCCCGCCAACCGTCAGCGCAACCGCGACGCCGGCGATGTTGCCGGTGCCCACGCGGCTCGCGAGCCCGGTCGCGAACGCCTGGAACGACGAGATGCTGCCCGGCTCGCCCTTGCTGCCGACCAGCTTCACGCTGAGCAACAACGCCTTCAGTTGGATCATCCGGAACCGCAACGTGAACCACAGGCCTACGCCAAGCAGCAGCGCGATCAGCACGTAGTTCCACAACACGCCGTTGACGGCGTCGATCAGCCCTTGCACGAGTGCTTCCATCCAGAATCCTTGTAAATAGGGTCGGTCATGTGAGGCGGCCGCGCGAATGCGACCGGAGGGGCGACATGATATGACAACTTACAAGAGAAATTACAAATTGAAAGGATGCGACGCATCGATTAAACGTTCCATCCCTTCCAAGTGGAGCGGCGTCGATGCTCTCTCAATTTAATCAATCCTGTGACCGTTTGACACATTGCTGTCCCAACCGCGGTATGCCGATGGGAACGTCTCTACGTCCGGATTTCGTCACGCGTACCGGGAGGATATGCGGCGGTAGCTGATAGGCCTATCGACCGCACTTCGTCGGAATCTCCTCTGCCGGCGCGGGTTTCGGGTCAATTCCGGGATAAGGAAAGCCGTCGCGCCTCCTCACGGGTCCTTTCTTGATATCGCTTTGCAAAAGCATTTCGGACGACTCCGTCGCGAACGGTGGTGTACAAATTTCTTGCAGATCGCTCAGAAAAAAATGACTGTCGCAGTCTTAAGGCATGCGAATCGACAGTTCAATTTAACCACTGCACGGGATATGAAATGACGCAGCGCAATCCTCTGAAACATGTAACTCGGCCATCGGAAGAAAACCAACAGTCTTTGATGCGGCGGCGCCTTCTGTTTGCGTCAACCGCACTTCCATTTGGCGCGCTACTCAAACACACAGCCGCCATGGGTCAAAGTAATGTTCTCCCCCCGATCACGATCACAACATCCAGGCCCCCAGACTTCAATTTTGGTGACTTCGGCATCAAGGTAAATGAGATTCCCGGCGCTAACCCTGGCGCCGGGATTCCAGCGCCTACCGTTTGCTTCAATGAATATTGCACATCGAATTTCATGCTGCATTTTGCAAACACGGGAAACATGGTCCGCACTACCGAGATGTTTCTCAAGCATCTCCAGATCTTCGGCAGCAACGACACAAAATTCTGGCGCAATCAGCTAACACTGGTTGGCGGCTTCACTCCGTGGCTGGCCATCGGCGGCTACAAACATCTACCCGGCGCCAACCAATACGGGTTCAACTTCGAACCCGGACAATATGCCAACATCACCGCTCTATTTGGCATATATGTTGGTCAGTCACACGGCATCCCTCCAACGAGCACATTCGAATCGTATGGCAATCCACTGATGTTCGTCGAAGCAATAAATCATTGGATACACGGAGACGGAACCCAACGAACCGTTAACATTGAATCACTAAATTTAAAAATGGGCGTCGCCGATTTCAGAGAAATAACGAAGGCCATTGAAAATCCAGGATATGGCCCTGGTGTCTATTCGTTCGACACTGCTTTCAGCACCAACATTTTCAGTCACGGGACACAAGATCTCTGGAGCGCCTCAGTCTTTGGGCGAGTATCCGGCAGGATACGTGGCACGCTTGTGATGCTTGAAGACGATACATATCGGTTTGACGGCTACTACTCACTCAATCCCGACAAGTTCGATGCAGATCCTTCCAACCGACCGTTCTTGCAGGAGGCTGCGACAACATTTCTGGCCAAACTCGGTTCCATCTTGGGACACAAGGACTATCAAATTAATTTTTTCGGTGAAAAAAAGCTCTCGTTCTCAGGCCAACGACCTGTCAAGAATGCAGGCGTACATCCCCCGCAGGCAGTCCACAGGCCATCGCTCGGTGGATTGATGCGGCCACCCCGCTAACATGCTCCCGGGCAGTTCCAGCCACTTGGCTGCCCGGGCACCTCGCAAGTTGTTTGCGCCTATATCGAGCAATTCATGATTTCCAAAGTCGTGCGCGGCGTTCTCAAACTAGTTCTTGGGCTAGTTGTCGCAGTGATCTGCGCCTACACGCTGCTGTTCGGCATCGTCGCAACTTCCCGGTATGAAAGAACGGAAGGCAGTTGTCCCGACATGTCTCTCGATAAGCTGCGAGAAAAGGTCCTGCTGCGTCTTGGGGAACATGGAGTACCACCGGGCAGCATCCGGTTCGACGGTGCGCCGCAGTATCACGCGTGGAAGCTGGGCGTATGGGAATTCCCACTGCGCGTCGCCGAAACCCGATACACCGCGATGATCGATTGCAACGAGCAACTTGCGAGCTACGGGCAGACGGTTGCCCCAGCCGGACAAGCTCGCAAGCCCCCGCTGCTTCAGAAATGAAAAAAACCGGGCGCCCTTTCGGACGCCCGGTTTCTACGACGGCTACCGACCCGCGCTTAACGCGGCAGGTTCGAATGCCCCATCAGGTACGCATCGACCGAGCGCGCGCACTGACGGCCTTCGCGGATCGCCCACACCACGAGCGACTGGCCGCGGCGCATGTCGCCCGCCGCGAACACCTTGTCGACCGACGTGTAGTACGAACGATCGCCTTCGGTCGCCGCACGCGCATTGCCGCGCGCATCCTTCGCGACGCCGAATGCCTCGAGCACCGGTGCCGCCGGCTGCGTGAAGCCCATCGCGAGCAGCACGAGGTCGGCCTTCATTTCGAACTCGGAGCCCGGCACTTCCTGCATCTTGCCGTCCTTCCACTCGACGCGCACCGCGATCAGCTTCTCGACCTTGCCGTTCTTGCCTTCGAGACGCTTCGTCGCGACCGCCCAGTCGCGCTCGCAACCTTCTTCATGCGACGACGACGTGCGCAGCTTGATCGGCCAGTACGGCCACACGAGCGGCTTGTTTTCCTCTTCCGGCGGCTGCGGCAGCAGCTCGAACTGCGTGACCTGCTTCGCGCCATGACGGTTCGACGTGCCGACGCAGTCCGAACCCGTGTCGCCACCACCGATCACGATCACGTGCTTGCCCTTCGCGAGCAGCTGGTCGACGAGCTTGTCGCCCGCGTTCACGCGGTTCTGCTGCGGCAGGAAGTCCATCGCGAAATGCACGCCCGCGAGCTCGCGGCCCGGCACCGGCAAATCGCGCGGCGTTTCCGAACCGCCGGCGATCACGACCGCGTCGAATTCTTCCTTCAGCGTGTCCGGCGAGATGGTTTCCTTCGCGAGACTGCCGATCGACTCGGGCAGCGGATCCTTGCCGATGAACACGCTGGTGCGGAACGTCACGCCTTCCGCTTCCATCTGGCGCATGCGGCGGTCGATCAGCCACTTCTCGAGCTTGAAGTCGGGGATCCCGTAACGCAGCAGGCCGCCGACACGATCGTTCTTCTCGAACACCGTCACGTCGTGGCCGGCACGCGCGAGCTGCTGCGCGGCGGCGAGGCCCGCGGGTCCCGAGCCGACGACCGCGACCTTCTTGCCCGTCTTGTGCTCGGCCGGCAGCGGCTTCACCCAGCCTTCCGCCCAGGCCTTGTCGATGATCGCGTGCTCGATCGACTTGATGCCGACCGGGTCGTTGTTGATCCCGAGCGTGCACGCTGCCTCGCACGGCGCCGGGCAGATGCGGCCCGTGAATTCCGGGAAGTTGTTGGTCGAATGCAGGACTTCGATCGCCTGCTGCCAGTCCTGGCGGTAAACGAGATCGTTGAAGTCCGGAATGATGTTGTTGACCGGGCAGCCGTTGTTGCAGAACGGGATGCCGCAATCCATGCAGCGCGCGCCCTGGACCTTCGCGTCCGCGTCGGTCAGTGCCGCGACGAATTCCTTGTAGTGCTTCACGCGCGTGAGCGGTGCTTCGTACGCCTCGTGGCGGCGTTCGAACTCCAGAAAACCGGTTGCCTTGCCCATAAGGTGCTCTTCTGTTCGGTGTATCGGGTGGGGGAGCCGCGCGCGGCAGTCATGCGCGCGCGGCATTCGCTAAGTCGTTCGTCGCTCAGGCGGCCAGTTCTTCCTTCGCCGCCTTCTTCGCACCGATCTCGCCCAGCGCGCGCTTGTATTCGTGCGGGAACACCTTCACGAACTGGCGGCGCGCCGCGTCCCAGTTTTCCAGCAGCGACTTCGCGCGCGGCGAACCCGTGAACTGGAAATGACGCTCGACGAGCCCCTTGAGCAGCGCTTCGTCCGTCGTGCCTTCGTGCCAGAGCGCGCGATCGACCGTGCGCTCCTGCTCGGCCTGCTGCAGCACCGGCTCGAGCGCGACCATCGACTTGTTGCACTTGGCCGCGAACGTGCCTTCCGGATCGTAGATGTACGCGAGACCGCCCGACATGCCGGCCGCGAAGTTGCGCCCGGTCTCGCCGAGCACGACGACCGTGCCGCCCGTCATGTATTCGCAGCCGTGGTCGCCCGTGCCTTCGACGACCGCCGTCGCACCCGAGTTGCGCACGCAGAAGCGCTCGCCCGCCACACCGCGGAAGAACGATTCGCCTTCGATCGCGCCGTACATCACCGTGTTGCCGCAGATGATGTTTTCCTCGGACTTGCCGCGGAAGTCGTTGGTCGGGCGGATGATGATCCGGCCGCCCGACAGGCCCTTGCCGACGTAGTCGTTGCCGTCGCCGACGAGGTCGAGCGTCACGCCCTTCGCGAGGAACGCGCCGAAGCTCTGGCCGGCCGTGCCCTTCAGCTGGATGTGCACCGCGTCGTCGGCCAGGCCGTCGTGGCCGTGCTTCTTCGCGATCACGCCCGACAGCATCGCGCCGACCGTCCGGTTCACGTTGCGCACCGGCTGGATGAACGACACATGCTCGCCGTTCTCGATCGCGGCCTTCGCCTTCTCGATCAGCACGTGGTCGAGCGCGCGCTCGAGGCCGTGATCCTGCACGTCGACGTGACGCGGCGCGACGTCCTCGCACTCTTCCGGCTGATAGAACACACGCGAGAAGTCGAGGCCCTTCGCCTTCCAGTGCTCGATGCCCTTGCGCGTATCGAGCAGGTCGGCACGGCCGATCAGGTCGTCGAACTTCGCGATGCCGAGCTGCGCCATGATCTCGCGCACTTCCTCGGCGACGAAGAAGAAGTAGTTCACGACGTGCTCGGGCTGGCCCTTGAACTTCGCACGCAGCACCGGATCCTGCGTCGCGACGCCGACCGGGCACGTGTTCAGGTGGCACTTGCGCATCATGATGCAGCCCTCGACGACGAGCGGAGCCGTCGCGAAGCCGAATTCGTCCGCGCCGAGCAGCGCGCCGATCACGACGTCGCGGCCGGTCTTCATCTGGCCGTCGGCCTGCACGCGGATGCGGCCGCGCAGGCGGTTCAGCACCAGCGTCTGCTGCGTTTCGGCGAGGCCGAGTTCCCACGGCGTGCCTGCGTGCTTGACCGACGACAGCGGCGACGCACCCGTGCCGCCGTCGTGGCCGGCGATCACGACGTGATCGGCCTTCGCCTTCGCGACACCTGCCGCGACCGTGCCGACGCCGACTTCCGACACCAGCTTCACCGAGATGCTCGCACTCGGGTTCACGTTCTTCAGGTCGTGGATCAGCTGTGCCAGATCCTCGATCGAGTAGATGTCGTGGTGCGGCGGCGGCGAGATCAGGCCGACGCCCGGCACCGAGTAACGCAGCTTGCCGATGTATTCGGACACCTTGTGGCCCGGCAGCTGGCCGCCTTCGCCCGGCTTCGCGCCCTGCGCCATCTTGATCTGGATCTGGTCGGCCGATGCCAGGTACTCGGCCGTGACGCCGAAGCGGCCCGACGCGACCTGCTTGATCTTCGAGCGCAGCGAATCGCCGTCCTTCAGCGGAATATCGCTGACGATTTCATCGCCGATCACCGACTTCAGCGTCTCGCCCGACTTGATCGGAATGCCGCGCAGTTCGTTGCGATAGCGCTTCTCGTCCTCACCGCCTTCACCCGTGTTCGACTTGCCGCCGATCCGGTTCATCGCGATCGCGAGGGTTGCGTGCGCTTCCGTGCTGATCGAACCGAGCGACATCGCGCCCGTCGCGAAACGCTTGACGATGTCCTTCGCCGGCTCGACGTTTTCGATCGGAATCGCCTTGGTCGGCTCGACCTTGAACTCGAACAGGCCGCGGAACGTCATGTGACGCTTGGTCTGGTCGTTGATCAGGTGCGCGTATTCCTTGTACGTCTGGTACGAGTTGCTGCGCGTCGCGTGCTGCAGCTTCGCGATCGAATCCGGCGTCCACATGTGGTCTTCGCCGCGCACGCGGTATGCGTACTCGCCGCCCGCGTCGAGCATGTCGCGCAGGACCGGGTTGTCGCCGAACGCGTCGCGGTGCAGGCGGATCGCTTCTTCCGCGACTTCGAACAGGCCGATGCCGCCGACCTTCGACGCCGTGCCCTTGAAGTACTTCTCGACGAGGTCGCTCGACAGGCCGAGCGCTTCGAAGATCTGCGCGCCCGTGTACGACATGTACGTCGAGATGCCCATCTTCGACATCACCTTCTGCAGGCCCTTGCCGACCGCCTTCGTGAAATTGTAGACGGCCTTCTCCGGCGACAGGTCGCCCGGCAGGCCTTCGGCCATCTTCGCGAGCGTTTCCATCGCGAGGTACGGGTGCACGGCTTCCGCGCCGTAGCCCGCGAGCAGCGCGAAGTGGTGCGTCTCACGCGCGGAGCCCGTCTCGACGACGAGGCCCGTGCTCGTGCGCAGCCCTTGCTGGACGAGGTGCGTGTGGATCGCCGACGTGGCGAGCAGCGCCGGAATCGCGACGTGCTCGGCGTCCGTCTTGCGGTCCGACACGATCAGCATGTTGTAGCCCGACTTCACCGCGTCGACGGCTTCCGCGCACAGCGACGCGAGACGCGCCTCGATGCCTTCCTTGCCCCAGGCGACCGGGTAGCAGATGTTCAGTTCGTACGCGCTGAACTTGCCGCCCGTGTACTGGTCGATCGCGCGGATCTTCGCGATGTCCTTGAAGTCGAGCACCGGCTGCGACACTTCGAGACGCATCGGCGGGTTGATGTTGTTCGTGTCGAGCAGGTTCGGCTTCGGGCCGATGAACGACACGAGCGACATCACCATGTTCTCGCGGATCGGGTCGATCGGCGGGTTCGTGACCTGCGCGAACAGCTGCTTGAAGTAGTGATAGAGCGTCTTGTTCTTGTTCGACATCACCGCGAGCGGCGAGTCGTTGCCCATCGAACCGACGGCCTCTTCGCCCTGCTGCGCCATCGGCGCCATCAGGAACTTCAGGTCTTCCTGCGTATAGCCGAACGCCTGCTGGCGGTCGAGCAGCGCAGCGCCCTGCGTGCGGCCGGCCGCGACTTCCTCGGCCTTCGGCTCGATCTCGTCGAGCTTGATGCGCACCGCGTCGATCCAGCTCTTGTACGGCTTCGCGTTCGCGAGATTGTCCTTCAGTTCCTTGTCGTCGATGATGCGGCCGTGTTCCATGTCGATCAGGAACATCTTGCCCGGCTGCAGGCGCCACTTCTTGACGATCTTCGATTCGGGGATCGGCAGCGTGCCGGCTTCGGACGCCATGATGACGAGGTCGTCGTCGGTCACGATGTAGCGCGCCGGGCGCAGGCCGTTACGGTCGAGCGTCGCGCCGATCTGGCGGCCGTCGGTGAACGCGATCGCGGCCGGGCCGTCCCACGGCTCCATCATCGCGGCGTGGTATTCGTAGAACGCGCGGCGGTTCTCGTCCATCAGCGTGTGCTGTTCCCACGCTTCCGGGATCATCATCATCACCGCATGCACGAGCGGGTAGCCGGCCATCACCAGCAGTTCGAGGCAGTTGTCGAACGATGCGGTATCCGACTGGCCCGGGTAGATCAGCGGCCACAGCTTCGGCAGGTCGTCGGCGAGCACGTGCGACGCGATCGCGCCGGTACGCGCGTTCAGCCAGTTCACGTTGCCCTTCACGGTGTTGATCTCGCCGTTATGCGCGATCATCCGGTACGGGTGAGCCAGTTCCCACGCCGGGAACGTGTTGGTCGAGAAGCGCTGGTGCACGAGCGCGAGCGCCGACACGACGCGCGCGTCCTGCAGGTCGCGGTAGTACACGCCGACCTGGCCCGCCAGCAGCAGCCCCTTGTAGACGATCGTGCGCGCCGACATCGACGGCACGAAGTATTCCTTGCCGTGCTTGAGCTTCAGCGCCTGGATGCGGTGGCTCGCGGTCTTGCGGATCACGTACAGCTTCCGCTCGAGCGCGTCCGTCACCATGATGTCCTTGCCGCGGCCGATGAAGATCTGGCGGATCAGCGGCTCGCTCGCCTTGACCGTCGGCGAGATCGGCATCGCATGGTCGACCGGCACGTCGCGCCAGCCGAGCACCACCTGGCCTTCGGCCTTCACCGTCCGCTCGAGCTCCTGCTCGCACGCGAGACGCGACGCGTTTTCCTTCGGCAGGAAGATCATGCCGACCCCATATTCGCCGGCCGGCGGCAGATTCACGCCCTGCTTCGCCATTTCCTCGCGATAGAACGCGTCCGGAATCTGGATCAGGATGCCCGCGCCGTCGCCCATCAGCGGATCGGCGCCGACCGCGCCACGGTGATCGAGGTTCTCGAGGATCTTCAGACCCTGCTGGATGATCTCGTGGCTCTTCTTGCCCTTGATGTGAGCGACGAAGCCGACACCACAGGCGTCGTGTTCGTTTTGCGGGTCGTACAGACCTTGTGCGGCGGGCACCGCGGCGAGCGGCTGCTGGTGGTCGTTCATGGGGACACCGTCGTAAAGGGGGCCTGGAGGCCGTTGAACCATTTTCTTGTTGCCGTCGATCCCGCTCCCGACGGGAGACGGCACGGCCGACAGTGGATGGGCATGCTTCGCCCGGGCCACCGGAATTCGGAATATACGCGACGAATCAAAGGAATAGCAACAAAAACCGCTTGATCGAACCCCAATTAAACGAACGCATCGATCTGGTGCTGTTTTATTGGGGTCGTATCGTTTTGGTGCAAAAAGAAGCGGCGCCCGCAGCGCCGCCTCCTGAACCGCCGTTCCTGCGTTACTGCTGGATCGGCGGCGTGTTTTCACGCACCTTTCTGGGGCGTCCGCGCGGCAGCGGCGACACGCGCCGGTTCGCGGTACGCGCCGCCCACTCGCGGTAATTCTCGCCGCCGAGCACCCAGCCCTTCAACGTCGCCTGCTGCAGCTGGTCGGCCTGCCGCTCGTCGAGCGGCTGTTCGCACAGCTCCTTGTACGCGCGCTGGCGGTCGAACGGCGTATTGCCGAGCGCCCAGTAGAGCGGATGGTCGGTGATCAGGCTGTCGACGGTGAGCCCGACGTGGTGCCGGTAGCTCGACCAGCGATAGGCCTCGGGCGTCGCGACGAGCTGCGCGCGCACCGGGCTCATCTCGACCACGCGGCTCGCGAGCAGGAAATAGCGCTCGCCTTCGATCACGGTCGCGCGATAGCGGCCTTCCCACAGGGTGCCGCGCCGCGAGTAGCGCCGGTTGAAATGCGCGACGTAGCGACGGCCGACGGCCTGCATCGCTTTCGGCAGGCTCGCTTCGTCGCTCGGCGTCACGAGCAGTTGCACCTGGCGCGGCAGCAGCACGTAGGCATGCACCGACAGGTGATGATCGCGTGCGGCGGCCTTCAGGCAATCGATGAAGAGTTCGTAGTCCTGGTCGTCGACGAACGCGGGTTGCTGATCCAGGCCGCGCAGTATCACGTGCTGCGGCTGGTCGGGAACGTAGAGTCGTGCTAACCGTGCCATGCTGAATGTCCGTTTGAACGCGTTAGGAAATACCCGGGGGTCCGAAATGCGCACCTGCGTTGAATCCCTGTCCCCGCTGGGCGCGAAAGCGTACGGTCGTACGAAACCTAGGGAGAAAACTCTAACTTACGAGCTTGTTTGGTTTTAAACGCAGTCGTCATAATGAGCACGCCTTTGATCGGAGGAGACACAATGAAACGAAAACTGGCCATTACGGGGGCCGCAGCGCTCGCATTCACGTTTGCGGGCGGTACGGCACATGCACAATCCGCAGGTGATTTCTACGTCAGCACCGGCTGGTTCCACCTCGCGCCGCAGGACAGCAGCGACCCGCTGTTCGTCTACGGCGTAGGCGGCACGCCCATCAACCAATCGATTCCCAACACCGGTGCCGGCATCAACGACGCTGATACGCTTGGGCTCGCAACGGGCTACTTCATCACCGACCATATCTCCACCGAGCTCGTTATGGGGATACCGCCGAAGTTCGACATTACCGGCAAGGGTCAGTTCGAAAGATTCGGCGTACTCGGCCGTGCGTACCAGTGGAGCCCCGCCGTACTGCTGCGCTACCACTTCAACGACGCCAACGCGAAGTTCCGTCCGTATGTCGGCATCGGCGCGACGTACGTCTGGTTCACCGGTGCAAAGATCACGAACAGCAGCTTCGAGAACGGCGTGCTCGGCGGCCCGACCAGCGCTACGACCAGCAACCAGTGGGCGCCTGTCTTCAACGCCGGCTTCACGTACAACTTCACGAAGCACTGGTTCGCAGGCCTGTCGCTCTCGTACATCCCGGTCAGCGTGACGGCGACCTTTACGACGGCCCGCCGAACGCCGGTCGGCACACTGACGGAAACGTCGAAGGCCCACATCTCGCTGAACCCGATCGTCACGTACCTGAACGTCGGCTACCGCTTCTAAGCGTAGTCGAATATTTGGGGAATGGTTAATCCTGCTGCAATTTGTAGCGGATTTTTCCTGGCGTAACGTCTCCACGATGCAAAACGCCCCGGCGGAAATCCCGTCGGGGCGTCGTTTTTTCGCGTCAGGCACGTTCCGCGCAAGGGTTTCGCCGGGCCCTGGCGCGGCTCACGCCGTGGCCCGGGCCATCAGACGACCTCGATGTCGTCCAGCGCATCGGGTGCGATCAGGTCGATGCGGTCCGTGCAGACGGCATCGACGCCCCAGCGCGCGAGTTCGCGTGCCCGTTCGAGGTCGTTCACCGTGTAAACCAGGATGCGCAGCCCGGCAGCCTTGATCGCGCGCACGAGCGATTCGTCGAGCCGGATGTGGTCTGCATGCAACGATACGCAGTCCAGCGCATCGATCACCTGCGCATGCCAGTCGTCCGGCACGACTTCGTAGAGCATCCCGCGCGGCAGGCCCGGCACGGTCGCGCGCGCCTGCTGCAATGCGTCGAACGAGAATGACGACAGCAGCGGCGCCACAGCGGCATCGTGCCAGTACGCGGCCGCGTCGGCGGCCACGCGCCGCCCCGTTTCGCGCTCGCGCCCCGGGCACGGCTTGATCTCGACGTTCGCGGCCAGCCCGTGCGCGATGCAGCGCGCCGCGGCCGCCGCGAGCGTCGGCATCCGTTCGCCCGCGAAGCGCGCATCGCGCCACGCGCCCGCGTCGAGCGCGGCCAGCGCCGCATAACGCATGCCCGCCGCCGCTCCGTGGCCGTTCGAGGTCCGGTCGACCGTGTCGTCGTGCAGCAGGAACGTCACGTCGTCGGCCGACAGCTTCGCGTCGAACTCGACCATCCGGTGACCGCGCCGCGCGCCCTCGTCGAGCGCGGCAAGCGTGTTCTCCGGCGCGAGCGTGCCGCCGCCGCGATGAGCGACGACGCGCGGATAGGGCCAGTCGGTACGGGTGATCATCGTCGGTCTCTCCGCGGATGCAGCGGTTTCAGCCGGCACGCTTGCCGGTCTCGGGATCGAAGAAATGCAGCCGGTGCGCAGGCAGCGCGGCCGCCAGCGCCGTGCCGCGCGCGGGGCGATCCGCGTGCGGCAGGCGCACCGCGACGTCGTGATTGCCCCAGCGGCCGTGCGCGAGATTGTCCGCGCCGAGCAGCTCGCACGAATCGACCGGCAGCGTCGCCTGCGCGACGCCCGGCTGCGGCGTCATGTGTTCCGGCCGCACGCCGAGCACCCAGTCGCGCCCGACGGCGATCTCGCGGCCGATGCCGGGCGCGCCGGAGACCGGCAGCGCGGGGCCGCCGCCCGCGACAGTGAAAGTCGCGCCGTCTTCCGACAGCCGGCCGTGCATCAGGTTCATCGCAGGAGAGCCGATGAAGCCCGCGACGAACACCGTCGCCGGTTTCTCGTACACGTCGACCGGCGCACCGATCTGTTCCGCGTAGCCGCGGTTCATCACGATCACGCGCTGCGCGAGCGTCATCGCCTCGATCTGGTCGTGCGTCACGTACACGCTCGTCGTCGCGAGCCGCGCATGCAGCCGCTGGATCTCGAGCCGCATCTGCACGCGCAGCTTCGCATCGAGGTTCGACAACGGCTCGTCGAACAGGAACACCGACGGCTCGCGCACGATCGCACGCCCCATCGCGACGCGCTGCCGCTGGCCGCCCGACAGCTCGCGCGGCCGCCGCGCGAGCAGCGGCTCGAGTTCGAGGATCTTCGCGGCCGCCGCCACCCGCGAGTCGATCGTCGCGCGCTCGATCCCGCGGATCTTCAACCCGTAGCCCATGTTCTGCGCGACCGTCATGTGCGGGTACAGCGCATAGTTCTGGAACACCATCGCGATGTCGCGATCCTTCGGCTCCAGCGCGTTGACGACGCGCTCGCCGATCGCGATCTCGCCGTCCGTCACCGTCTCGAGCCCCGCGATCATCCGCAGCAACGTCGACTTGCCGCAGCCCGACGGGCCGACCAGCACGATGAATTCGCCGTCGGCGATCTCCACGTCGATGCCATGCAGCACGTGCTGCTTGCCGTCGTAGGATTTCCTGACGCCCTTCAAGCTCAGCGCAGCCATTCTTGGTCTTTCTCCCGGTTGCCGTCCGTCATTCATTTCTCGGAATCGACGAGGCCGCGCACGAACCAGCGCTGCATCGCCAGCACGACGACGAGCGGCGGGATCATTCCCAGCAGCGTCGCCGCCATCACGTATTGCCATTCGGTCGCGGCATCGCCGCTCGCGATCATCGTCTTGATGCCCACCACCGCCGTCGACAGCGAAGCCTCGGTCGTGATCAGGATCGGCCACAGATACTGGTTCCAGCCGTAAATGAACGTGATCACGAACAGCGCCGCGATGCTCGTCTTCGACAGCGGCAGCACGACGTCCCAGAAGAACCGCAGCGGCCCCGCGCCGTCGATGCGCGCGGCATCCATCAGCTCGTCGGGCAGCGTCATGAAGAACTGGCGGAACAGGAACGTCGCGGTCGCCGATGCGATCAGCGGCAGCGTGAGCCCCGCGTAGGTATTCGTCAGATGCAGCGTCGACACGACCTGCACGGTCGGGAAGATCCGCACTTCCACCGGCAACATCAGCGTGACGAAGATCAGCCAGAACGCCGTGTTGCGGAACGGGAAGCGGAAATAGACGATCGCGTACGCGGACAGGATCGACACCGCGATCTTGCCCACCGCGATGCCGAGCGCCATCGCGAAGCTGTTCACCAGCAGGCGGCCGAACGGCGCCGTCGTGCCGCCGCTGCCGTGCCCCCAGATGTACGCGACGTTCTCGAACAGGTGCGTGCTCGGCACGAGCGACAGCGGCACCGTGAACACTTCCTGCGCATTCATCGTCGCCGCGCAGAACGCGACGTAGACGGGAAACACGATCAGCACCACACCCGCGATCAGCACCGCGTGGCAGAACAGGTCGAAGCCCTTGCGATTTTCGATCATGCGTATTGCACCCTGCGTTCGACGAAGCGGAACTGGATCACCGTGAGTCCGACGACGATGATCATCAGCACGACCGACTGCGCACCCGAGCTGCCGATGTCGAGCCCCTGGAAGCCCTCCGCGAAGATCTTGTAGATCAGCGTCTTCGTGCTCTGCGCCGGGCCGCCGCCGGTGGCTGCGTCGATCACCGGGAACGTGTCGAAGAATGCGTAGACGAGGTTCACGACCAGCAGGAAGAAGCTGGTGGGCGACAGCAGCGGCAGCACGATGTTGAAGAAGCGCCGCACCGGCCCGGCGCCGTCGATCGCGGCCGCCTCGATCAGCGAGCGCGGGATCGCCTGCAGGCCCGCGTAGAAGAACAGGAAGTTGTAGCTCACCTGTTTCCACACCGACGCGAGCACGACCAGGAACATCGCCTGGCCGCCGTTCAGCGCGTGGTTCCACACGATGCCGCTCTTCGCGAGCGCATAGGTGATCAAGCCGATGCTCGGGTTGAACAGGAATGCCCACAACACGGCAGCGATCGTCGGCGCGACCGCATACGGCCAGATCAGCAGCGTGCGGTACACGCGCGCGCCGCGGATCACGCGATCGGCGCACGCGGCGAGAATCAGCGACACGACCAGTCCGCTCACCGTAACGAGTGAACTGAACACCAGCGTCGTGCGGAACGAATCGAGATACAGCGGATCGGCGAACAGGTGCGTGAAGTTCGCGAGGCCGACGAATTCGCTCGACGTGCCGAACGCGTCCTGCATCTGCGTCGACTGCCACAGCGCGACGCCGGCCGGCCACAGGAAGAACACGGCGGTGATCGCGAGCTGCGGCGCGATCAGCAGGTACGGCAACAGGCTCGTACCGAAACGGGAACGGGATTGCATCGCGGATATCCGGTCAGGCGCAACGGAAAGGTGGCCGTGCCGCCGGCCGGCGCGTGCATCCGGGCAGGATGCGACGCGGCCGGCGGCACGGTGCGATGCGGGCTCAGCCGCCCGACTTCTCGAAGCGGCGCAGCAGTTCGTCGCCGCGCGACGCGGCCGAATCGAGCGCGTCCTTCGGCGACTTCTTCTGCGCCCAGACCTGTTCGAACTCCTCGTCGACCACCGTGCGGATCTGCGGCATGTTGCCGAGACGCAGCCCCTTCGTGTACGGCAGCGGCGGCTTGTTCAGCATCTGCTTGATCGCGGTTTCGGCGCTCGGGTTCTTCGCGTAGAAGCCCTGCTGGCGCGTGAGGTCGTACGCGGCGGTCGTCACGGGGAGGTAGCCCGTGTCCTGATGCCATTTCGCGGCGACCGCCGGCGAGGCCAGG
This sequence comes from Burkholderia contaminans, assembly GCF_029633825.1. NCBI lineage: Bacteria > Pseudomonadati > Pseudomonadota > Betaproteobacteria > Burkholderiales > Burkholderiaceae > Burkholderia > Burkholderia contaminans. The sequence goes on along the minus strand of NZ_CP090640.1, from coordinate 1,413,629 downwards.
AACGCGAGGAATTTCGCGACGCCCTTGTAGGTCGCCGGATCCTTGCCCGCCAGCACCCACAGGCTCGCGCCGCCGATGATCGCGTTCTGCGGCGCACCCTTCACGTTCGCGTCGTACGGCATCATGCCCGTGCCGTAGCTGAACTTCGCGAACTTCTGCACGTTCGCGAGCGCGCCCGACGACGTCGTCAGGATCCCGCAGTCGCCGCTGTAGAACTTCGCCGACGCTTCATCCTTGCGGCCCGCGTACGTGAACGTGCCGTCCTTCGCCATCTGCTGCAGGAACGAGACGTGTGCGATCTGCTGCGGCTTGTTGAACTCCAGAACGGCGTCGGCGCCGTCGAAGCCGTTGTTGCGGCTCGCGAACGGCAGCCCGTGCCACGCGCTGTAGTTCTCGAGCTGGATCCAGCCCTGCCAGCCGGTCGTGAACCCGCATGCCATCCCCGACTTGCGCAGCTTCTCGGCATCGGCCTGCACGTCGGCCCACGTCTTCGGCGGCTGGTTCGGGTCGAGGCCGGCCTTCTTGAACGCGTCCTTGTTGTAGTACAGCACCGGCGTCGAGCTGTTGAACGGCATCGAGACGAGATGGCCCGTCTTCGCGTCGCTGTAGTAGCTCGCGATGGTCGGCACGAACCCTTTCTCGTCGAGCGGCACGCCGGCCTGCTTGAACACGTCGTAGACCGGCACGACGGCCTTCTTCGCCTGCATCATCGTGGCCGTGCCGACTTCATAGACCTGGAGGATCGCCGGCGCGTTGCCGCTGCGATAGGCGGCGATACCGGCCGCGAGCGCCTGGTCGTAGGTGCCCTTGAATACCGGCACGATCTTGTAGTCGCTCTGCGACGCGTTGAACTGGTCGGCGATCGCATTGACCCGCTCGCCGAGCGCGGCTTCCATCGCATGCCAGAACTGGATTTCCGTCGCGGCGAGCGCCACGTGCTGTGCCCCGAACATCAGCGCGCCGCCGAGCGCGATCGAACGAACCAGTGTCCCCGCAGGCTTCTTCTTCATCGACCTCTCTCCTATGAAAACGTTACCAACAGCGTGTGCAACATTTCCGTCGCCATTGAACCGGCGAAGTCTAGTGATCGTTTGTGACAGTCAGTTGTCGCTGATGACGAACAGGCGCTGATATTCCTTCAGCGCGAAGCGGTCGGTCATGCCGGCGATGTAGTGCGCAACGAGGCGCGGCTGCTGCGCGGCGTCGTCGGACTGGTAAGGCGGCGGCAGCAGGCGCGGATCGTCGATGAACGCATCGAACAGACCGGTGACGACGCGCTGCGCCTTGCTCGCCATGCGCATCACCTTGTAGTGGCGATAGAGGTTCTTGAAGAGGAAACGCTTGAGGGCGGCCGCCTGTGCGGCGACAGATTCGCTGTGCGACACGAGCGGCGGCGCGGCGCGCACGTCGTCGAGCGACGCGGGCGCGACGCGCGCGAGATTGCGCGTGGTTTCGTCGATCAGGTCGACGATCAGCGTGTTGATGATGCGGCGCACCGTCTCATGCACGAGGCGGCGGCCTTCGAGATTCGGGAATTCGGCGAGCGCCGCCTCGTAGTGGCGCTGCCACAGCTCGACTTCCGCGAGTTGCCCGATCGTGATCAGGCCGGAACGCAGGCCGTCGTCGACGTCGTGGTTGTTGTACGCGATCTCGTCCGCGATGTTGGCGAGCTGCGCTTCGAGCGACGGCTGGCGGCCCTGCAGGAAGCGCTCGCCGAGTGCGCCGAGCTTGCGCGCATTCTCGCGCGAGCAGTGCTTCAGAATGCCTTCGCGCGTCTCGAAGCACAGGTTCAGTCCGTTGAACGCGCCGTAGTGCTCCTCGAGCTCGTCGACGACCGCCAGGCTCTGCAGGTTGTGCTCGAAGCCGCCGTGGTCGCGCATGCAGGCATTCAGTGCGTCCTGCCCGGCATGGCCGAACGGCGTATGGCCGAGATCGTGGGCGAGCGAAATCGCCTCGACGAGATCCTCGTTCAGGCGCAGGTTGCGCGCGACCGAGCGCGCGATCTGCGCGACTTCGAGGCTGTGCGTGAGGCGTGTGCGGAACAGGTCGCCTTCGTGATTGACGAAGACCTGCGTCTTGTATTCGAGCCGGCGAAATGCGGTCGAGTGGACGATGCGGTCGCGGTCGCGCTGGAATTCGGTGCGCGCCGCCGGCGGTGTCTCCGGATGGCGGCGGCCGCGCGACTGCGACGCGTGCGCGGCATACGGAGCGAGATGGGCTTCCAGCGCCGCCAGCGTCGGCGGCTCGGCCACCGGCGCAACGGATGCGCGACCGGCTTCGGGCAGTATGCTGCTGGATGTCTCGCTCACGTCTCCTCCATGTCAGGGGCGCCGGGGCATCCGGGCCGCCGTTAGCGGGTGGTCTGCGCCAGTGTAGCGGACACGGCTTCGTCCGGCGCCTGAGTGATCAGCGTATCGCCGAATCGCTTCAGCAGGATGAACTTGATCGCACCGGCCTCGGCCTTCTTGTCGACGCGCATCAGGTCCATGTAGCGCGCGTCGCCGAGCGCGGGCCCGCGGGTCGGCAGATGCGCGGCCGCGATCACCGCATCGAGGCGCTGCCGCGAAGCTTCGTCGAGCAGGCCGAGCCGCACCGACAGGTCGCCCGCCATCACCATCCCGCAGCCGACCGCCTCGCCGTGCAGCCACTCGCCGTAGCCGAGCCCGGCCTCGATCGCATGACCGAACGTATGGCCGAAGTTCAGGATCGCGCGCAGGCCGCCTTCGCGTTCGTCGGCTGCCACCACGCTCGCCTTGATCTCGCACGAGCGCTTCACCGCATGCGCGAGCGCAGCCGGATCGCGACGGTTCAGCGCGTCGACGTTCGCCTCGATCCAGTCGAAGAACTCGGCATCGGCGATCGCGCCGGTCTTGATGACTTCGGCGACGCCGGCCGCCAGTTCACGGTCGGGCAGTGTCGTCAGCGCGCCGATGTCCGCGATCACGGCCTGCGGCTGGTAGAACGCGCCGATCATGTTCTTGCCGAGCGGGTGGTTGATGCCCGTCTTGCCGCCGACCGACGAGTCGACCTGCGACAGCAGCGTCGTCGGCACCTGGATGAACGGCACACCGCGCATGTAGCACGCGGCCGCAAAGCCCGTCATGTCGCCGATCACGCCGCCGCCGAGCGCGACGAGCGTCGTCTTGCGGTCCGCGCGGTCGGTCAGCAGGCCGTCGAAGATCAGGTTCAGCGTTTCCCAGTTCTTGTACGCCTCGCCGTCCGGCAGCACGACCGTCGACACGCGCTTGCCGAGCGGCGCAAGCGCCGCGCGCAGGGCATCGCCGTAAAGCGGATCGACCGTCGTGTTCGTGACGATCGTGACGGACGAACCCTTGATATGCGGGGCGAACAGCTCGGCGCGGCCGATCAGGCCGGCGCCAATGTGAATCGGGTAGGCGCGGTCGCCCAGGTCGACGTTGACAGTAATCATGCTTGTAGCGGTTTGGCGATGACGCCGGCCAGTTCGAGTTGCATCAGCACCATGTTGACGAGACCGTTGACCGACGGACGGCCGGTCTCGATGACGAAATCCGCGCATTCGCGGTACAGCGGGTCGCGTACCTCGTACAGCGCTTCGAGGCGCCCCTTCGGATCTTCGGTCTGCAGCAGCGGGCGGTTCTTGTCCTTGCGCGTGCGCAGCCACAGATCGTGCGGATTGGCGCGCAGGTAGACGACGATGCCATGGCTTTTCAGGCAGTCGCGGTTTTCCGGGCGCAGCACCGCACCGCCGCCCGTCGCGAGCACGATGTTCTCGCGCTGCGTGAGATCGGCGATCACCTGCGTTTCGCGATCGCGAAACCCGGCCTCGCCCTCCATCTCGAAGATCACCGGAATGCGCGCGCCCGTGCGGGCCTCGATTTCGTGGTCGGAGTCGAAGAACGTCCTGTCGAGACGACGCGCGACCGCACGGCCCACGGTGGTCTTACCCGCTCCCATAAGGCCGACGAAAAATACGTTTGCATGTGGGTCCCGCGCTTGCAACGGCTTCCTCTGCTTCAATCTTGCTGGTGTGTGGCGCAGCTTACTGGCAAAGCGGCTGCCTTGTCGAGCCTGCGCCGGCGGCTTCCGGCCCCGTTTTCTCGGCATCCGCGCCGCCCGCGCCGCGCGCATTGCAGCGCGCATCGACGACGGTCGGCGTGATGAAGACGACCAGTTCGTTACGCTGATCGCGTTGCGCGCGGTGCCGGAAAAGCGCGCCCAGAAACGGTATTTTGCCCAAGAGCGGCACGCGCGTCACATCGTTCCGGTTCAGTTGTTCATAGATCCCGCCGATCGCGACCGTCCCGCCGTTCTCGACCTCGACGCGCGTCTGGACGTGTTTCGTATGGATCGCCGGACCGGCTGCCGTCGGCTCGCCGATGCTGTCCTTCGTCACGTCCAGGTCGAGCACCACGCGCCCGTCAGGCGTGATCTGCGGCTCGACCTCGAGCTTGAGCGTCGCCCGGCGGAACTGCACGCCGCTCACGCCGTTGCCGACCTTCGCCTGGTACGGCAGCTCCGAGCCCTGTTCGACGATGGCCTTGACGCGATCGGCGGTCACCACGCGCGGACTCGAAACGATCTGGCCCCGACCTTGCGCCTCGAGCGCGCTCAGTTCGACGTCGAGCACACGGCTGAGCGGCGCGGCGAACAGCGTGAAGCCGGCGGTTGCCGCTTCGAAGCCGCCGAGCGGCCGCGCAGCCAGGTCGAGCGCGTTGCGGGCACCGGTCGCAAACGTCGCGCTCTCGCCCGACGGCGGCCGCCCCTGCGCCCTCAGCGCGACGCGCGCGCCGAGGTTGCGCGAAAAACCCTGCTCGCCCTCGACGATGCGGGCTTCGATCCGGACCTGCCGCGACGGCCGGTCGATCGCCTCGATCAGGCTCGCGATCTGGTCGAGACGCGGCGCGAGATCGGTGACGAACAACAGGTTCGTGCGCGGATCGGCCGCCGCGGCGCCACGCTTCGACAGCAGGCGCTGGCCGGTCGCGCCGGCCAGCAATCGTTGCACGTCCTGCGCACGCGGGTAGTGCAGCGCGAACGTCCGGCTCGCCAGCGGCTCCAGATCGGCGGCCCGCGCGTGCATTTCGAAACGCTCGCGTTCGCGCGCGGCCAGCTCGGCCGCCGGCGTGACCCATATCACGTCGCCCCGCCGGGACATCGCGAGCCCGTGCGTATCGAGCAGCGTGTCGAAGGCATCGCGCCAACGCACGTTGTTCAGACGTAACGTGACGGTGCCGCGCACCTGCTCGCCGACGACGATATTGAGTCCGGTGAACCGCGCGAGTGCGTCGAACGCGGCCGTGAGCCCTGCTCCCTGCAGATTCAGCGAGATCCGCCGCTTGTCGTCCGCATCGCCAGGTTGCCGGGCCGTAGCGCCCCCCATCCGGGCCGGCGGCGCCAACGGGATCGGCGGCCCCTCCAGCCCGGGTGCCGGGGTGGCGGCCTCGGTCTGAAGCGCCGCGCGAGCCGCCTGGTCGAACGGCGGTGGGCCGGCCTCCGTCGCTACGGTGTGATCCGCACCGCCCACCGCGCCTTGTGGCAACGGTAGGCCCGGCACCTGCATATCGAACGACGCGGCAGGCCAGACGGCCGGCAGCGGCGGCAATGACGCGCTTGCACTGGCCGCGGTCAATCCGGCCCAGACGGCGAGCACCCGGCTTCCGTGCTTGATCATGGCCGCCTCCCGTCGTCCAGCATGACCCGGTACGCACCGTCCGCGGTCGCGAGCGTCACGGCGACGGGATCGACTCGCACCACCCGCGCGGCCCCGAGGGTGTCGCCGGGGACCACGGCCGTGAACGCACCGTTACCGTCGTCGAACAGCGCAAGACCGGTACGCCCGTCGCGAATCGTGCCGGCCAGGTGGGCAGCCGCCCCCTCCGCTTCGGACGCACCGGCCTCGCCGAACGGATCGGCGCCGGGCACGTCGGCCAGAACCGGCGCCTCCCCGCCCTTGGACGCTGGCGCCGGCAACTCCGGAAACACGTCGACGGACATTTCCACGCGCGCGGCCTCCTTTCCCCGTTCGACACGCAGCGCGGACGGCACTACCAGCACCGGGAAGCGGGCCAGCCCGCCGACCGTCTGCAGCAACGCGTGAAAACCGCCGTCCGCGACGATACGCACCGTGCGCCTGCCGTCCGGCACCGCGCCATCGGCGCGCAGCGGTTCGATCGATACGTCGCGCAGCCCGCTCGACGCGGCGCGATCCACCAGTTCCAGCATCAACGCAGCCCATTCCGGCGTACGCGGCACGCGATCGCCGTGTGCCGCCGCCGGCTGCACGCCGCGTTGCCGTGCAGCGGCTGCCAGGACACGCCGCGCGTCGGCCTCCCGCATCTGCGCCGCTGCGAGCAACGCGCGGCTATGCGCGAGCCCGCTCCAGTCGGCGGCATTCACCAGATGAATGCCGCCCACCAGCACGGCCGCGAATGCGAGGCCGCAGCCCGCGACGTGCGCAGCCGCCGGCGACACGCGCCGCATGCCGCCCCGCCATCCGTCACCGCGCAGTGCGGACCGATGCGCGAGCGCGGTCATGCGCCACCTCCCGGCGCTTCCCGGGACGCCACCGCGTCGTGCCAGCGCAGCCGGACCGAGAACCGGAACGGCATCCCGCCCGTAACGACCGGAACATCGGAAGCAGGCTTCAACACATCGATGTCGATCCGCCAGCCACGTTGCTCGCGTGCCATCCCCGCGAGCCATCGCGCGGCCGCCCGGTAGCTCGCGGCGCGTGCATCGATCACGGCGCCGGCGGACGTCGTGCGCAGCGCGTCGAGCCGGACGGTGCCGTCGCGCACCTGCGCCAGTGCGGCCAGCAGCCCTGCGACGTGCCGATAAGGCGCGGCAAGCGCGGCCGCCTGCGCGTCGCGTTGCGCGGCAACGGCCGCGGCCTTGGCAGCGCGCGTCGCGGCCCCCACCTGCGGCTGCAACTGCCGCAGCCGCGCCTCCACACTCTCGCGCTCGGCATCCACGCGCCACCGCGCCCCGGTGACAACGCCCGCCCACAGGCCGACGCCGAGCGCACCGAACAGAATCGCCGCACCGCACTGCGCGGCCCGGCGACGTCGCAACGCCTGCGCCAGCCGTTCACGGTATGGCAGCAGGTTGAAACCGCCCGGCTCCGCACGACAGGCCGTCATTCCCATACCCCGCGCAATGCCAGCCCGAACGCGACGGCCCATGCCGTGCCGCCCGGCATGCCGGCGGGCGGGCACGGTTGCCCGCTCCAGCCCGTGCAGTCGAACGACACCGCAACCGCGCCGAGCACGTCGCCAATCTCGGCGACAGACGTATCGAAGCGGGCGATACACCGTTCGTCCCCGGACACGAGTACGCAGCACACCGCCCCGAGCGCGCGCTGGCGCAATGCATCGGAAAATGCCCCCGGCACGGCGCCGGACAGCGTCAGCACCGGTACGGCCAACGGGCCGTCGATTCGCCAGCCGTGCACGCCCGAGTCATGGAACCAGAGCGCCGCGTAGGGGCCCGCCTGCGCGTCGGGTTCGAATTGCGCGGCATAGCGCAACGCACGCAGCGCCGCGGCCGACTCGCCGTCGACCACCGTCAGGTCGACACCGGCCTGGGCGGCCACGTCGATCCGCCGTTCGAGCAGCGCCAGCGGGGCCACGGCAACCTCGATCTCGCCTGCTCCCGCGCCGCCCTCCTGCCGCCAGTCGAACGCGAGACTGTCCGGCGCCAGCCCCGAGATGCGTTCGGCCGCCTGCCGCGCGGCATCCTCGATGTCGCCGCGCCCGGCCAGATCGAGCGTCGCGGTCCGCATCTCGTCATCGTGCAACGCCATCACGCCACGCGCGTCGCACCGCACGCCGGCCGCCGACAGCCTCGACACGGCGGCGGCCAGCGCACGCGCGACCGCCGCCCAGCGCGCATCCTCCGGGCCGCCCGCCAACCCGACCGGCTCCCGCTCGAGCCCCTCGACGCACACGTCCGCGCCCCGGCCGCGCCGGCTCAGCACGACCACCCTCACCTCATCCGCACCGACGTCGATTCCCGTCGACCGGTGCCCACCCTGCCCAAACCGTGCTCGCCATCGTCCCGCCATCCCAGTCTCCTGAAATCGTCGCGGCCCGTGCCGCGTTTCCGAGACTTGATTCTGCAAATCGGCGCGTGCGGCCGACAGTCGGCCTAACGGCCAGCATCCGCTCGCGACGGGCATGCGCGGGCTATGCTGGAAGCACGCCAGGCCGCGTCTTCGCGGCGGCCGCCCCCCGCGTCAGGACCGGTCTTACCGGGCAGCTATAATCGCGGGACTGTTTTCCGGTATGCCTATGCAATCCACGACTCCTACGTCCCCGCCTCCCGCCCCGGAGCCGAAGAAGCGGCCCTGGTGGCAAAAAGTCCTGCTCGGATTCGCCACGATGTGCATAGCGCTCGTCGTGGCCGGCGGGCTCGTGCTCGGCTACGCGCTCGTCGTTGCGTGGCCGAACATGCCGTCGCTCGACGCGCTGACCGACTATCGGCCGAAGGTGCCGCTGCGCATCTATACGTCCGATCACGTGCTGATCGGCGAATTCGGCGAAGAGCGCCGCGACGTCGTCCATTTCAAGGACGTGCCCGACTCGCTGAAGAAAGCGATCCTCGCAATCGAGGACGCGCGCTTCTACGATCACGGCGGCGTCGACCTCACCGGCATCGTCCGCGCCGGCTTCGTCGCGCTGACGAACGGCCATGCGTCGCAGGGTGCGAGCACGATCACGATGCAGGTCGCGCGCAACTTCTTCCTGTCGAGCGAGAAGACCTACACGCGCAAGATCTACGAGATGCTGCTCGCGTACCGGATCGAGCGTGCGCTGACGAAGGATCAGATTCTCGAGGTCTACATGAATCAGATCTATCTCGGCCAGCGCGCGTACGGCTTCGCGAGCGCCGCGCGGGTCTACTTCGGCAAGGACCTGAAGGACATCACGCTGGCCGAAGCCGCGATGCTCGCGGGGCTGCCGAAGGCGCCGTCCGCGTACAACCCGGTCGTGAACCCGAAGCGCGCGAAGGTGCGCCAGGAATACATCCTGCAGCGGATGCTCGAACTGAACTTCATCTCGCGCGAACAGTACGACGAGGCCGTCGCACAGCCGCTCGTCGTCAAGGGGCCCGGCCGCGATTTCAGCGTGCACGCCGAGTACGTCGCGGAAATGGTCCGACAAATGATGTACGCGCAGTACCGTGAGGAAACCTACACGCGCGGCTTCAACGTCGTCACGACGATCGACTCCGCGGACCAGCAGGTCGCGTACACCGCACTGCGCAAAGGCATCATGGATTACGAACGCCGGCACGGCTACCGGGGGCCGGAAGGCTTCATCGAGCTGCCGGCCGGCGCCGACGACCGCGAACAGGCGATCGACGATGCGCTGCTCGAACACCCCGACAACGGCGAACTGATCGCCGCGGTCGTCACGGCCGCCAGCCCGCGCCAGATCACGGTCGCGTTCATCGACGGCAGCAATGCGACGATCGAGGGCGACAACCTGCGCTTCGCGTCGGGCGCGCTGTCGGCCAATGCGCAGCCGAATCGCCACATCCGCCCGGGCGCGATCGTCCGCGTCGTGAAGAACGACACCGGCAAGTGGTCGATCACGCAGTTGCCGCAGGTCGAGGGGGCATTCCTGTCGATCGTCCCGCAGGACGGCGCGATCCGCTCGCTCGTCGGCGGCTTCGACTACAACAAGAACAAGTTCAACCACGTCACGCAGGCGTGGCGGCAGCCGGGTTCGTCGTTCAAGCCGTTCATCTATTCGGCGTCGCTCGACAAGGGCCTCGGGCCGGCAACCGTGATCAACGACGGCCCGCTGTATTTCAGCGCCGCCGAAACGGGCGGCCAGCCGTGGGAGCCGAAGAACTACGGCGGCGGCTTCGAAGGCCCGATGTCGATGCGCACCGCGCTGCAGCGCTCGCGCAACCTCGTGTCGATCCGGATCCTGAACCACATCGGCACGAAGTACGCGCAGCAGTACATCACCCGCTTCGGCTTCGACGCCGAACGCCATCCGGCCTACCTGCCGATGGCACTCGGCGCGGGCCAGGTCACGCCGCTGCAGATGGCGGGCGCGTACTCGGTCTTCGCGAACGGCGGCTATCGCGTCAATCCGTACCTGATCGCCGAAGTCACCGATCCGAACGGCGCGATCGTCGTGCGCGCGCAGCCGCTCGTCGCCGAGCAGAATGCGCCGCGCGCGATCGACCCGCGCAACGCGTACGTGATGAACAGCCTGCTGCAGAGCGTCGCGCAGCGCGGCACGGGCGCACGGACCAACGTGCTGAAACGCACCGACCTCGCGGGCAAGACCGGCACGACGAACGACTCGCACGACGCGTGGTTCGCCGGCTACCAGCACACGCTCGCCGCGATTGCGTGGATCGGCTACGACAATCCGCGCAGCCTCGGCGATCGCGAAACGGGGGGCGGCCTGTCGCTGCCGGTCTGGATCGACTACATGGGCGCCGCGCTGAAGGGCGTGCCCGAGTTCAAGCCGACGGTGCCGGACGGCGTCGAGTCGCTCGGCGGCGAGCTGTACTTCACCGAGTTCGCGCCAGGCCACGGCTTCGTGTCGACGGTCGGCGTACCGCAGGCGCCGGCCGCGCAGAACGTCGACGCCACCGTGCCGCACGTCGACGAGCAGGAAAAGCAGGACATCATGAACCTGTTCGCGCACTGACCACCGGCCCGGACATGAAAAAAGCGCCCCCGCGGGGCGCTTTTTCTTTGGCTGCGCGTCGACGCGCAGCCCCGGCTTCGGCCGGAGCGGTTACGGCGCGCTGAACGTGATCGGCAGGCCGGCCTGCTGCGTCGCGTATTCGGTGAGCGCCGAGAAAAACTCGGTGCCCGTGCGCGTATCGCGCCATTCGCCATCGATGAAACGGTAGTGGAAACCGCCCGCCTTCGCGGCGATCCACACTTCCTTCATCGGCGGCTGCAGGTTGACGATGATCTTCGAGCCGTTCTCGAACGTCAGCGTCAGGACGCTGCCGTTGCGCTCGAGATCGATGTCGTGATCGCCGTCGTTGGCGTCGTCGACGGTACGCTCGACGGCCGCCAGCACGGCCTCGGCACGGGTCAGGTATTCGGTATCGGACATGCTAAACTCTATCGGTTCAATTGTTCAGGGACGATCATGCGAGTCGTTTTCCGGATGAGCGCGATTGTAGCGGCTTTGGCGATTCTTGCCGGCTGCGGTCAAAGCGGCGCGCTCTATCTGCCCACCGTGCCTCCGATGCCCAAGCCACTCCAGCAGCAGGACACACCGCCGTCGGATGTGAAGCCGACCGATGAAAACGCGTCGTCCGACAGTGTGCCCGATTCGTCCGGCACGCCGCTCACGCTGTCACCCGAATTGTCGAGCAGCGCATCGTCCATGCCTGCATCGGCGTCGAGCCCGGCCGTCGCAAAGTAACGGCGCGCCGCCTGCACGGCTCACGAAACAAGGCGATGACTTCCCGGTCATCGCCTTTTGTTTTTTCAGGCTGCGCCGTCACGCGCGCACGCGCCGCCATCCCCATGCGATGAGCCGCCAGCCGAGCAACGCGGCCACGACTGCCGCATAAAGCTTCGGCTGCGCGAGATTGTGCTTGCCGGCCCTCATCCACCAGAAGTGCAGCACACCGAATAGCGCGATCGCGTAGATCGCGCTATGCAGGGTCGCCCAGTGGCGGCCCAGGCGGCGCACCATCGCGCGCGGCGACGTTGCCGCGAGCGGAATCAGCAGCACGAACGCGGCAAAACCGACCGTGATGAACGGGCGCTTGCCGACGTCCTTCAGGATCTCGCCGACGTCGAACCACTTGTCGAACCACAGGTAGGTCGTGAAGTGCAGCGTCGCGTAGAAGAACGCGAACAGCCCGATCATCCGGCGAAAGCGCAGCAGCGTGGCGAACCCCGTCATGCGCCGAAGCGGCGTGACGGCGAGCGTGATGCACAGGATCACGAGCGTCCAGAGACCCGTCGAGCGCGTGATGAACTCGATCGGATTCGCGCCGAGCCGGTCGGTCAGCCCGAACAGCACGAGACGCGCGAGCGGATAAAGGCCGGCCGCGAAAACCAGCACCTTGGCCGGCGCGAGCCAGCGCGGCGCGGCGGGACGGATCGCGCCGCTCCGTGCGGCACCGGCAGCCTGGCCAGCGCGGGCTGTAGGCGCGGCCGTCAACGTCGAAGGGGGCATGTCGTTTCTCACCGTCGCCCTCAGAAATTCTTCTTCAGGTCCATGCCCTGGTACATCGACGCGACCAGGTCGCCGTAGCCGTTGAACATCAGCGTCTTGCGCTTCGGCGTGAAAAAGCCGTCCTCGCCGATGCGCCGCTCGGTCGCCTGGCTCCAGCGCGGATGATCGACGTTCGGGTTCACGTTCGAATAGAAGCCGTACTCGTTCGCGGCGTACGTGTTCCAGCTCGTCTTCGGCTGCTTGTCGACGAAGCGGATCTTCACGAGCGACTTCGCGCTCTTGAAACCGTACTTCCACGGCACGACGATCCGCACCGGCGCGCCGTTCTGGTTCGGCAGCACCTGCCCGTAGACGCCCATCGTCAGCAGCGTCAGCGGATTCATCGCCTCGTCCATCCGCAGCCCTTCCGAGTACGGCCAGTCGAGCACGGGCGTCGAGAGGCCGGGCATCTGCGACGGATCGGCCAGCGTGACGAACTGCACGTATTTCGCGTTGCCGGTCGGCTGCACGCGCTTGATCAGCTCGGACAGCGGCACGCCGATCCAAGGGATCACCATCGACCATCCCTCGACGCAGCGCAGCCGGTACACGCGCTCCTCGAGCGGCGCGAGCTTCAGCAGCTCGTCGAGATCGAACACCTTCGGATGCAGCACCTCGCCCTCGACGCTCACACGCCACGGGCGCGGCCGCAGCGTGCCGGCGTTCTGCGCGGGGTCGCTCTTGTCGGTGCCGAATTCGTAGAAGTTGTTGTAGGTGGTGATGTCCTTGAACGGCGTCACCTTGTCGGCTGCGACGAACTTCGGATTCGTCTTCGCCGCAAGCTTCGCGGCCCGCGCATCGGGCGACGCATAGGCGGCCCATGCTGCGCCGCTGCCACCGAGCAGCCCGCCCGCCGCCGCGAGGCCGGCCGCCTGCAATACGCGCCGCCGGTTCTCGAACACCGCACGCGGCGTGATTTCGCCGGGTGCAATATCGCCGCCGGTCAGTACGTTCCGCAAAGGGCGTTTGATCCACATCGTGCTGCTCCTCCTGCCTGCGCCGCGCGCAGTTTCATGAGCGTTCGACCCGACCCGTCCCGCGCCGTTCGACGCCCGGGCCGCCCGCCCGTTACAAAAGAAAACCGCCGGGCACGCAATGCACCGGCGGTTTCATAGTCGGACGAACAGCGGAAATCTTACAGCTTGCCGTAGCTGTGCAGCCCGGACAGGAACATGTTGACGCCGAGGAACGCGAAGGTCGTCACGAGCAGGCCCGTGAGCGCCCACCATGCAGCCACCGTGCCGCGCAGGCCCTTCATCAGGCGCATGTGCAGCCACGCCGCGTAGTTCAACCACACGATCAGCGCCCAGGTTTCCTTCGGGTCCCAGCTCCAGTAGCCGCCCCATGCTTCGGCGGCCCACAGCGCGCCGAGGATCGTCGCGATCGTGAAGAACGCGAAACCGACCGCGATCGACTTGTACATCACGTCGTCGAGCACGTCGAGCGTCGGCAGGCGATCCGCGAGCACGCCGCGCTCCTTCATCAGGTACGCAACCGACACCATCGCCGACAGCGCGAAGCTGCCGTAGCCGATGAAGTTCGCCGGCACGTGGATCTTCATCCACCAGCTTTGCAGCGCCGGTACGAGCGGCTGGATCTGCTGCGCGTCGCGCGCGACCGAGTACCACATCAGGAAGCCGACGGCCGCGCTGATCACCAGCAGCACGAACGCGCCGAGCGCGCGCGTGCCGTAGTGGCCTTCGTAATACAGATACAGCAGCGCGGTGATCAGGCTGAACAGGACGAACACCTCATACAGGTTCGACACCGGAATGTGCCCGACGTCCGCCCCGATCAGGTAGGACTCGTACCAGCGCACCATCAAGCCGGTGAAGCCCATCAGCACGGCGACCCACGTGAGCTTCTGTCCGATCGCGGAACCCGACGCCGAGCGCGCGAGCAAGCCGATCCAGTAGAAGATCGTCGCGAGCACGAACAGCGCGCTCATCCACAGGATCGCGGACTGGCTCGACAGGAAGTACTTGAGGAAGAACGCAGAATCGGCGCGCGCGAGATCGCCCTGGTAGATCTGGATCGACAACAGCGCCAGCACGGCGATCGATGCCATCATCAGCCGCGCGGGCTTCCAGCGCCAGCCGAGCGCGATGAGCGCCGGCACGGTGCCGATCATCACCGCCTTGTCGTAGTAATCCATGTGCGCGTTGTAGTGCACGAGCGCATAGCCCGCGCCCACCACGAGCGCCAGTGCGAACAGCCAGTCGAGCAGCGACAGGCGCGCGAGGAACGGACGGTCGTCGAACAGCGGCCCCGTAACCGGAGCCTGGGCCGACGCCCGATGGGAAGAGGAAACTTGCGTGAGATCCATGATGTTACCGGGTGGAATTCTCGGAATCGGAACCGGCGCCGGCAGGCGGACGGGCCGTCGATGCCGCACCGGCCGGCGCGGCGTCGCGAGGTGCGGCGTGCAAGGCGGCACCGGCCGCGTCGCGCGTCTGCACGAACTCTTTCTCGAAATCGAAGGTCTTGCGGGCCGTGGACATTGCCATCACCACATCGACGCCCGAACCGGCGTCCTTCAACCAGAACCAGAGGCGCCGCTCGCGCACGTAGAACATCGAGAAGATGCCGGCGACCAGCAGCAGGCTGCCAAGATACACCAGATTCTTGCCGGGTGCGCGCGTCAACTGAAATACCGAAGCTTGCACCTGCTTGAATGAGTCAAGCTGCAAATAGACCGGCGATCCATACAGAAAGCTGTCGGATAGCGCATTGATCGCGTTCTGCACGAAGCGGATCGTGTCGGTGCCCTGCTGCGCCGCCGGCTCGCCCGCGCGCTCGCGCGCGATCTGCCAGACCTCCCACATCGAGCCCTCGAGCATCCGCAGCAGCAGGCTCGCGGCCTTCTCCTGCTCGGCCTTCGGCACCGAGCGGTCGATGAACGTCGCCACGGCCTGGAAGCCGCCGATCGGCTGGCCGTCGGCGCCACGGCCGACGCTGTCGTCGCCCGCCGCAAAAAGGGTCAGCACCTTCAGCGCGCTGTCCTGCAGGCGGCTGCGCAACGATGCGTCCATGCCCGGCAGCGAACGCTGCGCGAAGCGCGTAGCAGCCTCGGCGCGCGCGGACGGATCCTCGAGCGCGGCACGCAGGTGCATCCATTCGCCGATCGAATCCTGGCTGTCGGCCGGAATCCGCATGTAGCGGAACGGGTCGTTCGGGCTCGCACGCACGCCGGCGAGGAACACGCGCTCGCCGTTCATGTCGACGGGCAGCATGTAGTTGTTGAATTCGCGCGCCTGGCCGTCCTTGCCGCGGATCTTGTACTGCACGGACGGGCCGATGTTGTGGAGCTGCGTCGGCTTCGACGTCTTCGCGCCGGAGCCGAGGCGTTCGTCGAACGCTTCCTTCAGCGAGCTCGTCGTCGCGACCCCGCGCACGTCCGGCTTGCCGTTCGCGTCGGCCATGTTCTCGACGTTGATCGCACGGAAATCGGAGAACTCGATCGTGTCGCCGTCGTTGCCCGGCATCTGCAGCGGCGCCGAACTGCCGATCGTCCCCTTCACGGGGAAGGTCTTCGCGTTGCCGCCCGTCATCGGGTAGGCCGTCATCTGCATCTGCGAGCCGCCGTCCTGGAAGCTCGACTGGTAGATCGACACGCCCTTGTACGTGAACGGCTTGTTGACCTCGACGCGCGCCGGGATCTTCTGGCCGGTCTCGCGATCGATCACGACGATGTCGCTCGCGAACAGCTTCGGCATGCCCGTCGTGTAGTAGTCGACGATGAACTTGTTGAGCTGGATCGAGAACGGCAGGTCCTGGATCAGCGAGCCGCTCGGCTGGTTCAGGATCGCGGTCGACACGAACTGCCCCTCGGGCACCCACGCGTAGCCGCGGAACGTCGGGTTCGACGCGGACAGGCGATGGTCGGGCGAGATCTCGCTGATGGTCGCGCTCGTGTTGACCGGGCTCTTGCCGAACATCCACATCTGGAATTTGATCGGCAGGTTGCTGTCGAGCAGGCCGCCGATACAGATCACGACGATCGCGAGATGCGCGGAGATGTAGCCCCACTTGGTCATGGCACCACGTTTCGCGGAGATCAGCGTCGCGCCTTCGTTCTCACGCACGATGTGCTTGTAGCCGGCCTTGGTGACGAACGCGGCGAGCGTCGCCGTGACGGTCGCGCGCGTGCCGGACGTCGTGTATTCGGCCTTGTGGTGGAACGCCCGCAGGCTGCCTTCGCGAACCTTGTCCTTCCAGCTCTTCGCATCGGCGAGCATCTTCGGCGCATTGCGGATCACGCACAGCGAGATCGACACGACGAGGAAGATCAGGATCAGCATGAACCACCACGCGCTGTACACGCTGTACAGGCCGAGCGAGCGGAAGATGTCCGCCCAGAACGGCCCGAACTGGTTCACATAGTTCGGATACGGATCGTCCTGGGTCAGGACCGTGCCGATGATGCTGGCAATCGACAGCACCACCAGCAGCGCAATCGCGAAGCGCATCGAGCTCAGCAACTCGACCGCGCGCTTGGACGCACCCTGACCCGACTTCGACTGCAACCCCGACGTGGTAACGCTCATTCAAACTCCGACTCGGGGGAAACAGCCCCCAACGCTCACTTTGATTATTGCCCCCGAAGGGGCGGCCAGCACGCTCGTGACAGCCGGCGCGCGCTGACAAAAAAGAAGGGCGAGGCAACCGCAACGATGCGGCGCCCCACCCTTTTCTTGTTCTGACTCCGGCCGCCCTTCGGGCGCCCGGTCATTCCATTCGCGGCTGACCGCTCAACGCAGGCCCGCGATGTAATCCGCGACGGCCTTGATCTCGTTGTCCGACAGCCGCGTTGCGATCTGATGCATCGCCTCGTTGTTGTTGCGCGCGCCGGCACCCTGCTGGAACGCGGTCAACTGCGCGACCGTGTAATCGGCCCACTGCCCCGACAGACGCGGGTACTGGACCGGGATCCCTTGCCCTGTCGGCCCGTGGCAGCTCGCGCAGGCGGGTACGCCCTTCTCCGCGATGCCGCCGCGATAGATCTTCTGGCCGATCGGCACGGTTGCCGCATCGCGTGCGGTGCCGAGCTTCGTCGTCTGCGACCCGTAGTACGCGGCGACGTTGCGCATGTCGTCCGCGCTCAGCGCGCTCGCGAATCCGACCATCACCGCGTTGGTACGCACCGGCCCCTTCGCGCCCGGTTGCGTCTTGAAGTCGTTCAACTGCTTGACCAGATATTCGGGATGCTGGCCGGCAAGCTTCGGGAAACTGCCCGACGCGCTATTGCCGTCGGCGCCGTGACACGACGCGCAGACCTGCCCGGCAATCGCCTTGCCACGGTCGAGATCCGGCTTTGCCGCATCCGCCGCGTTTGCCTCCGCTACGAAACCTACGAACCCTGCTGCAACCTGAAGCACCATCAGAGACTTGCACAGTCGATTCATTCGCACACCCTGTTTCGTCTTGTGGGAATTTGAGGTTCTGCAAAAAACGACGGCGTTCAGTCTACCGCAGAAGCTACATAAAAGCGCGAGGCAGGCGCCCGGTAGCCTTCGGTAAAACCGCCGTATTGTACAATATCGTGTTGAAAGCTCCGGCGCCTATCGGGGCTACCCCGCCTCCACCAAGCGGCTCGCGCCGCCCGTCCTTCCGGTTCCCATGGCCTTTCTGCTCCATCAAGCCCGCTTCTACACGACCGTCAACCATCTGCGCGACCTGCCGCCGACGGTCCAGCCGGAAATCGCGTTCGCGGGCCGCTCGAATGCCGGCAAGTCGACGGCGATCAACGTGCTGTGCAACCAGAAGCGGCTCGCCTTCGCGTCGAAGACGCCCGGCCGCACGCAGCACATCAACTACTTCTCCGTCGGCCCGGCCGCCGAGCCCGTCGCGAATCTCGTCGACCTGCCCGGCTACGGCTACGCGGAAGTGCCCGGCGCCGCCAAGGCCCATTGGGAAATGCTGCTGTCGTCCTACCTCGCGACCCGCTCGCAGCTCTGCGGCCTGATCCTGATGATGGATTCGCGCCGTCCGCTGACCGATCTCGACCGGCGCATGATCGAGTGGTTCGTACCGACCGGCAAGCCGATCCACACGCTGCTGACGAAGTGCGACAAATTGACGCGGCAGGAAAGCATCAACGCGCTGCGGACCACGCAAAAGGGGCTCGATGCGTATCGTGACCAGGGTGTTCAGGGCAAGCTGACGGTTCAGCTGTTCTCGGCGATGAAGCGCATTGGGCTCGACGAGGCGCACGAGCTGATCGAAAGCTGGGTGCGGCCGTCCGCCGCCGACGAAAAAAGCGAGCCTGTAGCACAATGATCGGGCAACGCGCGGCCGGGATCGGCGGCGCGCACCTGACGGCGCCTGCGGTTTCGGCCGGCTCATAAAAAAACCCGCCGTTGAACGGCGGGTCAAACAGCCTAATCGAAAAACGACAGGCACCCGCTCAGGGAGGAGAAGCGGGGAGTTGCACGCAGCGCGTGCCGCTCGATCGCTATCATATACCAACGCTCCCGAAAATGACCTAAGGGTTCCGTAAGGTCTTACTGCCCTGATTTCTACCCAATCGCCATGAGCTTCCATCCGCTTCATCGTCCGCGCCGGATGCGCCGCGACGACTTCTCCCGGCGCCTGATGCGCGAAAACCGCCTGACCACCGACGACCTGATCTATCCGGTGTTCGTCGTCGAAGGCACCAACGAACGGCAGCCGGTGCCGTCGATGCCCGGCGTCGAACGCGTGTCGGTCGATCTGTTGATGCACGTCGCCGAGCAGTGTGTCGAACTGGGCGTGCCCGTGCTGTCGCTGTTCCCGGCCATCGAGCCGTCGGTGAAAACGCCTGACGGCCGCGAGGCGGCCAATCCGGAAGGCCTGATCCCGCGCGCGGTGCGCGAGCTGAAGAAGCGCTTCCCCGAACTCGGCGTGCTGACCGACGTCGCACTCGATCCGTACACGAGTCACGGCCAGGACGGCGTGCTCGACGAAAACGGCTACGTGATCAACGACGACACGATCGAGATCCTGATCGATCAGGCGCGCGCGCAGGCGGAAGCCGGCGTCGACATCGTCGCCCCGTCGGACATGATGGACGGCCGCATCGGCGCGATCCGCGAAATGCTGGAAAGCGACGGCCATATCCACACGCGGATCATGGCCTATTCGGCCAAGTTCGCATCGGCGTTCTACGGCCCGTTCCGCGACGCGGTCGGCTCGGCATCGAATCTGGGCAAGGGCAACAAGATGACCTACCAGATGGATCCCGCGAACAGCGACGAAGCGCTGCGCGAAGTGCGCCTGGACATCGACGAAGGCGCCGACATGGTGATGGTCAAGCCGGGCATGCCGTACCTCGACATCGTGCGCCGCGTGAAGGACGAGTTCCGCTTCCCGACCTACGTGTACCAGGTGAGCGGTGAATACGCGATGCTGAAGGCCGCCGCGATGAACGGCTGGCTCGACCACGACAAGGTCGTGCTCGAATCGCTGCTCGCGTTCAAGCGCGCGGGCGCCGACGGCGTGCTCACGTACTTCGCACTCGACGCCGCGCGTCTGCTGAAAGCGCAACGCTAAGCGCCTGCCTGCAGGCGAAAAGACAAACGGCGGGACACTTCGGTGTCCCGCCGTTTTTTGTTTGCCGTCGATCGCGGCCGCATGCCTTGTCGATCGTCAGCTCATCTCACGCAAGCGTGCCGGTTCGCCACCAGCGCGCACGCGATCCGCATGGTCATACCGTCGGGACCGCAGCCCGGTCGAGGCTGCGCAGGAACGTCTCGGCCGCCTGATAGCCGACCACGCGCCCGATCTCGTTGCCGCTTCTATCGAAGAAGATGATGCCCGGCGGCCCGAACAGGTTGAAGCGTTTCAGCAGCGCCTGGTCGTCCGGGTTGTTCGCCGTGACATCCGCGCGCACGAGGTGAAGCCGCGCGAGCCGCGCCTGCACGCGCGCGTCGGTAAACGTCAGATGCTCCATCTCCTTGCAGCTCACGCACCAGTCGGCGTAGAAATCGAGCATCACGGGCTGGCCCGACGTCTTCAGCAGCGTGTCGAGTTCGCCACTCGAGCGCACCGATGCGAATGCGGGCCCATCCTGCGCGGCGGCGGCGCCTGCCGCCGCCGTGCCGCCCGACGCAACCGTGCGTGCCGCCAGCACCGCCAACGGCTTGACCGGATCGGTCGATCCCGCGGCCAGGCCGACGAGCAGCGTGGCCGCCCAGATCGCGAGCGCAGCGCCCACGCCACGGCCGAGGCGACGCCAGATCGACGTGGCGCCGGCGTTCGGCGTGAACAGCCCGAGCGCCGCGGCCGCGATCAGCAACCACAACGCGGCGAGCATCATCTTCAGGCCACCGGCAAGCACCGGCCACACGATCCACAGCGCGGCTGCGAGCAGCACGATGCCGAAGAACACCTTCACGCCGTCCATCCATGCGCCGGCGCGCGGCAGTACCGTCCCGGCACCGACGCCGACGACCAGCAGCGGCACGCCCAACCCCAGCCCCATCGCGAACAGCGCGGCACCGCCGAGCAGCGCATTGCCCGTGTGTGCGATGAAGGCGAGCACCGCGAACAGGGGCGCCGTCATGCATGCGCCGACGACCAGTGCGGACAGCGCGCCCATCGCCGCGACCGCGGCGAAATGGCCGCCCTGGCGCGCGCTCGATGCCCCGGCCGCGCCGTTCTGCCAGCGCGCGGGCAGCGCGATGTCCTTGCCCGAGATCAGCGAGACGGCAAACGCGGTCAGCAGCACGCCGAATGCACCGAGCACCCACGGGTTCTGCAGCCACGCGCCGAGGCTCTGGCCGACCAGCGCCGCGGCGATGCCGAGCACCGTGTACACGAGCGCCATGCCGACCACATAGGTCAGCGACAGCGCGAAGCCGCGCGCATGCGTCGCGCGTGTGCCCTGGCCGATGATGATCGCCGACACGATCGGAATCATCGGATACGAACACGGCAGGAGGCTCAGCACGACGCCCGCGACGAAATACAGCGCGACGATCGTGAAGAAGCCATGCCCTTCGAGCAGCGACTGCGCGAAATCGGCGCTCGTGACCTTGTCGAACCAGCTGCCCGCGGCCGCCGCATCGCCGGACGACGGCGACGGTGACGACGAAGCGGCGCCCAGCGCGGCGCCGTCGACCTTCACGACGTGCTCGGCCGGCGGATAGCAGATGCCCTCGTCCGCGCACCCCTGCGACGTCACCGCGAGCTCGAACGGGCCGGCCGCCTGCTTGACGGGCACGTGCACGACGACTTCGTCACGGTAGGTCTCGACATTCTTCTGGAACGTCTGGTCGAACTTCACGTGGCCGGGCGGGAATTGCGGATCGCCCAGCGTCGCCTGCCCGCTCTTCACCGCGAACGCGAACCGCTCGCGGTACAGGTAATAGCCATTGGCGACCTTGAAGCGGACTTCCACCTGTCCCGGCGATTCGCTCGCGCTGAACTTGAACGCCACCGACGGATCGAGGAAATCGTCGGCCGCACGCGCGACCGACAAGCCGCCCAGCACGAGCATGAACGACAACAGGACTGCGAGGAATCGCAGCGCGCGCACGCGCACGGGAAGCGCCATACCGTTAAACATGAAATAGACGTTGAGTTTCGCTGGTCACCCACTGGCCGTATGCGGCCGATGCCGTCGTCTGCCACGAGACGATTTCGGGCGTCTCGTAAGGATGATGCGCGAGAATAAATCGCTCCAGTTCGAGCGCCCGCACGGGGCTCGTCTTGAACAGCAACTGGATCTCGTCGGCCGTTTCGACCTTGCCCTGCCAGTGGTAGCGCGACTTGATCGCACCGAGCTCCGACACGCACGCGGCAAGCCGCGCATCGAGCGCACCGTCTGAAAGCGTCCTGGCGGTCTCGGCATCGGGCACCGTCGTCAACATCAGCACCACTATCATCCGGGCCCTCCTGGCTGGTCTATCGGCTCCTGCCGACGCGGATTGCCCATCTGGAACGCGCGCCGGCTGCCCCGTATCGTAGCGCAGCGCGCGCAACGCTGCCGGCACCGCCCTGCGACAATCGATCGCAGCCGGCGCCCGAAAAACAAAAAGGGCCAAGCATTTGCTCGGCCCCTTTCAGATACTGCTGCGTACCGGAAGCTTACTCAGCTTCTTGCACGTCTGCCGTTTCGTCGACTTCCGGACGATCGAGCAGCTCGACCAGTGCCATCGGTGCGTTGTCGCCCACGCGGAAGCCGAACTTCAGCACGCGCAGGTAGCCGCCCGGACGGTTCGCGAAACGCGGACCGAGCACGTCGAACAGCTTCGCCACCGAGTCACGATCGCGCAGGCGGTTGAACGCCAGGCGACGGTTTGCCAGCGACGGCTTCTTGCCGAGCGTGATCAGCGGCTCGACGACTTTACGGAGTTCCTTCGCCTTCGGCAGCGTCGTCTTGATGACTTCGTGCTCGATCAGCGAGTTGGACATGTTACGGAGCATAGCCAGACGGTGGCTGCTCGTGCGGTTCAGTTTCCGCAGACCATGACGATGGCGCATTTCAGTTTCCTTGATTCAAAGTTTTGATCCAGCTCTTCTATCGCACCCCATGGGTGCACGGGCCGGTAACGAAAAAAAACAAGATGCGGATTTTAAAGGAAAATCCGCATCTTTGCCAACTACAGTAACAACCAGGCTTACTTGTCGAGACCAGCCGGCGGCCAGTTTTCGAGCTTCATGCCCAGCGTGAGACCGCGCGAAGCGAGCACTTCCTTGATCTCGTTGAGCGACTTGCGACCGAGGTTCGGCGTCTTCAGCAGCTCGTTTTCCGTGCGCTGGATCAGGTCGCCGATGTAGTAGATGTTCTCGGCCTTCAGGCAGTTCGCCGAACGAACCGTCAGCTCGAGATCGTCCACCGGACGCAGCAGGATCGGATCGATCTGCGGTGCACGCGACGGCGCTTCGGCTGCCGTTTCCGTGCCTTCCAGCGCCGCGAACACGGACAGCTGGTCGACCAGGATGCGGGCCGATTGACGGATCGCTTCTTCCGGCGTGATCACACCGCTCGTCTCGATGTTCATCACGAGCTTGTCGAGGTCGGTACGCTGCTCGACACGTGCGCTTTCGACAGCGTAGCTCACACGGCGAACCGGCGAGAACGATGCGTCGAGGACGATGCGGCCGATGATCTTGGCCGTGTCTTCGCCGTAGCGACGAACGTTGCCGGGCACATAGCCGCGACCCTTTTCGATCTTGATCTGAACGTCGAGCTTGCCACCCTTCGACAGGTGCGCAATCACGTGATTCGGGTTGATGACTTCGCAGTCGTGAGCCAGCTCGATATCGCCGGCCGTGACAACGCCTTCACCTTCCTTGCGCAGCGTAACCGTCACTTCGTCACGGTTATGCAGCTTGAACACCACGCCCTTCAGGTTCAGCAGCAGGTTGACGACGTCTTCCTGCACGCCATCCAGCGTCGAGTACTCGTGCACCACGCCCGCGATCGTCACTTCGGTCGGCGCGTAGCCAACCATCGACGACAGCAGCACGCGGCGAAGCGCATTGCCCAAGGTGTGGCCGTAACCGCGTTCGAACGGTTCCATGACCACCCTCGCGTGGTTCTCGCCCAGCGATTCCACGGCGATGATCTTGGGTTTCAGCAAACTGGTTTGCATGGGCTTTCCTTTTCAATACCCTCGGCTCGTTACACCGATAAGGCTGACCGGTAACAACCAGAAAATAAACAGCCGAGGCCCCTCCTTGCGCAACGCAATCGGGGTACCTCGGCCGTCAATCGGATTAACGCGAATACAATTCGACGATCAGGCTTTCGTTGATGTCGCCTGCGATTTCAGCGCGTTCCGGCATTTGCTTGAACGTGCCTTCGAACTTCTTCGCATCGACTGCAACCCAGCTCGGCATGCCGCCTTGCTCGGCCAGCGACAGCGCTTCGACGATACGTGCCTGCTTCTTCGCCTTTTCGCGGATCGCGACGATGTCACCTGCCTTCACTTGCTGCGACGGGACGTTCGCGACGACGCCGTTCACGGTGATCGACTTGTGGCTCACCAGCTGACGCGCTTCAGCGCGGGTCGAGCCGAAGCCCATGCGATACACGACGTTGTCGAGACGCGACTCGAGCAGTTGCAGCAGGTTTTCACCCGTGTTGCCCTTGCGGCGGTCGGCTTCAGCGAAGTAGCGGCGGAACTGACGCTCCAGCACGCCGTAGATACGCTTGACCTTCTGCTTTTCGCGCAGCTGCGTACCGTAGTCGGACGTACGTGCGCCCGAGGTACGGCCGTGCTGACCCGGCTTGCTGTCGAGCTTGCACTTGTCGGCGAGCGAGCGGCGCGCGCTCTTCAGGAACAGGTCGGTGCCTTCACGGCGGGACAGCTTGGCCTTCGGGCCGATATAACGTGCCACTTTGCATTCCTCTATCAATCAGTCACGCAGATCTGAATCCGCGCTAGTTCGCGCCCTTTGGGGCGAACGGTGGGCTTAGTCAATCAAAAAAGCAACGCCCGTCGACGCTGAGCGGCGACAGGCAATGTGCTAGCACGAACGTGCCAGCACACCTTTAGATACGACGACGCTTCGGCGGACGGCAGCCGTTGTGCGGAATCGGGGTGACGTCCGAAATCGCGGTGATCTTGATGCCGAGGCCGTGCAGTGCGCGCACTGCCGACTCACGACCCGGGCCCGGGCCCTTGATCCGCACTTCCAGATTCTTCACGCCGTATTCCATCGCGACGCGGCCAGCCGACTCGGCTGCGACCTGGGCAGCGAACGGCGTCGATTTGCGCGAGCCCTTGAAGCCCTGACCGCCCGACGTCGCCCATGCCAGTGCGTTGCCTTGGCGATCGGTGATCGTGATGATCGTATTGTTGAACGACGCGTGAACGTGAACCACGCCTTCAGCGACGTTCTTCTTAACCTTCTTGCGAACGCGTTGCGCCGCGGTGTTCGAAGCCTTAGCCATTACGTTTTCCTGTAACTGTCAGTTCCGCTTACTTCTTCAGCGCTTGCGCTGCACGACGCGGACCCTTGCGAGTACGTGCGTTCGTACGCGTACGCTGACCGCGCATCGGCAGGCCCTTGCGATGACGAACACCACGGTAGCAACCGAGGTCCATCAGGCGCTTGATGTTCATCGTCACTTCACGGCGCAGATCGCCTTCGACGACAAACTTGCCCACTTCTTCACGCAGCTTTTCCAAGTCTGCGTCGGTCAAGTCCTTGACCTTCTTCGAAAAATCGACGCCAGCTGCCACGCAGATGCTGCGCGAACGGGTGCGGCCGACACCAAAGATTGCCGTCAGGCCGATCTCGGTGTGCTGGTGATTCGGGATGTTAACCCCTGCGATACGAGCCATTGTTTTTCCTCAAACAAAAAGCGCAAACAAACGCGCGGTCAGCCTTGGCGCTGCTTGTGGCGCGGATCCGAGCTGCAGATCACGCGAACGACGCCTTTGCGCTTGATGATCTTGCAATTGCGGCAAATGCGCTTAACCGATGCCATCACTTTCATGATAATACCCTTTTTTCAAATCACTTCGCCCGGAACACGATCCGCGCACGAGACAGATCGTAAGGCGTCAATTCAACCGTCACCTTGTCGCCCGGCAGGATGCGGATGTAGTGCATCCGCATCTTTCCGGAAATATGCCCCAACACGACATGGCCGTTTTCCAGCTTCACGCGGAAGGTCGCATTCGGGAGGTTTTCAATCACCTCACCCTGCATCTGGATTACATCGTCTTTGGCCATAGTCCTTTCAACGCATCGGGATGTTGCCGCCCTTGAAGTTTGCCTTCTTGAGCAGTGACTCATACTGTTGCGACATAACGTACGACTGCACCTGCGCCATAAAGTCCATCGTGACGACGACAATGATCAGCAGCGACGTTCCACCAAAATAAAACGGCACGTTCCAGCGCAGCACCAGAAACTCCGGCAGCAGACACACGAAGACGATGTAGATCGCACCGGCCAGCGTCAGACGCGTGAGGATGCGGTCGATATATCGTGCGGTCTGGTCGCCCGGGCGGATACCCGGAACAAACGCGCCGCTCTTCTTCAGGTTGTCTGCGGTTTCCCTGCTGTTGAACACCAGTGCGGTGTAGAAGAAGCAGAAAAACACGATCGCCAGCGTGTACAGCAGCACATAGACCGGCTGGCCCGGCTTCAGCGCTTCCGCAACGTTATGCAACGTATTGGAAATCCAGCTTCCCGTCGGCTGACCGGTACTGAACCAGCCGAGAATCGTTGCCGGGAACAGAATGATCGACGATGCGAAGATCGGCGGAATCACACCCGACATGTTCAGCTTCAGCGGCAGATGCGACGACTGCCCACCGTAGATCTTGTTGCCGACCTGGCGTTTCGCGTAGTTCACGAGGATCTTGCGCTGACCGCGTTCGATGAACACGACCAGGTAAGTCACCGCGGCGATCAGGACGACGATGATGATCGCCGAAATGATGCTCATCGAACCCGTCCGCACCAGCTCGAACAACCCACCCACGGCATTCGGGAACCCTGCTGCGATCCCGCCGAAGATGATGATCGAGATACCGTTGCCCAGACCACGCTCGGTAATCTGCTCGCCGAGCCACATCAGGAACATCGTGCCCGTAACCAGCGTCACGACCGTCGTCAGACGGAACAGCATGCCGGGATCGGTGACGAGGCCCGGCTGGTTTTCCAGCGCAGCCGCGATACCGAACGCCTGGAAGGTCGCGAGCACCACGGTGAAATACCGCGTGTACTGCGTGATCTTCCGTTGCCCTGCCTGCCCTTCCTTCTTCAGCGCCTCGAGCTGCGGCGAGACAATCGCCAGCAACTGCATGATGATCGACGCCGAAATGTACGGCATGATCCCCAGCGCAAAGATCGTGAAGCGGGAAAGCGCGCCACCCGAGAACATGTTGAACATGCCCAGGATGCCGCCCGCCTGGCTCTGGAACAGCTTAGCCAGTTGATCCGGATCGATGCCCGGCACGGGAATGTGCGCGCCGATGCGATAGACGATCAGCGCCAGGAGCAAGAACATTGCTCGCCGGCGCAGATCGCCGAATTTCGCCGTGCTTCGACCGGGTTTTGCAAGACTCGGGCTGTTAGCCAAGTACCTTCTCCGATGAATGCAAGTGACGACGCGCTACGCGTGTCACTCGGCGAACGAACCGCCAGCCGCTTCGATCGCAGCGCGCGCACCCTTGGTGGCACCGAGACCCTTCACGACGATCTTGCGCTTCAGTTCGCCCGTCGCGATGATCTTTGCGCTCTTCGTCAGCTCACCGACCAGGCCGGCTTGCTTCAGTGCGAGCAGATCGATCTCGTCGACCGGCAGCTTCTCGAGGTCGCTCAGGCGCACTTCACCGACGAATTCCTTCGTCAGCGACGTGAAACCGCGCTTCGGCAGACGACGTTGCAGAGGCATCTGACCGCCTTCGAAACCGACTTTGTGGAAGCCGCCCGAACGCGATTTCTGACCCTTGTGACCACGGCCAGCCGTCTTGCCGAGGCCCGAACCGATGCCACGGCCGACGCGACGCTTGGCGTGCTTGGCGCCAGCTGCCGGCTTCAGGTTATTCAATTCCATATCAACTCCTTGATCCGTAGGGCCGCTTACGCGATGACCTTAACGAGGTACGAGACCTTGTTGATCATGCCGCGGACCGCCGGCGTGTCCTGAAGCTCGCTGACCGAGTTGAGTCGGCGCAGGCCCAGGCCACGCACGGTCGCGCGGTGCGATTCGCGGGTCCCGATCAGGCTCTTAACGAGCTGAACCTTGACAGTTTTTTCAGACATGGTGACCACCCGGGCTTAGCCCAAAATTTCTTCGACGGACTTGCCGCGCTTCGCCGCGATGTCTGCCGGGGTGGACTGCTTGCGCAGACCGTCCAGCGTGGCGCGAACGAGGTTGTACGGGTTCGTCGAACCGTGGCTCTTTGCCACGACGTTCTGAACGCCCATCACGTCGAACACTGCGCGCATCGGGCCGCCGGCGATCACGCCCGTACCTGCCTTCGCCGGAGCGAGGAGGACAGCGGATGCGCCATGCTTGCCGTGCACTTCGTGTTGCAGCGTGCCGTTCTTGAGCGGCACCTTGAACATGTTGCGGCGAGCTTGTTCCATTGCCTTCTGGACAGCGACCGGCACTTCCTTCGCCTTGCCCTTGCCCATACCGATGCGGCCATCACCGTCGCCAACCACGGTCAGTGCGGCGAAGCCGAGAATACGGCCACCCTTCACGACCTTGGTCACGCGATTGACCGAAATCATCTTTTCGCGAAGGCCGTCGTCGCGCTCGTCAGCCTGAACTTTCGCTTGCATCTTTGCCATGACGAATTCCTTCCTTAGAACTTGAGCCCAGCTTCGCGAGCTGCCTCAGCCAGCGCCTTGACGCGGCCGTGGTAGCGGAAGCCCGAGCGGTCGAAGGCGACGGATTCGATGCCGGCAGCCTTTGCCTTTTCGGCAATACGCTTGCCGATCAGCGTCGCAGCATTGACGTTGCCGCCCTTGCCCGACTTGTCGGCCAGTTCTGCGCGCACTTCAGCTTCGAGCGTCGACGCGCTAGCGAGCACCTTGGTGCCGCAGGGCGAGAACACTTGAGCGTAGATGTGCGTGTTCGTGCGATGCACGGCGAGACGCGCGACCTGCAGCTCAGCGATCTTGATACGCGTCTGGCGAGCGCGGCGCAGGCGAGATTGAGTCTTATCCATGATTGCGCACCCTTACTTCTTCTTCGTTTCTTTGAGGATCACAACCTCGTCGGAATAGCGCACGCCCTTGCCCTTGTAGGGCTCCGGCGGACGGTAACCGCGGACTTCCGCAGCCACTTGACCGACTTGTTGCTTGTTGATCCCCTTGATCACGATTTCGGTTTGCGTCGGGGTTTCTGCCTTGACGCCTTCCGGCATCTGGTGCACCACCGGGTGCGAGAAACCCAGCGACAGGTTCAGCTTGTCGCCTTGCGCTTGCGCACGATAACCGACGCCAACCAGCGTCAGCTTGCGCTCGAAACCCTTCGTCACGCCGTGCACGGCATTCGCGATAATCGCGCGCATCGTGCCCGACAGTGCATTTGCTTCGCGGCTTTCGTCCACCGGCGACAGGTTCAGCGTGCCGTCGTTGTTCGCCACGTTCACGAGCGGATTGATCGCTTGCGTGATGGTGCCCAGCGGGCCCTTGACGGTGATCGCACCGTCGGCCAGCTTGACTTCCGCGCCTTGCAGCGCGATCGGGCTCTTACCTACTCGAGACATGTTTCTCTCTCCTCGGCTTTAAGCGACGTAGCAGATGACTTCGCCGCCGACGCCGGTAGCGCGCGCCTTGCGGTCGGTCATCACGCCCTTCGGCGTCGACACGATGGCCACACCGAGGCCATTCATGACCTGCGGGATGTCGTTACGGCCGCGGTACACGCGCAGGCCAGGCTTCGACACGCGTTCGATGCGCTCGATAACCGGACGGCCAGCGTAGTACTTCAGCGCGATATTCAGTTCGGACTTCGCACCTTCCGCCTTCACGGCGAAATCGTCGATATAGCCTTCGTCTTTCAGGACTTGCGCGATTGCAACCTTGACTTTCGACGAGGGCATCGACACCGATACCTTCTCGACCATCTGCCCGTTGCGGATGCGAGTCAGCATATCGGCGATAGGATCACTCATGCTCATTTACGTTTCTCCTATTACCAGCTCGCCTTGGTCAGGCCAGGAATCTCGCCACGGAATGCGATTTCACGAATCTTGTTACGCGCGAGGCCGAATTTACGGAACGTGCCACGCGGACGGCCCGTGATCGCGCAGCGGTTACGCTGGCGGGTCGGGTTTGCGTTGCGGGGCAGTTGCTGCAGCTCAAGGCGTGCTTCGTAGCGCTCTTCTTCCGACTTGCTTTGGTCTTCGACGATCGCCTTCAGCGCATCGCGCTTTGCTGCGAACTTCGCGACCAGGCGGGCGCGCTTCTTTTCACGTTCGATCAGTGCCAGTTTAGCCACGGTAACCTCAGTTTCTGAACGGGAACTTGAAGCTGGCGAGCAGAGCCTTTGCTTCGTCGTCGGTCTTCGCAGTCGTCGTGATGCTGATGTTCAGCCCACGCAGTGCGTCGATCTTGTCGTAGTCGATTTCGGGGAAAATGATCTGCTCTTTCACACCGATGTTGTAGTTGCCACGGCCATCGAAAGCACGACCCGACACACCGCGGAAGTCACGCACGCGGGGCAGGGCGACCGTCACGAAACGGTCGAGGAATTCGTACATTGCCTGGCCACGCAGCGTCACCATCGCGCCGATCGGGTAACCCTGGCGGATCTTGAAGCCTGCGATTGCCTTGCGTGCCTTCGTCACGACCGGCTTCTGACCAGCGATCTTCGTGAGGTCGCCAACGGCGTTCTCGATGATCTTCTTGTCAGCGATCGCTTCGCCAAGACCCATGTTCAGCGTGATCTTGGTGATGCGCGGCACTTCCATGACCGACTTGTAACCGAACTTCTCGATCAGGCCGGGCACAACCTTTTCTTTGTAAAACTCTTGAAAACGAGCCATTTTTTACTCCGCTGCGTCAGGCGCTCAGTACAGCACCGGTCGTCTTCAGGAAGCGAACCTTCTTGCCTTCCTCGACCTTGATGCCAACACGCGACGCCTTGCCATTCGCGTCGACCAGTGCGACGTTCGAAATATGCAGGGGCATCGTCTTCGCTTCCACGCCGCCAGTCGTACCCTTCATCGGGTTCGGCTTCACATGCTTCTTGACGAGGTTGATACCTTCAACCGTCACATGCTCTGCACCGACTGCCAGCACGACGCCGCGCTTGCCCTTGTCCTTGCCAGTGACGACGATGACTTCGTCACCTTTGCGAATCTTGTTCATCGCGACTCCTTACAGCACTTCCGGCGCCAGCGAAACGATCTTCATGAATCGTTCGCTACGCAGCTCACGCGTGACCGGCCCGAAGATACGGGTGCCGATCGGCTCGAGCTTGTTATTCAAAAGCACAGCGGCGTTGCCGTCGAACTTGATCAGCGAGCCGTCTTGACGGCGCACGCCCTTGGCGGTGCGGACCACCACGGCGTTGTAAATTTCGCCTTTCTTCACGCGCCCGCGCGGCGTTGCCTCTTTGACGCTCACCTTGATGATGTCGCCAATGCCGGCATAACGACGCTTCGAGCCGCCGAGCACCTTGATGCACAGGACTTCACGTGCACCCGTGTTGTCGGCTACTTCGAGCCGAGATTCGGTCTGGATCATGGTTTGTCTTTCCCAACTTAATCCGGATGCACCACCATGATGCATTCGGTCAGTCTTGGTCCCGTCAGCCAATCGGCTGCTTGGGTTGGAACAGCAGCGACGGCAAACGAAACCCGCCATCGCAATTCGGTGAATCTTTCGGACAGGCAGGCGCCAGTCCGCTTCCCCCACCAACTTCGCCCGCGACGGGGCTCCCATAAAGAGGGAAGACCAGGATTATAACAAATAATCCTGGTCACGCAAGCAAATACTTTGCAATTTCAAGCACTTCGCGGAGAAGTGCCTGTTACTGCCTACTGCGCTGCCCGCTTAGATGACGCGAGCTGCTTCGACGAGGCGCGACACCGTCCAGGCCTTCGTCTTCGAAACAGGACGAGTTTCCTGGATTTCGACGAGATCGCCTTCGTTGTAGGTGTTCGCTTCATCGTGCGCGTGGTACTTCTTCGAACGCACGACATACTTGCCGTAGATCGGGTGCTTGACGCGGTGCTCGATCAGCACGGTGACGGTCTTGTCCATCTTGTTGCTGACGACCCGACCGACCAGCGTCCGCTTCAGCGAGGTTTTCACGCTATCGTTCATTTCTGGTTCGCCTTCTGAGTCATGACGGTCCGCACACGTGCGATGTCGCGACGAACCTTCTTCAGCTGGCTCGTGTTGGTGAGCTGCTGGGTCGCGAGTTGCATGCGCAG
This sequence comes from Burkholderia contaminans, assembly GCF_029633825.1. NCBI lineage: Bacteria > Pseudomonadati > Pseudomonadota > Betaproteobacteria > Burkholderiales > Burkholderiaceae > Burkholderia > Burkholderia contaminans. The sequence goes on along the minus strand of NZ_CP090640.1, from coordinate 1,381,588 downwards.
GCCGAATTGCGCCTTCAGCAGGTCCGCCAGCTCCTTGTTGAGCGCGGCCTGGTCTTTCTGGAGAAGTTCGGAAGCCTTCATATTTTCTCCTTAGGCGCCGAGCTGGCGCACGATGAACGCCGTCTTCAGCGGCAGCTTGGCTGCAGCCAGACGGAACGCTTCGCGTGCCAGTTCTTCGGTTACGCCGTCCATTTCATAGAGCATCTTGCCCGGCTGAATCTCGGCGACGTAGTACTCCGGGTTACCCTTACCGTTACCCATACGCACTTCGGCCGGCTTCTGCGAAATCGGCTTGTCCGGGAAGATCCGGATCCAGATGCGGCCGCCACGCTTGATGTGACGCGTCATTGCACGACGCGCCGCTTCAATCTGGCGTGCGGTCAAACGACCGCGACCGATAGCCTTCAGGCCGAATTCACCGAACGACACTGCGTTGCCGCGCGTCGCCTTGCCGGTGTTACGACCCTTCTGCTCTTTACGATACTTTCTGCGTTTCGGTTGCAGCATCGTTATTCTCCAGTCTTGCCGTCTTCGGGCTTGCCGGCGCCACGGCGCGGTGCGCCACGACGAGCACCCGGAGCGCCGCCTTCGCCGTCACGGCGCGGACGACGGTCGCCCGGACGCGCATTGCGACGCGGACGCTTGTCTTCGGCTACTTCTTCCACCACCGGTGCGTCGTTGCGGCCGAGCGTATCGCCCTTGTAGACCCACACCTTGACGCCGATGATCCCGTAAGTCGTCTTCGCTTCCGAAGTCGCGTAGTCGATATCAGCACGCAGCGTGTGAAGCGGCACGCGACCTTCGCGATACCATTCCGTACGAGCGATTTCGATACCGTTCAGACGGCCTGCGCTCATGATCTTGATGCCTTGGGCACCCAGACGCATCGCGTTCTGCATCGCACGCTTCATCGCGCGACGGAACATGATCCGGCGCTCGAGCTGTTGCGTGATCGAGTCAGCGATCAGCTGAGCATCGGTTTCCGGCTTGCGGATTTCTTCGATGTTGACGTGAACCGGCACGCCCATGCGGCGTTGCAGTTCCGTCTTCAGCTGTTCGATATCCTCGCCCTTCTTGCCGATGACCACGCCCGGACGCGAGCTGTAAATCGTGATGCGCGCGTTCTTCGCCGGACGCTCGATGACCACCCGACCGACCGAAGCGTTCTTCAGCTTCTTCTTCAGGTATTCACGAACACCGATGTCTTCCTGCAGCATCGCCGCGAAATTGTTGTTGTTCGCGTACCAACGCGAAGCCCAATTGCGGCTGACAGCCAGGCGGAAGCCAGTCGGATGAATTTTCTGTCCCATCGTATGGCTCCTTAATTCCCGACCGTCACAGTGATGTGACAGGATTGCTTCTCGATGCGGTTACCGCGGCCCTTGGCGCGCGCGGTGAAACGCTTGAGCGATGCAGCCTTGTCGACGTAGATGCTCTTGATCTTGAGCTCGTCGATATCAGCGCCTTCGTTGTGCTCCGCATTCGCGATTGCCGACAGCACAACCTTCTTCACGATGCCAGCCGCCTTCTTCGGCGAGAACGTCAGAACGTTCAGCGCCTTGTCGACCGGCAAACCGCGGATCTGGTCAGCCACAAGGCGCGTTTTCTGCGCCGAGATGCGGGCACCGCGATGAATTGCTTTCACTTCCATCTTGATTGCCCCTTATTTCTTGGCCTTCTTGTCGGCTGCGTGACCCTTGAACGTACGGGTCAGTGCGAACTCGCCAAGCTTGTGGCCGACCATGTTTTCCGAGATGTACACCGGAACGTGTTGACGGCCGTTGTGAACAGCGATCGTCAGGCCGATGAAATCCGGCAGAATCGTCGAGCGACGCGACCAGGTCTTGATCGGCTTTTTGTCGCGCGAAGCTGCAGCCGCCTCAACTTTCTTCAGCAAATGGGCGTCGCAGAACGGACCTTTTTTAACAGAACGTGCCATTGCCTACTCCTTAACGCTTGTGACGGCGCTGGACGATCATCGTCGTCGTGCGCTTGTTGCTACGGGTGCGATAACCCTTAGCCGGCGTACCCCACGGGCTAACCGGATCGCGACCTGCAGCCGTCTTGCCCTCACCACCACCGTGCGGGTGATCAACCGGGTTCATCGCAACGCCACGCACCGTCGGGCGGATACCGCGCCAGCGGTTCGCGCCAGCCTTGCCGATCTGGCGCAGGCTATGCTCTTCGTTGCCGACTTCACCGATCGTTGCACGGCACTCGATGTGCACGCGGCGGATTTCGCCCGAACGCAGACGAACCTGCGCGTAGACGCCTTCACGCGCCAGCAGCATGGCCGACGTACCAGCCGAACGCGCCATTTGCGCGCCCTTGCCCGGCAGCATCTCGATGCAGTGGATCGTCGTACCGACCGGAATGTTGCGGATCGGCAGCGTGTTGCCTGCGCGGATCGGCGCTTCCGAACCCGACATCAGCTGTTGGCCGACGGTCAGGCCCTTCGGGGCGATGATGTAGCGACGTTCGCCGTCTGCGTAGAGCACCAGCGCGATGTTCGCGCTACGGTTCGGGTCGTACTCGAGACGCTCGACCTTTGCCGGGATGCCATCCTTCGTGCGACGGAAATCGACGATACGGTAGTGCTGCTTGTGACCACCACCCTTGTGACGCGTGGTGATACGACCGTTGTTGTTACGGCCGGCGGTCGAGCTCTGCGAGTCGAGCAGTGCCGCGAACGGCTTGCCCTGGTGCAGGTTCTTGTTGACCACCTTGACCATCGCGCGGCGACCCGGCGATGTCGGCTTAACTTTAACGATTGCCATGATTACTTGGCCTCCGCTTCAAAGTTGATTTCCTGGCCGGGCTTCAGGCAAACGTACGCCTTCTTCACGTCCTTGCGACGGCCCATCGAACGGCCGAAGCGCTTTTGCTTGCCCTTCTGAACCAGCACGTTGACCGAATCAACTTCAACCTTGAACAGCAGCTCGACAGCCGCCTTCACTTCCTGCTTCGTGGCATCCGGTGCGACTTCGAACACGACTTGCTCGTTCTTGTCGGCAACCAGCGTCGCCTTTTCCGAGATCACCGGTGCGAGCAGGACCTGCATCAAACGATGATCGTTCTTGCGAATCTCGCTCATGACAGCAACTCCTCGATCTGGGCGACCGCAGCCTTCGTGACCAGCACTTTCTTGAAGTAGATCAGCGAGAGCGGGTCAGCGTAGCGCGGCTCGACAATTGCCACGTGCGGCAGGTTGCGCGATGCCAGGTACAGGTTCTCGTCGACCGTGTCGGTGATGATCAGCACGGAGTCGAGACCCATGGTCTTGAATTTTTCGGCCAGCAGCTTGGTCTTCGGCGCTTCGAGGATGATGTCCTCAACGACCGACAGACGGCCTTCACGGGCCAGCTGCGAGAAGATCGAGCAGAGACCTGCGCGATGCATCTTCTTGTTGACCTTGTGCGAGAAGTTTTCTTCCGGCGAATTCGGGAAGATACGACCACCGCCACGCCACAACGGGCTCGACGACATACCGGCACGAGCGCGGCCCGTACCCTTCTGGCGCCACGGCTTCTTCGTCGTGTGCTTGACTTGCTCACGGTCCTTCTGTGCGCGGTTACCTTGGCGAGCGTTCGCCTGGTAAGCGACGACGACCTGGTGGATCAGCGCTTCGTTGTAGTCACGACCGAACACGACGTCCGATGCGTTGACCACTGCACCTTCCTGACCATTTTCGTTCAGGAGCTTGAGTTCCATTATTTCGCCCCCTTGGTCTTGACGGCCGGCGTCACGAAGACCTTGCCGCCCTTCGCGCCCGGAATCGCACCCTTCACGAGCAGCAGCTTGCGCTCTGCGTCGATACGAGCGATTTCGAGGTTCTGCACCGTCACCGTCACGTCACCCATGTGACCCGTCATGCGTTTACCCGGGAAAACACGACCCGGATCCTGCGCCATACCGATCGAGCCCGGCACGTTGTGCGAGCGCGAGTTACCGTGCGTAGCACGGCCGGAGGAGAAGTTGTAACGCTTGATCGTACCGGCGTAGCCCTTACCGATCGACACGCCTTGCACGTCGACCTTCTGGCCCACTTCGAAAAGATCTGCACCGACCACGGCGCCATTCGACAGCTCGGCTGCCTTGGCCGCGTCAATGCGGAATTCCTTGAGGATTTCACCGGCTTCGACACCGGCTTTGGCGAGATGACCTGCCAGCGGCTTCGTCACGCGCGAGGCACGACGGGAGCCGAATGCAACCTGCACGGCCGTGTAGCCGTCGGTTTCAACAGTCTTGATCTGCGTCACGCGGTTGTCCGACACGTCCAGCACGGTGACGGGAATCGAATCCCCTTCCGCCGTGAAGATACGGGTCATGCCAACCTTGCGACCTACGAGTCCAAGGCTCATCATTTTCTCCATTCCCGACTGCGATTGGTCGGGGCTGATTTACAAAATGCCGGGCACGCAAGGCCCAACTTTTTTTGCGCGAATACGCGAAAAGCCAAGCATTATAGCCCGCCCTCGCGTTTTCCGCAAGCAATCAAAGACTTAGCGCCGCCCGGCAAGCCGACCGGCGCTGGAAGCCTTACTGCAGCTTGATTTCCACGTCGACGCCAGCCGGCAGGTCGAGCTTCATCAGCGCGTCAACCGTCTTGTCGGTCGGATCGACGATGTCCATCAGGCGCTGGTGGGTACGGATTTCGAGCTGATCGCGCGACGTCTTGTTGACGTGCGGCGAACGCAGGATGTCAAAACGCTGAATGCGCGTCGGCAGCGGCACCGGGCCACGGACGATTGCGCCAGTCCGCTTCGCGGTATCGACGATCTCGGCAGCCGATTGATCGATCAGACGATAGTCGAATGCCTTCAGGCGAATGCGGATTTTCTGTTGCTGCATGACGATTCCTTGGAAAGAGCGAGGCGATGTTGCATCGCCGGACACTAAAAGAACGTGAAACATGACGCCTGCGGGGAGCGAGACATCAGGTTCCGGACGGTACTTCCACTGCTAAGCCCGCGATTCTACACGAAATTCTGGAGCGATGGTGCGAGTTTCTCGCCCCGCGCTTTCGCGTGACGGAAAAACAAAACCGGGTGCCAGCGCAAGCTGGACACCCGGTTTCGGCGGTACTGGCTGCATACCGCGGAATCGCGGATCCCGTGGGATCCGCGGATCGTCGATATTACTCGATGATCTTGGCGACGACGCCGGCGCCGACCGTACGGCCGCCTTCGCGGATTGCGAAGCGCAGACCTTCTTCCATCGCGATCGGAGCGATCAGCTTCACCGTGATCGACACGTTGTCGCCCGGCATCACCATTTCCTTGTCCTTCGGCAGCTCGATCGAGCCCGTCACGTCCGTCGTACGGAAGTAGAACTGCGGACGGTAGTTGTTGAAGAACGGCGTGTGACGGCCGCCTTCGTCCTTGCTCAGCACGTACACTTCAGCCGTGAAGTGCGTGTGCGGCGTGATCGAACCCGGCTTCGCCAGAACCTGGCCACGCTCCACGTCTTCACGCTTCGTGCCGCGCAGCAGGATACCAACGTTGTCGCCCGCTTGACCTTGGTCCAGCAGCTTGCGGAACATTTCAACGCCCGTGCAGGTCGTCTTCACCGTCGGCTTGATACCGACGATTTCGATTTCTTCGCCGACCTTCACGATGCCGCGCTCAACGCGACCCGTCACGACCGTACCACGGCCCGAGATCGAGAACACGTCTTCAACCGGCATCAGGAACGCGCCGTCAACTGCACGCTCCGGCGTCGGGATGTACGTGTCCAGCGCGTCGGCCAGGCTCATGATCGCCACTTCGCCCAGCTCGCCCGTGTCGCCTTCCAGCGCCAGCTTCGCCGAACCCTTCACGATCGGCGTGTCGTCGCCCGGGAAGTCGTACTTCGACAGGAGTTCGCGAACTTCCATCTCGACCAGCTCGAGCAGTTCAGCATCGTCCACCATGTCGCACTTGTTCAGGAACACGATGATGTACGGAACGCCAACCTGACGTGCCAGCAGGATGTGCTCGCGCGTTTGCGGCATCGGGCCGTCTGCTGCCGAGCAAACCAGGATCGCGCCGTCCATCTGCGCTGCGCCCGTGATCATGTTCTTCACATAGTCAGCGTGGCCCGGGCAGTCGACGTGTGCGTAGTGGCGGTTAGCCGTTTCGTACTCGACGTGTGCCGTGTTGATCGTGATGCCGCGCGCCTTTTCTTCCGGTGCCGCGTCGATCTGGTCGTATGCCTTCGCTTCGCCGCCGAACTTCTTCGTCAGAACCGTCGTGATCGCTGCCGTCAGCGTCGTCTTGCCGTGGTCAACGTGACCAATCGTACCAACGTTCACGTGCGGCTTGGTCCGCTCGAATTTACCTTTTGCCATGATTCTCTTCTTTCAAAAATTATCGATTGAGATAACGATTTACTTCGACTTCGCGCTGATGATCGCGTCAGCAACGTTGCGCGGAGCTTCAGCGTAGTGCTTGAACTCCATCGTGTACGTTGCACGACCTTGCGTCAGCGAGCGCAGCGACGTCGAGTAACCGAACATTTCCGACAGCGGTACTTCGGCGCGCACGATCTTGCCGCCGCCAACCATGTCTTCCATGCCCTGGACGATACCGCGACGGCCCGACAGGTCGCCCATCACGTTGCCCATGTAGTCTTCCGGCGTCTCGACTTCGACAGCCATCATCGGCTCGAGGACGACCGGGTTCGCCTTGCGCATCGCTTCCTTGAACGCCATCGAACCGGCCATGCGGAACGCGTTTTCGTTCGAGTCAACGTCGTGGTACGAACCGAACGTCAGGTGAACCTTCACGTCAACGACCGGGAAGCCAGCCAGCACGCCCGACTTCAGCGTGTCCTGGATACCCTTGTCGACCGCCGGGATGTATTCACGCGGAATCACACCACCCTTGATCTCGTCGAAGAACTCGTAGCCCTTGCCTTGTTCGTTCGGCTCGAGCGTGATGACTGCGTGACCGTACTGGCCGCGACCACCCGACTGCTTGACGAACTTGCCGTCGACGTCCTTCGCCGTCGAACGGATCGTTTCGCGGTATGCAACCTGCGGCTTGCCGACGGTTGCTTCCACGCCGAATTCACGCTTCATCCGGTCGACCAGAATTTCGAGGTGGAGCTCGCCCATGCCCGAAATGATGGTCTGGCCCGACTCTTCGTCGGTCTGCACGCGGAACGACGGATCTTCCTGAGCCAGACGGTTCAGTGCGAGGCCCATCTTTTCCTGGTCAGCCTTGGTCTTCGGCTCGACAGCCTGCGAAATCACCGGCTCCGGGAACACCATGCGCTCGAGCACGATCGGATTTGCCGGATCGCACAGCGTGTCGCCGGTGGTCGCTTCCTTCAGGCCGACCGCAGCAGCGATGTCGCCTGCACGGACTTCCTTGATTTCTTCACGCTGGTTCGCGTGCATCTGCAGAATACGGCCGAGGCGTTCCTTCTTGCCCTTGGTCGAGTTCAGCAGCGTGTCGCCCGAGTTGACGACGCCCGAGTACACACGGAAGAAGATCAGCTGGCCGACGAACGGGTCGGTCATGATCTTGAACGCGAGCGACGAGAACTTCTCTTCGTCCGACGCCTTGCGCTCTGCTTCTTCACCGTTCTCGAGCTCACCCTTGACCGGCGGGATGTCGACCGGCGACGGCAGGAAGTCGATCACGGCGTCGAGCATACGCTGCACGCCCTTGTTCTTGAACGCGGTACCGCACAGCATCGGCTGGATTTCGCACGCGATCGTACGGTCGCGCAGCGCCTTGACGATGTCGGCTTCCGGCAGATCGCCTTCTTCCAGGTACTTGTTCATCAGGTCTTCGCTGGCTTCGGCAGCCACTTCGACCATCTTCTCGCGCCATTCCTTGCAGGTCTCTGCGAGCTCGGCCGGGATGTCGACGTAGTCGAACTTCGTGCCTTGCGACGCTTCGTCCCAAATGATCGCCTTCATCTTGATCAGGTCGACGACGCCCTTGAAGTTTTCTTCCGCGCCGATCGGCACCACGACCGGAACCGGGTTCGCCTTCAGGCGCAGACGGAGCTGGTCGTAGACCTTGAAGAAGTTCGCGCCGGTACGGTCCATCTTGTTGACGAACGCGAGACGCGGCACCTTGTACTTGTTAGCCTGGCGCCACACCGTTTCCGACTGCGGCTGCACGCCGCCCACTGCGCAGTACACCATGCACGCGCCGTCGAGCACGCGCATCGAGCGCTCAACTTCAATCGTGAAGTCGACGTGGCCCGGCGTGTCGATGATGTTGATGCGGTGTTCCGGATAGTTGCCGCCCATGCCCTTCCAGAAGGCGGTGGTAGCAGCGGACGTGATCGTGATGCCACGCTCCTGTTCCTGCTCCATCCAGTCCATCGTGGCTGCGCCGTCGTGGACTTCACCGATCTTGTGGTTCACACCGGTGTAAAACAGAATGCGCTCGGTCGTCGTCGTTTTGCCGGCGTCGATGTGAGCGCTAATACCGATATTGCGGTAGCGCTCGATAGGAGTCTTGCGAGCCACTTTGATCCTCTACTGGGATGACACGATGCAGCCCTGCTGCATCATGCTTCAACACAAACGGGCGAGGCGCCTGAAAAGCGCACCCGCCCGGAATTTATTTCCGCTAAAAGCCCAGCCAGGCGCTTAGAAACGGAAATGCGAGAACGCGCGGTTGGCTTCTGCCATGCGGTGAACTTCGTCGCGCTTCTTCATCGCGCCGCCACGGCCTTCGGCCGCTTCGGAGAGTTCACCTGCCAGGCGCAGGGCCATCGACTTCTCGCTACGCTTCTTCGCAGCCTCACGCAGCCAGCGCATCGCCAATGCCATACGACGCGACGGGCGCACTTCGACCGGAACTTGATAGTTGGCACCACCAACGCGACGGCTCTTCACTTCGACCACCGGCTTGACGTTGTTGAGCGCAACCGTGAACACTTCCAGCGGGTCCTTGCCACCCTTGGTCTGGATTTGTTCGAATGCGCCATAAACGATGCGCTCTGCGACCGACTTCTTGCCGGACAGCATCAGCATGTTCATGAACTTGGCTACATCAACGTTACCGAACTTCGGATCCGGCAACACTTCCCGCTTGGGGACTTCGCGACGACGCGGCATGATTCTTCCTTTACTTGTTCAGTTGGAGCTGGTTCCAGCTCCGCGGCCACCAACAAACCCGATCACATCTTCACGACTAACCAGCTTGGCCGGGTGACCACTTACTCGACAGCACCGGCAATCCGGCACTCCCGCCTTGACCGCCCTGTGGCGATCCCTGATCAAAAACTGCTTACTTTGCAGCCTTTGCACGCTTCGCGCCGTACTTCGAGCGCGCTTGCTTACGGTCCTTGACGCCCTGGGTATCCAGCGAGCCGCGAACCATGTGGTAACGCACACCCGGCAAGTCCTTCACACGGCCGCCGCGGATCAGCACAACCGAGTGTTCCTGCAGGTTGTGGCCTTCACCGCCGATGTACGAAATCACTTCGAAGCCGTTCGTCAGACGAACCTTGGCGACCTTACGGAGTGCCGAGTTCGGCTTCTTCGGCGTCGTCGTGTACACACGGGTGCACACGCCGCGACGCTGGGGGCAGTCCTGCAGGGCCGGGCTCTTGCTCTTCGTCGTTTCCGACTGACGGCCTTTGCGAACCAGTTGGTTGATGGTTGGCATTGTTTATTCCTGAAATTGAACAAAATCTGCGCATCGATTTCGGGCAAAGCGAGAATCGACGCACAGTTGACTTCCGAACCGGCGAAACGGGTGCGAACGTTGGAACGCGACTCGGCCCACCGAATACCGGAACCCAGCATGATATTCCGGAAATGCCAACTAAGTCAACGGCTTGCGTGATTCGCCAGCCGGACACGTGGTTTACCGGAAGGGTCGGAACACCTGTGTCAGGCCGACTCGACGACGTCGATGATCTCGTCGCCGAAGCGCTCGAGCTTGCGCACGCCCATGCCGGGGATATGGCGCAGGTCGTCGATCGTCTCCGGCGCGTTGCGTGCGATCTCGGCAAGCGTCGCGTCGTGGAAGATCACGTAGGCGGGCACGCCGTCCGTTTTCGCGGTTTCCGCACGCCACGCGCGCAGCGCATCCCACCGTGCGCGCTCACGCGTGCCCATGCCGGCCGTCGGATCGACGCGCGTACCGCTGCGGCTCGACGACTGGCGCGTGCGCTGCGGCTTCACGTAGCGGCGCAGCGTGACCTTCTCCTCGTTCTTCAGCACGGGCTTCGCGGCCTCGGTCAGCATCAGTGCGCCGAAGCCGCCATGGTCGACGGCCAGGTAGCCGTACGCGACGAGCTGCCGGAAAATCGCACGCCACTCCGGCTCGGACAGCGCCGCGCCGATTCCGAACGTGCTGAGCTGGTCGTGGCCGCGCTGCAATACCTTCTCGGTGCGCCCGCCGCGCAGGATTTCGATCAGGTGGCTCGAGCCGAAATTGAAGCCGCTCGCGCGCTGCGCGCGGAACACGCACGACAGCGCCATCTGCGCCTCGCGCGTCGCGTCCCATGAATCGGGCGGCTCGAGGCACGTGTCGCAGTTGCCGCACGGCTTGCTCTCCTCGCCGAAGTAGTTCAGCAGCCTCACGCGGCGGCACGAGATCGTCTCGCACAGCCCGAGCAGCGCGTCGAGCTTCGACGTCTGGACGCGCTTGTGTGCGTCGTCCGCATCGGATTCGTCGATCATCTTGCGCTGCTGGACGACGTCGCCGAGGCCATACGCCATCCATGCATTCGCGGGCATCCCGTCGCGGCCGGCGCGGCCGGTTTCCTGGTAGTAGCCTTCGACGCTTTTCGGCAGATCCAGGTGCGCAACGAAGCGCACGTCCGGCTTGTCGATGCCCATGCCGAACGCGATCGTCGCGCACATCACGATGCCTTCCTCGCGCTGGAACATTTCCTGGTGCTTCTGCCGTACCTCGAACTCCATCCCCGCGTGATACGGCAACGCACGCACGCCCTGCGCCTTCAGCCATTCGGCCGTTTCCTCGACCTTGCGGCGTGACAGGCAATAGACGACGCCTGCATCCGTCGTACCGTCGGCATTCGTGTGTTCGGCGCGGATGAAATCGAGCAGTTGCGAACGCGCGTTGTCCTTTTCGACGATCCGGTAGCGGATGTTCGGGCGGTCGAAGCTCGATATGAATACGCGTGCATCGTCGAGCGCGAGACGGTGGATGATCTCGTCGCGCGTGATCGCATCGGCCGTGGCGGTCAGCGCGATGCGCGGCACCGACGGGAACCGCTCGTGCAGCACCGACAGCTGAATGTACTCCGGGCGGAAATCGTGCCCCCATTGCGACACGCAGTGCGCTTCGTCAATCGCGAACAGGCCGATCTTCGCGCGCTCGAGCAGGTCGAGGAAGCGCCCCGTCATCAGCCGCTCCGGCGCGACGTAGAGCAGATCGATCTCGCCTTCGCGCAACGCGCGCTCGGTCGCCGCAGCCTCGGCGCCCGACTGCGTCGAATTCAGGTACGCGGCGCGCACACCCACTTCGCTCAGTGCGGCGACCTGGTCCTGCATCAGCGCGATCAACGGCGACACGACGATGCCGGCGCCCTGCCCGGCCTCGCGGCGCAGCAGCGCGGGAATCTGGTAGCACAGCGACTTGCCGCCGCCGGTTGGCATCAGCACGAGGCAATCGCCGCCGCCGGCGACGTGTTCGACGATCTCGCCCTGCTGGCCGCGAAATGCGGGATAACCAAATACTTCGTCGAGGATTTCGAGGGCGCGGGACATGAATGAGGAGAGGGACGGCTAAGCGATGACCGCAATTTTAACAACCCGCTCGCGCGACGCGTGGCGAATCATGCGGATTTGGCCGATTGGCCAGGATTCGTTCACTCGCATGAACGACGGACGAAAAAAAACCGCCCGGCAGAACCGGGCGGTTTCGGTGACAGCGAGGTAAGGCAAGGCGGCTCGCGCCGCCCGCACTTACTCGGCTGCCGGGTGTTGCTGCGGCTCCTCTGCCGGCGCGCTCGGCGTGCCGAAGTCGAATGCCTCTTCCGCTGCGATCTGGTCGAAACGCTCGCGATCCGACGATTCCTTCGCCTTGCGTGCCTTGTGGAACGCGAGACCCGTACCGGCCGGAATCAGACGGCCGACGATCACGTTTTCCTTCAGGCCACGCAGATCGTCGCGCTTGCCCATGATCGCCGCTTCGGTCAGCACGCGGGTCGTTTCCTGGAACGATGCCGCGGAGATGAACGAGTCGGTCGACAGCGATGCCTTCGTGATACCGAGCAGCACGTTGTCGTACGAAGCCGGACGCTTGCCCTCGGCGATCATGCGATCGTTCTCGTCCAGCATGTCGGAACGCTCGACCTGTTCGCCCGGGATGAAGCGCGTATCGCCGTTGTCGGTGATCTGCACACGACGCAGCATCTGGCGAACGATCACCTCGATGTGCTTGTCGTTGATCTTCACGCCCTGCAGACGATACACGTCCTGCACTTCGTCGACGATGTAGCGCGACAGCGCCTCGATACCCTGCAGACGCAGGATGTCGTGCGGATCGGCCGGACCGTCCACGATCATTTCGCCCTTGTTGACGACCTGGGCATCGTGAACCAGAACCTGCTTTTCCTTCGCGATCAGGAACTCGTGCTGATTGCCCTCGAGGTCCGTGATGACGAGACGCTGCTTGCCCTTCGTGTCCTTACCGAACGACGTCGTACCGGTGACTTCCGCGAGAATGCCGGCATCCTTCGGCGAACGCGCTTCGAACAGTTCCGCCACCCGCGGCAGACCGCCGGTAATGTCACGCGTCTTCTGCGCTTCCGTCGGGATACGTGCGAGCACTTCGCCGACCTGCACCTGCTGACCATCCTTCACGGTGATCAGTGCGCCGACCTGGAAGCCGATCTGCACCGCGTGCTCCGTGCCCGGAATCTTCACTTCTTCGCCGTTCGCGTCGAGCAGCTTGACCTGCGGACGCACGCTCTTCGAAGCTTGCGAGCCACGACGCTTCACGTCGATCACGACCAGCGTCGACAGGCCGGTCACGTCGTCGATCTGCTTCGCGACGGTCACGCCTTCCTCGACGTTCTCGAACTTCACCGTACCACCGTACTCGGTGATGATCGGACGCGTCAGCGGATCCCACGTGGCGAGCTGCGTGCCTGCCTTGATCGTCGCGCCGTCGAGCTGCAGCAGCGTCGCGCCGTACGGCACTTTGTGACGCTCGCGCTCGCGACCGAAATCGTCGGTGATCATCGCTTCGCCCGAGCGGGAAATGACGATCTGCTCGCCCTTCGCGTTCGTGACGTAGCGCATCGTCGCCGTGAAGCGCACGATACCGTTGCTCTTCGCTTCGACCGACGAAGCCACTGCCGCACGCGAAGCCGCACCACCGATGTGGAACGTACGCATCGTCAGCTGCGTGCCCGGTTCACCGATCGACTGTGCCGCGATCACGCCGACTGCTTCGCCGACGTTCACGAGCGAGCCGCGGCCGAGGTCACGGCCGTAGCAGGCTGCGCACAGGCCGTAACGCGTTTCGCAGGTCAGCGGCGTGCGCACGCGCACTTCGTCGATGCCGAGGCGTTCGATTTCCTCGACCGCCGTTTCGTCGAGCAGCGTGCCCGATTCGTACACCGTTTCCTGCGTTTCCGGGTTCACGACGTCCGCAACCGCAACGCGGCCGAGGATACGGTCGCGCAGCGCTTCGACGACTTCACCGCCTTCGACGAGTGCCTTCATCGCCACGCCGTTCGACGTGCCGCAATCGTCTTCCACCACGACCAGATCCTGCGTGACGTCGACGAGACGACGCGTCAGGTAACCCGAGTTCGCGGTCTTCAGTGCCGTATCAGCCAGACCCTTACGTGCACCGTGGGTCGAGATGAAGTACTGCAACACGTTCAGGCCTTCGCGGAAGTTCGCGGTAATCGGCGTCTCGATAATCGAGCCGTCCGGCTTCGCCATCAGGCCACGCATACCGGCCAGCTGACGAATCTGAACCGCCGAACCCCGGGCGCCCGAGTCGGCCATCATGTAGATCGAGTTGAACGATTCCTGGCGCGTTTCCTTGCCGTCGCGGTCCGTCACCGGCTCCGTCGACAGCTGCTCCATCATCGCCTTGCCGACCGCTTCCGACGTTGCCGACCAGATGTCGACCACGTTGTTGTAGCGTTCCTGCGCGGTGACGAGACCCGACATGTACTGACGGTCGTACTCCTTCACCTTCTTCGCGGCGTCGCCGACGATCGTTTCCTTCTGCGGCGGCACGAGCATGTCGTCCACGCAGATCGAGATGCCGGCACGCGTCGCGAGACGGAAACCCGACTGCATCAGCTGGTCGGCGAACACCACCGTCGCACGCAGACCGCACTTGCGGAACGCCGTGTTGATCAGGCGCGAGATTTCCTTCTTCTTCAGCGGCTTGTTCAGCACCGAGAACGGCAGGCCGTGCGGCAGAATCTCCGACAGGATCGCGCGGCCGACGGTCGTCGCGTACAGCGAGATCTTCGGCACGAACGGCGGTGCGCCTTCCGACGTGTCTTCGTTGTGGACCATTTCGGTGATCCGCACGTTGACGCGCGATGCCAGCTCGACTTCCTTGTTCTCGTACGCGCGGATCACTTCCGACACGCCCGTGAACGACAGGCCTTCGCCCTTGGCGTTAACCGCTTCGCGGGTCGCGTAGTACAGACCCAGCACGATATCCTGCGACGGCACGATCGACGGATCGCCGTTGGCCGGGAACAGCACGTTGTTCGACGCCAGCATCAGCGTACGCGCTTCCATCTGCGCTTCGAGCGACAGCGGCACGTGAACGGCCATCTGGTCACCGTCGAAGTCGGCGTTGAACGCCGCGCAGACGAGCGGGTGCAGCTGGATTGCCTTGCCTTCGATCAGCACCGGCTCGAACGCCTGGATACCGAGACGGTGCAGCGTCGGCGCACGGTTCAGCATCACCGGGTGCTCGCGGATCACCTCTTCGAGGATGTCCCACACCACCGGCGTCTGGTTCTCGACTTCCTTCTTCGCAGCCTTGATGGTCGTCGCGACGCCCATCACTTCCAGCTTGTTGAAGATGAACGGCTTGAACAGCTCGAGCGCCATCAGCTTCGGCAGACCGCACTGGTGCAGCTTCAGCGTCGGGCCGACCACGATGACCGAACGGCCCGAGTAGTCGACGCGCTTGCCCAGCAGGTTCTGACGGAAACGACCGCCCTTACCCTTGATCATGTCGGCGAGCGACTTCAGCGGACGCTTGTTGGCGCCCGTCATCGCCTTGCCGCGACGACCGTTGTCGAGCAGCGAGTCGACGGCTTCCTGCAGCATCCGCTTTTCGTTGCGGACGATGATTTCAGGTGCCTTCAGCTCGAGCAGACGCTTCAACCGGTTGTTACGGTTGATCACGCGGCGATACAGGTCGTTCAGGTCCGACGTCGCGAAACGGCCGCCGTCCAGCGGCACGAGCGGACGCAGTTCCGGCGGCAGCACCGGCAGCACTTCGAGGATCATCCACTCGGGCTTGATGCCCGAGCGCTGGAATGCCTCGAGGACCTTCAGGCGCTTCGCGTACTTCTTGATCTTCGCTTCCGAGCCGGTGTTCTTCAGCTCGGTGCGCAGCGTCTCGACCTGCTCGTCGATGTTGATCGCGCGCAGCAGCTCACGCACGCCTTCCGCGCCCATTTCGGCACGGAATTCGTCGCCGTATTCCTCGACCTTGTTGTAGTAATCCTCTTCGGTCATGATCTGCCGCGCCTTCAGCGGCGTCATACCCGGTTCGATCACCACGTATGCTTCGAAGTACAGCACACGTTCGATGTCGCGCAGCGTCATGTCGAGCACCATGCCCAGACGCGACGGCAGCGACTTCAGGAACCAGATGTGAGCGACCGGCGAGGCCAGCTCGATGTGGCCCATCCGTTCGCGACGCACCTTCGCCAGCGTCACTTCGACGCCGCACTTCTCGCAGATCACGCCGCGGTGCTTCAGACGCTTGTACTTG
The DNA here is from genome assembly GCF_029633825.1 of Burkholderia contaminans. Classification (NCBI taxonomy): domain Bacteria; kingdom Pseudomonadati; phylum Pseudomonadota; class Betaproteobacteria; order Burkholderiales; family Burkholderiaceae; genus Burkholderia; species Burkholderia contaminans. The sequence goes on along the minus strand of NZ_CP090640.1, from coordinate 1,365,671 downwards.
CCGCACAGGCACTCGTAGTCCTTGATCGGCCCGAAGATCTTCGCGCAGAAGAGACCATCGCGTTCCGGCTTGAACGTACGGTAGTTGATGGTCTCCGGCTTCTTCACTTCGCCGAACGACCACGAACGGATCTTGTCGGGCGAGGCCAGACCGATCTTGATCGCGTCGAAAACTTCTTCCTGTTGGACTTGCTTGAATAGATCGAGCAGAGCTTTCATTGCTTTCTCTCCGTAGTCCGATTAATTGCGGTCGAGATCGATATCGATACCGAGCGAGCGGATTTCCTTCACGAGCACGTTGAAGGATTCCGGCATGCCTGCATCGATCACGTGGTCGCCCTTGACGAGGTTTTCGTACACCTTCGTCCGGCCGGTCACGTCGTCCGACTTCACCGTCAGCATTTCCTGCAGCACGTAGGACGCGCCGTACGCTTCGAGTGCCCACACTTCCATTTCACCGAAACGCTGGCCACCGAACTGCGCCTTACCACCCAGCGGCTGCTGCGTGACGAGCGAGTACGGGCCGGTCGAACGCGCGTGCATCTTGTCGTCGACCAAGTGGTGCAGCTTCAGGTAGTGCATGTAGCCGAGCGTCACGCGACGTTCGAACATTTCACCCGTGCGGCCGTCGTACAGACGGACCTGGTTCTTCGACGGGTTCATGCCGAGCTGTTCAGCGATGTCGTCCGGGAACGCGAGGTCGAGCATCTTGCCCATTTCTTCCTCGGTCGCACCATCGAACACCGGCGTTGCGAACGGCACGCCTTCGCGCAGGTTCTTCGCGAGTTCGAGGATCTCTTCGTCGGTGAAGCTTTCCAGGTCTTCCTGGCGGCCCGAGTCGTTGTAGATCTTCGTCAGGAACACGCGCAGTTCCTCGATCTTCGCCTGACGCTGCAGCATTTCGCCGATACGCCAGCCGAGGCCCTTCGCGGCCCAGCCGAGGTGCACTTCCAGAACCTGACCCACGTTCATCCGCGACGGAACGCCGAGCGGGTTCAGCACGACGTCTGCCGGACGGCCATCGGCCATGTACGGCATGTCTTCGATCGGAACGATCTTCGACACGACACCCTTGTTACCGTGACGGCCTGCCATCTTGTCGCCAGGCTGCAGGCGACGCTTGACCGCGAGGTACACCTTGACCATCTTCAGCACGCCCGGCGGCAGTTCGTCGCCTTGCGTGAGCTTCTTGCGCTTCTCTTCGAACGCGAGGTCGAACTGGTGACGCTTTTCTTCGATCGAGTTCTTGATCGCTTCGAGCTGCGCCGCTGCTTCGTCGTCCGCGAGGCGGATGTCGAACCAGTGGTAGTGGTCGAGATCTTCCAGGTAAGCCTGGTCGATCTTCGTACCCTTCGCGAGCTTCTTCGGACCGCCGTTCGCGACCTTGCCCACGAGCATGCGTGCGAGACGCTGGAACGCGTCGCCTTCCACGATGCGCAGCTGGTCGTTCAGGTCGAGACGGTAACGCTTCAGTTCATCGTCGATGATCTGTTGCGCACGCTTGTCGCGCTGGATGCCTTCACGCGTGAATACCTGGACGTCGATCACGGTGCCGCTCATGCCCGACGGCACGCGCAGCGACGTGTCCTTCACGTCCGAAGCCTTCTCGCCGAAGATCGCGCGCAGCAGCTTCTCTTCCGGCGTCAGCTGGGTCTCGCCCTTCGGCGTGACCTTGCCGACCAGCACGTCGCCTGCTTCGACTTCAGCACCGATGTACACGATGCCCGATTCGTCGAGACGGCCGAGCTGGACTTCTGCCAGGTTCGAGATGTCGCGCGTGATTTCTTCCGGCCCGAGCTTCGTGTCGCGTGCAACGACGTTCAGCTCTTCGATGTGGATCGACGTGTAGCGATCGTCGGCCACGACCTTCTCCGAGATCAGGATCGAATCCTCGAAGTTGTAGCCGTTCCACGGCATGAACGCGATCAGCATGTTCTGGCCGAGCGCGAGCTCGCCCAGGTCCGTCGAGGCGCCGTCGGCCAGCACGTCGCCGCGCGAGACCTTGTCGCCCATCTTCACGATCGGACGCTGGTTGATGTTCGTGTTCTGGTTCGAACGCGTGTACTTGATCAGGTTGTAGATGTCGACACCGACTTCACCTGCGACTGCTTCGTCGTCGTTCACGCGAATCACGATACGGCCTGCGTCGACATAGTCGACGACGCCGCCGCGGAACGCCTGGACCGTCGTACCCGAGTCGACCGCACAGGTGCGCTCGATGCCCGTACCGACGACCGGCTTTTCCGGACGCAGACACGGCACGGCCTGACGCTGCATGTTCGAACCCATCAATGCACGGTTCGCGTCATCGTGCTCGAGGAACGGAATCAGCGAAGCTGCCACCGACACGATCTGCGACGGCGCGACGTCCATGTACTGGATACGGTCAGGCGTGACCATCATCGTTTCGCCGGCTTCACGCGACGACACGAGTTCGTCGATCAGCTGGCCGTTCTCGTCGATCGCGGCGTTTGCCTGAGCGATCATGTAGCGGCCTTCCTCGATCGCCGACAGGTAGTCGATCTGGTCGGTCACCTTGCTGTCCACGACCTTGCGGTACGGCGTCTCGAGGAAGCCGTACTCGTTCAGGTGCGCATACAGTGCGAGCGAGTTGATCAGGCCGATGTTCGGACCTTCCGGCGTTTCGATCGGGCACACGCGGCCATAGTGGGTCGGGTGCACGTCGCGGACTTCAAAGCCAGCGCGCTCGCGCGTCAGACCGCCCGGGCCCAGTGCGGAAACACGACGCTTGTGCGTGATTTCCGACAGCGGGTTGGTCTGGTCCATGAACTGCGACAGCTGCGACGAACCGAAGAACTCGCGAATCGCCGACGAAATCGGCTTCGAGTTGATCAGGTCGTGCGGCATCAGGTTTTCGCTTTCGGCCTGGCCGAGGCGTTCCTTGACCGCGCGCTCGACACGCACGAGACCGGCGCGGAACTGGTTTTCCGCCAGTTCGCCGACGCAACGCACGCGACGGTTGCCGAGGTGGTCGATGTCGTCCACTTCGCCCTTGCCGTTGCGCAGCTCGACGAGGATTTTGATCGTCGCGAGGATGTCGTCGTCCTGCAGCGTCATCGGGCCGGTGATCTCGTCACGGCTGACGCGGCGGTTGAACTTCATACGGCCGACCTTCGACAGGTCGTACGCTTCTTCGCTGTAGAACAGACGGTTGAACAGCGCCTCGACTGCTTCCTCGGTCGGCGGCTCGCCCGGACGCATCATGCGGTAGATCGCGATGCGCGCGGCCGTCTTGTCGGTCGTTTCGTCGACACGCAGCGTCGACGAGATGTACGGGCCCTGGTCCAGGTCGTTCGTGTAGAGCGTCTGGATGTCCTTGATGCCCGCTTCGCGCAGCTTCTCGAGCACGCTTTCCGTGACTTCGTCGTTCGCGCTCGCGATCACTTCGCCGGTGTCGCCGTCGACGACGTTCTTCGCCAGCACGCGGCCGAGCAGATAGTCTTCCGGCACCGAGATGAACTTGGTCTTCGCGGCTTCGAGGTCGCGAATGTGCTTCGCGTTGATCCGCTTGTCCTTCTGGACGATGACCTTGCCATCACGATCCGTGATGTCGAAGCGCGCGACTTCACCACGCAGGCGCTCGGGCACGAACTCGAGTTGCGCGCCTTCGTCCATCAGCGTGAAGTTGTCGAACACGAAGAAGTTCGCGAGGATCTGTTCCGGCGTGAGGCCGATGGCCTTCAGCAGGATCGTGACCGGCATCTTGCGGCGACGGTCGACGCGGAAGTACAGGATGTCCTTCGGATCGAATTCGAAGTCGAGCCACGAGCCGCGGTACGGAATGATCCGTGCCGAGAACAGCAGCTTGCCCGAGCTGTGCGTCTTGCCCTTGTCGTGTTCGAAGAACACGCCCGGCGAACGGTGCAGCTGCGAGACGATGACACGCTCGGTGCCGTTGATGACGAACGAGCCCGTCGGCGTCATGAGCGGAATTTCGCCCATGTACACTTCCTGCTCTTTCACTTCCTTGACGACCGGCTTGTTCGGCGATTCCTTGTCGAGGATGACAAGGCGGACCTTCGCGCGCAGCGCGGAGCAGTACGTCAGGCCGCGCTGCTGGCATTCCTTGATGTTGAATGCCGGCGCGGACAACGCATAGCTCACGAACTCGAGACGTGCGAAACCGTTGTGCGAAACAATGGGAAATACCGATGTGAACGCAGCCTGCAAACCTTCAGGCTTGCGTTGCGTGGCCGGCACATCGGCTTGCAGAAACGTGCTGAATGATTCAAGCTGGGTAGCCAGCAAGAAAGGAACTTGGTGAACGATGGGGCGCTTCGCGAAACTCTTGCGAATGCGCTTCTTCTCGGTGAAGGAATATTGCATACGATCTCCGAATCACGGCGGGTGCTATCGAGGCGGAATACCTGGACGTTTCAAACCCGAGTGTTCACCGACTGAGACCCGATGGCCGTCCGACGGCTTGAACGAGCCGAGAAGCTTGGTGGTTGGCCGCTACCAACCGCTGGCTGACGGCAGCGGATGCCTGTGTTGCCCGCTACCCGACCAAACTTGCCTTCTGCAGTCGCTTCAGAAGACAAAGAGAACCGCCATTCGTGACCAATGACAACGATCAGGCGGTTTTCTTTGGCTTCTGGGGCCGATTATTCGGGCTCCCGAATGAGTGCCAGAATAACGTCCCCACAAAGCACAAAAAGGCCGGCGGTGAAAATACCGCCAGCCTTCGCACAGCGCGCCGAAACTTACTTGACTTCGACCTTCGCGCCTGCTTCTTCCAGCTTCTTCTTGGCTTCTTCAGCAGCAGCCTTGTCGACGCCTTCCTTGACAGCCTTCGGTGCGCCGTCAACGACGTCCTTCGCTTCCTTCAGGCCCAGGCCCGTCAGTTCGCGAACTGCCTTGATGACTGCAACCTTGTTGCTGCCTGCTTCAGCCAGAACGACCGTGAATTCGGTCTTCTCTTCTGCTGCAGCAGCTGCGCCGCCGCCTGCCGGGCCAGCGACTGCCACTGCAGCTGCCGACACGCCAAACTTCTCTTCGAATGCCTTGACCAGTTCGTTCAGTTCCAGAACGGTCATCCCTTCGACTGCTGCCAGGATGTCTTCTTTTGCGATTGCCATTTGAAATACTCCTAAATTGAATTCGGATACAGCCAGCGATCAATGACGCTGATGCACGTTCGATTACGCAGCTTCCGCTTGCTTCTTCTCGGCCAGCGCGGCCAGAGCGCGCGCGAAGCCCGAAACAGGCGATTGCATAACGAACAGCAGCTTCGAGAGCAGTTCTTCGCGGCTCGGGATGCTTGCCAGCGCTTGCACGCCAGCCTTGTCCATCACCTTGCCATCGAACGAACCAGCCTTGATGACCAACTTGTCATTGCTCTTGCTGAAGTCGTTGACGACCTTAGCAGCAGCAATTGCATCTTCCGAGATGCCGTAGATCAACGGGCCAGTCATCTGCTCTGCCAGCGGAGCAAACGGCGTACCTTCAACAGCGCGACGCGCCAGCGTGTTCTTCAACACGCGCAGGTAAACCTGTTGCTCACGCGCTTTCGCGCGCAGCTTGGTCAGATCGCCAACCGCAATTCCACGATACTCAGCCAGCACAACGGTCTGGGCCTTCGCGACTTGCGCGGAAACCTCAGCGACGACGGCTTGCTTGTCTTCTCTATTAAGCGGCACGGTTAGCCTCCAGAAACGATACGTTCGGCGTGGCCGGCATGGCCGAAACCTCACGTACCTCGTTCAACAACGGCGTCCGACCTCGTTAGGAGTATTTCCACCTCACGCCGGGAATCGCTTCGCGGCCTGCGGCTTCACCACTGCAAAACTTTTTCGGGTTCGCCATCTGCGTTGGCTTGAATTAAGGGATCACCTGACTGCTGCGCCCCACCAACGGTCTTTGATAACCGGTTGCCCGCCCTACCGCACGAACAACCGCCCAAAGCCCATGTAGGCCGCTTCACGAACGAAGCGGCCCGAATACTTACTGTGCTGCCAGCGTAGCCTGGTCGACACGCACGCCGACGCCCATCGTGCTCGACAGTGCGATCTTGCGCAGGTAGACGCCCTTGCTCGTTGCCGGCTTTGCCTTCTGCAGCGCTTCGATCAGTGCCGACAGGTTCGAACGCAGTGCGGTCGGCTCGAACGATGCACGGCCGATGGTCGCGTGGATGATACCGGCCTTGTCGACACGGAATTGCACCTGACCAGCCTTCGCGTTCTTGACGGCGGTTGCGACGTCCGGCGTGACCGTACCGACCTTCGGGTTCGGCATCAGGCCGCGCGGGCCGAGGATCTGACCGAGCGTACCGACGATACGCATCGTGTCCGGCGAAGCGATCACGATGTCGAAGTCCATCTGGCCAGCCTTGATCTGCTCTGCCAGGTCTTCCATACCGACGATTTCCGCGCCTGCAGCACGTGCTTGCTCAGCCTTCTCGCCTTGCGCGAACACAGCAACGCGAACCGACTTGCCCGTACCTGCCGGCAGAACGACCGAACCACGAACGACTTGATCCGACTTCTTCGCATCGATGCCGAGCTGGACTGCGACGTCGATCGACTCGTCGAACTTCGCGCTCGCGCATTCCTTCACGAGGCTCAGTGCGTCTTCGATCGCGTACAGCTTCTGACGATCAACCTTGGCAGCAAATGCCTGACGGCGCTTGGAGATCTTAGCCATTTACACGCCCTCCACAGTGATGCCCATCGAGCGTGCGCTACCAGCGATGGTGCGAACGGCTGCGTCCAGATCAGCTGCCGTAAGGTCCGGCATCTTGGTCTTCGCGATTTCTTCAGCTTGAGCGCGCGTGATCGAACCGACCTTGTCGGTGTGCGGCTTGCTCGAGCCCTTGTCCACCTTCGCCGCCTTCTTGATCAGGACGGTCGCCGGCGGCGTCTTCATCACGAACGTGAAGCTCTTGTCAGCGAATGCCGTGATGACCACCGGCACCGGCAGACCCGGCTCCATGCCTTGAGTCTGCGCGTTGAACGCCTTGCAGAACTCCATGATGTTCAGGCCGCGCTGGCCCAGTGCCGGACCGACCGGCGGCGACGGGTTGGCTTTACCTGCAGGGATCTGCAGCTTGATAAAGCCGATAATCTTCTTTGCCATTTGTGAACCTCATTGGAACGCCGGAGAAGGCGTTCGGTGAGTAATAACGCGCTTTCGCCACTGGCTACTGACGCTCCTCAACGGCCATGACGCGGGCCGTAAGCGCGAAGGTGGGCAGCCTAGGCTGCCCACCGAATCGGGATCAAACTTTTTCGACCTGGCCGAACTCAAGTTCGACCGGGGTGGATCGACCAAAGATAGTGACCGACACACGCACGCGCGATTTTTCGTAGTTGACTTCTTCGACGGTGCCATTGAAGTCCGTGAACGGGCCTTCCTTGACACGCACCATCTCGCCGACTTCGAACAGGGTCTTCGGGCGCGGCTTCTCAACGCCTTCCTGCATCTGCGACATGATCTTCTCGACTTCCTTCGGGGAAATCGGGGTCGGGCGGTTACGCGCACCGCCGACGAAACCGGTGACCTTCGCGGTGTTCTTCACGAGGTGCCACGTTTCGTCCGTCATTTCCATCTCGACCAGCACGTAGCCGGGGAAGAAACGACGCTCGGTCACTGCCTTGTGGCCGCCTTTGACTTCGACCACTTCTTCGGTCGGAACCAGGATCTGACCGAATTTGTCCTGCATGCCAGCACGTTCAATGCGCTCCTGAAGCGCACGTTGCACGCTCTTCTCCATACCGGAGTAGGCGTGCACGACGTACCAACGCTTTCCGCTCGGGGATGCCGGAGTATCGCTCATATCATTTCCAACCCAGAATCGCCGAGAAAATCACCCATTCGATCGATTTGTCACTCAACCAGAGGAAAATCGCCATCACGAGCACGAAACCGAACACGACGAGTGTGGTTTGCGTTGCTTCCTTGCGGGTGGGCCAAACGACCTTCCGGACTTCCTTGTACGAATCCTTGGCAAAAGCGATGAGGCTCTTGCCAGGTGCGGACATCAGCCCGACGGCCACGCCGGCGATGATACCTACCGCCAACGCGGCACCGCGGACATACCACTGCTGATTGGCCAGCCAGAAGAAGCCCACGAATCCGGCCAAGACCAACAATACGCCCAGGGCCAGCATCAGCTTATCGCCGGAGGTATTTACAGTTTCGACGGATGGATTCGCCATAACACCTTAAAACAAATGCCACGTAGGACACGTGGCTATTTTTGGCAGGGGCAGAGGGAATCGAACCCCCAACCTTCGGTTTTGGAGACCGACGCTCTGCCAGTTGAGCTATACCCCTAAACCATGCTGGGGCTGGCTGTTGCCAGCCCCAAAACTGTCGATCAACGAATAACTGGCTTACTCGATGATCTTGGCGACGACGCCGGCGCCGACCGTACGGCCGCCTTCGCGGATTGCGAAGCGCAGACCTTCTTCCATCGCGATCGGAGCGATCAGCTTCACCGTGATCGACACGTTGTCGCCCGGCATCACCATTTCCTTGTCCTTCGGCAGCTCGATCGAGCCCGTCACGTCCGTCGTACGGAAGTAGAACTGCGGACGGTAGTTGTTGAAGAACGGCGTGTGACGGCCGCCTTCGTCCTTGCTCAGCACGTACACTTCAGCCGTGAAGTGCGTGTGCGGCGTGATCGAACCCGGCTTCGCCAGAACCTGGCCACGCTCCACGTCTTCACGCTTCGTGCCGCGCAGCAGGATACCAACGTTGTCGCCCGCTTGACCTTGGTCCAGCAGCTTGCGGAACATTTCAACGCCCGTGCAGGTCGTCTTCACCGTCGGCTTGATACCGACGATTTCGATTTCTTCGCCGACCTTCACGATGCCGCGCTCAACGCGACCCGTCACGACCGTACCACGGCCCGAGATCGAGAACACGTCTTCAACCGGCATCAGGAACGCGCCGTCAACTGCACGCTCCGGCGTCGGGATGTACGTGTCCAGCGCGTCGGCCGGCTCATGATCGCCACTTCGCCCAGCTCGCCCGTGTCGCCTTCCAGCGCCAGCTTCGCCGAACCCTTCACGATCGGCGTGTCGTCGCCCGGGAAGTCGTACTTCGACAGGAGTTCGCGAACTTCCATCTCGACCAGCTCGAGCAGTTCAGCATCGTCCACCATGTCGCACTTGTTCAGGAACACGATGATGTACGGAACGCCAACCTGACGTGCCAGCAGGATGTGCTCGCGCGTTTGCGGCATCGGGCCGTCTGCTGCCGAGCAAACCAGGATCGCGCCGTCCATCTGCGCTGCGCCCGTGATCATGTTCTTCACATAGTCAGCGTGGCCCGGGCAGTCGACGTGTGCGTAGTGGCGGTTAGCCGTTTCGTACTCGACGTGTGCCGTGTTGATCGTGATGCCGCGCGCCTTTTCTTCCGGTGCCGCGTCGATCTGGTCGTATGCCTTCGCTTCGCCGCCGAACTTCTTCGTCAGAACCGTCGTGATCGCTGCCGTCAGCGTCGTCTTGCCGTGGTCAACGTGACCAATCGTACCAACGTTCACGTGCGGCTTGGTCCGCTCAAATTTACCCTTGGCCATTTTCGACTCCCAGAAGGAATTTCACAGGTTGCGCCGCGCGCAAACAAGACACTGACTTTTTACTGCTGGTGCCCATGGGCAGGATCGAACTGCCGACCTCTCCCTTACCAAGGGAGTGCTCTACCACTGAGCCACATGGGCGCTTTACGCTTCAACTTCGCGGTCTGGAGCGGGTGAAGGGAATCGAACCCTCGTCGTAAGCTTGGAAGGCTTCTGCTCTACCATTGAGCTACACCCGCACGGGCCACAAACGATTCCTTACCGCTCACTGCGCTGATAATCTTGGTGGAGGAGGTTGGATTCGAACCAACGTAGGCGTAAGCCAACAGATTTACAGTCTGCCCCCTTTAGCCACTCGGGCACCCCTCCGTAGAGAACTGACGATTATGGGGGTGCATCGCACTTCTGTCAAGCGGACCCGGAAGATTATTTTCACTTTCTTCCCGACACCTGCTTGACCACCGATCTCCCGCCCTTGCCCGGCTAAGGCAAGCATGGGTCCTACTGATCAGTGCCACATCTTCGTCAGACTTCGCCCTCAACGTCGATCTGCATCTTCGCTGAAAACGAAAGACCGCCATCATACGACCTCTTTCGCGCTCTGCCAAGCAGGTAAACGAAAAATTTCCGCAAATTTCGTGCCGGGCGGATTCGATGATCCGTCCCCGGTACTTTTCGGGATACTGCCGGCGATCTCACGCGTTGTGTGGCCGCACCTGCAGGCGATATACACGACGAGCCTTTCATGCGTTTCCGGGCAACAGCTTCGGGCTCTGCGGCCGGCTCTGCCGACCGGAAGTCATGGGCGCGACCGACCTTTGCCGACTTCAGCGACAGGCGCGATACCGTCACCGGTCAACTGCCCGCCTCCGGTTCGGATCCTCATGGCTCTAACCGTGCATGCGGCCGTTGTGTCGGGCGCCTGGCGTCGCCAGGTATGACCATCAGGATCCGCCAGCAGACGCTGGCTGACAGCCACGCTCCTGAACGCCCGGCAGCAACCGTGGTGCAAGCCAGTATATGATCGACTGAAGCCCCGCACTGGATGTCGGGGGCCTCGGCGCGGCGCACGTCGGTTCCGCTGGGGCATCCCCGTTAAGCCAAGATGCGATCGCATATGCGTGGCTACTCAACGATGCGTCCATGTATCTCGTCGGCGCCGGCTATAACGCCCCCGAATGTGAATTCGGCAGCCCGGCCTGCATCGATCCATTGCAGCCATTACTCACCGACAATAAGCGACCTCGCCCAGGTCTGCCCCGCAGACTTGGCCATGCGATCTCGGCGAACATTCTGCAATGTGCCGCCCACTGCATCTTGCCGTCGTGCAAGCCGACGAACGTCAGTAACTGGTCGGTCTATCGCAGCGAATCCTCGGCATACAAGCGACATCCCGCGTGCCCGTACGATGCCCGTCTCGTGCAGTTGAGCATCAATGCCTGCGCAGGGTTAGACGCCGGCGCGTTTTCCGCTCCGCATCAGTCCGACGACGACGAAGGAAAGCCGGCATGCGACATCCAGTCTTCAGCATCTACTGCTCGCCACCCGGCGTTGGTCGTGCCAATCCAAGAGCAAGGCCGGAACATGCCGTGCCGGTTTTCGCCCGTCGATGGCTCCGCACTCCGCGATTCGAGTACCGCATGCACGGTGCGATCGGCGTCGACGCCGGCGGCACACACTTCGCGTTCGTGGGCGAAGGGCGCGACTGCTTTGGCCGCACGGCCAATTCACGCGAAGAAGCATGTGTTGCGCGATGGGCAACTCGTGCTCGCCCAAAAGAGCGCGGATTTCTGGTGCTATCCGGTCGATGAACTCGCGGACGCGCAGCTCGCGCTACGCATCGATTTTTGGCTCCGACTGGTTACGTGTGCCCGTTTCTTCGAATGCGTCGACTTGTGCGAAGATGCAAGGAATTGAGACGCGAACAACTCTGGATAACTTCACGATGTCATCCTGGGCGCATCCGTCTTCACTCGCTCGATGGGTAACAGTCGCTCAGCGCTCGCGGCAAGAACACGCCCGGAACGTCCGATAGAGGCAACCCGTTACCCGGGTCTTGCTGACGGTTCACGCGGTAACGGAGGCCGCGGAACATGCTCGATCGGCACGGAATCGCAATGGTGATTTTAAGGCGTGGATGAGCTCAATACGCTGACGAACGGGCCTCGATAGGCAGCAATCGACGGGTTGGTGATGCCACACCGGGCCACAGCCCGCGACGCTCAAATCTACGCCGAGAGGTACAGCGGGAGGGTGGATGTTTGAATGTGGGCTTCGGCCAGCGCCAGCCACGAGTGCGACGCCAGCTCGATCGGTTTCATCAGCCGCGCAGAGAGCTGCGAATTGCTCGAGAGTGGTAGATGCCTAGATCGGCGCATTCGGCGCTGCAGCTCCAGCCAGGCCGTCATCCCGCCCCCATGCATTTCTGCCGCGCCAATGCAAAAACCCCCGCCTTTCGGGCGGGGGTTCTTGGCTTAGGGAGCCTGACGATTACCTACTTTCACACGGGAATCCGCACTATCATCGGCGTAGAGTCGTTTCACGGTCCTGTTCGGGATGGGAAGGGGTGGGACCGACTCGCTATGGTCATCAGGCAAAGAGGGTTGTTGCGCTGGCTTCGCAGCGCAACCAATCCTGGAAGAAGCAGTAATTTAGGTTGTGTGTATCACACACGAGAATCCAACTTGTCGCTTTGGATCGCAGCCAGTGCTATCGCACGGCGCCGATCTACAAGGCAGACTTGTTATAGGATCAAGCCTTACGGGCAATTAGTATCAGTTAGCTGAACGCATTACTGCGCTTACACACCTGACCTATCAACGTCCTGGTCTCGAACGACCCTTCAAGGGGATCTAGTCCCCAGGGATATCTCATCTTAAGGCGAGTTTCCCGCTTAGATGCTTTCAGCGGTTATCTCTTCCGAACATAGCTACCCGGCGATGCCACTGGCGTGACAACCGGTACACCAGAGGTTCGTCCACTCCGGTCCTCTCGTACTAGGAGCAGCCCCCTTCAAATATCCAACGCCCACGGCAGATAGGGACCAAACTGTCTCACGACGTTTTAAACCCAGCTCACGTACCTCTTTAAATGGCGAACAGCCATACCCTTGGGACCGGCTACAGCCCCAGGATGAGATGAGCCGACATCGAGGTGCCAAACACCGCCGTCGATATGAACTCTTGGGCGGTATCAGCCTGTTATCCCCAGAGTACCTTTTATCCGTTGAGCGATGGCCCTTCCATACAGAACCACCGGATCACTATGACCTGCTTTCGCACCTGCTCGACTTGTCGGTCTCGCAGTTAAGCACGCTTATGCCATTGCACTATCAGCACGATTTCCGACCGTACCTAGCGTACCTTCGTACTCCTCCGTTACGCTTTGGGAGGAGACCGCCCCAGTCAAACTGCCTACCATGCACTGTCCCCGACCCGGATCACGGGCCAAGGTTAGAACCTCAAACAAACCAGGGTGGTATTTCAAGGACGGCTCCACCGAAACTAGCGTTCCGGTTTCATAGCCTCCCACCTATCCTACACAGATCGGTTCAAAGTCCAATGCAAAGCTACAGTAAAGGTTCATGGGGTCTTTCCGTCTAGCCGCGGGTAGATTGCATCATCACAAACACTTCAACTTCGCTGAGTCTCGGGAGGAGACAGTGTGGCCATCGTTACGCCATTCGTGCAGGTCGGAACTTACCCGACAAGGAATTTCGCTACCTTAGGACCGTTATAGTTACGGCCGCCGTTTACCGGGACTTCAATCAAGAGCTTGCACCCCATCATTTAATCTTCCGGCACCGGGCAGGCGTCACACCCTATACGTCCACTTTCGTGTTTGCAGAGTGCTGTGTTTTATTAAACAGTCGCAGCCACCAGTTTATTGCAACCCCTTCACCCTTCTGGCGCAAGCCAGTCAAGCTAAGGGCGTACCTTATCCCGAAGTTACGGTACCAATTTGCCGAGTTCCTTCTCCCGAGTTCTCTCAAGCGCCTTAGAATACTCATCTCGCCCACCTGTGTCGGTTTGCGGTACGGTCATCGTTAGACTGAAGCTTAGAGGCTTTTCTTGGAACCACTTCCAATTGCTTCGCTCCCTAAGGAGCTCGCGCCACACCCTTGAATTCCGCGCCCGGATTTGCCTAAGCGCCTTCTCCAATGCAGCGACCGGGACTTCCAACACCCGGACAACCTTCCGCGATCCGTCCCCATCGCATCTAACAATGGTGCAGGAATATTGACCTGCTTCCCATCAGCTACGCATTTCTGCCTCGCCTTAGGGGCCGACTCACCCTACGCCGATGAACGTTGCGTAGGAAACCTTGGGCTTACGGCGAGGGGGCCTTTCACCCCCTTTATCGCTACTCATGTCAGCATTCGCACTTCCGATACCTCCAGCACCCTTTACAAGGCACCTTCGCAGGCTTACGGAACGCTCTCCTACCATGCGTGCTAAGCACGCATCCGCAGCTTCGGTATATAGCTTAGCCCCGTTACATCTTCCGCGCAGGACGACTCGATCAGTGAGCTATTACGCTTTCTTTAAAGGGTGGCTGCTTCTAAGCCAACCTCCTGACTGTTTTAGCCTTCCCACTTCGTTTCCCACTTAGCTATATTTGGGGACCTTAGCTGGCGGTCTGGGTTGTTTCCCTCTTGACACCGGACGTTAGCACCCGATGTCTGTCTCCCGTGATTGCACTCTTCGGTATTCGGAGTTTGCTATGGCGGGGTAATCTGCAATAGACCCCCCAACCATGACAGTGCTCTACCCCCGAAGGTGAGACACGAGGCACTACCTAAATAGTTTTCGGAGAGAACCAGCTATTTCCAGGTTTGTTTAGCCTTTCACCCCTATCCACAGCTCATCCCCTAACTTTTCAACGTTAGTGGGTTCGGACCTCCAGTACGTGTTACCGCACCTTCATCCTGGCCATGGATAGATCACCTGGTTTCGGGTCTACGCCCAGCAACTGAACGCCCTATTCGGACTCGCTTTCGCTACGCCTGCCCTATACGGTTAAGCTTGCTACTGAACGTAAGTCGCTGACCCATTATACAAAAGGTACGCCGTCACCCCTTACGAGGCTCCGACTGTTTGTATGCATGCGGTTTCAGGATCTATTTCACTCCCCTCCCGGGGTTCTTTTCGCCTTTCCCTCACGGTACTGGTTCACTATCGGTCGATCACGAGTATTTAGCCTTGGAGGATGGTCCCCCCATCTTCAGACAGGATTTCACGTGTCCCGCCCTACTTGTCGCACACCTAGTTCTTTCATACTGTTTTCGCCTACAGGGCTATCACCTGCTATGGCCGCACTTTCCAGAGCGTTCGGCTAACAATACAAATAAAGAGTGCAAGGCTCATCCCATTTCGCTCGCCACTACTTTGGGAATCTCGGTTGATTTCTTTTCCTGCGGTTACTTAGATGTTTCAGTTCACCGCGTTCGCTTCGCATGGCCTATGTATTCAGCCATGGATACTCCAAAAGGAGTGGGTTTCCCCATTCGGACATCTACGGATCAAAGCTCGTTTGCCAGCTCCCCGTAGCTTTTCGCAGGCTACCGCGTCCTTCATCGCCTGTGATCGCCAAGGCATCCACCACATGCACTTGTTCGCTTGACCCTATAACGAGTCTGTCTCGTTACAGGTTGAGTTCTCGCGTTGTGCCGTATTCCAATTTAAGTCGAACATAGAGTTCGAATCATCTTGAGATACATCGATACAATCACAACCCGGATAACTTTCACGTCCATCTCAAGACGCTTCCGCTATCCAAATTACTTACTTCTTCCAGATTGTTAAAGAACGACAGCCGATATCTGTTGATATCCTCTGACTGGCTCAATCGCCAATGACAAAGACTCGAACAATCGTCATTCGAATGTTTGTCATTGAAGATTGGTGGAGGCAGACGGGATCGAACCGACGACCCCCTGCTTGCAAAGCAGGTGCTCTCCCAGCTGAGCTATGCCCCCATTGAGTACAGATGACCTCAGGTACCTACCGCCAGACAATGGTGGGTCTGGTTGGATTCGAACCAACGACCCCCGCCTTATCAAGACGGTGCTCTAACCGACTGAGCTACAGACCCCTGAGTCTGTCTTTAAATTTACAGCCGATAAGCGTGAGCGCTCAACTTCGCGAGATAGCTCTGGAAAGGAGGTGATCCAGCCGCACCTTCCGATACGGCTACCTTGTTACGACTTCACCCCAGTCATGAATCCTACCGTGGTGACCGTCCTCCTTGCGGTTAGACTAGCCACTTCTGGTAAAACCCACTCCCATGGTGTGACGGGCGGTGTGTACAAGACCGGGAACGTATTCACCGCGGCATGCTGATCCGCGATTACTAGCGATTCCAGCTTCATGCACTCGAGTTGCAGAGTGCAATCCGGACTACGATCGGTTTTCTGGGATTAGCTCCCCCTCGCGGGTTGGCAACCCTCTGTTCCGACCATTGTATGACGTGTGAAGCCCTACCCATAAGGGCCATGAGGACTTGACGTCATCCCCACCTTCCTCCGGTTTGTCACCGGCAGTCTCCTTAGAGTGCTCTTGCGTAGCAACTAAGGACAAGGGTTGCGCTCGTTGCGGGACTTAACCCAACATCTCACGACACGAGCTGACGACAGCCATGCAGCACCTGTGCGCCGGTTCTCTTTCGAGCACTCCCACCTCTCAGCGGGATTCCGACCATGTCAAGGGTAGGTAAGGTTTTTCGCGTTGCATCGAATTAATCCACATCATCCACCGCTTGTGCGGGTCCCCGTCAATTCCTTTGAGTTTTAATCTTGCGACCGTACTCCCCAGGCGGTCAACTTCACGCGTTAGCTACGTTACTAAGGAAATGAATCCCCAACAACTAGTTGACATCGTTTAGGGCGTGGACTACCGGGGTATCTAATCCTGTTTGCTCCCCACGCTTTCGTGCATGAGCGTCAGTATTGGCCCAGGGGGCTGCCTTCGCCATCGGTATTCCTCCACATCTCTACGCATTTCACTGCTACACGTGGAATTCTACCCCCCTCTGCCATACTCTAGCCTGCCAGTCACCAATGCAGTTCCCAGGTTGAGCCCGGGGATTTCACATCGGTCTTAGCAAACCGCCTGCGCACGCTTTACGCCCAGTAATTCCGATTAACGCTCGCACCCTACGTATTACCGCGGCTGCTGGCACGTAGTTAGCCGGTGCTTATTCTTCCGGTACCGTCATCCCCCGACTGTATTAGAGCCAAGGATTTCTTTCCGGACAAAAGTGCTTTACAACCCGAAGGCCTTCTTCACACACGCGGCATTGCTGGATCAGGCTTTCGCCCATTGTCCAAAATTCCCCACTGCTGCCTCCCGTAGGAGTCTGGGCCGTGTCTCAGTCCCAGTGTGGCTGGTCGTCCTCTCAGACCAGCTACTGATCGTCGCCTTGGTAGGCCTTTACCCCACCAACTAGCTAATCAGCCATCGGCCAACCCTATAGCGCGAGGCCCGAAGGTCCCCCGCTTTCATCCGTAGATCGTATGCGGTATTAATCCGGCTTTCGCCGGGCTATCCCCCACTACAGGACATGTTCCGATGTATTACTCACCCGTTCGCCACTCGCCACCAGGTGCAAGCACCCGTGCTGCCGTTCGACTTGCATGTGTAAGGCATGCCGCCAGCGTTCAATCTGAGCCAGGATCAAACTCTTCAGTTTAAACCTGTTACTGTTTTCGGTTCAGTTAAGAACCGGTCGCTCACTCAAAGCTGACAGGAATATGAATCACTTCATAAACCTGACTTACTTTAGTGTGAGACTCTTGATACTTTCGCTATCTGATCCGAGGATCAGCTCGCTGCCATCAAGCGCCCACACTTATCGGCTGTTAATTTTTAAAGAGCATTCTGCGAGGAACTTCGTGTTTCCCGGCAGCGCTGCGTTTTCAGCAGCAGAGAAGCGAGATTATGAACCGTGTTTCGCAGTTCGTCAACAACTTTTTACACTACATCGTTGCGACTGCGGGGCTCAACTTCCAGGCCGGTTGCGCGCTTCAGACTGCTGCGCTCCACCAACCTTGCTTCCCTCTCCCGCGCCGCGTTTCCGTTAGCGCGAAAGAGGCGTGATTCTAAGCACCCACCCCCAACTCCGCAAGCCCCTTTGTGAAAATATTTTGAAAAAGCCCCCGTGCGCTGACGCGCACGGGGGCTTCGGGCTCGACGTGCCAAATGGCGCCACTGACCTACGCGTTGCCGGCAACACTTCCCTCTATATACAGCGGTGCGTCACTTGCCGCCCACCGCAGCCTGCAGCTGCTCGACCGGCACCGCGTCGGCCATCGCCGTGTAGCCGGCGTCGCTCGGATGAATGCCGTCCCCGCTATCGTATCGACGCTGCAGCACGCTCGGGCGCGCCGGATCGCGCAGCACGGCATCGAAGTCGGCCACACCGTCGAACCCGCCACCGCTTCGGATCCATCGGTTCACCTCAAGGCGGGTCGCCTCACGCCCCGCCGGCAGCCCGGCCGGCGTCAGCGTCGCGCCGAAGACCTTCACGCCGTGACGGTGCGCCGCTTCGATCAGCCGGCGGTAGCCGTCGATCAAGGATGCAGCCGTGACCTGCGTATGCGGATGGTCGCAATCGAGCCCCGCGCGCGGCGGCATCGCCGCGAAATTGATGTCGTTGATCCCGATCAGCACGATCGCCGCCTTCACCCCCGCACGCGACAGCGCATCGCGCTCGAACCGCGAGGCCATCGACGTGCCGTAGCACGCCGAATCGCTGAGCAGCCGGTTCCCGCTGATCCCAAGATTCGCGACGCCGATCGACTCCGCCCCAGAGGCGGTCAGTCGACGCGCCAGTGCGTCCGGCCAGCGGCGGTTCCGGTTCACGCTCGAGCGCAGCCCGTCGGTAATCGAATCGCCGATCGCCGCTACGCTCGCGCGCGCCGAACCAGCCTCGACCGCGAGCTCGCTCACCCATGCATATTGAGTAAAGCGAGTGCGGAACAGCGCGGCGCCCGGATCACTCACGTGATCACCGGGTGCAGACACGTAATTGAACTGGTTCGACACGCGGTGCCAGACCGTCATCCGCTGGTTTGCCCCCATTTGGAGGCTGATCGCATAAGGTCGCCCGGCCGCCACGTCGATCGCCACCGGATCGCTTTCGAGCTCCTGGCCCGGCGCAAGCGTCACCGACGCCTTGCCGCCGAACCGGACCGGCACCGCCGCGCCGGCAAGCGCCGCCCCTTCGCCTGCGCGCGCGAGGCTCGCCGCCACCACGACCAGCGGCGCACGGGAGTAGGCATTGCTGATGCGGATCCGCGCAGCACGCCCCGACACCGTCGGGTAGACGATCTGGCGCACGGCCCGTCCAGCCACGTCGGGCGCGCGATAGAGCGGCGGCGGTGCGGCAAGATCGGGAATAGGCTGCAGCGCGGTCGCCCACGCCGCCACCCATCCGGCCGGCGCAGCCGAAGCCGACGCCACGGGCGGCGAGACAAAGACGGCCGCACCCAGCACGACTGCGGCGATACTGCTTCGAAATGACATCGGCAAAATCCTCGTCGGAAAGCGGGCATTGTGCCGCAGAAGACGCGAACCCCACGCGCCGGACCACCATCACACCCTCCGATCGCACCCCGACGTCCCTCGTTTACCCGAGTCTCGCCGCAAATCCACAACAAATTTATTAACCGACCGGTCGGTTGGTTTATACTTCGCACACATTCAACCGGACGAGAGCCTCGCCATGTACACGCAATCCCTCGACATCCCCGGCAACGTCGCGCCGCTCGACGCCGCAGCCGAGTCGCCCGAGCAGGCGCGGTTCGATGCGGTCATGGCCGCCGACGGCAAGATCGAACCGCAGGACTGGATGCCCGACGCCTATCGCAAGACGCTGGTACGCCAGATCTCGCAGCACGCGCATTCGGAAGTCGTGGGCATGCTGCCCGAAGGCAACTGGATCTCGCGCGCGCCGAGCCTGAAGCGCAAGGCGATCCTGCTCGCGAAGGTCCAGGACGAAGCCGGCCACGGCCTCTATCTGTATAGCGCGGCCGAAACGCTCGGCGTATCGCGCGACTCGCTGATCGACGCGCTGCACGCCGGCAAGGCGAAATATTCGAGCATCTTCAACTACCCGACGCCGACCTGGGCGGACGTCGGCGTGATCGGCTGGCTCGTCGATGGCGCCGCGATCATGAACCAGATCCCGCTTTGCCGCTGCACGTACGGCCCGTACGCGCGCGCCATGATCCGCGTGTGCAAGGAAGAATCGTTCCACCAGCGCCAGGGCTTCGACGCACTGTTGTCGATGATGAAGGGCACCGACGCGCAACGCGCGATGGTTCAGCAGGCCGTGAACCGCTGGTGGTGGCCGGTGCTGATGATGTTCGGCCCGAGCGACGCCGATTCGGTCCACAGCAACCAGTCCGCGAAATGGGGCATCAAGCGGATCACGAACGATGACCTGCGGCAGAAGTTCGTCGACGCGACGGTCGACCAGGCGAAGGTGCTTGGCGTGACGCTGCCCGACCCCGACCTGAAGTGGAACGAGGCGCGCGGCCATCACGACTACGGCACGATCGACTGGGACGAATTCTGGCGCGTGGTCAACGGAGACGGCCCGTGCAACAAGGAACGCCTCGCGACTCGCGTGAAAGCGCATGAGGACGGCGCATGGGTACGCGAAGCCGCCCTCGCCCACGAAGCGAAGCGCCGCGCGCGCGCAGAACAGCACGCCGCCTGAGCAGCGGCACACCATCGAATTCAGGATTCAGGAGAAAGTGATGAACAAGGAATGGCCGATCTGGGAAGTGTTCGTGCGCAGCAGGCAGGGGCTCGATCACAAGCATTGCGGCAGCCTGCACGCCGCCGACGCGTCGATGGCGCTGCGCATGGCGCGCGACGTCTACACGCGCCGCCAGGAAGGCGTGAGCATCTGGGTGGTGCCGTCGTCGGCGATCACCGCGTCGGATCCGAGCGAGAAGGCCGAGCTGTTCGAGCCGGCGGGCGACAAGATCTACCGTCACCCGACGTTCTATACGCTGCCCGACGAAGTCAACCACATGTAACGCCCGCGCCATGACGATCACGCCCGAACACCTCTCCTACGTGCTGCGCCTCGCGGACAACACGCTGATCCTCGGTCAGCGCAACGCCGAATGGTGCGGCCACGGCCCGATCCTCGAGGAAGACATCGCGCTCACCAACATGAGCCTCGACCTCATCGGCCAGGCGCGCATGCTGTATACGCATGCGGCCGAACTCGAGCGCCAGCTCACCGGCGCAACGAAGACCGAGGACGACTACGCGTACTTCCGTACCGAGCGCGAGTTCGCGAACTTCACGCTCGCCGAGCTGCCGCACTACGGCCCGCTCGCCGGCACCGCGCACGCCGACAAGGACTACGCGGTGACGATCGTGCGCAACTTCCTGTACTCGGTGCTGATGCTGCACGTGTGGAACGCGCTCGAAACGTCGACCGACACGCAGCTCGCCGCGATCGCCGCGAAATCGGTGAAGGAGACCCGCTATCACGTGCAGCACGCACGCGAGTGGCTCGTTCGCCTCGGCGACGGCACCGACGAATCGCACCGTCGCGCTCAGCGCGCGCTCGACTACCTGACGCCGTACACGCGCGAATTCTTCGCCGCCGATGCGATCGATGACGCGGTCGCCGCCGAGGGCATCGCCCCCGCCCCGGCCACGCTCGAAGCAGCATGGCGCGCGGACGTGGACGACGCGCTCGCGGAAGCGACGCTCACGCTGCCGGCCCCCGTGCAGCACGTGACGACCGGCAAGCAGGGCGAGCACTCGGAACACATGGGCTACCTGCTCGCCGAACTGCAAAGCCTCGCACGCCAGCATCCCGGCGCGAGCTGGTAACCGGCCGCCCCGCCACGGAGCCCGACGATGTCCGTCCAGACCGCCCCCGCCAACGCCGTGCCCGCCGCGCGCCACGCCGACCCGCTGCTCGCTCGCGCATGGGACGTGCTCGAAGCCGTGCCCGACCCCGAGATCCCGGTCGTGTCGATCCGCGAGCTCGGCATCCTGCGCGACGTCCGCCGCGCGGAAGACGGCCAGCTCGAAGTCGTGATCACGCCGACCTACTCGGGCTGCCCGGCCATGTCGCAGATCGCGGAGGACATCGCGGCCGCGCTGCAGGCCGCCGACCTCCCGCCGCACCGGATCGAGACGGTGCTCGCGCCCGCGTGGACGACCGACTGGATCACGCAGGAAGCGCGCGACAAGCTGCGCGCGTACGGCATCGCGCCGCCGGTCGGCCAGTGCGGCATCGCCACGCCGCGAGAAAACGTCGTGCGCTTCGTGCCGCGACCGGTCGCGGCACCCGCGTGCCCGCGCTGCGGCTCCGCCCGTACCGAGCGTCTCGCGCAATTCGCGTCCACGGCCTGCAAGGCGCTGTATCGCTGCGTCGACTGCCGCGAACCCTTCGACTACTTCAAACCCTATTAATCGATATGGCGACCCCGCAATTTCATCCGCTGCGTATCCGCGACGTGCGGCCCGAGACCGCCGACGCCGTAACCGTCTCCTTCGACGTGCCGCCCGAGCTGCGCGACGCGTACCGCTTCACGCAGGGCCAGTTCGTCACGCTGAAGACCCACATCGACGGCGAGGAAACGCGCCGTTCGTATTCGATCTGCGTCGGCACGACAGACTACGATCGTGACGGCGAACTGCGCATCGGCATCAAGCGGGTGCGCGGCGGCCGCTTCTCGAACTTCGCGTTCGACTCGCTCAAGCCGGGCCACACGATCGACGTGATGACGCCGGACGGCCGGTTCTTCACGCACCTGAACGCCGATCACGGCAAGCAGTACATCGCGTTTTCCGGCGGCTCCGGCATCACGCCGGTGCTCGCGATCGTGAAGACGACGCTCGAACTCGAGCCGCGCAGCACGTTCACGCTGATCTACGGCAACCGCAGCGTCGACGCGATCATGTTCGCGGAGGAGCTCGAGGACCTGAAGAACCGCTACATGAGCCGCTTCGTCCTCTATCACGTGCTGTCGGACGACCAGCAGGACGTCGCGCTGTTCAACGGCGTGCTCGACCAGGCGAAATGCGCGGAATTCCTCGACACGCTGATGCCGGCCGACGCGATCGACGAGGCATTCATCTGCGGCCCCGCGCCGATGATGGATGCGGCCGAGGCCGCGCTGAAGGCCGCCGGCGTGCCGCAGGCGAAGGTGCACGTCGAGCGCTTCGGCACGCCGTTGCCGCAGGCCGGTGCGCCGGTCGTCGAAATCACCGACCAGACGCCGGCGGCCGACCTGGAAATCGTGCTCGACGGCAAGAAGCGCAAGCTGCGCCTGCCATACGAAGGCGTGAGCCTGCTCGATGTCGGCCTGCGCGCGGGCCTCGCGCTGCCGTACGCGTGCAAGGGCGGCGTATGCTGCACGTGCCGCGCGAAGGTGCTCGAGGGCGAAGTGCGGATGGAGAAGAACTACACGCTCGAAGAGCATGAAGTGAAGGACGGCTTCGTGCTCACTTGCCAGTGCCACCCGATCAGCGACAAGGTCGTCGTGAGCTACGACGAGCGTTGAGCGACGTCGCGTCGCGGCGCCAGACGGTTTCTCGCCGTCACACATCTCGCTTACACTAGGGGCCGCCGGCCGGCTGGACATCGCAACGTCCGCCCGGCCGGCGGTTTTCTTTTGTTGACGACAGGCCGATGAGTACCATTCATGTGATTCAGGGCGGCACCGCCGCCGCGTCGCTGCGCGAGGCACTTGCGCAAGCCGGACGCGACGAGCGCGTCGTCGGATTGCTCGACGATCTCGGCGTCGGGCCGCTCAAGGGCGCCGACGAGACGCCCGACACGCGCGCAGCCTTCTGGCAGCGCGTGCTCGGCGACCAGATTCCCGACTGGAATGCAGAGATCGAAGGCGAATTCGCGCGCCTCGACCAGCTCGCGACCGATACGGACCAGGTAGTCGTGTGGCATGCGCCGAGCGTCGGCGACAAACTGCTGCTGCGCCGCGTCGCCTATCACCTGCGCAACGTCCCGCAGCGCCTGAACGAAGTGCGGCTGTCGGCCGCCGATCTCGACTCGGCGCAACGCGCGGCGCTATCGCGCACCGACCAGGCGTGTGCGACCGGGATGTTCTCGCCGGCCGAGCTGGCGCGCAAGCGCCCGGTGGCCGCACCGATCTCGGTGCTGCGCATCGGCCGCCTCGCGCTCGAATGGCAGGAGGCGAAGCACCTGAACGCCGAGCTGCGCTACTGGGTCAGCAACACCATCAAGAGCGGCTACTATGAGGACCTCGACGCGCTGATCATCGCGCGTGCGGAAGCCGACTGGCGGCCTGCGGCGCGCCTCGTCGGCAGCATCATGGCTGACGCCGACCGCGGCGGGCTGTTCGTCAGCGACTCGATCGCCTGGTGGCGCTGCCGCGAACTCGCGGCAGCCGGCCGGCTCGAGCTGCAGGACGACGCGCCCGACGCCCTCTCTTCCACGCAGGTGCGCGCAGCCCGCACGGCCACCCCGCACCGCTAATCTTCCGCATTCGACCATGGCCCGTACCCGAGCGCCCGACCACGAATCCCAGCGCGAGCAGATCCTCGATCTGGCCGCCGAGAAATTCGCGCAGACGAGCTACCCGAGCACGTCGATGTCCGATCTCGCGACCGCGAGCGGCACGTCGAAGGCGCGCCTCTATCACTATTACGAGAGCAAGGAAGCGATCCTGTTCGACCTGCTCGACCGCTACACGAAACGGCTGATGCTGATCATCGCCGAGGTCGAAGGGGCGAGCCAGCGGCGTGGCCTCAGCGAGCGCGACGCGTTCGCCGAGCTCGTGCGCGCGTTCCTCGCCGAGTACGAGACGTCGCACAGCCGGCACGTCGCGCTGCTCAACGACGTGAAGTATCTGGAGGACGCACAGCGCGAAATCGTGCTCGACCGCCAGCGCGACATCGTCGCGGCATTCACGCGCCAGCTCGCACGCGCGTACCCGGACCGCATCTCGAAGGAAAACCAGACATCGGTGACGATGATGGTGTTCGGGATGATCAACTGGACGTTCACATGGCTGAAGCCGGGCGGCCGCCTCGGCTACCGCGACTTCGCCGAGCAGGTGATCGACCTGATCGAACGTGGGCTGTCGACGGCGGCCTGATTGCCGCGCAGCAGCATGCGTTGCGCGACGGGTACACTGCGACCGCCCGTCGTGCGTTTCATATGATGAATTTTAAATCCATTAAAAATCAAATACATACAGGATTAACTAAGCGGTTTTAGAATTTCCCCTCGGCACAAATAACGTCAAATACGGGTTTTCCCCAACCCTCGTCGGGTAAAATGCTGTTGCATTGCACAACCCGTTTGTGCAGCCACACACTGAGGAACCCACGATGAACACGCAATTCAACGGCCCAGCCGAAGTCGTCGGCACGGTCGGCAGTGCGCCGGTTCTCGTCAGGGAACTGGCTTCCAAAGACCGTGAGCAGATGCTCACCCACTTTCTCTCGCTCGACGAAGAGGATCGCCTGCTGCGCTTCGGCCAGATGGTGCCCGACCACGTGATCGAGAACTACGTCCGCACGATCGACTTCGGCCGCGACACCGTGTTCGGTGTATTCGACCACGACCTCGAACTGATCGGCGTCGGCCACCTGGCCTACCTGCCGGCCGAGGGCGACAAGCGCACGGCCGAATTCGGCGTGTCGGTGCTCGAAAGCGCACGCGGCCGCGGCGTCGGCTCGAAGCTGTTCGAGCGCGCGGCGATCCGCAGCCGCAACACGCACGTGACGATGCTGTACATGCACTGCCTGTCGCGTAACGCGACGATGATGCACATCGCGAAGAAATCCGGGATGCGGATCGAGTACGCGTACGGCGAAGCCGATGCGTACCTGTCGCTGCCGCCGGCCGACCACTCGACGATCATCGCCGAGATGCTGCAGGAGCAGGCCGCGGTATTCGACTACGCGATGAAGCGCCAGGCGCGTCGTACCACGAAGTTCATCGAATCGCTGATGCCCGCCGCGCTGACGGCGTAATGTCGGCCAGCCGGGCCGCGCGTGCCGCGCGCCCGGCCTCTCCCGTCCCCGCCGCGCACTAGCGCACCGAACGAATCGGCAACGCCGTCGTTTCCTTGAAGCATTCGAGCGAAAAGCTCGTCTTCACGTCGATCACCGACGGGTGATGCAGCAGGTGCTCCTGCACGAAGCGGGAGAAATGCGCCATGTCCTCGACCTGCACGCGCAGCAGGTAATCCATGTCCCCCGTCATCGCGTGGCACGCGACCACTTCCGGCCAGGTCTGCACGGCCGCGCGGAACAGCTCCGCATGGGTCGCGCCCGCCCGCGCCGACGTTTCGTCGGCCCGCATCGGCGCCAGGCCGCCGCGCTTCTCGAGCCGCACGCTCACGTACGCGAGCAGATCGAGCCCGAGCTTCTGCGGATCGAGCAGCGCGACATAGCCGGTGATCACGCCGATCTCCTCGAGCCGCCGGATCCGCCGCAGGCACGGGCTCGGCGACAGGTTCACACGCTCGGCGATCTCCTGGTTCGACAGGCGCCCGTTCTCCTGAAGAATCGCGAGGATTCGCCGATCGATGGCATCCAATTCGGCTTGCGCCATCTTCTGCCCTCCAATGAATGGTTTGAGACTGGAAATTGCGCCATCGTAGGTTCGGGCAATTAAGTTCGCAAGTTTACGCTCACGGCTGCCCGCTACACTCTGTCGCACGTACCGATTCGTCGCGCTCGCCGCCGCGGGCGCCACGTTCGACATCGAACCAGGCCGGGCCTGCGCACGTCGCCCCGGCCGATCGCCCCCACAGGAGACACGCCATGCAGATCCCGAACTGGGACAACCCCGTCGGCACCGACGGCTTCGAATTCATCGAATACACGGCACCGGACCCGAAAGCGCTCGGACAGCTGTTCGAACGGATGGGTTTCACCGCGATCGCGCGCCACCGCCACAAAGACGTGACGGTGTACCGCCAGGGCGACATCAACTTCATCATCAACGCCGAACCCGATTCGTTCGCGCAACGCTTCGCGCGCCTGCACGGGCCGTCGATCTGCGCGATCGCGTTCCGCGTGCAGGACGCCGCGAAGGCGTACAAGCACGCGCTGGAGCTCGGCGCATGGGGCTTCGACAACAAGACGGGCCCGATGGAGCTGAACATCCCGGCGATCAAGGGCATCGGCGATTCGCTGATTTACTTCGTCGACCGCTGGCGCGGCAAGAACGGCGCGCAACCGGGCGCCATCGGCGACATCAGCATCTATGACGTCGACTTCGAGCCGATCGCCGGCGCGAACCCGAACCCGGTCGGCCACGGCCTCACCTACATCGACCACCTGACGCACAACGTGCATCGCGGCCGCATGCAGGAATGGGCGGAGTTCTACGAGCGCCTGTTCAACTTCCGCGAAGTGCGCTACTTCGACATCGAAGGCAAGGTGACGGGCGTGAAGTCGAAGGCGATGACGTCGCCGTGCGGCAAGATCCGCATCCCGATCAACGAGGAAGGTTCGGATACGGCCGGCCAGATCCAGGAATACCTCGACGCTTACCACGGCGAAGGCATCCAGCACATCGCGCTCGGCGCCACCGACATCTACCAGGCGGTCGATGGCCTGCGCAGCAAGGAAGTGAAGCTGCTCGACACGATCGACACGTATTACGAGCTGGTCGACCGCCGCGTGCCGAACCACGGCGAATCGCTGGACGAACTGAAGAAACGCAAGATCCTGATCGACGGCGCGCGCGACGACCTGCTGCTGCAGATCTTCACCGAGAACCAGATCGGGCCGATCTTCTTCGAGATCATCCAGCGCAAGGGCAACCAGGGCTTCGGCGAAGGCAACTTCAAGGCGCTGTTCGAATCGATCGAACTCGACCAGATCCGCCGCGGCGTCGTGCAGGACAAGGCCTGACGCATCCGGCGGGCGGCTGCCCGGGGCAACCCGGCAGCCCGCACGATCCGGCGGCGCAAAGAAAAAGGGCGGGAATCCGAGGATTCCCGCCCTTTTTGCATTCCGGCGCGGCCCGCTGGCCGCGCGAGCGGATCAACGCGCGTTCGCCTTCGACTCGACGGCGCGCTCGGCCGACTGCTGCGCGACGGCGTCCTGGGCCGGCACGATCTGCTGCATCTGCGCGCCGGCTGCCGCCAGTGCGCTCGCGCCTCGCGCGTGCACCGGGCCGGTCATCGAGAAAAACGCGGCGGACACGATCAGGAAACTCTGGATATGACGTGTGTTCATTGCACCTCCTGTAAAACTGCCGGCGCCTCCCCGATTGCGTCGAAACAAGCCAACGCGGCCGGGCACCTCCGGCAGGCCGACAAGATTAACGGCGTTTGCACGAAGATGGGGCAGGCTTTACATGCTTTTACATGATGTAACGCATGGTTCTGCCCTGTTTTTCTGACGCAGCGCCGCAATCCCCCCGCATTCCAACCGATGGGCGGCGGGTTTGCCCCAGTGCTACCATCGCTTAAAACCGGCCAATATGCCGGCCACTGCCGACGCGTCCACAAGATGCCCGAAGCAGGCGAGTTTTGGTGATCCCAAACTGGGTGGAGGAGACTGTTAATGAATGCCCCGCTAGACGCAGGCCAACGCGCATCGCTAGAAGCCGCGCTGAAGTCCGTCACGCTTGACGACAAATACACACTGGAACGCGGTCGCGCGTACATGAGCGGCATCCAGGCCCTCGTGCGCTTGCCGATGCTCCAGCAGGAACGCGATCGCGCCGCCGGTCTCAATACGGCAGGCTTCATCTCCGGCTACCGCGGATCGCCGCTCGGCGGCCTCGATCTGTCGCTCTGGAAAGCCAAGCAGCACCTGGCCGCCCACCAGATCGTCTTCCAGCCCGGCCTCAACGAAGATCTCGCCGCCACCGCCGTGTGGGGCTCGCAGCAAGTGAACCTGTACCCCGGCGCGAAGCACGACGGCGTGTTCGGCATGTGGTACGGCAAGGGCCCGGGCGTCGACCGCACGGGCGACGTATTCAAGCACGCGAACTCGGCCGGCTCGTCGAAGCACGGCGGCGTGCTGGTGCTCGCCGGCGACGACCACGCGGCGAAATCGTCGACGCTCGCGCACCAGTCCGAACACATCTTCAAGGCCTGCGGGCTGCCGGTGCTGTTCCCGTCCAACGTGCAGGAATATCTCGACTTCGGCCTGCACGGCTGGGCCATGAGCCGCTACTCGGGCCTGTGGGTCGCGCTCAAGTGCGTGACGGACGTGGTCGAATCGTCGGCATCGGTCGATATCGACCCGCATCGCACCGAGATCGTGCTGCCGACCGACTTCATCCTGCCGGAAGGCGGCCTGAACATCCGCTGGCCCGACCCACCGCTCGTGCAGGAAGCACGGCTGCTCGACTACAAGTGGTACGCGGCGCTCGCCTACGTGCGCGCGAACAAGCTCGACCGCATCGAGATCGATTCGCCGAGCGCGCGCTTCGGGATCATGACCGGCGGCAAGGCGTACCTCGACGTGCGCCAGGCGCTGACCGACCTCGGCCTCGATGACGAAACCTGCGCGCGAATCGGCATCCGGCTCTACAAGGTCGGCTGCGTGTGGCCGCTCGAAGCACAGGGCGCACAGGCGTTCGCGCGCGGGCTCGACGAAATCCTCGTCGTCGAGGAAAAGCGCCAGATCCTCGAATACGCGATCAAGGAAGAGTTGTACAACTGGCCCGACGGGCAACGCCCGCGCGTGTTCGGCAAGTTCGACGAGAAGGACGGCGCCGGCGGCGAATGGTCGGTGCCGATGGGCAACTGGCTGCTGCCCGCGCACTACGAACTGTCGCCCGCGATCATCGCGAAGGCGATCGCGACGCGCCTCGAGAAGTTCGAGCTGCCGTCCGACGTGCGGGCACGCATCGCCGCGCGCCTCGCCGTGATCAACGCGAAGGAAATGGCGCTCGCGAAGCCCCACGTGCAGACCGAGCGCAAGCCGTGGTTCTGCTCGGGCTGCCCGCACAACACGTCGACCAACGTGCCGGAAGGCTCGCGCGCGATCGCGGGGATCGGCTGCCACTACATGACCGTGTGGATGGACCGCAGCACGAGCACCTTCAGCCAGATGGGCGGCGAAGGCGTGCCATGGATCGGCCAGGCGCCGTTCACGGACGAAAAGCACGTGTTCGCGAACCTCGGCGACGGCACCTATTTCCACTCGGGCCTGCTGGCCGTGCGCGCGGCGATCTCGTCGAAGGCGAACATCACCTACAAGATCCTCTACAACGACGCCGTGGCGATGACGGGCGGCCAGCCGGTCGACGGCGTGCTGACGGTGCCGCAGATCACGCACCAGCTCGCGTCGGAAGGCGCGAAGAAGATCGTGATCGTCACCGACGAGCCGGAGAAGTACGACAGCCAGAAGGCGCTGCTCGCGCCGGGCGTGACGATCCACCACCGTGACCAGCTCGATGACGTGCAGCGCGAGCTGCGCGAGATCGAAGGCACGACGATCCTGATCTACGACCAGACCTGCGCGACCGAGAAACGCCGTCGCCGCAAACGCGGCACGTATCCGGATCCGGCCAAGCGTGTCGTGATCAACGACGCGGTGTGCGAAGGCTGCGGCGACTGCTCGGTGCAGTCGAACTGCCTGTCGGTCGAGCCACTGGAAACCGAATTCGGCACGAAGCGCCAGATCAACCAGTCGAGCTGCAACAAGGACTTCTCGTGCGTGAAGGGCTTCTGCCCGAGCTTCGTCACGGTCGAGGGCGGCCAGTTGAAGAAGCCGAAGGCCGTGTCGGTCGACGGCAACGCACTGCCGCCGATCCCGGAGCCGACGCTGCCGGACATCGACCGCGCATACGGCGTGCTCGTCACGGGCGTCGGCGGCACGGGCGTCGTCACGATCGGCGCGCTGCTCGGGATGGCCGCGCATCTGGAGAACAAGGGCGTGACCGTGCTCGACGTCACCGGTCTCGCCCAGAAGGGCGGCGCCGTGATGAGCCATGTGCAGATCTCGCACGCGCCGACCGACATCCATGCGACGCGAATCGCGATGGGCGAGGCCGACCTCGTGATCGGCTGCGATGCGATCGTCACGGCCGGCGACGAGTGCACGTCGCGGATGCGCCACGACACGACGCGCGTAGTCGTCAACAGCGCGCAGACGCCGACCGCCGAGTTCATCAAGAACCCGAACTGGTCGTTCCCGGGCCTGTCTGCCGAGAACGACATCCGCGCGGCAGCAGGTGAAGCCGTCGATTTCATCGACGCGAACCGCTTCGCGGTCGCGCTGCTCGGCGACGCGATCTACACGAACCCGTTCGTGCTCGGCTACGCGTGGCAGAAGGGCTGGCTGCCGCTCACGCTCGCGTCGCTCGTCCGCGCGATCGAGCTGAATGCGGTATCGGTGGAGAAGAATCGCGCGGCCTTCGACTGGGGCCGCCGCGCCGCGTACGACCTGGCGAGCGTGAAGCAGGCTGCGGCCGGCGACGCGCGCCCCGTGCAAGGCGCCACGGTGATTTCGCTGCACACGAAGAAGGCCGTCGACGCGCTGATCGCGAAGCGTGTCGAATTCCTCACCGCGTACCAGAACGCCGCGTACGCGTCTCGCTATGCGGCATTCGTCGACAAGGTGCGCGCGGCCGAGCGCACGCTGGCAGACGGCGACACGATGCAGGAGCCGCTGACCGAAGCGGTCGCGCGCAACCTGTTCAAGCTGATGGCGTACAAGGACGAATACGAGGTCGCGCGGCTGCAATCCGATCCGGCGTTCCTCGCGCGCCTGACCGCGCAGTTCGAAGGCGACTGGAAGCTGAAGTTCCACCTCGCGCCGCCGCTGTTCGCGAAGACGGACGCCCACGGCCATCTCGTGAAGAAGGCCTACGGCCCGTGGATGATGTCGGCGTTCCGGATGCTCGCGAAAGCGAAGTTCCTGCGCGGCACCGGGCTCGACCCGTTCGGCCGTACTGCGGAGCGTCGCACCGAGCGTGCGCTGATCGGTGAGTACGAAGCACTGATCGACGAGGTGCTCGCCAAGCTGAACGCGGCCAACCGTCCGCTCGCCGTCGAGCTCGCGGCGCTGCCGGACGGCATTCGCGGCTACGGCCACGTGAAGGAGAACAACCTGCGCGCGGTACGCCAGAAGCGGGACACGCTGCTCGCGAAGTGGCGTTCACCGTCGGGCGGCCAGTCGCACCAGCAGGTCGCTTGACGGCACGCGGCGGGCATTCGCGGCCGGATGCCCGCCGGCGAGCGGCTATCCGTTCACGTCGCGTCACGATAAAAAAACGCCACGGAACGCAGGTTCCGTGGCGTTTTTCATTGCGCCGCGCGTAAAGCGCGGCACACGCGGGCGTGGACTTACTTCGTGTTCACGTTCGCGGCGGCAACGGCCGTCATGTTGATGATCCGGCGCACGGTCGCAGCCGGCGTCAGGATGTGAGCCGGCTTCGCCGCGCCGAGCAGGAACGGGCCAACCGTCACGCCTTCGCCGCCGACCATCTTCAGCAGGTTGTACGCGATGTTCGCCGCTTCGACGTTCGGCATGATCAGCAGGTTCGCTTCACCCGACAGCGTCGTGCCGGGGAATGCCTGCTTGCGGATCAGCTCCGACAGCGCCGCGTCGCCGTGCATTTCGCCATCGACTTCCAGGTTCGGTGCGCGTTCGACGATCAGCTTGCGAGCCTCGCCCATCCGGCGCGACGACGCCGACGGCGCGCTGCCGAAGTTCGAGTTCGACAGCAGCGCAGCCTTCGGCGCAATGCCGAAGCGCTCGATCTCGGCCGCGGCCTGGATCGTCATGTCGGCGAGCTGTTCGGCGCTCGGCAGTTCGTTCACGTACGTATCGCACACGAACAGGTTGCGGCCCGGCAGCATCAGCAGGTTCATCGCCGCGAAGTGCTCGGCGCCCTTCGCACGGCCCAGCACCTGTTCGATGAACTTCAGGTGGCTGTGGAACGTGTCGATCATCCCGCAGATCATCCCGTCCGCGTCGCCCAGATGCACGAGCATCGCGCCGATCAGCGTGTTGAACTTGCGCATCGCGGCCTTCGCGACTTCCGGCGTCACGCCGTCGCGCGCGCCGATCTCCTGATACGCCTGCCAGTAGCGGTGGTAGCGCGCATCGTCTTCCGGGTCGACGATCTCGAAATCGGTGCCGGCCTTCAGCTTCGAGCCGATCTTCGCGAGGCGCATGTCGATGACCGACGGACGGCCGACGAGGATCGGCTTCGCGATCTTTTCCTGCAGCACGAACTGCGCGGCGCGCAGCACGCGCTCGTCTTCGCCCTCGGCGAACACGATGCGGGCCTGCTTCTGCTTCGCGGTGGCGAACACCGGACGCATCACCATGCCGGTGCGGTAGACGGTCGCGCCGAGCTGCTCGCGGTACGCGTCCATGTCCTGGATCGGGCGGGTGGCAACGCCCGAGTCCATCGCGGCTTGCGCGACGGCCGGCGCGATCTTGATGATCAGGCGCGGGTCGAACGGCTTCGGAATCAGGTAGTCCGGCCCGAATTCGAGCGAGTGGCCTTCATACGCCTTCGCGACTTCTTCGCTCTGGTCGGTTTCCTGCGCCAGCTCGGCGATCGCGCGCACGCACGCGAGCTTCATTTCTTCCGTGATCGTCGTCGCGCCGACGTCGAGCGCGCCGCGGAAGATGAACGGGAAGCACAGCACGTTGTTGACCTGGTTCGGGTAGTCCGAACGGCCGGTCGCTACGATCGCGTCCGGACGCACGGCCTTCGCGTCTTCCGGGCGGATTTCCGGTTCCGGGTTCGCGAGCGCCAGGATCAGCGGCTTGTCGCCCATCGTCTTGACCATGTCCTGCTTCAGCACGCCCGCGCTCGAGCAGCCGAGGAACACGTCCGCGCCGACGATCGCGTCGGCGAGCGTGCGTGCGTCGGTGGTCGCCGCATAGCGCTGCTTCGACGGATCGAGGTTGCCGCGCCCTTCGTAGATCACGCCCTTCGAATCGGCGACGAGGATGTTCGACTTCGTCAGGCCGAGGTTCACGAGCAGGTCCAGACACGCGATGGCCGCTGCGCCCGCGCCCGAGCACACGAGCTTCACTTCGGACAGCTTCTTGCCGACGACCTTCAGGCCGTTCAGGATCGCGGCCGACGCGATGATCGCGGTGCCGTGCTGGTCATCGTGGAAAACGGGAATCTTCATGCGCTCGCGCAGCTTCTGCTCGATGTAGAAGCATTCCGGCGCCTTGATGTCCTCGAGGTTGATGCCGCCGAGCGTCGGCTCGAGCATCGCGATCGCCTCGACGAGCTTGTCGGGGTCGGACTCCGACAGTTCGATGTCGAACACGTCGATGCCCGCGAATTTCTTGAAGAGGCAGCCCTTGCCTTCCATCACCGGCTTCGCGGCGAGCGGGCCGATGTTGCCCAGGCCGAGCACGGCGGTGCCGTTCGTGATGACGCCGACGAGGTTGCCGCGCGACGTGTACTTCTGCGCGTCGAGCGGATCGGCGTGGATCGCTTCGCACGCAGCGGCGACGCCCGGCGAATACGCGAGCGACAGATCGAGCTGGTTCGACAGCGGCTTGGTCGGGGTGACCGAAATCTTGCCGGGTTTCGGGTTCAGGTGATAAGCGAGTGCGGCCTGCTTCAGTTGTTCGTCCATGATTGACCTGCGAGAGACATGCGAAATATTGACGGTTCAGTACACAGCACCTTCGGCCGCGTCTGCTTGAATCGAGGGGGTGATCGACTGCGAGACGGCACGCGACGCGCCGGATCGGCACGCCATCGAACCTTGGCGGGTGGCAAGAGGAAAGTACAAAGTACTGAACGATTTCTAAGGGTCGCCTAGTGTACACCCCCTAAATGACGCATGTTGGTGCAACGCCGCATCCTCCGCCTCAGCGCGCGAGCGATCCAGCCCCGTTTGTTTCGCCGGTGGTGAGCCGCGCGTCGAACCCGCGCGAATTCCGCCGAAAACCGGCCTGAATCGGGTAAAATAGCGGGCTACGCGCGCAGCGATGCGATTGGCCGTCCGATCGCGCCCCGGCCCCCTGGGCAGGTTCCCCTTGCTGCGCCACCGGGCCCGCGCCCGCTCTTCGCTCATCACCCAAGGAATGCCCATGACAGGCTACGATCGTCAGTCGATCTCGGATACGACCGCCAAAATCCTGCTCGAAGTACAGGCAGTGCACTTCAACGCAGAAAAACCGTTCATCTTCACGTCCGGCTGGGCAAGCCCCGTCTATATCGACTGCCGCAAGCTGATTTCGTACCCGCGCGTGCGCCGCGCGCTGATGGAAATGGCTGAAACGACGATCACGCGCGACATCGGCTTCGAGCAGATCGACGCGGTGGCGGGCGGCGAAACGGCCGGCATCCCGTTCGCGGCGTGGATCGCGGACCGGATGATGGTGCCGATGCAGTACGTGCGCAAGAAGCCGAAGGGTTTCGGCCGCAACGCGCAGATCGAAGGCCATCTGGAAGAAGGCTCGCGCGTGCTGCTGGTGGAAGACCTGACGACCGACAGCCGCAGCAAGATCAACTTCGTCAACGCGCTGCGCACCGCGGGCGCGACGGTGAACCACTGCTTCGTGCTGTTCCACTACAACATCTTCAAGGAAAGCGTGTCGGTCCTGAAGGACATCGACGTCGACCTGCACGCGCTCGCGACGTGGTGGGACGTGCTGCGCGTCGCGAAGGCCTCGGGCTACTTCGAGACGAAGACGCTCGACGAAGTCGAGAAATTCCTGCACGCACCGGCCGAGTGGTCGGCTGCGCACGGCGGCGCAACGTCCCCGAAGGATTGATGCCGCGCCGGCCCGCCGGCCGGCGTCCTGGCTGAACGAGCCGCCCGCTTCATCGCGGGCGGCTTTTTTTCGTCCGTCGATTTTGCGCCCGTCGATTCGCGCAGGAAACGATCGCGACCACGGGTCGCGGCGTGCGTCGCTCATCGAACCCTAATGCTAGACTTGATCCATCGCTGCCATCAGTTGCGCAGGCAACGCACGACGCCAACAACGCCGGACGCATCGGTCCGGCCCACGTGACGGGAGAAGCGCCATATGCGTGTGGATCGCCGGATCACTCCGCCTGCGCCATCGGGTCGCCCGTCGCCGTTCCTCGCCGCCCTCCTTTACGCCGTCGTCCTCTCTGCCCTGCCCGCGCATGCGGAAGGCCCGTTCACCGTGACGAGCGATGACCTGACGCCGGGCGGGCGCGTCCGCGCCGCGAACGTGTTCGACCGCGGCGACTGCAAGGGCGGCAACCACTCGCCGCAACTCACCTGGCACAACCCGCCGCCCGGCACGCGCGGCTATGCGGTCACGGTCTTCGATCCCGATGCTCCGGGGCACGGCTGGTGGCACTGGGCCGTGGCGGGCATTCCGGCGACGGTCACGAGCCTGCCAGCCGACGCAAGCGCGTCCGGCTTCCTGCGGCGCATCGGTGCGAGCGAGGCGCGCAACGACTTCGGGATCGACGGCTACGGCGGCCCGTGCCCGCCGCCGGGCAAGCCGCACCGCTACGTGATCACCGTCTATGCGCTCAAGGGCGACGACCTGCGCGTCGCGCAGGGCCGCCCCGCGCCGATGTTCGAGCACGAGATCGGCACGCTGGCGATCGGCACCGCGCAACTCACGGTCAACTACGGGCAGTAACGCGCATGGGCCGCCGGGCATCGCACGCCGCCGCGATTGCCGGCCGCCGCGAAATAACGTTCTCCGCGCTCACGCGTTTTCCCGTCATTTCGGCTTGCTAGACTCGTCGTCACCGGTCGCGGCGCCATGCCGCGCATCCGTCGCGCCGCCCACCGGCGACGCGTGACGCGGCGAGCCTGCGGTCCGCCGTTCCCGTTCCTTTCCGGAGAACGCTTCATGTCGAACATCGTCATCGTCTATCACAGCGGCTACGGTCACACGCAGAAACTGGCCGAAGCCGTGCACGCGGGCGCGCAGGATGCCGGCGCGACCGTGCGCCTGCTCGCCGTCGGCGACGTCGACGACGCGGGCTGGGCCGCGCTCGACGCGGCCGACGCGATCGTCTTCGGCGCGCCGACCTACATGGGCGGCCCGTCGGCGCAGTTCAAGCAGTTTGCCGACGCGACGTCGAAAGCGTGGTTCACGCAGAAATGGAAGGACAAGATCGCCGCGGGCTTCACGAACTCCGCGACGATGAACGGCGACAAATTCTCGACAATTCAATATTTCGTCACGCTGTCGATGCAGCATGGGATGGTGTGGGTCGGCACGAGCCTGATGCCGGCCAACTCGAAGGCGGCCACGCGCAACGACATCAACTACCTGGGCGGCTCGACGGGCCTGCTCGCGCAGTCGCCGGCCGATTCGACGCCCGACGAAGGCCCGCTGCCGGGCGACCTCGAGACGGGCAAGGCATTCGGCCGGCGCGTCGCCGAAGCGACCGCCCGCTGGGTTGCCGGCCGCGGCTGAGCGCGCCCCGGCGCCCGCTGCGGCCGGCGCCAAAGGGACACAAGACGGCCCGCCGGCCGTCTTTTTTTCGCCCCGCGCGGTGCAGGCCCGCCGGATGACGTCTTAAAATGGCGGTTTCAGGGCGCGGGCCCCCGTTTCATTCAGTGAGAGCGAAATGAGCACCAAAGTTTTTGTCGACGGCCAGGAAGGCACAACCGGCCTCAAGATCTTCGAATACCTGTCGGCACGCAGCGACATCGAGATCCTGCGTATCGAGGAAGCGAAGCGCAAGGACGTCGACGAGCGCCGCCGCCTGATCAACGCGTCGGACGTCACGTTCCTGTGCCTGCCGGACGTCGCGTCGCGCGAATCCGCGTCGCTCGTCGAGAACCCGAACACCACGCTGATCGACGCGAGCACCGCGTTCCGCACCAGCGCCGACTGGGCCTACGGCCTGCCCGAGCTGACCCGCGCGCAGCGCGAGAAGATTCGCACGTCGAAGCGTATCGCGGTGCCGGGCTGCCACGCATCGGCGTTCGTGCTCGCAATGCGGCCGCTCGTCGATGCGGGCATCGTCGCGCCGACGTTCGCCGCGCACAGCTACTCGATCACCGGCTACAGCGGCGGCGGCAAGTCGATGATCGCCGAGTACGAGAACGCGGCGCCGGGCGGCAAGCTCGCGAGCCCGCGCCCGTACGCGCTCGGCCTCGCGCACAAGCACCTGCCGGAAATGGCCGCGCACACGGGCCTCGCGAACCCGCCGATCTTCACGCCGATCGTCGGTCCGTTCCTGAAGGGCCTCGCGGTGACGACCTACTTCACGCCCGAGCAGCTCGCGAAGCGCGCGACGCCGCAGGACGTGCAGCGCGTGTTCGCCGAGTACTACGCGGACGAAGCGTTCGTGCGCGTCGCGCCGTTCGATGCGGACGCGAACCTCGACGGCGGCTTCTTCGACGTGCAGGCGAACAACGACACGAACCGCGTCGACCTGTTCGTGTTCGGCAACGCGGAGCGCTTCGTCACGGTCGCGCGCCTCGACAACCTCGGCAAGGGTGCGTCGGGCGCCGCGATCCAGTGCATGAACCTGAACATCGGCGCGGCCGAGGACGCCGGCCTCAAACGCTGATTCATCATCGCATGCAATGCAAAGCCGGCCACTGGCCGGCTTTTTATTTACCCGTATCAGGCAATAAATAAAAATCCGGATCGCGCATTTACAAATATTTACAAGCTTTCCATTGCGCGATTACCAGTGAATTAATCCCGCCCCTTCTTTATCCAGTCAATCCCGAATAGGGATAAACCGGATACCGCCGCTTTAAACGCTGCCGTTATACGCAGGAAGGCTCTGCGCCGGCCTGTCCGGCGTCGCACATCCCCCACTCTGGCCGCTTTCGGCAGCCTGTCCCACGTTTTAATTCTTACCGAATGCCGTGTCGGACAAGGATTCAATACACGACACCCGTTTCAATCGCCTTTTTTAGACGGGTTCATCAATTGACAGCAAAAATCAAGGCGGCGACATTAGCTCGCACAATTAAACGATTGGAGACAGCGGCATGTCGCACACCTTATCGAAGGGGGTGGCAACGGCCTTTGCCATTGCCCCTTTCCTGGTTGCATGTGGTGGGGGGGACGGCGGCGCACCCGCGCCGATCAATGCGCCCCAATGTTCCGGATCCAGTTGCGGCACGCAAGGGCCGCCGCCGTCGCAGCCCATCAACGGCGCACTGTGCCCGGCCAACGCCGACATCGTGAAGAGCACGTACCTCGGCGGCGCCGGTAGCGGCGAGATCGTCAGCGTCAACATCGACGCGGTGGCGATGACCTACACGCTCAAGTGGCTCGAATCGCCGATTCCGCTCGCGACCGGCACGGTCACGCCGAGCCGCGCCGGCACGACGATCACCGGTGCAGTCATGCACCCGCCGACCGGCGTACTGCCGACCGCCGAGCAGACGCGCTGCGCGTTCATCCTCACGCCGGGCTCGGGCAAGGCGCCGAACGGCACGACCTATTCGACGGCCGCCGACTTCAACCAGGCGAACCCGCCGATGCTGCTGGTCGGCATGGGTGTCGCGGGCGGCGGCATTCCGGGCGCGACGATCCAGTACGACGGGCTGACGATCGCCATCGGTCCGGTCGTGGTGGCAAAGGACGTCGGCAAGGTGCCGAACCGTCACTTCGATTTCTACCCGTTCCTCGGCTTCGCGAACACGACGACCGACCTCACGAAGCTGCCGGGCACGTACAACGCACTGATCTACCACCTCGTGCCGTCGGGCAACTATGCGACGAAGGGTTCGAACTCGAGCGAGACGTTCGACGCGAACGGCGCGTGCACGTCGACGAGTTCGGGCGGCTGCCAGACGACCGGCAACCCGTGGACCGCGAACACCGCGAACGGCGGCTACTTCGACAGCGCGAAGGCGCCGCAGACGCTGCCGCAAACGCAGTTGCCGATCGTCGGCGCGACCGGCAAGTCGGCGACCGCGCACATGGTGATCGGCCAGCTCAACGGCGCGACGGTGCCGGTGATCGTGCGCACGGGCAACGTGAACCTCGGCACGCCGCCGCTGCACACCGACGCGCAGGTCGACGACGAATCGGGCATCGCGGTGCTCGGCGCGGCGACGGCGATCACGTCGGGCGCGATCGACGGCGGTTACGCGGGCGCGGACTCGAACTTCAAGTACACGGCCGCACTGATCCGCGGCAGCAACGCGTCGTTCATCAACCCGTCCACGCAGGTCGAGGAAGACGGCTTCACGCTCGACTACGGCCAGACGACGCCGGGCCTGCTGAACGCGACGACCGCCCCGCCAAGCGGCGCGGCCTACCCGTCCGCATCGGGCGTGGTGATCGCGACGGGCGGGCTGTACGCGGCGCTGATCCAGGGCACGGTGAACGGCGGCGTCACGCCGACGTCGGCGAATTCGACGACGTCGTCGACACCGTACTTCGGCGTGGGCGCGCAGATCAGCAAGTAGCGAACGAGGGCGCGACGGCGGGCTGACCGCCGTCGCGTGACGCAGGGAAGGCACGAAGGCGCTCGGCACGGCGCAAGCAGGACGAGCACGACCAACAGAAGCGGCCGACAGGGAGCTGGCCGCCGCACAAGACAAATCTGGAGGAGCAACATGAAGCGCAACCTCATTCTGGCGGCGGCCTTTGCCGCCCCCCTTCTTTCCGCTTGCGGCGGCAGCGGCAGCGGCGGCGACAACCCGCCCCCGCTCGTCGAAGACCGGCTTTGCCCCGCCACGCTCGACTACAACACTGTATTCACGGGCGGCGCAGGCAGCGGCGAGCTCGCGAAAGTCCAGCTCGACACGACCAAGATGACCTGGCAGGTCACCTACGTCGAATCGGCCGTCCCGCAAAAGACCGGCACCGTCACGCCGACCCGCGCAGGCACCGTCGACAGCGGCACGCTCACGCAGGAAACGCTGCTGCCGACCAACAAGCTGAACCAGTGCGCGTTCCGGCTGAACGGCGCGAGCCTCGATGCGTCGCGCCCGGCGCGCATCTTCGTCGGCTTCGGCGTGGCGGGCGGCACGATCCCCGGCAAGGAAATCCAGTTCGACGGCGTGCTCGGCCAGGCCGCGGTGCCCGATACGAAGTTCCCGTACTACCCGTTCATCGGCTTCTCGTCGATCGAAACCGACATCACGAAGGTCGCGGGCACGTACAGCCACATCGGCTTCGGCGAAGTGCCGTCGCAGAAGTTCGCGCCCGCGTCGATCGACGCGAAGGTGACGATCAACGCGGACGGCACGTGGACCAAGTGCGATACGACCGGCCAGTTCGCGGGCGGCGCCTGCACGCAGCAGGGCACGAACTTCGCGCAGTCGGCCGACGGCAGCGGCGCGTTCCAGTCGAACAACTACGCGAGCCAGCTGAAGCCGACGCTGTCGGCGACGCCGCAGGGCAAGGGCTTCATGATCGTCGGCAAGCTGCGCAACCAGCTCGTGCCGATCCTCGTGCGCACGGGTGTCGCGAACCCGAACCCGACGCCGGACGCCAACGGCGTGCCGGGCCTCACCGCCGATGACGAATCGAGCATCTCGATCCTCTCGCCACAGACGGCGATCGCGACCGGCTCGCAGAACGGCGAGTACATCGGCGTCGACAGCCAGTTCGATTACCGGACCACCGCGCTGATCGACAAGCAGGCCACGCTGCTCGATCCGTTC
The DNA here is from genome assembly GCF_029633825.1 of Burkholderia contaminans. Lineage (NCBI taxonomy): Bacteria > Pseudomonadati > Pseudomonadota > Betaproteobacteria > Burkholderiales > Burkholderiaceae > Burkholderia > Burkholderia contaminans. Next base: position 1,324,609 of record NZ_CP090640.1, on the reverse strand, counting down.
AACGCGTCGCAGGCCTCGCTCGCGACCGCGCTCGATCTCGACTACACGCAGAAGGTGCCGGGCACGGTCACGACGATTCACACGGGCTCGGGCAGCACGTCGCCGACCGGCAAGTTCATCTTCACGGGTGGCGTGTTCGGTTTCCTCGACAACGCGGGATCGACGCCGTATTTCACGATCGGCGCATTCGTCCAGTAAGCGGAGGGGAAAGCCGTGATGAAGAAGACCCTTCTCTGCGCGGCGGCCGGCGCCGCCGCCGTGGCGCCGCTCGCGGCGCACGCGCAGAGCGCTGGCAGCAACGTCGTGACGCTGGGCTGGTTCCATATCATGCCGCAGCAGAGCAGCACGCCGATGACGACCAACGTCGCGCCGACGCCGATCAACACGCCGCTGCGGCTGCCGCCGTCGTTCACGTCGCCGGGCACCGGGCTGCACACGAGCGGCGCCGACACCGTGGGCCTGACGGTCAGCCACTTCCTGACCGACCATATCGCGGTCACGTCGGTGGCCGGCGTGCCGCCGGTGTTCAAGGTGTCGGGCCAGGGCACGATCAAGCCGCCCGGCCCGGCCGGCGCGCTCGGCACGCAGAACATCGGGCTGGCCTCGGTCAACCCGATCGTGAAGAGCGTGCGGCAGTGGAGCCCGGCGGCGATCCTGCAGTACTACTTCGGGGCGGCAAACGCGAAGTTCCGGCCGTTCCTCGGCCTCGGCGTGTCGTACAACTGGTTCAGCGACCTGCAGCTCAACACGAACTTCATCAAGCAGACGCAGGACAACCTCGGCGCGGTTCTCGCGGCGGGCGCGGGCAAGCCGGGTACGACCTCGGTGGAGGCGAAGGCGTCGTCGTCATGGCAGCCGGTGTTCAACGCGGGCCTGCAGTACAACATGACCGAGCATTTCGGGCTGATCGCGTCGGTCACGTACATCCCGCTGAAGACGACGTCGACGGTGACGATCAAGGCGGCCGACGGCACGGTGCTCTCGGAGTCGAAATCGGACCTGAAGGCCGATCCGATCATCAGCTACGTCGGGATGACGTACAAGTTCTGAGCGCGGCGACGGACGAGGAAGGGAAGACCGCGACAAAATCGCAGGCAAAAAAAAGCCCGCCTAAGAGGCGGGCTGAATCCATATCAGAGGAGACATGGAGGAGACAGGTGCAACTATAGCGAATCGGTTTCCGCAATGCAACATTTCCGTAGAGAAAATAAGGATTTTCCCTCGAATGCTGCCTCTAGACCGCCTTCGCCGCATCTGACCCCACCCTGTTTTCCCGGTCGAGCACTTCGGCCAGCGCATCGCGCAGCAGCGCGACCGGCCGCACCAGCCGGCCCGGCAGCGCGCCGTGCACGATCCACACGTTGATCCGCGTCTCCAGCCCCACCGTTTCCACCACCCTCAGCGCATCGCGATGGGCGCTGCGCGCCAGCGCGTTCGGCGCGGCGATGCCGATGCCCGCGCCGCGCGCGACGAGCGACAGCTGCAGCTCCGAGCCGAACGCCTCGACCGCGACGTCGAACGGCAGCCCGGCCGCGCCGAGCATGCGGCTCAGCGCCGAACGCATCCCGCAGCCGTCCTGGCTCAGCACCCACGGAAAACCCGACAGCGTGTCGATCGACAGCGGACCGTCCGGCAGCGGATAGTCGCGCGCGGCGACGAGCACCGTCGGCTGCGTGCCGAGCAGCGTCGACGCGAACGTATCGGGCAGTGTCGAACTGGCCGGCACCATCACGGCGGCGACGTCGAGCGTGCCGCGCTCGATGCCCTGCATCAGCGCCGGCGACCAGCCGGCCGTCACCCGCAGCGTGAGACGCGGAAACGCGTCGCGCAGCCGGTCGATCGGCTGCTCGAGCGCCAGCTCGGACAGGAACGGCGGCACGCCGATGCGCAGCTCGCCCGACGGCTCGCTGTCCGGCGCGCCCGCCGCCATCAACTCGTCGACCGCGCCCAGCACGTTACGCGCGAGCGCATAGACGTCGCGCCCGGCGGCCGTCGGCTTCAGCGGCTTGCTTTGCCGTTCGAGCAGCGGCATGCCGAGCAGCGTTTCGAGGTTCTGCACGCGCCGCGTCAGGCCCGGCTGCGTCAGGTGGAGCTTCGCGGCCGCGGCAACCATCGACCCGCTGTCGACCACCGCGACGAATGCCTGGAGATCACGCGTATTCAAAGCAAACTCGCATAATCATGTTAGAGATATTTCAATTGTCGCATAAACATCGGGCACCTACGATGGGGACTCCTTCGACTCACTCGCCAGGCTTCCGATGAACTGCCCTGCCAACCGTTGCCCCGCCGCCGCGCGCCCGCCCGTCAGCGCGCCGGCCGGCCCGCCGCCCGCGCTGAGCGCCGGCATGACGCTGTTCTTCGCCGCGACGGTCGGCGTGATCGTGATGGACCTGTTCGCCGCGCAGCCGCTGACGGGGCCGATCAGCGCCGACCTGCACCTGCCGCCCGGCCCGGCCGGCCTCGTCGCGATGCTGCCGCAGCTCGGCTATGCGGCCGGGCTCGTGCTGCTCGTCCCGCTCGTCGACCTGCTCGAGAACCGCCGCCTGATCGTCGCGACGCTGGCCGCGTGCGCAGCCGCGCTCGCGCTGCCGGCGTTCACGCGGTCGGGCACCGTATTCCTGCTGGCGACGCTCGTGGCCGGCGCCGCGTCGAGCGTGATCCAGATGCTCGTGCCGATGGCCGCGTCGATGGCGCCCGAGGCGCAGCGCGGCCGCGCGGTCGGCAACGTGATGAGCGGGCTGATGCTCGGCATCCTGCTGTCGCGGCCGCTCGCGAGCCTGATCGCGGGGTCAGCCGGCTGGCGCGGGTTCTACGTGCTGGCCGCGCTCGCGAACGCCGCGATCGCCGTGGTGCTCGCGCTGCGCCTGCCGTCGCGCACGCCGTCGATCTCGGCCGGCTACCGCACGCTGCTTGCGTCGATGGGGCGCCTGCTCGCCGATGAGCCGGTGCTGCGCCGGCATGCGCTGTCGGCCGCGCTCGCGATGGCCGCGTTCAGCGCATTCTGGACCTCGGTCGGGCTGCGGCTCGCGCAGCCGCCGTTCGGCCTCGACCTGCACGGCATTGCGCTGTTCGCGTTCGCCGGCGCGAGCGGTGCAATCGTCACGCCACTCGCAGGCCGTGCCGGCGACCACGGCCATGGCCCGGCCGCGCAGCGGATCGCGCACGGCACGATGCTCGTGGCGCTCGTCGTGCTCGGGATCGCGGGCGCCGGCTGGTTCGGCTTCGACGCACGCATGCATCGCGGCCTCGCGCTCGCGCTGCTGGCCGGCGGCGCCGCGCTGCTCGATGCGGGCGTGATCGTCGACCAGACGATCGGCCGCCGCGCAATCAACCTGCTGAACCCGGCCGCGCGCGGCCGCCTGAACGGGCTGTTCGTCGGGCTGTTCTTCATCGGCGGCGCGCTCGGCGCGGTGCTCGCAGGCAGCGCGTGGGCCTCGGGCGGGTGGAGCGCGGTGTGCGGCGTGGGGTTTGCGTTCGCCGGCGCGGCCGCCGTCTTCGGGCTCGCGGCCGGACGCGGCGCCGGCGCAGCGGCATTGACGCGCCCGCGTGCATGAGCGGGCGCGTGACGGAGGCCCGAAAAGCAGAACGCCCCGCCCGCTTGCGAGGGACGGGGCGTTCTGCGTGCCAGCGTCAGTTCGACATCAGTGACGAACCAGCGCCATCATCGCGCCGAAGCCGACGAACAAGCCACCCGTCAGCCGGTTGAAGATCTTCGCCACGCTCTGGCTCTTCAACGTCGCGCCGATGCGCGTGCCGAACGATGCGTAGACGAGATACCAGCTCACCTCGATCACCGCGAACGTGACGACGAGCACGCCGAACTGCGGCAGCGTCGGCTCGGCGGCGTTGATGAACTGCGGCAGCAGCGCGGCCGCGAACAGGATCGCCTTCGGGTTGCTGCCCGCGACCAGGAAGCCGTTGCGGAACAGCGTCCCGCGCGATGCCGGCGCGCCCTGGCGCGACACGGTCTCGACGTCGGCGGCAGGTTGCTCGTCGTCCACGCGTGCGCGCCACGCCTTCACACCGAGGTAGATCAGGTAGGCCGCACCCGCAAAGCGCAACGTGTTGAACATCGCCGGCCAGGCTTCGAGCACCGCGCCGAGACCCGCCGCCGACACCGACAGCATCAGCACCAGCGCGGTGAGGCAGCCGGCCATCGTCCACGTCGAGCGCCGCAGCCCGTGCCGCGCGCCGTGCGTCATCACCAGCAGCATGTTCGGGCCCGGAATCGCCGACACGACGAACACCGTCGCCACGAAAAGCCACCACGTATGCAAGTTCATGCCCGCCTCTGCGTCGATGTAAGGGAAAACGAAACGTCGATTATGCCGGTGCGCCGGACTTCTGTCGCGCGACGGATCAGCGGCCCGCGCGGCGCAGCGCGACTTCGCCGAGCACCGCGAAATCCTGCTCGCCACCGCCGTGCGCCAGCGCGTCGAGCAGGTTGTCGCGCACGACGCTTGCCACCGGCAGCGGCACCGACACGGCGTCGCCGGCTTCCAGCGCCAGGCGAACGTCCTTCAACCCGAGGCGCGCCTTGAAGCGGGCGGGCTCGTAGCGCCGCTCGGCAATCATCGAGCCGTAGCCCTCGTAGACGGGGCCCGGAAACACGCTGCCGGTGATCACGTCGAGGAAATCGCGCATCGCGACGCCGTGCGCGCCGAGCAATGCAGAGGCCTCGCCGAGCGTCTCGATCGCCGACGCGAGCGTGAAGTTCGCGGCGATCTTCGCGACGTTCGCGTGCTGCGGCAGCGAACCGAACCGCCAGGTCTTCTGGCCGATCGCGTCGAACAGCGGCTGCACGCGGTCGATCGCCTCGGCCGGGCCACCCGCCATGATCGTGAGGCGCGCGGCGGCTGCCACGTCCGGCCGGCCCATCACCGGCGCGGCGACATAATGGATGCCGCGCGATGCATGCGCGTGCGCGAGCGATTCGGCCAGCGCGACCGACACCGTCGCCATGTTGACGTGGATCAGGCCGCGCGGCGCCTGGGCGAGCAGTGCGTCGTCGAAGATCGCGCGTGCCGCGGCGTCGTCGGCCAGCATCGAAAACACCGCGTCGCCGCGAAACGCGTCGGCCGGCGTGTCGACGATCTGCGCGCCGACGGCCGCGAGCGGCTCGGCGCGCTCGCGCGACCGGTTCCAGACCCGCACCGTGTGCCCGGCCTTCAGCAGGTTCGTCGCGATTGCCTGCCCCATTTCACCCAGCCCGATAAATCCGAGATCCATTTTCCGCTCCTTCGCTCCGTGAAGCGGGGAGTTAAACACAGATGCGTGGCGCCTGCAGGGCACGCGGCCGGCCAAGCACGGTGCCATACTGCCCGCATGGCGACCGCGACCTTCCGCTTCCACGACGAACTGAACGCCTTTCTCCCGCGCGCGCAGCGCGACCGCGCGTTCGGGCACGCATGTGCGCGCGACGCGACGGTGAAGCACGCGATCGAGGCGCTCGGCGTCCCGCACACCGAAATCGGCCGGCTGTGCGTGAACGACGCGCCGGCCGCGCTCGACCGGCCGCTCGACGACGGCGACCGGGTCGAAGCCTTTCCGGAGCGCGCGCAGTCGGCCACCGTGAACGGAGCCACCGCGCCGCCACCGGCGCAATGGTGCTTCGTCGCCGACGCGCATCTCGGCGGCCTCGCGCAACTGCTGCGCCTCGCAGGCTTCGACACCTGCTACGACAACCATTACCGCGACGACGAGCTCGCGGCGCTCGCCGCGCGAGAGGGCCGGATCGTGCTGACCCGCGACCGCGAGCTGCTCAAGCGGCGCGCGGTCGCGCGCGGCTGCTACCTGCACGCGGTGCAGCCGGCCGACCAGCTGCGCGAACTGTTCGAGCGGCTCGACCTCGCGCCGCACATGCGGCCGTTCCGGCTGTGCCTGCGCTGCAATGCGCCGCTGCATCCGCTCGACGCGGCCGCCGCCGCGCCGCGCGTGCCGGCCGGCGTCCGGCAACGGCACCTGCGCTTCGCCGCGTGCGACGTGTGCCGGCGCGTGTTCTGGGAAGGCTCGCACTGGCGGCGCATGCGCACGGTGGTCGACGCGATGCGCGCGCCGCCGCCGGCCGGTGAACAACACGAGGCCTGAAAAAAACAAAACCCCGCATGCCTGAACATGCGGGGTCTCGCGACTGGCGGCCGGCGGTGCCGGCCCCGGCGCAACGCGCTTCTTAGTTCTGCGCGCCTGCGTCGTTCGTGCCGGCGGCCGATGCGGCTGCGGCCTTCGCCTGGCCTTTCTTCGAGCCGTGGTGCTTCAGCTGGTGCTTCGGCTTGCTGTGATCCTTCTTGGCCGGTGCAGCGGCCGACGTGTCGGCTGCCGGTGCCGACGCATCCTGTGCGAATGCCGAAACCGATGCGAGCGCGAATGCTGCGGCGATGATCGAAGCGAGCGTCTTCTTCATTGTTCTTCCTTTAGCGGAGAAAAAATCAAACGTACCGGTAAGTAAAGATGCGAGGCATTCGCATCGGAGCCCCAGGCCGCGAGGCCGGCATTTGCCGTGCCGTCGCGACAAAACCTGACGCACTGGTTCCATAACGCACCGTGTTTGCGGAAAGTTGACACGTTGCTTGCGCCCCTCGGGTTTCCCCGGGGGCGCACCCGTATCCCGGGTCGGCGACCGTCCGGCGGCGGCCGCGGCGGCGCTGCAAACCGGCTCGCGAACCGTCGGGGCGACGCTTATACTGGCGTCCATCCGTCCCTTTCCCCGGAAACCGGGTCGCGGCCGGTCGTCAGACCGCCGCCGTCTCGAGGCGCTCAAATTGCCCGATCACAACCTGGACAAACTGAAAATCGACCGGCGTCCGCTCGCACCGGCGCCGCGCCGGCGCCGCTGGGTGCGCTATACGGTCGCCGCCGCGCTCGCCGTCATCGCGATCGGCGCCGGCCTCGCGCTCACCGGCCGGCCGACCGTCGACACCACGTCCGTCACGTCCGCCTACCCGTACCAGAACGACACGCAGCTCAATGCGACCGGCTACGTCGTGCCGCAGCGCAAGGCCGCGGTCGCGTCGAAGGGCCAGGGGCGCGTCGAGTGGCTCGGCGTGCTGGAAGGCACGCGCGTGAAGCAGGACGAGATCATCGCGCGGCTCGAAAGCAACGACGTGCAAGCGTCGCTCGCGCAGGCACGCGCGCAGGTGCAGGTGTCCCGTGCGAACCTCGGTGTCGCACAGGCCGAGCTGAAGGACGCCGAGATCGCGCTGCGCCGCACCGCCGCGCTCGCGCCGAAAGGCGCGGTGCCGGCCGCGCAGCTCGACACCGACACGGCCCGCGTGAACAAGGCGCGCGCGACGCTCAACAGCGACCAGGCCGCGATCGTATCGGCCGAGGCGAACGCGCAGGCCGCGCAGGTGGCGGTCGACCAGACGGTGATCCGCGCGCCATTCGACGGCATCGTGCTCGCCAAGCACGCGAACGTCGGCGACAACATCACGCCGTTCTCGTCCGCGTCGGACAGCAAGGGCGCGGTCGTGACGATCGCCGACATGAAGACGCTCGAGGTCGAGGCCGACGTCGCCGAATCGAACATCGCGAAGATCCGCGCCGAGCAGCCGTGCGAGATCCAGCTCGACGCGCTGCCCGACATGCGCTTCGCCGGCCGCGTGTCGCGCATCGTGCCGACCGTCGACCGCTCGAAGGCCACCGTGCTCGTGAAGGTGCGCTTCGTCGACCGCGACGAGCGCGTGTTGCCCGACATGAGCGCGAAGATCGCCTTCCTGTCGAAGCCGGCGACCGCGCAGGACCGGCAGCCGGTGACGGCCGTGCAGGCGAGCGCCGTGGTCGAACGCGATGGCCGGCCGGCGGTGTTCGTCGTGAAGGACGACGTCGTGCATGCGGTGGCCGTGACGAAGGGCGTGCGAATCGGCGAGCTCGTCGCGGTGCGCGGCGTGACACCCGGCGACACGGTCGTGCTCGCGCCGGGCGCGAAGCTGAAGGACGGCGCGAAAGTGACCGTCGCGAAGAAGTAGCGCGCGTGAACGACGCCCGGCCACCCCTCGTCGAGCTCAGCCACGTCGCGAAGTCGTACCGGCGCGGCAACCAGATCGTGCCGGTGCTGACCGACATCACGCTCGACATCGGCGAAGGTGACTTCGTCGCGCTGATGGGGCCGTCGGGCTCCGGCAAGAGCACGCTGCTGAACCTGGTGGCCGGCATCGACCGGCCCGACAGCGGCGAGCTGCGCGTGGGCGGCCTCGACATCTCCCGGCTCGCCGAGGCGCAACTGGCCGAATGGCGCGCGGCGAACGTCGGCTTCATCTTCCAGTTCTACAACCTGATGCCCGTGCTCACCGCGTTCGAGAACGTCGAGCTGCCGCTGATGCTCACGCACCTGTCGCGCCGCGAGCGGCGCGAGCGCGTCGAACTCGTGCTCGACATGGTGAACCTCGGCGACCGGACGAGCCATTACCCGTCGGAACTGTCGGGCGGCCAGCAGCAGCGCGTCGCGATCGCGCGCGCGCTGATCACCGATCCCGTGCTGATCGTCGCCGACGAGCCGACCGGCGACCTCGACCGCGCATCGGCCACCGACGTGCTCGCGATGCTGCAGCGGATGAACGCCGAGCTCGGCAAGACGATCATCATGGTGACGCACGACGCGCACGCGGCCGGCGCCGCACGCTCGCTCGTCCATCTGGAAAAAGGGGAGCTGATCGATGGGCACGCCGGCTGACCGGCTGCGGGAGCGCGCGCGATGTACGTGCTGAAGCTGATCGCGCGCAATGCGCTGCGGCACCGGCTGCGCACGCTGCTGACCGTGCTCGGGCTCACGATCGCCGTGCTCGCGTTCGGGCTGCTGCACACCGTGGTCGACGCGTGGTACGCAGGCGCGGCCGCCGCATCCAGCGGGCGGCTCGTCACGCGCAACGCGATCTCGCTCGTGTTTCCGCTGCCCGTCAACTACGAGAACCGGATCCGCGGCGTCGAAGGCGTGACGGCCGTGGTCCGGTCGAACTGGTTCGGCGGCATCTATCGCGACCCGAAGAACTTCTTCGCGAGCTTCGCCGTATCGGACAACTATCTCGACCTGTACCCGGAATTCATCATCCCGGCGCAGCAGCGCGCCGACTACGATCGCGACCGCCGCGGCTGCCTCGTCGGCCGCCAGCTCGCGACGCAATTCGGCTTCAGGATCGGCGACGTGATCCCGCTGAAGGGCACGATCTACCCGGGCACGTGGGATTTCGTCGTGCGCGGCATCCTGGACGGCCGTGACGACTCGACGATCACGCGGCAGCTGGTGTTTCACTGGGAATACCTGAACGAGACGGTGCGCCAGCGCACGCCGAAGCAGGCCGACCAGGTCGGCGTATTCGTGCTCGGCGTCGCGAACCCCGACGACGGCGCGTCGATCGCGCGCAACGTCGACGCAGTGTTCAAGAACTCGCTCGCCGAGACGCTGACCGAGACCGAGCAGGCGTTCCAGCTCGGCTTCGTCGCGATGTCGAACCAGATCATCGCGGCGATCCGCGTCGTGTCGTACGTGGTGATCCTGATCATCATGGCCGTGATGGCCAACGCGATGGCGATGAGCGCGCGCGAGCGCACGGCCGAATACGCGACGCTGAAGGCGCTCGGCTTCGGCCCCGGCTTCCTCGCGCTGATCGTGTTCGGCGAATCGGTCGTGATCGCGGTGGCCGGCGGCGGGCTCGGGATCCTCGCGACGCCGCCCGCCGCGAGCCTGTTCAAGCAGGCGGCCGGCGGCATCTTCCCGGTGTTCAAGGTGTCGACCGAAACGGTCGTGCTGCAGGCCGTGTGCTCGGTCGCGGTCGGCTTCGCGGCGGCGATCGTGCCGGCGTGGCAGGCGGCGCGCGTGCGCGTGGTCGAAGGCCTCAGGGCAATCGGTTAGGTTGGCGCATGGCGATCCCGCTCAACTACATCGCGCGCAACCTGTGGACCCGGCGGCTCACCACCGCGCTGACCGCCGGCGGGATGGCGCTCGTGATCTTCGTGTTCGCGACCGTGCAAATGCTCGACGCGGGGCTCACGAAGACGCTCGTGTCGACCGGCGAACCCGACAACGCGGTGGTGATCCGCAAGGGCGCCGAAACCGAGATCCAGAGCTCGATCGACCACCAGCAGGCCAATGCGCTCGAAATGCACCCGGCCGTCGCGCTCGGCCCCGACGGCCGGCCGCTCGTGTCGAAGGAAGCGGTCGTGCTGATCTCGCTGGTGAAGACGTCGACCGGCAAGCCGTCGAACGTCGTGATCCGCGGCGTGTCGCCGTCCGGCCTCGCGCTGCGCCCGCACGTGAAGCTCGTCGCCGGCCGCATGTTCGCGCCCGGCTCGTCGGAAATCATCGTCGGCAGCGCGATCGCGAAAGGGTTCAGCGGCACGCAACTCGGCGACAGCCTGCATTTCGCGCAGCGCGACTGGACCATCGTCGGCATCTTCGACGCGGGCGGCAGCGGCTTCGATTCGGAGATCTGGGGCGACGTCGACCAGCTGATGCAGTCGTTCCGGCGCACCAGCTATTCGTCGATGGTGCTGCGCATCCCGAGCGCCGGCGGCTTCGCGCGCTTCAAGGCCGACATCGACGTCGACCCGCGGCTCACCGACGAGGCGAAACGCGAACAGACCTTCTACGGCGACCAGTCGAAGGCGCTGTCGACGTTCATCAACATCCTCGGCATCACGCTGTCGACGATCTTCTCGATCGCCGCGATGATCGGCGCGATGATCACGATGTATGCGTCGGTCGCGAACCGCGTCGCCGAGATCGGCACGCTGCGCGCGCTCGGCTTCAAGCGCACGAACGTGCTCGCCGCGTTCCTGCTGGAAGCGCTGCTGCTCGGCTTCGTCGGCGGCGTCGCGGGGCTCGCATGCGCGTCGCTGATGCAGTTCGCGTCGTTTTCGACGACCAACTTCCAGACCTTCGCGGACCTGTCGTTCCGCTTCGTGCTGACGCCCGCGATCGTCGTGAAGACGCTGCTGTTCTCGCTGGTGATGGGGCTCGTCGGCGGCTTCCTGCCGGCGATGCGCGCCGCGCGGCTGAAGATCGTCGACGCGCTGCGCGCGCAGTGACGCGCGCCGCCGCTCACGTTCAACGTTCGCGCGGCACCCACGCGCCGTGGAATCCGGCCGGCACGCGGCGCGGCAGGTGCACGGTGGCGACCGGCCCCGCGTCGATCGCGCGCGCATCGAGGATCACGACGTCGCTCGTATCGGTCGCCGCGCGGTAGACCATCACCAGCAGCCAGCCGTCGTCCTCGTCCGCACCGCCCGGGCGCGGCACGAACACCGGCTCGCTGTTCTGGTCGCCGGGCGGCACCGCGTAGCGCGTCGTCGTGCCGCTCGCGTGATCGAAACGCATCACGCCGCGCATTTCCACCGGGTTCGGCTGCTCCACCGCATACAGGTAGCGGTAGCGGCGCCCCGTCCGGCTTTCGTTGATGCGCGGCATCTCGATGCCGCCGTCGGCGAGCGGCCCTTCGTCGATCAGCCCGTTCGCCGTATCGATCACATAGCGCCACAGCTCGCCGACCGGGTTGTCGGCGAAGCGGCCCGTGCCCGCGTCGAGCCGCAGGTACGACGGATAGCGCACCGCATCGAGCACGATGCACGACGCGTCGCAGTCATATGCGTTCACGACGTGCAGGATGAAGCACGGCTCGACGTCGAACCACCGCACCGTGCCGCCGTGGCGCGGGAGCACGCCGATGCGCGCGGGCCGGTCGTCGTGCCAGCGCAGCGGCATCCGGTGGCCCTGCTTCAGCAGCGAGAAGTCGTAGCCGACGTTCAGGTCGAGCAGCAGGCTGCGGGTTTCGGTGATCGCGAGGTCGTGCATCATCGACGGCGCATTCAGGTCGATCTCGAGATCGACGCGCTGCACGCCCTGCGCGTCGGCCACACCGTAGCGCAGCCACGGCGCGCGCCAGTCCGCGCGGAACGCGATCAGCTCGCCGGTCACCGGATCGACCTTCGGATGCGCGGTCATCCCGCCGCCGAGGCCCGCGTGCCGTGCGGGCACGCCGAGCGAATCGAGCGCGGCCGTGATCGCGAACGGTGCGCCGCCCTCCGACAGCGCGAGCAACTCGCCGGCATGCTGCAGCACGCTCACGTTCGGATTGGTATCGGGCAGTTGCCGCGCCTCACCGGGCGCATGCACGGCCGCCCAGCGCTGCGTGCGCGCCCAGCGGTTCCGGTAGCCGGTCGCGCGGCCGCCTTCGAACGCGATCGCATGCAGCATCGCGGCTTCCGGCCACCACGACAGCACGTCGCTCCCTTCGAAACGGCCGCCCGGCGGATTCGGGCCGTTGCGCAGCAACGTGCCGGCGAGTTCGTGCGGGATCGCGCCGCTCACGCGCAGGTCGACGAGATCGACCTCGTCGGCAACCGGCGCGAGCGCGCCGCGGTTCAGATCGAATGCGGTCATGGCGTCCGTTGCTCCGGTCAGCAGTCTTCGGTGGACGGCGGCAGCTCGCCGCGCGCCAGCGCAAGCGCATGGTCGCGCACGTCGTCCGGCCAGCCGGCGATCAGCTCGGCGACGCGTGTCAGGTCGTTCGCATACAGCGCGCGCACGGCCTCCTCGAAACCGGGCAGGTCGCCCGCCATCGCCGACATGAAGTGATACGCGCGCGCCTGCGCGTCGCGTCGCCGGTCGGCTTCCGCGTGGGTGCGCCGTGCGTCCTCGACGAGCTTGCGCAACGCGACCGACGCGCCGCCGGGCTGCGTGGCCAGCCATTCCCAGTGACGCGGCAGCAGCGTGACCTCGCGCGACACGACGCCGAGCTTCGGCCGGCCGCGGCCGCGCTGCTCGCCCGCGCCGGCGCCTGCCGGCTCGTCGGAACTGCCGGATGCGTCGCCCGACGGCGCCGCATAGCGTGCGCGGATGTCGGCCGCCGTGCCGCGCAGGTCGAGGTCGATCGAGCGGCCGGTCGCGTCGTCGAAGATCAGGATCGTGCCGGGCATCGCGTCGCCGGCCGCCTGCCGGACCGCGAGCGCGACCGTCGAGAGCGGGCCCGACGCGAGCCGCCGGTGGCCGTCGAAGGCCGTGTACGAAGGAAGCAATGGGATGGTAGTCATCGTGGTCGCCCGCAGGCTGGAATCGGAATGACGCTATTTTTATCCGGGTATTAATTGGATGTCAATATTATCCGGGTAAAAATATGTTGACGACATCCGCACCGCCTCGGTCCATCGATTCAATTGCTGAATCGATCAAGTCAGCAATTGGCATGAAAGCGCAAATATCGACGTGACAGAATGGCCGGGACGCCCTGCCCGCCCCGGGCGTCCGGTGCCCGGCCTCCGCCGGCGGCATCAATACACAACATGCGCGCAACCGACGCGCCAGCCGCACGACGGCACCTTCCGCCCTTCGGAGGAGACAAGTCATGAATCCGCTTCAAGCGCTGCCGGCGTCCGCATCGGCAACGGCCCGGCGCTCCCGCGTGCGCTGGCTGGTGCTGGCCGTCCTGTTCGCGGTCACGACGATCAACTACGCGGATCGCGCGGCGATCGCGATCGCGGGCCCGAGCCTCGCCCGCGCGCTGCACTTGAGCCACGTGCAGATGGGCTTCATCTTTTCCGCGTTCGGCTGGTCGTACGTGATCGCGCAATTGCCGGGCGGCTGGCTGCTCGACCGTTACGGATCGCGCATCGTCTATGCGTTCAGCATCTTCTTCTGGTCGCTGTTCACGCTGCTGCAAGGCGGGATCGGCTTCTTCGGCGGCGCGGCCGCGTTCGCGCTGCTGTTCGGGCTGCGCTTCCTGGTCGGCGCGGCCGAGGCGCCGTCGTTCCCGGCCAACAGCCGGATCGTGTCCGCGTGGTTCCCTGCGCCCGAGCGCGGCACCGCGTCGGCGATCTTCAACGCCGCGCAGTACGCGGCGACCGTCGTGTTCGCGCCGCTGATGGGCTGGCTCGTGCACGCGTTCGGCTGGCAATCGGTGTTCGCGGTGATGGGCGTGCTCGGCTTCGCGTTCGTGCTGGTGTGGAACCGCACGATGTACGACCCGAAGGACCACCCGAGCATCAACCGCGCGGAACTCGACTACCTCGCCGAAGGCGGCGCGCTCGTCAACATCGACCAGGCGACCGGCGAACGCGACGGCGGCCCGTCGATGCGCCACGTGAAGGCGCTGCTGAAGAGCCGGATGCTGGTCGGCGTGTATGTCGCGCAGTACTGCATCAACGCGCTCACCTATTTCTTCATCACGTGGTTTCCCGTCTATCTCGTGCAGGCGCGCGGGATGTCGATCCTCAACGCGGGGCTCGTCGCGTCGATCCCGGCCGTGTGCGGCTTCCTCGGCGGGATTCTCGGCGGCGTCGTGTCCGACGGGCTGCTCAGGCAGGGTCGCTCTCTGTCGGTCGCGCGCAAGGTGCCGATCGTGTTCGGCATGCTGCTGTCGATGTCGATGATCGTCTGCAACTACACCGATTCTCACGTGCTCGTCGTGCTGTTCATGGCGCTGTCGTTCTTCGGCAAGGGGCTCGGCGCGCTCGGCTGGGCCGTCAACGCCGACACCGCGCCGCGCCAGATCGCGGGCTTGAGCGGCGCGCTGCTCAACACGTGCGGCAACCTCTCCAGCATCACGACGCCGATCGCGATCGGCTATATCGTCGACCGCAGCGGCTCGTTCAACGGCGCGCTGGTCTATGTCGTCGCGCACGCGCTCGTCGCCGTGATCTGCTACCTGTTCGTCGTCGGCGAGATCCGCCGCGTCGAGCTTCAATGAACCGCGCGGGCCGCGCCGGCGCGGCCGGCGGCCCGTGCACCACCGGAACCAGGAGCGAACCGATGTCCGAATCCCGCCGTGCCGGCACCCCGCACGTCACGCGCATGCAGGTGATTCCCGTCGCCGGCCGCGACAGCATGCTGCTCAACCTGTGCGGCGCGCACGCGCCGTACTTCACGCGCAACCTCGTGATCCTCGACGACAGCAGTGGACACACGGGCGTCGGCGAAGTGCCGGGCGGCGAAGGCATCCGCCACGCGCTCGAACGCATGACGGATCTCGTGGTCGGTCAGTCGATCGGACGCTATCAGGCGACGCTCAACGCGGTGCGCGCGGCGCTGTCCGGCGCGGGCCCGGGTGCGGGCCGCACGATCCGGCACGAGGTGACGTCGGCGGGCGAAGCCGCGGTGCTGCGCCAGCCGCACGAGATCAACCTGCGGCTCGACAACGTGATCACCGCGATCGAGGCCGCGCTGCTCGACCTGCTCGGCCAGCATCTCGACGTGCCGGTCGCGGCGCTGCTTGGTGAAGGCCAGCAGCGCGACGCGGTGCCGATGCTCGCTTATCTGTTCTACCTCGGCGACCGGCGCCGCACCGATCTGCCGTACCGCGACGAGACGCACGCGTCGGACGCCTGGTTCCGGCTGCGCAACGAGGAAGCGCTCACGCCGGCCGCGATCGCGCGGCAGGCCGAGGCCGCGGTCGAGCGCTACGGCTTCGCCGATTTCAAGCTGAAGGGCGGCGTGATGGCCGGCGCCGACGAGATGGAAGCGATCGCCGCGATCAAGGCGCGCTTCCCCGATGCCCGCGCGACGCTCGACCCGAACGGCGCGTGGTCGCTCGACGAAGCCGTCGCGCTGTGCCGCGGGCAAGGCCACCTGCTCGCGTATGCGGAAGATCCGTGCGGGCCGGAAGGCGGCTATTCGGGCCGCGAGGTGATGGCCGAATTCCGCCGCGCGACGGGCATTCCGACCGCGACCAACATGATCGCGACCGACTGGCGGCAGGTGGATCATGCGGTGCGGCTGCAGGCGGTCGACATCCCGCTCGCCGACCCGCATTTCTGGACGATGCAGGGCTCGGTGCGGCTCGCGCAGCTTTGCCGTGACTGGGGGCTCACGTGGGGCTCGCACTCGAACAACCATTTCGACGTGTCGCTTGCGATGTTCACGCATGCGGCAGCGGCCGCGCCCGGCAAGATCACCGCGATCGACACGCACTGGATCTGGCAGGAAGGCGATGCGCGGCTCACGCGCGAGCCGCTGAAGATCGTCGGCGGCCAAGTGGCCGTGCCGGAGCGGCCGGGCCTCGGGATCGAGCTCGACATGGCGCAGGTCGAGGCCGCGCATGCGTTCTATCGGCAGGTTGGCGGTACAGCGCGCGACGATGCGGTCGCGATGCGCTATCTCGTGCCGGGGTGGACGTACGATCCGAAGCGGCCGAGTGTCGGGCGGGGGTGAGGGAGGTAGCGGGCGGTTGATGGCAAAACAGGCCCGATCGCTCGATCGGGCCTGTCCGATGCCGACGGGAACGCAAGGCAGGCGTGACGCGGCTTCATCGCGCTGCGCCATCCGCGTCCAACCCGGTGCTACGGGGCACGGACGGCGTGCCTCACACCCCGCGCGTCATGCCACTGCGCCGTCGGCTTTGGGCGATGCACTGCCGACCGGGTGGACGGTGATCGGTGCGGGTGCCGGTGCATAAGCCGATGCGTGTACCGGTGTGTGTGCCTGTGCCGGTGCGTGTGTCGGTGCCGACACCTCCGTCCCGACACCCGGCACGAGCCCTTGCAGCGAACCGCCGGACAACCCGATTTCACCGAGCAGCGAATCGATCAACGGCGCATGTGCGCGATAGGACAACGCCGCCGACATCGCTTGCTCGGCCAGGTTGCTACCGTTCGCAGCAGGCGCGACGCCGTCCGCGGCGCTACCGCCACGGTTGAGCCCGTCGACCTGGATAATCTTGATGCCGTCGATTGCCTTCATCGGCTCGACCGTCTGCTGGATCACGGCAGGCAGTGCCTGCAGCAACGCCAGCTTGAACTTGAGGCTCGTCTGGTCCGACGACAGCGCATTGATCGCGTCGTTCAGCGCACGCTGCGCTTCCGCTTCGGCGAGCCCCTTCTTGCGCGCAGCCTCGGCCAGCTCGACCATCGCGGCCGCCTGCATCTGGGCCGCATCGCGCTCTGCACGTGCCTGTGTCGTGATATGGACGGCCTGCGTTTCCGCCGCCTGCGCTGCCTCGATCAGCGCGACCTGCTTCGCCCGATCGGCTTCCGCGGTGCGGCGCGTCGTCTCGACCTGCTGCTCGGCCCGCACCGCATCCGCGAGCGACTCGCTCGCGCGCGCCTGCGCCTGGGACTGTGCCTCGGACTTCTCCGCGATCACGATGGCCTTTTCCTGCTCCGCGATTTCAGTCACCTTGGCCTGCTCGATCGCGGCCATCTGCGTGACACGCGTCTGCTCGATCTCCTTCACGCGCACTTCGCGCTCCGCTTCCACCTTGCGGGTGCGCACAGCCTGCTCGCGCTGGATCTCCGATTCCTGGATCTGCCGCTCGGCGCCGATCCGGCTCTGTTCGGCCTCCTGGTGACGCTCGGCCTCGTACGCGGCGATCCGCGCGTTCTGCTCGGCGGTGCGCGTCTTGACCTGCTGCTCCTGCTCGAGCTTCATGAACGCTTCCTGCTGATCGATCTCGAGCTTGCGTGACAGCGCGTCGCGGTTCTTCTCGCGCACGGCCACCTCGGTGTCCTGCTCGACCTCGTTGCGCTCCTTGCGGCGGCGCTCGGTTTCCTGCGTGAGCTTGGTCAGGCCTTCGGCGTCGAACGCGTTGTTCGGGTCGAAGTATTGCTTCGACGTCTGGTTGAAGTTGGTCAGCGACACGCTTTCCAACTCCAGCCCGTTCTTCGTCAGGTCCTCCGCGACCGTGTTCTGCACGCCCTGCACGAATTTTTCGCGTGCGTCCTGCAGATCCTGCATCGTCATTTGCGCGGCGGTCGAGCGCAGCGCATCGACGAACTTGTCGTCGACGAGCGCGCGCAGGTTTTCGGGCGCCAGCGTGCGCTGGCCGAGCGTCTGTGCGGCGGTCGACACGCCCTCTTCGGTCGGCGCGACCCGCACGAAGAAGGCAACGACCACGTCGACGCGCATCCGGTCCTTCGTGATCAGGCTGTCGTGCGTCGCGCGGCTCACTTCGAGCTTCAGCGTGTTCATGTTGATCGGGATCACTTCGTGAAACACCGGCAGCACGACCGCGCCGCCGCTCATGATCACCTTCTGCCCGCCCAGCCCGGTGCGGACGAAGGCCCGCTCCGCCGACGCTCGCACGTAAAGACGCGCGAAGATCATGCCGATCACGCAGATACCCACCATCACTGCCAATGCGACAGCGCCCCAGAAAGAGAGTGCATTCATCATGATGTTTGTTCGACTCCTGTGTACGGATGGTGACAGCAAGGTGCGCCAGTCCACGCCGCTCTCAACGGCGGTGGCCTGGTGAAACGGGATTCAGAGCAACTCGGGCCGGGGATTTTCTATGGCGTGGTAACGCGAACCCGAAATACGCGATACAAGCAGGACCGTCGTGCCTTTCGTGAAGGTCCGGCCGGCCTCGTCCGGTTCGACGCGGACGTAGTGCTGCTGGCCGTGCTCGTCGACGAGCCGCGCTTCGGCCGGATTGCCGAACGACGCTTCGCCGGTGACGATCCGTGCGGTGCGGCCGATGAAGTCGGCTTCGGATACCGCCGTGGTTTCAGTCTGCGGAAGAAAGCGCGCGAAGAACTTGCCGGTGTGGCGCACGAACGGCAATGCCGCAAGCACGGCCAGCACGACGGCCAGCCCGGTGGGCATCGTGAAGCCCGCGACGGCCTGCATCGACGTCTGCAACGCGAGCCCGACCACCGAAAAGCCGAGCAGGAAGAGGATCAGCAGGATCAGCAGCGGCACCCGGCCCACGTGCAGCCAGCCGAGAAACTGGCCGACGACGCCGGCATCGGGCCCGCCGTCCGCGTGATCGAGACCGAAATGCAGGACCAGCAGGTTGCCTGCATGCTCGGTCAGGCTGAGCCCCATCAGCATCGACACGCACTCCAGCACGCCGATCACGATCATCAGCCCGATCGCGGCGACGAACGGCGCATTGCCCGGCAGCATCAGTGAAGAAGTCATTGTTGTTTTGCTCTCAGGATCGGGGGCGAATCATCAAGACATGTCGTCCGCCAGCTTGCCAGATTGCGACTTCAGGCGGGCGACACGCTCCTCGATTCGCTGTTCCTTGTGCAGGGTTTCCAGACGATGCAACAGCGATGGATCGGCCGACGATGAACCGGTGCCCAACCCGACCGCTCCGGTCGCACCGGCCATCGTCCGGTTGAACCCCTGTTCGAGCTGCTCAGCTCTCGGATCGGCGCCCGCGAAGCCCGTTGCCTCTTCCGCCCGGCGCTCGCCGTCGCCTGGCACACGCGCCGCGATCAGTTCACGCAGCCCTGCTTCCATCTCCGCGCGTTTCGCGCGCAGCCCGAGCAGGTCCGCCTCGGCAGCCTGTGCGCGCTCGCTTGCGTCATGAAGCGATTGCTGCAGCACGCCGAGTTGATCCTCCAGCTCGATCTGCCGCTCCGCACCGGCACGCACAGCCGCATCGTCGTTGCGGGCCAGCGCGGTGCCCAGCAGGTCGTTCAGTCGTTCGATCTCGTTGTTGATGCGCGCGATCGCCTTGGCCGCCTGGTACCGCGCCGCTTCGTGCCGGCCGAGCGCCACCCGCGCCTGCGCGATCACATCGTCGAATTCGCGCAGGTACTGCTCGAGGATCGCTTGCGGCATGCGGCTTTCCAGCGAACCGATCAGCGCGTGCACGTTCGCGGTCATCAACCTTTTGACTCGGATACCGAAATGTTCTGTCGTCACGACTTGTCACTCCTTCTGGGATTCAGGTGGGCCGACCTGCCGCCTCGCACCGGGTTCGCGGGCATCTCACGAATGGGCCTGAGCCGGTTGAATGAGGTTCGCCAGCTCCTTGACCTCGTGCACGTACGGATCGAGCACGTCAGGATGATAGGCGGGAGGGTTGCCGGTCACGGCCAGGCGCAGCAGGCCGAGCAGCATGCGCATGCTCTTCGCGGTCAGCCGCGCCTCGAGCTCGCCAGCCGCCTCGCCGATCGGTTTGCCCGGCGGCGCAGCCGTCACGAGGCTGGCCATGAGTTCGGGGAGTTGCGCGGCGAGCAGCGTCACGATTTCCGAGCGGTGATGCGTCGCGTGCTCGTACGCGTCGATCGCATCCAGCACCGGCCGCACCTGCTCCCTGAACAGCGCGGCGCAGCGCACGAAGTCATGCGCGCCCTTGACGCGGCGGCGCGCGTCGGCGATCAGCGCGCGAATCTTGTCGCTCGGACTCGTCGCGTCGGGCAATTGCAGTTCGACCAGCCACGCGAGGTCGTCTTCCGGAATTCGTACCGATACGGTTTGCATGACGTCCATCCCTTCGAATCGATGACTCAAAGCATAGTGCGTCCGTATGCAAATGTATACGTTTGTATTTCGAGATAGATGCGCTGCTTCCGGGCGCCAAAAACAAAAAGGGCTCGATCTTGTGATCGAGCCCTTCGAATCCCGTTGGTGGAGCGGAGGAGGATCGAACTCCCGACCTTCGCATTGCGAACGCGACGCTCTCCCAGCTGAGCTACCGCCCCAACAGTCAACCATCATACACACGCATTTCTGCGCTTGGCAATAGGGGTTGAATCGCCCCTCGAACCTTACTTTGACGGCGCGCCAGCCAGCACCCATTCGACCACCGAACGCACGTCGGCGTCGCTCATGCGCGGGTGCGCGGGCATCGGAATGGCGCCCCAGACGCCGGAGCCGCCTTCCTTCACCTTCTTCGACAGCTTGGCCACGGCCTGCGGATCGGCCTTGTAGCGGGCGGCGATATCCTTGAACGACGGGCCGACGAGCTTGCGGTCCACCGCGTGGCAGCCCATGCACGCGTTGCCGCGCGCGACCTTCAGGCCGTCACCGACATCCGCGTGCGCGACGCCCAGCGTGCCAATCACGAGCGCCGCGACTGCGGCGCCCTGCACCATCCACTGTTTCATCTGCTTCATCTGCCTGTTCTTCATTGCGACGGGGCCTTCGGGTTGCCCGGGTGCACGTTCGACGAATTCGAGATCGGTGCGGGCGGCTGCAGCGGCGTGGACTGCACCGACGCGTCGGGCACGGCGCCCACCGTCGCGGTATCCGCCGGCGCGGCGACAGCCTGCGCGCCGGATGCGCCGCTTGCGGGCGATGCGTTCTGCAGCGCCTGCGCGTCCTGCGGCTTCACGTACTGGAACACCTTCACGACCTTCTCGACGCCCGGCACCTGGCTGGCGGCTTCCGCACCGCGATTGCCCTCGTCGACCGTCACGAGCCCCATCAGGTAAAGGTTGCCGCGTTCGCTGACGACCTTGTAGTAGTTCGCCGAGATGCCCTTCGTCGCGATCAGCTCGGACTTCACGCGTCCTTCGAGGTACGAGTCGTTCGCACGCGACGACAGCGACGACGCCGGCTCGACCGACAGCTCGTTGACGATGCCGTTCACGTTGTTGATGGCCCGCACGATTTCCTCGGCGCGCTGCTTCGATGCATTGTTCGGCACTTCACCCGTCAGCAGCACGCGGCGGTTGAACACCGTCACGTTCACGTGGGACTGGTCGGGCAGCCCGTTGTTGATCTGCGAGAGCGACTTGACCTGGATCTCGCGATCCTCCGTCTGCGCACCGAGCGTACGGCGATCGGTCGCGATCAGCGCGCCGCCGCCGGCCGCTGCGCCCACGACCCCGAGCACACAACCTTGCAGCGACACGGCGAGGCCCGCCGTCAACGCAGCGAGCAGCGTGGTTCTGACGAGCGTCTGTTTGACGCGGCTTTGATTCATCGACGGCTCTCCTTCGTTCAATCCTCACCCAGCAGCATCGCGTCGATGCCGTCGCACAGGCAGTGGATGGTCAGCAGATGGACTTCGTGGATGCGCGCCGCGCGAACGGCGGGCACGCTGATCGGAATATCGGTATCGGACAGCGCGGCGGCGACCGCATGGCCTTCGCCGCCCGTCAGCGCGACGACGGTCATCTCGCGCTCGTGCGCTTCGTCGATCGCCGCCAGCACGCGCGGCGACGCGCCGGCCGGATCGAGCACCAGCAGGATGTCGCCGGTCTGGCCGAGCACGCGCACCTGCTGCGCGAACAGCTGATCGGCGGACACCGCGCCCGCGAGGCCGCCCTGCGACGCATCGGTGGCCAGCGCGATCGCGGGCAGGCCCGGGCGCTCGCGCTCGAAGCCGCCGACGAGCGACACGGCGAGGTAATGCGCGGCGGCGGCCGACGGGCCGTCACCACACGCGACGATCTTGTTGCCGTTCGCCAGCGCGGCGAACATCGCATCGACCGCGGCTGCGATCGGCAGCGACAGCGCGTCGGCCGCTTCGGCGTGAAGCGCGGCGCTGTCGCGGAAATGTTGCTGAATACGTTCGACTGACATCGATTCCTGGTGAACTGGGCGCGCGGCACGCATCGCGCGACATCGTGGGTGCGGCGAGTTTACCGTACTCCGGCACCCTCTCCGGGGGTCCGGCAAGAACTCTTTACATCTCGTCACAGCTCGCGGCTACGCATCGTCGGCACGAAATGCGTCGCGCAACCACGCGAGCCGGCCGGCCTCGAACGCGACGACGTCGAAGCGGCACGCGGCGCCGGCGCCGTGCCGCGCCCAGAACTGGAGCGCGGCCGCCACCAGGCGACGCCGCTTGCGCCAGCCGACACTCGCGGCCGCGCCGCCATGCCGGACGCTGCGCCGCGCGCGCACCTCGACGAACACGAGCATGCCGTCGGGCTCGCGCATCACGAGATCGAGCTCGCCGCCGCGCATCGTCACGTTCGCGGCGATGAACACGAGGCCGCGGCGTTCGAGAAACTGCCGCGCACGGAGCTCGAACACCGCGCCGACCGGTTTGGATCGCGCCGCATCCGAAAAGTTGTCGCCGGCGCGTACCAAACCGCGCCCGCCGCCCGGCCGGGCCGGCGCCGCGTGGCACAATGCCGTCCTTGTTCCGCTTGCGCCGCGATTGCGCGCATTGCCTGCCATGACTGCCCTCCTCGAACTCGCCCGCACGCAGCACTACCCGGACGCCGCGCTCTACGTGGTCGCCACGCCGATCGGCAACACCGCCGACATCACGCTGCGCGCGCTGCACGTGCTCGGCCTCGCCGACCGCATCGCGGCCGAAGACACCCGCAACACGGGCCAGCTGCTCGCCCGCTACGGCATCTCGAAACCGCTCGTCGCCGTGCACGAGCACAACGAACGCGAAGCCGCGCAACGCGTGATCGAACTGCTGCGCGGCGGCGAACGCGTGGCCTATGTATCGGACGCCGGCACGCCCGGCATCTCGGACCCCGGCGCGCGGCTCGTCGACGCGGTGCGCGCAGCCGGCTTCGCGGTGATCCCGCTGCCGGGCGCGAGCGCGGCGGTGACCGCGCTGAGCGTGGCCGGCGACTGGGCCGGCGCGTTCACGTTCGCGGGCTTCCTCCCGCCGAAGGCGAAGCAACGCGCGACCGCGCTGCAGGCGCTGGTATCGCACCCGTATGCACTGGTGTTCTACGAAGCGCCGCACCGGATCGCCGAAACCGTCGCCGCACTCGCCGACGCATTCGGCTCCGCGCGCCGGCTGCTGATTGCGCGCGAGCTCACCAAGCTACACGAGCAGTTGTTCCAGGGCACCCTGGCCGAAGGACAGACCTGGCTCGCCGGCGATGCGAACCGGCAGCGCGGCGAGTTCGTGCTGGTGGTCGAGGGCGCACCGGCGACGAGCGGCGAAGCCGACGACACCGCGCACGACGCGCTGCTCAAGCTGCTGCTGGAAGAGGTGCCGGTGAAGAGCGCGGCCAGGCTCGCGGCCGCGCTGACGGGCGCGTCGCGCAGCACGCTCTATGCGCGTGCGCTCGTGCTGAAGGACGAAAGCTGACGCGCGAAGCGGCCGGCACCCGGAAGCCGGCGCCGGCATCGCGCTGCGCAGGAAAGACAAAGGGCTGCCCTGGGGCAGCCCTTTTGCATGAGCGGTCGAGCCGCTGCGTTACTTCGTCGAGACCGACGCGAACATTTGGTCGCGCGCCTCGCGCGCTTCCTGCGGCGACAGCCCTTCGATCTTCACGCGGCCCGTGCCGGCGTGCACAAGGCCGATCATCTTGGCAGCTGCATACGACAAGTCGAGCACGCGGCCGCGCTTGAACGGCCCGCGATCGTTGACCTTCACGACGACCCACTTGCCGCTCGACGCGTTCGTCACCTTGATGTAGGACGACAGCGGCAGCGTGCGGTGTGCGGCGGTGAGCGCGTTCATGTTGAAGCGCTCGCCGTTCGCGGTGCGGCGGCCGTGGAAATCCCGCCCGTACCACGATGCGCGGCCCGTCTGGCGGAAATCGGACACATCCTTGCCATCGATCGGCTCGGCGTCCGCCAGCGACGACTTCTTCGCGTCCTTGCTGTCGGCAGCCGGCATCGACGCCAGCGCGGAATCAAAACTGAGTTGCTGCTTGTCGTCGTCCGCTTTCGCGGCAGCGGCCGTCTTGTCGACCGCTTTCTTCTGGTTCGCGCTGCTGGTGGTCTGGCTGGGTGGCACCGCGCAGCCCGTCAGCGCAAAAAACAATGCAATGGTCCCGAATCGACTCGGAAAACGTAAATTCATCGACGTGTCGCCTTCTGGTTCGGACCGCTCCGTCGTCACGCCGATTCACAGCGCAGACATGCGGCCCGGACGGCAAATGCGTGCACGCCCCGCTCGGATGCGAGCAGGCGGCTTGCATGGGCGCGGCTTTCGTCTAGGCCGCAACCGTCCTGATTAGTTTTCACGTCTGGCGCAACCTGTCCCCAACAGCCTGACCAGACCCCACATGCCGCCATCGAACATGGCTCCACGTTCGCGCGCGTCGAAACGACCGACTCACAGGAACGGCGGCACAGGCCTCATCCGGCGGCGCGGCAGCAGGGCCGCAGACGGGCGCGCAGCACCCGGCCGGACAAGACGTGAGCACCGAATATTCGGTGCCGGATACACCGCCGGACTCCCCGGCGGCTGATGCTTGACGGTGCCTCCGACGCCCCTCCTTTAACGGGGCCGAAACACCAGCGAATTGCGTGAAATTCACGCTCAATGGGGCGCATTATACATAAACCAAAACGTCGTCTCGAAAAGCACCCCCGGCAGACCATTGATTCTCACTATGGGTGTAACAATCGACATGCTCCGGGAATGCCCGGAGGCGTCCACCGTGACGCACGTCGCGCGACCGGCAGGCGGCACGCGCGACCGGTACAATCGCTCCTTTTAGCCGCCGGTGCCTCCATGAAAGTCACGCTCATTCCGGTCACGCCGTTCCAGCAGAACTGCTCGCTGCTCGTTTGCGAGAAAACGGGCCGCGCCGCCGTCGTCGATCCGGGTGGCGATCTCGACCGGATCGAACAGGAAGTCGCGCGGCAGAACGTGCAGGTCGAGAAGGTGCTGCTCACGCACGGGCACATCGATCACTGCGCCGGCGCGAAGACGCTCGCGACGCACTACGGCGTGCCGATCGAGGGGCCGCAGGAAGAAGAGCGCTTCTGGATCGAGAAACTGCCGATGCAGAGCGAACGCTTCGGCTTTCCGGCCGCCGACACTTTCGAGCCCGATCGCTGGCTGAACGACGGCGACACCGTGCAGTTCGGCGACGAGACGCTCGAGGTCTATCACTGCCCGGGCCATACGCCCGGCCACGTCGTGTTCTTCAGCCGCGCGCATCGCGTCGCGATCGTCGGCGACGTGCTGTTCGCCGGCTCGATCGGTCGAACCGATTTCCCGCGCGGCAATCACGAGGATCTCGTCCGGTCGATCAAGGAGAAGCTGTGGCCGCTCGGCGACGACGTGACGTTCGTGCCGGGCCACGGCCCGGTGTCGACGTTCGGCGACGAGCGCCGCACGAACCCGTTCGTGTCCGACAAGGTGTTCGGATGAACCAGACCGCCATCCCGGAAATTTACGTCAGCACCGATGTCGAGGCCGACGGCCCGATTCCCGGCCCGCACTCGATGCTGAGCTTTGCCTCAGCCGCCTATACCGAGGACAAGCAGCTGATCGCGACGTTCTCGGCGAACCTCGAAACGCTGCCGGGCGCGCAGGCGCACCCGGTGCAGGAAGCGTGGTGGAAGACCGAGCCCGAAGCATGGGCCGCGTGCCGAAAGGATCTGCAGGCGCCCGAGGCGGCGCTGCTCGCGTACGTCGACTGGGTCGAGGCGCTGCCCGGCAAGCCGGTGTTCGTCGCGATGCCGGCCGGCTTCGATTTCACGTTCATGTTCTGGTACATGATGCGCTTCGCGGGACGCTGCCCGTTCTCGTGGTCGGCGCTCGACATCAAGACGCTCGCGTTCGCGATGACGGGCCTGCCGTACCGCAAGGCCATCAAGCCGCGGTTTCCGAAGCACTGGTTCGACGACCATCCGCACACGCACGTCGCGCTCGACGATGCGATCGAGCAAGGCGCGCTGTTCTGCAACATGCTTGCCGACCTGCGCCGCCAGCAGGCTGCGCTCGCCGGCCTCGCGGTGTCGGACACCGATCGGTCGGAAAACGCAGGCGCGGGACAAAATCCCACGGATCCACGAGCAAATTAGCGAATCTCGCTCAACAACGCGACGCCAGATTGCCTTTCCTTTCCCGGCCCTCTAACATTCAGCGTGTTGTAGCTGCCGCATGGAGGCGCAGGTGACGCTCGATTCCTTTTCGCAAAAAATCCTTCGCCTGTTGCAGCTCGACGCGCGCCGCTCGGTCCAGGAAATCTCGGACCAGGTCGGCCTGTCGAGCACGCCGTGCTGGCGCCGCATCAAGGACATGGAACAGTCGGGCGTGATCCAGCGCTACACGGCGCTTCTCGATCGCGAGAAGCTCGGCCTGCACGTCTGCGCGCTCGCGCACGTGCACCTGACCCGCCACAACGAAGGCGGCGTCGAGCAGTTCGAGCGCGAGATCTCGACCTGCCCGGAAGTCACCGAGTGCTACAGCACGACCGGCGAAGCCGATTACATCCTCAAGATCGTCGCGCCGGACATCAAGGCCTACGACGTGTTCCTCCACGAGCGCATCTTCAAGATCCCCGCCGTGTCGCAGGTGCGCACGAGCGTCGTGCTCCGCGAGATCAAGTTCGACACGCAACTGCCGCTGTAACGCGCCGGCACGCGCCGGCGGCCTTCCGTCCCGTGTGCCCGCGGCGGGTCACGCCTGCGCGGGCATCGTGCGCGTGAAGCCGATCCGGCGCGCGCCGAACTCGCGCTTCAGCGCGTCGGCGTCGAGCCGGCCGGCCAGCGCCGCGTCGGTGTCGTGCGTATCGCAGGCAAGCGTCACGTCGATCTCGAGCCCCGTACTCAGGTAATGCAGGTCGATGGCCGCCGCATGCAGCCCGCGCTGCGCGAGCGCGGCCTCGACCCGTGCCACGATCTCGCCGCGCGGCGGCAGCGCGAGCGCCGGACGGCGCGCCGCGTCGTTCTCGGGATCGACATGGATCAGCGCATCGAGCACGCGCGGGTCGGTCAGCACGCGCGCACGCGCGGTCTCGGCGATGTAGTGCCCTTCGGAGACGGAGATTTTCGGATCGACGAGGATGTGCGCGTCGACGAGCGCGGCATCGCCCATCTTGCGCGTGCGCAGGTCATGCACGTCGCGCACGCCCGGCGTCGCCGCGAGCAGCGCGCGGATCTCGGCGGTATCGGTCGTATCAAGCGCGCGATCGGAGAGGTCCTGCAACGCGTCATAGCCGAACGTCCAGCCCATGCGCGCGACCATGAAGCCGACGATCGCCGCCGCGATCGGGTCGAGCAGCCGCACGCCGGCCAGGCTGCCGACGATGCCGATCGCAACGACGAGCGACGATGCGGCGTCCGAACGCGCATGCCACGCGTTCGCGACGAGCAGCGCCGAGCGCACGCGCCGCGCTTCGCGCAGCATGTAGCGAAACAGCGCCTCCTTCGACACGAGCACCGTCAGCGCGACGAGCAACGCGGAAAAATGTACCGCCGGAATGTTTTCGAGATTAACGAGACGGTCGCCGGCCCGCCAGAGCATGCCGACGCCAACCGCAATCAGGATCGCGCCGAGAAACAGCGAGGCGACGGTCTCGTAGCGGCTGTGGCCGTAATTGTGGTCGGCATCCGGCGACGCGCCGCTATGCCGATTCGCAACCAGCACGACAAAATCCGAGATCAAATCGGAAATCGAATGCACGCCGTCGGCAATCAATGCCTGCGAATGCGCGATCACGCCGACGACGATCTGAAATGTCGCAAGCACGACATTCAGCACAATACTGACGAACGTGCTCTTGCGTGCAACCGCGTGCTTATCTGCGCTCTGCGCGTCGCCAGAAAACGTGGACATGAAATATGGGATATGGGTGTGCGGAAACCCGATTCTATCAAGTGCGCCCCGCGAACCCCGCCAATACCCACAAATTTCTTATTTAAATCAATCGCTTATGCGAACAGGTCGCATTTTCATTCACACCGGATCATTACACTTTCATGACAACACCATGTGACCGGCGACCGCTGAAAACAAAAAAGCCGCGCTCCTTGACGGACACGCGGCTCTTTTGAAGAGCAGGCTATTTAAACAGACGTTTAAATCGCAAACTGCTCGCGGTTCTTGCCTGCGATCCAGCGCGGCGGCTTGCCGCGGCCCGACCACGTCGCGCCCGTTTCCGGATCGCGATATTTCGCGGCAACGCCTGCGCGCGGACGGCCAACCTTACCTGCCTTCGCGCGGCTGAGACCGAGTTCGGCGAGCGAAAAGCCGTAGTCGGCAATTTTCTGCTTCACGTCATTCAGCACTTCAGCGTATTCACGCGACTTTGCTTCTTCGATTTGCTTCTCCAGCTTCTCCCGCTGGGCCAGCAGGTCCTTGTAAGAAGACATAGTTTCCCTTTCTATCTGACCAATGGCGCCGGTCTGCAGCCAGCTCACCATTCATGAAATATATGTGCCTCGGATTTTCGAAGGCAGAGATTAGCACAAAAAAGATTTGATAGAAGCGAGATTCATGAAAATCCCGAGATCAATTGAAATTCACACGTGTCATTTTGACCGGTCGCGGCCTTTTCTCAAATTTTTACGTTCCTACACAGAGATTAGGACATTAGCGATTGGCTATTAGGCCTATCAACATACGCAATTACCCTGCATTTGAAAAATAGAAGCTTTCATCGGACGACAGTTTTACGAAAATCGGATGGCGCGACTCGCTAAACGGGCAATGCGCGGACCGGCCGGTATCCGCGGCGTCACGTCACATCCCGCGCGCACGCGATCAGCCGCTCGTGTAATTCGCCCGCGCCGGCCAACGGCGTATCAAACGGTGTGCGCACGCGGCGGCCGTCATGCCGCCAGTCGGCGCCGTGGCGATCGACACCGAGCAATTCGAGCCCGTCGCGGCGCGCGGCGCCGGCATCGTACGCGTCCCATAACGCCTGTTCCTCGTCGAACGCGAGCGGCGGCAGCGCATCGAGATGCGTGCCGTCGACCCAGCCCATGCGCCCGAACCCTCCGATATAGCGCAGCCGTTCGACGTCGAGTGCCCAGAACGTGAAATCGCCGAGCGCGAGATAGCGCGCGGCATCCGGCTCATAACGGCAGTAGCGCGCGGTGACGTGCGGATCGTCGCCGAGCGGCACGAACCGGCCGAGCAGCGTCGCGCGCTCGGCGTTCAGCACGTCGCCGCCGGGTGCGTCGACGACGAGGAAGCCCGCGCGCGGATCGGCGGCCAGATTGCGCGTGTGCTCCGCGATGCCGCTCACGAGGATCACGGGACGATGGCTTGCATCGGGTGCAAACGGGACGACCGTCGGATACGGGAAACCCTGCGGATCGCGCGAATGGGTGGCGAGCGTGCCGAGCGCGCAGCGGTGCAGCAGATGCACGGCGAGAGCGGGATCGATGTTCAAGAGGACTCCTGCGGTCGAAGGGCGGCGCGCCGGGCACGCCATGCGCTCCGATGTTACTCGCGGGCGCGCCGCGCCGCGCATCGGCCGAACGGCCGAGGCAGTCGATGCGGCCGAACGCGGGTCACCGGCCAATCGCCGGATCACCGGCCGAACGGCCAACGCCCGGCAGGATCGTAAGCGGTTCGATAGAATCGGACGAATCCGAAGGGCGCCGCGTGCGTCCGTGCATTTCTTTTGATGAGCGTCATCGTGTCCGAATCCTCCTCCCCCGAATCGTCGTCCCCGTTCGCCGCGCCGCCCGACGCGCATCGCGTGCTGTCGCTACCGGCCCGCCAGCGGGCGCGCGCGGCGTCGATGGCGCTGTTCTTCGTCGCCGGCATGATGTTCGCGTCGTGGGGCGTGCACGTGCCGACCGTGCGCGACAAGTTCGCGCTGAACCCCGGGCTGCTGTCGATCGCGCTGTTCGCGGTCGCCGTCGGCTCGATCGCCGCGATGCTGACCATCGCGCGCTGGATCGCGCGGGTCGGCTCGCGCACCGCGTGCCTCGCGGGCGGGCTCGTGATGTCGGCCTGCGCGGCGCTGATCCTCGTCGTGCCGGATTACCCGATGCTGCTCGCCGTGCTCGCGCTGTTCGGCTTCTCGATGGCGACGCTCGACGTCGCGATGAACGCCGAGGCCAGCGCGGTCGAAATTGCGATCGGCAGGCCGATCATGTCGTCGCTGCACGGCATGTTCAGCATCGGCGGGATGGCGGGGGCGGCCGCCGGCGGCGCGCTGCTGTCGGCCGGCATGGCGCCGGCCGTGCATCTCGCGCTCGCGGCGGCGACCAGCGCGACGGTGCTCGTGGCCGCCAGCCCGGCCGTGCTGCCGCATGTGCCGCACCACGAGCACGCGCACGGCGGCGGCAACCGCTGGCGCTCGCCGGCGTTGTGGATGCTCGGCGGCATCGCGCTCGTCGCGCTGATCGCCGAAGGCGCGATGTACGACTGGGCGACGGTCTATATGCGCGACGTCGTCGTGGCGAGCCCCGCGCTCGCGAGCGCCGCCTATGCCGCGTTCTCGGGCGGGATGGCCATCGCGCGCTTCGCGGGCGACGCCGTGCGTGCCCGCTTCGGCGCACCGCAGCTCGTGTTCGCGAGCGCGTCGCTCGCCTGCGCGGGGATGATCGGCGCGCTGCTGCTGCCGTATCCGGCCACGGTGCTGACCGGCTTCACGCTGATGGGCATCGGCCTCGCGAACATGATGCCGGTGCTGTTCGCGGCCGCCGCGCGCGTGAAAGGCATCCATGCGGCCGAAGGGCTTGCGCACGTGGCCGGCCTCGCGTATTTCGGCATGCTGTTCGGTCCGGTCGTGATCGGCGCCGTCGCGCAAGCGTCGAACCTGACGATCGGCCTGTCCGTCGTCGCGCTGTGCGCGGCGCTCGTCGCGGCCGTCGCGCCGAAGGTGCTGGCGCGGCTGAAGATCTGACGGCGCGGCCGCGCCGGCCAAAAAGAAAGCGCGCATGCGTTGCCGCATGCGCGCTTTCACCCCTTCTGTTGACCGCTTGTATCGTTACATCTTCACTTCGTCGAGCAGCGACTTCTTGCCGCCCTTGTAGTTGTACAGCGAGATCACGCCGTGCTGGAGGTCGCCCTTCGAGTCGAAGGTCGTCGTACCGATCACGCCCGAGTAGTTCGTCGCCGGCATCGCGGCGAGGATCTTCGCCGGATCCGCCGAGTTCGCGCGCTTCATCGCATCGACGATGATGTACACGGCGTCATACGTGAACGGTGCGTAGATCTGGATCGGCTGGCCGAAGCGCTTCTCGTACTTCGCCTTGAACGCTGCGCCGCCCGACATCTTCTCGAGCGAAGCACCGGCTTCCGAGCACACCACGTTGTCGGTCGCGTCGCCGGCCAGGTCGGCCAGCTTTTCCGTGCACACGCCGTCGCCCGCGAAGATCTTCGCGCGCAGGCCGAGCTGCTTCGCCTGCTTCGCGAACGGGCCGCCCGTTGCGTCCATGCCGCCGTACATGATCGCGTCAGGATTCTCGCCCTTGATCTTGGTCAGAATCGCGCGGAAGTCGACCGCCTTGTCGTTCGTCGCGTCATGCGACACCACCTTCAGGCCGAGCGCCTTCGCCTTCTTCTCGAACTCGTTCGCGAGACCCTGGCCGTATGCGGTCGAATCGTCGACCACGGCCACGCTCTTGATGCCCTTCGAATGCGCGTAGTTCGCGAGTGCCGGGCCCTGCTGCGCATCGGTGGCCACCACGCGGTACGTGGTCTTGAAGCCCTGCTGCGTGTAGGCCGGGTTCGTCGCCGACGGCGAAATCTGCACGATGCCCGCATCGCTGTAGATCTTCGAGGCCGGGATCGACGTGCCCGAGTTCAGGTGGCCGACCACCGCGACGACCTTGTCGTCGACGAGCTTCTGCGCAACCTGCGTGGCCTGCCGCGGGTCGGCCGCGTCATCCTGCGGGTCGAGTTGCAGCGTGATTTTCTGGCCGCCGACCGTGAGACCCTTGGCGTTGATCTCTTCGACCGCGAGACGTGCGCCGTTTTCGTTGTCCTTGCCCAGGTGTGCAATGCCGCCCGTCAAGGGCGCGACGTGGCCGATCTTGACGACTTGATCGGCCGCTGCGTTGCCCGCAGCTGCAGCACACAACATCGCGGCCGCGGTGATCGGCAACAGCTTTTGCATCTTGATATTCATGTAAGTCTCCAGTTTCGGTCCCAATAAACGCCATCGCCCGGTGCCCCGCTGCCATCCCTGTGTTTGCAATCACTGGACGATTCGCCGGTTGCATCGTTCATGCACTTGGCCTCAAGCACGTGAAAACCACCGCTTTTAGCGGCCGCCCGTCCGTACTTGCGCGCAAGTGTAGGTGATCAAATTAATTTGTGGGACTTTTTTGGGGTAGTGGTAACACTACCGATATGCGCACTTTGGAACGACTACTCGAGTATCGCTGCGAGCCCCGCCGGATAAGGGTTTCCGCTAATTCCGGACGACTTCCTGAAAGGTCGTTTCAAAACATTCCCGGGGCATTTCGATTCGGTATTTTGTGCCCGCGATCGTTGAATGAAACGCGCGTGACAACGCGCGTTTCGTCGTCGGATACGAACGATTCAGGCAGCCGCCGCACGCCATTCGGCATCGAGCGCGGCGACGAGCCGCGATGTCGTCAGCGCATCGCCGCGCCGCCGCGCGAGCGGTGCGCCCTGCCCGGCCCACAGCGACAGGTACTCGCCGTCGTTGGCACGCGCGGCGGCCTGGCGCAGCGGCTGCGTCAGCGCGTTCTGCACCGGGTACGGCGCGGCGTCGGCCACGCGTTCGCCGAGCCGGGCCATCAACGTGTTGCGCAGCCCGCGCGCGTGGCGGCCGGTGATCGCGCGCGTGACCTGCGTCGACGTGTCGGCGCTCGCGAGCAGGCGCGCCTTCCAGTCCGCCGCGATCGCGCTTTCCGTGCAGGTGAGGAACGCGGTGCCGAGCTGTGCGCCCTGCGCGCCGAGCGCAAGCGCGGCCGCGATCCCGCGGCCGTCCATGATGCCGCCCGCGGCGAGCACGGGCAGGCCGGTTGCGTCGACCAGTTGCGGCACGAGCGCGAGCGTGCCGATCAGCGCATCGTCGGCGCAACCGATGAACGTGCCGCGATGGCCACCCGCCTCGGCGCCCTGCGCGGACAGCGCGTCGGCGCCGGCCGCCTGCCACGCGAGGCCCTCGGCCACGTGCGTCGCCGTGCCGATCACGTAGGTGCCGGCCGCCTTCAGGCGCGCGACGTCGGCCGCATCGAGCACGCCGAACGTGAAGCTCGCGACGGGCACGCGCAACGCCACGAGTGCGTCGAGCTGCGCGCGGAAGTCGGGCGCGTAGCATGCGGGCGCGGTGCCCGGCGGCAACCCGAGCGCTGCATTCAGCGGGTCGATCGCGGCGAGCGCACGGGCGACGGTCGCCGCGTCGGGCGCGGCATCGGGCAGCACGAACAGGTTGACCGCGAACGGGCGATCGGTCGCCGCGCGGATGGCTTCGACTTCGGTCGCGAGGCGCTCGGGCGCGAACGCGGCGGCGCCGAGACTGCCGAGTGCGCCGGCATTCGACGCGGCGGCGACCATCGCGGTCGTGGTCGCGCCGACCATCGGCGCCTGCACGAGCGGCAGGCGCAGGCCGAAGCGTTCGGAAAAGGGCGTGGAGAACAGACGGGCAGACATGGCGAATCCTTCGATGACGATGCGCGAAAGCGCTTTGTAAAGGCCGGCGCATCGACTCTATCGAAGCGGCGCAGCGCCGAAAAATGAATAATCGAGATCGAAACGATCGCTGCGCGAGAAGCGGGCGCGTTCGCTGCAATGACACAGGATCGGTGGCACACTAGGCCGCCCTCTTTCACCCCGGGGCGCGCACCGCGCACCCCGTTCGCCAGGAGTTCAGAACGTGACTGCCCAATGGATCGACATCCCCGCCGGTAACGACAGCTTCGGCGGCTATCTCGCGCTGCCCAAGCGCGGCAAAGGCCCTGCCGTCATCATCATCCAGGAGATCTTCGGCGTGAACTCGCACATCCGCGCGGTCGCCGACCAGTACGCGTCCGACGGCTTCGTCGCGCTCGCGCCGGACGTATTCTGGCGCACGCAGCCGCGCGTCGAGCTGACCTACGAGGGCGCGGATCGCGACAAAGGCATCGAGCTGATGAAAAAGACCGACGTGGGTCTCGCGGTCGCGGATATCGGCGCGGCCGCCGATGCCTTGCGCGCGCGCCCGGAAGTGGCCGGCAAGATCGCCGCGATCGGCTACTGCTTCGGCGGCCAGCTCGCGTACCGCGCGGCCGCGACGGGCAAGATCGATGCGGCCGTGGCCTACTACGGCGGCGGCATCCAGAACGCGCTCGACCTCGCCGGCAAGATCACGCAGCCGATCCTGTTCCACTACGCTGAAGACGACCACGCCATCCCGCTCACGGCCGTCGACCAGGTGAAGGCCGCCTTCGCCGGCCACGGCGATGCGTCGTTCCACGTGTATCCGGGCGCCGAGCACGGCTTCAACTGCACGGACCGCGCGTCGTACAACCAGCGCGCGTCGGCGCTCGCGCACGGCCGCACGCTGACCTTCCTCGCCGAGCACCTCTAAAAACTGCCGGCCGCGGGCCCCCGCGTACCGGGCCCGCGTTATGCTGCTGTCATCGCCACGAGTCACAACGGGGATGACAGCGATGCATTCGGACTATCTCGCGCACGACGCGATCGGCCTTGCCGCACTGGTACGTGAACGCAAGGCGAGCCCGCGCGAACTGCTCGACGCCGCGATCGGCCAGGCCGAAGCGGTCAACGGCGCGATCAACGCGATCGTGCTGCAGGACTACGAAGCCGCACGCCAGCGTGCGGCCGCCACACCCGACGGCGGCGCCGGCGCGCCGTTCGCCGGCGTTCCCTATCTCGTGAAGGATCTCGGCGCGGCGGTCGCCGGACTGCCCCTGTCGATGGGTAGCCGGCACTACCGGTATTTCGTGCCCGCCGACGATTCGCCGGTGATCGCGCGCAGCCGCGCAGCCGGTCTCAACGTGTTCGGCAAGACCAACACGTCGGAGATCGGCCAGATGCCGTACACGGAACCCGAACTGTTCGGCGCATGCCGCAACCCGTGGAATCTCGATCACACGCCCGGCGGCTCGAGCGGCGGTGCGGCGGCGGCCGTCGCGGCCGGCATCGTGCCGATCGCGCATGCGTCCGACGGCGGCGGCTCGATCCGCATTCCGGCGTCGTGCTGCGGGCTGTTCGGCCTGAAGCCGAGCCGCAACCCGGTACTCGTCGACCTGCCGTCGAACGGCGAACTGGTCGTCCAGCATGCGGTCACGCGCAGCGTGCGCGACAGCGCGCTGCTGCTCGACGTGACGACCGGCCAGACCTTGCCGGCCGGCGCGCCCGGCACGTTCCTCGGCGAGCTCGACACGCCGCCCGGCTCGCTGCGGATCGGCCTCGTGCTCGACCCGATGCTCGCGCCGGCACTGGCCGACGACACGCGCGCGGCGCTCGACGACGCGGCCGCGCTGCTCGAATCGCTCGGCCACCATGTCGAGCCGGCGACGCTGCAGGTCAACTACGCGCGTGCGGCCGAAACCTTCGTCACGTTGTGGGCGACGATCGCCGAGGAGATGGTGCTCGGCGCGCGCGCGCTGACCGGCCGCACGCCGAAGCGTGGCGAATTCGAGGCCGCGACGTGGGCGATGGCCGTGGTCGGCCGGCGCCTTGCGCGCACGCGCCTGCCGGACGTGCTCGAATGGCAGCGCCAGCTCACCGTGCAGGTGGCCGGCCTCGTGTCGCGCTACGACGCGATCCTGTGTGCGTCGCTCGCGGGCCCGCCGGTGAAGATCGGCGAATTGCAGCCGACGCCGTTCGAAGCGGCGCAGATGAAGGTGCTCGGCGCGCTGCCGGTGAAGCCGCTGCTGAAGGAAATGCTCGCGAAGTCGTCGGAAAAGGCGTTCACGTGGGCCGGCTGCACCGAGCTGTTCAACCTGACCGGCCAGCCGGCGATGTCGGTGCCGCTCTACTGGAACGCGCGCGGGCTACCGATCGGCGTGCAGTTCGCCGCGCGTCACGCCGACGACGCGCTGCTGCTCCGGCTCGCCCGGCAGCTCGAACAGGCGCGGCCGTGGTTCGAGCGCCGCCCGCCGCTGATGCAGGCACAGCGCTGACGCACGCGGCCGCGCGCCGCCGTCAACGTAAAAAAAGCCCCGCCGGCACGGCCGGCGGGGCTTTGACGCACGCAATCGCGCGAGCGCGCTTACATGACGAGCCGTTCACAGATCGTCCGCGTCGCGGCCGCCGTGTTCAGCGTATAGAAATGCAGCCCGGGCACGCCCGCGTCGATCAGACGCTGGCACAGGCCCGTGACGACATCCGCGCCGAACGCGCGGATCGACTCGCGATCGTCGCCGAAGCTCTCGAGCCGGCGCGCGACCCAACGCGGCACTTCCGCCCCGCACATCTCGGAGAAGCGCATCAGCTGCGAGAAGTTCGTGATCGGCATGATGCCCGGCACGATCGGCACGTCCACACCCAGCTTGCGCGCATCGTCGACGAAGCGGAAATACGCGTCGGCGTTGAAGAAGTACTGCGTGATCGCGGAATTCGCGCCGGCTTTCACCTTGCGCGCGAAATTCTCGAGATCGGCCTTCGGCGAGCGCGCCTGCGGGTGGTACTCCGGATAGCCGGCAACCTCGATGTGGAACCAGTCGCCGTGCTCGGCGCGGATGAAGCTGACGAGCTCGGACGCGTAGCGCAGTTCGCCGACTTCGCCCATCCCCGACGGCAGGTCGCCGCGCAGCGCGACGATGTGGCGGATGCCGTACGAGCGGTACTGGTCGAGGATCGCGCGCAGGCTGTCGCGCGACGAACCGATGCACGACAGGTGCGGCGCGGCCTCGAGGCCGTCCTTCTGCATGTCGAGCACCGTATCGAGCGTGCCCTGCTGCGTCGAGCCGCCGGCGCCGAACGTGCAGGACACGAATTTCGGCTTCAGCGGCAGCAGCTGCGCACGCGTGGCGCGCAGCTTCTCGACGCCTTCCGCCGTCTTCGGCGGGAAGAATTCAAACGAGAGTTCGATCGTTTTCATGATTCTGAGGGAACAGGCCCGGGTGCCTCAGCCGATGTCGCGCTGACCGAAGATCAGGGCGGACAGCAGCCACGACACGATGCTGTACAGGATCGAACCGAAGAACGCGGACCAGAAGCCCGACACCTCGAAGCCCTTCAGCAGCGACGACGCGAACCAGAAGCACAACGCGTTCACGACGAGGATGAACACCCCGAGCGTGACGATCGTGACGGGCAGCGTCAGCAGGATCAGCACCGGACGGATCACCGTGTTGATCAGGCCGAGCACGACCGCGATGATCAGCGCCGTGCCGAAGCTCTTGATGTGGATCGACGGCACGAGGTACGTGATGATCAGCAGCGCGAGCGCGTTGATGACCCAGGTGAGGATGACGCTCATGGAGTGCTCCGGTTCGGTTGTCGATCGGTACGATCAGTGGCCGCCGCCGGCCGCCGCGGGTGCCCGAAGGCGCGCCGCGGCAGCCAGCGATCCCGCGCCGTGCCGCCGTACCGGGTGCGCGAGTGACGTGCGCACGGCACCGCGGCAGCGGCGCACCGGATCAGTAGCGGTAGTGGTTCGGCTTGAACGGGCCGTCCTTCTGCACGCCGATGTACGAAGCCTGCTCGTCCGACAGCACGGACAGGTTCGCGCCGATGCGCGCCAGGTGCAGGCGTGCGACCTTTTCATCGAGGTGCTTCGGCAGCACGTACACCTTGTTCTCGTACTCGTTGCCGCGCACGAACAGCTCGATCTGCGCGAGCGTCTGGTTCGCGAACGAGTTCGACATCACGAACGACGGGTGGCCGGTCGCGCAGCCGAGGTTCACGAGGCGACCTTCCGCCAGCAGGATCACACGCTTGCCGTCCGGGAAGATGATGTGGTCGACCTGCGGCTTGATGTTTTCCCACTGGTACTGGCGGGTGGACGCGACGTCGATTTCCGAGTCGAAGTGACCGATGTTGCAGACGATCGCGTTGTGGCGCATCGCCTTCATGTGATCGTGGTTGATCACGTGGTAGTTGCCGGTGGCCGTCACGAAGATGTCGGCCTTGTCGGCCGCGTATTCCATCGTCACGACGCGGTAGCCTTCCATCGCCGCCTGCAGTGCGCAGATCGGGTCGATTTCGGTGACCCACACGGTCGCGCCCAGGCCGCGCAGCGATTGCGCGCAGCCCTTGCCCACGTCGCCGTAGCCCGCGACGACCGCGACCTTGCCCGCGATCATCACGTCGGTCGCGCGCTTGATGCCGTCGACCAGCGATTCACGGCAGCCGTACAGGTTGTCGAACTTCGACTTCGTGACC
The DNA here is from genome assembly GCF_029633825.1 of Burkholderia contaminans. Classification (NCBI taxonomy): domain Bacteria; kingdom Pseudomonadati; phylum Pseudomonadota; class Betaproteobacteria; order Burkholderiales; family Burkholderiaceae; genus Burkholderia; species Burkholderia contaminans. The sequence goes on along the minus strand of NZ_CP090640.1, from coordinate 1,286,069 downwards.
GAATCGTTCACGTTGAACGCCGGGAACGGCAGGCGGCCGTCCTTTTCCATCTGGTACAGGCGGTGCACGCCGGTCGTGGTTTCTTCGGTCACGCCCTTGATGTGCGCGAGGCGCGTCGAGTACCAGGTCGGGTCGGCGTCGAGATGCTTCGCGATCGACTTGTACAGCGCGACTTCTTCCTCGTTGGTCGGCTTCGCGATCACCGAACGGTCCTTCTCGGCCTTCGCGCCGAGGATCAGCAGCAGCGTTGCGTCGCCGCCGTCGTCCAGGATCATGTTCGCGAATTCGCCGTTCGGCCATTCGAAGATGCGGTGCGAGAATTCCCAGTATTCGTCGAGCGATTCGCCCTTGAACGCGAACACCGGCGTGCCGGCTTCGACGATCGCGGCAGCAGCGTGGTCCTGCGTCGAGAAGATGTTGCACGAGGCCCAGCGGACGTCCGCGCCGAGCGCCTTCAGCGTCTCGATCAGCACGCCCGTCTGGATCGTCATGTGCAGCGAACCGGCAATGCGCGCGCCCTTCAGCGGCTGCTGTGCCTTGTATTCGTCACGGATCTGCACGAGGCCCGGCATTTCGGTCTCGGCGATGTTCAGTTCCTTGCGGCCCCAGCCGGCCAGCGCCATGTCGGCGACGACGTAATCGTGGGTAGCTTTGGAATCGATAATGGCGTTCATCACGCCCTCCTTTCTAAAAAGTTTCTAGATTGGTGACGTGAGCGCCGTTCAGGAAGCGGGGCCGAAGCGGTTGTGCCGCACGGCTGCTTGGTGAAGCCTTCCGAGCCTGGCGGACACAGAGTGGTCCGTCGCAACGCTCCTCGGAAAGCGGAGAGGATTGTAGCAAATCGGCGCGCTGAATGCGCAAGCACGGCGCACATACGGTGCGTACCCGGCACAAGCGCGCGCCGTCGGCGCGCGTGGCCGTCAGGAAAGGGTCAGGACTCCGCGCCGACCCACGCCTGTTCGCGCAGCCGTGCGCGCAAGCGCGCGACGGCCTGGCTGTGCAGCTGGCACACGCGCGATTCGCTTACTTCGAGCACCGCGCCGATCTCGCGCAGATTCAGACCCCGTTCGTAATACAGCGACATCAGCAGCTTCTCGCGCTCCGGCAGGCGCTCGATCGCCTCGACGAGCGCTTCGCGCAGGTGCTCGTCGAGCAGCGCCGACAGCGGATCGGCGTGATCGACGCGATAGCGGTCGAGGAACGGCTCGTCGTCGGCCGCGCGGTCGAAATCCTCGTAGTAGATCAGCTGGCTGCCGTGCAGGTCCTGCAGCATCCCCTGGTATTCGTCGAGCGGCATGTTCAGGTGCTGCGCGATCTCGGTCTCGCTCGCCGAGCGGCCGAGATGCTGCTCGACCTGGTGCACCGCGTGCTCGACCTCGCGCGACGTCTTGCGCAGGCTGCGCGGCAGCCAGTCGTTGCTGCGCAGTTCGTCGAGCATCGCACCGCGGATACGCTGGGTCGCGTAGGTCTCGAACTGCGCGCCCTGGTCCTCCTTGTAGCGGCCGGCCGCGTCCATCAGGCCGATCATGCCGGCCTGGATCAGGTCGTCGAGGTCGACGCTCGCCGGCATCTTCGCGACGAGCTGCAGCCCGAGGCGTCGCACGAGCGGCGCATACTGCGCGAGCACGTCGGCCTGGGACATCTTTCCTTGAGCGTTGTACATCATGGCTCTCTCCTTCCGATGGCGCTCACGCGGCGTGTGCCGCGCCCGCCTCATACGACGGCTTGCCGCCCGCGTGCACGGCGCGGCCCGCACCCGCACCCGCACCCGCACCCGAACCCGAACCCGGGCGCATCGGCCAGTACAGCAGGTCGGCGGCGATCTGCCGGTAGTCCCGCGCGGCGGGCGACGACGGGAACGCGTCGACCGCGGCGCGCGTCAGCTCGCGTGCATGCTCGACGAGCGGATCGGCGCTCACGCAGCCCGCGTCGGCGATCGACACGGTCAGGTAGCGGCTCGCGACGCCCGCGAGGTTGTCGAACGCGACCTTCGCGTCCGCATGACTGCCGACGTGATTGGTCAGCACGCGGAACTGCGCGAACGCATGCGCGAAATGCAGCCGCTTCATGTATGCATACGCCTCGGTGATCGCCTGTGCGGCGACCCGCGTGACGACCAGCACGTCGTGCGCTTCGCGTGCGAGCGCCGATAACGAGCCGTCGGCGCCGAGCTGCGCGTCGACGAGGACGATGTCGGCCGGCCCGTCGATGAAATCGCTCAGCTGCGCATCGGTGTAGCCGGTACGCGCGAGCCGCGCCGCGGCGCACAGGCCGAAGCCGGCCGCGACCCGCATGCGCTCGCCGTCGCGCAGCCACGCGCCCGCCAGCGTCGCGCTGGCCGAATGCACGTCGGCTCGCTCGTCGACGACGAGCACATCCTTGCCGAGCGACGCGAGCGCCGCCGCCAGGTTCACGACGGTGGACGTGCAGCCGACACCCGCCGGCCCGCCCGCCACCGCGACGATGCGTGATGCGCGCCCGGCCAGCAGGCGCCGCAGCCCTTCGGCCTGGTCGATGATTCGTTTATCCAAATCGCACCTCGTGAAGCTCGGCGGTGGAACGTGCGGTCAGTGCGGAAAGCAGCGTCGGCATGTCCTCGTCTTGCGGCACGAAGGGCGAGCCGTCGCGCGGGACACAGAACGCGCTCTTCAGCAGGAATTTGGTCGAGGCGACGTACAGGTTCTCCGGCACTTTCTGGCCGGTCGACACGTAGTGGATCGGCAGCTTGTAGCGGATCACCGTGTCGAGCACGCCGCCGAGGTGGGTCGCCTCGTCGAGCTTCGTGAGGATGCAGCCGGCCAGGTCCGGATGCTCGCCCGCGCTGCGGTACGCCTGCACGACTTCGTTGAGCGTGTCGCCGTGGCTCGTCGCGTTGAGCAGCAGCAGGCGCTGCACCGGCGCGTTCGCGCCGTGCAGCATCGCGATCTGGTCGGATACCGCGCGGTCGCGCTGGCTCATGCCGATCGTGTCGATCAGCACGATGTGCTTGTTGCGCAGCTCGGACAGCGCGAGCGCGAGGTCGCCCGCATCCTTCACCGCGTGCACCGGCACGCCGAGGATCTTGCCGAAGATGCGCAGTTGCTCGTGGCCACCGATCCGGTAGCTGTCGGTGGTCAGCAGCGCGACCTTGCTCGCGCCGAAGCGCATCACGCAGCGTGCGGCCAGCTTCGCGGTGGTGGTCGTCTTGCCGACGCCCGTCGGCCCCATCAGCGCGAACACGCCGCCGCGCTCCATCAGCGCATCTTCGCTGTCGAGCACCGGCAGGTTCGACGCGAGCACCGACTGCGCCCATTCGGCGGCCTGTTCGAAGGTCTGCGCGCCGTCGCCGGCCGGCATGTTGTCGACCAGCATCCGCACGAGCTGCGCGGAGAAACCGGCCGCGAACAGGTGCTTCGTCAGCGCGCCGTGCACGGCGCTGCGACGCTGGCGGTCGTGCCACATCAGGCTGTCGAACTGCTCCGCCATCATCCCGCGCAGTTCGCCGAGCTCCTGCATCACCGTATCGTTGACGATCCGCTCGATGCGCGACTTCACGGCGTCGGCCACCGCGGCGGCCGCGTCGGCGGACAGGCGCGTGCGCTCGGCCGCCTTCGCGGCATGCGCGGCGCTCGGGTTCGTGTCGGGCGCACGGGTGGCGGCGGCCGGCATCCGGCGTTCGGCGTCGCGCACGATGTCGCGTGCCCAGTTGGGCGGCGTCGCGCTCGCGGCGGCCTGCGGGGCAGGCGCGCTCGCTTGCGGCGCGGCTGGCGTCGCCTGCGCACGCGCTATCAGCGCGTCGCGCTGCTGCGTCAGGCGCTTCGCGTGCTCGACGAGCCACGGCGCGGGTTCGGAGGCGGCGGCCGGAGCGGGAGCGGCGGAAGACGGCGCTGCCGCGGCCGGCGCTTCGTCATCGATCGCCGAAGGTTGCGCCGTCGCCTCGTCCGCGTCGGCGCTTGCGCCGAACACCGACGAGAACACATCCGGCAGCCCGCCTTCGCCTGCTGCATACGGATTGACCGTCGGGCGGCCCAGCGCCGCGCCCGGGCGCGACACGATGCCCGGCACGGCGGCAGCCGGCACCGATTCCGGCATGCGCGACGCAGCGATGCGCGGGCGCGCCGCGGCCGGCGGCGTCACGGCGGCCGGTCCGAATCCGCCAGGGCGACGATTTCCACGCTGCCGTCATCGAGCGTGCGGTTCGACAGCACGACCGCGTCGGCGCCGAGCGCCTCGCGCACGAGACGAAGTGCGTCGCGGCTCGTTGCGCCGGTGAATTTGCGAATGTTCAAGCGGAACCCCCGATGACGTTAACGACTTTGATCGTGCGTGTGTCCGGCACTTCGGCATACGACAGCACTTTCAATTGCGGCAGGCTGCGGCGCAGGAAACGCGCGAGCATCGCGCGCAGCGCGTGCTGCACCAGCAGCACGGGCGGCAGCCCGAGATTCTGTTGACGCAGCATCGCCTGTTGCGTGCCGGTCAGAAGGTTGTGCGCGAGGCCGGGTTCGAGGCCCGGGTTCGCGCCGGTGGCGAGCGCCTGCGACAGCACGCGCTCGAGATTCGAGTCGAGGCCCATCACCTGCATCTCGCCGGCACCCGGATACCACTGCTGCGTGATCGCGCGGCCGAGCGACAGCCGCACCGCGGCCGTGATCTCGAACGCATCGCCGCGGCCCGCATGTTCGGACACGGCTTCGAGGATCGTGCGCATGTCGCGGATCGGCACGCCTTCCTCGAGCAGGTTCTGCAGCACTTTCTGCAGCGTCGTCAGCGAAATCGTCTTCGGCACGAGGTCCTCGACGAGCGACGGCGCGTCCTTGCCGGTGTGCTCGACGAGCGACTGCACCTCCTGGCGGCCGAGCAACTCGGCCGCGTGCTGGACGACCAGATGGTTCAGGTGCGTCGCGACGACCGTGCTCGCGTCGACCACCGTATAGCCGTACACCTGCGCCTGTTCGCGCATCGCGACGTCGATCCACACGGCCGGCAGCCCGAACGCGGGATCCTGCGTGACGGCGCCCGGCAGCGCAGCCGTCACCTGGCCCGGGTTGATCGCGAGCCACTGGCCCGGGAACACTTCGCCGACGCCGATCTCGACGCCCTTCAGCGCGATCCGGTACGCGTTCGGCCGCAGCTCGAGGTTGTCGCGGATATGGATCACCGGCGGCAGGAAGCCGATTTCCTGCGCGAATTTCTTGCGGATGCTCTTGATGCGCTTGAGCAGTTCGCCGTCGCTGTTCTTGTCGACGAGCGGGATCAGGCGGTAGCCCACTTCCAGCCCGAGCGGGTCGATCAGCTGCACGTCGTCCCAGGTCGCCTCGTGGCTGTCCGACGGCAGCACCGCGGGCGGCGCGATGTCGGTCAGGTCGCCGGCCGCCTTGCGGGCCGCTGCGCGCTTGGTCTGCGTGCGGGCCAGCCAGATCGCGCCGCCGCCGAGTGCGAGGAACGCGAAGTGCGGCATGCCCGGGATCAGCCCCATCAGCACGATGATCGCGCCGGTGATGTTCAGCACGCGCGGGTTCGTGAACAGCTGGCCGGTGATCTGCGTGCCGATGTCCTCGTCGGTCGCGACGCGCGACACGATCACGCCGGCCGCGGTCGAGATCACCAGCGACGGGATCTGCGCGACGAGGCCGTCGCCGATGGTCAGCAGCGTGTAGTTGGTGCCGGCCGCGGCAAACGACATGTCGTGCTGGACCATCCCGACGATCAGCCCGCCGATCACGTTGATCGCCATGATGATCAGGCCGGCGATCGCGTCGCCGCGCACGAACTTCGACGCGCCGTCCATCGACCCGTAGAACTCGGCTTCCTGCGACACGGCCAGGCGGCGCTTGCGCGCCTGCTCTTCGTTGATGAGGCCCGCGTTCAGGTCGGCGTCGATCGCCATCTGCTTGCCGGGCATCGCGTCGAGCGTGAAGCGCGCGGACACTTCGGCGATCCGCCCCGCGCCCTTCGTGATCACCATGAAGTTGATGATCATCAGGATCACGAACACGACGATGCCGACCGCGAAGTTGCCGCCGACCAGGAAGTGGCCGAACGCCTCGATCACCTGGCCGGCCGCGTCCGGGCCCGTGTGGCCTTCGAGCAGCACGACGCGCGTCGATGCGACGTTCAGCGACAGGCGCAACAGCGTCGAGAACAGCAGCACGCTCGGGAACGCCGCGAAGTCGAGCGGCTTCATCGTGTACATGCTGACGAGCAGCACCATCACGGACAGCGCGATGTTGAACGTGAACAGCAGATCCAGCAGCATCGGCGGCAGCGGCAGGATCATCATCCCCAGGATCATGCAGATGAGGATCGGGCCCGCGAGCGCGCGCAGGTTGGTACCCGCGAGCACGTTCGGACGCTTCGCGAACAGGCCGGTCGGGGTGCTCATGCCGTGCCTCCCTTGCCGAGCGTGTCTTCCTGTTCTTCGCGCTCGTCTTCGGCGGACACCGACGCGCCCTTGTCGAGCTCGGCCGGCACTTCCAGATCGACCGGCATCGCCGGGAACGCGCCGCCTTCCGAACGGAAGCGCTTGAGCTGGTAGACCCACGCGAGCACTTCGGCGACGGCCGAGTACAGCGAGCCGGGAATCTCGCGTTCGAGTTCGACGTTGTGATACAGCGCACGCGCGAGCGGCGGCGCTTCGAGCAGCGGCACGTTGTGTTCGGCCGCGAGTTCGCGGATGCGCGCGGCGACGAGGTTCACACCTTTCGCGACGACCTTCGGCGCGCGCATCTCGCCGTCCGTGTATTGCAGCGCGACGGCGAAGTGCGTCGGGTTCGTCACGACCACGTCGGCCTTCGGCACGGCCGCCATCATCCGGCGGCGCGCGATCGCACGCTGCTGCTGGCGGATCCGCCCCTTCACGTGCGGATCGCCTTCGTTCTCGCGATGCTCGCGCTTCACTTCTTCCTTCGTCATGCGCAACTTCTTGTTGTACTGCCAGATTTGGTAAGGCACATCGAGGGCGGCAACCACCAGCATCCCGGCAACCGTCGTGCCGCAACACACGGCGATGAGGTGCATCGCGTCGGGCACCGCCACGCGGAGCGGCTGCGTCGCGAGAGCAAGCAGCTCGTCCTTGCTGCGCCAGATCGCGATGCCGCCGATCCCGCCGACGACCAGCGTCTTCGCGAACGACATCCCGAGCTGGATCGGCCCCTGGATCGAGAAAATCCGGCCGAGGCCCGAGATCGGGTTCAGGCGGTCGAACTTCAGCTCGAACGTCTTCGACGAGATCAGCCAGCCGCCGAGCGCCATCGGCGCGAGCAGCGCGGCGACGCCGGTGAGCGCGAGGATCGGCAACAGCGCGGCGAAGCCTTCGAGGCTCGCGCTGCCGGCCGCCGACAGCATCCGGTTCGTGTCGAAGGCGATCGCGCGATCGAACGTGAACGCGCCGCGCAGCATCGCCTGCAGATGCCCACCCGTCGGGCCCGCGAGCAGCCACGCGCCGTAGAACCCGGCCGCGAGCAGCGCGAACGAAGCCAGCTCGCGCGAACGCGCGACCTGCCCCTCCTCACGCGCCTTCTCGAGGCGCCTGGGAGTGGCGGCTTCGGTCTTGTCGAGATCGCTCTCGTCTGCCACGGGGCCTCCAGTCGGGTACGGCGGAATGCCGCTTTCCAGTGACACCGATTATTCATGGAGGCGTCAAACGCCGATCGGTCGAGCAAAGCCGGGAAAGGGGGGTATTTCGGGGAATCGGGAGAGCCGGCGCGAACGGGGCCGGACGGGGGACGGAACGGTGTACGGCGCGGCGGAAAAACGTGCCGATCGGTGCGAATCGGCGCGACACGCGGGGGCCGGCGCCGGACGGAGCGACGACGACGTGAAGCGGGGAAAAGGCGAAGAAGCGGTGAAGAAGCGGCGAGGAAACGCTGAAGCAGTGAAGCGACGCAGCGGATGCGGCGCGAGATCGGGCCCCGACGCAGCGGCGTCGCGCGTCGGGGCAGGCGTCGGTCAGGCCGCCACGATCGGGTCCGCGCCGAAGCGGTTCGGACCTTCGGTGCCGCGCGAGCACATCCACACGAGCAGCAGGATGCCGCCGACGATCGGGATCAGCGCGAGCAGCAGAAACCAGCCCGAGCGGCCCGTATCGTGCAGCCGCCGCACGCTGACCGCGATGCTCGGAATGATCAGCGCCAGCGAAACCAGAGCGATCACGGCGAGCAGCAGCAGCGTGATCAGGCCAGCGTCGCGGCCGGCCGCGCCGATGACCTGCGCGGCGATCGACAGCACGCAGGTCAGCAGCGCGAAATACCAGTATTCGGCACGACGCGCACGGCCTTCGAATGTCGCGTATTTATTGAGTGCGGAACGAACGGCTTCGGAAAAATTCATTTTATTACCCTCATGTTTTATATAGACGACCCCGGAAACAACGCCGGCATTATATGTTTGAATGTCGCCGGACTCCATCCCTTTTCGCATACCGGGTAGTGCGCGCACCGGCCGTCTCGCGGGCCCGCGCCACGCTGGAATGGCGTGGAAATGGCGGCAACAGCGGAATGCGGCGCCATCGGCTTGCATGCCGCGTCATTTTAATAATCTTGAAGACCTGACAGAAACGACAGCCCCCGATAATCCGGCATTTGATTACATCCGGATGAAATCGAGTGCGATCGATAATCGGCATCCCGTGTGCCGCATTGGATTAACCGGCCGGCATTACGCGGGCGTGCAAAGCGCGCTACGCTTCGCCATGACTTGCCGATTCCGGTCGAACCGCACCATGCTTCGTCATCCGCTCGCGCCGTTGCTGTCGCTTGCCTGCGCGCTGACCGCCGGCTGCGCGGGCACGCCGTCCCTGCCGCCCGGCGCACAGGCGCCTGACGCGCCGCACCCCGGCACGATCGCACTGCACCATGCGTGGAACGGATCGACGCAAACCCTGTACGCGCAGGATTTCCCCGCGAGCTTCGCCTTCCGCTGCGTCGACACGCGCGGCGAGCCGGCGGAACACGCTCGCGCGGCCTCGTGCGTGCCGGTCGTCGAGATCGAATCGATGTCGGTCGATGCCGCCGGGCGCCCGGTCGCGCCAGCCGACGCCGTCCGGATCGAAAGCACCGCGTACGGGCCCGGCCACCGTTTCCTCGACCACACGCGCCTGATGCGCGACGGCCGGCCACCGGGCTAGCGCCCGTTCCGGCCGCTCACGGGCTTGCGCGGCCCCTGGCGCCGGTTCGCCGGTTCACGCCTGCAACGGGCTCCCCCTATCCCGCCGCCGCCCGCTGCAGCGCGTCGAGATCGAGCTTCTTCATCGTCATCACCTGCGCCATCACGCGCTCCGCGCGCGCCGGATCGCCCGTCATCAGCTCGCTCATCTGCACCGGCACGACCTGCCACGACACACCGAAACGGTCGCGCAGCCAGCCGCACTGCTGCGCACGCTCGTCGCCGCCTTCCGACAGGCGCGCCCAGTAGCGGTCGATTTCGTCCTGGTCCCGGCAATTGACGACGAACGACACGGCCGGCGTGATCTGGAACACGGGGCCGCCGTTCAGCGCGACGAACGCCTGCCCGTCGAGCTCGAACGCGACGGTCATCACCGCGCCCTCCGCGCTGCCGGACGCGTGCGCGCCGGCCTTGCCGTAGCGCGCGACGTGCACGATGCGCGCGTTGTCGAACACCGATACGTAGAAACCGGCGGCCGCCTCGGCGTCGCGGTCGAACCACAGGAACGGCGTGATGCGTTGTATGCGCGGCTTCATGGCGCTGCCTCCTCGATGTCGTGCCGGCATGGGTGCCGGTATTACATCGTAGGCGCTATGCCCGCGCGCGGCGGGCCGCCGGTCGGCCCCGTCGTGCCGTGCACGGCCGGCGCATAAAAAAAGGGGGCGATCGCTCGCCCCCTTGTTCCCGCATCCCGCCGCGCCGCGTCAGAACGCGACGAAAGGCGCCGCGCCGCCGCTCGCGGTCTTGTCCATCCCGAAGTAGATCGTCTTGCCGTAGAAGTGCGGCATGCCGATATCGAGCCAATTGGACGAACCGAACGGGCCCGCGATGTCGTTGAACGCGAACGTCGACGAGTTCGAGAACAGCGAATCCGCGTTCGCGACGGGCATCGTCACCGTGCCGCTCACGCCGTTCTGGCCGGTCAGCGTCGCCGAATTGCTGGTCGTCGACGACGGGCAGTAGAACTGCGTGTTCTTCGGGCAGGTCGGCAACGTGCCCGACGTATCGTTGAAGAAGTACGCGTTCGAACCCGTATCGAAGAAAGCGGTCACGTTGCGCCCCTGGAACGTCGCGCTGACGTCGCCCGTCGTGGTCGACGTCATCACCGTCTTCCCGGTCAGGTCGGGGAGGCCGAACGTCAGCGTCCCGGTCGCACTCGCCTGTCCGTTGTTCGAGATGCTCGGCATCGTCACGCTCACCCCGCTGCTGTCGGCGAAGCGATGCACCGGGTTCGCCACCTGCTGCGCCACCGGCACGAGCGCGACCGTGCAGTTCGCGTTGTTGCCGTTCGGGCATGCGTAATAGTTGTTGTTCGTCGACGTCGACGTCGCGCAGGTCGTGCCGCAGTCGACCGGCGCCGGCCCGATGCCGAGGATCCCGTTCGCGCCGAGCGCGCTCGCCGAGTTGGCCGACGTGCCTCCGTTCGTGCACGAGCTCGGCACGTTCGTCGTGCCGAGGTCGCCGATGATCTGCACGGGCAGCGAAGCGGCCTGCTCGCTGCCGATCGACAGGTCGACAGTGCGCACCGAGCCCCACGTGTAGCTCGACACGAACTTGCCGCATTCGGCGACCGGCGCGCCGCCGCTCGTCACCTGCGGGAGGCTGCCGAGCACGCCCGACACCGCGCTGCCGACGAGCCGCAGCCCGTAGGACGCGGTATCGACGAGCACGTTGTTGACGATCTGGCAGTTCGACGTGCCCGGCACGCAGACCTTGAGGCTGACGGTCGGGATGTTGATCACGTTCGCGACACCGGCGTTGACGGTGATGACGGCCGTGTTCCCGGAATTGCCGTCCGAGCCGCCGTTACCGTTGTTGCCGTTGTTGCCCGAGCTGCCGCCGCCGCCGTCACCGCCGCCGCATGCCGTCACGAGGACGGCCGTCGCCGCCGCGAGGCCCAGCACGCCGAGCCAGCGCTTGAATGTACGAGGAATTCTCAAGATCGCTCTCCCGCTGTCACTGGATGTCGGTGCCGGTCAGGCCGGCAGGCAGCGCCGCCGGCAGCCACGCCTGGCCCGAGAAGGCGCCCATGTGGCCGCCTGTCCGGATCACGAGGCCGCTCGTGTCGACGGATACGGGCGCGCGCCAGCCGCGCGCCTTGTGCGCCGCCTGGACGCCTGCGGTGTACTGCGGGAAATAGCTGCCGAGCAGCGACGCGAGATCCGGCATCGTCGGCCCTTGCCACGCGAGGCCGAACACGCTGCCGGCGGCCGACGTGTATTCGTGGATGACGGTGCCCGATCCGAGCGTGATCTCGCGGACGGTATAAGCGGCCGTGCTCGTCTGCATGCCGTCTGCCGAACGCATCGCGCGCTGCAAGGCGCGTACGGTTGCGGCCTGATCGTCCGCCGGCGGCGACATCGGCGCGCCGCCCAGTTCAGCATATGCGTGGACACTCCACAGCACACCCATTGCAGCCGTCGCGTGCGCGACGGCCCAGCCCAAGCGTTTCAGCTTCACGTTCCCCCCCAAGGGACTGGCTTTGTTGCCGGCGGTGCGGCCATCGCGCCCGCGCCACCTGCCAACATATGAAATCGTACGAATGACGCTACGTTGCTGCTGACGCGTAGTATGCCTGCTGAGTGTGTCGAAGTGTCAATTTGACGACGGATGACCCGGCGCCACGCGGGAATCGCGTGCGCGGTGAAGCAGTGCGGGGGACGATGTGGCGCGGGCATCGGCGCCGCCGCGACAGGCGGCGCACCGATGCCTGCGGCAGGGTCAGAAGCCCAGGCTGGCGAGCAGGTCGTCCACCTGCCCCTGGTCCTGGACCACGTCGGTCTTGCCTTCCGGCGCGATCTGCGGGCCGTTCAGCAGCGACTCGGGGCTGCCGGTCGAGCTGATCTGCTCGGCCGCGAGCGCGGCCGCGGTGGCCGCGAACTGCTCGCGCCGCTCGGGCGCGATGTTCTCGACGAGCACCGTGAGAAGCTGCTGCTCGATCAGGTAGACCATGTCCATGATCTTCTTGATCACCTGCCCGGTCAGGTCCTGGAAATCCTGCGCGAGCATGATCTCGAGCAGTTGCGCGCTGGTGGCCGAAGCCGATTCGGGCAGCGTACGCAGGAACGTGCGCGTATCGTCCATCAGCTCGCGCACTTCCGCGTGCTCGATCGGCGCCGCATACCACTGCGCCCAGCGCGCGTCGAGCGCCTCGGCCTCGTTCTGGATGCGCTCCTGCATCGGCTTCGCGACCTCGATCGCATTCAGCACGCGCACGGCGGCCTGCTCGGTCATCGTGGCGACGTAGCGCAGCCGGTCGCGCGCATCGGGCACGGCTTCGGCCGCCCGCTCGACATGCTTGTCGAGCCCGAGCTCGCGCATCGAATCGCGCAGCGTGCGCGTGACATGGCCGATGCGCGCGAGGATGCGGTCGCTCGCGAAATCGGCGCCTTCGGCGTGGCCGTCGGCGCTGAACCCGGCGCCGGTCAGCGCGGCATGGATCGGCTCGTTCACGTCAGCTCCCGGTCTTCGCCATCTTGTCGATAATCTTGTTCAGCTTCTCGTCGAGCGTCGCGGCCGTGAACGGTTTCACGACGTAGCCGCTCGCGCCGGCCTGCGCGGCCGCGATGATGTTCTCCTTCTTCGACTCGGCCGTGACCATCAGCACCGGCAGGTGCGTGAGCGTCGCGTCCGCGCGGATTTCCTTGAGCATCGCGAGACCGTCGAGGTTCGGCATGTTCCAGTCGGAGATCACGAAGTCGAAACCGCCGCCGCGCAGCCGCGCGAGGCCGGCCGCGCCGTCCTCGGCCTCGTCGACGTTCGAGTAGCCCAGTTCCTTGAGCAGGTTGCGGACGATCCGGCGCATCGTCGGGAAATCGTCCACCACCAGGATTTTCATGCTCTTGTCCATCGTCGTTCCTTTCCAGATTCGTTTCCGTCGGGACGCGTATCGTGGCACGCGCCCCGTGACATTCCATTCAAACGCGCTGCACGCGGTCGCCCATCGTCGCCAGGCGCGCCATCACGCGACGGCTCATCTCGGCGAGCGGCACGATCTCGTCCGCGCCGCCGAGCGCGATCGCCTCGCGCGGCATCCCGAACACGATGCAGCTTGCTTCATCCTGCGCGAACGTGTGAGCGCCCGCGCGTTTCATTTCCAGCAGGCCGGCCGCGCCGTCGCGGCCCATCCCGGTCAGGATCACCCCGAGCGCGTTCTTGCCCGCGTGCGTCGCCGCCGAGCGGAACAGCACGTCGACCGACGGGCGGTGCCGGTTCACCGGCGGCTCGTCCGACAGTTGCGCAATATAGTTCGCCCCGCTTCTCGCAAGCAACAGGTGCGCGTGGCCCGGCGCAATATACGCGTGGCCCGGCAGCACGCGCTCGCCGTGCTCGGCTTCCTTCACCGCGATCCGGCACAGGCCGTTCAGCCGTTGCGCGAACGACTTCGTGAAGCCCGGCGGCATGTGTTGCGCGATCAGCACGGCCGGCGCATCCGGCGGCAGCGGCGTCAGCACTTCGCGGATCGCCTCGGTGCCGCCCGTCGACGCGCCGATGATGATCAGCTTCTCGGTACTGACGAGCGGGTTGTTGATCATCGGCGCGGCCGAGTGGCTGTCCGCCGTGCGCGCGGCGGCCTGCGGCTGCGGCGCCTGGCGCACGCGCGCCCGCGACGCCGCGCGGATCTTGTCGGCGAGCTTTTCCGCGTAGTCGAGCATCCCGTCGCGAATCCCGACGCGCGGCTTCGTGACGAAATCGACCGCGCCGAGTTCGAGCGCGCGCAGCGTGATTTCCGAGCCGCGCTCGGTCAGCGACGACACCATCACGACCGGCATCGGCCGCAGGCGCATCAGCTTCTCGAGGAAGTCGAGCCCGTCCATGCGCGGCATTTCGACGTCGAGCGTGA